>NZ_CP061721.1:0-1454103 GCF_014764445.1 Pseudarthrobacter sp. BIM B-2242
ATGACAGTAGACGAAGCCAACCACGCCAATACTGTCGGAAGTTCCTGGCGGCGCGTTGTGACCCTCCTCGAGCAGGACCATCGCGTTTCGCCGCGGCAGCGGGGCTTTGTCATCCTGGCCCAGGCCCAGGGCCTGATCGGATCCACGCTCCTGGTGGCCGTCCCGAACGAACTGACCCGCGAGGTCCTGCAGACCCAGGTCAAGGACGCCCTCGATGACGCGCTGCACAACGTCTTCTCCGAGGACATCCGCTGCGCGATCGACGTGGACACCGATCTGGTGCCTCTCCACGTGGAGCCGGAACCCGTCGTCGAGCCTTCCTACTCACCTGACCAGCTCATCGAGCAGAAGCCGCAGCCCATGCTGCCGAGCACTTCGCACGAATTCGGCCGGCTGAACCCCAAGTATGTTTTCGATACCTTCGTGATCGGTTCATCCAACCGTTTTGCCCACGCCGCGGCCGTGGCCGTGGCCGAAGCACCCGCCAAGGCGTACAACCCCCTCTTCATCTACGGGGATTCAGGGCTCGGCAAGACCCACCTGCTCCACGCGATCGGCCACTACGCCCGGCGCCTCTACAGCGGCATCCGGGTCCGCTACGTAAATTCCGAAGAGTTCACCAACGACTTCATCAACTCCATCCGTGATGACGAGGGCGCCAGCTTCAAGACCACGTACCGCAACGTGGATGTGCTGCTGATTGATGACATCCAGTTCCTGGCCGGCAAGGACCGGACGCTGGAGGAGTTCTTCCACACCTTCAATTCGCTGCACAACAACAACAAGCAGGTGGTCATCACCTCGGACCAGCCGCCCAAGCTGCTGGCCGGTTTCGAGGACCGGATGAAATCCCGCTTCGAGTGGGGCCTCCTCACGGATATCCAGCCGCCTGAACTCGAAACGCGCATTGCTATTTTGCGGAAGAAAGCCCTGAGCGAAGGCTTGTCCGCCCCTGACGATGCCCTCGAATACATCGCTTCCAAGATCTCCAGCAACATCCGGGAACTTGAAGGTGCGCTGATCCGGGTGACGGCGTTCGCCAGCCTGAACCGCCAGCCGGTGGACGTCGCCCTCGCTGAGATGGTCCTAAAAGACCTCATCACCGACGACGGAGCCCAGGAAATCACGTCAAGCCAGATCCTGATCCAGACCGCAGACTACTTCAAACTCACCATGGAAGAACTCTGCAGCAAGTCCCGCACCCGGACTTTGGTCACCGCCCGCCAGATCGCCATGTACCTCTGCCGGGAACTGACGGATATGTCGCTGCCGAAGATCGGCCAGGAGCTCGGCGGCCGGGACCACACCACCGTGATCCACGCCGACCGCAAGATCCGGGAGCTGATGGCTGAGCGGCGTGTGATCTACAACCAGGTCACCGAGCTGACCAACCGCATCAAGCAGCAGCAGCGCGACTCCTGAGGCGTCGCCTCCATACCTTATTAACAGGTGCATGTGGATAACCCTGTGGATAGTTAAGGGGACAACCGCGCTTAATGGGCTTAAAACCCTTAAGCCGCCTGTGGATCAGCAAAATCCCAAAAATAGTTATCCCCATCCACAGGCTGTTTAAAACTCGTCAGCCCACAATCGATGAACAGGGCTCAACCGCTGGATCCTGCGGTCGGATCGAGTTATCCACAGTTTCCACAGCAGTTATTAACACTACTAATCCCAATTAATTGAGTTTCCTCAAATAACAATCTCGATCCGCACGCCAAACCGGCAGGGGCCCAAGGGCCCAAGCCGTCGACGGGGTCCTTGCCGGGGATGGGTTAATCGGCGGTCTTCCGGCTAAGCTGTCAGCAGCGCTCCCATCCTTGGGTTTCTTTGTGGTTCAGCAATCGGGGAACCATGCCGGTCCCGTCGTTGGAGCGCGACTACTTTTGGACTCCCTGCGGAGTTTCCGGTTCAGATATGGCAGCAGCAATGAAAGGCGGCACCCTTCCGTGAAGTTCAGAGTCGAACGGGACGTCCTGGCAGAAGCCGTCACCTGGACAGCCCGGTCGTTGTCTCCGCGGCCGCCGGTTCCAGTGCTGTCCGGCCTGCTTCTGAAGGCTGAAGCCGGCACCGTGAGTCTCTCCAGCTTCGATTACGAGACCTCTGCACGGTTGGAAATCCCGGCGGACATCCGCACCGAAGGCACCATCCTGGTCTCCGGCCGCCTTCTTGCTGACATCTGCCGCAGTCTTCCGTCCGCTCCGGTGGATGTTGAGACAGATGGCAATAAGGTCACGCTGACTTGCCGGCGCAGCAGCTTCCACCTGGCCACCATGCCCGAAGCCGAATACCCGCCCTTGCCGGCGTTGCCCACCATCAGCGGCACCGTGCCAGGCGACGCTTTCGCCCAGGCGGTGTCCCAGGTGATAATCGCGGCCAGCAAGGACGACACACTTCCCATCCTCACCGGCGTCCGCATGGAGATCGAGGACGATCTCATCACCCTCCTGGCCACAGACCGCTACCGCCTGGCCATGCGGGAAGTGCCGTGGAAACCGGCCACTCCCGGGATTTCCACCAGTGCGCTCGTCAAGGCAAAGACTCTCAACGAAGTTGCGAAAACCCTCGGCAACAGCGGCGACATCAACCTCGCCCTCGCTGATGACGACAGCCGGCTGATTGGTTTCGAAAGCGGCGGCCGCACCACCACGTCACTGCTGGTTGACGGCGATTACCCCAAGATCCGTTCGCTCTTCCCGGACTCAACCCCGATCCATGCGACAGTCCAGACCCAGGAGCTGGTTGAGGCTGTCCGCCGCGTGTCGCTCGTGGCTGAACGCAACACCCCGGTCCGGCTCGCCTTCACGCAGGGCCTTCTGCACCTGGATGCCGGCACCGGCGAGGACGCCCAGGCATCCGAAGAACTCGAAGCCCAGCTTTCCGGCGACGACATCACTGTGGCGTTCAACCCGCACTACCTGGTGGAAGGGCTGGCCGTCATTGAAACGAAGTTCGTCAGGTTCTCCTTCACCACCGCCCCGAAGCCCGCCATGATCACGGCCCAGGCCGACGCCGATGGTGAGGACCAGGACGACTACCGGTACCTGGTTATGCCCGTCCGCCTCCCCAACTGAGTAGCGCCAACTGTCGTTTTGAGTCGCCAAAACGACAGTTAGAGCGACCTAGTTGGGCTGACCAGTTCAGAACCCGCCAACCCCGCGCAGAAAAGAGAGTCACGTGCACATCGGACTGATCGGCCTAGGCAAAATGGGGTTCAACATGCGCGAACGGCTGCGCAAGGGCGGCATCGAAGTCACTGGTTTTGACCGCAATCCCGAAGTAACCGACGTCGCAACCGTGGACGAGCTCATCGCCGCGGTCCCGTCTCCGCGGCTGATCTGGGTCATGGTTCCGTCCGGCGAGATCACCGATGCCGTCATCACCGAGCTGGGAACCAAGCTCGACGCCGGCGACCTCGTGATCGACGGCGGCAACTCCCGCTTCACCGAGGACCAGAAGCACGGCGCGGCGCTGGCCGAAAAGGGCATCCGTTTCGCTGACTGCGGTGTTTCCGGTGGCGTCTGGGGCCTTCAGAACGGCTACGGGCTGATGGCCGGAGGGGACGCCGCCGATATCGAGCGGGCACTGCCTGTATTTGATGTCCTCCGTCCGGAAGGCGAACGCGCCGACAGCTTTGTCCACGTTGGTGGCATCGGTGCCGGACACTACGCCAAGATGGTCCACAACGGCATCGAATACGGCCTGATGCAGGCCTACGCCGAAGGCTATGAACTGCTCGCCGCCAAGGACATCGTCACTGACCTGCCCGGAACATTCCGTGCCTGGCAAAAGGGCACCGTAGTCCGGTCCTGGCTGCTGGATCTGATGGTCAAGGCGCTGGACGAGGATCCGGGGCTGGCCTCCATTGATGATTACGTTGAGGATTCCGGCGAGGGACGCTGGACCGTGGAGGAAGCCATCGCTAACGCTGTTCCGGCGCCGGCCATCACCGCCGCGCTCTTTGCCCGCTTCTCATCCCGGGAAGACAACTCGCCTGCCATGAAAATGGTTTCCGCCCTGCGCCACCAGTTCGGCGGGCACGCCACCCGCCCAGCCAAGTAGCAACCGCCCCGGATCCATGGGGGATCCGAGAATTCTGAAGACCGAGTGTACCTAGAACACCTTTCGCTGACCGACTTCCGCAGCTACGCCCAGGTTGACCTTCCGCTCCAGCCCGGCGTCACCGTGCTGGTGGGATCCAACGGAATAGGTAAAACCAACCTCATGGAGGCCATCGGCTACCTGGCGACGCTCAGTTCGCACAGGGTGAGTTCCGACGGACCGCTCCTGCGGTTCGGGACGGACCGTGCGCTGGTCCGGGCACGGGTAGTCCGCGGCGGCCAGACCACGGTGCTGGAACTCGAGATTAACGCCAGCCGGGCCAACCGCGGCCGGATCAACCGCAGCAATCCGGTCCGGGCCAGGGATCTCCTGGGAATCTGCCAGACCGTGCTCTTCGCCCCCGAGGACCTGGCCCTGGTGAAGGGGGATCCATCAAACCGCCGCCGGTTCCTGGACGAACTGCTTGTCAGCCTGATACCCCGGCACTCCGCCACACGTACGGACTACGACCGCGTCCTGAAGCAGCGCAACGCGCTCCTCAAATCCGCCCGCACCGGCAAGTTCACCGCCGGCCATGAGGCCACCCTTGATGTGTGGGACCAGCACATGGCCCGGGCGGGTGCCGAGCTGCTGCACGCCAGGCTGGACCTGGTGGAACGCTTGCGCCCGCATCTGGCCAAGGCTTACGCCCAACTGACAGACGGTTCCAAGGAAGCCGGTGCGGTCTACCGGTCCACGCTGCAGAACCTGATGGACGACGACGGCGGCGCAGCGCCCGTTGCCGGCAGCAGTTCCGCGGTGGCTGGCTCAGGCGTGTCCGGCTCTGCCGGAATTGAGGATCTACGGTTCCTCACCGTCGAAGAACTCACCGCCCGCTACGTCCAGGCTTTCGCGGCGTCACGCCGCAAAGAACTGGAGCGCGGCATTTCCCTGGTGGGACCGCACCGGGATGAACTGGAACTCGTTCTCGGGGAAGCGCCAGCCAAGGGATACGCCTCGCACGGTGAAACGTGGTCCATGTGCCTTTCGCTGCGGCTTGCTTCCTATTACGTGATGCTGGACGACGCCCGCACCGGCGGGTCCGCGCCGATCCTTATCCTGGACGACGTTTTTGCCGAACTGGATGTCCACCGGCGGCGTAAACTGGCGGCAATAGTCTCAGGCGCGGAACAGGTCCTGGTGACCGCCGCCGTCGACGCCGATATTCCGGAGGAGCTCTCCGGCCGGCGGGTGAAGGTTATCCCGGGAGGAATCGATGAATAAGGACGACAACGGCGGGCTGCAGCCCGGCCGCGATCCTGACAACATCGATGCGCCCCAGGCTGCATTGAACAGAATGCGCGAGGCCGCTGCAGCACGCGGTGAAATTCGCCGCAAGGCACCTCCCGCCGGCGGGGCCGCAAAAACGAAACGCGGCATCAGGGATACCCGGGGCTTCAGCCAGTTCCATTCCACGGGCCGGGATCCGCTGGGGCTGGGCAAGGTGGTGGGGCGCCTTGTCGCGGAACGCGGCTGGAGCTCACCGGTGGCGGTGGGGTCAGTCATGGCGGAGTGGGCCACGCTGGTGGGTCCGGAAATTTCGGCGCACTGCACGCCGGAGAGCTTCACCGACACCACACTCCACGTCCGCTGCGATTCGACGGCGTGGGCCACACAGCTGCGGCTGCTGAGCATCAGCCTGCTGGAGAAGTTTCGCACCGAACTCGGGGACGGCGTGGTCACCAGCATCCAGGTGCTCGGACCATCGGCACCGAGTTGGCGCAAGGGCGGACGGACAGTCAACGGCCGTGGTCCGCGGGATACGTACGGCTAGCCACCGCCGTCGGCTCTTGAATATTGGTCCGGCGGCGTGTAGGGCGGTCTAACGCCCATGAGGCGTATAGGCACCCGGAGGAGGGACCGCGAGGGCGCCCAAGGCGGGGCCAATGGCCTCACACAGGCATGTCGGCCCTCCGCGTCGGCCCTGGAATGCGGGTAAACCGCCTGATTCACGATAGAATCACATCAGATAACTGGGCGCCGGTGAAACGTTGACTGAGTCCGTTCTCCGCGCGTTTTCAGCAAGCGGACTTCGGTTCTTCAGGTCGACCTACTCGTCAGCGCCATCAGCTTGTGCCTGTTGGCGGCCGCTTTCCCTAGGGAAGGGCACCGCCGGCCATCATCGAAAAAGAGGAGTCGACAGCACCTGTGGCTAACGACAATACAGATACCCAGGAAATGGAACGCGCAGCGGAGGATGTCCCTACCCCCGACACACCCGCGGAGTCCGCGGCCCCACGGGAATACGGCGCAAGCGACATCACAGTACTTGAAGGCCTCGAGGCTGTCCGGAAGCGTCCGGGTATGTACATCGGCTCCACCGGCCCGCGCGGCCTGCACCACCTGGTCTATGAAGTGGTGGACAACTCCGTTGACGAGGCACTGGCCGGGTATTGCACGCACATCGAAATCGTCCTGCGGGCCGACGGCGGCGTGAAGGTTGTTGATGACGGCCGCGGAATCCCCGTGGACATGCACCCCACCGAGCACAAACCCACCGTCGAAGTGGTCATGACCATCCTGCACGCCGGCGGAAAGTTCGGCGGCGGCGGATATGCGGTCTCCGGTGGCCTCCACGGCGTGGGTATCTCCGTGGTCAACGCGCTTTCCAGCCGCGTGGACACCGAGGTCCGCCGTCAGGGCCACGTCTGGCGGATGTCCTTCGCCGATGGCGGCAAGCCCCAGGGCAGCCTGGTCAAGGGTGAGGAAACCACCGAGACCGGTACCACCCAGACGTTCTACCCCGACGCGGACATTTTCGAATCCACAGAGTTCGATTTTGAGACCCTCCGGGCACGCTTCCAGCAGATGGCCTTCCTGAACAAGGGCCTGCGCATCACCCTCACGGACGAGCGTCCGGCTGCGGTGAAGTCCGATTCTGACGAGGACCTTGATCTCGACGCCGTTGTCACCGACGGTGAAGTCACCGCCGATCACCGCACTGTGGTGTACCAGTACAACGACGGCCTCCTGGACTATGTGAAGCACCTGAACTCGGGCAAGAAGGTTGACGTTGTCCACGAGGACGTCATCGCTTTCGAAACCGAGGACACGGACCGCAAAATCGCCTTGGAAATGGCGATGCAGTGGACCAGTGCGTACTCCGAAAGCGTTCACACGTATGCGAACACCATCAACACCCACGAAGGCGGAACCCACGAAGAGGGCTTCCGGGCCGCCATGACTTCCCTCATCAACCGCTATGCGCGGGAGAAGGGAATCATCAAGGAAAAGGACGACAACCTCACGGGCGATGACATCCGTGAAGGTTTGACGGCTGTTATCTCGGTCAAACTGGCCGAGCCGCAGTTCGAAGGCCAGACCAAGACGAAGCTCGGAAACTCAGAGGTCAAGGGTTTCGTCCAGCGCGTTGTCACCGACGGCCTGGGCGACTGGCTGGAACGCAACCCCGGCCCCGCACGCGACGTGATCCGCAAAGCCATCTCCGCGGCGCAGGCCCGGATGGCGGCCCGCAAGGCCCGCGACAACGCCCGCCGCAAGAGCCCGCTGGAATCCTTCGGCATGCCGGGCAAACTTTCCGACTGCTCCTCCAAGGATCCTGCCCGCTGCGAGGTCTACATCGTGGAGGGCGACTCCGCAGGTGGCTCGGCAAAGCGGGGCCGCAATCCCGAAACCCAGGCCATCCTGCCGCTGCGCGGAAAGATCCTGAACGTGGAGCGTGCCCGGCTGGACAAAGCCCTGGGCAACGCCGAGGTCCAGTCCATGATCACGGCGTTCGGCACCGGCATCGGTGAGGACTTCGACCTGGCCAAGCTCCGGTACCACAAGATCGTCCTGATGGCCGATGCCGACGTCGACGGCCAGCACATCACCACACTGCTGATGACACTCCTGTTCCGCTACATGCGGCCGCTGATCGAAAACGGCTACGTCTACCTGGCACAGCCGCCGCTGTACCGGATCAAGTGGTCCAACGCCCCGCACGACTATGTCTTCAGTGACAAGCAGCGCGACGCCAAACTCCTTTCCGGCCAGGCCGCCGGCCGCCGCATCCCCAAGGACAACGGCATCCAGCGCTACAAGGGCCTTGGCGAGATGGACTACACCGAACTGTGGGACACCACCATGGACCCGGACAACCGGACCCTCCTGCAGGTGACCATGGACGATGCCCTCGCCGCGGACCAGACGTTCTCCACCCTGATGGGCGAGGACGTGGAATCCCGCCGAAACTTCATTCAGCAGAACGCCAAGGACGTCAGGTTCCTGGATATCTAGCCGGTTTATCCGTAGATATTCCATAACCGACATATACCTGAAACGGAAATTATAAAATGAGTGACGAGACACCCGAGAACCCGGCGGATTCCGCCGATCTTCCGGAAGACGTACTTGAAGGCGATGTGCTGATCGACCGTGTGGAGCAGGTGGATCTGCAGACCGAAATGCAGCGGTCCTACCTGGATTACGCCATGGCCGTCATTGTGGGCCGCGCCCTTCCCGACGTGCGCGACGGGCTCAAGCCCGTCCACCGGCGTGTGCTTTATGCAATGTTCGACGGCGGCTACCGGCCGGACCGGTCGTTCAACAAATGTGCCCGTGTGGTGGGCGAGGTCATGGGCCAGTACCACCCCCACGGCGACACCGCGATCTACGATGCCCTGGTCCGCCTCATCCAGGACTGGACCATGCGGTATCCGCTGGCCCTGGGCCAGGGCAACTTCGGTTCCCCGGGCAACGACGGCGCTGCCGCACCCCGGTACACCGAAACCAAGATGGCCCAGCTCGCCATGGAAATGGTCCGGGACATCGACGAGGAAACCGTCGACTTCCAGGACAACTACGACGGCAAGAACCAGGAACCCACCATCCTGCCGGCCCGTTTCCCCAACCTGCTGGTCAACGGGTCCTCCGGCATCGCCGTCGGTATGGCCACCAACATTCCGCCGCACAACCTGCGCGAAGTAGCCGACGGCGTCCAGTGGTACCTGGCCAACCCGACGGCCACACGTGAGGAGCTGCTCGAAGAGCTCCTCCTCCGCGTCAAGGGCCCGGACTTCCCCACGGGAGCCACCATCCTCGGCCACAAGGGCATCGAGGACGCCTACCGGACAGGCCGCGGGTCCGTCACCATGCGCGCCGTGGTCAACGTGGAGGAACTCCAGGGCCGCACCTGCCTTGTGGTCACTGAACTGCCCTACCAGGCCAACCCGGACAACCTGGCCATCAAGATCGCCGAACTGGTCAAGGACGGCAAGATTTCCGGCATCGCGGACCTCCGCGATGAAACCTCCGGCCGCACCGGCCAGCGCCTGGTCATCGTCCTCAAGCGCGACGCCGTGGCCAAGGTGGTGCTGAACAACCTCTACAAGCACACCGAACTGCAGAGCAACTTCTCCGCCAACATGCTGGCCATTGTGGACGGGGTCCCGCGGACGCTGAGCCTGGACGCGTTCATCCGCCACTGGGTCACGCACCAGATGGACGTCATTGCGCGCCGGACAAGGTACCGCCTGCGCAAGGCCGAAGAAGAGGCGCACATCCTGCGCGCGCTCCTGAAGGCCCTGGACATGCTCGATGAAGTCATCGCCCTGATCCGTGCGTCCAACACCACCGAAGCTGCCCGCGACGGCCTGATGCAGCTGCTCGACATCGATGAGCTGCAGGCCCGGGCCATCCTGGACATGCAGCTGCGCCGCCTCGCCGCCCTGGAACGGCAGAAGATCCAGGACCGGCACTCGGAACTCGAAGCCCTGATCGCTGAGTACAACTCGATCCTGGCCTCGGAGTCGCGCCAGCGCGAAATCATCAGCACCGAGCTGGCCGAGATCGTGGCCAAGCACGGCGATGACCGCCGCACGAAGATCCTGATGGGCTTCGACGGTGACATGTCCATGGAGGACCTGATCCCGGAAGAGGAAATGGTTGTCACCATCACCCGCGGCGGCTACGTCAAGCGCACCCGGAGTGACAACTACCGGTCGCAGCAGCGTGGCGGCAAGGGCATCAAGGGCGCGCAGCTGCGCGGCGACGACGTCGTGGAGCACTTCTTTGTGACCACCACCCACCACTGGCTCCTTTTCTTCACGAACCTGGGCCGGGTATACCGCGCCAAGGCCTACGAGCTGGTGGAAGCCGGCCGGGACGCCAAGGGCCAGCACGTTGCGAACCTCATGGCCTTCCAGCCGGACGAACACATTGCCCAGGTCCTGGACCTCAAGGACTACCAGCAGTCCCCGTACCTGGTGCTGGCCACCAAGCGGGGCCTGGTCAAGAAGACCCGGCTTGAGGACTATGACACCAACCGCTCCGCCGGGGTCATTGCCATTAACCTGCGGGACGGGGACGAACTGGTCTCCGCCCAGCTGGTCTCCGAAACAGACGATCTGATGCTCGTCTCGCGAATGGGCCAGTCCATCCGCTTCACCGCCACCGATGACGCGCTGCGCCCCATGGGCCGGGCCACCTCCGGCGTCACCGGAATGAAGTTCCGCGAAGACGACGAACTGCTGGCCGCCGACGTCGTCACGGACGGCTCGTTTGTCTTCATCGTCACCGAGGGTGGCTATGCCAAGCGGACCGCCGTGGAGGAATACCGGCTCCAGGGCCGCGGCGGCCTCGGCATCAAGGTGGGCAAGTACCAGGAGGAACGCGGCCATCTCGTCGGTGCCCTGATTGTCCAGGAAGAGGATGAGGTCCTGGTGGTTATGGAAGGCGGCAAGGTTGTCCGCTCCTCCGTGGCCGGCGTGCCGGCCAAGGGCCGCGACACCATGGGCGTCATCTTCGCCAAACCGGACAAAAATGACCGCATCATCGAGGTGGCACGCAACAGCGAACGCGGCCTTGAGGGCGAGGAATCCGCGGAGGATGACGTAACGTTGGCTGAAGACGCAGGGTCCCCCGAGGGAGCCGCAGAGTCAGCATCAGCACAAGAAGCATCACCGGCTGTTGAGTCAGAGGACGCCTCCGGCGACGCTGAGCCGAACGAAGACTACACCGGAGGTAACGAGTGAGTAATCCCGACTCATATCCCAAGCCGAGCAGCACCGTTCCCGGCGGAACCCCGCAACCCGCGGCCGCTCCCCGGGTGAACGCGCCCACCCGCCCGCAGCAGAGGCCGGGAGCTCCCGCCAGTGCCCCTGCCGGCGCACCCGGCCAGCGTCCCTCGCAGGGTCAGCCGGCGCAGGGTCAGCCCGGCCAGCGGCCCGTTCAAAGCCAGCCAGGGCAACGTCCCGTGCAGGGCCAGCCCGGCCAGCGCCCGGCAGGTGCCGGTGTCCGCCCCGGGCAGGGACAGACCGCCCAGCCCGGCCTGGTCAAGCCTGCTCCCAAAGCCAAGGTCAGGCGTGCCCGGCTGCTGGTCAGCAAGGTGGATCCCTGGTCCGTGCTGAAAATGGCGTTCCTGCTCTCCGTGGCGTTGGGAATCGTCACTGTAGTGGCTGCGATCGTGCTGTGGACGGTCCTGGACCTTACGGGGATCTTTGACCAGGTGGACAGCCTCCTGGGCACGCTGGCAGGTTCCGAAGGCGGCGGCTTTGAACTCAAGAAGGTCGCATCCTTGGGCCAGGTGGCTTCCTTTGCAACCATCATCGCTGTGGTGAACGTTGTCCTGCTGACGGCGCTGTCCATGCTGTCCGCAGTGCTGTACAACATCTCCGCCACCCTCGTGGGCGGCATCGGCGTGACCCTCACGGACGACTGAAATCCTCAATTTCGCCGGATATTTTCCGGCGAAAAGCCTCGATTTGAGATCGGGCCGGGATGTGCTGTACAGTCATATCTCGGCCCGATGAGGCATCGGGGCGTATAGCTCAGGCGGTTAGAGCGCTTCGCTGATAACGAAGAGGTCCCAGGTTCAAGTCCTGGTACGCCCACGGAACCTGTGCAGGTTTCATGGAAGGTTCGGTTTGCTTAGCGGCAGGCAGGGCCGGAACGGGGTGCATGTGAAGAAGTTGCTGGTACTCGCAGCTGCGGTCGCAGGCGTCCTGCTCTACAGGAAAGCACAGGAATCCGAAGCCCGGAAAACAGTCTGGAGCGAGTCGACGGATCAGGTCGACTAGGCCGGATCGCCGGAACGGAAGCTGGCTAAAGGCTTCAAGGTTCTAGGGTATGATTGACGGGTTGCTTCTTATGGGGGCATGGCGCAATTGGTAGCGCACCTGCTTTGCAAGCAGGGGGTTCGGGGTTCGAGTCCCCGTGCCTCCACCATAAGAGAGTCCCGGACAGCGGAAACGCTGTCCGGGACTTTTCGTTTGTGCCTGACAGTAGGGTTGAACAGTGAATCTCCTTTTTGCAGCCCTCGGGGTGCTGGGTGTGGCCTCCTCCGGGCCACTGATCGCCGCTACCCTCGGAGCCACCACAGTCAGTGCCCTCGCCATCGCCTTCTGGCGCAACGCGATCGCAGCGGCCGTGATGGCCACTCCCACACTGGTCCGCGAACCCCGGCAGTTCGGCCGCATCACCGGACCTGAGTTCCGCTGGGCCCTGCTGGCCGCCATCGCCCTTGCCCTGCACTTCGCCTGCTTTATCACCTCCCTGCAACTCACCTCCGTTGCTGCTGCCACCGCCCTGGTGTGCCTGCAGTCGGCATGGATCGCCGTCTTCCAGCTCTTCCGCGGCACCAGGCACCGCTGGCAGGTGCTGGCAGGGCTGGGGATAGCCTTTGGCGGCGTCGTTGCCATCACAGGGTTCGACATGGGATCCTCGCCGGATGCCTTCCTGGGCGATGTCCTGGCCGTGGCCGGAGGGGCGCTGGCCGGCCTTTATACGCTGGCTGGCGGCAAGGCCCGGCAGACCATGTCAACGGGGACCTACACCACGCTCTGCTACGGCATGTGCGCCGCCGTTGTGGCGGTGCTGGCGCTGTTGAGCGGCCAGCCGCTGGTGGGGTTCGACGCCGCAGGCTGGCTTGGGATCCTGGCGATCACTGTGTGCGCCCAGCTAGTTGGCCATACCGCGTTTAACCATCTGCTCGCCACCATGAGCCCGCTGCTGGTATCGATGATCATCCTGCTGGAGATCCCCGGCGCGGCTCTTCTGGCGGCAGTGTTCTTGAACGAGACGCTTCCGGCCGGGACGTACGCCGGACTGGCGCTTATCCTCGTGGGCCTAGCCGTGGTGGTGATGGGCCAGAAGTCCGGCTTCAGCCGGAAGCGGCGTGCCGCGG
Source organism: Pseudarthrobacter sp. BIM B-2242 (assembly GCF_014764445.1). Classification (NCBI taxonomy): domain Bacteria; kingdom Bacillati; phylum Actinomycetota; class Actinomycetes; order Micrococcales; family Micrococcaceae; genus Pseudarthrobacter; species Pseudarthrobacter sp. BIM B-2242. The sequence goes on from NZ_CP061721.1 coordinate 13,226, forward strand.
CCGCCGCGGGCACTCAGGCAGGAGAACCGCCGTCGGACCGTCTTGCCGAACTGGGAACCGACTGAATTGGGAACCGGCTGAGCCGGGAACGCGTTGGCGTTGCCGCCCGCCGAAAGGGCAGTTGCCCCCGGCTACTGTCCGCCGCGGCGGACCGGCTGCGCGGTGTTGACCGTGTGGATGGCCCGCAGGAGTTTGGCCGGGAAGTACACGGAGAAAAACACCACCATGGGGGCCTTGAGGGCCATCTTCTTGACGTTGTGCGCTTTGTACGTGCGGTCGAAGCGGGTCACGTAGTAGCGGTAGTCCCGCGGTGAGTCTTCCAGCCTGCGGGCGGACATACCGGAGACCATCTGCGGCCAGTACTGGACTTTGAGTTCGTGGTCGGCGAGGTGCAGGGAGAGATCGATGTCCTCGTGCATCTCATCCTTCTCATCGCGGCAGGTTTCATCCCGGATGGTTTCCCAGGCGGTGGCACGCAGGGCCATGTTGGAACCGAAGAGGAAGTGGTACTGGTGCTTGGCCAGCTTCAGCATCAGTTGGCGCATCTTGTCGTCGGCTTTGAGGCCGAATCGGCGCATGGGCATGTCGTAATAGACCACCGGGCCGGTTGCCGCCTGCACTGACGGGTCCTGGAATGCCTTCTGGACCTGTTCTACCCAGTCCGGTTCCACCACGGAGTCCGCGTCGATGCGGCCCAGGATGTCGCCGGTGGCGTGGTTCAGGCCAAAATTTCGGGTCGGGATGAGGCCCTGGTCCCGGTCCTGGCTGAGCAGGATGATGGGGCTTTCCGGATACTCCAGCTGCATCTGCGCCACAATCGCTGCGGTACGGTCCGTGGAGAGATTGTCCACCACGATGATTTCGTGGGCCGGCACTGATTGGTAAACGGCAGCGATCAGGCACTGCCGGATGACACTTTCCTCGTTGTAAGCCGGGATCACAATGGACACGCGCGGCAGCTGTGCTGCGTCGTTCAAGGCATCCCCGGAGGATTTATCGGCTGACATCAGTCCAAATTTAGCACCCATCGGGGTTCTCCCCGGCGGAGACCGGGCCGGGCCCGGGCAAACTCCGGGAAAACACTGAAGGGGTCCCGCGCCAGGCGGAACCCCTTCAGTGGACAACGCGTTAGCGCCGGAATAACTAGTGGTGTGTCTCAGTTTTGTTTGATGGTTTCGAGGGCGACGCGGCCGCGGGCTACTTTTTTGAGGATTGATTCTGCGGTCGCGGTCCAGACCAGGGGTTTGGGTTCGGTGTTGTGGGCGGCGAGGTAGTCCTCGATTTTGGTGATCAGGTCCGGGACGGAATGGAACGCTCCGCGGCGCAGGGCCTTGTCGGTGAGTTCCCGGAACCAGCGCTCGACCAGGTTCAGCCACGAGGACGACGTAGGCGTGAAATGTAGCTGGAACCGCGGATTTTTCGCCAGCCACGCCTTCACATCCGGATGCTTGTGGGTGGCGTAGTTGTCCAGGATCAGGTGGACATACAGGCCCCGCGGGACTTCCTTATTGATGGTCCTCAGGAATACCAGGAACTCCTCGTGCCGGTGTTTGGGCAGGCAGGAACCGATGACTTTTCCGGTCGCCACGTCCAGGGCCGCGAATAAGGTGGTCGTGCCGTTGCGTTTGTAGTCATGCGTCATCGTCTCCGCCCTGCCCCTCGTCATCGGCAGCGACGGCTGCGTCCGGTCAAGGGCCTGGATCGAGGACTTCTCGTCCATGCACAGCACGATCGCCTTCTCCGGCGGATTCAAATACAGGCCAACGACGTCAATGAGTTTTTCCTCAAACCGCGGATCGTTGGAGAGCTTGAAGGTATCTACCAGATGCGGCTTCAAGCCCCGGGCCGCCCAGATTCGCTGCACCTGCGCCGGGGATACCCCGACCATCGCCGCCATCGTCCGCACCGACCAGTGCGTCTGTCCTTCGGGCCTGGAATTACGCGTCAGATCAACAATCTCGTCGATCTTGGACTGCGGAATGACCGGCTTACGGCCCCGCCCCGGACGAACCTCACCCAGATGAGCGAGGCCATCCTCTGCGAACCGGGCCCGCCACGACCTGACCGTCGCCGGACTCACACCAACCACCCCCGCGATCCACTCGCTCGCCAGCCCCTCCGCAGCCATTAGCAGAACCTGCGCCCGCTGCACCTCCCGGTGCGACGCCGTCCGGGACCTGGAAAGCCTCTCCAGAAGCGCCCGCTGGGCATCAGAAACCACCAAAGCAGGAGCGCGATTCGACATACCACAATATTAACAGCCCACAACTAGCTATTTTGGAGACACACCACTAGATGGTGTTCTTGTCCGCGGAACCGTTCATGTTGGACGCGATGTTCTTCATGGCTGTTTTGGCGTCCGTGGAACCCTTGGCCTCGGCGTCGCCTGACTCATCGGCCAGGTGCCTGGCCTTGTCAGCAGCCTCGTCCGCGGTGTCCTTGGCTTCTCCGGCAACGTCCTCTGCCTTCTCAGCAACAGCGCCTGTGGCTGAAGCCGTGGCAGCTGCAGCCTTGGCCGCGGCGTCCTCTGTAGTGTCCTTCGCATCGGTCACCGTGGTGGCGGGAACCGGAGCCGGGGTGGGCGTCACCGGTGAGGGTGTCTTCCAAGGATCCTCTACAGGCTTGGACGCCTTCCAGGCGGCAACCCCCGCGGCTACGGCGGCCGCGATGATGCCGAATACCAGCCAGCCGCGCTTCTTCGGCTTCTGAGGCTCCGCGATCTGGATGCCCACAGCCTTGCCTGCTTCATGTGCAGCGGCGCGGAACTGCGTGCCGGCTGTCTGTGCCTGCTCCTGGAGGGCATGCACCACACCGGAGTCGGTCAATTTCTTCGCCACAGCATCCACATGCGTGGGAGCTTTTTCCAGTGTCCGGTGCACAGCCTCGGAGGCGTGGCCGATCTGGTCCGAGAGACGCGGCAGGTATTCCACCACCACGCGGTCCCGGGCGTTCAGGATGACGGGGGCAGCTTTGTCCACGGCGTCATGCAGCCGCGGGGTGGTGCCCTCCACGGCGTCATGGATCTTCGGAGCAAGGTGCGCCAGACCGTCCTGGATGCGCGGTGTCACTGTTGCGACGCCGTCGGCCAGGTTGTGGGCTGCGGTTTTGAGCCCCTCCTGGATTCGGGGGGATGCGGTGTCCAGGCTGTGCTGCAGGCGCGGGACTGCCCAATCCACTGCTGCTTCCACGCGGGGGGATGCCCAGTCCTTCGCATACTCAACTGCGTTGTTGACTGACTGTTCAAGGTCACGGGCAATACGATCCGATTTCTTCACAACTACCTCCCGATTAATGTGACGGTTCTGTTGTTAGCCTACGTGGATTGACCTGCACCGGCTATTCTTCCAAGGGATTTACGGCTGATTTCACCCAGCGCGGAACTGCCGGTGCAGCAGCTTTCCGCGTTGACCTGCCGTGAAAGAATGGGCCTATGACTGCCATCGCAACTGCAAAAGCAACCATCCACACCAGCCTCGGCGACATCGTCGTCAACCTCTTCGGCAACCACGCGCCCAAGACGGTCAAGAACTTTGTTGGCCTGGCCACCGGCGAGCAGGCCTGGACCCACCCCGAGACCGGCGAGGACAAGACCGGCACGCCGCTGTACAACGGCACCATCTTCCACCGCATCATCAAGGACTTCATGATCCAGGCCGGCGATCCCCTGGGCCGCGGCGTCGGCGGACCCGGCTACAAGTTCGACGACGAAATCCACCCGGAGCTCAGCTTCAACCAGCCCTACAAGCTGGCCATGGCCAACGCAGGCATCCAGATGGGCAAGGGAACCAACGGTTCACAGTTCTTCATCACCACCATCCCCACCGACTGGCTGCAGGGCAAGCACAGCATCTTCGGCGAGGTCGCCGACGACGAATCCAAGAAGGTCGTCGACGCCATCGAGGGCGTCCGTACCGGCATGGGCGACCGTCCGGTGGAGGATGTCACCATCAACAGCATTGACATCGAACAGCTCTAACCTCGTCGCATGAGCTACGGAATTCCGGCGGCTGAGCCGTCCGCGCAGATTCCGGTGTGCCCCAGGCACCCGGACAGGCCCTCCTATGTGCGCTGCCAGCGCTGCGGGCGCCCTGCCTGCCCGGACTGCCAGCGGGCGGCCGCCGTCGGATTCCAATGTGTTGACTGCGTCAACGAAACAGCACGGTCGACGCCGGCTGTTAAGAGTGTCTATGGCGGCGCCGTCGCTACGGGCAGACCAATGGTGACGCTGGGCATCATTGTGGTGTGTGCGGTGATGTACGTCCTGCAATGGATTCTTCCGAACGACTGGATGTACCAAAACCTGGCGTTCGCCAACATCTTCGCTGTGCCGGAATACGGCCAGTTCGAACCGTGGCGCATGGTGACGGCCGCTTTCCTGCATTCCCAGGGGTTCGTCCTCCACATTCTGCTGAACATGTACATGCTGTGGATTTTCGGCCAGGCACTCGAACCGCTCATGGGCAGGATCCGTTTCCTGGCGCTGTATCTGATCTCGGCCATCGGCGGATCGGTCGGCTACCTTGCGCTTACCCCCGGCTACCAGCCTGGCGTACCGCTCACCGGGGTGGTGGGTGCTTCCGGTGCCATCTTCGGCCTCTTCGGGGCGATGCTCCTGGTGCAGCGGCACCGCGGCGGCGACACGCGTCAGCTCTGGGTACTCATAGCCATCAACGGCGTCATTGGTTTTGTGGTCCCGCAGATCGCCTGGCAGGCGCATCTGGGCGGACTGATCGCCGGCGGCCTCTGCGCTGCCGTCATTGCCTACACACCCCGCGGTCCACGCCAAGGCCTGATCCAGGCGGCGGGGCTCGTGGCCGTGCTGGTTCTCCTGATCGCCGTGAGCTGGGTCAAGGTCTCCACAGGCTAGCTGCGCCCCGCTACGCGAACATCCAGACAGCAGACCCCGGCGTCCCCAGTGGACGGCGGGGTCTTTCTGTATCTCCGGGGAAGCAGTGCCTTTTTGAACTGCGATTCGTTCCCCGGTTCGAAACAGCCCGCGTCGATACATCCGGGGTCCGTTGCTCCCCGATTTCCCGACTGTGACGGCTCTTGTCCGCCTGTGGGCGCGTTGCCGGTTGCGGGGGCTGACCGGGCACTGCACCCGTCCTCTGACGGCTCTTGCGGCGCCTGCGCTCATGCCGCCTGACGCAGGCGGCACACGCAGCTCTTTGACCATAAAAACTCTTCCCCGCTGCCGCATACTTGGTTATCCACAGGGGTTATCCACACTGTTGGTAACTTACACAGGTGTAGTTCACAGAGCGTGGGACTTCCAGCCCCCGGAAGCCCGCTGTTTTCCATGCCGTACTGTCTCGGCTGTCCACAATTGTGGATAACCTCTGGGGATGGGCCTGTGGTTAAGTGGAAAAACTGCCCGTTTTGACACACAGTGTGGATAACTTGACGATTTTTGGCCTCTTCAGGCTGTCGACGGCCGTGGCGCCACCGTCTTTCAACAGGCTTATTCACAGTGTTAATAACTTACAGACGCGTAGTTAGAGATCCCGGTTTCCCGGCTCGTGGCCTGTGAGAGCTTCACCAAGGCCGGGCCTGTGGATTCTTGTCCACAACTGTGGATAACTTGTGGGTAGCCGGGTGTTAGTAAGTGGAAAAGTACGGCCTGTGGGAGGGTGTTTCTGTAGACGTCCACTCAAAAGATCTCCCCCAGCCAGGAGGACCCGCCATGAGCGCCACCGCGCCGCAACACATCTTTCTCGACAAACAGCACCCTGCGGTGTGGCGCGCTCTCAACGGACTCGGCCTGAAAGTGCGTGATGCCGCTGAAGAGGCAGGGATCGACCGGAAGACCATTGAACTGCTTTACGTGCGGATCTCGCAGATCAATGGCTGCGCCTACTGCCTTGATATGCACGTAGGGGACGCGGTCAAGGCCGGCGAGACGCCGCAGCGCCTTGCCGTGCTGCCCGCCTGGCGTGACACTGCCCTGTTCACCGACAAGGAACGGGCGATCCTGTCCCTGGCCGAGTCCGTTACCGAACTCACGGATTACGGTACCCGCGAGCACAACGAAGCAGAGGCGCGCGAACATCTTAGCGACGAGGAGTTTTCCGCCGTCAGCTGGTTGGCGATCGCCATCAATGCCTTCAACCGCGTTTCCATCACCAGCCACCACCCGGTCCGCCAGGAGCCCTAGCGGGGACGCCCCGCGTCGGTGTTATCCACAGCTAATCCACACTGTTAATAACTGCGTCGCTGAACCGGCAGGTTTCCCTCTCGCGCGTCAGGGCCTGTGCAGGAACCGGCGGCCCGCATTTGCACAAAAGTTATGCACATTGTGGATAACTATCCCAACAGCTGGGGACAACTGCCTCCACGGCAGGCAGTGAGACTGCTCAGTCACGCAGGAAATCAGGCAGCTCAGCCAAGGACGTCAGTCATTCCGGCCAGACACCCGAGGACCCGCGCCGGTGGCTGGCCAGCAAATGTGTGTCCACCATGCCGATGGCCTCCATTAGCGCGTACATGGTGGTGGGGCCAACAAACGAAAAGCCCTCTTTGCGCAGCGCCCGGGACAGCGCTACGGACTCGGGAGATTGCGTGGGGATGTCGGCGTGGGTGGCTGGCCGGGGCGTGGTGCCGGGCTGGAACTGCCAGACGAAATCAACCAGGCCTCCCCGTTCCCGGAGCGAGACGGTGGCGCGGGCATTGTTGATGGTGGCCCGGATTTTGAGCCGGTTACGGACAATGCCGGGGTCCTGCAGGAGACGCTCAACATCCGCCTCGGTGAAGGCGGCAACAGCGTCCGGGTCGAAATGATGGAAGGCGCTCCGGAAGGCCGGACGCTTGCGGAGGATGGTGGCCCAGGACAGGCCGGCCTGGAATCCTTCCAGGCTGATTCGTTCGTACAGTCCTTGCTCATCCCGGACGGGAAGGCCCCACTCAGAGTCGTAGTACTCACGCAGGAGGGGATCCACGGAGGCCCAGGGCGGACGGGCGAGTCCGTCGTCGCCAATTATGGTGCCGTCCGTACGCGCGGCAGCGGGGGTCATGCCGGTACTGCGGCCAGCGTCAGGAGCGCCAGCGTGTTGTCATCAGGAAACCGATGATGGCGATGCCGAAACCGGCCACAATATTCCACGACTCCCAGGCTTGGACGGGGAACCGGCCTTCACTGATGTAAAAGGTGATGATCCACAGAAGTCCAATGATCATCAGGCCAAACATCACGGGCTTGAACCAGACTGCGTTGGGCTTGTACGCCTGCGTCGTGGATGCGGGCTGGGCTGCGCTGGAAGACTTCCGGCGTGGCTTTGACTCGGGCACGTGCTCTCCTTGGCGGGCTGGAACAAGCTCGGCGCCGAGGGCTTGATATCCTGCAAGAAGGAAGTTGCCAGCGGTCTGCGCGATCTTGGTCAAATCTGGATTCTTACTAGCAGTCAATTCTAGCCGCAGTTCAGGGCGCACTTGTGCCCGAGGCGGCAGCCCCGAGGAGAACGCGTGGTAGTGCAGGAGAGGGCGAGGCGTGCCGCCAGGCCGCCTGCCGGTTTGAGGCCGGCCCGCGCCTCCGTTCTGCGCGGGACCGTGCAGGTGTTCGGCGAACTGCTCATCACGGCCGGGATCATCCTGCTGCTGTTTGTGGCCTGGCAATTGTGGTGGACCAACGTGGAATCAGATGCCCGGCAGAGTGCGGTCATCAAGGAGTTCGCCCAGGAACTCGGCAGTGCGGCCCCATCGGAGCCGGCCCCCGTTACCGGAACGCAGGCGGAGCCGGTGGACTATGGAGAACCCGTGGTCGGCACAGCGCCGGGCCACGCCGGCACCATCGGCATCATGTATATCCCCAGGTTCGGCGCCAATTACACCCGGCCCATCGTGCAGGGAACCACTCACGATGTCCTGGACACGCTTGGGCTGGGTCACTACCCCACCACGGCAATGCCGGGCGCGGTGGGCAACTTTGCGGTGGCCGGCCACCGGCAGACGCACGGGGCCGTCCTGGACAACATCCACACCCTGGTGCCTGGCGATAAGATCTACGTCCAGACCAAGGACGGATACTACGTCTACGTGTTCCGGAACAACCAGATAGTGATGCCGTCCCAGACCAACGTGCTGGAACCGGTGCCCACCCGCCCGGGCGCAACCCCCACCGAAAGCTACCTCACCATGACCAGCTGCAACCCGCGCTTCGGCGCCGAGGAACGCATCATCGCCTACGCGATGCTGGACAGCTGGCGGCCTGCCTCGGCGGGTCCGCCGGCCGAAATCGCGGCCCAGGTTGCCGCAGCCGTAGGGGGAAGCTGATGTACGGCTGGATTTTCCGCCACCTTCCGGGACCCCTCTGGCTGCGCATTTTCACTTCACTGGTGCTCATCGCCGGCGCCCTGGTCCTGATGGTCCAGTTCCTGTTCCCCTGGATGTCCGATCTCACCCAATTCACCGACTCAACGATTGGTGCCACAAGCCAGCCATGACCACAACCAAGATCCTGGTCGTAGACAACTACGACAGCTTTGTTTACACCCTGGTGGGCTACCTCCAGGAACTGGGCGCCGAAACGACCGTTGTCCGCAACGATGACGTCACCCTTGCCGAGGCCATCGAGCTCGCAGAGAGCCGCGACGGCGTCCTGGTCTCGCCCGGCCCGGGCAACCCCGCTGAAGCAGGGGTGTGCATTGAGCTGATCAAATGGTGCGGCGCGAACAACAAGCCAATGTTCGGTGTCTGCCTCGGCCACCAGGCGCTGGCCGAAGCCTATGGCGGCACGGTGACCCACGCGCCGGAACTGATGCACGGCAAAACGTCCCTCGTGGAGCACAACGGAACCAGTGTCTTTGCCGGGCTCCCCTCCCCCGTGACGGCCACGCGGTACCACTCCCTGGCAGCGGTGCGGGACACCATCCCGGACGTTTTGGAGATCACTGCCGAGACGTCGTCGGGCGTAATCATGGGCCTGCAGCACCGCACCGCACCGCTGGTCGGCGTGCAGTTCCACCCTGAATCAGTCCTGACCGAGGGCGGCTACCAGATGCTGGGCAACTGGCTGGAATCCCTCGGCATGACGGGTGCGGCCGCCCGGGCAGCCACGTTGAGCCCGCTTATCCAGCACTGACAGGCACTCCGCGCTGCTTTTTGTCCCGCGCTGCTTTGGCGGGTGCGGTCAGTCCCTGTCCCTGTCGCCGGTGCGGGTCGGGGTGGGAGTGGGTGTTGGCGTTGGTGTGGGCGGCGGCGGTGGTGCTTTAGCCACCACCACGTTGACGGTCGTACCCTGGTCAACGGCAACGTTCCCGGGTTCGCTCTGGTCGGTTACCCGGCCAGGTTCCACCTGCGAGTTCTCAACTTCCTGCACGTTGGGTACCAGTCCCAGGTCCTGAAGCGCTGTTTCAGCCTCTGCACGGGTGCGGCCACGAAGCTCCGGCATAGCGACCTTGCCAGTGGAAACAACAATCTCCACCGTGCTGCCCGGAGCCACCATCTGGCCAGGCGACGGGCTGGTGGTGATCACCCGGCCGCGGGGAACCGTGGCGCTGTTGGCCTCGGTGGTGGACGGGGCGCCGACCAGCCCGGTCTGGCGCAGGATATCGCGGGCCGCCGCCTCCGTCTGGCCGGGAAGGTTTTCGGGGATCTTCAGGGCGCTTGGACCTTCGGAGATGTTCAGGATCACTTCGGCATTGGGATCCAGGGATGCGCCCGCCGCCGGATCGGTTCCGATGGCGGACCCCTTGGGCACCGTCTCATGGGTCAGGCGTTCTGTCTTGGGGCGGAGGTTGGCCTCCCACAATCGCTGCAAGGCCGCCGATTCCGTGAGGGAGGCAACCACGGGCACCTCCACTTTGGGCGGCGGGGGCGGGGGCTGGTTCATGATCTGAAACAGCCACAGGCCACCGCCCGCGAGGACCAGCAGCGTCAGAACCACCAGGGTGGCAATCCACGTACGACGCCGGGACTTCTGCCGTGCAGTCCGCTCACGTTCGGGCGGGAAGCCGAGGGGCAGTACGTCCGCTTCCTGCACTTCCAGCGGTGCTGACGACTGCGCAAGGACGCTTGTGCCCTCGTTGTGCATGTCCGCGAGGTTGTACCGGCCCGTGGGTGTGTCATCAAAGTGGCCGGCTGCGCTGAGGCCGAATGCCTCGGTGGCGGGTGAATCGGGTGTGGGGACGTGGTCGTTGGGATCCGTGGGTGCCTCGGTGGCGGGAAGAGCGGGAACCGCGACGCCTGCCCGGGCCGCCCGCAGCGCACGACGGAACGCCGCGGCATCCTGGAAGCGGTCGTCGCGGTTCTTCTGCAGCGCCTTGGCCAGGACGCTGTCCAGCGCCGGGGACACCTCGGGGTTCAGGCTGCTGGCCGGCTGGGGGATCTCGCGGACATGCTGGTAGGCCACCGATACCGGGCTGTCGCCGACGAACGGCGGGCGTGCGGTGAGCATTTCGTAGAGCAGGCAGGCCGCCGAGTAGAGGTCGCTGCGCGCGTCCACGGTTTCGCCCCGGGCCTGTTCCGGCGACAAGTATTGGGCGGTTCCCACCACTGCCTGGGTCTGGGTCATGGTGGCCGAGGAATCCGCCATGGCCCGGGCGATCCCGAAGTCCATGACCTTGACCGAGTTGGATCCCTCGCAATACATCACGTTGGCCGGTTTGATGTCCCGGTGGACGATGCCCGCTTTGTGGCTGTACTCAAGGGCCGCGAGGACACCGAGGCAGAACTCGATGGCCCGGTCGATGCTCACTTCCTTGGCCCGGATGAGGTCACGGAGAGTCTTGCCCTCCACGAACTCCATCACAATGTAAGGCACGCGGACATTGTGCTCGGAGCCGTCCTGGACCAGATGTTCGCCCGTGTCATAGATGGCCACAATGGACGGATGGTTCAGCGCCGCCACGGACTGGGCTTCGCGCTTGAACCGGGCCTGGAACTGCGGATCCCTGGCCATATCCGGGCGGAGCAGCTTGATGGCCACTGTCCGGCCAAGGCGGGTGTCCAGTCCGCTGTGGACGTCCGCCATCCCCCCGCGGCCGATCAGGGCGCCGAGTTCGTAGCGGCCGCTGAGGACACGCTGATTATCCACCGGGAGGCTGTCCTCCCGGTGGAGCGGGGTGCGGGGCGAATCGTTCACGTGCAATCCAGGCGGCTACGGTGCGCAGGTAGGGGGCTGTACCGGCTCTGCGCCAGGGCTACAGGTAGGCAGCCCGGCCGTTGCCGGCGCTGACTGGGTCGAGGTGGGCTGGGGCTCCACAGTGGTCTGCGTCGGTTCGGGGGCCGGGGGCGCGACGGCGTACGTGATTGTGATCGGGGAACCCACTTCCACCCGTCCCGACCGCGACAGGGCGATGACCGTATTCGGTACGGAGTTGGGGTCCACCTGCGACTGGACGGTTACGTCCAGGTCCATGGCGGAAAGCTCCGACTGCACCGTCTGGAAGTTCTTTCCAAGATATGCCTCGGGAATAATATTCACCGTTGCGGTTGTCTGGGTGGGCGCAACACTGGTCTGCGTTGGCGTAGCCGTAGCGGATTGTGAGGTCCGGGTGGGGCTGGCACTCGTCGCCGGCGGGCTGGTCGACGCGGAGGTGGTGGCTGCGTTCTGGGCCGGGGAGAAAATCCCCTGCTGGGTCAGGAAGAACCCCACCAGCGCAAACAGCACAAGCAGGATCAGCGCAATCAGCGGCCAGGTCCAGGGACTGCGGCCGCGGCGTTCGGGCTCATCGGCGGGCTCGTCGTCGTACGTATCCTCTTCCTGGATCCAGCTGCGCTCCGCGGCCACCGCGTCAGCCCGCGACAGCGTGCGTCCGGTACTGGTCATGGCGCTGGTCGCCGGGCCGTCAGCTGCCGCACCGGCTGCCCCCGCTGCGGCGGCACCGGCGGCAGCACCCCCGGCAGCGGCGCCGAGCACCGGCAGCGCGGACGTCGACGTCGTGTTGCTGTCCTTCGGCCCGATGACGCCCGTGGGAGCCGTGGCAATGTCCACCGGTGCCGTGATGGGGCCGGTGGCCGCTTCGAACAGCAGCATGCCCGGGACCGCGGCATGTGCGGCGCTGATGTCACCGTTGCGGATGGCTTCGGCGGCTTCAGCCAGCTTGATCGCATTGGCCGGACGGTTCTTGGGATCCTTTGCCAGCATGGACATCAGGAGCGCGCGGACCGGCTTGGGCAGGGACTCCGGCAGCGGCGGCGGGGCATCGTTGACCTGGGCCAGCGCGATGGCGATCTGGGACTCGCCGGAGAACGGCCGGTGCCCGGTGAGGCACTCGTAACCGATCACGCCGAGCGAGTAGATGTCCGAGGCGCCGGTGGCTGTCTGGCCGGTGGCCTGCTCCGGAGCGAGGTACTGGGCAGTGCCCATCACCTGGCCTGTCTGCGTCAGCGGCACCTGGTCGGCCAGGCGGGCAATGCCGAAGTCGGTCACCTTCACCCGGCCCTCCGGCGTGATGAGGAGGTTGCCGGGCTTGATGTCGCGGTGCACCAGGCCCTGGGCGTGGGCCACGGAGAGGGCGCGGGCGGTCTGGGCCATCATGGACAGGGTGCGGTCCGGGGACAGCACCTGTTCGTGCTCGATGATGCTGCTCAGCGGCTGGCCCGGGACCAGTTCCATGACCAGGTAGGCCGAGCCTTCTTCCTCGCCGTAGTCGAAGACGTTGGCGATGCCCACGTGGTTCAGCAGTGCGGTGTGGCGTGCCTCGGCACGGAAGCGCTGGAGGAACCCGGGATCGCCGGTGTACTCCTCCTTCAACACCTTGATGGCGACGATGCGGCCCAGGACCAGGTCTTTGGCCTTCCAGACCTCGCCCATCCCGCCAATCGCAATCCGTGTGGTCAGCTGGAATCTGCCGCCGAGGGTGATTCCTGTTGTTGGCCTCACTTATTCAACACCGCCTCAAAAATCTTCTTCGCGTTCGGACTGGTTAGCTGTGCGCCGGTGGTGATGTCTACGCCCTCCATGACGATGGTGACACCCACCTGCGGGTTGTTCGCCGGGGCAAACCCCGTGAACCAGGAGTTGTTCAGGCCGTTGCCCAATTCGGCGGTTCCGGTCTTGCCGGCCACCTGGACCCCGGGGACACCCGCGGCGCCGGCGATCCCCTGGCTCACCGCGCTCGTCATCCACTCAGTGATCTGCTTGGCAATTTCCGGTGTGGTTGACGTCCGCAGCGCTTCAGGCTTGGGCTCATCGATAACGCGCAAATCCGGGGACCGCAGGGTCTTGACCAGGCTGGGGCTCATCTGGACGCCGTTGTTCGCAATGGCCGCGGTCATCATGGCCACCTGAAGCGGCGTGGTGCGCACATCCTTCTGGCCGATCACGGACTGGGCCAGGCCCGGTCCGTCCAGTTCTTCCGGGAAACCGCTGCCCTTTGCATAGGCCAGCTTGAGCTGGTCGCCCATGTCCTCGCCGAACCCGAACTTCGCCGCCTGTTCAGCGATGGCATCCCGGCCGATGTCGAGGGCGATGCTGGCGAACGGGGTATTACAGGACTGCTGCAGGGCGAAGGCAAAGCCGGCGGTGTCCCGGGTGTAGCAGTTGCCGCCGGCGTAGTTGGGCAGCGTGTAGGCGATTCCGGGGAAGGGCATTTGCGCTGGGTTGGGCAGCTCGCTGTCCTTGTTGTACTTCCCGGAGCTCAGGGCCGCGGCGGTGGTCACCAGCTTGAACACAGAACCCGGGGCGAGCATCTCTCCCGTGGGTCCGCTGACGTTCTGGTACAGGTTGATCCCGGGAACCTGGAGCAGCTCATTGATGTTGGCGGTCTCGGCGGCGGGGTCCTGGACGGCGATGAGATTAGGGTCATATGAGGGCTTGGAAGCCATGGCCAGGATGGCGCCGGTCTTGGGATTGGTAACCACGATGGATCCGCGCTGGCCGTCCGGAATCAGGTCATATGCCAGCTTCTGGAGCGCAGGGTCGATGGTGAGTTCCACCGATGCACCCTTTGGCTGGCTGCCCAGGAAGAGCTGTCCGACACGGTCCAGGAACTGCTGGTCCGAGCTGCCAGCGAGCTGTTCGCGCATGGCCTGCTCCAGACCGGTGGCACCGTGGTTCTGCGAGAAGAAACCGGTCAGGCCCGCATACAGCTCGGGCTGCGGGTAGGTCCGCTGGAACCCGCACTGTTCCGTAGCCTCAACGGATTCGGCCACGGGGTCCCCGCCCACAATGATGGCCCCGCGATCGTTGCAGTAGTCCTGCAGGATGGCGCGGTTGTTCCAGGCGTTGGCTTTGAGATCGTCGGCGCCAACCACCTGGACATAGCTCAGTGCACCGAAGAGCAGGGCGAAGAGCGCGATGGCCGCAACCCATGAGTTCCTGATGGCCTGGTTCACAGGGGTTTCACCGCCTCGGTTTGTGTCTTGGTTGCTTCGTTTTCAGTCCCGGCCCCCGGCGGCATGGGCGTCGTGTCAACCGGGCCCCGGGCCGTGTGGGAAATCATGAGCAGCAGGCCCACGATGATCCAGTTGGCCAGCAGTGAGGAACCGCCGGCTGCGAGGAACGGGGTTGTCAGCCCGGTCAGCGGGATCAGCCGGGTCACACCGCCGATGACCACAAAACACTGCAGGGCCACGGCGAAGGACAGGCCGCAGGCGAGGAGTTTTCCGAACGCATCACGGGTGCCCAGCGCGGCCCGGAAGCCGCGCGTGAACAGCAGCAGGTACATCATCACCACGGCGAAGAGCCCGATCAGGCCCAGTTCCTCACCGAGGGAGGCGATGATCATGTCGCTGTTGGCGAAGGGGACAAGGTTGGGCCTGCCCTGGCCCAGTCCGGTCCCCACCAGTCCGCCGTTGGCCATGCCAAAGAGCCCCTGCACGATTTGGTGGCTGCCGCCGGGGGAACGGTCGTAGACCTCGGCGGTGAAGGCATTAAGCCAGCCGTCAATGCGGAGGCCGACGTGCGAGAAGACCCGCGAGGCAACAAAGCCTCCGCCCAGGATCAGCGCGACGCCGATCACCACCCAGCTGATGCGGCTGGTGGCCACGTAGATCATCACAATGAACAGGCCGAAGAAGAGGACGGAGGACCCGAGGTCACGCTGGAAGATCAGCACACCGATGCTGACCAGCCAGGCGGTGATCATGGGGCCCATGTCCTTGAACCGGGGGAACTGCAGCGGGCCGATCTTGCGGCCGGCCAGCAGTATCAGGTCACGGTTTGACGAGAGATACCCGGCAAAGAATATGGCCAGCGTGATCTTGGCAATTTCGCCGGGCTGGAAGGTCATGGGTCCCACCCTGATCCAGACCCGGGCGCCGAGGATTTCGCCGGCGGAGATGCCGGGGACCAGGGGAAGGATCAGCAGGAAGGCGCTCACAGCCAGCGAAATGTAGGTGAAACGGCGGAGGATCCGGTGGTCCTTGAGGAACCAGATCACGCCGATCGCAACGGCCATGGCAATAACGGTCCAGCGCAGCTGGTTGTTGCCGGTGTCGTCGCCGGGGGCATCGAGGCGATGAATCATTGCCAGGCCGATGCCGTTCAGGGCAACGACAATTGGAAGTATTACCGGATCTGCATATTTCGCCCTGACGCGCAGAACCAGGTGGAAGACGATCGCGGCGACCGCCAGGAGGCTGGACTGGAACCAGAAGTCCGAGTCGAAGGCCTTCTCCTGGTCCACACCCACCAGCATGTTCGCGCCGATGCCGACAGCAAGGGCCAGCAGGAGCAGCAGCAGCTCCACATTGCGCCGCGGTTTGGGCATGGTGTTCAGCTGGCTCATTGGCCCACCTCGCAGGTGACGGTCGGGCTGGGTGTTGCGGCAGGGGCCGGCGCGGCAGCCGGGTCAGACGCAGCCGGCGACGGCGCGGGTGCGGCGGGACTCGCGCCATCAGCCGGCGGAGTGGTCGCAGCAGCGGTGGGCGACGGGGACGCGGTGAGGCATTCGTTGGACGGGGCAATGGTGCCGGTGCCTTCGAGGTTCTTCACGATCCGCTGGGCATCGTAGAGGTCCCGCGCCGGCACCGTCTGCCGGACCCGCTGCTGGGAGAACTGGGGCAAGGAGTCCATCCGGATTTCTGTCACGGCCTCGAGGGTAGAGAGCTGGATGGGGCCAAGCCGCTGCGAAACCCCGTTGTAGATTGCCACGCGCGAATCGAATTCCCCGATGTAGTAACGGGTCTGGGTCCAGGCATAGCCAAGCCAGAGGCCCACGGTCAGGACCAGGAGCACGGAGGCGGCGATGGTCCAGGTGACCCAGCGGCGCGGTTTGGCCGGCTCCAGGATCTCGTCCGCTTCGGTGTCGGCGGGCTCCGCCTTGTGCGTGAGGACGGTGGCGGCACGCCTGGCTACGGTACGGCCGGCAATGGTGGGAATGGACCCGGATTCCGCCGCAGTGGCCGCAGCTCCGACAAGTTCATGGGGCCGTGAGGCCAGCTCCTGGCGCAAGACCTCGGCCGACAGGTGCTCGCCCAGATGGGGATCGGTGGAGGCGGACGGTTCGGTAGCCGCCGGCTGGCCGTCCGGGTTGGTTGCCGGCGTGGTTTCAGCCGTGGCCGCCTCTTCGTCCGCGGCCTTTTTCTTCGCCGTTTCGCCAGCCCCATCAGGTGTGGCGGCAGCGGCGGGCAGGCCGGGAGGAATGACGTCGACGGCGGCGGTACTGACGTCGTCGTGCGTTTCCTCCACGATTTCCAGCATGATCACGGTGACGTTGTCCGGTGAACCGGCTTCGAGAGTGAGGTCAACCAGGGTTTCCACGCACTCGCGCAGGTCCTTTGTTTCCCGGACGGTGCGTTCCACCACGTGCCCGGCCACGTAGTTGAGTCCGTCAGAGCAGAGCAGCCACCGTTCACCCGGCTTGACGTCCAGCGTGTCCAGATCCAGTTCGGGGCTGGCATCGACGTCGCCCAGGACGCGCATCAGGACGTTCTTGTGCGGATGGGTCTCGGCTTCCTCGGGCCGGAGCCGGCCTTCGTCGATGAGGCGCTGCACGAAGGTGTGGTCCACGCTGACCTGTTCGAACTCACCGTCGCGGAGACGGTAGGCCCGGGAGTCGCCGATATGGGCGAAGTGCAGTTTGCCCTCGGCAAGAAGAAGGGACGTGACAGTGGTGCCCATGCCGGCAAGTTTGGGATTGATGTGGACCAGTTCGGACAGCAGCGAGTTTGCCGTCTGGATTTCATCGGCCAGGACCGTGAGGGCGTCACCGTGGTAGTCCCCGTGGTCCAGGTGAAGCATGTCCAGGACGGTGGCGGCCGAGGCCACATCGCCGCCTGCGTGTCCGCCCATGCCGTCCGCTACCACTGCCAGATGACGGCCCACATAGGCGGAGTCGTCGTTCTTGGCCCGGATGCGGCCCACATCGGATCGCGCTGAATAGCGCATGATGAGGGGCCGCTGAACGGGCCGGGCCTCGTCTGCGGGGGTTTCGGCGGCCATTGCTATGGCCTCAATTCGATGACCGTCTTGCCGATTCTCACGGGTACGCCAAGCTCAACGGGCAGGGCCCGGGTAAGTTGCTGGTCGGCCAGATAGGTGCCGTTGGTGGAGCCGAGGTCCTCGATGAACCAGCGGCTGCCTTGCGGGAACAGCCGTGCGTGGCGGCCCGAGGCGTAGTCGTCTTCGAGGACCAAGGTTGCTTCCTGGGCCCGGCCCAACAGGATGGGGCTGGCGGCGAGCGGAACTGTGGTGCCTTTCAGCGGGCCTTCGGTGACCACCAGCTGGTGGGCCTGCTGCTTGAGCGGCTGCGGGGGAGCCTCGGCCAGCTCAGGGTTTTTGCGGACCTGCCTCGCGGTGGGCGTCCCGGCGGCCGCTTTCCGGCCTACCATCAGGTCGCGGCGCATGGCCGACACGATACTGAAAATGAGGACCCAGAGCAGGATCAGGAAACCAAACCGCAGGGCGGTGATGGTCAGTTCGCTCATGTCGCTCATGCGCGGCCACCAGGGTTGGCGGGAAGCAGGCGGAAGATGATCTTTGTCCGTCCCATCGTGATGGTGGAGCCGTCGGTCAGTTCGGTGCTGCCCGCTACTTTGTGGCCGTTAACGTAGCTGCCGTTGGTGGAGCCCAGATCAACAGCACTGGTGACGCCGCTGGCTGTGCGGATCTCCAGGTGGCGGCGGGACACGCCGGTGTCGTCAACCAGGATGTCGGCTTCCGAGGAACGGCCCAGGACGATGGACGGGGCATTGAGGGAGTACCTCTGGCCGTCGATGTCCAGGACGGGCTGCAGCCGGACCGGCGGGCGGGTTGGTGCGGCCGGCATGTTGGGCCGGGGCGCGGGTGAGCCCGAACCGCCGGAGGACTTCTCCGTGGACGAGGCAATTTCGAAATCGCCAGCACGGAGTTCCTCGGCGCGGCGGAAAGAAATCCGGACCGGACCCTGCAGGGTGTAGCCCTGGCTGCGGACGTGGTTGATGACAACGTCGCACAGCTCTTCAGCCAGCGGTGTGCCCCACTCCTGCGCCCGGGTGAAGTCGTTCTCACTGAGTTGGACGTCGAACACGTTCGGTGCCAGCGTGCGGCCGGCCGCAACCGTGAGTGACTTGTGGTCCAATTCCCGGCGGAGGCGGCTGGCGATCTCCACCGGTTCCACCTGGGCCCGTGAGCCGGTGGAGAAGACACCGCGGACGGCCTTTTCGATGCCGCGCTCGACCTTGTCCAGCAATCCCATGGTCCTTCTCCTTTCCCCCCGGCAGCGGGGCAGTATTCGTTCCGGAACTCAACCGGCAGGGCAGTTAAGTACGCAGTGCTCCGCCGTGCAGCGGCAGGCACTACTACATCAGATACTACTGGGCAGGCCTGTGAATGACCTTAATCCCGACCGGCCGGGCGGCCGGAAAAGTTCGGATTTCCGCGCGAACCGGGGCTTCCGCGGCGGCGGACCCGGCGGCCTCCGGAGCTCAATTGGTGTTTTACCGGTGGTGTCCGTTATGCTTGATCTCGCTGCTTTTACAAGGTTGCGGATACGGGAAACCGGCCGCGATTCGAGGAAAAGAAGTTGCGCGCGAGTGGCGGAACGGCAGACGCGCTGGCTTCAGGTGCCAGTGTCCGAAAGGGCGTGGGGGTTCAAATCCCCCCTCGCGCACGCAATTGAAGGAACCCCGGTCTTCGGACCGGGGTTCCTTTGTTTAACGCCGTCTAACGCCGGCTTACTGCCGCAAAGCGCCGAAGCCCGCAATCAGGGCCTCGAGCCCCAGGCTGAACGCCACGTCTGCAGGGTTCTCGTATCCCTGGGCGGCCAGGCTCCGGACTGCCCCCGTGAAGCTCGGCGTAGATTCGGCCATGGTGCCGGAATCGAAAATGTCCGCCGGGGCGGTGACGTCGAAGGCCGAGCCGAAGATGAACGATTCCAGGGCAACGATGGCGGACACAATCCGCTCCTCCGGAAAACCGGCCGCCCGGAAGCCGGCACTGACGGTCTCGTACATGGCAAGCGTCTGGGGCGCGTCAGTGACGGGAAGCACCGCGATGACAGGGATCAGGGGAGTGTGCTCCGCGAAGACAGCCCGGTAACTCCAGGCCCACTTCCGCACCGCGGACTCCCAGGGTTCCGCGGCGAAGGCCGTCACATCCACCAGGGCAGTCAAATGGTCTTCGACGAGCAGGAGCACGTCCCGCTTGGATGCCACATGGTTGTACAGGGCCGACGGCGCCACGTTCAGTGAGCGGGCCAGCGCGGCCATGGTGAGTCCGGCGTAGCCGTTCCTGCTGACGAGCCGCAGCGCCGCAGTGGTGATTCCCGCCAGGTCCAGGATGGCGGCAGGCGGCCGACCCGCGCGGCGCCGTTCCGGACCGGATTTCGGTGCGGTTTCGCGATTCCGGGTGAGGGGTGGATCGGCAGGGGACTCCGGCATTGCTGGCCTTTCTGCGGGCAGTGTCCCCAGCATTATTCCACCGGCCCCTTCCGCACCTGCCCCGCACCAGCTATAGTCCTTCTAAATGAATGGCATTCATTTAGTGCTTCGTATCACTCGAAGCGCCGGAGAGAGGACATCATGCTGAACTTTGACCGCGACGTTGTAATCGTTGGCGCCGGACCATCCGGGCTCACCGCTGCCCGTGAACTGAAGAAGGCCGGCCTCACCGTGGCAGTGCTGGAAGCGCGGGACCGCGTGGGCGGCCGGACCTGGACGGACACCATCGCCGGCGCCATGCTGGAAATCGGCGGCCAGTGGGTCTCGCCGGATCAGACAGCACTGCTGGAACTCCTGGCTGAGCTAGGCCTGGAGACGTACTCCCGCTACCGTGAGGGCGAGTCCGTGTACATCGGAGCGGACGGCCGGAAGACCCGTTATACCGGCGAGTCCTTTCCGGTAAGTGCAGCCACCCGGATGGAAATGGACAAGCTGGTCGGCATCCTGGACGGCCTCGCGGCGGAAATCGGCGCCACCGAACCCTGGGCACACCCCAAAGCCCGCGAACTGGACACCGTTTCCTTCCACCACTGGCTCCGCCAAAACTCCAGCGACGAGGAGGCCTGCAACAACATTGGCCTGTTCATCGCCGGTGGCATGCTCACCAAGCCCGCCCACGCGTTTTCGGCACTGCAGGCGGTCCTGATGGCCGCCTCCGCCGGGTCCTTCAGCCATCTCACCGACGAAGACTTCATCCTGGACAAGCGGGTCATCGGCGGGATGCAGCAGGTCTCCTTGCTGCAGGCACAGGAGCTGGGTGCCGACGTCGTACTTAACAGTCCGGTGCGCACCGTCATCTGGGAGGAGAGCGGGCACGGCGTCACCGTTGTTTCGGAGCGCGCCACAGTGAACGCCCGGTTTGTGATCATGGCCGTGCCTCCGAACCTTTACTCGCGGGTCTCCTTCAACCCTCCGCTACCGCGGCGGCAGCACCAGATGCACCAGCACCAGTCGCTGGGCCTGGTGATCAAGGTCCACGCCGTCTACAGCACTCCGTTCTGGCGTGAAGACGGACTGTCCGGCACGGGATTCGGTGCCGGATCGCTGGTCCAGGAGGTCTACGACAACACCAACCACGGTGATTCACGTGGAACGCTGGTGGGATTCGTGTCGGATGAAAAGGCCGACGCCGTCTTCGAGCTGAGTGCCGGGGACCGCCGCCGCGCCATCCTGGAATCGATCGCCGGCTTCCTGGGGGATAAAGCCCTGACGCCGGAGGTGTACTACGAATCCGACTGGGGCTCGGAGGAGTGGACCCGGGGCGCCTATGCAGCGAGCTATGACCTGGGCGGGCTGCACCGTTACGGCAAGGACCAGCACGCCCCCGTCGGCCCCATCTACTGGTGCTCCTCGGACATCGCCGCAGAAGGTTACCAGCACGTTGACGGCGCCGTCCGCATGGGGCGGCGCACGGCGGCGGGCATCCTGGCTGCAGCGGGGGAATCCCGCGCGCCACACGAGGCCGTGGCTGCCGTCGGCTAAGCGCATCGGTTCCACCCATTCAGCGTCGAATGAACCAGAGAGGCAAGGCCATGAGTTCCAAAGAAGTGACTGCGCAGCTGCCCGGCAGCCCCGACAAATTGCCCGGTAATGACCTGCCCGGTAAAGATCCGGCCGGGAATGGCCTGAGCAGCAAGGGCCTGAAGGCCGGGGCAGTGGGGCTGGTGGGGGCCGTCGTCATCGGGGTTTCCTGCATTGCGCCGGCGTACACGCTGACGGCGGCGCTGGGGCCAACGGTCTCGGAGGTTGGAGTCCAGCTGCCGGCGATCTTCCTGGTGGGCTTTATCCCCATGATTTTGGTGGCGCTCGGCTACCGGGAACTGAACAATGCAATGCCCGACGCCGGCACCTCGTTTACGTGGGCATCGCGCGCCTTTGGTCCGTGGATCGGGTGGATGGGCGGCTGGGGGCTGATCGCTGCCACCATTATTGTGCTGTCCAACCTGGCAGCCGTCGCCGTCGATTTCTTCTACCTCATGCTGGCCCAGCTGTTCGGGAACCCGGAGCTGGGCGAGCTGAGCAAGAACCTTCCGCTGAACATCGCCACCACGCTGGTGTTCATCGCTGTGGCCTGCTGGATTTCGTACCGGGGCATGGAAGCCACTAAGAGCGTGCAGTATGTCCTTGTGGCGTTCCAGCTGCTGGTGCTGGGCTGGTTTGCCGTGGCCGCCTTCAGCCACGTGGCCAACGGGACGGCGTTTGATGCGACGGCCATCTCCCCGGACTGGTTCAATCCGTTCGCGGTGGGGTCCTTCTCGGCTTTCGCGGCCGGAGTTTCGCTCTCCATCTTCATTTACTGGGGCTGGGACGTCACCCTGACCATGAACGAGGAAACCAGGAACCCGGAGAAGACTCCGGGGCGGGCGGCCACCGTCACCGTCGTGGTGATTGTGGCGATCTACATGACCGTGGCGCTGGCCACCCTGTCCTTTGCGGGCGTCGGCGACACGGGCCTGGGAGCCGGAAATCCGGAGAACCAGTCGAGCATCTTCGCTGTCCTCGCCGGGCCGGTGATGGGACCGTTCGCCATCCTGATGTCCCTCGCGATCCTGAGCAGTTCGGCTGCCTCGCTGCAGTCCACGTTTGTCTCGCCCGCGCGGACCTTGCTGTCGATGGGTCACTACAAGGCACTCCCGGGGCGCTTCGGCAAGGTCAGCCCGCGGTTCAAGTCCCCGAGCTACGCCACCATCGCCGCGGGCGCTGCAGCTGCGGGCTTCTATGTCATCACCCGGACCACCTCGGAGAACGCGCTGTGGGACACCATTACGGCGCTGGGGATGATGATCTGCTTCTACTACGGCATCACAGCACTGGCCTGCGTCTGGTTCTTCCGGGCCCAGGCGTTCAGCAACGGCCGTTCCTTCTTCTTCAAGTTCCTGGCGCCGCTGCTGGGCGGCGTCATCCTGCTGGTGATGTTCTTCAAGACCGCGTCCGATTCCATGGATCCCGGGTACGGCTCCGGATCATCGGTGGGCGGGGTGGGGATGGTGTTCATCCTGGGCATGGGCGTGATCCTGCTGGGCGTGGTGGTCATGCTGGTGATGTCCCGGCTGCAGCCCGGGTTTTTCAAGGGGCAGGTGCTGGCCCGCGGAAACTGAGCGGGCAGCCCCTGCCGCTCAGGTGCGCGGGCCGACGTCGGCCTTAACAGCGGTCACCGGACAGCCGGCTTCCAGGATGACCCGCTGGGCGGTGCTGCCGAGGAAGAGCTTCCCCACGGGGGAACGCCGGCGCACACCGATAACAACCAGCTCAACGTCCTCTTCATAGGACGCGTCGATCATGAGGTCTGCCGCCTCGTCGCCGTCACCTTCGCGAAGGAACGCCGGCACGCCTGCTGCGTCAGCGATGGCATTGCGGATGTCCGCTTCTGCGTCCTTGGAACCCTGGCCGGGGACCGGACCCAGGATCTGCAGGTCCGTCCGCCGAAGCGCTGCTTCCCGGATTGCTGCGCTCAGGGCGGCCCGGCCCTCCTGCGTGGCGACGTAGCCCACCGCCACGCTCATGGCTGGACCGCCGTCACGAGGGTTCCCTCGGCCGCGAACCGGCGAAGGTTGGCGAGGGTCAGTTCAGCCATTGCCGCCCTGGTTTCGTGGGTGCCGCTGCCCAAGTGGGGCAGGAGCACCACGTTGTCGAGTGCCAGGAGGTCTTCGGGGACCTTCGGCTCATCGGCAAAAACGTCCAGGCCTGCCCCTGCGAGCCGGCCGCCAAGCAGGGCAGCAACAAGGGCATCCTCGTCAACCACGGATCCCCGGGCGATGTTGATGAGGTAGCCATTGGGACCGAGCGCCTCAATAACACCGGCGTCAACGAGCCGCGCCGAATCAGGTCCGCCCGCGGCGGCGACAATCAGGACGTCACAGCCCTCCGCGAGGTCGCGGGGTGACGCTTTGTACTCGTATGCCACGCCGTCCACGGGATTGCGGCTGTGGTAGCTGATGGCACAATCGAACCCTTCCAGCCGGCGCGCAATGACCCGCCCGATCCGGCCCAGGCCGAGGATGCCCACCCGCTTTCCGCTCGCTTTGGTGGCAAGGGGAAAGTTTCCCTTGCCGAGCCAGTCGCCGCGGCGGACGAACCTGTCCGCCGCGCTGGTCTGGCGCAGCACGTCCAAGTACAGAGCCATGGCCGTGTCAGCCACGCAGTCGTTGAGGACATCAGGGGTGTTGCTGACAGCGATGCCGCGTTCGGCGGCCTGCGCCACGTCCGTGGTGTCATACCCGACGCCGAAATTGACCACGGCGCGGAGGTTCGGCAGTGCGCGCATAAGTTCGGTACCCACACCGACTTTTCCGGACGTCACGGCGACGTCGAAGGTGCCGCCGTGCTGCTGCAGGAATTCTTCCCGCCCCGGGCCGGGGTCCGGCAGCCGGACAGCTCCGTACTCGCTGGTGATGGCATCTTGGACGGCTGGCATGAGGGGCCCTACCTGGAGGACGGCGATGTTCTTCATACCTGCACAGTAGGTTTCTGATCCATACGCGTCCAACATGTAAATGGCATGGTTCGATGCCCGAAGTGGATTGATCGGACGACTCTGGCGGAACGGCGCGGATTTCCGGGCGGAGTGGCGCCCATCACAGGTCGTGCGGGCGGTGCCGCGGTCCCCCCGCCCGTCCCCGGCGGCCGCAAAAACCTTGTGGAGCCCACTGACCTGAAATAGCTTGAGTCCAGCGCGGCCCAAGCAGCTGTTCCCGATGACCCGTCCCGGGCTCCGGAATCAGCCCGCTGCCGCAATATCCAATTCGGAGGAACCCAATGATGTCTTCTTCAAAGCTCTCCTTTCCCGCTGCCGCACTCAAATGGCCGGCCCTGGCCTCCGTTGCGGTGCTGGGCCTAAGCGGTTGTTCGGTTGCCAACACCGAAGCAACCGGCAGCTCCTCCACCACCGTCCGTGTGGTGCTCGGCCAGGAGCCGCCCACCCTGGAAGCGTGTGAATCGAACCTGACGTCCACCGGTGTGGTGGTGCGGTCCAACGTCACCGAACCGCTGATCGAGCGTAATCCCCAGAGTGGCGAGCTGGAACCCAAGCTCGCCACCGAATGGAAAGCCACCAGTGACACCGAATGGACACTCAAGCTTCGCGAAGGCGTGACCTTTCAGGACGGCACGCCGTTCAACGCCGATGCCGCCGCGTTCACCATCGAACGGGCCGTCAACTCGAAGCTCGGCTGCAACGTGGAAGGCTACGTCTTCGGTGATGCAGACCTTGTTGTAAAGGCCGTGGATGCCACCACCCTCACCGTCACCACTCCGGAGCCTGACCCCATCCTGCCGCTGCGGCTCTCGTTCCTTGAAGTAGTGCCGACTTCCACGAGCGCCACCGAAAAGGTCCGCGAGCCGATCGGAACGGGCCCCTACAAGATCGAGACGTGGGACGCCGGCCAGAAGATCACCCTCGCCAGCTGGGACGGCTACTGGGGAGACAAGCCCGCCTACGCCAAGGCGGAGTACCAGTGGCGTTCCGAAAGTTCCGTGCGCGCTGCCATGATCACCAGCGGCGAAGCGGACGTGGCCATGGGGCTCAGCCCGGACGACAACATCGGCGACCTCGGCCTGGACTACCCCAACAACGAGACTGTGGCCCTGCGCCTTGACGCCAACGAGGCGCCGCTCAACGACATCCGCGTCCGCCAGGCCATCAACTTCGCCATTGACAAAGAAGGAATCGTCAACTCGCTCTACCAGGGCAAGCACCAGGTGGCCGCGCAGCTGGTCCCCGAGGGAATCGTGGGGCACAACTCCGCGCTGGAAGGCTGGGCATTCGACCTGGAAAAGGCCAAGTCACTCGTTGCGGAAGCGAAGGCCGACGGCGTTGACACGTCCAAGCAGATTTCCATGGTGGTCCGCAGCGCCCAGTTCCCCAAGATCACCGAGCTGGGCCAGGTCCTGCAGGAGCAGCTGAGCCAGGCCGGCCTGAACGTCAAGCTCAAGATGCTTGAGACCAGCCAGCACCTGACCTACCAGGTCCGTCCCTTCCCCGAGGACGAAGGCGCAGTGGCGCTCATGACCCAGCACGGCAACCAGGCCGGCGACGCAGCCTTCACGGTGGACCAGTACATGCTCTCCACCGGCGCCCAAAGCTACTTCGGCACGCCGGAGTTCGACGCCATGATCAAGAAGGCCGACTCGGCTTCCGGCGACGAGCGGAAGAAGGCTTTCGAGGACATCTTCGCCTACCAGAACGACAAGGTTGTCCAGTTCGCACACATCTCCCACCAGACCGGCATCATCGGCAAGGCCAAGTCCGTGAACTACACGCCCAATTCGTCCAGCGGCGATGAACTGCGTGTCTCGGAAATGACCCCGGCAAGCTAACCCGTACTCCGGGAGAGAAGGACAGCCATGCTGATCTACTTGAGGAAGCGGATTGTCTCCAGCGCTCTGCCGCTGGTGGTGGTGATTGTCGGAGTGTTCGCGCTGGCCAGGATGACGGGCAACCCGGCCAGCCTGTACCTGCCGCTGAACGCCACGCAGCAGATGCGCGATGATTTCACCGAACGCAACGGCCTGGACCAGCCGCTGCTGGTACAGATGGCCGACTATTTCGGTGGCGTGCTCCGGCTCGACTTCGGGCAGTCGCTGCGGACCGGGCAGGACGCCGCCGCGATGGCGCTGCGTGCTTTCCCGGCCACCCTGCAGCTGGCGGCCACCACCATGGTGCTGGCCGTTATCCTGGCCGTGGTGGTGGGCTGCTGGGCAGCACTGAAGCCGAACGGCATCGCGGACCGCATCTCAAGTTTCGTCTCCATGGCCGCCGCCTCGATTCCGGACTTCTGGCTGGCGATCGTGGGCATCTGGATCTTCGCCATCACCCTGGGCTGGCTGCCGACATCCGGTGTGTCGGGAGCCAGCGCCTGGGTGCTGCCGATCGCCACGCTGCTTCTGCGGCCGTTCGGTGTGCTGGTCCAGATTGTCCGCGGCTCAATGGTCTCCGCACTGTCGGAGCCGTACATCAAGCTGGCCCGCAGCCGCGGTGCAGGAGAGCTCCGCGTGGTCACGCACCATGCGCTCCGCAACGCGGCTGCCCCGGCCCTCACGGTTGCCGGTGACCTGACCGTGGGCCTGGTCAACGGCGCGGTGGTGGTGGAAACCATCTTCGGCTGGCCGGGCATCGGCAAGCTTATGATCGATTCGATCCTGCAGCGGGACTTCGCGGTCCTGCAGGCAGCCGTCCTGCTCACCGCCGTCGCGATCTTCGCGCTGAACATCCTGATCGACATGGGCTACGCACTCTTGGACGCGCGCGTCCGTCCCGTCACGGTAAAGGCCTAGGAGTAGCCATGAAAAGTTCACTGAACGAGGGTTCGGCGCCGGAGCGCGTGCCAGCCGAATTCCATCCCGCCGAGAAAGACGGGCCCAACAACAAGGACGCGAAGCGGGCCTCTTCCGGCTCCTGCTCAAGGACCGCTTCGCCACCGTCTCGGCACTGATCCTGGTTTTCATCGGCCTGACAGCGCTGGTGGGCCCTGCGCTGATGGGTGACCTCGCCACAAAACAGAATCTGCTCTTCGCCAACAAAGCACCGTTCAATCCCGCATACGGCTGGGAATACTTCCTGGGCAGCGATTCCCTGGGCCGCAGCATGCTCGCCAGGCTCGTGGTGGCGAGCAGGACCACCCTGTCCGTCGCCCTGCCTGCGGTGGCCGTCGCCCTGCTGATCGGCTCCCTGTGGGGGGTCTGGGCCGGTTACCACCGCGGCTGGCGGGAGAACGTCTCCATGCGGATCGCCGACGTGATCATGAGCTTCCCCTCCCTGCTCCTCGCCGTCGTGGTCCTTTACGTGTTCAGCCCCAGCGCAGCGAACATCGTGCTGATCCTGGCCCTGACCCGTATCCCCATCTACCTGCGGACAGCGCGGGCGGAGAGCGCCGAGCTGCAGAGCCGCACGTTCGTGGACGCGGCACGCACCTTCGGCGCCAAACCCAACGCGATCATTGTCCGGCATGTCATCCCCGTGGTGCTGCCGACGCTGCTGACGCTGGCCACGCTGGAATTCTGCTACGTGATGCTCGCCGAATCCTCACTGAGCTTCCTGGGCATCGGCATCCAGCCGCCGGACGTCAGCTGGGGGCTGATGGTCTCCCAGGGCCGGCAATACCTGCAGACGGCCTGGTGGCTGTCCATCTTCCCCGGCGTCGCCATTGTGGTGACCACCATCGCCGCCAACGTCCTCGCCGCCTGGCTGCGGATCGCCACGGATCCGGCCCAGCGCTGGCGCCTGGCCCTTCCCCGCAAGCGGCTGATTGCCCGCATCCCAGCCAAGGAGGCACAGCCGTGAAAACAGCTGCCGAACAAGTACCCACCCGGGGCACCCGCGCCGCAGCATCCGCCGCAGGCGCCCGTGCCGCAGCCGGCCAGGCTAAGGCGCACGACGTCGTCCTGCAGGTCCGTGACCTCGCCGTGGACATCCGCACCCACCGCGGTACCGTGCGCGCCGTCAACAGCGTGGCCTTCGAAGCCCGGGCCGGCGAGACCCTGGCGCTGCTGGGCGAATCGGGCTGTGGAAAGTCCATGACAGCCAAGGCCCTGGCCGGGATCATGGACCCGGTCTGCGACCTGGCTGACGGGCAGATCATGCTCAACGGAACGGACCTGGCTGCGCTGAGCCCGAAAGAGCGGCTCAAGTTTGCCGGGCCAGAACTGGGCATCGTTTTCCAGGACGCCCTGACAGCGCTCAACCCTGTATATACAGTCGGAACACAGCTGGGGGAGGCCTTCCGCATCCACCGCGGCCTGAACGCCAAACAGGCACGGGTGGAAGCCATTGACCTGATGAAGCGCGTCGGCATTCCCGAGCCGGAATCACGGGTTAATTCCTACCCCCACCAGTTCTCCGGCGGCATGCGGCAGCGCATCCTGATCGCCATGGCGGTGGCGCTGAACCCGCGCCTGCTGATCGCTGACGAGCCGACCACTGCCCTGGACGTCACGGTCCAGGCGCAGATCATGCAGCTGCTGCGGAAACTCCGCGAAGAGGGCCAGATGGCTGTCATCCTCATCACGCACGACCTTGCGGTGGTGGCAGAGGAAGCCGACTCCGTAGCCGTGATGTACGCCGGCAACGTGGTGGAGTCCGGTCCTGTCTCCGAGGTCTTCGCCGACCCCCGGCACCCCTATACCAAGGGGCTGCTGGAATCCGTGCCGGTCCACCTGGAACGCGGCGCCCAGCTGAAGTCCATCCCCGGCAGCCCGCCGGAGCTTCACGACATCCCCAGCGGCTGCGTGTATCAGTCCCGCTGCCCGCTGGTGCAGGACATCTGCCGGGCCGAACGGCCCGTACTCCGCCCGGTGGGCGTGCCCGCCGGGGACGGCAGCGGCCCGGTACACACCGCCCCCGTCAACGCAGCCTCCCCTTCGGGGGACCAGCCGCGGCCCGCCCGTACCGCCGCGTGCCACTTCAGCGAGGAGATCAACAATGCCTGAGCTTCTGGAAATTGAGGGCCTGACCAAGACCTTCCACGTGGCCAAGAGCGCCAGCGGCAACACCCGGCTCAAGGCCCTGGACGGCATCAGCCTGACGGTGGGCCGCGGCGAGACCCTTGGCCTGGTGGGTGAGTCCGGCTGCGGCAAGTCCACGCTGGCGCGGACGTTGATGATGCTGGAAACGCCTGATGAAGGGACCGTGAGCTTCGAGGGGACCAACCCGTTCGGGCTCAAGGGAAAGGAACTGCTGGCCTGGCGCCGGCGGGTGCAGATGGTCTTCCAGGACCCGTTCGCGTCCCTGAACGCCCGGATGAACGCCGGGGACATCATCGCCGAACCGTGGGCCACGCACCGGAGCCTGTATCCGACATCGCGGGAACGCGAGGCCCGGGTCCGCGAACTCCTGCACATGGTGGGCCTCCGCCCTTCGGATGCGCGCAAGTCGCCGCAGGAGTTCTCCGGCGGCCAGCGCCAGCGCATCGGCATCGCCCGCGCCCTCGCCCTGAACCCGGATGTCATCATCCTCGACGAGCCCGTCTCGGCCCTCGATCTTTCGGTCCAGGCGCAGGTCTTGAACCTCCTCAACGAGCTCCAGCAGGAGCTTGGTGTGTCCTACATCTTCATCTCGCATGACCTGACCGTGGTCCGGCACGTGGCGGACCGGGTGGCCGTGATGTACCTCGGCCGGATCATCGAAACAGGGGCTACCGAAGAGGTCTTCGACCACCCCCGGCACCCCTACACGGCCGCCCTGATGTCGGCGTCGCCGAAGCTGGACGTCAGTGGAACCACGCGGGACCGTATCGTCCTGAAAGGCGAGCTGCCCTCGCCGCTGGATCCGCCGTCGGGCTGCCGGTTCCGGACACGGTGCTGGAAGGCCCAGGACATCTGTGCCGAAGTGGCACCGGAACCGCAGGTGCTGGCCGCCCCCGACGGCACCCGGCACGTTGCGGAGTGCCACTTCCCGCTCGACTCCATCAAGGGCCTGACGGGCGCCATCGCCTCCGCCCAGTGACCGGCAGCGAGTATGCCCTGATCGCCGGGGTGATCTTCCTGGCCGCCTGCCTGCAGGCGTCCAGCGGATTCGGCATGGGCATGCTCGCGGCGCCGGTGATCGCCATGGTGGATCCGTCCCTGCTGCCGGCCACACTGATCATCCTGGCGTTCCTGGTCACCGTGATGGTGACCGTTCGGGAACGGCAGAGCCTGGACCTCCGCGGCACGGGCTGGGCCTTGGTTGGGCGCGTTCCCGGCAGCTTCCTGGGCGCGTGGCTGGTGACGGCGCTGTCCCGGGAAGGCATGGCCTGGGTGGTGGTGGCCGTAGTACTGACCGGTCTGGTGCTGGCCGTCCGGGGCTGGTCGCCCAGGCCTGTCCGGAGCACCCTGATAGCAGCCGGGGCGGCCTCGGGAATCATGGGAACTGCCACGTCAATCGGCGGCCCGCCGATGGCCCTGGTCTGGCAGGGTCACGACGGGCCGCGCCTGCGGGGCACCATGAGCGCCTTCTTTATGGTGGGCTCGTCAATTTCGATGGTGATGCTCTGGATCACGGGCGCCGTCACGGCTGAGATGCTGGCCCTGGCGCTGTGGATGGTTCCGGCGGCCGTGGCCGGCTACGTGGCGTCCCGGTACGTGAACCGCTTCCTCAACGCCGGGCGCCTGAAGGCATTGGCCCTCGGCGCCTCGGCGTTGGGAAGCGTCCTGCTGATGGTGCAGCTGGTTTTTGCGGCTATTTAGAGGGGCCTATCTAGCCGGGCTGGCCGGCACGGCACTCAGCACCGGAGCCGGCCGGGCCACCACATTCCTGAGTTCTCCGCCGCGGGCCAGCAGGCCGATGTTGGCGGCGATGTCTGCCGCCCGGCGCTCGAAGGTCACGCGGGCGTGGCCGGAATGATGCGGGGTCAGCACGGTGTTCGGCAGGGAGGCGAACGGCAGTTCCGCCGGCGGCACCATACCGTCCGCAGGCGATCCCCACCAGACGTCCAGCCCGGCGCCGGCGATGCGCCGTTCCGTCAGGGCGGCGAACAGCGCGGCCTGGTCCACCACCGGACCGCGGGCGACATTAATAAGGAAGGCCGAAGGCTTCATGGCCGCCAGCTCGGCGGGCCCGATCATCCCTTCCGTGGCGGAATCCAGCGGTACCGTCACCACCACAACGTCGGAGGAGGCCAAAAGAGTGTGGAGCCCGTCATGTCCGCCCACCCAGTCCAGGCTGACTCCTTCCGGAAGCGGGGCCGCAGCGTTGCGCCGCACAGCGCGGACCTTCATGCCCAGCGCCGTGGCCACGCGCGCCACCTCAGAGCCGATGGATCCGAGGCCAACCAGCCCCAGCGTCAGGTCGGCCAGGACGGGATGGAACGGGACGTCGTCGGCCGTGGCAATGGTCCGCCACTGCCCCGCCCGGACAGCCCTGTCCGCCGCCGCCACGTTCCGGGTCAGCATCAGCGTGACCATCAGGACGTGCTCGGCGATGGGCCGTGCGTGGTGGAACGTGTTGGCCACAACTGCGGACGGTGCCAGGTGCGGAAACGAAATCTTGTCGTAGCCCGCCCCCGTGACGTGAACCAGCCTCGCCTGTGCCGCGGCTGCCGCTTCGGCGGGGCCGAGGGAGGAGCAGACCACGACGTCGGCACCCGCCAGGGCGTCCAGCCTGCGTTCCGGAGCCCACGCCGCCGCCATGTCCCAGCGGTGCGCACCGCCGTCGGCCTTCAATGCGTCCTCGAAGCGGCTGATGATGGGGTCCGTGACCACGATCTTCAGGGACTCCGGGCGCTCTGCGCCCCCCTGCGGGGCCTGCCCGGCGGCGGTCACCACCGCGGGCTCTGAAGCTCGTAGGAGGGGTGGAGCCGCTGCATGTAGCCGGTGTCGTCCCGGCTCGTGAGGCCGCAGTCGAGGTACTGGCGGTGCAGCCGCGCCAGGGCATCGCGGTCCAGCTCAATGCCCAGGCCCGGTCCGGTGGGCACCCGCACCGCGCCGTCCTTGAACGTGAACACACCGCCGGCAATAACGTCCTCGGAAGGGTCCTTCCAGGGCCAGTGCGTGTCGCACGCATAGTCCAGGTTGGGGGTGGCAGCCGCGAGGTGAACCATGGCGGCGAGGCTGATGCCCAGGTGGGAATTAGAGTGCATGGAGAGCCCCAACCCGAACGTGTCGGTGATGCCGGCCAGGAACTGCGTCCGGCGGAGGCCGCCCCAGAAGTGGTGGTCGGAGAGGATGACGTCCACGGCGCCGGCCGCCACCGCGGGGGCCACATCCGCGAAGCTGACCACGCACATGTTGGTTGCCAGCGGCATGCCAACTTCGCGGCGGACGGCGGCCATGCCCTCGATGCCGGGGGTGGGGTCCTCCAGGTACTCGAGCACGCCGTCGAGTTCCTTTCCCACGCGGATGGAGGTGTCCACGGTCCAGGCGCCGTTGGGATCGATGCGGAGCGGCAGGTCGGGGAATTCCGCCCGGAGCGCCTGGATGGCGGTGATCTCCTCCTCCGGCGGGAACACGCCGGCTTTCAGCTTGAGTGCGCTGAATCCGTACTGGTCCACCATGGTGCGGGCCTGCCGCACAATCCCGGCAGGGTCCAGGGCCGCTCCCCAGGCGTCATCTTCCTGGCCGGGGTGGCCGGCCCACTTGTAGAAGAGGTAGCCGCTGAAGTGGACTGTGTCCCGGACGGCGCCGCCGAGGAGGTCGCTGACCGGCCGGCCAAGGAGCTTGCCCTGGATGTCGAGGGCGGCGACGTCGAACGCGGACAGGACCCGGTCCGCCGTGCTGGACCCGGTGACCATGCCGCTCATGCCGTGGCCACCCTGGATGGTGTCCTGGACAAGCGCCTGGGAGATCCGGCTGTTCATCTGGTTGATGTTGAAGATGTCCGTCCCCGGCAGGGCGCCGGCGGCCAGCCGGAGCCTGGCAATGTGCCCGGCATCGCCGTACGTTTCACCGATGCCGGACACGCCGGAATCAGTGTGGACCTCCACGATGGCCCGCAAGGCGAACGGTTCGTGGACCCCAACCGTATTGAGCAGCGGCGGGTCCTTGAAAGCGACCGGAGTGATGGTCACGCCGGTAATCCGGGCCTGGTTGAGGTTGCGGGCGGGATCGTATGCCTGGTCCACTGCGCTGTGCTCCTTGGGTTGGCTTGTGGGCTCCGGAGGGTTGATTTCCGCGCCCTGTTCACCGACCATAAGGTGAGCCATCGATCCAAGTCCAAGCTAATTTATGCACTCAACAATTCAGTAAGGGTATAGATGTTTTCGCTGCCCCAGTTAGAAGCGTTTGTCGCCGTCGCGGAGGAGCTGCACTTCGGTGCCGCAGCCGAGCGGCTGAACATGACGCAGCCGCCGTTGAGCCGCCAGATCCAAATGCTTGAAAAGAAGCTGGGGACCCAGCTGTTCGGCCGGACCAGCCGGAAGGTGGAACTCACGGCAGCCGGCGCCACCCTGCTGCCGAGGGCGCGCCAGATCCTGGACATGTGTATCAAGACCGACCTGGACGTGCGTCGGGTTTCGTCGGGCCAGGCGGGCACCATTACGGTGGGCTACACAGCCATCGCCGGGCAGAGTGCGTTGCCCCTGATGCTGCGCTCGGCCGCCGAAGGGATGCCGGGAGTGTCCTTTGTGCTCCGGGAACTGGTGTCGACGGACCAGATGGACGGGCTGGTCAAGGGCAGTGTGGACATTGGCCTGCTGCGGCCCATCGTGGCCCGGCCCGGGGTTGTCTGCCGGCCGCTGATGCAGGACCGCCTGGTGGTGGCCCTGCCCATGGGAAGCACCCTGCTGGGGAACATGGCGCCGCCGTCCGGCGAGCCGCTTCCGCTGGGCCTATTGGACCACCTGCCGCTGCTGATGTACTCCACCAAGGAGGCACGCTACTTCCATGACCTGGTGCTGCGGCTGTTTGCCAGTGCCGGTGCCCACGCCAACATCACCCAGTACGCCAGCCAAGTTCCGGCGCTCCTGGCCTTTGTCCAGGCCGGACTGGGCGTGACCCTGGTGCCTGCCTCCGCGATGGCCTTCGCGCCGGCCGGCGTGGAGTTCCACGAGATCGACGGGCGGCACGGCATGTTTGAGCTGAACCGGGTGGAGCTGGACGTGGCGTGGAATGAGGAGACGGCCAACCCCGCCGTCCTGAGGTTGCTGGAGCTGATCGAGCCGATCGCCGCAGCAGCCTTGCCGACGGCGGGCTGACGCGGCTGCTGCTGCGGCCGCCGCTGCAGGCCGGGGCTTCCTTCGCGCCGTTAGCGGGCGGGGGCGGGCTCCAGGTCCGCGATGGCGGCTGCCGGTTCGCGCTGCTGCCCCGGCTCCCCGTCAGGCGTGGGAGTGCTGCGGCGTTCCTTCAGGAAGTACACCAGCCCGGCGGCCAGCGTGGAGGCCGCAGCGAGGGCGAACAGGCCGGGCACAACGCTGCCGGTGCCCTCCTTGATCAGGCCGAACCCGAACGGCGCCACAAAGCCGCCGAGGTTGCCCAGGGAGTTGATGATGGCGATGGCCGGGGCCAGGACCATGGGGTGCAGGCCGGACTGCGGGATGGTCCAGAACAGCGGCGAGGCGCTTTTGAAGCCCATGGCGGCAATGGCCAGGAAGACCAGTGCCAGCACCGGGGTGGCGACGGCGGCGGCCAGGGTTCCGACGGCGGCCACCAGGAGTGCCACCACCAGCAGCGGCCGCTTGGACTTCGCCTTGTCCTGCATCTTGGCAGCGAAATACATGGCGACGACGGCGCACACCCACGGGATGGCGGAC
Organism: Pseudarthrobacter sp. BIM B-2242; assembly: GCF_014764445.1. Classification (NCBI taxonomy): domain Bacteria; kingdom Bacillati; phylum Actinomycetota; class Actinomycetes; order Micrococcales; family Micrococcaceae; genus Pseudarthrobacter; species Pseudarthrobacter sp. BIM B-2242. Next base: position 48,181 of record NZ_CP061721.1, read on the forward strand.
AGGAAGCCAACGCTCAGGTCCGTGGTGCCGGGAATCTGCTTGACGATGGTGGGCAGCCAGAATGTGTTGGCGTAGATGGAGAGCTGGATGGAGAAATAGATGCCGCACAGCAGCAGGATCTGCGGGTTCAGGAGCATCTTCCAGCGGTTGACCTTTCCGCCGGTCTCGGTGGTGTGCCGGGCGTCTTCCGCGGCGATCGCCTCAACGAGGGCCGTCTTTTCACCGGCGGAGAGCCACTTGGCGTCCTGGATCCTGGCATCCAGCAGGAAGAACACCACAATGCCCACCACCACCGAGAGCAGGCCCTCGAAGCCGAACAGCCACTGCCAGCCGCGGATCCCCAGGACATCGTGCAGGCTCAGGAGCATGCCGGCGATAGGCCCGGAGAGTGCTGCCGCGATGGACGATCCGGCAATGAAGATGGCGGTTGCCTTGCCGCGCTGGCCCGCGGGAACCCAGCGGGCGAAGTAGAAGATAACGGCCGGGAAGAAGCCGGCTTCGGCGGCGCCCAGCAGGAACCTGAGGACGTAGAACATCATTTCGTTCTGGACGAAGGCCATCAGGAAGGAGACGATGCCCCAGCTGACCATGATGCGGGCGAGCCACACCTTGGCGCCGTACTTCTCCATCATCACGTTGCTGGGAAGCTCGAAGATGGCGTAGGCGATGAAGAACAGGCCTGCGCCGAAGCCGTAGGCCGCAGCCCCGATGCCGACGTCGGCTTCCAAGTGCTCGTGGGCATAGCCGATGTTGGAGCGGTTGAGCTGGTTGCACACCAGCATGACCAGCATGATGGGCAGGACCCGCTTGAAAAACTTCTTCGTGGCGAGGGCCACATCCGTGACAGCGGTGTCGACAGACTGCATGGGGGAAAATCCTTCGAATCTTAGCGCGTAGGTCCGGTGACCATTTTGGGCGCTGTGGTGCGCACCACAGCAAGTGGGTCCACTTTATTCGGGGTTTTCGATGCGCGTCCAACACGCATTTTGCATGCCGTGATGCCCTGGGGGCATCACAGCACTTCGTAACTTGGCGGCACTACGGCGCCGGGCGCACAGACGCCTTGAACCGGCGTCGGGAATTCGCCAGATGACTCCGCATGGCAGCGGCGGCGGCGCTTTCATCACCGTCAGCGATGGCGGCCGCGATTGATTTGTGTTCGTGGACCACCTGGTCGAAGTGGTCACGCGCGTAATGCTCGACGCCGGTCATCAGCCGGGTGCGCGGCATCGCGATCATCGTCTGGCCCAGTGCTGAGAGGCAGTCGGAGTAGAAGGGGTTGCCGGAGGCGGCCGCGATGGCGCGGTGGAATTCGAAATCGGCCTTCATGGCGTGACCGGGATGATCGGCGCTGGCCGTGAATTGGTCCAGTGCGGAGTTGATGGTCCTGAGCTGGCGGTCGGAGTGGTTGCGGGCGGCCAGGGCTGCTGCCTCAGCCTCCACGCCCAGCCGGAACTCCAGCAGGTGGAGGCGGTCCTCGACGCTCGCAACCGGGCGGCTGCCGGGAACCGGCTGGGGACCGTCGTCGGGCGGGGTCAGTGCGAAGCTGCCCCGCCCGCGTTCGGTTTCCACGAGTCCCTCGGCCTGGAGCCGCGTTAGCGCGGCGCGCACTACGGTGCGGCTGACGCTGAACTCGCCCATCAGCTCGTTCTCGCTCGGGAGTTTGTCGCCGGGCTGGATGGCACCGTCCACGATGCGCGTGCGAAGCTCTGCGGTGAGGTCCGCGGTCAGGTTCCGGGTCATGCGTTCAAGGTTACGCGCCGAACTCCACGGACTCGGTGGTCCAGGCGCGCGCCTGGTCACTCAGGGTCACGCCCAGGCCGGGACGGTCCGGCACGATCATCCGGCCGTTCTTGGTTTCGAGGCGTTCGTTGAAGAGCGGGTCCAGCCAGTCGAAGTGCTCCACCCAGGGTTCGCGCGGGTAGGCCGCGGCGAGGTGAAGGTGGATTTCCATGGCGAAGTGCGGGGCCAGGCCCAGGCCGCGTTCGTCCGCGAGGGCGGCGAGGCGGAGGAACTGGGTGATGCCGCCGACGCGCGGTGCGTCCGGCTGGATGATGTCGCAGCCGTTGGCGTTGATGAGGCCCTTGTGTTCGGCCACGGAAGCCAGCATCTCGCCGGTGGCGATGGGCGTGTCCAGGACGTTGGCGAGGTGGGCGTGGCCTTCGAAGTCGTAGGCATCCAGCGGTTCCTCGATCCAGATGAGGTTGAATTGCTCCAGCTGGCGGCCCATGCGCAGGGCGGTGGCGCGGTCCCACTGCTGGTTGGCGTCCACCATCAGCGGGACGTCCCAGCCAATGTGTTCACGGATGCCGGCCACGCGGCGGAGGTCCTCTTTGGTGTCGGGGAGACCCACCTTGATCTTGATGCCGCCGATGCCTTCTTCGAGGAGGACGGTGGCGCGGGCCTTGACCTCGTCGAGGGACGCGTTGAGGAAGCCGCCGGAGGTGTTGTAGGTCTGGACGGAGTCGCGGTAGGCACCCAGGAACTTGGCCAGTGACAGGCCGGCGCGCTTGGACTTGAGGTCGTAGAGGGCGATGTCGATGGCGGCGAGGGCCTGGGTGGCCACGCCGGAGCGGCCCACGGAGGCGCCGGCCCAGAGGAGCTTGGTGTAGATCTTGCCGATGTCGTTGGGGTCTTCGCCGATCAGGCCTTCGGCCACTTCCTTGGCGTGGGCGTATTGGGCGGGACCGCCGGCGCGCTTGGAATAGCTGAAGCCCAGGCCTGTGTGGCCAAGCTCGGTGGTGATCTCCGCGAACAGGAACACCACCTCGGTCATCGGCTTCTGGCGGCCGGTGAAGACCTTGGCATCGCTGATGGGGACGGCCAGGGGGAGCCGTGCGGTGGAAAGTTTGATGTGCCGGATGAAGTCGACGGTACTCATTGATGCTCCTCGGAAGCAGGCTGTCCGGGCTGCAGTGCCCTGCTACTTAGGATACAAGTGTGCCGCTTGTATTACAAGTGTTTCGCTGACGCGCTCCGACCTCACAACGATCAGTCAATCCATCACGGCAGGGCCTCAGGGCGCGCGAAAACTGTGCGACGACTTGATCGTTGCCGCGAGGTCCGAGCAGAAGAAGGCCAACACCTCCGCAGCACGGGCCGCGTTGTTGGAGGATGTCGCGACAGCACCCGCGAAGACCGTGCTAATCGCGCAGTCGGCCGGGAGAACGCCGAGGATGCACACGCCGGGTTGCCCGACCAGTTCGCTGAGCTGCTGCAGGCCGAGATCGACCTCTCCCTCGGCGAGCAGGCGCGCCACGGGCACGCCTGGACGGGCCTGCACAAGCCGGTCGCTGACCTCACCGGTCATGCCCCAGTGGTCGATCATTCGCAACAGCTCGGTGCCGCTCGGTCCGGTGGAATATCCGATGCGGGACGCCGCGCGCAGGGCGCCGCGAAGCTCGTCGGCATTCGCAAAGGCCGTGCCTTCGGAACATGTGGCTTCATCGGCGCTGCGTGCGGGCACGCCTACGGCGACCTCCGACAGTACGATCGGGGCGATGGACGCCGGATCCACGTGCCCCTCGGCAGCGAGGCGTTGGAGAGCGTCCTCGGCGAGGAACACAAGGTCGAACGGCTCACCGGCGGTCACCCGCTGGGCGGCGTCCACTCCGCCGACGGATTCGAGCTGCAGAAGCGGTAGCCCCGCTTCGGCGGCGGCTTCAGCGAGGTCGGCGAGAACGTGGCGGGTGGCCATCGACGAGATCGCCCTCACGCGGCATCCTCGAAAGTCTCGGCGTCAACTTCGGCAGCAGATGCTGGCGCATATCGCGCGCCGGAGATGGTGTCCGTGCCAATCAGCACGCCGGCCCGCGCCAACAGCGCGCCGTCGACAGTGATGTCGGCCGCCGCCATGTTCTCACGCAGGTGCGCGACGCTCGTTGTTCCCGGGATCGGCAGAACGTGATCGCCGCGGGAGAGCAGCCATGCCAGTGCTAGCTGTGCCGGGGTGCAGCCGGCCTCCGCCGCCAGCTCACGCCAAGAGGACAGCAGCACCGCATTCGCACCCCAGTGCTCGGGCTGGAAGCGGGGCATGCCGCGGCGGATGTCCTTTGGCGCCAGGGCTTCGGGATCGCCGATCGAGTCGCTGAGGAAACCGCGGGCCACCGGCGAGAACGCGACGAGCGCAACTCCCCTGGAACGGGTGGCCTCGAGCATCCCCAGCTCGGGGTTGCGGCTCCACAGCGAGTACTCGTTCTGCACGGCCGCGATAGGCGTGACTGCCTGCGCCTCGCGCAGCCGCGCCACCGACACCTCGGACAGGCCGATTGCGCCGATCTTGCCCGCGGCGACCATTTCGGCCAGCGCGCCGACGCTATCGCCGATCGGCACCTTCTTGTCCCACCGGTGAAGGTAGTACAGGTCGATGTAATCGACGCCCAGGCGGCTTAGCGAAGCATCGACCTGTGCCCGCAGCGTATCGGGGCGTCCGTCGATGACTTTCACGCCGTCGACCATCGCCATTCCGCCCTTGCTCGCCAAGAAGACCTCGTCGCGCCGCCCCGCAATCGCCCGGCCGACCAGCTCCTCGTTGCGGCCGCCGCCGTACAGAGTCGCGGTGTCGAGCAGCTGCACGCCGTCGTCGAGCGCCGCGCGCAGGAACGCCAGACCGTCCTCGGCGCTCGGGGGCACGCCGTAGGCGTGGCTCAGGGACATGCATCCGAGGCCGATCCGGGGGAGGTTCACGCGAGCTGCTCCTCCAGCGCGCCGAGGACGCGGTAGCAGTCGATGACCTGGCGGATCGACGAGTTCGGCTCGCGACCCTCGCGGATCGCGCTGATGAACTCGCGGTCCTGCAGCTCGATGCCGTTCATACTCACCGCCACGTTCGAGACGTCGATCTGCTCGTCGCGGCCGTTGAAGAGGTCGTCGTAGCGGGCGATGTACGTCTCGGTGTCGCCGATGTAGCGGAAGAACGTGCCGAACGGGCCGTTGTTGTTGAACGAGAGGGACAGGGTGCAGATCGCCCCGGTCTCGCTCTTGAGCTGGATGGACATGTCCATCGCGATGCCGAGTTCGGGGTTGATGGGGCCCTGGATCGCGTTCGCCTGCACGATCTTGCCCGCTTGGTAAGCGAACAGGTCGACAGTGTGCGCGGCGTGGTGCCACAGCAGGTGGTCGGTCCAGGAGCGTGCCTCACCCTTGGCGTTCGTGTTCGTGCGGCGGAAGAAGTACGTCTGCACGTCCATCTGCTGCACGTTGAACGAGCCTTCGGCGATCCGGTTGTGCACGAGCTGGTGCGAGGGGTTGAACCGCCGTGTGTGGCCCACCATGGCGATGCGGTCGGACGCCTCGGCCGCGGCGAGCGTCGCCTCGGCGTCGGCGAGCGAATCGGCGAGCGGGATCTCCACCTGCACGTGCTTGCCGGCCTTGAGGACCGCCTGCGTCTGCGAGGCGTGCAGCCCCGTGGGCGTGGCGAGGATGACGGCATCGACGTCGTCGCGCTCCAGCACGGCGTCGAGCCCGACGACGGCGTTGGCGACGCCGTACTTCGCGGCGACACCGTCCGCCTTCTCCTGCGAGGTGGCGGAAACCACGGTCACCTCGGCGTCTTCGATGTTCTTCAGGGCGTCAAGATGCTTCATGCCGAAGGCGCCGTTGGCGCCGACGACCGCGACGCGGATCTGGTCGGTCATTCGTTTCTCCTCAGGTAGGTGAAGGATCAGGCGCTCGGGTTCGAGATGACGAGGTGCCCGACGGCGGTGTTCGACGCCGGCACGTGGTAAAAGCGGTGGTTCACCTCGGGGCTTTCGCCTCCGAACTGATCATCCATTGCACCGCGCGCAATGAGCCAGTCGACGAGCTCGATGCCCTCGGAGCCGGCCTCATCGACGTACTCCATGTGATCCCACTCGGTCAGGCCTACGGGGTCGGCGATGAGGTGGTCCAGGAATGCGTTGTCCCACTCCTCGTTAATCAGGCCAGCCCGCGGGCCCTGCAGCTGGTGGCTCATGCCGCCGGTTCCCCAGATTTGCACGTTGAGCGGCTCACCGTCCCACTTGTCCAGCGCACGGCGGAGCGCACGCCCGAGTTCGTAGCAGCGACGCCCGGACGGCACCGGGTACTGCACCACGTTCACGGCGAGGGGGATGACCCTGACAGGCAATTCATCGACATCGCCATACACGAGCGACAGCGGTACCGTGAGGCCGTGGTCCACGACCATCTCGTTGACGAGGGTGAGGTCGAAGTCATCCTGGATCACGGACTGGGCGATGTGTGCGGCCAGCTCGGGATAACCTTTGACGTCGGGCACGGGGCGGGGGCCATAGCCCTCGTCCGCGACCGGATACTCCGCGCCGGTGCCCAGCACGAAGGTGGGGATGATTGACGAGTCGAACGCAGTGGCGTGGTCGTTGTAAACCAGGATCACGACGTCGGGGGTGTTCTCCTTGGCCCACTTGCGGGTCCAGTCGTAGCCGCTGAACACCTTCTTCCAGTAGGGCTCCTCGGTCTTGCCATGGTCCATCGCCGCGCCGATCGCAGGCACGTGCGAGGTGAACAACGCAGACGTGTACTTTGCCGGCGCGTCGGGGCGCATGACCTCGGACTTCTCGGTCGGCGCAGGAGGGGTCCATCCGTCGAGATCCTTCAGCCGCACTCCCTCGGGGCGACGGCCACCGCCGATCATCATGTCGCGGTAGGCCGCCTCGCTCATGCCGGTCATCGAGCCAGCCATCTGCTGGAAGCTCAGGCCGTGCGTGGCGCCGATCTTGCTGAGGAAGTAGATGTTGCCGCCCTCGGCCATCATGGCGTTCAGGTCCATGTCGAGCACCGCCTGGCGCTGGGCGGGGCTCAGCGGCCACTCCTCGAGATAGGCCTCGCGGTCGGCGAGGTAGCGCTCACGGTTTTCGGGCTTCATTAGCGACATCGAGAACTGGTTGAGGTGGTAACCCTTGCGGGCCATCTCAGCATCGAAAATGATGGTGCCGGGTACGTCTTTGTACGGTTTGTCGAGTGTCATGTCATGCTCCTTCGGGCCAGTAGAGGCGGCTGGGATTGTCTACGAGCAGCTTGTGCTGCAGTTCGGGGGTCGGTGCGATGTGCGGGATGAAGTCGAACAGGAGCCCGTCGTCAGGCATGTGATCCTTCAGGTTCGGGTGCGGCCAATCGGTGCCCCAGAGCACGCGATCGGGGAACTCCTCGACGACGCGACGCGCGAAGGGCACTACATCGGTGTACGCATTTTGCTCGCCGTCGAGCGCGCGCGGGCCGCTGCCCGAGAGTCGCTCGGGGCAGGAAACCTTGGTCCAGACGTTCGGGTTTTCCCGCATGAAGCGCAGGAACAGCTCGAACTCGGGACCGTTCGGGTCTTTGGTCACGTCGGGGCGACCCATGTGGTCGACGACGAGGTCGGTGGGGATCGCCGAGAAGAACTTGTACAGCTCGGGCAGATCCTCGGCCTCGAAGTAGATGACCACGTGCCAGCCGAGCGGGGCGATCTTCGCGACAATCTCGTCGAGCGAGTCTGTGGGCACCCGGTCGACCAGACGCTTTACGAAGTTGAAGCGCACGCCCCGGACGCCGGCGGCGTGCAACTCGGCGAGCTCCTCATCGGTCACGTCGCGGCGAACCGTGGCGACACCGCGGGCGCGACCCTCGCTGCGCTGTAGCGCGTCGACGAGCGCGCGGTTGTCGGCACCGTGGCAGGTGGCCTGCACGATCACGTTGCGCTCGAAGCCGAGGCGGTCGCGCAGTGCAAACAGCTGCTCAGCAGAGGCGTCGCACGGAGTGTACTTGCGCTCCGGCGCGTACGGGAACTGCTCACCCGGTCCGAAGACGTGGCAGTGCGCGTCGACCGCGCCCGTGGGCACGCGGAACGTCGGAGCCGAGGGCCCGTTGTACCAGTCGAGCCATCCGGGCGACTTCTCGAAGCCGCCGCTGGTGTCGCCGTGCGCCATGGTGCTCATGCCTCCACGTACTCGAGGCCGGCCTTGGCCAGCGGCTCGCGCATGTTGTAGATGTCGAGCCCCAGCACGCCCTCGCGGAACTGCTGACGCTTGGCCTCCTCGTTGTCCTCGCGCTTTTGGCTGGCGTCAGCCACCGCTCCGACTAGCTCGCGCGGGACAACCACGACGCCGTCGACATCGGCAACGACCACGTCGCCAGGGTTCACCACGGCGTTCGCGACCACTACGGGGATGTTCACCGATCCGAGGGTCGCCTTGACGGTGCCCTTCGAGTTGATCGCGCGGGAGAAGACCGGGAAGCCCAGCTTCTCGAGGTCGGCGACGTCACGCACGCCGCCGTCGATGACCAGGCCCTTGCAGCCGCGCGCGGTGAGCGAGGTCGCGAGCAGCTCACCGAAGAAGCCGTCTTCACTCTCGGTGGTGCAGCCGGCGACGATCACATCGCCTTCCTGCACCTGCTCGGCGGCGACGTGGAACATCCAGTTGTCACCGGGCTGCAGCAGCACCGTCACGGCCGGGCCACAGAGCTTAGCGCCGGTGTAGGCCGGCCGGATGTAGGGGCGCAGGAGCCCGACTCGCCCCATCGCCTCGTGGATAGTGGCGACGCCGAACTGCGAAAGGCGTTTGACGTCCGCGGGGTCCGGACGTTCGATATTGGTGCGGACGATGCCGAGGTTGTTCAGTCGCATTTTGATGGTCCTCTCAGAGTCCGCGCGCAGTAAGGGCGCGGTCAAGCCGTGGGTAGACACGGCGGGCGTTGGCTTCGAACACCTGCGCGCGCTGCGCATCGTTCAGGTTGGTGGTGGCGTCGATGTACCGCTTGGTGTCGTCGAAGTAGTGTCCGCTGCGCGGGTCGACGTCGCGCACGGCGCCGATCATCTCGCTCGCGAAAAGGATGTTCTCGGTAGGGACGACCTTGGTGAGGAGGTCGATGCCCGGCTGGTGGTACACGCAGGTGTCGAAGAACACGTTGTTCAGCAGGTGCTCCTCGATTTCGGGCTTGCCCAGCGCCATTGCGAGCCCACGGAAGCGCCCCCAGTGGTAGGGAACGGCGCCGCCGCCGTGAGGGATTACGAGCTTCAACTCGGGGAAGTCGCGGAACAGGTCGCCCTGGAGCAGTTGCATGAAGGCGGTGGTGTCGGCGTTGAGGTAGTGCGCTCCGGTCGTGTGGAAGGCCGGGTTGCATGACGTGCTGACGTGCACCATCGCCGGGATCTCGTATTCGACGAGTTTCTCGTATATCGGGTACCACGAGCGATCGGTCAGCGGCGGGGACGTCCAGTTGCCGCCGGACGGATCGGGGTTGAGGTTCACTGTGACGGCCCCGAGTTCCTCGACGGCGCGAGTAAGCTCGGCAACGCTCGTCGCGGGATCCGTACCGGGGGACTGAGGGAGCATCGCCCCCACTAGGAATCGTTCGGGGTAGAGCTCGCCGACGCGGGCGCACAGGTCGTTGCAGATCCGGGCCCAGGTCTCGCTCACAGCGAGGTCTCCGATGTGGTGCGCCATGAACGAGGCACGGGGGCTGAATACGGTGACGTCGCTGCCGCGCTCGTTCATGAGCTTGAGCTGGTTGGCCTCGATGGTTTCACGGATGTCGTCATCGCTGATGCGCAGAGTCGCAGGGTCAGGAGCGTCCGCGCGTCCTTCAGTGAATGCGATCTGCAGATCACGCCAGGCTCCGAGCTGTGTTGGAGCTGTGGTGTAGTGGCCGTGGATGTCGATAATCACGCGCGTGTCGTCCTTGTCACTCAGTGTAAGCGGGGCGAGAGTAGCGGCACTTCGTTGGATCAGTGCTGCCCCAAACTGACTCTAGGGGTGTTTGCCACTGTGGTCCAATAGATATGCAAGGAAAAAGCCATAGATAAGATCTATAGCATGACATTCACCGACCTCAACCAGCTCCGGACATTCGTCACGCTTTACGAGCTGCGCAGCGTCACGGGCGCCGCCAGGCGCCTGCATGTAACACAGCCCACGGTCAGCCATTCCCTGAAGCGGCTCAGGGAGCGGTTCGGCGACGAGCTGTTCCGTCGCGAAGGGAACGACATGGTGCCGACCGCGAAGGCGACGCAGCTGTTTGGGCCGCTACACAACGCCTTGGCACAAATAGACGCGACCGTCATGGGATCGGACGTGTTCGAACCGACCGGATTCAGCGGCGAACTTGTCCTCGGACTCACCTCGATCGGCGAGCAGACATTCCTCCCACCGATCATGACTGCCCTCGGGCGGGTCGGCGCCGATCCGCGAATACAGGTAGAACGGCTTGATTCGGACGAGGTCGAGAGCGCGCTAATCCGCGGCACCATCGATCTGGCACTTACCGTGTCGCGGATAGCCACACCGCGGCTGTGGAGGACGCACGTGCGTTCGGTCGAATACGTGGCTCTGTCGTCCGGGTCGCATCCACTGCCCGCGACCGGGCCTGACATGTTCGAGGGGAGGCGCTTTGTGCGGGTCTCCGCCCGTGGCGGGCACGTCTATCCTGTGCAGGCGCTGACCGAACACGACTTGATGTCCCAGGTCGTGCTGACCATGGAGGAATACGGCACCGTGCCCGCCGTACTCGAGGCGACGGACCTGGTCGTCCTGCTGCCTCGACATGTAGCGGGGGTGTTCTGCGGCTGGTTCCCCCGCCTTCGCATCGCCGAGCTGCCCTGGCCCGCGCAGAGCACGCCGGTGGAGTTGTACACGCGGCGCGAGGCGAGCCTCTCGCAGGCGCAGCGATGGTTCCGCTCGCTGGTGCTGGATGCGGTTGCGGCGGATGAATACAAGTCGCAGTCATAAGCGTCTGCGGGCGTCTACAAAATCGGACATGCCCAGGCAGCGCTAGCGTTTCGTCCTGTTCCAGCTGGCCTTACCCGGAGCGAAGGGGCTACGGACATGGATGGACCATGACGAATGCGGGTGGATCGTCAGAATCGCGTGCTCCCACCAGGCGCGGGCTTCAGTTGAGAGCTTCGGTAGTACCGCATCCTTGTCGGCGTCGTCCTCCGGACGGGGACGCAGCGCCTTCCAGACCAGCTGCACCTCGGGCGCCCCGGTCGGAATGCCGTCGACGTCGATCACTGCACGATCCCACGGCAGTTGCAGTCGGGGATCTCGTCGATAAACCCAGACGTTATCCGTTCCGTCCTCGACGTCGATCTGCAGTACCCATGCGCCCGTTTCATCATCATGGATACGGATCGGCTGCAGATCGGCATCCATATCAGCCTCTGCCCAAGGTAGAACGCCGTCGCCTGACGGGGCCCACGCGCTAAACGGTGCCGGCAAGTCCTGCACCACTCGGGGCAGGTCGGCGATCGTCGTACTGACATCGATATTGTGGTGCTCGCGAGTGTTAGTGCCGAGCCAGTGGTCGAGCGCCACCCCTCCGGACAACCACCAACGCGCCGATGACGGCCCGAGCAGCTCCGCCACGACTCGCAGGGGCAGGGGTTCCCAGCGCGTCGCGAGGGTGGGTGTGGATGAGGCCATGGCTCAAGGCTACCCGCGGGCGGAGGTGGTTTGTCGAAATGGCAAGGAGACCGAATAGAAAACCTGCGCGAGCAAGCAATCCAACAACAATTTCAGGCCGCCTGGTGCGATGCCAGGGTCTGCGAAAGATGCTCGCCCACGGCGAAGGCCCTTGTAATGGCTGAACCGAGTGTCGCTCCGCCGCCTGGGTAGGTGTTGCGGAAGACACCGGCGGATACATTGCCCGCGGCGTAGAGCCCGGGGATTCGCTGGCGGTGGCGGTCCAGGACCTGGCCGTTGAAGTCGGTATCCAGGCCACCGGAGGTGCCCAGCGTCCCGGCCGAAATCGGCACCGCATAAAACGGGCCGGTGACGAGCGGTGCGAGGCACGGGTTGGGTGCCACGCCGGCGTCGCCGAGGAATCTGTCCTGCGGAGTTGAGCCGCGGTGAAATTCGGTGTCCACGCCGTGTGCCGCGTCCGCGTTGAACCGGGTGACGGTCTGGTCCAGTCCCGCCGGTTCGATCCCGATCTTCCCGGCGAGTTCCTCGAGAGTCTCCGCCTGCGTCATCCAGTCTGCGGGAGTTCCGGGAGTGGAGCCTGCCACCGGGTACTTCGACATGTAGGTGGAGTCGAAGATGAGCCAGGCGGGATTGTTCTGCTGGCCCCGGGTGTGGGGATCGATGGAGGCGAACAGCCGGGCGGCGTCGTGGTAATTGAGTGCCTCGTTGACGAAGCGCTTCCCGGCCGCGTTCACCGTGATGGATCCGGGCAGGGTCATTTCCACGTTGCCCATCCGACCTGACTGCACGCCGTCGTACTGGTGGGCCGGCGTGCTGATGACCGGTACTCCCCAGACGGCGGTCATGTCCGCCACGCCTGCACCGGACTTAAGGCCCAGCTCCAGGCCGTCACCCTCATTGGAGGGCGCGCCTATGGGCGTCACGGGAAACGGTAGGAATGCCTTCCTGAGGCGCGGATTCCACTCAAACCCTCCGGAGGCAAGAACGACGGCGGCTGTCGCGATTTGCTTGCTGCCCTGGCCTGCGCCGATGGTCACTTTCCAGCCGTCGGTGGACCCGTCCCCAACGGGGACCAAATCCTGCAGGGGTGCCTCAACAGCAATGTGCACTCCCCGGTCCAGCGCGCTGGCCAGCAGCCTGCCTACCAGCGCGCCGCCCATGGTCCGCACGCCTGTGGCGGCCCTGCGGGCGAGCAGCGCGGGGTCGGCCCCCCGGCCGTTGAGTTCATCGCGTTCGGTCATGGTCAGCAGCGGAAAGTACGATGACGGGCGGATCAGTTCTGCCATGCCGGGATAACCTGCCGGGTCGAAGGCGTCGTTGTCCAGGCCCCTGCCGCCGCTCGCCGCGCCGGCCCACTCCATGTGGTAATCCGGACGGGCAATGGCTGTCAGGGACACCTGGGTGTTGTTGGTCAGGTATTCGACGGCGCGCCGGGCGGTGCTGATGTACCAGTGGATTTCCTCCGGTGCCAGCACGTGCCCGGCCGCCGCGGTGAGGTAGGCGACGGCATCTGCATGGCTGTCCGCGAAGCCGGCCCCGCGTGCCAGGTGGTTATTCGGTGCCCACATCACGCCGCCCCCGGCCGCGGTGGTGCCGCCCAGCTGTGCAGCTTTCTCAACCACCAGCACGCTGAGTCCGGCGTCGGCGGCGCGGACCGCTGCCACCAGCCCGGACGCGCCGCTGCCCGCCACCACCACGTCATAAGAGCCGGCCAGCCCATCCGGGGGAGTGGTCACGGAGTTCATGCCGACACTGCCTGCTGGGACGATGCGGCTGATCCGGCTGCCTGCGCGGCGGGCATGTCGATGACGATCTTGCCCACTTTTTCGGTGCGGTTCCCCATCAGGGCGTACGCCCGGGGAAGGTCGCTGAAATCAAAGCGGTGGGTCATGAGCGCCCGGGCCTGGTCAGGGTGACGGGCGAGCAGTGCCAGGCCGTCGGGGATCAGGTTCAGGCTGTTGCGGCTGCCCATGATGTCGAGCTCCTTGAAGGGCAGGTCCTTCATGGAAATGCTGGCAGCACGCGGTGAGATTCCCACCTGGACGATCCGGCCGGCGCCGGCCACCAGCCGGACGGCGTTTTCAAACGAGGAGGGCACACCGGTGGCCTCTATGACCAGGATGGGGCCGTTGCCGTCCGTCAACGAATCGAGCCGGGCGGCCTGCTCGGCGTCGGGGAAGGCGCCCCGGGGATCAACCAGGAGAGTGTCAGCGGCGCCGAAGGCCGTGGCGAGCTCCAGCCGGTCGGCTTCAGTGTCCGCGCAAAGTACTGTGACTCCGAGGTCGGTCAGGTACAAGGTGGCGAGGAGCCCGATGGGCCCGCTGCCCAGCACCAAAGCGGTTTCGCCAGCGACCGGGCGGCCGCGGTTTACAGCCTGCATGGCGATCGAGGCGGGTTCGCCCATGGCAGCGATTTCCAGCGGAAGGTCCTCGGGAACGAGGCAGAGCTTTTCCACCGGGACGCTGAGCAGTTCCACCATGGCCCCGTCGGAGTAGCAGCCGATGCAACCGATGCTGCGGCAGACGTTTTGCCTGCCCAGCTGGCACGGCTCGCACTGGCCGCAGTAGATCATGGGGCTGATGGCCACCCGGTCACCGGCACGAAAGGCACCGCCATCCTCGCCAATGGCCTCCACCACGCCTGAAGATTCGTGGCCTTGGATGATGGGCAGATCGGTGGGGTAGTCGTCTTCAAAGATGTGCAGATCGGTTCCGCAAAGAGCCACATGGTGCATGCGGACCAGAGCGTGTCCGGGTTCCAGGGAAGGTTCGGCCACCTCTTCAAAGCTGATGGTTTCTTTGGCAATGGTGCGTGCTGTCAGCATGGGATTTCCGGCCCCTACTTCTCGTTGGCGCCGAAAAAGATGTTCCACTGCCGGATGCTGCGTTCTTCCACCCGGTCGTTCTGGAAGAACGGGTCCTGGTCCATGAGGGCTTCAACATCGGCTTTGGACTCACCGGTGATGAGAAGCAGTGCCCCGGGGGCCTCGTCCGGGCCGAACGGGCCACTCTTGACCAGCCGGCCGCCGTCGAACTGCGACTGCAGGAACTCGACGTGGCGGGGGCGGTGCTGGTCGCGGCCGGCTGCGGTGTCATCAGAATATGAATAGGTGACGGCGAAAGTAGGCATGGGAAATTCCTCTGCATTGAGTCCGGGGGTTCAGGTGGGGCCTCACTTTTTTATGAGGGCGGTCACACCGTGTTATTCAATGGTGGGGAATTGATTGAGACTTGTCCAATACCTACTGAGTCAATGACAATGTGTAGATTTTACATAATCAGGGGCGGCCCAGGGTGGAGGCTGTTAGGCGGGGGTGGGGAGGACTTCCTCAGCCACTTCTAAAGCAAGTGTCAGGGCAGGTGAGGTGAGCGCCGGGTTCCAGGCAATGCCGGATTCGAGCTGCGGTGCATGGCCGGAGAGTGGAATGAATACTGTTCCGGCAGGCATGATGCCGGCAACGGAGTCAGGCATCAGGCTGACGCCCACGCCGCCGGCGACGAGTGAGAGGGCGGTGTAGGGGTCCGTTACTTCCTGGGCCACGCGGGTGCGGAACCCTGCAATGGTGCAGGCGGAAAAGATGGCCTCGCGCAGTGTGGAGCCCTGGGCCTGGCGCATGGTGACGAAGCCGTCTTCGGCCAGTTCGTTCAGGGCGATGCTTTGCCTGCCGGCAAGTGGGTGGTCTACCGGGACGGTGGCTCCGAGCGGTTCTATCGCGATGCGCCGGGTTGCCAGGGATGGTGCGTCCACGGGCAGGCCGATGAAGGACAGGTCCAGGGAGCCGTTCCGCAGGTGGCCCAGGGCGTCCTGGGTCAGGAGTCCGCCATGGAGGGTGAGGTCCAGGCCTGGGTAGCGGTTCCGCAGAGCCCGGGTCAGTGGCGGCAGCGTTTTGTGATTGAGCGCCCCTGAGAACCCGATGGCCAGACGCCCGTAAACAGTTCCGGTTTCAGCGGTGGCAGCGCGGCGGGCGAGGTCCAGTTCCTCGAGGATCTTCCGTGCGTGGGGCAGGAGCGACAATCCGGCAGTGGTCAGGGAAACGGCTCGTGTGTTGCGTTCAAACAGCTCTGCGCCCAAGTCCTTTTCCAGCTTTTTGATGGTCTGGCTCAGGGGCGACTGTGCCATATGCAGGCGAGTCGCGGCCCGGCCGAAGTGAAGCTCCTCGGCGACTGCCAAAAATGCCTCGATTTGCCGCAGTTCCATGTGCCTCCTCATCCGCCGTTCCGGCCGTCATCCCAAGGCTACTTCGTGCAGGCCGGCGGCCTGCCCCCGCAGATGGCGAGTGCAACGCCAAACCCCGGATCACGATCACTCACCCGGTCTGGACGGCACCCAAAGGCTAAGACCGGAAGTCATTTCCGGCCCCAGCTTCAATGACCCATGCCCGGTGCGCCCAGTCCGGGCCCAGCGGCGGCAGCGAGAGGTGGTTTCGCCGTTGAACCGCCAGGGTGCGGCTGGCGGGGCACCCGGTCTGAAGCATCCTGATGGCCGTGACGGGGATGTTGAGCTGCGCCGGTACCTGGTGGGTGTGGGGGAGCAGGGCCTCTTCCGGCGGCCGGCGGTTCCACCCGGCGGGTGCTGCGTGGATCAGCCGGACAGCCGTAGGGCGTTCAGGCTCGCGAGGTCTCAGGTAGGGCAGCTGCCCGGCCAGACACAACCGGGGCAAGGGCTTCGGTGGAGGGCAATTCTTCGGCCCCTGCAACAAACCTTTGGCCGCCGGGTTCCCGTTACTCCTGCTCTACAGCACTAGATTGCCTTAGATGCCTCCAGAGTAGTGGCTGCCCGGGCTGCGGCGACCGCGTGGCGGGCCGCCTGCCAGCCGAAGGTCATGCCGGAGCCGACCTGCACCCCTGCGCCGGGGTATTCCGAACCCATGACCGAGGCGGCATCGTTTCCGGCAGCGTAGAGTCCGGCGACGGGTTTGCCCTGGGTATCAAGTGCCTGCCCGTTACCGTCGGTGAGCACCCCGTAAGCGGTCCCCAGGGGTGTGGGCACTACGGCCATGGCATAAAACGGTGCCTTCAGCAGCGGCCCGATGTTCGGGTTCGGCCCGTGGTCCGGGTCCCCGGCCACCTGTCCGAAGAGCAGCTCGCCTTTGTGGAAGTCCTCATCCACGCCGGTGGCGGCAAAGCCGTTGTAGCGCTGCACGGTCGATTCCAGGCCGGCGGCGTCCACGCTGATCTGCCCCGCCAAGCCGGCGAGGGTCTCTGCCTCGTAGAGATAGCCGTCCTTGATGTAGCGCCGCAATGCCGCACGCGGCAGGTGGGGCATCGTGATCATGCCGAGCCCGTATTTTGCCAGGGTCCGCGAGTCCACGATCAGCCAGGCCGGTACTGCAGCAGCGTCCGTGGAAGCGAACATGGCCCGTACGAAGCGGTGGTAGGAACAGGATTCGTCCACGAAGCGCAAGCCGTTGGAGTCTACGGCGATCACGCCGGGACGGGCACGGTCCCAGATATGCGGGAAGACCACGCGGGAACCGTCCCTTCGCCGCCCGATCGAGCTGGGGAACCACAGGGCGTTTTCCCCGTTATCCCGGCCCAGGGCGGCCCCGGCCTCCCTGGCCAGGGACAGGGTGTCTCCGGTGGACCCTTCCCCGGCCCGCGAGTAGAGCGGCGTGGGGGAAGGCAGCAGCTTCGCGCGCATTTCAGTGCTTTGGGCGAAGCCGCCGCCGGCGAGCAGCGCGCCCTGGCGGGAACGGATGCGCAGGCGCGTGCCGTTGTGCACGACTGCGGCCCCGATTACGCGGTCCCCTTCCTTGAGCAGTTCCGTGGTTTGGGCGCCGAAAAGGAATTCCACCCCGCGGTTGCGCGATTCGTGGAACATCCGGGCCACAAGCCCGTTGCCCATGACCAGACGCGTGCCACGGGGACGGGTGAGCCGGTCAAGTGCCCACCGCAGGCCGAGTTGTGCAGCCAGAGCCACGGCCTTGCCGCGCTCAGCCAGCGAACCGGTGTAGAGCTTGAGCAAAGCGGACACGTCCGCACGGCGCAACATCAGGGTCCCGCCCATAAGTGCGAACTCAGGCACCGGCGGACGGACACGGGCGAAGTCGGACTTGTCCAGCAGGCGCCCGTTGAAGGGCTCCGGCTCCAAGGCGCGGCCGGTCTTGCCGGTCTCGGGCAGTTCGGAGTGGTAGTCGACCACGGCAGGGGATTGCCGGAAGGTAACGCCAAGCTCATGCATTGCCTCCAGCATCTTCGGCGCAGCGTCCAGGTAGGCGAGCCAGCCCTCCCGCGGGGCCTGACCGCCCACGACGGCATCCAGATAGCGTGTGGCCCGGTCGTAATCGTCCAGGATTCCGTCTTCTCGCTGGAACCGGTTGTTGGGCACCCAGCACGTCCCGGCCGAGTACGCGGTGGTTCCCCCAAGGAATTCGGTTTTTTCCAGAACCAGGACGTCCGAACCCTGCGCCGCGGCGGTCAACGCCGCTGAAAGCCCCGCCGCTCCCGTGCCAAGCACCAAAAGGTCCACTTCCTGATCCCACTTGTCCACCGAGGACGTTTTCATGCTTCTCCTTCGCGCACATCGGCGTGCGTCACGTGCTGAATGTCCTCCCCAGTATGAGCGCCAGACCATGTAGCGTCCATGACTAATTAAGTTATTGATTATGTGCGAAATAAGAATAGTGATGCGCGTGAACGGCAATGAGTGGTCGTACCAGGACGAGGATCTTGGGCCGCAGCAGTTAGCTTCGGAGCAGCCGGCATCGGAGCAAAGGTAGATCCGAGTGGCTCCTCGGCGGAGGTGTTTGGCCTTCCTGGCCGCGGCGGTTTGGGCGGAACGATCATCGGCGGACGGTCAGCACAGCGCATCAACTTTAGACATCACGGAAAGGCTGACTGAGAAATGACGCGGCCACCGTGGAAACATGAACTAGATGCCTAAGGCCTCCCGTTCTGCGCTGAACGCAGCACATCAGCATGACTGCAGTGGAATTCGCTCGCGGTCTGCGCAAGCTCCTGACGAGGGGAAACTCGGAATTCACCACGGACCGGGAGTCCTCGCAGCTACTTCTACTCCCGTGGTTTAAGAGCCGATAACCGGCCTTTCGTCAGCCTGAGCTGGGGGAGAGGCCCCAGCTGGCACATCTTTCCTGAGGTCGGCTAACGCGGCTTGTACACGTCGGATCGGTGTTCGATGCGGTGGACATACAGGATGTGCTCTTCGACGTCGAGGGTGAACAACACCCTGTAGTCACCGCGGCGTGCGGTGCGCAGGCCGCGGAGTTCGTTCGTCAACGGTTTACTCAGCCGGTAAGGGTTATCGGCCAGGACGCCAGTGACGAATTCGACGATCGCTGCCGCTGCCTTCTCGGGCAACCGCCGAAAACCCTTCAACGCGGGGCTGGTAACTTCGACCTTCCATGACGGATGACCGGCGGTCTGTGCATCAGTCACCGCGGCGGCAGCCCGAATTCACGGCGGAGGTCATCACCGCTGGTCGTGTTGCCTTCGGCGATGTCGCGCCGGGCCTGGTCCAGATCTTCGCGGATGCCAGGCTGGGAAAGCCAATGGATTGTTTCCTGCAGAGACTCGAGGTCCGCCGCGGACATCAGCACTGCCGACGGGTGCCCGTGGCGGGTGATCTGGATGATCTCGTGGGTCTTGTCAGCTTCCTCCACGAGGGCGGAAAGCTTGTCCTTGGCTTCGCTGAGCGGTACCGTTCTCATGGCACAACTCTAGCCGAAACTCAGGCTAGTCACTAGCCCAACTTTTAGCCGATAATGGATACTCTGTAAAGCTGGGGCAGGTCGATTGCATTGTGCAGACGGGGACGCAATGCTAGGCCAGCTTGGCTTGGCGCAGGTATTGATAGACCGTCTCCCGGCTGATTCCGTAGTCACGGGCGAGGATGACTTTGGGTACGCCGTCGCCAGCGCGATGTACCAGTTCGGCGGCTCGCTCGGGCGACAGGGTCTTTTTTCGTCCTTTGTAAACACCTCGTTGTTGTGCCAGCTTGATGCCTTCCCGCTGGCGTTCCCGGATAAGTGCCCGTTCGAATTCCGCGAAGGCCCCCATGACCGAGAGCATGAGGTTTGCCATGGGGGAGTCCTCGCCGGTGAAGACCAGGCTCTCTTTAACGAACTCAACGCGCACACCCTTGCGAGTGAGGCCTTGAACCAGTGCACGAAGGTCATCCAGGTTTCGGGCGAGCCGGTCCATGCTGTGCACCACCACTGTGTCCCCGTCGCGAGCAAAGCGTTGCAACTCGTTGAGCTGTGGCCTGGCCGTATCCCTGCCGGATGCTTTGTCCGTAAACACTCGGTCCAAAATCTGGCCTTCGAGCTGGCGCTTCTCATTCTGGTCTAGGGAACTGACCCGGACATACCCAATGCGCTGACCCACCATGACTGCCTCCAACTCTCATGCGTGACATTGAGTGTTAGGGCCAAGCGAACGCGGCGTCAAGGCTCTCCGGCTTTCGCATCGACTGTCGAAGCCGGCGCAGGTGATGCTGAGGTTATGCTCGTGCCGATTCCTACGCAAATCTATTCAGCAGAAGGGTTCGTACTGCTGTGTGGGTGCTGCTGAATATACGACTCGTAGGACGGGCGTGAGTCCAGCCAGGGCCAGCCGCCTTCCCTAGGACCTGCCGTAAGGGAGCCTAGGACCGGGAGGCCAAGTTCTGCACGCATGGCGTCACGAAGGACATGAAGCAGATCTTGGGCTTGAAACCACGCCGGGTAGTAGGAAGTGAACGCATGCCGCTTCTGGACTCGCCAGGTTATTTCCATCAGGGCGCCCGATACCCGGTCTGCGAGATCAGCAACATGACTGGTTGCCAGCAACTGAATCTCCCCAAGCAGTGGCTGAAGTGAGTCGTCCCAATTTATGAAGTATTCCGTGAGCCTCTCAGAGATGATTTCGTCGTCTTCATCGGAAACTTCCGAGTCCCCGTCATACGACAAGAAAGCAGCTACCCCATCAATCTCTCGAAGCATGACTTCGGCTAACGCCAGATATTTCGCATAGGCCGCGCGCCGGTCCAGAAGCCAACGACGGCTATCCTCGACCTTGACCTTGCGCATCTCGCTCGAACGAGCCAGCAGGGCCGATACGACGGCAACAGCAAGGCCGCCGCCAATTGTGAATCCGCCGGTAAGAAGCGCTGTGGTCGTCTGGGGATCCATGCTTTGATCCTAAGAGGGGCGGCGTCACTCAAGGCGCAACTATTACATGGTCGAGCAAGAAAAAGTGGTAAACCGGTTGCACCGGAAGCCCGAATCCCCAAGCCCGGTCAGCTCTAGTGGCTGCGAGGAAAGGTGTGTGAGTGATGCATCTGGTGCAATAAGCAGACCTTTACTTTACGTAACGTCCGCTATGGGCGGCCGGTGTCCGCGTGGGGGAGCGATGTACGTTTCGGGGGAGGGTCGAATGCCCTGGCGTTGGGCGGCGCGGGAATGCGCTGACGCGGGGCCGCCTGGCGTGGACCCGTCGTATTCCGGTCCTTTGACATGGGAACAACGGCTTATTGGTGTACGTTGCAGTCTCATCAGAAAGAACACCGTAGAAAACGTCAGAAATGAGAAGCACCTAGTGGCAACCGATTACGACGAAGTCCGTTCCGACGTCAAGGAATCCCAGGATTCTTCCCTGGAGGCTTTGCAGTCTGCGAATGCCCCTGATGCCCGCAGCGTCGTCACCGAACTGGACGAAGCCGATGCACTCGATGAGGGCCTGACTCCTGGGGGAGAGATCGTCGCCGAAGAGCTCATTGTTCAGGTCATTCCCCAGGCAGCGGACGAGTTCACCTGCTATTCCTGTTTCCTCGTCAGGCACCGGTCCCAGCTCGCCCGCGAAAGCAATGGCCACTCGTACTGCATCGAGTGCGAAGGCTAAGCGCCTTCGCAAGGGCGTAGCATCCGACGGCACGCCGCCATCAGGGTGGTGCATCCACCACCAGCGGGGGTCGGGTAGTCCCAGGAGGCTTAGGAAGGCATCACTTTTGGGCGTTGCTTCGATGACTCGGGAGTGGATTTTCTACCCTGACGGGAAGATTGTTGTTGCGGTTCAGGCAGCCTGCGTAGCCACTGCTGCCAAGGGCCCCGCGTTCTCCGGGGTGAGGATGCTCAGCCTGTAGTCGGACTGGAACGGATCGACACGGGCAGGCAGATGGTGGGACCTCGAGCAGGCCCGCAGTTCCTCCAGCGCATCAGGCTCGATCCGCGGCCGGGTCATATCAAGCTCCAGGGTCATACCCGCGGTGAGCGAGTTGGCGCGCTTCATGACTTCGTACAGGCCGTGGACGCTTTTGGATGTCACATGGCCCTGCGCGGCAACCTGCGCCCTCGCGCAGTCGAGGTCAACCCGGACCAGCACCCGCAGCTTGTCTGTCGTCACGAAAAATTTTCTCCGCTCTAAGTCGAGTGCCACGACACTGTGGCGCCCCGGACAACACTAGACCCCATGTGATCCAGGCAACACATCCGGCCGCGTTGGATTGTGTCATGACCGGTGCCGCGGAAGGGGTGCACCCGTAGTGCAAACGCCCGATCGGGACCCCTCCCGGTCTCGCTGGTGAGCGCGCGTATTCGGAGCCTGCGAATACCGTTGCTTCACGACTTGGCCGCCGAGGACGTGAGTCGCCGCGGGGTCGGTGATTGCTGGTTATGAGTGAAGTGCTGCGCGGGCGAAGGCTTGCCCCGGCTTGACGGTGCCGGGTTTGAGCCCGAAGCGGTCGTCGAAGATGCCGAGGTTCAGCAGGGCGTCTTGTGCGTCGACGAGCAGTGCTTGGACGGTGTTCGGTTCGAGTTCGGCTCCGGTTCGGGTGCTCCAGCCGAGTGCGCCGAGACCGAAGGAGACGGCTGCAAGGAAGCCACCCCATTCGGTTTGTCTGGCCGCGGCGACCTCAAGGAGTAGTAACAGCGCCGCGTCACGCTCGGAGTCATGACGGTGTCGGTGGGCGACGGAGCGGGCCAGAAAAAGCCAAAGACCTGCAGGATCATCGAGCAGCCGCTTGGCGGCGGATGTGAGGACAAGTCTGCCTTTAATTTTGCGGACCAGACCGAGTCGTTGAGCGCTTTCGCGCAGCTGAAGAACGGGCAGGGTCTGGTCCTCGCGGTTGGCTTTGCCGATCCAGTCCCTAGCCCACCCGAGCTCGGTCATTGCCTCCCGGACCACGGCCGGCGGCAGCCAGCCGGCAGCGGTGAGGGACAGACCCTCGCGCCCGACGCGGCGGGTGAGCCAGAGATACGGGGCAGTCATCGCCTCGGCGACGGCTGCTTCGACCGTTGCGGGGCCATCGAGGCCGGCGCCGCGCAGGTACGCACGGAATTCACGCCGTAGTCCGGGAGGCATCCGGTTCGCGAGTTCCTGGGTCAGTGACTCGGTTCCGGAGCGCTCTCCGTTCGCACACGGAGCAGGGAACATCAGGGCCAGTTCATGATTCACGGCATTGATATCGAGCTGGTCCGGGTCGAATTTCTGCCAGGGCCCGGCTGTCCAGGCCGCCCAGGCGTGAAGGTTCTCGTGGTCTTCGTGGCCGGGGTCCGCGAGGGCGTCGAGCAGGTCGTAATAGCCGCCGATGCCACCGGAATCTTCCAGCGGCGCCCGCCGTGCGCCCGCTACGAGCCGCGCCCTTGGGGCGTTGGCAGGCAGGGGGAGGGTTCCGCTGAATTCAAGGCGGTGGATCCAGCCGTCTCCGAAGTCATATTCATAGAACAGGGGACCGGATTCAGGGGTGAGGATCTGGCCCAGGGTCCAGTCCGTCTCGGGCAGGTCGTCGTCAGAGTCTTCCATCAGGTCCAGAGGGACCCAGCGCCGGGGCTCGCGCACGATCCCGTTGACGGCGCGCAGACGAACATAGGGGTCGGTGTCCGTGAAGGAATGCAGGTGATAATCCCGCCAGCCCACGGCCGCTTGCAGGACCTCGTGGACTCTGTCCAGGGTCAGGGAAGAATCGACCTCGAGGAGCCGCCAGATGGCTGGCTCGCTGCCCACGACCGATACCTTTAGCCGCAGCAACATCGACCCGGGACCTCCATCTGTAGCGCGCATCATCACAGCACTATCCTGCCAGTCCCGGTGTTTGGCGAGACTCCTGCCCGCGGGGGAGGGGATCCCGGGCGTATCGTCTGCGACGGTCTCGAAGGACAGCTCCACGTCGCCTGCAGGGCCAGCTGTCGCCGACGTCCGGGGCGAACGTGCCGCCGTGGAACAGCCGGACAAGCGCCCCAGTCGCTGGCCGGCAAATTCCGCGATGGTGTGGCTAGGCCTGCCCCGGGGAAGACAGCGGCAAACCGGCGGTCCCTCTGAAAGGTGGGCCAAGACGGCGTAGTCCAGCCAACAATAGCCATATCTACCGTTGTCTATCGTTCGCTATAGCTACCTATATTTCACTAGACATTCGTAGAGATGAGGTTGCATGGCGTCCTTCATCAAACGCCAATCCAATTGCGCCTTGAGCCGCCGCCAAATACCAAGACACCACGCCGTTCCCACCTCTAAGCTGCTCCTCCGCGACAGGCGGCATGGACCCGCCAGCGCGGGAAATGTTAGCCTTAACCAGACCCCTTTTATGTCTTGTCATACTGTCAGCTTGACATAATACCTATTATCGGCTAAAAGTTGGGCTAGTCATTGGCCTAAGCTCAGGCTAGAGTTTCAAGCATGAGAACCGTACCGCTCAGCGAAGCCAAGGACAAACTCTCGGCCCTCGTGGAGGAAGCCGACAGGACCCACGAGATCATTCAGATCACGCGGCACGGGCACCCGTCAGCGGTGCTGATGTCCGCGGATGACCTGGAATCCTTGCAGGAAACGATCCACTGGCTGTCCCGGCCGGGCATCCGCGAAGACCTGGACCAGGCGCAGCGCGACATCGCCGAAGGCAACACGACCAGCGGTGCTGATCTGCGCCGCGAATTCGGACTGCCGCCGCGGTGACCGGCACAGAACCCGGTGATACGGGGGCGTGGAAGGTCGAAGTCACGAGTCCGGCACTGAAGGGTTTCCGCCGGCTCCCCGAGAAGGCGGCAGCAGCGATAGTTGAATTCGTCACCGGCCCGCTGGCCGATAATCCCCGGCGGCTGAGCAAACCCCTCACGAATGAACTGCTCGGCCTGCACACGGCACGGCGCGGCGACTATCGCGTGCTGTTCACTCTCGACGTTGAAGACCACATCCTGTACGTCCACCGCATCGAACACCGATCCGACGTCTACAAGCCGCGTTAGCCGAACTTCAAGGAAACGTGCCAGCTGGGAGCCTCTCCCCCGGTTCAGGTTGACGAAAGGCCGGTTATCGGCGTCCAACCCACGGGAGTAGAAGCGGGGAGAACTCCCTGCGCTTGCGGACTGGCACTGGCTCGCCGGTTTTTGTTTTGCATCTCCGTAGACCGCAGTCATGCGCGAGGTCGTCGAGAGCCGCATCAACCAGGTCAACTAGCTGCGTGGACGCTGCCTTGCGGACGTTCTCGTAGGTGTTGTCATGAACGGTGTAGTTTCGCTGGCTCAGGTTCATGCGGGGCGGCGTCAACGTCGGCTTCCGGCACGAGGATAAGGTCGAGGTAGGCCTTGAGGATGCCGGGCACGTCCACGGTGTCGGGGCTCAGGAGCCACTCGGTTTGGATTCCTTCCCAGAGGGCCACGATGGTGGGTCCTGCCACGTCCGGGTCGACGCCCGGCCGGAGCCGGCCAATGCTCGCGAGGTAGCGCAGCTCCCCGCTGTATTCATTCCGAAGCCGGGCGAAGCGCTGGACGAAGTAGCCGCGGGCCGGGTGGTCCTCGGTGGTTGCTTCTCCGGAGAGTACGGAGTAGAGCTCTACGAGGTGGGGTAGGCCCTCGTTGTGTTCCGCCTGCCGCACGATGGTTTCGGCAAACCGTTGCCGCGTGCCCGGGGTGCTCGTGGAGATCCGGTCGCGGTACTCGAGCACCGCCACGAGCAGCTGAGCCTTGGTGGGGAAGTGGTGGAGGAGCGTGGTCTGGCTGATCCCTGCCCGGTCCGCGACGTCCTGGATGCTGCCGCCGTTGTAGCCACGCGACCCGAAGACCTCTACAGCGGCCTCAAGAATTTGCCGTTGACGCTCAGCGGTCTTGGCGTACGGGCCGCGCGGGCCCGAGCGTACCGTCGCATTTTTAGTCATGGGTTCCAGTCTAATTTCATTAAAACCCGAGCATGTACTCGGGTTTCGTGTTAGCCTTGTCACGTCGGGCCGTACAGCCCCGGCGCCGTATCCGCGGCGCTGACCATAACGAAGTGGGACTCATGCCATCTCTGACACGACGACAACTCCTTTCCGCTGGACTCAGCGCCTCCGCCTTGGCCCTTCTCACCGGGTGCGCCACTCCGGGCACTGTTTCCGTCAATGCCGCACCTGCCATCCCTGCGGCCGGGACCGGTGAGAAGGTGACACTCACGTACTGGTCCTGGCTCAAGAATGTTCAGAAGGTCGCCGATATCTGGAACGAGAGCCACCCGAACGTCCAGGTTGAAACGGTCTGGATCCCCAGCGGCAACCGTGGCGGGTACGCCAAGCTTTACGCCGCGCTAGCGGCGGGCGGTGGCCCTGACCTCGCACAGGTTGAAATGCGTACCGTCCCTGAGTTCATGCTCGTCAACGGGCTCGTGGATCTCTCTCGCTACGGTGCCCGTGAATACGCGCACCGTTATGACCCCGCACTTTGGAGCCAAGTGAGCTTCTCCGGGGGCGTCTACGGCATCCCCCAGGACTCGGGGCCGATGGCCACGTTCTACCGCCCCGACGTCCTGGCCAAAGTAGGCGCGGCGGCACCGTCGACTTGGGAGGAGTGGGCAGCCGTCGGGAAGGAGCTCCGCGGTGCCAACGCCTACATCGACTGCTTCTCTCTCGCGGACACCTCCTACTTCGTCTCTTTCGCCGCACAGGCTGGGGCTCGCTGGCTGCGCTCGGCCGAGGACGGATGGATCATCAACATGACCGACGATTCAACGCTGAACGTCGCGCGGTTCTTTGACCGGGCGATCGACGCCGGGATTGTTACTACCGCCTACGGGCCCTTCACCCCCGGCTGGTACGCGGCGGCTGCGAAGGGGGAGCTCGCCTCGCTCACGAGCGGCAGCTGGGCGGATGCCCTTGTGCAGAGTGTCAGCGGCGGAGCGGGCAAGTGGCGCGTGGCGCCCATGCCCATTTGGGACTCCAGAGGGTATGGCTCGAGCTACCTCGGCGGGTCCACCGCGGCGGTCCTGGCTAACAGCAAGCACCCCCGCGAGGCCCTCGAATTCGCTGTCTGGATGACGTCCACGCAGGCCGGCATCGACGCCGAGATCACTAACAGTGGCATCGGATGGTCGCCCGCGCCGGGCATCATCGGGGCAAAGCGCGAAAAGCCCTCCGACTTTTTCGGGGGGCAGAACTACAACCAGGACGTGATGGTGCCGGCGAGTAAGTCGCAGAACATGGACTGGTCTTGGTGGCCGGTCACCACGCAGTCTTTCAACATCCTAGGCGACGGGTTCCGCCGCAAGGCATCGGGCACGAGCCTTGTCGACACCGTAGTAGCCGCCGAGCAACAGATCATGACGGCCTTCAGGAACAAGGGTCTGACAATCAGGAAGGAGCAGGCATGAGCGCCACCGCAGAAACCGCACATCCGTCAGCACCCCAGCGGGATAGGCACGGACGGGCAAGGCAGCAGCGCCGCACCGTCACCCGCGCACCCTGGATCCTGCTTGCGCCCTTCCTGGCGCTCTTCGCCCTCACCTTCATCTTCCCGATCATCGCTGCAGTCGGTTCGAGCTTCACGAAAGTTACCCGCAGCGGCCTCTTCGGCGAGACGGGCGTCCACTCCGGATTTGCGGGGTTCGAGAACTATGCCCGCGCCCTCGGGGACGGAAGCTTCCTCGCCTCAATCGGCCGCGTGCTGCTCTTCGGCGTGGTCCAGGTTCCTGTCATGATCGCCCTCTGTACAGTTCTCGCGCTCCTGCTGGAGTCGGCCTCGGCTAAGTGGCCCGGGTTCTTCCGCGCGGCTTTCTTCATGCCGTATGGCGTGCCGGGCGTCATCGCGACCATTCTCTGGTCTTTTCTCTACGTCCCAGGCCTGAGCCCGCTCGTGGACGCTGCCAAGTCTGTGGGTATCACCGTGAACTTCCTTGGCCCGGATACCGTGCTGTGGTCCATCGCCAACATCGTTACGTGGAGCTACACGGGCTACAACATGCTGATCGTCATAGCCCAGCTCAAGGCAATCCCTAACGAGGTTTATGAAGCTGCGCGTGTGGACGGTGCCGGACCTTTCCGTGTCGCGTGGACCATTCAGCTGCCGCTTATCCGGCCCGCCCTCGTGCTCACCACGGTGTTCTCGATCATCGGCACGCTTCAGCTGTTCGCCGAGGCACAAGTCCTCCAGACTGTTGCGCCGGCCGTCGACAGCCAGTACACCCCGAACCTGTCCGCCTACACCACTGCCTTTGCGTACAACGACTACAACGTCGCCGCCGCCCAGGCCGTGCTCATCGCCCTCGCGGCCTTCATCCTCTCCTTCACCTTCCTCCGGTTCACGAACAGGAAGTCCTCATGACAGCCACTCCTACCATTAGCCGGCCCCAGAGCGTCGCAGGGGAGCCGCCTGTGACCCGTCGCCGGCGCCCCGGCTCAACAACGATTCTCGTGACGGGGCTGCTTGTCGTCGCCGCGCTCTACTTCCTGGTTCCCGTTTATTGGGTCGTGGTCGCGGCGACAAAGACCAGCGGTGACTTGTTCGCGACCAACGGGTTCCTGTTCGCCCCTAATTTCGTCCTGTGGGACAACCTGGCGAACGTCCTCTCCTACGGGGACGGCGTCTTCGTGCGCTGGTTCCTCAACTCGATCCTGTATGCAGGGGTTGGCGCACTGGCCGCGACTTACTTCGCCGCTGCTGGCGGCTACGCCCTGGCCAAGTACAACTTCCGGGGTAACAGTCTCATCTTCGGGCTCGTCCTTGGCGGCGTGCTCGTTCCCGGCACCGCCACGGCCCTGCCCCTGTTTCTGTTCTTCAGCCAGCTCGGTATCGCCAACACGTACTGGAGCGTGCTGTTGCCCTCCCTCGTTTCGCCGTTCGGCCTGTTTCTGTGCCGGGTTTATGCGCAGGCGACTGTGGATCCGGCGCTGCTGGAGGCTGCGCGAATCGACGGTGCCGGCGAGCTGCGTATCTTCCATTCCGTGGGGCTGCGGGTTCTCACTCCGGCCCTGGTGACGGTGTTTTTGTTCCAGCTTGTGGGGATCTGGAATAACTACTTCCTGCCGCTCGTGATGCTCTCCGACTCGAAGCTTTTCCCCATCACGGTAGGTCTGAACAACTGGCTTAGTCAGGCCGACCGGCTCCCGGAGTTCTACCAGCTGACCACCGGCGGGGTACTGCTGTCTGTCATCCCGCTCGCCATCGCCATGATCGTCCTTCAGCGTTTCTGGCGCGGAGGCCTTACAGAAGGAGCCGTCAAATGAGCCCGCGCCCCGCGGAGGCAACAGCCTCCACCGCCTATGTCACCGACCCGGGCCCGGGAGAAGGACGGCGAGTACCGGCCCGTTCCTGGCTTCGCACCGACGCCCCGTCCCTGTCCCTCGACGGGCACTGGCGATTCCGACTCCTCAACGGAGTCCCCGGAACACTCGGCGGGCGCGGGGTACTGCCCCCGGGGGAGGCCGCGGAGGCGATGGCCGCTGCGGAGTACGACGACACTACGTGGGCGTCGCTCACCGTGCCCTCCCATTGGGTGCTGCAGGGCGACGGATCGTACGGCCGCCCGATCTACACGAACGTGCAGTTCCCCTTCCCGATCGACCCGCCGTTCGTCCCCGACGAAAACCCCACCGGAGACTATCGCCGTACGTTTGAGCTCCCCGACGGCTGGAAAGCCAACGGCAAAGGCGGCGAGAGCCGCGTCGCCCTGCGCTTCGACGGGGTCGAATCCCGGTACAAGGTATGGGTCAACGGCACAGAAATCGGATGGGGCACCGGAAGTCGCCTCGCCCAGGAGTTCGACGTCACCGACGCTGTCAGCACAGGTACCAACACCATCGCAGTCCGCGTCCATCAATGGTCCGCTTCCAGCTACCTCGAAGACCAAGACCAATGGTGGCTGCCGGGAATTTTCCGATCGGTGACTCTCCTCTCCCGCCCGGCCGACGGCATCGAGGACGTCTGGCTCCGGACCGGCTACAACGACGGGGCGGGGACCCTAGAGCCGGAAGTGAAAGCGCCGGCATCGTCGTACCCTGTTCGCCTCCGCGTACCCGAGCTCGGCATCGATGTCGAGTGGGCCACTCCCGGTGATGTTGCACCGGTACCTGTTTCTGTCGTCGAGCCCTGGACCGCCGAAACCCCGCGGCTCTACGATGCGACCGTGGCCAGCAAGGCCGAGACGGTTTCACTGCGGATCGGCTTCCGCACGGTAGAAATTGTCGGAGACCAGTTCCTGGTCAACGGCCGCAAAGTCGTGTTCCACGGTGTCAATCGCCACGAGACCCACCCCACGCACGGCCGCGTCTTCGACGAGGACTTCGCCCGCGAGGACCTCGCGCTCATGAAGCGCTCCAACGTCAACGCAATCCGTACCAGCCACTACCCGCCCCACCCGCGACTGCTCGAACTCGCGGACGAGATGGGCTTCTGGGTAATCCTCGAGTGCGACCTCGAGACGCATGGGTTCGAGCGGCACGGCTGGGCCCGGAACCCGAGCGACGAGCCGATGTGGCGCGAGGCGTTCCTTGACCGGATCGAACGGACCGTGGAGCGGGACAAGAACCGGCCCTCGATCGTCATGTGGTCCCTCGGCAACGAGTCCGGCACAGGACAAAATCTCGCCGCTATGTCCGCGTGGGTGCATGCACGGGATGCGGGCCGACCGGTCCACTACGAAAACGACTACGCCGGCGCGTACACCGACGTGTACTCCCGCATGTACGCGACGCTGCCCGAGGTGGAGACGATCGGACGCGACGGCGATACCACACCGCTGCTGGGCTGCTCCCCTGCTGAGGGGGCGCGGCAGCGGACCAAGCCGTTTGTTCTGTGCGAGTACGTCCACGCAATGGGCAACGGGCCCGGGAACATCTCGCTGTACGAGGACCTCGTCGCCAAATACCCGCGGCTGCACGGCGGGTTCGTGTGGGAGTGGCGCGACCACGGTATCGCCGCCCGCACTGCGGACGGCACCGAATACTTCGCCTACGGCGGTGACTTCGGCGAGGAAATCCATGACGGCAACTTCGTCCTCGACGGCCTCGTCCTCTCCGACTCGACACCCTCGCCGGGATTGTACGAGTTCAAGACCGTCGTGGCGCCCGTGGGACTTACCTTTGAAGGGCTCGAGCCGGGCGGCAAGCCCTTTATACGGGTGGCAAACCTGCGACACAACGCGGATCTGGGAGACCTGGTCTTTCGCTGGCGCCTTGAGGACGACGGCGAACCGGTCGCCTCCGGTGAGCTCGCCGTCGATGGGCTCGACGGTGGTCCTCTCGCCCCTGGCGCCTCGGCCGCAGTCCCCCTTCCAGTGTCCGCCGAAGGATGCATGGGAGAGGTATGGGTGACCGTCGAGGCGGTCCTCGCGCAGGATGCCGGGTGGGCGCCTTCCGGGCACGAAGTCGCCTCAGCGCAGGGCCGTCTCGCGCCGCCCGCAAAGCGCCCGCTGCCGTTCGCTGCCGGGCTCCCGGGCGGAGCTTGGCGGCAGGGAGAAGGCGCTGGGCTCCTGGAGCTCGGGCCGGCAGTCTTCGATGAAGGGCGGCTCGTTACACTCGCCGGCCTCCCTGTGGATGGGCCCCGGCTTGAGCTGTTCCGGGCACCCACGGACAATGATCGCGGCGAATCCCGGGGCGGATACATCGACACCGACCCCTGGGCACCAGACGCAGACGGTATCCCGGGCGTAGGAACTCCCGGGCCTTCCTCGGCAGCGCGCTGGCACGCGGCCGGACTGAATCGGCTGCACGGGCGCGTTGAGGCAGTCGAAGTGCTCGATGAACGAGCCCTCCGCGTGCGCACCCGGTACGCCGCGGCGGACCAGGTCCGCACCGTCACCGTCGAGGAGCAATGGATCCTCGATCCCGAAGGTCTGTGGCTGCGGGTGGACATTCTGCCGTCCTCCGATTGGGACGGCGTGTGGCCCCGCGCCGGTGTGCGGTTCGGGCTGCCCACCGACGTGGACGCAGCGTCATGGTTCGGACTGGGCCCGCACGAGTCCTACCCTGACAGCCTCGAAGCCGCGCATGTAGGACGGTACGCAGCCGGGATCGATCAGCTCGCCGTGCCGTACGCGCGCCCGCAGGAGACCGGTCACCGCGGGGGTCTGCGCTCCCTCGACCTGCTCCGGGGCTCAAAACCATGGGTACAGTTCGACGCGTTCCCGGACGCACGGGGCCGCCTGCCGGGCTTCACCCTAAGCCGCAACACGGCCCAGGAATTAGCCGCAGCCACACACCCGCACGAGCTGCCTCCCGCCACGCGTTCATGGCTATACCTCGACGCGGCCCAGCACGGGCTCGGCACCCGCTCGTGCGGCCCGGATGTCTGGCCCGAGTCCGCCTTGGCGCCGGAGGCGCGGACGCTCACCTTCCGCCTGGCGGCCCCCAAATGACCAGCCTCGTAATGTCCAGAACGAGCACCGATACCGTCCCGATCTCAGGTAGACAGACCACGCTGCGCTGCGGCCCCTACACCGCCGAAATAGCCAGCGTCGGCGCATCGTTACGCTCCTTGCGCCACAACGCCAGGGACCTGATTCTCCCCTTTTCGGAACATCAGGTCCGCCCCGCCTACCGCGGCGCAGTCTTGGCGCCTTGGCCCAACAGGGTTATCGCGGGACGGTATGAATTCGAAGGCGTGGAATACCAGCTCGGTATCAACGAACCCAGCCGGGGCCACGCACTTCATGGCCTATTGGCCTGGCAAGACTGGTGCCCCGTGGAATCCGACGAGACCTCGGCTATTCTGTCCACCGTCGTTCAAGCGAGGAGCGGTTACCCCTTCCGTTTGGACATACAGGTGTCCTACCAGCTGGATCTTTCCGGGCTGCACACCACTGTCACAGCCACAAACACCGGCCCCGGCTCAGCACCTTACGGGGCCGCCGGACACCCATACCTGGTCGCCGGCGAGGGCCGGATCGACGACTGGATTCTCGAGCTGCCCGCACGAAAAGTGCAGCAAGTCACCCCAGACCTTCTGATACCTACAGGAGTTAGCGACGTTTCAGAGGACCGACACTACGACTTTGTCGCCCCCCGCCCCATCGGTTCCACAACACTGGACCATGCCTTCACCGATCTCGTACGTGACAACGAAGGTTACTCAACCGCACGCCTGACTACATGGGACGGGTCCGGAACTTCGATGACATGGGGCCGGGACTGTCCCTGGGTTCAGATACACACAGCCGACCTCCCGGATTCAGAGTCCAGCAGAGCCGGCTTGGCAGTAGAACCAATGACCTGTCCGCCTAATGCCTTCAACACCAGGACAGACCTCATAGTCCTCCTCCCGGGGCAAAGTCATACCGCGAGCTGGAACATCGAAGCGATACCAGCCAACCCAACCCACACCCGCTCATGAAAATACTGGTCACAGGGGGCACGGGCTACATCGGTTCCCACACCGTTCTTTCCCTGCAGGAAGCCGGCCACGACGTGGTCGTCATCGACAACCTGGTCAACTCCAGCGACGAATCACTGCGCCGCGTGGCGGAACTCAGCGGCAAGACCGCAGAGTTCCATCACGTAGACCTGGTGAACGAGGCAGCCCTCGACAAGGTCTTCGCCGGCAACGCCATCGACGCAGTCATCCACTTCGCGGGCCTCAAAGCGGTGGGTGAATCCGTGCGGGAGCCGTTGAAGTACTACTCCAACAACCTTGTGGGCACCCTGAACCTGATCCGTTTGATGGACAGGCATGACGTCCGGTCCATCGTGTTCAGCTCCTCCGCCACCGTCTACGGCGAACACAACCCCATCCCCTACGTGGAAAAGATGGAGATCGGGGCCAACAACCCCTACGGACGCACCAAGGAACAGATCGAGGACATCCTCCCGACCTCGGCGCGGCCGACTCCCGCTGGCACATAGCATTGCTGCGCTACTTCAACCCGGTGGGCGCCCACCCCTCGGGCCGCATCGGCGAGGATCCCCAGGGCATCCCCAACAACCTGGTCCCGTTCATCGCCCAGGTGGCCGTGGGCCGCCGCGAAAAGCTCATGGTCTTCGGCGGCGACTACGACACCCCCGACGGCACCTGCCTGCGCGACTGCATCCACGTGATGGACCTCGCGGAGGGGCACGTCGCGGCGCTGAACCATATCGCAGGACGCACCGGCGTGTTCCGCTGGAACCTCGGCTCCGGCACGGGCTCCTCCGTCCTGGAGGTCCTACGCGCCTTTGAAAAGGCCGTGGGCAAGCCCATCCCCTACGAGATCACCGAACGGCGCGCCGGAGACCTCCCTGCCTTCTGGGCCGACGCCACCTCCGCCCTGGCCGACCTGAGCTGGTCCACCACCAAGTCCGTGGACCAAATGTGCGAAGACCACTGGCGCTGGCAAAAGAACAACCCCCAAGGCTATAGATCCCACCGAGAATGAACAATAGGAGCAGTGGATAAATGCAGACAGAGAATTCCACCTGCACCGACTTCCACGAGCATGAACGCACGCAACACGATTCCATCACCATCCACGTGCACACACGATCCCATTTGGAGGCCGGCGTGGAGGCCGCAGTCCAAGAACTCGCTGCTTACGCGAGGTATCGGAAGCAGGGAATTCTGGTAACCCGGAC
This sequence comes from Pseudarthrobacter sp. BIM B-2242, assembly GCF_014764445.1. NCBI lineage: Bacteria > Bacillati > Actinomycetota > Actinomycetes > Micrococcales > Micrococcaceae > Pseudarthrobacter > Pseudarthrobacter sp. BIM B-2242. The sequence continues at coordinate 82,284 of NZ_CP061721.1, forward strand.
GGCTCCGGGAACGGTCATCGTAAGCCTTGACCCAAATGTTCCCTACGGCATGAGCTACGAACGAACAACCTGGTAATACACGCAGGCGATAGGGCGAACTCAGCCTTATGGCTGTCTTGGGCTTTTCTGATGGCCCCTTTCCAACATGGCAACTCAACCTAGGAATTACGCATGAAAATTGGGATCCTAACCAGCGGCGGCGACTGCCCCGGCCTGAACGCGGTCATCCGCGGCGCCGTCCTCAAGGGCATCGCCACCCACGGCCACGAGTTCGTCGGATTCCTCGACGGCTGGCGCGGTTTGGTTGAAGGCGACATCATCGACATCCCCCGCACCATGGTCCGCGGCATCGCCAAACAGGGCGGCACCATCCTGGGCACCTCCCGCACCAACCCCTTCGAAAACGGCGGCGGCCCGGACGTCATCAAGGCCCACATGGACCGCCTGGGCATCGACGCGATCATCGCCATCGGCGGCGAAGGCACCCTGGCCGCGGCCAAACGCCTCACCGACGCCGGACTCAAGATCGTCGGCGTCCCCAAGACCGTGGACAACGACCTCGACGCCACCGACTACACCTTCGGCTTCGACACCGCCGTACAAATCGCCACCGAAGCCATCGACCGTCTCCGGACCACAGGTGAGTCCCACCACCGCTGCATGATCGCCGAGGTCATGGGCCGGCACGTGGGCTGGATCGCCCTGCACGCCGGCATGGCAGCCGGCGCCCACGCCATCCTGATCCCGGAACAAAAAGTCAGCATCGACCAGGTCACCCAGTGGGTGAAGGAAGCCCACCACCGTGGCCGCGCACCCCTGGTCGTCATCGCCGAAGGCTTCGTTCCGGACCACATGGAATCCCCCCACTCTGAGCGCGGCCTGGACACCTTCGGCCGGCCCCGCCTCGGCGGCATCGCGGACCAGCTGGCCCCCGAGCTGGAAGCCCGGACCGGCATTGAAACCAGGGCCACCATCCTGGGCCACATCCAGCGCGGCGGCGTGCCCTCAGCGTTCGACCGGGTGCTGGCCACACGCCTGGGCATGGCCGCCATCGACTCGGTGGTGGAGGGATACTGGGGCACCATGGTGGCTCTCAAAGGCACCGACATCGAGCACGTGGGCTTTGAGAAGGCAGTGGGCCAGCTGAAGACCGTTCCGCAGAAGCGCTACGACGAAGCGGCCGTCCTGTTCGGGTAAACGCAAAAAGACAACATCACTTACGAACGCCATGCTCCCCGTCACAAATCTGCTCAGCGTTCTGCTGCCATGAAACTCGAGGACGACATGCCAACAAGCACCACGCCGAATCAAGACCAAACAAACATCCACTCTTTCGCACCGTGGCAGCCTATCGACGACTGGACAGTGCTGACCGGCCAGGACGTCGAAGTTCACACTCAGGGCAGCGTGACCGACCGCGGGCGGGTCGAAGCTGTCATGGCCGACGGATCTCTACTGTGGCTGATGCAGGAAGGAGCCCACAGCCGGCGCGTCGTAGAACAACAACCAGGAACGTACATACGCCGTACCTGGAACTGACAGCGATCGTGTCGGGGGAGCTAGACCTGCGCACTCCAGCTTCAACGGCCAGCGGCTCCCATCCCATGGCGTCCGGATGGTGTAGCTCCGAGGCTTTTCGTCAGTGAAGGGCCCACCCCAACCTGACGTCAGGCGGACGCGAAGTAAGCGGCAGAATAGGGTCAAAAGGAAGTTCCTACACGTCCCCGGCGAACAATCTCAGATTCAAACCTGACAGCCGACCCTGGTGATGAGCTCGGGTCGGCGAGGTGCCTGGCATTGTGCAACAGCCTGTTGCGCAATTGTCCAGAGACTGTCTGGACAATGAGTTCCGCTGCCCCACAGCCGGGGACAATCCTGATGGGTTGTCCACCGCTACGGCTGCTGAGGGAGCTACCCCAATAGCTCCCGATTCCAGCCGTGGAAAACCCGGACTGACCCCACCTGTGGACTGTTCGGTTCTCTGCGTGCCGGTACGACGTGTGTGCCCTCTTTTCCTAATTCCCATTCAGTTCGAGTACTGGGGTGAATTAGGAGTCCCCTGGCATTACTGAAAATCCGATGCATATTCATGGTCGGGAAGGTAATAGCAGTCAGACATAGCGTTTACCGTCAGCGCGTTTGGTTTCCACTCGTCAAAGGACAGGAAGATATACCCAAGGTCCGTATGGGCAAGTTCAAGTTGATCAACACCATTCGTGAAATGGTTATCACCAGGTGCCCATCCCTCGGCTGCCATGTGGTTCTTGATGTCATCAAGAAGTTGAGCCTGGTTCCGCCCGCCGCTGAGGTCGATCCACCTCATCTCGCTCAACCGCCACTCCCCGTCGTGACTGTCGTCCTTGGGCCGCGCACAGCTGGATAGCTCGTCAAGGTTATCCGAGGCACGGACCGATGCTTCAGGAAACATCGCCTCGATGTCATCCACCGCGGAGCGGATCATCGGTTTGACCTCGCTCAGCGTTTCGCTCTGGTCGGCACGTTGTCCTGGCGCGCAGGAGACCAAAGTTGGTGCCAGGACCACTGCGCAGAGAGCTGCATCAGGCCGCTTTTCATATGTTCCTTCGGGTGGAAACAGGGGCTTGATCGCTTCGACCGTGTGGATGGCTCCATCATTTATTGACTGTCCCGTGTTCCCAATAGCGCCGCAGCGATGAATTAGTCGAACTGGCGGGTCGTCTGGTCGGGGATTCCCCGCTCCGCCCGCAGGCGTTTAGCCCTAGCTGCCACTCTCGCCATCCCCACGGCGTACACCGCCCCTGCCAACCCGGCCGCCGTCAGGAACAAGGCGCTCCACATGGGATCTTGGCCCCTGCTGGTGGGTCCGGCCACCAGAAAGACAGAGAAGACTGCCACGGCAGCGAAGACGCAAGCCATCACCAGGAAGCCGCCGGCGGACCGCACCTGGGGGTGGGAGCTGGCAGTGACCACTCCGAGCTCATCTTTGGCGTAGCTGTGAAGCCTACCTTCCACGGTGCGGAACAGGATTCTCTTGTCACCACGTGCCAGTGCCTGTTCGTGATGATTGCGGACTTGGCCGTCGTTGTTGGGGCCGCCGCCCATGTTGCTGCCTGAAATGCCGTTCTGCACGCGGGTCCTGTCGGATCGACGAAAGTTTTGAAAGGCTAAAGCAAAAACGTCGGCCGTGGTTGGAGGCGCTCCGGGGTGCCCGATCCTGGATGCTGCTTTGTGCAGACAGTGTCTGCACAAAGCAATGATGTCGACGACAACTTTGCCGGCCCGATGCGCACAACAGCTGAATTGTTCAAAGTTCTCTGGACAATTCAGGCTGATTCCCGCACTGCGGGTCGATTTTGAAGGCCCTTTACTCGGCACTTTCGGTTACTTCGGAGTCCGGTTCGGCCCATTCCAAGGCGGCGACGAGGTGTCCCTCGTCGGGAAGTGCTTTCTGTTCCGCTGCGGGCAATTTGTCGTAGGTGTAGGCGGAGACGGCCATGGGGGATGTTGAGCGTCCGAGGCTGTATCGGACGCTTCGGTCGTTTTTGGTGCCGCAGATGAGCATTCCTATGGTCTCGTTATGGTGATCGCGCCGGAGCATGTCGTCAACGAGGGCGACATAGAAGTTGAGTTGGCGGCATATTCGGGCTGGAACTTGCCAGTTTTCAGCCCGATGACCACATAGCGGGAATGTTCTGTTCCATCGAAAGCTTCGATCCTGTCTCCTGGCCTGAAGGTAAATTTGCTGTCCTTTTTCGAATGATGCTGGCGCAATGGCAATCTCCTCAAGGTGTGTGTGCCGAGCCCGTGGTCTCTGGCGGTCGTCGACGCCCTCATATGAAGGACGCGCTGGCCTCCGGAAAATCTGAGAAGGGTGCCTTAGATGCCCAATTCTTGTCTCAGTGCTGCGACATGACCCTGGGGATCCACGTGGTACTTCGCGAGAAGTACGGACCCATCGGCGTTCAGGACAACAGTGGAACGGATAACGCCTTCAGTGACGCGCCCGTCGATGAGCTTCTCGCCCCAGGCGCCGTAGGCGACGGCGACTGCGTGGTTCTCGTCGGACAGCACGGGGAAGGTCAGGGAGAAATCGTTTGTGAAACCGGCCAGCGCCTCGCGGGCGTCCGGGGAGATGCCGATGACCTCGTAACCTTTGCCCTGCATCGACGCCAGGTTGTCGCGGAAGTCGCAAGCTTCGGTGGTGCAGCCAGGGGTGGCGGCCTTGGGGTAGAAGTACACAATGACGTTCTTCCCGCGGTAATCGGCAAGGGCTGTATCGCGGCCCTGTGCGTCCTTGAGAGTGAAGTCAGGGGCCCGGGTTCCGGGCTGGAGTTTTGCGGTCAGGGCGTGGATCATGGCATTTCCTTTGGGAGAATGTGGCGGTTGCAGGCAAAGATCAGGTGAAGGGGCTTCTGGCGTCATATGCAGTATTCCGCGGGACCGCGGACGGTGGCGTGTGCCCCGGGTACAAACTGGTAGCCCTTCCCGCGGACGGTGGCCACGGCTTGGCGGGCGTTTCCGAGCTTTCGCCGAATCCTGCCCACGTACGTATCAATGGAACGGGTGGCAGCGCCGGGCGTTTCAAATGTGTCCAGGAACTGCTGAAGCTCCTCCCGCCCCACGATGCAGGACAGGTGCGTCACCAGGTATCGGAGGACCTTGTATTCAACACCGGTGAGATGCACAGGCTTTCCGTCCAGGAGGACCTGGTTGGCAGCGAGGTCAACAGTCACGTGGCTGACCGGACCGGCTGAGGGCGGCAGCCGGGTTCCGCGGTCGTCCGCGGTTTCCGCCCACGCTGCACCCTTTCCCGCAGCGGAAGGAAGCTCCGCCGTGGAAGGAAGCTGAGAGGAGTCGGCTGCGGCTCCTTCCACGGCGGACGTGGCAGCCCCGGGGGCAGGCCATTGGACTTCTGCCTCCGGAGCAAACTTAAGGGCGTAATCGAGAACCAGCCGGGCGGAACGCGCCAGCGCCGCTCCGTCCACGTCGGATTCGGATCCGCACATGATCCAGACCGCCAGGCCGCGTACGGCTGGAGGCGGGCATTCTCGGGGAAAAGACTGACCGGCACGGCGCCCGGGGTGATGCACATGTACTGCCATGGCTTGCCTTAGATGCCGCCGCGGCGGATGAGCTTGCCGGTGGGGGTCTGACCGTCCACCAGGCTGCCGCGCAGGAAGGTTTTCCGAACCACGCCGGAGAGGGCCGTGCCGTCGTAGGGGGTGATGGGGTTCTTGTGTTTGAGTTTGGCGACATCCACCACGAAGGCGTCGTCGGGCGCGAAGATGGAGAAGTCGGCGTCGTAGCCCAGGGCGAGCTGGCCTTTGGTGGCCAGGCGGGCCAGGGCGGCCGGCTTTTCGGACATCCAGGAGATGACCTGTTCGAGCGGGATGCCGCGGTGCCGGGCCTCGGTCCAGACCAGCGGCAGGCCCAGTTGCAGCGAGGACACGCCGCCCCAGGCCACGGCGAAGTCGCCGTTTTCCAGGTCCTTCAGGTCCAGCGTGCTGGGCGAGTGGTCCGAGACGATGCAGTCGATGGTGCCGTCCTGCAGGCCCTGCCACAGCAGTTCCCGGTTGGAGGCCTCGCGGATGGGCGGGCAGCACTTGTAGGCGGTGGCGCCATCGGGGATTTCCTCGGCCGTCAGTGTCAGGTAGTGCGGGCACGTCTCAACTGTGAGCTTTACCCCGTCACGCTTCGCGCTGGCGATCATGGGCAGGGCGTCCGACGACGAGAGGTGCAGGATGTGCGCACGGGCACCGGTCCAGCGTGCCCGTTCAATGACCTCGGCGATGGCCTTGTTTTCCGCACCGCGGGGGCGGGAGGCCAGGAATGTTTCGTAGTGGTCCCCACCCGGGTGCGGTGCCCGGTCAATGGCGTGGGAGTCCTCCGCATGGACGATCATGAGCGAGTCAAAGGTCCTGAGTTCGGCCATGTCCTCCTCCATCTCATCCGCATCCAGATGTGGGAATTCGTCCACACCGGAATGCAGCAGGAAGCATTTGAAGCCGAACACGCCTTCGTCGTGCAGCGGGCGCAGGTCCGCTTTGTTGCCTGGAATGGCGCCGCCCCAGAACCCGACGTCGACGAATGCCTGGTCCTCGGCCACTTCGCGCTTGAGCTTGAGCCCGTCCACGGTGGTGGTGGGCGGGATGGAGTTCAGCGGCATGTCAATGATGGTGGTGACGCCGCCGGCGGCGGCAGCCCGGGTGGCGGAGGCGAAACCCTCCCACTCGGTGCGGCCGGGCTCGTTGACGTGGACGTGGGTGTCCACCAGGCCCGGGATCAGGGTTTCGTCGTCGGCGAGCTCAATCAGCTCGGTTCCGGAGAGGCCGTTGCCGAGAGGTTCGATGGCGACGATTTTCCCGCCGCGGACGCCCACTTCACGGGGTGCAAGGCCGGCGGTGGTCAGGATGTGCTGGCCACGGATGACCAGGTCAAAGCCTTCTTTAGACATGGAGGTCCTCCTTGCTGATGGGGGAACGGGACAGCTTTTTTGCTGCCAGCTGTTCGCTGATGTGAATTCCCACCTGCTCCAGAAGCGTTCCTGCCTCTGCCATGCACGTGGTGACGTTGGTTTCAAGCTCGGTGAGCGCGTAGACGTCCTCGAACCCCGCGGCGGTTGCCTGCTCCTGCGCCAAGGTGGTGCGTCCGCAGACGGCGATGACCGGAACGCCCTGAGCGGCAGCGGCCCGTGCAACGCCAATGGGAGTCTTGCCCAGCAGGCTTTGCTCGTCCAGGCTGCCTTCTCCTGTGATGACCAGGTCCGCCCCGGCCAGGCGTTCAGCGAGTCGGGTGAATTCAAGGACAACATCGATGCCCGGGCGGCGGGTTGCTGCCAGCACGGCAATGGCGGCGTAACCTACTCCGCCGGCAGCTCCCGCGCCCGGAGCTTCCGCGGCCTTGATGGCGCGGTGACCGATTTCCCTGGCCAGGACTTCGACAAACCTGGCCAGGGCGGCGTCGAGCATGCGGACGTCCTGTTGTGCGGCTCCCTTTTGCGGGCCGAAAACCGCTGCGGCGCCCTGTGCGCCGAGCAGGGGATTATCGACGTCGGAAGCCAGCACAAAGCGTGTGTCCTTCAGCCGGGGCTCAAAACCGGTGAAGTCGATGGTGTCAAGGCGGGCCAGGGCTGCGCCGCCGGCGGGCAGTTCATTGCCGTCCGCATCCAGAAAGCGCGCCCCCAGGCCCTGAAGGACGCCGGCGCCGCCGTCGGTGTTGGCGCTGCCACCCACACCGAGGATGATCCGGTGGCAGCCTGCGTCCAGTGCTGCGCGGATCAGCTGGCCCGTTCCCAGGCTGGTAGCGGTAGTGGCGGACACCGAATCAGGTTGGTTTCCGCGGATGACCCGGGGCAAAACCGCGAGCCCTGATGCTGTTGCCATCTCGATGACGGCCTCGCTGCCCCGGACAGCGTACTCCGCGTCAACCGGTTCACCGGTGGGTCCGGAGACCCGAGCGGTGCGGCGGCTGAAGCCGGAGCCGACGGCGGCATCGAGGGTTCCCTCGCCGCCGTCGGCTACCGGTAAACGGACTATGTCCAGGTTGCTGATGTGCGCCGTAGCGGCCCCGCGCTGCAGTCCCTTTTCCAGGTGCAGGCAGACGTCCGGGGCGGACAGCGATCCCTTGAACTTGTCCGGGGCGATCACAATGCGCATGGTTAGCCCTGCATCGCAAGGATCGCGGTGGGGGCGTCGGCGGCCGTCTCTGCCAGTTCCTCGAACTCGTTCACGGCGTTGATTTCCACACCCATGGAGATGTTGGTGATCTTTTCCAGGATCACTTCAACCACCACGGGGACCTTGAACTCGCCCATGAGGGCTTTGGCCTTGTCAAAGGCTGCGGCGAGGTCGTTGGGGTCCTGCACCCGGACGGCCTTGCAGCCGAGGCCCTCCGCAACCTTGAGGTGGTCAACGCCGTAGCCGTTGGTCTCGGGGCTGTTGATGTTGTCGAACGCGAGGGACACGTTTTGTTCCATCTGGAAGCCGCGCTGGGACTGGCGGATCAGGCCCAGGTACGAGTTGTTGACCACCACGTGGATGTACGGCAGGTTGAACTGCGCGCCGACGGCCAGTTCCTCGATCATGAACTGGAAGTCGTAGTCTCCGGAGAGGGCCACGACGGTTTCCTCGGGCTTGCCGCGGACGACGCCGAGGGCTGCCGGTCCGGTCCAGCCCAAGGGTCCGGCCTGGCCGGCGTTGATCCACTTGCGGGGTCCGAAGACGTGCAGCATCTGGGCGCCGGCGATCTGGGACAGGCCGATGGTGGACACATAGATGGTGTCGCGGCCGAAGGACTTGTTCATCTCCTCATACACGCGCTGGGGCTTGATGGGGATGTTCTCGAAGTGCGTCTTGCGGTGCTGGGAGGCCTTGCGCTCCTGGCATTCGGCAACCCAGGCGCTGTAGTCCGGCAGGGACGTGGCAGCCTTGCGTTCGGCAGCCAGTTCAATCAGGCCGGCCAGCGCCGCGCCCGCGTCGGAGGCGATGCCCAGGTCCGGGGAGAAGACGCGGCCGATCTGCGTGGGCTCGATGTCGATGTGTACGAATGTGCGGCCGGCGGTGTAGGTGTCCAGGCCGCCGGTGTGGCGGTTGGCCCAGCGGTTGCCGATGCCGATGACAAAGTCGCTGCGCAGGTAGTTTTCGTTGCCGTAACGGTGCGAGGTCTGCAGGCCCACCATTCCGGCCATCAGGCGATGATCGTCCGGGATCGCGCCCCAGCCCATCAGGGTGGGAATAACCGGTATGCTCAGGATCTCGGCCAGTTCCACCAGTTGCGCGGAGGCGTCGGCGTTGATGATGCCGCCGCCGGCCACGATCAGGGGACGCTCGCCGGCTGTCAGCATGTCCAGTGCCTTTTCGAGCTGCCGGCGGCTGGCCTTGGGCTTTTCGACGGGCAGGGGCTCGTAGGTGTCGATGTCGAATTCGATTTCGGCCATCTGCACGTCAATGGGCAGGTCCAGCAGGACCGGGCCCGGGCGGCCGGAGCGCATCAGCTGGAACGCCTTCTGGAACGCGCCGGGAACCTGGCCGGGTTCGAGGATGGTCATGGCCATTTTGGTGAGGGGCTTGGCGATGGATTCGATGTCCACGGCCTGGAAGTCTTCTTTGTGCAGCTTGGCCACGGGGGCCTGGCCGGTGATGCACAGCATCGGGATGGAATCGGCCCAGGCGGCGTAGAGCCCGGTGATCATGTCGGTTCCGGCAGGACCGGAGGTACCGATGCAGATGCCGATGTTCCCGTCCTTGGCGCGGCTATAGCCGTCGGCCATGTGGCTGGCACCTTCGACGTGGCGGGCCAGGGTGTGGCGGATGCCGCCGTGGGCCCGCATGGCTGAATAGAAGGGGTTGATTGCTGCCCCTGGCAGGCCGAACGCCTCGATGGCGCCTTCCTTTTCCAGGATGGCAACCGCTGCATCAACGGTACGCATCTTGCTCATGGTGTGCTCCTAGTGAAACTTTGGGGGCCCGTGCGGGCTGTTTTTGGGTGTGCTGAGGGAGCCGCCGTCGTTTTCATGTACGACGGCGGGTCCCCTGCTGGTGTTTCTTAGGCGCCTGTGGCGCTGGTGCTTATTTCCGGCCGCTGAACTGGAGGACCTGCTTGAAGAGTCCTGAGTGGTCCAGTGCGCCGTCGCCCTGGTTGACGGTGGCGGCGACGAGCTGGGCGACGACGGCGCCGAGGGGGACGGCGACGTTGGCTTCGCGGGCGGCGGAGGTGACGATGCCCAGGTCCTTGTGGTGCAGGGCCAGGCGGAAGCCGGGGTCGAAGTTGCGGTCCAGCATCTTCTGGCCCTTCTGGTCGAGGACCTTGGAGCCGGCCAGGCCGCCGCCGAGGACCTTGAGCGCGGCGTCGGTGTCCACGCCGTAGGCCTCAAGGAAAGCGATGGCCTCGGCGAGGACCTCGATGTTGACGGCCACGATCAGCTGGTTGGCTGCCTTGACGGTCTGGCCGGAGCCGGACGGACCCACGTGGACGATTGTCTTGCCGACGGCGTTCAGGATGTCCTGGGCTGCCTCGAAGTCTGCCTTTTCGCCGCCCACCATGATGGACAGGACGGCGTCGATGGCGCCCTGCTCGCCGCCGGAAACCGGGGCGTCCAGCGGGCGGATACCGGCTTCGCGGGCGTCGTCGGCGAGCCTCTTGGCAACGTCAGGGCGGATGCTGGAGGCGTCGATCCAGAGGGTGCCCTTCTTCGCGTTGGCGAAGACGCCGTCCGTGCCGCTGACTACGCCGTCAACGTCGGGGGAGTCCGGCACCATGGTGATGACGACGTCGGCATCCTTAACTGCATCAGCAATGCTCGTGGCACCCTTGCCGCCTTCGGAGACGAGCTTGTCGATCTTGTCCTGGCTGCGGTTGAAGCCGGTGACGGTGTGCCCGGCCTTGACCAGGTTGATGGCCATGGGCAGGCCCATGATTCCGAGTCCGATAACTGCAACGTTGCTCATGATGGTTCCTTTTCTGAAAGTCTGTGGTGATTGCGGAAGCCGGACCCAACTAGGTAGCGCTATCTGTCGTTTAGAGCACTAAACGACAGATAGCGCTACTCAGTTGGGCTGGGCGGTTGGTTAGCGGGAGGCGTGTTCGCGGATGGCCCAGCTGAACGCGGTCTCCTGCGGTTCCTTGTACTCGAGGCCGATGTAGCCTTCGTAACCGAGTTCGCGGCTGCGGGCGATCCATGCGCCGAGGGGAAGCTCGCCGGTGCCGGGGGCGCCGCGGCCGGGATTGTCGGCGATCTGGATGTGGCCGAAGTCCTTGGCGTGGTTGTCGATGACGGCTGCGACGTCGTCGCCGTTGACTGCCAGGTGGTAGAAGTCGGCGAGGAGCTTGACGTTCTCTGCGCCGGAGGCTTCCTTGACGCGGGCAATCACTGTGAGGGCATCCGCTGCGGTGAGAAGCGGGTACCGGGGGGCGCCGCTGACAGGTTCGAGGAGGACGGTGCCTCCGATCCGGGCGACACCTTCAGCGGCTGCGGCCAGGTTCTTGACCGCCAGTTCGTCCTGCTCTTCGGGCGTGAAGTCGTCCTGCCTGTTGCCGTAGAGGGCGTTGAAAGCCTGGCAGCCCAGGCGCTCACCGATGCCGGCCACAACGTCGATGTTGTCCTTGAACTCGGAGCAGCGTCCCTTCCAGGAGACCAGGCCGCGGTCGCCCCCGGGCATGTTGCCGGCGTTGAAGTTCAGGCCGGTGAGCTGGACCCCTGCGTCCTTGATGGCGTTCTCGAATTTGGCGACCTGGGCGTCCGTGGGGACGGAGGTTTCGAAAGGCCACCAGAACTCGACCGCGTCGAAGCCTGCGGCCTTCGCGGCTGCGGGGCGCTCGAGCAGGGGGAGCTCCGTGAGGAGGATGGAGCAGTTCACTGTGTACGTCATCGTAGGTCCTTCCGGGGAGGGCTTGTGTCCACATTCCCATTCGCGTCCCGGTTTATCCGTTTCCGCTTTATGGAATTTAGATTCTGCTTTATGAAAAGTCTAGGGAATGGTGAAGCTGGAGTCAAGGGGCGGCGGCAGGGAGCGGAGAGGCCCCTCCCGGATTCACAACAAACAAAAACGGACGGCCCCTGGCAGGGCCGCCCGTTTCAGTTGGTCGCGATCAGGTCAGGCGGACTTGCCGGTTCATGTCCTTATAAAGCAGGTAGCGGAACTCGCCCGGGCCGCCGGCATAGCAGGCTTGCGGGCAAAAGGCACGGAGCCACATGAAGTCCCCGGCTTCCACTTCCACCCAGTCGTTGTTGAGCAGGTACATGGCCTTGCCTTCAAGGACGTACAGGCCGTGCTCCATCACGTGGGTTTCCGGGAAAGGGATCACGCCGCCGGGCTGGAACGTCACGATGTTCACCTGCATGTCGTGGGCGAGGTCGTTGGAGTCCGTGAAGCGGGTGGTCTTCCAGACGTCGTTCGTGTCCGGCATGGACGTCGGTTCCACGTCCTTTTCGTTGGTGACAAAGGATTTGGCTTCGTAGCCTTCCAGGCGTTCGTAGGCTTTGCGGATCCAATGGAATGAGACCACGTCATCGGACACGTTCTCCAGGCCCCACTCCGAGCCGGCAGCCAGGTAGGCGTAGCCGCCTTCCTCCAGCTGGTGCAGTTCTCCGTCGAGGGCGAGGTTGACTGTGCCGCGGGTAACGAAAATGACGCCTTCCACCCCGGCCTCGAACTCGGCCTTGGGGGCGCCTCCGCCCGGGCCGATCTCGACAATGAGCTGCGAGAAGGTGGTGGCAAAGCCGGAGATGGGGCGGGCGATGATCCAGGAGCGGGTGTTGTTGAAGCCGGGCAGGTTGGACGTGACGATATCCGTCATGACGCCCTTGGGGATGACGGTGTACGCCTCCGTGACGATGGCGCGCTCGGTGGTGAGGTGGGTCTGGGGCGGCAGGCCGCCCTCAGGGGAGTAGTACTTTCCCATTAGGATGATCCTTACTTAAGAGTTGGAAGGGGCGGCGAGCCGCGGGTGGGCCAGTGCGGTCAGGTGCGGGACGCCGACGCCGGCAAGCGCCTGGACTTCGTCCACGCCCACGGCGCCGCACTGGAACCCGCGCAGCACGAAGGCTGCCAGCGCGCGGGCCGTGGCGGGTTCGTCCATCACGCCGCCGTCGGTCTGCTCCACGTAGTTCCGCAGCCGGGCCGCGGCAGCCGGGAGTCCTTCGCGGTAGAACGCATACGTGGCGGCGAAGCGGCTGGGCAGCTGGGCGGGGTGGAGGTCCCAGCCCTGGTAGTAGCCGCGCTCCAGCGACCGGCGGACCAGGCGGCCGTGCAGCGCCCAGGCGTTTTCGACGTTGTCACCCACGGGGATGATGTTGGTGGAACCGTCAGAGAGCCGGATGCCCGTTCCCGCGACAGCGAGCTGCATTACTTCCTTGGCGAAGTCGGCCACGGGGTGTTCCATGGACTGGTATTCGGCGGAGATCTGCAGCGATGCGGAGTAGTCGTAGGTGCCGTAGTGCAGGGCGCTGATGCGTCCCGGGACCAGGTGCGGCAGCTGCGCTACCGGGGAGGTGCCGTCCGGCCCCAGGATGAGCTGCGGGGTTTCCACCTGGACCTCGAAGCGGAGCCGGCCGGCAGGGAGGGAGTGGACTTCCTCAAGCCGGGAGACCGCATAATCCATGGCCTGGACCTGGGCCGCCGTGGTGACTTTGGGCAGGGTCAGGACCAGGCCCTCGGGAAGTTCGCCGGCCGCTGCGAGCCCGGAGACGAAGAGGTCCAGCGTCCGGAGCCCCCGGGCACGGGTGGCAGCTTCGAAGCACTTGAACCGTATGCCGATGAACGGGGGAGCGGTGCCGGCCGCGACTGCGGCGGCCACGGCGGACGCGGCGGCAACCGCGGCGGCGTCCTCGGCATCATCGCCTCTGTCCCCGAAGCCGTCCTCGAAGTCCAGGCGGAGGTCCTCGATCGGTTCGCTTTCCAGCTTTTCCCGGACCCGGGACGCAACCGCCCCGGCGAGGTGGGCGTCCTGGCCCAGCAACGCGCACAGGCGTTCCAGCCCGCCGTGAGCTGCCGCCGTCGTCAGCGCCTGGGAACCCCAATCGGCGGCGAAGGAGGGCGTGAACCGGTCGGCGGGGACGTAGACGGTGTGGACGGGCTGGCGTGAGCCGTCATCGTCCGGATAGTTCCGCTCCAGCAGTTGGTCCGTGGCGGCCAGCCGGGCATTGATGCCTGCGATATCCGCCGCGGTGAGCGACGGGGTGTAAGAGGCAGCCATGGCTCAGCCCACCAGTTCGTAGGCCGGGGTGGTGAGGAAGTCCGTGTAGTCCTCGGAGAGGCAGATTTCCGCTATCAGGTCGCTGGCCGGCCGGTAGTAGCGGGTGAAAGCTTCGTCGCCGGCTTCGGTGCGGAGCCGCTCGGTTTCCTCGGCCAGGATTCGCTCCACGAGTTCCCGGGTGACGGTGTTGCCGGTGTCCGCCAGGAGGGACTTGTTCCGGATCTGCTGCCAGACCTGGGACCGGGAGATCTCGGCCGTGGCGGCGTCTTCCATCAGGTTGTGGATGGCCACGGCGCCGTTCCCGGAGAGCCAGACGCCGGTGTAGGCGACGGCAACATAGAGGTTTAGGCGGAGCCCGGCCTCCGTGATCTGGCCGTCGGCCGAGGCGATGTCCAGCAGCTGGTCAGCCGTGACACTGACCTCCGGGCGCTGCTTGTCCAGCTGGTTGGGACGGCCGCCGTTTTCCGGATCGCCAAGCACGGCGTCGAACACCTCCTGGCAGGTGGACACCAGGTCCGGGTGCGCCACCCAGGAACCGTCGAACCCGTCGTTGGCTTCACGGGTCTTGTCCGCGCGGACCTTGGCGAACGCTGCCTCGGTTACCTCGGGCTGTTTGCGGTTGGGGATGAACGCCGCCATGCCGCCCATGGCGAAGGCGCCGCGCTTGTGGCAGGTCTTGACCAGCAGTTCGGTATAGGCGCGCATGAAGGGTGCGGTCATGGCCACGGAGGCGCGGTCCGGGAGGACAAACTGTTCGCCTGCGTCGCGGAAGTACTTGATGATGCTGAAGAGGTAGTCCCAGCGGCCGGCGTTGAGTCCGGAGGCGTGGTCCCGGAGTTCGTAGAGGATTTCGTCCATCTCGAACGCGGCGGGGATGGTTTCGATCAGGACGGTGGCCCGGACCGTGCCCTGCGGGATGCCGAGGTAGTCCTGGGCGAAGACGAAGACCTCGTTCCAGAGGCGGGCCTCGAGGTGGCTCTCCATCTTGGGCAGGTAGTAATAGGGGCCGTGGCCGTTGAGAATCAGTTGTTTGGCCACGTGGAAGAAGTGCAGGCCGAAGTCCACCAGCGCACCCACGGCGGGTTCGCCGTCGATCAGCAGGTGTTTCTCGGGCAGGTGCCAGCCGCGCGGTCGGGCCACCACCACGGCCAGCGGCGCATCGGTGCGCAGGCTGTATTCCTTGCCTTCGGCGGAGCTGTAGCTGAGGGTGCCCCGGGCGGCGTCGCGGAGGTTCAGGATGGAGTCGATGACGTTTCCCCAGGTTGGCGTGCTGGCGTCCTCGAGGTCGGCCAGCCACACCTTGGCGCCGGAGTTCAGGGCGTTGATGGCCATTTTCGCCGGGGAGGCGGGGCCGGTCATTTCCACCCGGCGGTCCTGCAAAGGTGCCGGCGCCGCTGCAACTTTCCAGTCGCCGTCGCGCACGTCCCGGGTTTCAGGCAGGAAGTCCAGCTTGCCGGTTTCTGCGACCTTCTGGCGCTTGGCGCCGCGGGCAGTGAGCGTCTCGTTGCGGGTGCCGGCGAAGCGGAGGTGAAGTTCTTCGATGAATGCCAGCGCCTCGGGGGTGAGGATTTCCTCAGCCCGGTCGATCGGCCGGGGGTCTGTGACGGTGATGGCCATTTCTGGTCCTTTCGTTGGCTGCGGGTCAGGCGGTGTCATCAGAGTGCGGCGGCGTAGACCGCGTCGCCCGTCGGGGCAGCATCATGCGGTGCGGCGGCGTTTGCTGCATGTCCTGCGGCTTGTGCCACCGCAGTTGCGACGTCGGCCGCAACGTGCGGATCGAAGACGCTGGGAATGATGTAGCTGGCGTTGAGCTCATCGTCTGCCACCCGGTTGGCGATTGCCTCGGCCGCGGCCACCAGCATTTCGGGGGTGATGTCCGAGGCTCCGGCATCCAGGAGTCCGCGGAAGAATCCCGGGAAGGCCAGAACGTTGTTGATCTGGTTGGGGAAATCACTGCGACCGGTAGCTACGACTGCAGCGTGGCGTGCCGCGACGGCGGGGTCGATCTCCGGGGTGGGGTTGGCCATGGCGAACACGATGGAGTCCTTGGCCATGGAGGCAACGTGTTCCTCACCGATCACGTGCGGTGCGCTCACGCCGATGAACACGTCCGCGCCCTTGAGGGCTTCGTGCAGCGTGCCGGCGAAGCCTTCCTCGTTGGTGTTGGCAGCGATCCAGGTTCGGTGCTCGTCGGCATATTCCTGGCCGGCGTGAATGGCCCCGGAACGGCCGGCGGCCACAATATGGCGGGCGCCCTGGGCTTTGAGGAGCTGGATGATGGCGGAGCCGGCGGCACCGACGCCTGACACGACGATTCTCACGTCCTCAAGCTTTTTGTCAACGACGCGCAGGGCGTTGACCAGGGCGGCGAGGGTGACGATCGCGGTGCCGTGCTGGTCGTCGTGGAAGACGGGGATGTCCAGTTCTTCGCGGAGGCGGTTCTCGATCTCGAAACAGCGGGGTGCGGCGATGTCCTCAAGGTTCACGCCGCCGTAGACAGGAGCGAGAGCTTTGACGATTTTGATGATTTCCTCGGTGTCCTGGGTGTCCAGGCAGACGGGCCAGGCATCGACATTGGCGAACTGCTTGAACAGTGCCGCTTTGCCTTCCATGACGGGCAGGGCTGCGGCCGGGCCGATGTTGCCCAGGCCCAGGACGGCCGAACCGTCCGTGACCACAGCGATGGTGTTGCGCTTGACGGTCAGGTTGCGGGCCAATGCGGGATCCTCGGCAATAGCCATGCATACGCGGGCGACCCCCGGGGTGTAGGCGCGGGAAAGATCGTCACGGTTGCGCAGGGCGACCTTGGGGACAACTTCAAGCTTGCCGCCGAGGTGCATCAAAAAGGTGCGGTCCGAGACGTGCTGGACGGAAACGCCCTCGAGGGCGTTGAGTGCGTCCTTGACCCGCGCGGCGTGGGCGTCATCAGTGGTGTTGCAGGTGACGTCGACAACCAGGGTCTCGTGGTGGGACTCGGTGACGTCCAATGCCGTGATGGCTGCGCCTGCCGCTCCGACTGCCGCGGCCAGCTCACTGGTGGCCGAGAAGCTGGACGGCGCTTCCACGCGCAGGGTAATCGAATTTCCGGGGCTGGGGTTCGCCATTGAAGAGTCCTCTGTTCTGGCCCATGGATGGCCGGACTACTGGAAAGATATTTTCGTATTATGGATATTATTATCTACTTTGTGGAATTACAAGCCTCGAAACCGAGTCCCGCCGGCCTATCTCCGATGCGGTATCGTGAGACGTCTAGGGCATTCTTTTCACGATGCGGATAAGATTTGTCGGAAACCGAGTCGCAGGAGCAGTCCCATGGCTGAGAAATCCCCCGGAGGCGTTCAGTCTGTTGAGCGCGTCTTTGAACTGTTGGAACTGATTACTGATGCAGGCGGGGACGTCACGCTCAGTGAACTCTCGTCCTCGACCGACCTTCCCCTGCCCACCATCCACCGGCTCCTGCGCACCCTGGTCACTCTTGGCTATATCCGTCAGCTGCCCAACCGCAGGTACGCCTTGGGCCCCCGGTTGATCAGGCTCGGCGAAGGCGCTAACAAGCAGCTGGGTGCCGTGGCCCGGCCGCAGCTCAAATCCCTCGTGGATCACTTGGGGGAAACGGCCAACATGGCCGTGCTGGATTCGGACATGGTGATCTACGTGGCTCAAGTTCCTTCCTTGCATTCCATGCGGATGTTCACCGAAGTTGGACGCCGCGCCCATACCCACGACACCGGCGTGGGTAAGGCCATCCTGGCCCAGCTTGATGACGCGGCGGTCCGCGGGATCGTCGCGCGTACCGGAATGCCCACGCCGACGTCCAAGAGCATTGGCGACATCGAATCCCTCCTGGCGGACTTGGACCGGATCCGGGAACGCGGGTACGCCATTGACGAGGAGGAACAGGAGTTGGGCGTCCGGTGTTTTGCCATGGCCGTACCCAACGCCCCCACCCCCGCCGCGATCTCGGTCTCCGGACCTGTTTCGCGCGTTGACCGGTCCTTCGGCGACCGCGCCGTCCCTATGCTTCGGGAAGCCGCGCAGGCGATTTCGGACGAGCTCAACCGCGCCTGATCCTGTCTCTGACGTGGTTCGGCTTGCAGCGCTACGGACGGCGGCCCTTCTTTCGGGAGGGCCGCCGCCGTCGTTAACTGTGGTTCTAGTGTTCAGGTGCCTTCCCGGATGACTGGACCGCAACTTCCTTGCCGTCGCAGTCGATGAGCTTGCCGCCTTCATAACGGTCGCCGTCGGCCAGGCACTTGAGGTCCTCTTCCCGGACCACCCGGCCGGTGCCGGCAACAAACACGGATTGGTTCTCTGAGTTGCCGGCCTTTAGGTGGTTGAACAGCAGGTTAAGCAGGATGGCCATGACCGCTGCCGAGCTGATGCCGGAGTGGAAGATGGTGCCGAACCAGGTGGGGAACTTGTCGTAAAAGGTGGGTGCGGCGATCGGGATCATGCCAAAGCCGATCGAAGCGGCCACGATGATCAGGTTCATGTTGTTGCGGTATTCCACCTTAGCCAGGGTCCTGATGCCGCTGGCCGCGACGGTACCGAACAGGACGATCCCCGCGCCACCAAGAACGGCGGTCGGAACGGCTGCGACCACGCGGCCCAGGACGGGCAGCAAGCCCAGCAGCACCAGGATCACACCGCCGGCCGCCACCACGTAGCGGCTTTTGATTTTAGTGACCGCCACCAGGCCGACGTTCTGCGCGAACGCGCTCTGGGTGAACGAGCCGAAAATCGGTGCGATCAGGCTGGAGCCCATGTCGGCGCGCAGCCCGGCTGCGATCCGCTTGGAGTCCGTCCGTGTGCCAACGATCTCTCCGACGGCGAGAATGTCCGCCATGGTTTCGGTCAGGATCACCAGCACCACAATCACCATGGAGATGATGGCTGCGATTTCGAACGTTGGCGCACCCAGGTGGAACGGCGTGGGAAATGCCACGATAGGCCCGTTGCCCACCTTGGAAAAGTCCGCCATGCCAGCCAGCACCGCCACGATGGTGCCTACCACCATGGCCAGAAGTATGGACAAGCGGGAGATCGTGGCACTGCCGACCTTGCTCAGGAGGAGGACGAGCGCGAGGGTGATGGCCGCCAGCCCGATATTGGCCATGCTTCCGTAGTCCTCTGCTTTCCGGTTTCCACCCATGGCCCAGTTGGCTGCCACAGGCATCAGCGTCAGCCCGATGGTGGTGATAACAGTGCCGGTGACTACGGGAGGGAAGAAGCGGACGATCTTGGAGAAGACCGGCGCGATCAGCAGGCCGATTGCTGCCGAAACCATCACCGCTCCGAAGACCGAGGGCAGGCCGCCACCCCCGCTGACGATGGCCACCATTGTGGCGACGCTGGCGAAGGAGACGCCTTGGACCAGCGGCAGTTGCGAGCCGAAGAACGGAACGCCGATGGTCTGCAGCAGGGTGGCAAGGCCACCCATGAAGAGTGCCGCCGCGATGAGTACTCCAATGTCTGCGGGGGAGAGGCCGGCCGCCTGGCCGACGATCAGCGGGACGGCAATGATCCCGCCGTACATGGTGAGGACGTGCTGGAAGCCGTAGGCAAAGCTGCTGCCGATGGAAAGGCGCTGGTCTTCCGGACGATCCGCAACAGGGCGTTTGGTGCGCGGAGTGGCGGCTTTAAGGGGTTTGTTGATGTTCATGGCAGACTTTCTGGTTCATGGCAGACGTCTTCGTCTGTCTAACGTGGTCTGGCTGTGGATTCGACGGGCTCAATCACTTGCTCAGCGACGGCCGGTGGCCTGTGATTGAGCCCGTCGGAGTACCGATGATTTAGCAGAATCCGGTGATGCCGGACCAGGCGATGTCAGCGGGGGTGGCGTCGTCACGCTGGACTGTGGCCTCAATCAGGCCGTAGGGACGGTCTGCTGCGAAGAAGACCTCGTTGGGGTTGTCGAGGCCAAACGGCGAAAGATCCACGAGGAAGTGGTGTTTGTTCGGCATCGAGAACTTGATCTCGTCAATGTCGCTGTGGGCTTCCAGGACCTTCGTGCCCATGTCGAACAGGGTCTGCTGCAGGGCGTGGGAGTAGTTCTCCGTGAATCCTTCGAGCAGGAGCGCTTTGACGTCGTCGTAGCTCTTGTTGAAGTCCACGGTATTGAAATCGGTTCCGGTCTTGAAGCGCCAGCGGGCGGAAACGTCGGTGGCCAGGATACGGTCCGTGGTTTCGGCGAGAGTGGTGTATTTGTCCTTCGGGTAGCCCACGAAGCCCGACTCCGTGGACTTCAGGACGGTCAGGTCCCTCAGGCCGGAGATCAGGTGTGCGTCGGCGCCGTCCCGGACCAGGACCGCCGTGCGGACTTCCTGGCCGTTGCGCACGAATGAGTGGTTGTGCCCCTCACCGTGCGCCTGGATGCGGTCCCAGCTGTAGGACTCGGCTTCCCAACGGCCTCCCGTGACCCAGGCGAAGCCGGACGTGAAATGTTCGCCCAGGCGCAGGAGGAAGGCCTCGGGAGAGCCGACGCCGTCACGGGCAAAGGCATAGATGGTGTTTTTCTGGGTGTCGGTTGGCACCACATGTCCGTTATCGCCCTCCAGGTGGGCGGCCGCGAAGTCTCCGCGCAGCTGCGAGGTGACGTTCAGGTCTTCAATCTCATGGCGGTCCGTGTCCCGCGTGATCTTTACAACCCGGACTTCGGCCTTGCCGTACTGGTTGTGGCCGAGGATGATTTTGCTGCTCATGGTCAGATTCCCAACTTCAGGTACGTGGCACTGCGTCCACATAGAAAGTAAGCGCGCGTTACCCGCACGTTTCTTGTACCGTCGGCCCATAAAAAAGAGCCGACATCGATAGATGTCAGCTCATTACGACCCTGCCTGCTGCTCCCAGGTTACGTGGCTTTCGGCCACGAATTGACAATTAGCGTAGCCCAGCCCGGCCGTGTTGTACATCACAAACTGAAAAATCGGTTTGTGACTGCCGGCTCCCCGGATCCGTTGACGAGCACGGGTGGGACATCTATGCTTTTCGTATAGTAAAACTTTACTTCCACAATATGGAATCCAAATGAACCATCCAGAGGAGGATCAGATGTGCCCGCAGGACAAGACGCCGGTGATACCGGCACAAGCTGAAACCCTCGTAGCCCAGGAGTTCTACTTCCCCCTGGGCAGCGGAACGGATCCTGACTTTTATGTGCCCACAGACGCGGAGCGTCTTCGGCGGGGCGGCGGGTTCTCCCGATGGCTCCGAGCGCTGCCCGTTTTCAATCGGTAGCGTCCCAGGGCTGCAGGATTGCAGTTCGTAAGCAGGTGAAGTCGGCGGCACTGTTCCAGTGCCGCCGACTTCGACAATTCCGGACAAGTGCCCCGGAGCCCCGACCCCCGGGAACTCCCAGCCGTGCTCCTCCGTGAGCGAATCATCCGTGGGCCTTGGTGCGGCTACCGTCGCCATAACCGCTCGTCAATCATGAAGTGGCAAGTTGGCAGCCGCACTAACCAGCTCTGCTGCCAACCTGCCTCCAGTGTTACCGGTTAGGCGTCCCCGCCCGCCCCGCCGGTGGTTCCTGCGTTCACGTCCAGGAGCTTGTAGCGGTCCATGGCGTACGACGGCGCGCCCTCCTCAACGTCGCCCCTCGCCGCGAGCAGTTGCAGGGTCTTCACGACGATGGAGTGCGTGTCGTTTTTGAAGTATCGGCGGGCTGCTGCGCGGGTGTCGGAGAAGCCGAAGCCGTCGGCTCCAAGCGTGGCGAACTGGTGGGGGAGGAACTGGCGGATCTGGTCCGGCACGGCCTTCATATAATCGGAGACAGCCACCACGGGCCCCTGCGCATCCGCCAGCTGCTTAGCCACGAACGGAACACGGGCAGGCTGGCCGGGGTTGAGGAAGGCTTCTTCCTCGGCGGCCAGCCCGTCCCGGCGCAACTCATTCCAGGACGTGACGGACCAGACGTCCGCGGAAACTCCCCAGTCCTCGGCAAGGATCCGCTGGGCTTCCAGCGCCCACGGAACCGAGACGCCGGACGCAAGGATTTGGCTCTTGGGACCGTCAACGTCCGACGCCGAGACCTGGTGGATGCCCTTCAGCACACCTTCGACGTCGAGGTTCTCGGGTTCGGCAGGCTGGGTGATCGGCTCGTTGTAGACCGTCAAGTAATACATGAGGTTACGGTCAACAGATTCCGGTCCGTACATCCGCTCGATGCCGTCCCGGATGATGTGGCCCATTTCGTAGCCGTAGGCGGGGTCGTAGGTGACCACGGCCGGGTTGGTGGCGGCGAGGATGGGGGAGTGTCCGTCTGCGTGCTGGAGGCCTTCGCCGGTCAGGGTGGTCCGTCCTGCGGTGGCGCCGATGATGAAGCCGCGGGCCATCTGGTCAGCGGCGGCCCAGAAGGCGTCGCCGGTGCGTTGGAAGCCGAACATGGAGTAGAACACGTAGACCGGGATCAGCGGCACGCCGTGGGTGGCGTACGCGGTGCCGGCGGCGGTGAACGCCGCGACGGCGCCGGCTTCGTTGATGCCGGGGTGGATCAGCTGGCCCTGGGCGGATTCTTTGTAGGCCAGGACGAGGTCCCGGTCCACGGACAGGTAGTTCTGGCCGCCCGGATTGTAGATCTTGGCGGTCGGGAAGAACGCATCCATGCCGAAGGTCCGTGATTCGTCCGGCACGATGGGAACGATCCTGTGCCCGAACTTCTTGTCGCGGAGCAGGTCCTTGAGGAGCCGGACGAACGCCATGGTAGTGGCCGCCTGCTGCTTCCCGGAACCACGCTTGGCGACCTCAAAGGTCTTGGCCTCCGGCAGCTCAACAGGCTGGTGCTTCGGCCGCCGTTCCGGGACCGCTCCGCCCAGCACCCTCCTCCGGTCGAGGAGATAGGCGATCTCGGGGGCGTCCGGGCCAGGGTGGAAATAGGGCGGGCTATAGGGGTCCTCTTCAAGCCGTGCGTCCGAAATGGGGATCCGGAGGTAGTCCCGGAATTCCTTGAGGTCCTCCACCGTCAGCTTCTTCATCTGGTGGGTGGCATTCCGCCCCTCAAACCTCGGTCCGAGGCCGTAGCCCTTGACCGTTTTGGCCAGGATCACGGTGGGTTTGCCCTTGAATTCGGTGGCTGCCTTGTACGCGGCATAGACCTTGCGGTAATCGTGCCCGCCGCGCTTGAGGTTCCAGATATCGTCATCGGAAAGGTCCGCGACCATGTCCTTGGTCTGCGGGGTCTTGCCGAAGAAGTGCTCCCGGACGAACCCGCCCGATTCTGCCTTGTAGGTCTGGTAGTCACCGTCCGGGGTCTCGTTCATGATCTTCACGAGCGACCCGTCGGTGTCCTGGGTGAGCAGGTCATCCCACTCCCGGCCCCAGACGACCTTGATGACGTTCCAGCCGGCGCCGCGGAAGAACGCTTCGAGTTCCTGCATGATCTTGCCGTTGCCGCGCACCGGCCCGTCCAGGCGCTGGAGGTTGCAGTTGATCACGAAGTTCAGGTTGTCCAGGTTCTCGTTCGCGGCGAGCTGGAGCAGGCCGCGGGACTCGGGCTCGTCCATTTCCCCGTCACCGAGGAACGCCCAGACCTGCTGGTCCGAGGTGTCCTTCAGCCCGCGGTTGTGCAGGTACCGGTTGGACTGGGCCTGGTAGATCGCGTTCATCGGGCCGATGCCCATGGACACGGTGGGGAATTCCCAGAACCCGGGCATCAGCCGCGGGTGCGGGTAGGAGGAGAGCGCGTGGCCTTCCTTGGACTTCTCCTGCCGGAACCCGTCCAGGTCCTGCTCGGTCAGCCGGCCTTCCATAAAGGCCCGGGCGTACATGCCGGGGGAGGCGTGGCCCTGGAAGAAGACCTGGTCACCGCCGCCGGGGTGGTCCTTGCCGCGGAAGAAGTGGTTGAAGCCCACCTCGTACAGCGTCGCGGCCCCGGCGTAGGTGGAAATATGCCCGCCCACGCCGATGTTGGCCTTCTGCGCCCGGTGCACCATGATCGCCGCGTTCCAGCGCATGTACGCCCGGTAGCGGCGCTCGTATTCCTCGTTGCCGGGGAACTGTGCTTCCTGGTCCACCGGGATGGTGTTCACGTAGTCCGTGGTGGTTACCATCGGCACGCCCACGCTTTGCGCGCCGGCACGCTGCAGCAGGCTCCGCATGATGTATTGGGCACGCTCGGTGCCCTGTTCCCTGATCAGCGCATCCAGGGACTCAACCCATTCGGCGGTCTCTTCCGGATCACGATCAGGCAGCTGGTTAGTCAACCCGCTGAGGATATGGGAGGTATCTTCTCCTGCAGCCACGTCCAAGCCTCGTTTCATCATTGAATATTCGAGCGGTCTTTTTCGCAATGCGAGAAAGATTTCTTGTCTTACGAGAATAGACGAGGGGTTGCCGCCGGCAAAATTGCGGAGAGCCAGGCTCGGCCAGGCCAAGCACGTCGAGATGTGGATACCCTGTCGACGCAGCCTCAAAAGTGGCGTTGGCAAGCCGTATCCGGTATGCCGGAACCATCCTAAAGTCATGTCTCCGCAGGTTCCTGCCGCTTTATCAACGGATTGTGACTGACCGGACGATCCTTTGACTGACTCCCCGGTTTTGTTGCCCGTAGGCTTCTCGCCGGCGGCGCAATGGCTGCCCCACTCCCAAGGAGGTCCAGTGCTAAATACCCAAAAATTGGACCTAAAAGTTGCTGTTGTCACCGACGCCGGAGGCGACGCTGGCTGTGAACCTGACCGGAGCCATGCTCTGTGCTGCTGCCGCAGTCCGGGCGATGAAGGCGCAGTCGCCCCAGGGCGGTCGGATCATCAACAACGGATCTATCGCGGCGCATTCGCCGCGGCCCCGGAGCGTTGCCTACACCGTCACCAAACACGCCCTGACCGGACTGACCAAGAGCATCGACCTGGACGGGCGAGGCTTCGGCGTCACCTGCGGCCAGATCGACATCGGCAACACCGCCACCGAATTAATGGACCACATCGGTGTCGGGTCCGGGGCAGTCCAAGCCGACGGTAGCCGCAAGGTGGAGCCTACCTTCCCTGTGGAGGACGCGGCGCGCGCGGTCCTGCTAATGGCCCTGATGCCGGCGTCCGCCTCCGTTGGTTCCCTAATCCTCACGGCGGCAGGAATGCCATTCATAGGGCGTGGGTAGCCCTTCGCGCGGCTGGCAGGCCAGCCCCAAGACCAGATTCCAGCTTTCCTGCAGCCGCATGAACATGCCCGTGCTTCTCAGGAGCTGTAGCCACCTTGGGGCGGGCACCTCTTAGCTCCCGCGGTAGCTCGAAAACGAAAATGGGCTCAACAGCAGTGGGATGTGGTAATGCGGTTCATTTCTGTCCACAGTGAAGGTGAGCACGACCTCGGGGAAAAAGGCTGGAGTGTTCCGTTCTGCGAAGTACTCTGCTGTGGTGAATTTCAGCCGGTAGGTTCCGGAGGGCAGGAATTCCGGCCCGATTTCCTTTACCCGCCCGTCGGAATCCGTCTGTGCAACGGCGATCTCGGACCACGAACCACTAACCAGAGCGTGCAGCCCGACGGGCACTCCCACCGCCGGCTTTCCTGTAGCAGTGTCCAGAATGTGGGTAGTTACATGTGAAGTTGTCACTCGCTGATCATTCCCTCAAGCCTGTGGACTGCGATCTCACGCAACTGTTGCTGGACGACGCGCACTTCCTCGTGCGGCGTGTTGGAGATCCTCACCTGGAGGGCCTCCAAAACTTCTTCCTTGCTGCGACCGGCTGCACGGATCAAAAAGACCTGTCCGAACTTCTCTTCGTAGCTCCGGTTTCCTTCGGAGATTGCGGTCATCACTGCAGCGGGAGCAGCGCCGAGAGCCTCTTGTTCATCCCGTGAGAACTGAGCCTCGGAACTATTGCCTTGGGCACGTTCGCCTATCCGCGGGTGGTGAGCCAGTGCGGATTCAACTTCGTCTGCGGTGAACGGGGATGCGGCGCGACGGGCGAGGAGGAGCAGGTCGTGCCTTGATGAAAATGGCCGAGCGTCGGCGATCTCCTCGATCCACCGGGGGATATCAAGACAGGGCCGCAGCGCGGCGACAATGTCTGAGCGGTCGGACTCGTTGAACTCTTCGAGAAACATCACAATCCTTTGCTTAGTGATCCATGACGAATTTCATCATGTGAAATAATAATTCCATCATGTAGTAGTGAAGCTCAGGAATTTTTCCCTGTCAACCTCGCGGAAGTGCGCAGATGCCCGGCGCCAAGTTAGGAGCGGGCCTATGCGCCGGCCCAACGTGGCCGATTTTGGCGGAATCCTAGGCGTTGTAGGGGGTAGGCAGTCTGGATGAAGGCGCGCTTGGTAAGGGACGGCCTCCGCCCTTGACCCGACCCAGATAGGCTGCCGCCACGAGGAGTACGCTCACCACCGCTGCGGTTCCAGCAGCGACCTCCCACTCGATGGGCCAGTATCCGATCAGTCCCATGAACGCGGGAACTGTCGTTGTTACCTGACTGGTCAGTACGAGTGACCAGCCGTTGAACGGCGTGAGGCCCTGGCGCCCGAGCGCCGTACGGATAAAGAACAGGATCCACAAGAAGGCCCAGGACAGCCACAGGACACCGAGCAGTGGGTCCCCGGGAAGCGACGACATGGCAAGAAAGATCCCAAAACCGCCGACCCACCCGCTAAACCACCCCACTCCCTTGGTTCCGAGGTGCAGGAGGATGTCCAGCCCGCAATACACGTAGGTCAACCCGAACAGAAACATGCCGGATGCACCCAGGAAGAGTTGGGGGGACAGGCTGGTGGTAAGCCCTGCATAGGTGACACCCAGGGCAAGCTGGGTCGAGCCGATAAGGATGCTGAATACCGCCGAGTCCCGGGGGGAAATGCGGCCCAACAGTGCGAGCCCATTCACCAGCAGTGCCGCTCCGGATAGAAGGAGGCACAGGTAGATCATGGGGCCAACTCTCGTGAACTGCAGTCAGAGTCCACTCTGGAGTGGACCGTTGGTCGGGAGAAAACGCAAAGCCGAAACGGGACCCGTAGATACTCGTTCCGTTCAGCAGTCCACTAGCCCGCCCGCGGTGTGGGGGTTACTGAGCGAGGTTACGTTCGAGCTTTCGCAGGGTCAAGAAGTTTTGTTAATTGTCGATTATGACTGGCGTAGGCAGAGCGGGTGAGGGCTAGTGGACGGGGTGGTTTTCCGACGTTCGTCGGATGCACGCTGGAACATCCAAGCGCTCGTCAACGGAACCTGACTCTTTCATCAACCGCGATCCCGGGCTCGGCGGCTGCTGTGATCGGCGAACCCTGTGAACTGCTCTCGGAGCCACTTCGTGAGGTTGGATAAAGCCAGTGCCTGCGATCTTTCTGCAAGGTTGCTATCGTCGCAAGTGATGGTGCCGCCAAGTCGGCGAGCCCTTGCTGCTCCTGGACGAAGGATCATTATGAAGCGCACACGAGTTTCCGTCATTGGCCTCATCGCGGCTGCCGGACTGGCACTGGCCGGATGCGGTTCCGCGTCCACGGGTCCATCCAGCTCGGCACCTGCCGGTGGCACGGATACTTCTTTGAGCGACGTCAAGAGCGCGGGCGTGCTTAAGGTCGGCACCGAGGGAACCTACAAGCCCTTCTCGTTCCATGCCAATGGCAGCGGGGAACTCACCGGTTTCGACGTGGAGATCATCACGGCAGTCGCCGGCAAGCTGGGCGTCAAGGCCACGTTCCAGGAAACCCAGTTTGATGCCATCTTTGCCGGCCTGGAAGCCAAAAGGTTCGACGTCGTAGCCAACCAGGTCTCGATCACTGACGAACGCAAGGCAAAATATGATTTCTCGACCCCTTACACGGTCAGTACGGGCGTCATTGTCACGAAGGCCGATAACAACAGCATCACTTCTTTTGACAGTCTTAACGGCAAAACCACGGCGCAATCGTTGACCAGCAACTGGTACAAGCTGGCCCAGCAGAGCGGCGCCA
The DNA here is from genome assembly GCF_014764445.1 of Pseudarthrobacter sp. BIM B-2242. NCBI lineage: Bacteria > Bacillati > Actinomycetota > Actinomycetes > Micrococcales > Micrococcaceae > Pseudarthrobacter > Pseudarthrobacter sp. BIM B-2242. Next base: position 109,833 of record NZ_CP061721.1, read on the forward strand.
ACGTCGAGGCAGTTGAGGGCTGGGCGCAGGCCATCGCGCTGCTCAAGCAGGGACGGGTCGATGCAACAATCAACGACAAACTGACCTACCTGGACCAGCAGAAGGCTTCACGCGATGACAGCATCAAGATTGCCGCCGAAACCACAGACAAGTCATTGAGTGCCGTCGCGCTTCGGAAAGGCTCAACCAGCCTGACGGACGCTGTCGACAAGGCGCTCACCGAACTGCAGGCCGACGGTACCCTGGCCAAGATTTCGCAGAAATACTTCGACGCGGACGTGACCAAGTAGCGGCGATGCACATCGTTCAAGAACGCCGCGCCGGGTCATGATCAACTGGGAACTCGTTTGGGGGGCACTGGGACCGATCCTCTTGGGTGCCGTTACCGGGACCATTCCTGTGGCCCTGGTCTCATTCGCCTTTGGACTGCTGCTGGCCCTGATCGTCGCCTTGATGCGGTTAAGCCGTAACCGGGTCCTCTCGACGATCGCCCGGATCTACATTTCGGTGATCCGGGGCACGCCCCTCCTGGTGCAGTTGTTTGTCATCTTTTACGGGCTGCCCTCCATCGGGGTCACCATCAGTCCCTGGCCGAGCGCCATCATCGCCTTTTCCCTCAACGTGGGCGGCTACGCCGCGGAGGTCATCCGGGCAGCCATCCTGTCCGTACCTAAAGGCCAGTGGGAGGCCGGCCATACGATCGGGATGTCCCGCCGCCAGTCGCTGGTCCGGATCATCCTGCCGCAGGCCGCGCGGGTCTCCGTCCCGCCCCTGTCCAACACCTTTATAAGCCTGGTCAAGGACACTTCGCTGGCTTCGCTGATCCTCGTGACCGAACTGTTCCGCCAGGCGCAGCAGGTAGCGGCCTTCAGCCAGGAATTCATGCTCCTGTATTTGGAAGCGGCCGTCATTTACTGGATCATCTGCCTGGTCCTCGCCGGCGGACAGTCCGCCCTTGAGAAGAGATTGGACCGCTATGTTGCCCACTGATTCCGGGTCCACGGAGAGCGCCCAGCTCCTGGGCGTCCGTGGACTCCGCAAGTCGTTCGGCGGGCATGAAGTCCTGAAATCCATCGACGTGAACGTCAGCCGGGGTGAAGTTGTCACCTTGATTGGACCGTCCGGTTCCGGCAAGACCACTGTGTTGCGATGCCTGAACGGGCTTGAGGTTCCCGACGCCGGAGTGGTGGACTTCGCCGGTGAGCTGACCGTCGACTTTTCGGCCCCGGTGTCGAAGCAGCAGTTGGCGGCGCTGAGGGACCGCAGCGCGATGGTGTTCCAGCACTACAACCTTTTCCCGCACAAGACCGCCCTGGAAAACGTCATTGAGGGCCCGGTGCAGGTGCAGAAGCGGTCCAAGGTGGAGGCCGTGAAGGAAGCCAGGGAATTGCTGGCCCGGGTGGGGCTTGAAGACAAGGAAAACAGCTATCCCTTCGAACTCTCCGGCGGCCAGCAGCAGCGCGTCGGAATTGTGCGTGCGCTGGCCCTGCGTCCGCAGCTCCTGCTTTTTGATGAGCCCACATCGGCGCTCGATCCGGAACTGGTCGGCGACGTCCTGACTGTCATCAAGGAGCTGGCGGACGAGGGCTGGACCATGGTGGTGGTAACGCACGAGCTCGCGTTTGCCCGTGAGGTCGCCGATGAGGTCATCTTCATGGACGGCGGGGTGGTGGTGGAGCGCGGCCACCCCGACACGGTGCTCCGTAACCCTCGGGAGGAACGCACCCGGCAGTTCGTGGACCGGCTGCTGAACCCGTTCTGATCGCCATTGCCCTGCCAACCTCGACGCTCGCGCGGGCACGATAACGGAGCACCATAGGGCCGTCCGGTATCACCCAAGGCCAGCGCCCGGCTGCTCCGGCACCGCCGGCGCAGCCAACCCGCCGTCCCGCATCACCGCCACCGCGTCCGTCATCGGAACGAACTCCGTGTCGTGCGTGACCATCACCGTGGCCACCCGGAACTCGTCGGTGACCCGGCGAAGCAGCCCGACGATCGACGCGCTGCGCTCATGGTCAAGCGCCGCCGTCGGCTCATCCACCAGCAGCACTTTGGGGCTGCCCATCAGCGCGCGGGCGATGTTCACGCGCTGCCGCTGCCCGCCGGAAAGCTGGTGCGGCCGCTTGTCCGCAGACGCCTCCAGCCCCACGAGACCCAGCAGCTCCAAAGCCCGGGACCGCGCAGCCTTCAGCGGCTTTCCGCGCAAATGGTGCCCAATCATCAGCTGCTCGACGGCGGTGAGCGACGCCAGGAGGTTGGGTTGCTGGAAGATGATGCCCACTTTCTCCCGGCGCACGGCGGTCCGGTCGGCATCCTTCAGATCCGCCGTAGTGATCCCATCGATCAGCACGCGCCCACTCGTGGGGCGGACCAGGGTGGCAGCCACCGCCAGGAGGCTGGACTTGCCCGAGCCGGACGGGCCAACGAGAGAGACCATGTGACCGGCCGCGACCCCCAGGCTGACGCTGTCCAGGGCCTTGATGGTTCCGCCGCCGTCCGGGTATTCGAGGGTGACGTTGTCCAGGGTCAGGGGGAGTGCGGCGCTGTCCGCCGACGCGGCGAGCGGTGTGACGGACAAAGAGGAGACAGTCATCGGAAAGGACCTTTCGTGGAGGGGAGGGGTTTTCAGTTGCCGCCGAGGGCGATGAGCGGGTCCACCGCGGTGACCCGGCGGACTGCCAGCGCGGCGCCCGCCAGCCCGAGGGCAACAATTCCCAGCACGGGCAGCAGCGTGGTGGCGGGAGTGACGAGGAACGGTGCGGCCTGCGCCGCGGCGAACCCGCCGAGCACACCCACCGCCCCGCCAAGCCCCGCGCCGGCCACGAGCACAAGCAAGGCCTGGGTCATCGCGTCGCGCAGCACATACCTGCCGGACGCGCCCATGGCCTTGAGAACGGCGATGTCGCGGGTCCGCTGGACGGTCCACACGGTCAGGAAGGCCACGATCACCAGCGCAGAAATTCCATACAGGAAGCCCTGCATCAGCATCAGCGAGCCGTTCTCGCTCTTAAAGGAACCGAGCGCTTGGAACGAACCCGTCCGGCTCGCGCTGACCGTGCCCGCCGCGGCATTGGCGGCCGCCTCGTCCACCACGGCACCGTCCTCGTAAGTGACTGCGAGGACGGTGGCCACCGGCGGGTTCGCCGCCGCACCGCCAGCCGCGCCGCCCGCCGCACCGCCAGCCGGTGAAATGTGCGCCACCTCAGCCCAGGACGGCAGCGCTGTCCACACCACACCGGTGTGCGAATACCACTGGTCATCCACAACAGCCGTGACGGTCAGGTCTTTGCCGCCCACCGTGGCGGTGTCGCCGACGTCGAGCGCCAAATCTGCCGCAACCGTGGAACCGATCACCACCGTCCCCGCCCGCACCGGTGACGGCGCCAGCTGCCCGTCCGACGCAACGCCGAACACCGCCACATTGGTGGTCCCGCCGTCGCCCGCCTGGAAGCGCGTCTGGCTGATGCCCAGCGGCTCAGCCCGCGCCACGCCGGGAACGCGCTGCCACGCATCCACCTGCGCGGCTGTCACCTCGCTCTCGGTGAAGGACGCCGTCGGCTCGTTACTGCCCGGCGCGCCAAACACGATGCTGTCCACCGGCCGGGGCCCGGGTCCGGACCCGCCAGCGGACCCGGCCCCGAGCTTCCCGATTGCCGACGTGGACTGGTCGCCCAGTCCGGCGGTGAGTCCGGACAGGAGCACAAGCAGCAGCGTCACAAGGGCCACCACACTGCCCATCAGGGCGAACCGGCCTTTGGCGAACCGGATGTCACGAATAGCGAGAAACACGTTGCACTTCCTTCGGGGAGGGTGGATTTCCTTCTGAATCCACCCTCCCGCGCGCCGGACCGGCCCACATCGGGAAGACGGTTGATCCCCCGGGGACGAAGGGTTGAAGCCCCCGTCAACCTTTTGATTGATCCGCCCCCGGACTCCGGCGCCTAAGCTGAAGGAATGCCTGCCGCGGACCCACAGACCACCCCGTCGGGGGCCGCAGTCCTGCGGTTCCTGCGGGTGACACTTCATGTGGGCTTCACCGTGCTGCTGCTTGTCGCCATCCTGCGGCTTCACCTTTTGCAGGGAATGGCCGACGGCGGCGCGGACGCGGGTGTGCGGCGCTACCTCTGGTCCGCGCTCGCCGTCGCCCTGGCCGGGGCTTACCTCGCCGGCACCCTGCTGGAGAAGCGGTACGACGCCGGCCGCTCAACGTTCAATCCCCATCCTTACGCCGTCCCGTGGCTGGGCCTGGTCACGGCGCTGTGGGGCGTCCTCCTCGCCGGCAGTGCCGAGTTCTCCTGGGTGGCCTTCCCGCTGTTTTTCCTGCACCTGCATGTGCTGCCCCGCCCCGTCGCCCTGGTCACCATCACGGTCATGACAGCGGCAGTTGTGGCCTCGCAATGGGTGGCCAGCGGGCTGCCCTCACCCACCCTGCCGATGGTCCTGGGTCCGGTCCTGGGCGCCGGGTTCGCCGTGGTCACCGGGCTCGCCTACCGCGCACTGTATCTGGAGGGCGAAGCGCAGCGCCTCGCCGCGGAGGAGCTCCGGCGGACCCGCGCCGAGCTGGCCAGGACCCAGCACGAGGCCGGAGTGGCCGCCGAGCGCGAACGCCTGGCCCGCGAAATCCACGACACCCTGGCGCAGGGCCTGTCCAGCATCGTCCTGGTGGCCCGGGCCGCGGAGAAGTCCCTGGCAAGCGGCGATCTTGCCACCGCTGCCGAACGGTTCGCGCTGGTCCAGCAGACGGCGTCGGAAAACCTGTCCGAAGCCCGCAGCTTTGTCCGCGGCCTCACCGCGCCCCGGCTCCAGGAGTCCTCTCTGCCCGAAACCCTTACAAGGCTCTGCGCCGAGACCGAAACCCTGGCCGCCGCGCGCGGCGAAGGGCTCCACTGCCGGTTCGAGCTGGTGGGTGACCCGGCCGAGCTGCCGCCGCAGTACAGCGTCACGCTGCTCCGCGCCGCGCAGGCCAGCCTCGCCAACGTGAGAGTCCACGCGCAGGCGGGCTCCGCCGTCGTCACCCTCTCGTTCCTCGGGGACGAGGTCACGCTGGACGTGTACGACGACGGCACGGGTTTTGATCCCGAAGCGCCGGGTTCCGGTGTGGCTGGCCGCGCGGACGGGAGCGGCTTCGGGCTGCGCTCGCTGGCCGCCCGCGTGACGGAACTGAACGGTTCACTGGAGGTCGAGTCCGCACCGGGGGAGGGGACCGTCGTCGCAATCCGGCTTCCGCTCACAGGGGAGCAGCGCTGATGGGGACGTTGCGCATCCTGCTGGTGGACGACCACCCCGTGGTCCGCGCCGGCCTGCGCGCCATGCTTACCGAATTCGAGGACTTCAGCATTGCCGCCGAGGCCGCGGACGGGGACGCGGCGCTGCATGAACTCACCCGGCTCCGGACGCTGGGGGAGCGCGTGGATGTTGTCCTGATGGACCTGCAGATGGGCGCCGGAATGGACGGGGTCACTGCCACGGCGGCGATCAGGCAGCTGGATTCCGCGCCGCCGGTCCTGATCCTCACCACGTACGATACCGAGGCGGACATCCTGGCCGCCGTGGAGGCGGGCGCCAGCGGCTACATGCTCAAGGATGCGCCGCCTGAGCAGATCCGCCAGGCGGTGCTGTCCGCTGCGGCTGGTCAGACGGCGCTCGCTCCGACGGTTGCTGCGCTGCTGATGTCGCGGATCAGCAGCCCGGGAACCGCCCTGACGCCGCGTGAGGTGCAGCTGCTGGAACTGCTGGCCACCGGGCTGACGAACAGGGCCATCGCGCGGCAGCTGTTCATCTCCGAGGCCACAGTCAAGACCCACCTGGTGCACATCTTCGGCAAGCTCGGCGTCGACAACCGCACATCCGCCATTGCCGTGGCTGCGCAACGCCGGATCATCCGGGCACCGGGGCAGTAGCGCCCTTCGCCTTCGCGTACGCTGCGCGGGTGGGCGTCGAATCAGGTGTTGTTGGCGTCCCGCAGCTCGGCCATGGCTTCGGCAACAAGCTGCGCCCGTTCGGCTCCCAGGATGTCCACGAAGTTGGCGTAGACCAGACCGGCCACAAAACAGGCAAGTTCATTGGCTGTCGCCGTACCCTCGGTGCTCAGCTCCAGGTAAACAACCCGGCGGTCCTCCACGCAGGGGCTGCGCTGGACCAGGGACCGCTTAGCGAGCCTGTCGGCGATCTTGGTGAAGCCGCCGTTGCTGAATGCCACCTCGCGGGCCAGTTTCGCCATCGGCATCCGTGCACCGGGGGTGCGGACCAGCCGCAGGAGCGTCTCGGCCTCGGCGGGTTCCAGCGAGAAAGCGGAAGAAACTTCCGCGTGCACCTTCTTGTTGGTGTGCTGGAAGCCCTCGATGACCAGGCCCCACTGCGAAATCACATCAAGGTCCCCGGTGGTCGGGGTGTGCTTCTGCGTGGCCGGCATGGAATCCCTTTCCACGCCCATAATACGCTCCACGTAAATGCCTTTTCTGGTCAGATTTCAGGATGCGGAGGGCCGGTTGGCCTCCCACTTAACAGCGAAAACCGGTGCTTCCGGCGGGCGGGTGGCCCGCCGAAAGCACCGGCGCTCGGGGTGTGCGTAAGTTACGCGGCGACAGATGCTTCGGCGCGGACGGCTTCGAGGGCCTTGGTCCACGGCACGAGCTGGTCCAGGACCGGAGCCAGGGTCTGTGCCTGCAGTTCGGTGGGCTTGAAGACCGAGAAGTTCTCGAAGTCGGTAAACAGGGAGAACATGCCGGTCTTCTGCACGTGGGCGACCTGCAGCTCGGACAGGATGCCGCGCAGGTGCTCAACGGCGCGGACGCCGAAGGCCGAACCATAGGAAACGATGCCGGCTGCCTTGTTCGCGAACTCGGCATTCAGGTACGACAGGGCGTTGGCCAGTGCCGGCGCCACGGAGTGGTTGTACTCAGGGGTGATGAAGACGAAGCCGTCGAACTCGGCGATCTTGGCGGCCCAGGCGATGGTGTGGGCGTTCTGGTAGTTCTGGTACGCGGCCGGGTAGGCCTCGTCCAGCATCGGCAGGTTGTAATCGGCGATGTCGACGATCTCGAACTCAGCGTCGGTGCGCAGCTGTGCCTGGGCGAGAACCCACTCGGCAACGCCGGCGTTGTTGCGGCCGGGACGGGTGCTGCCGGTGACGATGGCGATCTTAGTCATGAACTACTCCTCTGATGGAACGAATCGCGGACGATCCTCCGCAACGCTTCAAGATACAACTATATCCGTGGAAACTATTTCTGTAAATACTATCATTGTGTGGTCCTCATCACCGAGGGCTGCTTCGGGAGATGAAGGGCGCTTGCCCGCGCCGGTGCTGCACCGGGTGCTGTTTCGGGAGTGCCCCAGCGCGTCAATATTGTCCGACGGCGGTGCGATACTGAGGGTTGCATCACAATGACGTTGGGGGAACTTCGGAAATGGTCCTTGATACAGCAACCTTGAGGATCGCCTTTGGCGTGATGGCCTTGGTGCTGGGTCTGCTGTTCTACTTTTCGTCGTACCGCACCACCCGGTCTCCGTATAGCGGCTGGTGGTGCCTCGCGCTTGTGTTTTTCCTTGGCGGCTCCGCCGCGTTCCTCCTCAACGGGACCTCCCACCAGTGGTGGGCAAACATCCTGGGCAACGTGCTGCTGGTCCACGGCGGTGTTGCCGTCTGGGCGGGGGCGCGGTCGCTCCGGGAAGTAGCGCCGAAACGCTGGCTGTTCACGGGGCTGCCGCTTGTCACCCTGCTTGCCACGGCCCTCGACGATCCCGGGACCAACGTCTGGGCCGGCGGCGTGGTGTTCCTCGCGGCCATGTGCCTTACGCTGGCTCTGGCATCGCAGGAACTCTGGCGCCTGGAGCCGGGCTATTCGCGGGTCCGGGTGCCGATGGCTGCCGCGGCCGCGGTCATGGCCGTCTTCTACTTCGGCCGGCTGGTTTTCTTCCTTCTGGACGGCCAGGACGGCCCCATTTTTGTCACATACTTCGGGTCCGCTGTGACCACCATGGTCACCATGGTGCTGCTGGTGGTGGTCTCCTTCAGCATGGCCGGGCTGAGCACCGAACAGCAGACCCGCGCCCTGCGTATGGTGGCCACCCGCGATGACCTCACCGGCCTGCTGAACCGCAAAGCCTTCCTCGACCTCGCCGCCGGGTTGCTCAATGACCGCGCCGTCACGCAGGGAACCGGCGCCCTGATCCTCGCCGACCTGGACAATTTCAAGGCAGTGAACGACACCTACGGGCATGCTGCCGGCGACGTCGCACTGCAGGCTTTCGCCGGGGCATGCCAGGACACCGTCCGGTCCACGGACCTTGTAGGACGCTATGGCGGGGAGGAATTTGTGCTCCTGATTCCGGGCGCCTCCTCTGCACGGGCTGAACACATTGCGGAGGAAATCAGCCGCCGCCTGGCCCAGGTGCCTACTGCCGACGGACTTGAAATGCCCACCGTCAGCTATGGCGTGGCACTTTATGATGCCGGGACAACGGACATAGACCATGTCATCGCCGCCGCGGACGAGGCCCTGTACACGGCCAAATCCCTGGGCCGCAACCGCACGGTACACAGCGACCGCCGCCGATAATGCGCGGCGGCTCAGCCCGTCAGTTCAGCTTCCCGGCCAGCCGCTGGCGCATCTGGATGCTCGCCTCGTTCAGTCCGATCAGCTCCACGTCCCGGCCATGCCGGCGGTACTTCTCAGTGACCGAGTCCAGTACCGCGATGGTGGACGCGTCCCAGAGATGCGAGGCGTGCAGGTCCACGATTACCCGGCTGATGTCCGGCTCGGCGTCCAGAGCGTATTCGAACTGGGTGTAAAGGTCGTTAGAGGAGGCGAAGAACAGTTCGCCGTCCACGGTGTACTTGGCCACGGTTTCGCCGTTGAGCTCGACGACGGTCCGCTCCACCGTGGCGAAGTGCGCCACCCGCCGGGCAAACAGGGCCATGGCCGCCAGCACGCCGGCGCCGACGCCGATGGCCAGGTTGTGCGTCACGGAGACCACGGCAACGGTGATCAGCATGACGCCGGTCTCGGACTTCGGCATCCTCCGCAGGGTCCGCGGCGCGATGGAGTGCCAGTCGAAAGTGATGGCCGAAACAAAGATCATCACGGCCACAAGGGCGGCCATCGGGATCAGGCCCACCACGTCGCCCAGCGTCACCACGAGGACCAGCAGGAAGACGCCGGCCAGGAACGTGGACACCCGGCTCCGCGCGCCGGAGCCCTTCACGTTGATCATCGTCTGGCCGATCACCGCGCAGCCGCCCATGCCGCCGAAGAAGCCGGTGACGATGTTCGCCACGCCCTGGCCCCAGGACTCGCGGGTCTTGTTGGAGCGCGTATCCGTGATGTCGTCCACCAGCTTGGCTGTCATCAGGGACTCCAGCAGGCCCACCAGGGCCATCGACAGCGAGAACGGAGCAATGACCTGGAACGTCTCCCACGTCATCGGGACGTTGGGGATGAACAGGGACGGCAGCTGGCCCTTGTCCTGAACCGTGGGGACATCCACTCCGGCGAGGACGGCAAACAGGGTGAGCACCACAATGGCCACCAAAGGTGAGGGCACCGCCGTCGTAATTCTTGGCAGCCCCACCACAATGACAAGGCCCACTGTCACAAGCGGATACACCATCCAGGGGACGCCGATCAGTTCCGGGATCTGGGCCATAAACACCAGGAGGGCCAGCGCGTTTACAAAGCCCACCATCACCGAGCGCGGGATAAAGCGCATCAGCCGGGTCACTCCCAGGACAGCCAGGAGGATCTGGAAGACGCCCGCCAGGATCACGGCGGCGATGAGGTGGTCCAGGCCGTGGCTGCGCATCAGCGGCGCGATGACCAGGGCCACGGCACCGGTGGCAGCAGAAATCATGGCGGGCCGGCCGCCCACGAACGAGATGGTGACGGCCATGATGAAAGACGCGAACAAACCGATCCGCGGATCCACGCCCGCGATGACCGAGAAAGCGATGGCTTCCGGAATCAAGGCCAGCGCCACCACCAGCCCGGCGAGTGCCTCGGTCTTCAGCCGACGCGGAGACCGTAATGTGGCGCGGACGGATTGGAGCTGCTGCGGTGTGCCGGTCCGGGCGTCCCGGGCGCTGCGTGCGGGCATGGTGTGCGTCCATTCGTGCTGGTGAAGCGCACGTCTGCAGCTTCTGCCGATAAGTTGGCGGGACCGCATGCCGCTTCGTTCGGATAACGACGGGCGCGTCCGCCCCTACCAGTCTGGGGCACGCCGCATCCCAACTGCTAAAATGGCGGGGTTGTAGACCGGCCTATAGCTGGTTCAGCCAGCGCCGTAACGTAAGTAGGGGACCACACAAAACATGACGGCAGGCGGTTCGCACCTCAGCACTTCGGAGACTTTCCCGGGCCCGTCGAAAAAGACGCCGGCCGCGACGGAAGTCCCGAAGTCCGCCGCGCCCCCAGCCACCGTGCCTGCCAAGCGCCGGGCTTACATCGCCATCTGGCAGGGGTTCCTCGGCGCCCTGATGATGTTCGTCGGTTCCATCGGCACCGGCTGGATCGCCAACGGTTCACCCATGATCCGCCAGCCGGTGGTCATCGCGCTGCGGACCGAGGGCTGGGGCGTCACCCTGTCCACCGTCCTCCTCACGGTGGGAGCCATGCTGCTGATGCGATCCTGGCTGCGGCTCGGCCAGCGGCTAGGGGACTGGGGTGAGCATTCCCTGCGGTCGGTGGTGATCGCCATTTCCGCCTGGTCCTTCCCCCTCCTCCTCGCCGTTCCCATCTTCTCCCGCGACGTGTATGCCTACACCGGCCAGGGGCGCCTGGTCATGGAAGGCCAAAACCCCTACGAGGTGGGCATCTCCACCCTCAGTAACTGGTTTTCGCTTGGCGCGGACCCCGCCTGGGCCGAGAACAGGACGCCCTACGGGCCCTACTTCCTGTGGCTCGCGCGCGGCGTTGTGGGGCTTACCGGCGCCCAGCCTGACGTTTCCGTCTTCCTTTTCCGGCTGCTGGCCGGTGTCGGGGTGCTGCTCTGCGTCATCTACGTGCCCAAGCTTGCCGAACTGCACGGCATCAACGGCGCCAGGGCCTTGTGGATTGCGGTGGCCAACCCGCTGTTCCTGATCAGTTTCGTGGCCAGCGCCCACAACGATGCACTCATGGTGGGCCTCGCCGTCGCCGGTGTCTACTTCGCCGCGACGAAACATTACCTCACGGGCATATTACTGGTCACCGCGTCCATCGGCATCAAGCCGATCACCGTCCTGCTGCTCCCGTTCATCGGGGTCATGTGGGCCGGGCCCGCCGCGTCCTGGACGCGAAAGTTCCTGATCTGGGGCGCGACGGCGGGAATCAGCTTCGCTGTGCTTGCCCTCAGCGGCATCCCGTACAACCTTGGCCTCGGCTGGGTATGGGCCATCATGGACCCGACGCCGGGGTACACCGGCTATTCGCCGTCCGGCTTCCTGGGGCAGCAGGTTGAGTTCCTCGGCAACGTGCTGGGGCTGCCCGGCGGCACCTTCGCGGACCTGCTGCGTACCGGGATGAAGTGGACTGCCATCGGGCTGGTCCTGCTGCTGATGTTCCGCGGCGACTACTCGCGTGCGGTGCGCCGGCTGGCCCTGGCGTTCACCGCTGTCGTAATGCTCTCGCCCATTATCCAGCCCTGGTACATCCTGTGGTTCCTCCCGTTCCTGGCCGTCACCGGCATCCGGAACGACTGGCAGATCCGAAGCCTCTACGTAGGCGTCACGTTCTTTGTGGTGTTCGGCGCCCAGGACCAGCTCTCGGTCTGGTCCTTCGTGGAGCTCCCCATTGATGCGTCGTCACTGGCGTTCGTGACGGCCCTGCTCTTCACGTTCTACCTGCTGGTCCTGGACATCCACACGCGGAAGCTGCTGATCGAAGGCAAACCGCTTGACTGGGCCCGGCATGCGTGGGGCTGGCTGCAGGAACAGCGGGCCGCGCGGCGCTGACTGCCGGTGAGCGGGTCCTCTGCCGGTCGCCATACCTTCAGCCGACGGTTGAATCTCGTATGGCGAAGGTAGAATTCGCTGGCATGAGGACAATCGCCGACGACCTTGAAGCTCCTGACGTCCATACCCGCATCGTGGTGGCGGCCTACGGATTGTTTTCGCGCCGCGGCATCCGCGATGTCGGTGTGGATGAGCTGATCCGCGCGTCAGGCGTCGCCAAGGCAACGTTCTACCGGCACTTCCCGTCGAAGGATGATCTGGTGCTCGCCTTCCTGAAGCGGCGCGACGAGCTGTGGATGTTGGGGTCCGTCGTTCCGGAGGCCAAGAGCAGGGCGGACAACCCCGAGGACCAGCTGCTGGCCATCTTCGATGTCTACCACCAGTGGTTCCAGGACGACGACTTCGAAGCCTGTTCATTCGTGAAAGTGCTGCTGGAAATGGGGGCGTCGCATCCGCTGGGGAAGGCCAGCATCGAATACCTGGCCAGGATCCGTCAGCAGGTCCGGATCCTCGCCGATGAAGCGGGACTGGAGGACTCCGAGGCGTTCGCACTGTCCTGGCACATCCTCATGAAGGGCTCCATTATTGCCGCTGCCGAAGGCGACAAGCTGGCCGCCCGCCGGGCCCGGAAGATGGCCGCAGCACTTATTGCAGAACACCGGCCCCATGGCCTGAACTCATGATCCCCGCCACCCGGACCGCACCGGATCGCACTGCAAGGTTCGGCGTCGCCTTCATCGGTGTTCTGCTCATCGCAGTCAACCTCCGGGTCTCCTTTGTCAGCGTGGGACCGGTCCTCGCGAACATCAGCGGCGAACTTGAGCTCTCCAGTGCAGCGGCAGGGTTCCTCACCGGTCTGCCTCTCATCGTCTTTGCCGTGTTCTCACCCGTGGCGCCCGGCTTCGCTGCCCGGCTTGGCCTGGACCGGGCGCTGTGGATGTCCCTGCTGATCCTCGCTTCGGGCATCGTGCTTCGCTCACTTCCCGTGCCCGGCTTCATCTGGGCGGGCACCGGACTGATCGGCCTCGCCATCGCGTTTCTCAACGTTCTGGTGCCTTCCCTCGTAAAACGTGACTTCCCGATGAAGGTCAGCCAGGTCACCGGAAGCTACACCGCCACACAGGCCGCGTTCGCGGCGATCGGGGCCGCCGTCGTCGTGCCCTTGGCCCAAACCTCCCCGGCCGGATGGCGGCTTGCCCTCGGCATCTGGGTGGGGTTAGCTCTCATCGCCATGGCCGTGCTCCTGCCGTGGCTGCGCCGGCACAGCCCCGGCGCCGCAGAGGCCGCCAAACCGGCCGTCTCCTACCGCTCGCCCTGGGGCTCAGCCCTGGGCTGGCAGGTGACGATCTTTATGGGACTGCAGTCGATCGCGTTCTACGTCCTGATGGCCTGGCTGCCCACCATCGAACAAAGCCGCGGTGTCCCGGCAGCCACTGCGGGCTTCCATCTGTCCCTTTTCCTGCTCGTCAGCGTGTTTGCCAGCCTTGTTGCAGGCGGAATCCTCCACCGGGGCTCGGACCAGAGGCTGGTGTCGTTCGCGAGCGGCGCGCTGATGTTCGTGACCTTCCTCGGCCTGGCCCTTGCGCCGGACCTCATCCTGCTGTGGGTCCTCCTTGGGGCAGTGGGCTGCGGAAGCCTGATCGTCATTGCCCTGTCGCTGTTCAGCCTGCGGTCGGTGAATTACCCGCAGGCAGCGTCCTTGTCCGGCATGGCGCAATCTGTTGGCTACGCCCTGGCTGCAGTGGGCCCCGTGATGTTCGGCGCGCTTCGCGACGTGAGCGGAGACTGGACGCTTCCGCTTCTCGCCACCGCAGGCATCATGGTGCTCCTTGCGTTGACGGGGGTTCTTGCCGGGCGTGACCGGGTGATCAGCGCCAGTCACGCCGTCTAGGGGCTTGCGTGCAGCGGCGGAATGTTAGTGAAAAAGCCATGATCCGTCCTGCGGCGGGTCTGGCTTTCTCCGCCATTTATGGATCAGGGCCAGGAAAGGCCAAGCCAGCAGCTGCAACAGGCCGGCGGTGAGCAACAAACCCACCGCAAGGAGAATCAGCGGCGAGTACAGCAGTAAAACACCAAAAACTGTGGCGATGTACCCGACAACCAACGCAGCAACTGCCCCGGGTTCCATAGGGCTCCTCTTGAGTTTTTCGTCATTCCTTGGTGCCGTGATGCAAGCCGCGCGGCTGGCTGGGGACGGGAGGGGTAAGGGACCTTGCCCGCTACGAGTGGCTGGCACCCTGAGGGGAACCAGCAGCGGAAAACGACTGTGAGTGGGAGGTTGAGCAGCCGCTACGCATCACTCCGGAAGGCTGGGGGAGATCTGCACCCAGGCTAAAAATTGTGGCGCCGCACGCTGCATAACGGTGTCATCAAAGCGTACTCTTCAGGCCGGTGAGCGAGGAAGAACACGGGTGCCGCATGCCGTTGCCGGTCTGCGCTTTAGGCGGTCCGCGCCTCCGGCACCGCCGCCTTTTTCCGGCCCAGCTCCGCCGTCCGCTTCACCGACCACCACAGCAGCACCACCAGCAGCACGTTGCGCGTCGTGAGGATTGCGGCCATCACCGGATGGGCGTGGATGAGCGGGGTGTAAAACAGCGGGTAAATCACAAAAGTGGTCATGGCGATCCCCATCAGCAGGGCGGCCGGGACCTTCCAGCGGTCCCAGTCGTGGGTCAGGCCGGCGATGATCACCGGCGCCAGCCAGATGATGAACTGCGGCGAACCCACCTTGTTGAACACGATGAACGCCGTGGTCATCATCAGGGCGCCTTCGAGGAAGAGTTCTTCCCGCTCGGCCCCGCGCTTCAGTGCACGGACCAGCAGGATGGCTGCCACCACCGCGGCGACGATCAGCAGCGGCTGCATCAGGAACGCCGCCACCGATGCGCCCGGGCCGTAGACCTCGGTGGAGTTGATGGCCGTATTGTCCGCCATTTTGGAGCCGGCAATGTTGAACACGCTCAGCCATACCCACGGCGTGGAGAACGTGGCCTCAAGCTGCATGCCCCGCTCGCCCTGGTTGGTGAGGAAGTCCATGATGTGCGGCAAACCGCCGGACAGGTACGTGCCCAGGCCCACCACGGCGGTAACGGCGACGCCGGAGGCCAGCACCTGGATGCGCTTGCGGCTGGCGATCACAATCGGCACCAGGACGGCCGCCGGCCACACCTTGATCCACGTGGCGACGCTCAGCAGGACGCCCGCCACCACGGGGCGTTCAGCGGCGTAGAGCAGGGCGATCAGCACCAGGGGAGCGGTGATGCCTTCTACCCGGGCGAAGCTCAGATACCCCATAAAGACGGTGAAAAACAGCCACCACCAGGCCGGGGCAATGCCGCGCACCTTCCGCGGACCGCGGGTCAGGTACACGAGGCCGACGGCGTTGAGGGCCGTGATGATCAGGAACCAGCAGAGCAGGTAGAGGCTGGGTCCGGCGATGTTCGCGAGGAAAATCGGGATCTGTGCCAGCACCGGGTAGACCCACGGGCTGATCTTCCCGTCGAGGCTGTCCGGGTTGTAGCCGTCCATGGCCCACTGCCGGTACTGCTCGGTGTCGCTGAACGTATCGCCGCTGAGGAAGAAGGACGCCATCCAGCCCAGGAAATACAGGTGGATAACCGCGAAGCCCCACCAGACGCTGGACGGACGGGCAAACCAGTCCACCACGCGGGCGGGCAGGAGCGTGCTGCGGACAGTGACCAGCCGGTCGAAGAACGTCGTGGAAATGTCAGGACTCCTTGAGCGCGGGGACGGACGCGGGAGCCTTCTTGCCCAGCGAGTAGAGCCGCCGGACAGACCACAGGAACAGCACCACCAGGAGCACATTGCGGATGGTCAGCACGCCGGCCATCAGCGGGTTGTTGTGGCTCAGTGCATCGTAGAACAAGGGGTAGATGAAGAAGGTGGCCACGGCGATGGCGATGAGCATGGCCGCGGGGACCCGCCATTCACGCCAGCTGTGCGCCAGGCCCACTGCCACCGCGGGGGCCAGCCACACCATGAACTGGGGCGAGCCCACCTTGTTGAACACCACAAAAGCCGTGGTGAGCGTGAGGGCGCCGGCGAGCAGCAGCTCGGTGCGGTCCACGCCGCCCCCGTTTGCGTCGTGGTTCAGCTTGCCGTTGTGCAGCGCCCAGAACGTCAGGCCTGCCACCAGCAGCGCCGCCAGGATCAGCAGCGGCTGCATCAGCACGGACATCACGGCGGTACCGGGTCCATCCACCTGCATCGAGTTGATGTCGGTGTTCATGTACATCCGGGAGTCGCCGATATTCAGCACGGAAAGCCACAGCCACGGCGTGGTGAAGGTGGCCTCGAGCTGCATGCCCCGGTCGCCCTGCTGGGTGAGGAAGTTCAGCAGCTTGGGCACACTGCCTACGACGGCGGCCAGCGCCACCACCACTGCCGACGTCGCCACGCCCGCCAGCACCACGAGCAGTCGGTTCTTGACCACGGCGAACAGGGCCAGCATCACTGCCGCCGGCCAGACCTTCACCCAGGTGGCGGCGGCGAGAATGACCGAGGCGATGAACGGCCGGCCCACGCCGTACGCAAGAGCCACCAGGACGATCGGTGCCGTGAGGCCGTCCACACGGGCGAACCCGAGCCAGCCCATCAGCAGCGTGAAGATCAGCCACCACCAGCCCGCCGGGATCGCGTCCTGGTTCCGGCCGCGGTCCGTGAGCTTCGCCAGTCCCCACCCGTTCAGAAGCGTGGTCATCAGCACCCAGAGGAAGAAGAACGGCCCGGGCCCGGCGATACCGGCCAGCGCCATGGGGATCAGCGCCAGGATGGGGTAAACCCAGGGGCTCGGACCGCCGCTGAGGTTCGCCTCGTTGAAACCGGCGCTTGCCCAGTCGCGGTAAATGAACGTGTCGCTGAATGCTTCGCCGCGGAGGGAAAGCAGGGCGCCGAAAATCAGGAACCCCAGGTGCACCAGGATGAAACCCGTGAGCAGCCCGCGGGAAGTGTTGAGCCAGGACCGAACGGGTGCCGGCAGGATGACGTTGCGGATCCGTGTGAGCGAGGCGAAGAATGCGTCCGTGGAAATGGCGGAATCCTTGTCAGAGAGGGGCAAAACGGGTGCCGGATCGTGCCGCAGGGCGGGAACCGGAAGCATTGGGGGCACGTTTGTAACAGCCGCCCCTACCAGTCAAGGGTAGTTGACGGTCCGGGGCGCCCAATAATCCTGCGGCCCCGCGCCCGTCTCTTTTCACGGCTTGAAAGGGTTACGTGACCTTGGCGTGGCGGTAGCGCTCAATCTGTTTCAGGCGCCGCAGGAGGCTGTCGCGCCGCGGGTGCGGGACGGCGTCGGGCGCTTCCGCGGTGAGGTCAATATGTTTGGTGCCGTACTGCCAGAGCAGGAGGTCATCCAGCAGCCGGTCCGGGCCGGGGGAGTAGCGGTGATCCAGGGCCTTGCGGACCTCGGTGATGCGCTGGGCGCTGAGCAAGCCGGCCAGCTGGACGGTCTGGTTCAGCCCGTGCGCCGCCATCAGCTCGGCCGCCCAGCCCCAGTCGTCGTCCACCTTGCGGTCCACGTGCGGCAGCAGCGTGCGCCAGACGTCGCGGATGCGGTTGGGCGTGAGCTGCGCGGCGCCCTCACCGTCCATGTCCCAGTAACTGCGTACTTCCTCATACCGTTCGTGGAGGTCCGCGAAGGCGGTTTCCACAGTTTCCAGCATGGCGGCGGTGGCGGTGAACTGGCGGTCAAAGTGCGGTGTCCAGGCGCGCGGGTCCTCGGCCTTGAAGCGGATGTCGTGCTCAATCTCGCTCCAGGCATGGGCGAACACGGTGCGGATCTGGCATTCGAAGAAATAGCTGCCGTTGGGCGGAAGGTCCGGGTTGAAAACCTGCTGATACTCCTTGACGGTCTCGTTCTGGATGGTGCGCAGGATGAGGTGGCGGCTGGAGTAGCCGTAGGTACCGGATTCGATGGAGCCGATGTCCTTCTCCCGGTCCCCGCGGCAGTCGAACACCTGCCGCTCGCGCTTGATGATGTTGGCCGCCAGGGCGTTTTCGGCCGGCAGTTTGGTAATGACGCGGACGCCCACCATGTCATTGAGCGTGCGGAACGGGTCCGGAAACTTCAGCACCGGAGGCCCGCCGGGCTCCAGCGGTTCTTCAATCCGGGAGATCTTTTCGCGGAACGATTCCACCGTTTTGGTGCGCCCGGTGACAAACAGCGGCGTCACCTCGCTGTCCTTGAGCATGCGGCGCAGGACGAGCAGGACGTCCCGGGTGACCAGCTTCAGGGCAGGGCGGACGCGCTCGTAGATCTCCACATTTGCCTGCACGGATTCGCGGAGGCTGACGTCCAGGCTGTCCCAGTTACTCGGCATGGTCCCAGCTTACGGCGGCGGTGTGACACGTCCCCCATCAGGACGCTCTCTCACTTAATGTGGGAAAAACGGCAACGCTCTCTCACTTTCTTGAAGAAAGTGAGAGAGCGTTGCCGAAAAACCCACATTAAGTGAGAGAGCGTCCCAAGGGGGCGGACGTGGAGTTGCGGACCACCAGGGAACTTTCCAGGGTCAGCTGGGGCTGTTGGAGCGGGCTGCCTTCCATTAGGCGCCGCAGCTGGCCGCCCGCCTGCACTCCCAAAGACGTTGCGGGCAGGTGCACGCTGGTCAGGCTGGGATTGCTCGTGGCGGAATACGGCAGATCGTCGAAGCCGGCGATGGCCAGCTCCTCCGGAATCCGCACACCCGCCACGCGGGCTTCCTGCAGCACGCCGTAGGCGTGGGTATCCGTGGCGCAGACGACGGCGGTAATCCCGTTCCGCTGCCACTGCGGCCAGGCGTCGGCGAAGGCAGCCGCTGCCGCACCGACGTCGATGGTGGTGCTGACAAACCCGCCGTCCGGCACCGACATTGCCAGTTCCTCGGCCTCGGCCAGGAAGGCGCTGCGCCTGACCTCAAACGTCGCGGTCCCGGTGACGCTGTCCAGATAAGCCACCTTCCGGTGGCCGGACGAAGCCAGGTGCGCTGCCAACTGCCGCGCGCCATGGGCAACGTCCAGGTTGACCGACGGCGCGTAGGCCTCCAGGCCCGGGGCATCGAGCAGGACCAGCGGGCCGGCGACGGAGAGATCCTCCAGGAAGCCTGCGTTGGGTGCGTCCACCAGGAGCCCGGCAGGACGCAGAGACATCAGCCGCCGGACGTCGGCGGCCTGGGGAAACTCGCCCGCGTCGGTGACGGACAGCAACAGCTGATACTCCGAGCCCAAGGACTCCCGCACCCCGGCGATCACCTTGGCGAAGAACGGGTTGGAAATGTCCGGGGCAACCAGGATCACGATCGAGCTGACGCCCTTGGCCAGCGAGCTGCCGATCCCGTCCACCACATACCCGAGCTCCGAAATGGCTTCCCGCACGCGGCTGATGTTCTCCTCGGAGACGCGGCCCGCGGTCTTGCCGTTGGCCACCAGCGACACAGTCGCCGTCGAGACTCCGGCACGCGCTGCAACCATGGCCGCTGTGACCCGCCGCGACCGCGCGGGATGCTGTAACTGTTCCGCGGATTCCATACCTCGATCGTAATAGGGGGAGGGTCTTTCTCCGGCCGTTCCCCAAGGGCAACCGCTACTCAGCCAGGGGGCCCGTCACCGGGCTGCGCACGCAGATATAGCGCGAGCATGTTCAGGACCAAGCCAGGCCAGCCAAGTTCATTGCGGCCACTGACGTCAAGCGCTTGACCTGCAGCAACGTTAAGCGCTTGACGTTGACGCTTTTCGGATGTCATGATCACTGTAATAAGTGCGCCCGCTGCTCTTGCAGGCCCCAATGACGTGGAGAAAATAGACGTGGAATCCAACTCGATGAAACCCGCCCCCAGGAAGATCATCCTCGACTGCGACCCCGGGCACGATGACGCCGTCGCCATGCTGCTTGCCCACGGCAACCCTGACATCGACCTGCTGGCCGTCACCACGGTAGTGGGCAACCAGACCCTCGAGAAGGTCACCAAAAACGCCCTGTCCGTCGGCACCATCGCCGGCATCACCGGCGTTCCGTTCGCCGCCGGCTGCGCCCGCCCCCTGGTCCGCACCATCGAAAACGCGCCGGACATCCACGGCGAATCAGGCATGGACGGCCCCGCCCAGCCCGAGTCGGCCATCGAACTGGACCCGCGCCACGCCGTCGACCTCATCATCGACACCGTGATGGCCCACGAACCCGGCACCGTCACCCTGGTCCCCACCGGCGGCCTCACCAACATCGCGCTGGCGGCCCGCAAGGAACCGCGCATCGTGGAACGCGTGAAGGAAGTTGTCCTGATGGGCGGCGGTTACCACGTGGGCAACTGGAGCGCAGTGGCCGAATTCAACATCATCATCGACCCCGAAGCCGCGCACATCGTGTTCAACGAAAAGTGGCCTGTTGTGATGGTTGGCCTGGACCTCACGCACCAGGCCCTCGCCACCCCTGAGGTGGTGGAGAAGATCGCAGCCGTGGGCACCAAGCCCGCACAGTTCGTGATGGAACTGATGGAGTTCTTCACCCAGACCTACAAGGACGCCCAGGGCTTCGACTACCCGCCCGTCCACGATCCCTGCGCCGTGGCCTACGTGATCGACCCCAGCATCGTCACCACCCGCAAGGTCCCCGTGGACATCGAACTGCAGGGCACGCTGACCCTCGGCATGACCGTGGCCGACTTCCGCGCCCCCGCGCCGGAGGACTGCCACACCTCCGTGGCCGTCGACCTGGACCATAAGAAGTTCTGGGATCTCGTCACGGACGCTCTGGTGCGCATCGGAGAGCCCGACGTCGGCGCTCCCGCCGCCGCTGCAGTCGCCGCTGAAACCGTTACCGCAGGGGCCACGGCATGAGCACCACCGCCCTCACGAACACGAAAACCAGCAACGTCACCGCCCTGATGGTGGCCCTGCTGGCTGCCTGCGTGGCCTTCCAGCTCAACGCCTCCATGCTCAGCCCCGCCCTGGTCACCATGGGCGAGGAGCTCAACACGGACCAGGCAACCATCGGCCTGTCCCAGACCTGGTTCTTCACCGCGGCCGCCCTCTTCTCCCTCTTCCTGCCCCGCCTGAGCGACATCATCGGCCGCAAGAAGATCCTGCTGGGCATGATGGTCCTCATGGCCGTCGGCTCGGTCATCGCCGCACTGGCCCCGGACGTCACCTGGCTCTTTGTGGGCCGCATCATCCAGGGTGTCAGCGGACCCACCGTCCCGCTCTGCCTCATCATGCTGCGCTCCGCCGTCAGCAGCCCCAAGAAGTACGGCGCGCTGATGGGCCTGATCACCGCGGTCAACGGCGGCGTGGCCGGCGTGGACTCCTTCGTGGGCGGCTACTTCGCCGAGCACTACGGCTTCCGCAGCATCTTCTGGCTGATGGTGGTCCTGGCGGTCGTCGCCACCGCCCTGATCGCGTTCCTCGCCGGTGAAAGCAAGCCCGCAGCCGGAACCACCATGGACTGGCTGGGCGTGTTCTTCATCGTGGTTGCAGTGGGCGCCCTGCTCACGGCCCTCAACGAAGGCTCAAAACTTGTCGGCGCCTTCGAATCCGGCACCCTGATGCTGGCGATCGGGCTGGTGGTTGTTGCCGCCGCCGCGTTCTACCTGTTCTGGCGGACCGAAAAGCGCGCCAGTCAGCCCATGGTGGAGATCGTCCACCTGCGCCAGCGCTCCACCTGGGCGCCGCTGCTGACCACCACCCTGACCATGACCGGCATCTTCGCCGTCATCAACGGCATCGTCCCGGCCTACGTGCAGGCGGCCGACCCCGGCTTCGGCATCGGCCCCACCGAAATGTCACTCATCATCCTCACCCCCTACGCCCTGCTCGGCTGGCTGGTCGGCCCCCTCAGCGGCAGGCTCGCTCCCGTGCTCGGCTACACCAAGGTGCTGCGCATCGGCATGCTGGGCAGCATTGTGGCGCTGGCCATCATCGCGTTCTTCGGCCTCAGCAGCCTGCCTATGATGATCGCCGGCACGGTCTTGCTGGGCATCATGTACGCCGGTACGGTCAACATCATGCTGAACGGTCTCGGAGTTGTCCTTTCACCCGCCGGAAACCCGGGCTTCCTGCCCGGCATGAACGCGGGCGCCTTCAACCTCGGCGCCGGCCTGAGCTTCCTGGTGCTGCCCGCAGTTTTGGTGGCGACGTCGGCGCTTGGGGATGCCAAGGCGTCCTACCTCAGCGTTGTGGTCACCGGTCTCGTGATCACGGTCGCCGCCTTCGGCGCCTCGCTCCTGATCCCCAAGCCCGTTGAGGCTGAGGTGACCGAATGAGCGCCGCAACTGCAGGCCCCGTCGTCGAAAAGAACGGCAGGATCGTCGTCGTCGGCTCCCTGAACGCTGACCTGACCATCTACTGCGAGCGGCTGCCGCTGCCCGGCGAGACGGTGCACGGCAACGGTTTTGCCGTCAATCCGGGCGGCAAAAGCGCCAACCAGGCGGTGGCTGCCAGCCGGCTGGGCGCGGACGTCAGCCTTATCGGCGCAGTGGGGGACGACTCCAACGGCGAAATGCTGATCACCTCGGCGTCCGGCGCGGGAGTCCACCTCGGGTATGTCCGCACGGCACCCACGGCAACCGGCGTCGCGGTCATCGCCGTGGACGCCAACGGTGAGAACAACATCATCATCTCGGCGGGCGCCAACGGCACCTTGTCGCCGGCGGACGTCGCCGCTGCTGCGGATGCCATCAACAACGCCGCAGTGATGTGCCTCTGCCTGGAAGTCAGCATGGAGACAGTGCTCGCGGCCGCACAGGCGGGGCACGACGCCGGCGCAACAGTAGTGCTGAACCTCTCGCCTTATGCGGAAATCCCGCAGCGGCTGGCGGACCTGACGGACGTCCTGCTGGTCAACGCCCACGAAGCCTCGCAGTTCCTTGGCTCGGCCGAGATTCCGGGCAGCGGCGGGGACGCCGGCGATTGGGAAGCGGTCCGGCTTCGCTTTGCCGAGCGCGGGCTCCAGCAGGTCCTGGTCACCCTCGGGGCCCACGGCTCCGTGGTGCTTGATTCGCTCGCGGCCGAGGACCGGCAGCTCGTCCAGATTGCACCGGTCAAGGTCAATGCGGTGGACACCACGGGCGCCGGCGACGCCTTCACCGGCGCCGTGGCTGCACGCCTGGCGGCCGGGGCGTCCCTGGCCGACGCCGCGGCGTTCGCTTCGATCGCCGCCGCGCTCGCCACCACCCGCAAGGGGACGCAGGCCGCGTACCCGGACGAGGGTGGCGTCAGGCGGGTGCTCGCCGCGGGCGTCGCCTGACGGTTTCACAACGCAAGAAGCGCCCGACGGCGGCAGGTGACCTGCCGCCGTCGGGCGCTTCTTTGTGTGTGGGGTGTTGTCAGTGTCCGGCCGGTGCGCTGGGCTGGGTGGCGAAGCGGAGGTCGGCGGTCGCCTTGGCAACTGTGGCGGCCGGCAAAGCGGAGTCCAGGTGCCTGCGGTGGAACCTCGGGCCCAGGATGGCGTAGCTGCCGGCACTCGCCAGGCCGCCTGCGAGCCAGGAGAGGTCCCAGCCGCCCAGGGCTACTGCAATGGGGCCCTGCATGGCGGGAACCAGTCCGTACATAAACAGCCACGTGGCGAAGATGCCCACCAGGAGGGAGACCACGCCGGCCCAGTTGACGTCGGGGAGGCGCTTGGTGCCCACCGCGTCGAAGAGCCTTTCCGGGTTGCCCGGATGACGCTTCTCGAGCCAGAAGTAGTGAACCAGCATAACTCCGCCCCAGGCGGCAACCCAGGCGACCAGGCCGATGAGCCAGGCGTCGAGTACCGTGGCGAAGTCTTCCTGGAAGATGAAGAAGATGACGGCGGCGAGGGAGAAGACGCCGACGAACAGGTTGAGCTTGCGGCGGCTGATGGTGATGTCCAGCGACTGGGTTGCCACCGAGAACGTGTAGATGTTCAGGATGTTGGTGGCGATGGGTCCGTGCAGCACCATCAGCAGCACGGGCAGTGCGAGGACGCCGAAGTTCTGGACGATGAGTTTGCCGGGATCGATCTCGCCGCTGTTGGTGGCGAGGCTGGCGCCGAGGATGCCGAGCCACACCACGGGGATGAACTGGCCCAGGACGGAGGCCAGGTAGACCTTCTTCTTGGGGACTTCGGTGCTGACGAACCGTGAGTAGTCGGCGGCGTAGGTGAACCAGGTGATGCCCCAGCCGATGCCGATGGCGGTCATCACGGCGCTCATGGCGGCGATGCGCTCTGAACCTTCAAGGATCTGGCCGGCCGGGCCCGCGTAGCCCCAGTCGATCTTCATGCCGAACCAGGCTACGGCGGACATCACGGCGAGGATGATGATGGTGGGCGGCACGGTCCACTTTTCGAAGGCTGCGATGGCCTTGTAGCCGAACCAGGCGATGGCTACCTGTGCGGCCATGATGGCGGTGGCCACACCGATCTTCCAGGCGTAGTTCTGGGCAGTCGGATCAACCCAGCCGAGGGTGCCGAACAGGGCCATGACCAGGTCAAGGATGATCCAGGTATTGACTGCGCACCAGCCGATCACCAGGACCGCCTGGATGGTTGCCGGGAGGTAGTTGCCGCGGCGGCCGAACGCTGCCCGGGCCAGGACCATGCCGGTGGCGCCGGTCTTCTGGCCGAGGAGGACGAAGCAGCCGAACAGCAGCATGCCGATCAGGTTCCCCAGGACCAGAACGGTGACGGTATCGGCAAAGCCGAGGCCGAGGTGGATGCCGAGGGCGCCGAGCACCCAGTTGATGGGAGCAAGGTTGGCGCCGGCCCAGATCCAGAACTGGCCGGAAACCTTGTGCGTGCGCTGGGACTCGGGAATGGGCTGGAGCCAGGCTTCGCAGTCCTCGGCCGGCGTCATTGCCGGGTCGGCCTGCTGAGTGGAGAGGTTGTCTTGCATGGGGGAGCCTCCATGAGTGAAAGGGATAGTTCCAGATTATGTGGCTCAGACCACATACACCACATACAATGTGTCGTGAAGATCGGTCTTCTATGCGACGGAGTGTCATGCCCATCAGCCTGCTGGATGTTTTGAAACATCCCACCCTCACCCCCGCGGATCCTGTGATCCGTGCAGCGGCGGCCAACGCCGCCCAGACCCAGCTGCGCTGGATCCACTCCAGTGAGGTGTTGGACATCGCCCCGTTACTTGGCGGCGGTGAACTGCTGCTGACTGGCGGGCAGGCGCTCGCTTCGGCAACAGACAAGCGGCGTATTGGCTACATCTGGGAGCTGGCGGAACGTGGCGTAGCGGCGCTGGCCATCGAAACGGGTACTGCGCTGCCGTCCATCCCGTCGTCCATGGTGGGAGCAGCTGAAGCCGCCGGGCTTCCGCTGATAGAGCTACGCAAAGTGGTGCCCTTCGTTGGCGTGATGGAGGCCATCAACTCCCTGCTGGTGAGCGAATCGGCGGCGCACCTGCAGCAGGCTGACCGGGCAAGCCACGCGATGGCGGTGGAACTGGCCCACGGCGGCAGCCTTGACCGGATCCTGGCTGTCCTCGCCGATGCCACCGGCGCGGAAGTGGTCCTGACCTCCAACACGGGCGCTCCGCTGGCCAGCGCCCTGCCTGCTGAGTACGCTGCGGAGGCCGACCATGCACCGGCTCCCGACACCGAAGAGGACCGTGCGCGGACAACGCACATCGATGTCTCCGTCCGAGGCATTCCGTCTGCCCGCCTCAGCCTCCGCACCTTGGCGGAAGGTGATGTGAACCTGGCGAGGATCGCGGGGAACCGCTCGGTGGACATTCTGGCGCTGGCCCTGCTGCAGCGCATGCCGCCCGGACTTAAGGACATGGCGGGTGCTGCCCTGATCCGCGCCGTCGATGCCGGCACGCAGAACTGGCGGCTCCAGCAGCTTGCGCCGGCCGCCGGGATTCCCCCGGCAGCCGAGCTAGTGGCCGTGGTGATCCGGTCCCCGGGCTCCCGGCAGCTCCGCACAGCGGTGGAACAGCTGCTGGACCGGGTGGGCCGGCACAGCGCCAGCTACGCGGACAACGAGGAGCTGCTGGCGCTTGCGGTCCTTCGCACGGGCAAGGCGCAGGAGGACCGGAACGATATCCTGGCCGGGCTCCAGTCACTGGAACTGCCGGAGGGAAGCATCAGTGCACTGGGCCCGGTCGCTGCCGGAATCTCTGCCGCTCCCTGGTCCCTGACGGAGGCCAGGCTGACGCTGGAAGTGGGGGCAGGCGATAAGCCGCGGCCGGCCGGACCTCGGCAGGCCGGCGCTGTGCTCGACGCCGAGGCCTTCGCCGTTGAACGGCTTGCCTTCCACTCCCTGGATGAGGTGCAGCGGACAGATTTTGTCCGCCAGCAGCTCGGGGCCATCATCGAGCACGACGACCTGCGCCGTTCAGCCCTCGTGGGGACGCTGCGGGTCTGGCTGGATTCGGGCTGCAACACGGCGCAGGCCGCACGGGAACTGCACCTGGAGCGGCAGTCGATGCACCAGCGGCTGCAGCGGATCTTCTCGCTCTGCGGCGGCGACCCCCGCGGAACCGGCCGCCTCGCCGCGCTGCACCTGGCCACCCGCCTCGCCGCCGTTTAGCCCAAACAGCCAGGACGCTCTCTCACTTAATGTGGGCTTTTGGCGAACCCTCTCTCACCTCCGGCGCCCGAGGGCAGGCCTGTGGATAACTTCTGCAGCCTCCTGCCGATACGGTGCACAATGCCAGCATGCGAAAGCAAGATTCTCTGCCCCGGCCGCTGGCTGCGGCTCCGTTCACATTCGACTCAGCCGTGACTGCCGGCCTGTCCTTGAACCGGCTTCGGCGGAAGGACATGGTCAACGTGGGCCGCGGCCTCTACCGGCCCGCTGACTGGAACTTTGATCTGGAGGGTGCTGCCAGGGCGCTGTCGGCGGCGTCGCCGGGAGCCTGGATATCCCATGTGACCGCGGCCCGGCTTCGATGCCAGGTGCTGCCTCCGTGGCTTGCGGATACGACAGAGCTCCACTTGAGCAAACCGCGTTCACTGCCGTCGGTCCGCCGGAAGGGCGTGTTTGGCCATACCGTGCTGACGCTGGCAGACGAGCTCGAAACGGTGGACGGCATCCGCCTGAGCACACGGTCCCGGACGTGGCTCGATTTGGCCCGAACCCTGCCGCTCCATGACCTGGTGAGCATGGGCGATGAACTGATCCGCATCCCGCGGGTGGATTTCGAGGGAAGGAAACAGCCCTACGACACGCTGGCCGGGCTGCGCATCCTGGTGGGCCGTCACCCGAACCTCCAAGGCGTCGTGCGGGCTCGTGAAGCACTTGACCTGATGCGGGTTGGGGCCGATTCCGGCCCCGAATCGCTGCTTCGCCTGGCTATGACCGATGCGGGGCTGCCCGAGCCAGAACTCCAGGTGCGATTGCGCACCGGAGATGAGCGATCGCCGTCGGCCGATCTTGGCTACCGTCACCGCCGGATCGCCATCCAGTACGACGGCGGTCATCACCTTGGTGACGCGCAGATCTTCAGTGACAGGAGGCGGGATAAGGCGTTCGAGTCGGCCGGCTGGACGGTCCTCGTTTTCGATAAGGGCGATCTTGCCGACGATTTCCGGAAAGCGATCGTGACGATCAAAAGGGCACTTCGCAACAGCTGGCTTGACCACCCCCAGGCATCTGGATTCGCGGGCGGGTGAGCGTTAGCGCCGTGACGCTCCCTCACCAGGGTGAGAGAGCGTCACGCCAAAACCCACATTAAGTGAGAGAGGATCGCCCGGAAACCCACATTAAGTGAGAGAGCGTCCGGGGGTAGGGGAGGGCTAGCGGAGCACTACTGTCCGGTTGCCCTGCAGGATGACCCGGCCTTCGCAGTGCCAGCGGACCGCGTTGGACAGTGCCTTGCACTCGGTGTCCCTGCCGGCCGCAACAAGGTCTTCGGGACCGTAGGTGTGGTCCACGTCCACGGTCTGCTGCGAGATGATCGGACCCTCGTCCAGCTCGGCGTTGACGTAGTGCGCTGTGGCGCCCACGGTCTTGACCCCGCGCGCATACGCCTGGTGGTACGGTTTGGCGCCCTTGAAGCTGGGCAGGAACGAGTGGTGGATGTTGATGGCCTTGCCGTCCAGCTTCCGGGTGAGTTCGTCGCTGAGGACCTGCATGTAGCGGGCCAGGATCACCAGCTCCACGTCGTACTCGTCCAC
This sequence comes from Pseudarthrobacter sp. BIM B-2242, assembly GCF_014764445.1. NCBI lineage: Bacteria > Bacillati > Actinomycetota > Actinomycetes > Micrococcales > Micrococcaceae > Pseudarthrobacter > Pseudarthrobacter sp. BIM B-2242. Next base: position 137,842 of record NZ_CP061721.1, read on the forward strand.
GAGTTCCAGCAGCCGGGCCTCCGCGGCGGGTTTGGTGGCTGCGGTGACCGGCACGTGGAAGAACGGGATGCCGTGCCATTCCACGAGCGCCTGGTGGTCCGTGTGGTTGGAGACCACGGCAGCGATCTCCACGGGCAGTTCACCGGTCCTGGCACGGAACAGCAGGTCGTTCAGGCAGTGCCCGAACTTGGACACCATGATCAGCACGCGGCGCTTGGCGCCTTGCGGCTCCAGCCGCCAGCGCATTCCGAAGCGTTCGGCCACCGGGGCGAATCCGGTCCGCAGGATGTCCGCGGTGGAGGCATCGCCGTCGGACACAAAGTGCACCCGCATAAAGAAGTGCCGCTCGTCGCGCTCGCCGAACTGCTTGCTGTCCAGGATGTCGCAGCCGTGCTCCAGCAGGAACCCGGAGACGGCGTGGACGATCCCGGGGGTCTCCGCGCAGTCGAGGGTCAGGACGTGCTCCACGGTGGTTTCCGCCGAAGCGGGCGAGGATTCAGTCTGAATGGCAGTCATGGCTCAGCACTCGATTACGTTGACGGCGAGACCCCCGCGGGAGGTCTCCTTGTACTTGGTTTTCATGTCCGCTCCTGTCTCGCGCATGGTTTTGATGGCTTTGTCGAGGGATACTTTGTGGCTGCCGTCCCCGTGCAGGGACAGTCGTGCGGCGTTGATCGCCTTGACGCTGGCGATGGCGTTGCGTTCGATGCAGGGGATCTGCACCAGCCCGCCGACGGGGTCGCAGGTCAGGCCAAGGTTGTGTTCGATCCCCACTTCGGCGGCATTCTCCACCTGCTCGGGGGTTCCGCCGAGGACCTCACAGAGCCCGGCGGCGGCCATCGAACAGGCGGAACCCACCTCGCCCTGGCAGCCCACTTCCGCGCCGGAGATGGAGGCGTTGATCTTGAACAGGATTCCGACGGCGGCCGCGGCCAGCAGGAAGCGGACCACACCGTCGTCGTTGGCTCCCGGCACGAACTTGACGTAGTAGTGCAGGACGGCGGGGACAATTCCCGCCGCGCCGTTGGTGGGGGCCGTGACGATGCGCCCGCCCGCGGCGTTTTCCTCGTTGACGGCGAGGGCGAACAGGTTCACCCATTCCATCGCCCGCAGCGGATCGGTGACCCCCGTGTCCGCTGACAGGGTCTGGAATAACGACGGCGCGCGCCGCCTGACGTTGAGTCCGCCGGGCAGGATGCCTTCTGCGGCGCAGCCGTTGTCCACGCATTCGCGCATGACTGCCCAGAGTGCCAGCAGTTTCTCCCGGAGTTCCGCTTCGCTGCGCCACGTGAGTTCGTTGGCGAGCATAACGTCCGAGATGGACATGCCCTCGCGCTTGCAGATCGCCAGGAGTTCGTCGGCAGTCGTGAACGGGTAGGGGAGGACGGTGGCGTCGGCCACCACGCGGTCGCCCGCGTCCGCGTCGCCGTCCACCACGAAGCCGCCGCCGATGGAGTAGAAACTCCGTTCACTCAGGACGGTCCCGGCATGGTCCAGCGCCCGGAAGGTCATGCCGTTGGGGTGGGCGGGAAGGGACTTGCGCCGGTGCAGCACCACGTCCTCGTCCCAGTTGAAGTCCACCCGGTGGTCGCCGCCCACAAGGAGTTCGGCGTTGAGCGCGGCAGCCGCCACCTGGTCGTCGGCCGTGAAGGTGTCCACGGTTTCCGGGTCCAGGCCCTGCAGGCCCAGCACCACGGCTTTGTCGGAGCCATGGCCCCGGCCGGTGGCGCCGAGCGAACCGAACAGTTCAGCCTGGACCCGGGTGGTGGAGCTCAGGAGCCCGCCGCCCTTGAGCCCGTCGGCGAACTGCTTCGCTGCCCGCATCGGGCCCACCGTGTGTGACGAGGAGGGCCCGATGCCAACAGAAAACAGGTCCAGGACGCTGAGCGCCATTTAGGGGACCTCGGGGGAGGCGTACTCCCGCATTGCATCGAGGAGCCAGCGGCCCAGGAAGTCCGCGAAGGAGGCGCGGGGGAAGAGCCGGAAGCTTTCCTCCCCGGTCTTCTGCAGGACCACCGGGATGTTGCCCACCTCGGTGTTCAGGGCGGTGCCCGGAGTGAAGCTGCGCGGGTGCAGGTCCAGGGCGCAGCCCTTTTCCAGGACGGCCCGGGCGCGGGGACCGGACAGTTCGAACGTGGTGCGGTTGGCGGACAGGTCCACCACCTGGCCCGGGGCGTCGCCCAGCGCTTCGGTGAGGGAACCGATGAGGTTTCCGCCCAGGGAGTCGTGGGCCTTTTCCGGTGCAACCACCAGGAACTCCGACGGTCCAAGCCAGAGGACGCTGACGCCGTCTGCGCCGCCCACCTCGCCGCAGCGTGCCGGCAGGCCGCCGGTGGCGGCGGCAATTCGTGCGCCTTCTTCAGACTCGGGGTCTACGCGGACCCCGGCCATGGTCTGGAAGGGCCCCTCGGCGAGGACCACCTTGCCCTGAACGGAGCCCGCTTCCAGTGCTGACGCCAGGTGCGAGGCGGGGCTGCGGCGGATTTCCCGGAGTCCATTGATGCCTTCGAGTGCTGCTGAATTAGCCATCTTTGCGGGTCCCTTCGGGGTCAAACAGTACGGTTTCTGCGACAACAACATCGACCAGCTGGTCGCCGGCTGCGGCCACCAGGGTCTCGCCGATGCGGTTGCGGCCATTCTTGATCAGTGCCAGGCCAAAGGAGCGGCCCAGGGCGGCGCTGTGGTAGCTCGAGGTCACGAACCCCTGCATGGGGACGGGGCCGTAGGCGGGGCTGGTGCTGATGCCCTTCTCGACGAGCTGGGTGCCTTCCGGGAGCCGGATGGAGCCGTCCACGGGCAGGACGCTGACCAGGTGCTTGCGGTCCTCGCGCTGCGCATCGGCCCGGGCGTAGGAGCGCTTGCCGATGAACTCCTTTGCCTTGGAGACGATCCAGTCCATGCCCGCGTCCTGCGGGGTGACGGTGCCGTCGGTGTCCTGCCCGACGATCGGGTAGCCCTTTTCGGCGCGGAGCACGTGCATTGTTTCGGTGCCGTAGGGGGTGATGTTGAATTCGGCCCCGGCGGCGGCCACGGCCTCCCAGGTGTTCAGCCCGTACCAGGACGGCACGTTGATCTCGTAGGCCAGTTCACCGGAGAACGAGATCCGGCAGACCCGGGCCTGCACGCCGGAGGCGAGGGTGGTTTCGCGGAAGGTCATGAACGGGAAGGCTTCGGCTTCCAGCCCGCCGTCCTTGGCCAGTTCCGGGGCTACCTTGGCGAGGACCGCCCGGGATTTAGGCCCGACGACGGCAATGGTGGACCACTGTTCGGTCACCGAGGTGCAGTGCACGTCGAGTTCCGGCCATTCGGTCTGCAGCCATTCCTCCAGCCAGTCCAGTACCTTCGCGGCACCGCCGGTGGTGGTGGTCATGAAGTACCGGTCGTCGTCCAGGCGCAGGGTCACGCCGTCGTCGAAGATCATGCCGTCTGCCATGCACATCACGCCGTAGCGGGCCGAACCCGGGGCGAGTTTCTTGAAGGCGTTGGTGTAGATCCGGTTGAGGAACTCACCGGCGTCCTTGCCGCGGATTTCGATCTTGCCGAGGGTGGTGGCGTCCATGAAGCCCACGGAGTCGCGGACTGCTGCGCACTCACGCAGTACTGCCGCATCCATGTCTTCCCCGGCCTGCGGGTAGTACCAGGGCCGCTTCCACTGCCCGACGTCCTCGAAGAGGGCGCCCTTGGCAACGTGCCACGGGTTGATGGACGTGACGCGGGCGGGATCGAACAGTTCGCCGCGCTGGCGTCCGGCCAGTGCCGCGAAAGCCACCGGCGTAAAGGGTGCCCGGTACGTGGTGGTGCCGATGTCCCCGATGCCCCGGGACGCTTCGCCGGCTGTACGCAGGGCGGCGGCGATGACGCCGATAGCGTTGACGCCGGAGGTCTTGCCCTGGTCGTTGGCGGTGCTGATGGAGGTGTAGCGCTTGATGTGTTCCACCGAGCGCATCCCGGCCCCGGTGGAGCGGAGGACGTCGGCCACGGACTGGTCGCGCTGGAAGTCCACAAAGTGGTGGTGCCAGTCATCCGGCGTGCCGGCCTGGCCCGGGACCAGCCACAGCTGGCGCGTCGGGGCGGAGGCCTTCGGCTCGCCGATGACGGACGGCTTGGTGTCCGAGGCGAAGCCCGCGGCGATCGCCGCTGTGGCGCCCGCGGAAATGCCCTCGGCCAGGACGTCCGCGAGTTCGTAGCTGCCTCGGCCGGAGCCGATGGTCTGCTGGTTGGGGACCACGGTGCTCGGCACAAAAGCGGCCAGCTTGTCGTCCCAGCGCAGCTTGCCCTGCCGCTGGGAGTGGAGGTGGACCAGCGGGCTCCAGCCGCCGGACACTGCCAGCAGGTCGCAGGCGATCTCTTCGACGCCGGAGGTGAGTTCGCCGTCGTCGTTGATGCTGCGGACGGTGACGCTCTCAACGCGGCCGTCTGCGGCCTTGGACGCGGTGTCGGCCACCGCGCTGCCGATCAGCACCCGGGTGCCGGCTTCGACGGCGGCAGTTGCCACGGCGGTGAGCTGCGGACGGGCGTCGACGACGGCGGCGACCTTGACGCCGGCGGCGCGCAGGTCCGCGGCCAGGGCGTAGGCGCTGTCGTTGGTGGTGCTGATGACAACGCGCTGCCCGGCGGCAACGGCGTAGCGGTTGAGGTAGCTGCGGACGGCGGAGGCGAGCATGATGCCGGGGCGATCGTTGTTCTCGAACACCAGCGGGCGTTCGTGGGCGCCGGGTGCCAGGACTACCTGCTTGGCGCGGACGTGCCAGATGCGCTGCCGGGACACGCCGGGGGCGGCCGGGCTGGACAGGTGGTCGGTGCGGTTCTGGACGGCGATGACGTAATTGGCGTCGTACGCGCCGAAAGCGGATGTCCTGTTCAGGACTGTGGATTCGGCGCCGGACACGAGCTCGGCTTCCACATCCGCCACCCATTCCAGGGCCGGCTTGCCTTCGATGGTCTCGGCCAGTCCCGGCGCGGTGGAGCCGGACAGGAGGGAGCCGCCCAGTTCGGGCTGATCGTCCATGAGGATGACGCGGGCGCCGGTGCGGACAGCTTCGCGGGCCGCGGCCAGGCCGGCGGGGCCGCCGCCGATGACCAGCACGTCGGTGTGGACGTACTTCTTGTCGTATTCAGCACGGTCCTCGTCCGGGTCCAGCTTGCCGAGGCCGTTGAGCAGTTCAGCCTTCAGGCCGTCCACCAGGGTGACGGTGGTGGCAGGCAGCATGGACTCGGCCACATCGCCCGGAAAGCGCGGGGAGATCTTGACCATCGCGTTGGATTCCTCAACGCCGGCGGACATGATGCCGCGGGCGCGGTCCTCGTACAGCGAGTTGCCGGCGGAGATCCGCCCGTTGGCAATCAGGGCCGAGGCGAGGGTGTCGCCGGGGTGGCCCGCGAACTCCTCGCCGTCCACGGTGAAACGCCAGGAGATGGTGCGGTCGATGCGTCCGCCGGAGGCGAGGCGGGCGTTCTGGGAAGTCACTTGGTTGCTCCCTTCGGGGCGGTGGTGCTGGGGGCTGAATCGGCCGGGGCGATACTGGTGCCCGAGATGCTGGGCGCCGCCGTTCCGGTGGTGGTGCTGTCAGCCGCGAGGCTGGCGGTGCCGGATTCCGGGGCTGCCTTTGCCGGCAGGTCAGGGCGGGGCGTGCCCATCTGGTACACGGCCTTGATGTCATAGGTGACGGTGTCGCGAAGCATGTTGAACCACTGGCGGCAGCCGGTGCTGTGCAGCCAGCGTTCGGCGAAAATGCCTTTGGTGTTTTCCCGGTAGAACAGGAAATGGGCCCATTCCGTGTCGGTCAGTTCGTTCGGGTTTTCCGGGTAGGCCACGTGGGCCTGGCCGCCGTAGTGGAATTCGGTCTCGTCGCGCGAGCCGCAGTTGGGGCAGGAGATGAGCAGCATGTGCGTCTTCTTTCTGGGTGCTAGTGGGCGACGGCGGCTGCGCCGTGTTCGTCGATCAGGGCGCCGGTTTCGAAGCGTTCCAGCGCGAAGGGCTTGTTCAGCTGGTGCGGCGTGCCCGTGGCGATGTTGTGGGCGAAGGTCATGCCGGCGGCAGGTGTGGCTTTGAAGCCGCCGGTGCCCCAGCCGCAGTTCACAAACATGTTCTCCACCGGGGTGTTGCCCACGATGGGCGACGCGTCCAGGGTGGTGTCCACGATGCCGCCCCAGGTACGCAGCACGTGTGCCCGGGCAAAGATCGGGAAGAGCTCGACGGCGGCGGCCATCTGGTGCTCGATCACGTGGAACGACCCGCGCTGGCCGTAGCCGTTGTAGGAGTCCACGCCGGCCCCCATGACCAGTTCACCCTTGTGTGCCTGCGAAACGTAGACGTGCACATGGTTGGACATGACTACCGTGGGGTGGACCGGTTCGTGCAGTTCGGAGACCAGGGCCTGAAGCGGGTGGGACTGGATGGGGAGCTCGAAGCCGGCCATCTCGGCGAGTACGGAGCTGTGCCCGGCTGCGGCGAGGCCCACCTTTTCGGTGTTGATGGTGCCGCGGTTCGTCTTGACGCCGGTGACCCGGTTGCCGTCCTTGATGAAGCCGGTGACTTCGCAGTTCTGGATGATGTCCACGCCCATTTCGTCGCACTTGCGGGCGAAGGCCCAGGCCACGTGGTCGTGCTTGGCGATGCCGGCGCGCGGCTGGTAGGTAGCGCCCATGACGGGGTAGCGGATGTTGTCGCTGATGTTCAGGATGGGGCAGAGTTCCTTGACCTGCTTCGGGTCCAGCCACTCAGCGTCCACGCCATTAAGCTGGTTCGCTCCCACGCGGCGCATGCTTTCGCGGACGTCACCGAGGGTGTGGGCGAGGTTCATCACGCCGCGCTGGCTGAACAGGAAGTCGTACTCGAGTTCCTCGGGCAGGATCTCCCAGAGCTTGAGGGCGTGCTCGTAGATGGCCGCGCTCTCGTCCCAGAGGTAGTTGGAGCGGATGATGGTGGTGTTACGGGCCATGTTGCCGCCGGCGAGCCAGCCCTTTTCCAGGACGGCGATGTTGGTCATGCCGTGGTTCTTGGCCAGGAAGTACGCGGTGGCAAGGCCGTGCCCGCCGCCGCCCACAATCACGGCGTCGTAGGAGGACTTGGGCTCCGGGTTGCGCCAGAGGAAATCCGGGTGCTCGGGGAGGAGATCTGCACTCACTGGGCTGCTCCAATCAGGTCTGCTTCGAGGACGGCGGTGCCGCCGTTCTGGGAAAGGTGGGGGTAAAGGGGGAACTTCCCGGCCAGGGCCGTGACGCGGGCACGGAGTTCGACGGCGGTGCCCTCGGTCAGGGTGCCCGCGCTGGCGGATGCGATCAGCGCCGTCGCGATAATGTCCGCAACTTCCGTGAATTCCTCGGCGCCGAAGCCGCGGGTGGCAAGTGCCGGTGTGCCGATCCGGAGGCCGGAGGAGACCATCGGCGGGCGGGGGTCGAAGGGGACGGCGTTGCGGTTGACGGTGATGCCGATGCGGTGCAGGGCGTCTTCGGCCTGCTGGCCGTCCAGCTCGGAGTTGCGGAGGTCAACCAGGACCAGGTGCACATCGGTGCCGCCGTTGACCACGGAGATTCCTGCCGCGGCAACGTCGTCACGGAGGAGGCGTTCGGCAAGGAGCTTGGAGCCCTGCAGGACCCGTTCCTGGCGTTCCTTGAATTCAGGGGCGCCGGCCAGCTTGAAGGCCACGGCCTTGGCGGCGATGACGTGCTCCAGCGGTCCGCCCTGCTGGCCGGGGAACACCGCGCTGTTGATCTTCTTGGCGTACTGCTCCTTGGCCAGGATGACACCGCCGCGGGGTCCGCCCAGGGTTTTGTGGGTGGTGGTGGTGACGACGTCGGCGTACGGCGCCGGGTTCGGGTGCAGGCCGGCGGCGACCAGGCCGGCGAAGTGGGCCATGTCCACCATCAGGTAGGCGCCCACGAGGTCGGCGATGCGGCGGAACTCGGCGAAGTCCAGCTGGCGGGAGTAGGCGGACCAGCCGGCGACGATCAGCTTGGGCCGGTGCTCCAGGGCCAGGGCCTCAACCTCGGCCATGTCGATCGTGTGGGTGTCTTCGCGGACCTGGTACGGGACCACGTTGTAGAGCTTGCCGGAGAAGTTGATCTTCATGCCGTGGGTGAGGTGGCCGCCGTGGGCCAGGCTCAGGCCCATGATGGTGTCGCCCGGGTTCAGCAGGGCGAACATCGCCGCGGCGTTTGCCTGCGCACCGGAGTGCGGCTGGACGTTCGCGAACTCAGCGCCGAAAAGGGCCTTCACACGGTCGATGGCCAGCTGCTCAATCACATCAACGTGCTCGCAGCCGCCGTAGTAGCGCTTGCCGGGGTAACCCTCGGCGTATTTGTTCGTCAGCACTGAGCCCTGCGCCTCCATGACGGCGGACGGGGCGAAATTCTCCGACGCGATCATTTCCAGGGTGGACTGCTGCCGGCCCAGTTCATTGGCGATGGCCTGCTGGACCTCGGGATCGACTACGGAAAGTCGCTCGTTCAACTGCTCAACCACGGATGCTCCTTTTGAAATACCACTGCTGTTATGACTGATATATCAGTGTGAGGTCAATGGTATGATCAGGATCACAGCAGAGTCAAGAGGCCCGGCAAAGTTACTTCCCGCCGCAGCGGGAAATGAGATCGGAGAGTTTACGTGAACGCACTTCCCGCCCTGCCGCAGGTGGAGGATGCTGTCCTCTCCCAGGCCGAGGCCGCGTACAGGCAGTTGCGCGACAAGCTGATCATGCTCGAGATCAGGCCAGGCGAGCCCCTCAACGACGGGCAGCTGGCGGTGGAGCTCGGTTTCGGCCGCACCCCGGTGCGGGAAGCGATCAAGCGGCTTGAGGTGGACCACCTGGTGGTGTCTTATCCGCGGCGCGGGACGTTTGCCACCTCCGTGGACTTTACGGAGCTGGCCGATGTCTCCGAAGTCCGGGAGCTATTGGAACCCCTCGCCGCGCGAAGCGCAGCCCTCAGGGCCTCCGTTTCCATGCGGCAGGAACTCCTGAACGTTGCCGCGGCGATCGCCACCCTGGAACCCGGCCCCTCGGAATCCCGGGACCTGATGCGCTATGACCTGACGGTGCACCGGCTGATCTACAAGGCAGCCGGGAACCCGCACCTGGAAGACACCCTGATCCGTTACGACAACCTTGCCACCCGCATCTGGTGCCTGGTCCTGGACAAGTTGCCCTCGGTCAGCGGCCACATTACCGAGCACGTGGAATTGCTCAAGGCGGTTGCGGAGGGTGACGCCGACAGGGCCGCCGAGCTGGCCCTCCACCATGTCACCAGCTTTGAGGAAACGGTCCGCAAGGTGCTGTAGGGCCCAACCCGGCCACTTTTTTACAACGGCGGCTCCCACGCATTCGTGGGAGCCGCCATTTTTGTCTGGCGGCGGCGCTGTTTGCGCAACGATGATTCGCTATACGCAACGGAGGACATTAAGGCGCCCGTGCACCGAGGACTGCCTCCTCGCCTGAAGGCGCTCGAAATTCTTTTTAGGAAGGCATTGACTGTGTCCTCAATCACGCCATAGTCTGTTGCAACAGCGTTGCGCTGAATGCAACCACACTTCAAATTTGGTGGATACATGAGTAACGAAACTTCCTCCCCGTCCCGTGGACGAGGAACCACCCCGGAGTCCCGCGACGCGGGTGATACCTCCAGTACCGGACGCAGGACCCTCAGCGGCCAGAAGTATGAACCTGACGATGTAGTCAGCAAGGACACCCGCCGCAGGGTCATCGTGGCCAGCTTCATCGGCAACTTCGTTGAATGGTTCGACTACGCCGTATACGGCTACCTCGCCGTCACGATCGCCACAGTGTTCTTTCCCGAATCCGACCCCCAGACCGGGCTCCTACTAACCTTCGCCCTGTTCGCAATCTCGTTCCTGGTCCGCCCGCTCGGCGGGTTCGTCTGGGGCCATATCGGCGACAGGGTAGGCCGGCGGACAGCACTTTCGCTCTCCATCCTGATCATGTCCGGGGCAACATTCTGCATCGCACTTATCCCGGGCTACGACACCATCGGCATCTGGGCGCCAGTCCTGCTTCTGATCATCCGGGTAATCCAGGGCTTCTCGGCCTCCGGTGAGTACGCCGGAGCTTCGGCCTTCCTCGTCGAGTACGCGCCCGCCAACAAGCGCGGCGTGTACGCCGCGGTTGTCCCGGCCAGCACGGCAGCTGGCCTGCTCCTGGGCTCCCTGCTGGCAGGCCTGCTGACGGTCCTGCTCACATCCGACGCGATGCAGAGCTGGGGCTGGCGCCTGCCGTTCCTGCTGGCTGCACCGATGGGACTGATCGGCCGCTACATCCGGACCAAGCTTGAGGACACCCCGGTGTTCCGCCAGCTCGCAAAGGAAGACGAGGCGGTGAAGGCGCCCGTCTCCAGCCTCTTCCGGAACCACTGGCGGCAGCTGCTGCAGGCAGTCGGAGCCGTGCTGCTCAACGCCGTCGGTTTCTACGTCATCCTCAGCTACATGCCAACGTACCTGTCCTCGGAGCTTGGCCTTGGCGAAACCGAATCGTTCCTCGCCACCACCATCGCGCTGCTGACCTACATCGGATTCATCTTCCTGACGGGGATGCTCTCGGACCGCTACGGACGCAAGAAGGTGCTGATCACTGCATCCATCGCGTTTATAGTGCTGACCGTGCCCGCCTTCGCTCTGTTGGGAACCGGCAATTTCCTGGTCATCGTGCTTGTCCAGATCCTCCTCGGGGCGATGCTTACCCTCAATGACGGCACGCTTCCAAGCTTCCTGGCCGAAATGTTCCCCACCCGGGTCCGCTACAGCGGGTTTGCGGTCAGCTTCAACCTCTCAAATGCCCTGTTCGGCGGCACCGCCCCCTTCATGGCAACGCTCCTTATCGCGGCAACGGCCAACGACCTGGCACCTGCCTGGTACCTCGTCGGCGCCGCACTCATCTCCCTGATCGCCGTCGCACTCTCCAGGGAAACCGGTAAAGAACCGCTGCGTCACGAATAACAGACTTTCTTCTTCCTACCTCAAGAAACTGCACCACAGAAAGGCATCACCATGACCACCACAGCATCCGAAAACGCAACCACCGTCGCCGAACTGGAGCGCACCAAGGTCCTGAAGAACGGCAAGAAGGTCAGCCTCACGTTCTCCGACACCGAGTTCGAACGCCGTCTCGCCGGCCTCCGCCGCATCATGGCGGAGAAGGACCTCGACGCCGTCGTCCTGACCAGCTACCACTCCATCAAGTACTACTCCGACTTCCTGTTCACCACCTTCGGCCGCTCCTACGCCATGGTGGTCACCAAGGATGACAACGTCACCGTCACCGCCAACATCGACGCCGGCATGCCCTGGCGCCGCAGCTATGGCGACAACATCATCTACACGGACTGGCGCCGGGACAACTACATCTTCGCCATCCAGGAAGTCCTGCGCACCCGCGGCATCAACCCGCGCCGCCTCGGCGTCGAGGACGACTCGCTGCCGCTGGACAACCGCAACAAGATCCAGGCCGCTTTCGCCGGCGCAACCTTGGTGGACGTGGCCCAGGCCGCCATGCGCCAGCGCATGATCAAGTCCGCCGAGGAAATCGAGGTCATCAAGCACGGTGCACGCATCGGCGACCTCGGCGGCGAAGCCATCCGTAACGCCATCACCGCCGGGATCACCGAGTACGAGGTTGCCTTGATCGGCACCGAGGCCATGGTCCACGAGATCGCCCGCACCTTCCCGGACTCCGAAATCCGCGACACCTGGGTCTGGTTCCAGTCCGGCATCAACACCGACGGAGCCCACAACTGGGCAACCACCCGCAAGATCCAGGAACACGACATCCTGTCCCTGAACTGCTTCCCCATGACCTCCGGCTACTACACCGCCCTGGAGCGCACGCTCTTCTACGGCGAACCGGATGCCCGCTCCCTGGAACTCTGGAACATCAACGTCGAGGTCCACAAGCGCGGCCTGGAACTCATCAAGCCCGGCGCGGTCTGCAAGGACATCGCCGCCGAGCTCAACGAGATCTACGTCGGCCACGGCCTCCTGGCCAACCGCACCTTCGGGTACGGCCACTCCTTCGGTGTCCTCAGCCACTACTACGGCCGTGAAGCCGGGCTGGAACTCCGCGAGGACATTGACACCGTGCTGGAGCCGGGCATGGTTGTTTCCATGGAACCGATGATCACCGTCCTGGACGGCCAGCCGGGCGCCGGCGGCTACCGCGAGCACGACATCCTCGTCGTCGGCGAAGATGGTGCGGAGAACATCACCAAGTTCCCGTTCGGCCCCGAATACAACATCATCGGAGCCTGACACCTTAACAGCAGGCGGGGAAGGCTGTGCCGTGCCCGGCACGGCACCGCCTTCCCCCCCACCGAACTCCGTACCACCCACCAAGGAGCACCACCCGCATGGACAAGTCAGTATTTCTGGAAGACCTGGATGCCTTTGCCTACCGCGAAGTCCTGTCCTCCGGGGACGCGATCGTCCTGATACCTGTCGGGTCCCTGGAGCAGCACGGGCCGCACCTGCCGCTGGGCACTGACACCCTCCTGTCGTCGCAATTTGCGGAGGGTGTCGCAAGGCGCCTGGGGGCACTCGTTGCCCAGCCGATCGCCTACGGGTACAAATCGCAGCAGAAGTCCGGGGGCGGCAACCACCTCTCCGGAACCACCAGCCTGGACGGTGCCACACTGATCGGGGTGGCGCGCAACCTGGTCAAGTCCTTCCTTAACCAGGGCGTCCGGCACGTGGTCTTTGTCAACGGCCACTTCGAGAACTACCAGTTCCTCTACGAGGGCATTGACCTGGCCCTGGAAGACCTGGGGATCAAGCCCGGAGCGGAGCAGAGCGTGCTGCTGCTCTCCTACTGGGACTTTGTCAGCCAGGACACGCTCACCGAGGTCTACCCCGACGGCTTCCCGGGGTGGGACATCGAGCACGGCGGCGTCCTGGAAACCTCGCTGATGCTCCACCTTGAACCGGCCCGGGTTGGCATGGACCGCCTGGTCGATGGTCCGGCCGCGGTGCTGCCGCGTTTCGACCGGCTCCCGGTGGTCCCTGAACGCACGCCGGCCACAGGCTGTCTCTCCTCGGCTGCCGGATCCAGCGCTGCCAAGGGCGAACTGCTGTACCGGCAGGTTGTCGAAGATCTGGCCGTGGACCTGGCCCGCGAGCTGAACCGCGAACCCGTTGCCCCCGCGGCTGCCCCGCTTTCCGCTGACTATGCGCGATGATAGTGAGCACCATGACCACAACAGCCGCCCGCGAAACCAACGGCAATGACACCAACAGCATCGAGTTGAACGGCAAGAGCGACGCCAAGGGCACCTCGGTCATCGTCAACGCCATCGCCGTCCTGCGATCCTTTACCGCAGACGAGCCATTGTTGGGCGTCACGGAAATTGCCAACAGGGTGGGCCTGCACAAAAGCACGGTGTCGCGGATCCTGGCCACCTTCGAGCAGGAAAACCTCGTAGAACGGGATGAGGATACCCGCCGCTTCCGCCTGGGACTGGGACTGATCGCCGTCGCCGGGCCGCTTCTGGCCGAACTGGAGGAACGGCGGGTCGCCTATCCGGTCCTGCGCGAACTCACCGAACTGACGGGCGAAACCAGTGCCCTGATGATGTGGGAGGGCAACGAGTCAATCTGTGTGGAGCAGATCGCAAGCCGCCACCAGATCAAGCACACCACTCCGCTGGGGGCCCGGTATAACGATGCTCTGAGCTCCTCGGTGCAGGTGTTCCTTGGAACGGAGCCGGAGGAGCGCGTCCGTTCCCTCCTGCTCAGCGGAGCCATCAAATTTCACGGGCTGGATGAGGCCAGCCTTGAGGGCTACCTGCTCCGCCTCAAAGACGACGCCCGCCGCGGGTGGGCCGTCAACTACGGCGAGTCCTCGCTGGATGAAGTGGGCGTGGCCGCGCCCGTCTATGACCACCGCGGCGATGTTGTGGCCGCCGTCCTGATTCCTGCTCCGCGGTTCCGCGTTTCCAACGAGCGTCTGCAGAGCCTCGGCGAATCCTGCCTGGCAGCGGCCAACAAAGTCACCGCCCGGCTGGGCGGCAAAGTGCCCGGCGACGGCGGAGCAGGCAGCGCCGGACGCGCCAGCCGCTGACCCACCCCCCCGGGGCGCTCTCTCACTTAATGTAGGAAAAACCGGGATGCTCTCTCACTTTCCTAAGGAAAGTGAGAGAGCATCCCGGCTTAAGCCACATTAAGTGAGAGAGCGTCGGGAGGAATGCCACGTTAAGTGAGAGAGCGTCAGGCCTGTCCGGAGCCGGGGGGATCCTCGGCGTCGATCTCGTCCGAGTAGGGTGCGCGGGGGCCGTTGTGGTCGGTAAAAAGCTCGTTGGCGGCCATGGCCAGGAGGTCCCGCTGCAGTTGGGGGAGGGAGAGGAGTCCCTGCATGTAGGCCTCCACTTCATACTCACCCACGGCCCCGCCGATGCCGAAGTAGTAGAGCCACAGGTCACCGGTGCTGACCTGTGCTGCCGTCAGCGCTGCCTGAAGCCGGCGGCGCTGCTCGGGTTCGCTGCTATCGAAGCCCATCACTCGTGCCTCTATGCGGATCAGAGTCCACACCCAGGAGGGCGGCGCTGACTTCGCTCAGCGTGGACCGCGCAGCGCGCGCTTCCTGCATCAGCAGTTGGAGGGCGCCTTCCTCCGAGAGGGTGTGGCGCTCCATAAGCACGCCGCACGCCCGGTTGATCACGTCCCTGCTGTACAGCGCTGCCTGGAGGCTCTCACTGATGCGCTCGGGGACCTCGGACGTTTGGATGTGCGAAAGGAGGGTTGCGGCCGGCTCCGCAAACAGCTCCATAAGCGCTGCCGTGGCGTCATCGAAGACGCGCGGCACGGCAGCGTAGATCTTCATGGCACCAATGGCCTCGCCGTTCGCCATGAGGGGGCTGCTCACCACTGACCGGATTGGCATATCGACGACGGCGGCACTCCAGTTTGGCCACCGGGTGTCCGCGGCGACGTCGGTGACCACCACGCTTTGCTGGGTTGCCCAGGCAGTGAGGCAGGGACCCTGGACGAGTTGGTACTGAAGCGCGTCGGCACGCTTCACCGTGGCATCAGTGGAACCGGAGCTGAGCGGCCGGGCCTGTGGATCAAGAATCGAGATACCGGCGCCGATGCTGCCGGGGATGGAATCCCTGACGGCCCGGGAAAGGATTTGGACGGCGTGGTCCACCTTCTCTTCCGTGAGGAGCAGCCCCATGATTCTGCCGACGGCAGTGGAAAGTTCGTCCAAGGGATACTTTTTGATCATAGTTAATGCCTCCGGCCATTCAGCGTGACCGGCCTGCAATGGGCCGGATAACCCTGTCTTTGGGCCGCTCAGCGCTTCAGATAAAGCCTAACGCCTCTGCCGGACTAAGTGCCCCGAGCGGCGCGACTTTCAGGCGGACGTGCTATTCGTCAAATCTTGTGCGAATCTCCTGCTCGCCGGAAACGGACGAAACGATGATGGCTGCTACTTCCCTCAGTTTGAGGTTCCGATGGCTTGATGCCTTGGCCAATATCTGGAATGCCGCATCGCGGCTGCACCTGTTCTGCGACATGATCACCCCAATTGCTGTGTCTATGACGGTTCGGGACTGCAGCGCGGCGGACAGGTCGTCACGGGCATCGCGCAGGTGGGCAACGCTGAGGGCCAGATCCAGGGCCTTCGCGGCGGTTCCGGTGAGGCTTTGGGCCGTGTTAATGCCGGTCTCCGGGAAGCCGTGCGCATAGGCGGCGTACAGGTTCACCACAGCCTGCGCGGGCGTTTGGAGCTGCATGGGCACGGCGAGGATGGAACCGATTCCCGCGCCGCAGGCAGCCGTAGTGTACTTTGGCCAGCGGAGATCGGCCGCAAGGTCCGGTACGTAGACCACGGTATTCGTCCGAAGGGCCGTCAGGCACGGTCCGTCGCCGAAGCTGTTCTGCAGTTCGTCCAGGCTCCGGGCCCTGGAATCGCTGGTGGCCACCGTTGAGGGGCGTTTGTGCCGAATCACCGTGATCCCGCAGGAGATGGCATTTCCGCTGTGCGATAGCCGATCGGCAATGATCGCCGCCATATCCGTCATAAACTCGCGGAAGTCGGGGCTGTCCAGGACGAGGTCCTGCAGCTGGAGGACAAAGTCCTCCAGGCTCTCCGCACGGTCTCCGCCGTAGTGGAATTGCTTCGTATCGATGCCTTCAGACATGGGCACTCTCTTCAGTTTCCTTCCGCCGTCATCTCGTTGAGGGCGGTATGGAGGAGATCTGCCTGCAGGGGAGGCAGTTCCGCCATTTCGTTCAGATAGGCGTCCAGCACCACTTCATCGGCACTGCCGCCGATCCCGTAATAGTAGGTCCACAGCTCCGGGAGAGTCACGTTCGCGCGCTGAAACTGTGCGGCGGCAATCCGGCGCGGGTCCGGTTCGAAGGCGGGCTCCTGACCGGGCACGCCGTCGTTGATCATGGGTCTCCACCTCCGCTAACAACCGGGATGTCGGAGGCGTTGCGCAGGATGTCCTGCGCGATCTCGTGCATCCGCCGGTTGCTGCTGCGGGAGGCCACCTGCAGGAGTTCGACGGCGGCCTCGCGGCCGCAGCGGTTGTGCACCATGATCAGGGACACGGCTGAGTCCACGACCGCCCGGGAGCGGAGCGCTGACCTGAGGTGTTGCGGGTAGGGCTCCGGCGCATGCACACGCATGGCCAGCCGAAGGATCCTGGAGAGTGAGGCGGCGTGCTCCTCCACAGCTGCCACCGTTTCCGGCGCAAAAGCATGGACCTTGGTGGAGTAGCAGTTCAACGCCGAGCGGGAACCGTTGCCTGTTGGAATGGGGACAGCCAAAATGGTCTGGATTCCCTCATCGGAGACGGCCTGCGCATACCAGGCCCAGCCGTCGTCAGCCTGAAGGTCTGGGATGTGGACGGTGCGCTGATGCCGCAAGGCTGTCAGGCAGGGGCCGTCGTCGTAAGCGTATTGGCGTTCGTCCAGGCTGCGGGCTTCCGCGGAGCTGCTGGCTACCGTTGCCGGGCCGGTCTCCTGTTCCACCGTAATGGCGCAAAGCATGGGCGCGTCCCCGCCGAGCAGAGATGCGGAAACAGCGGTGAGTTCCAGAAGGAATTCCGTAAAGCCCGGGCTCTCAAGGAGCAGATCCTGGAGCTGTTCCGGTGTGGGGAGTGCTTCGTTCTCGGCCATGCGGCCTCGATTCCATGCATCACCGGGGGTTACACGCCCCGGCTGGCGGCTGTGCGCTCTCTGCGCGCGCGGCCCGAAATATTCAACCCCGGACCTCTTCACCACCCGAAATCTCCTACTACCGACACTACGCTCATTGCAGGTCGCCGCGGGCCGGCCGGGGGAAGTATTAGTTGGCCACGGGGCGCAACCAGCGGGCCCGTCCGTTCGTAACGCACTCGTTCCGCTGCAGGCATAGCGAGTGGTCCACGCGCGGAAATCTTCCGGCCCCGTTCGCTGTAGGCTCGGCACATGGCTGAGCTCCGGCGTCGCACGTTTGTGGTGCGCGCCCTGGCGGGCGCGGCAGCGGCGGCCGTTGGAAGCCGGGCTGCCGCGTGTTCGCCAGTCGCCGAGGGGGATATGAGCGTCAAGGGGGATGCAGTGAAGCGGCACAAGTACCAGTACGGCGAGGATGCCAGCCAATGGGGTGAACTCTTCCTGCCCGAACTGCCCGCGGGCGGTGAGCACCGCGGTGTGGTGGTGGTGATCCATGGCGGCTACTGGCGCCCGCAGTACGGCGCCGAACTGGGTGAGCCGCTGGCCATGGACTGTGCTGCCCACGGCATGGCCGCCTGGAACCTCGAATACCGACGGGCCGGAAATGGCGGTGGCTGGCCGAACACGTTCATCGATGTGCTTGCCGGAATTGACATGTTGCACGACCTCGCCGCCACGCACAGCTTAAATCTGGGCCCCGTGGTGGCGCTTGGCCATTCGGCTGGCGGGCATCTCGCTGCCTGGGCCGCCGGGCGCGGCAAGCTTGCCCAGCTGGGCCTGCCGGATGCGGACCGGCAGATTCCGCGCCGGCAAGACGCCTCCGCCGTGCACCTCACCGGCGTTGTCAGCCAGTCGGGCGTCCTGAATCTCGCGGAGGCGGAGCAACTCAATCTCAGCAACGGTGCGGTGAGCAACCTCCTGGGGGGATCGTCGTCGAAATATCCGCTCCGTCACCGATACGCGGATCCGATGACCACGCTGCCGCTGGCCGTGCCCCTCATCGCAGTCCATGGAACCCACGACGACGACGTTCCGCGGAGCCAGTCGGAGTCCTACGTTAACGCCGGAGCGGCAGCGCACATGGAGACCCGGCTGGTCATGGTCCCGGGCGATCATTACGCAATGATTGACACGAAGACACCCGCCTACCGGACGTGCCGCGAGCTGGTTCGGACCCTTTTGGGTTAGATTCGGCTCCTGGCGGTACAAACTCCACGAATTGGGTACGTCACCCTAGACATTGGACGTCCCATCTCCTGTACTCTGGATACGTAAGAGGAGTCGTCGCCCGTTGGCGCCGCAAGAAGGAGATCACGTGGCCATCGCATCGCAAGAAGTATCGCCCGCCCGCTTCAGCGCGCAGCTCCGTTCGCATGCCCTGCAGACGCGGATTATGGACCTCATCCTTGAGCGCGGGCTGGACGTCGGCGACGCACTGCCCACGGAAAGCGAGCTCTCCGCCGAACTCGGTGTGGGCCGCAATACCGTCCGCGAATCCCTGAAGGTGCTGCAGGCACTTGGCGTCATCGAGATCCGTCACGGGTTTGGCATGTTTGTGGCCCCTAACAACTTCAGCGCCCTGGTGTCCGGCCTGACCTTCCGCGGCCGGCTGTCCCTCCGCCACAAGGGCGAAGAGGCCATGGAACTCATCGACGTGCGGCAGGCCCTCGAATCCGGGCTGATCGGCTCCGCCATCGACCTCCTCACGGACCAGCACCTGGCCGATCTGCGCGCCACCATGGAGGCCATGGAAGCTGCCGCCAAGGAGGGCGAGCACCTGTACGTGCACGACGCCGAGTTCCACCGACGCCTTTACGCCCCGCTTAATAACGAACTGCTGATCAACCTGATGGACGTGTTCTGGCAGGTGTACCGCAAGATCCACTTGGCGCTCGGTACCGGTCCGGTGAACCTCGAGCAGCAGACCAAGGACCACTGGGAAATCTACGAGGCCGTAGCCAACAAGGACAAGGCGCTGGCCTCCGAACGCCTGCAGCGGCACTTTGATGGCATCCGCCAGAAACTGAAGGATGTAGCGGCCAGCTAGCCCGCCTTTCTTTCTTCCGCCGCCCGCACACCCGGGCGCATGCAGTCCTGCCCGAAATTCGTAGAAAGTGCCTTTGACGTGGAAATTTTTGTTGTGCCTACCGCCTCAGCCACCGGTTCCGTTGCGGCCGGGATCCTTGCCGCCGTCATCCGCAGCAAGCCCGACGCCGTCCTGGGCCTGGCCACAGGCGGCTCGCCGTTGCCCATCTACGCGGCGCTCGCAGGCCACACGGTGGACATGTCCGCAGTCCGTGGCTTCGCCCTGGACGAATACGTGGGCCTGCCCGCCGGCCACCCTGAAAGCTACGCCGAAGTCATCATGCGCGAAGTGACCGAACGGCTGCACCTGGACCCGGCCAAGGTTGCCGTGCCGGACGGCAGCGCTGCAGACCCTGAGCGTGCTGCCGCTGACTATGACGCGGCCATTGCGGCGGCCGGCGGCATTGACGTGCAGATCCTTGGCATCGGCCACAACGGACACCTGGCCTTCAACGAGCCCGGTTCGGCCTTGGATTCCCGCACACGTGTCGAGGTCCTCACCGAGCGCACCCGCGAGGCCAACGCCCGCTACTTCAGCACCCCGGAACAGGTCCCGCTCCGCTGCATCACGCAGGGCCTGGGCACCATCATGGAAGCCGGACACCTCCTGCTTGTGGTCAATGGCGCGGACAAGGCAGGCATCCTGGCGGACGCCCTGAACGGCCCTGTCACCGCCGATTGCCCGGCGTCCGTCCTCCAGCGGCACCCGCACGTGACCGTGGTGGCCGACGAAGCAGCCGCTTCCCGGTTGACGCCGGGAAGCGGCCAGGTTGCGGTCCGCGTGGCGGGCGCCACCGCCGCGGTCTAACGTCGCGGTCTTATGTCCCGGCTCCTTAGTCCCGGACTAAGGAGCCGGGACAGGCATCTCCAGGGTCATCAGCAGCGCGAAGTCCGCCTCACCCCCAAAGCAGCAAACCGGTCTGAACAGAAGCGAGCAGCGCGGCCAGACGGCACGGGGCAGCGCAGAAGTAACTGCCACGGGAAAAGTCCTTCAAGACTTGTCAGTAGCTGGTTTTGGTTTCCGCGGGCTCGGCTGCCGGGATGAACGCTGCCGCGAGGGCTTCGGAGCCGCGGGCCAGCAGGGCGACATCGGCGCCCACCAGGATGAAACGGGCGCCATTGTCCATGTAGCGGCGGGCGGTTTCGGGGTTGAAGGCGTTCACCCCGGCGGGTTTCCCGGCCGCTTCCGCCGCCGCCAGGCAATGTTCGACGGCGGCGCGCACCTCGGGGTGTTCCTGCTGTCCCAGCACCCCCATCGACGCGGCGAGGTCTGACGGTCCCAGGAAAATGGCGTCCACGCCATCGACGGCCAGGATCTCTTCCACGGCCTCAACAGCCGCCGTCGATTCGATCTGGACCGTGACGCTGATGGTTTCCCCGGCGCGGGCGAGGTAGGCCGGGACCCGGTTCCAGCGGGCGGCCCGGGCCAGGGCCGAGCCCACGCCGCGGACACCGTGCGGCGGGTACCGGGTGGCCGCCACCGCGGCTTCGGCATCGGCCACGGAGTTGACCATCGGGATCAGCAGGTTCTGGACCCCGAGGTCAAGGTACTGCTTAATGACCACGGTGTCGTTGACCGGCGGCCGGACCAGGACCTGGACCGGGTAGCCGTTGACGGCCTGGAGCTGGGACAGGATCGATTCGAGCCCGTTGGGGCTGTGCTCGGCGTCCACCAACAGCCAGTCCAGGCCGGACCCGGCGCAGAGTTCGGCGATCAGCGGGCTGCCGGAACAAACCCACATCCCGGCCAAGGGACGGCCTGCATTTCCGTTTTGATCGCGCAAGGCATCGCGGAACGTGTCCTCTATTCGAAGCGGCATGTCACAACCCCCAGCGGTCCGTAGTCCGCGTGTACGGTGTCACCCTTGTAGACCCACATGGGCCGGGTGAAGGACCCGGCGAGGATGATGTCTCCGGCCTTCATGCCGTCGCCGTGGGCGGCGATCTTGTTGGCCAGCCAGTGCACGCCGTTGGCCGGGTGGTCCAGGACGCCGGCGGCCACGCCGGTCTCCTCGACGGTCTGGTTTTTGTAGAGGATCGCGGAGACCCAGCGGAGGTCCACGGCATCCGGCTTGACCGGGCGCCCGCCGATCACCATGGCGCCCATCGCGGCGTTGTCCGCGATGGTGTCCACGATGGTCCGGCCCTCCATTTCGATCCGGGAGTCCAGGATCTCGAGGGCCGGAACAACATAGTCGGTGGCGTTCAGGACGTCGAAGATGGTGCAGCCCGGGCCTTTGAGCGCGTCTTTCAGGACAAACGCGAGCTCCACCTCCACCCGCGGATGCGTGTACTTGTCCCATTCCACCGAGCAGCCGGTCTCCAGCACCATGTCATCGAAAATCGCGCCATAGTCCGGCTCGGTGATCCCCGTGGCGGCCTGCATCGCCCGGGACGTGAGGCCGATCTTGCGCCCGACCAGCGTCCGTCCGGCCTCCTCGTTGCGGCGCCGCCACAACTGCTGCACCGCGTAGGAGTCCTCCACCGTCATGTCCGTGTAGCGGGACGTGAGCCGGGGGACGGGGGTCCGGGAACGCCCGGCCTCGAGCAGCTCGTCCGCGATGGCCTCGATCGTCTTCGCGTCCAGCATGGCTAGAGCTGCGCCCCGAGCTTGAAGCCTGTTTTCTGTTCAGCGGCGCCGGCACCTTCTCCATCTGTTTTGCGGGTGTAGGAGAAGCCGTCGGCACCGACCGTGACGGCCATTTCGCTCTTTTCCTCACGGATGATCACGGGCTGCGGGTTGCCGTCGAGGTCCAGGACCAGGGAGGCTTCGGTGTACCACGAGGGGACCACGGGGTTGCCCCACCAGTCGCGGCGCTGGTTGTCGTGCACGTCCCAGGTGATGGTGGGGTTGTCCGGGTCGCCCGTGTAGTAGTCCTGGGTGTAGATCTCCACGCGGTGGCCGTCCGGGTCAAGGATGTAGAGGTAGAACGCGTTGGAGACGCCGTGCCGGCCGGGGCCGCGCTCAATCCGGTCGCTGATCCGCAGGGCGCCCATCTTGTCGCAGATCTGGATGATGTTGTGCTTCTCGTGCGTGGCGAACGCGACGTGGTGCATGCGCGGGCCGTTGCCGCCGGTCAGGGCGGTGTCGTGCACGGTCTGTTTCCGGTGCATCCACGCGGCGTACGTGACGCCGTCGGAATCCTGGATGTCCTCGGAGACGCGGAAGCCGAGGTCCTCGAGGTACTTGCGGCCGCGGGGGACGTCCGGGGTGACCTGGTTGAAGTGGTCCAGGCGGACCAGTTCGCCGGCGGAGTAGAGGTCGTAGCGCTGGGTGAGGCGTTCCACGTGCTCCACCTCGTAGAAGAATTCGTACGGGAAGCCCAGCGGATCCTCCACCCGGACGGAATCGCCGATGCCCTTGGTGAAGCCGTCCTTGCGGCGTTCAACCCGGCAGCCCAGCTCGCGGTAATACGCCTCGGCGGCGTCCACCTCGGCGGGGGACTTCACCCGGTAGGCGAAGGCGGCGACGGCGGCGATGGGCCCCTTGCGGAGCACCAGGTTGTGGTGGATGAACTCCTCGAGGGACCGCAGGTAGATGTTGTTTTCGTCTTCTTCAGTGACGTGCAGGCCCAGAAGGTCCACGTAGAACTCACGCGACTTGGCGAGGTCGGTGACCACAATCTCCATGTAGGCGCAGCGGACGATGTCCGGGGCCGGAACGGTGGGGGTAGGAACGAAGTTTGTCATCGGATTCTCTCTTCTTTGAAAGGGTTGGGAAGCGCCGTCAGGCGCCGAACTTGGGGGTGTGGACGGTGCCGAGGGTGATGTGGACGGCCTGCTGGTCGGTGTAGAAATCGATGGAGCGGTAGCCGCCTTCGTGGCCCAGGCCGGAGGCTTTGACGCCGCCGAACGGGGTGCGCAGGTCGCGGACGTTGTGGCTGTTGAGCCACACCATGCCGGCCTCGACGTTCTGGGAGAAGTTGTGCGCCCGGGTCAGGTTCTGGGTCCAGATGTAGGCCGCCAGGCCGTATTTGGTGTTGTTCGCCAAAGCGAGGGCTTCGTCGTCGGTGTCGAACGGGGTGATGGCGACGACGGGGCCGAAGATTTCCTCCTGGAAGATGCGGGCGTCGGGGGCGACGTCGGCAAACACCGTGGGTGCGATGTAATTGCCTTCGGGGAGGTGGTCCGGGCGGCCGCCGCCGGCCAGGAGCCGGCCTTCGGACTTGCCGATCTCCACGTAGGAAGCGACTTTCTCGTAGTGCTCGGGGTGGACCAGCGCACCCACCTGGGTCTTGGGGTCGTGCGGGTCTCCGACCACGATGTTCTTGGCCCGGGCGGCGTACTTGTCGCAGAACTCGTCGTAGATGGCGCGTTCCACCAGGATGCGGGAGCCGGCGGTGCAGCGCTCGCCGTTGAGGGAGAAGACTCCGAACAGGGCTGAATCGATCGCGGCGTCCAGGTCGGCGTCGGCGAACACGACGCAGGGGGACTTGCCGCCGAGCTCCATGGAGAGGCCCTTGAGGTTGGCGGCGGCATTGCGGAAGATCGTCTGGCCCGTGGTGGTCTCGCCGGTGAAGGAGATCAGCGGGACGTCGGGGTGCTTGACCAGGGCGTCGCCGGCTTCCTCGCCGAGGCCGTTGACCAGGTTGAACACACCGTCAGGCAGTCCGGCATCCTTGAAGATGGTCGCCCACAGTGAGGCGGAGAGCGGGGTGAATTCGGCGGGCTTGAGGACCACGGTGTTGCCGGTGGCCAGGGCCGGGGCCAGCTTCCAGGACTCGAGCATAAACGGGGTGTTCCACGGCGTGATGAGCCCGGCGACGCCGATCGGCTTGCGGTTCACGTAGTTGATCTGGGAACCGGGGACCTTCATGGCGTCGTCGAACTGGGCCACGATCAGGTCCGCAAAGAACCGGAAGTTCTCGGCGGCGCGGAGGGCCTGGCCCTTGGCCTGCGTGATGGGCAGGCCGGTGTCGAAGGTTTCCAGTTCGGCGAGCCGGGCTTCCTGGGCCTCGACGGCATCGGCGATCTTATTCAACACGCGGGCGCGTTCGCGGGGCTTCATCCTCGGCCAGGGGCCGTTCGTGAAGGCTTCGCGGGCCGCGGCGACGGCGAGGTCGATGTCCTCTTTCTGGCCGGCGGCGGCGGTGGCGTAGTTGGTGTTGGATACCGGGTCCAGGACGTCGAAGGTCGCACCGCCCACGGAGTCAACGAACTGTCCGTTGATGTAGTGCTGGATGTGGGTGGGCAGGTCCTGCGGCACGTAATGGGTGCTGGTTTCTGAGGCAGCGAACGTCATTGTTGTTTCCTTACTGCTGTGGGATTGCTTAGATGCTTTTGGCTTGGGAGAGGTAGGCGTCAAGGGTGGCGCTGCGGTGGAGTCGTGCTGCTTTCTCTATGGTCTCGGCGGCGGCCCCGGATTCGATGAGTTGCAGCAGTGCCTCGTGCTCGTCCACTGAATCGTGGGCACGGCCGGGAACAAAGCGGAAGGTGGAGGACCGCAGTGAGGCGAGCCGGTTCCAGCCCCGGTGCACAAGGTCCAGGATGTGGGGGTTGGGGCAGTGTTCGAAGAGGACGCTGTGGAAGTCCTGGTTGAGCTGCGTGAAGCGGACGGGATCGAAGTGTTCCAGGCACGCGCGCATTTCCTCGTTCACTGCGCGGGCCCGGACCAGATCCGCCTCGCCGATGAGCGGGGCGGACAACGCGGTGGCGGCGCCTTCGACGATGCTCAGGGTCTGCATCGTATAGAGGTATTCGGTGGGGTCGATCCCGGCGACGGTGGCGCCGACGTTCCGCTCGAACTTCACCAGGCCCTCGGCCTCGAGCCGGCGGATGGCTTCCCGGACCGGCACCACACTGAAACCCAGGTCCTTGGCGATGCTGCCAAGGACCAGCCGGTAGCCGGGAGTGTAGGTGCCTCCCACAATCCGGGCCTTGACTGCTTCGTAGGCCTGTTGGGACTTGCTGCCAGTGGCCGCTGTCGTTTCAGTCACTGCAGCCTCAGTCATCGGCTTTGCCTGCTTCCCACTCTGCGTACCTGTTCTGCCACTCGGCGTTCATGGGATACAGGCCGTCAACGCTGTTGCCTTCCTGGACCATCTGGAAGATGAAGGCTTCTTCCTTTTCCTGCTGGATGCAGTCCTCCACCAGTTCCTCGGCGATGGCCGGCGGGATCACCAGGATGCCGTCGGAGTCGGCCACGATGATGTCCCCCGGCTGGACCGTGGCACCGCCGCAGGCGATGGTGATGTCCGTGTCCCACGGGATGTGGCGGCGGCCCAGCACGGCAGGATGCGGGTTGGCAAAGTAGGTAGGCATCTCCAGGCCGGCCACGGCGGAGTAGTCGCGGACGCCGCCGTCGGTAATGATCGCTGCGGCGCCGCGGACCTGGGCGCGGAGGGCCAGGATGTCGCCGACCGTCCCCGTGCCCTTCTCGCCGCGGGCCTCCATCACGAGGATTTCGCCTTCGTTGACGGAGTCGATGGCGCGCTTCTGGGCGTTGAAGCCGCCGCCGTGGGTCGTGAAGAGGTCCTCGCGGTTAGGAACATAGCGGAGGGTGCGGGCCAGTCCCACCACGCGCCGGTCGGGGCGGGTTGCCTGCAGGCCGTCGATGCTGACGTTGTTCAGGCCGCGTTTGCGCATCTGGGAGGACAGGGTGGCGGTGGCGACGCTCTCCAGCTTCGCCTTCAGTTCGGGGGAGAGGGAGGGCCCGACGGCGGCCGCTTCCGCGGGTGCCAGACCCGCCGCTTCGCGTGAACCGTAGGCCTCCTCCCGTTGCAGGTCATCAACCTTGGGTTCGGCGCCAAACCCGGCGAACGCCGTCGTGCCTTCCTCCACGGCCGTGACCAAGCGCCCGGTGGTGAGGCGGCCGTCGGCAGTGCTGACCTCAACTTCCAGCACGTCGCCGGGCTTGGCCACGGAGGCGCCGGCCGGGGTGCCGGTCAGGATAATGTCCCCTTCTTCGAGGGTGAGCAGCTGGGACAGGTCCGCCACCAGCCGCGCGAACGGGAACAGCAGGTCCTCGGTGGTGTCGTCCTGGACGAGTCCGCCGTTGTGCCAGGTGCGGATGCGCAGGCCGGCGGGGTCCACGGCATCGGCCGGGATCAGTGCCGGGCCCACCGGGGTGAAACCGTCCCCGCCCTTGGACCGGAGGTTCGAGCCCTTGTCCGCGTAGCGCAGGTCATAGACGCCGAGGTCGTTGCTGGCGGTCACCGCGGCTACGTGGCTCCAGGCGTCCTCGATGCCGACGCGCCGGGCGGCCTTGCCGATGATCAGGGCGATCTCGCCCTCGTAGCCGAGGAGCTCGCAGCCCGCCGGGCGTTCCACGGCGCTGCCGCTGAGGGAGAGCGAGGACGACGGCTTGAGGAAGTAGGACGGCTGGGACGGCGTGCGTCCGCGCTGGGCTGCCCGGCTGGGGTAGTTGATGTGCACCGCGATCACCTTGCGTGCCGCTGCGAGGATGTCCCCGTTGACCTGCTCCAAAACCGTCTCCTCATCAAGTACGAAATCGTATACGAATCACTATGAAGTCCAAGCAGCGATCCGTCAACCCCCTCGGTCAAGGCCGATCCAAGCCCACTTGTATGCGGCGTCACACATGCCGTACAGTCGTGGATCAAGCCACCGCTTTCTAATATAGAAACGCATGTTCTTATATAGAACGAAGCTGGATGATAGTGAACCCACAGCGAAGTGAGGAAAGTCCATGCAGTTCCACCACCACGGTTACGTATCCGGAGACCCCAGGGTTCAGCCCGCCGCAGGCGTGGGCATCGACCGGCCGGTTGAGCTCCCGGATGAAGTTGACGTGCTGATTGTTGGCAGCGGCCCTGCCGGGATGCTCGCTGCCGCGCAGTTGTCGCAGTTCCCGAATGTCACCACCCGGATTGTGGAGCGCCGTCCGGGACGGCTGGCCATCGGCCAGGCCGACGGAATCCAGGCCAGGAGCGTCGAAACCTTCCAGGCCTTTGGATTCGCGGGGAGGATCATCGACGAGGCGTATGCCATCACGGAGATGGCGTTCTGGAAGCCCGACGCCACTGACCCCTCACGCATTATCCGGACAGCACGCACGCCGGACGATCCCGCCGGGATCAGCGAATTTCCGCACCTCATCGTGAACCAGGCCCGGGTGCTGGACTACTTTGCTGAGTTCATGGCCAATTCACCCGCCCGGATGACACCCGATTACGGCTATGAGTTCCAGGACCTTGAGGTCTCCAGCGAGGGGGAGTACCCCGTCACCGTGACGCTGCTCCACACGTCCGGTCCCCATGAGGGCAGGCATCGCACCGTCCGGGCGAAGTACGTCGTGGGCGCCGATGGGGCCCGCAGCAAAGTGCGCCAGGCGATCGGCTGCACCCTTGCCGGTGACGCCGCCAACCACGCCTGGGGCGTGATGGATGCCCTCGCCGTCACGGACTTCCCCGATATTCGCACCAAGTGCGCCATCCAGTCCGGCTCCGGCGGCAGTATCCTGCTGATCCCGCGCGAAGGCGGTCACCTCTTCCGGATGTACGTTGACCTCGGCGAAGTGGACCCGGACGACAACGGTGCGGTGCGCAGCACCACCATCGAGGAAATCATCCAGAAAGCGAACGGGATCCTTCACCCCTACACCCTGGACGTGCGGAACGTTGCGTGGCATAGCGTGTACGAGGTGGGGCACCGCCTCACGGACCGGTTCGACGACGTCCTTCCGGAGGATCGCGGCACGCGGACCCCGCGCGTTTTCATTACCGGGGACGCCTGCCACACGCACAGTGCAAAAGCCGGCCAGGGCATGAACGTCTCCATGCAGGATGGCTTTAACATCGCCTGGAAGCTGGGACACGTGCTCGAGGGCCGCAGCCCGGAAGCCCTGCTCTCCACCTATTCGGAAGAGCGGCAGGTGGTGGCGAAGAACCTCATCGACTTTGATAAAGAGTGGTCCACGATGATGGCTAAGAAGCCCGAAGAATTCGGGGACCCTACGGAGCTTGAAAACTTCTACGTCAGCACGGCAGAGTTTCCGGCCGGGTTCATGACCGAGTACGCGCCGTCCATGCTGATTGCAGCCGCCGATCACCAGGACCTGGCCACGGGCTTCCCGGTGGGCAAGCGGTTCAAGTCAGCGCCTGTAGTGCGGGTGGGCGATACCAACCCCATCCACCTTGGCCATCACGCCACGGCGGACGGCCGCTGGCGCATCTACGTTTTCGCTGACCAGGCACTTCCGTCACGAGGGAAGCAGGCGGCGGCATCTGCCACGGACCGGTTTGCCGAGTGGATCGCGAACTCGCCGGAATCACCGCTGGCCGCGACGCCGTCGGGAGCGGATCCTGACGCCTGGTTCGACGTGAAGGTGATCTACCAGCAGGCACACTCCGACCTGGACATGGCGGCTGTGCCGGCAGTGTTCAAGCCGCAGGTCGGACCGTTCAAGCTCACCGACTACGAAAAGGTGTACGCCACCGATCCCGCCGCCGATATTTTCGAGCTGCGCGGCGTGGACCGCGGCGGCGTTGTGGTGGTGGTGCGGCCGGACCAGTACGTGGCAAACGTCCTGCCGCTGACCTCGACCGCTGAGCTCGGGGCCTTCTTCACTCCCTTGCTGGCCCCTCGCCTGGAGGCGTCGCTGGCTAGTGGAGCTGCTCGCTGATCCGCCGGGCTGCTTCTTTGACTGAGCTTCCAACCTGGTCGGGAGCGAGCTGGGCGCTGGGATAAACGACGGCGATGGCGGCGGGCTGGAGTCCCTGCGTGGGTTTGAGCGGGACGGCCACGCCTGTGACCCCCGGCAGGACTTCGTGGTGGCTGACGGCGAATCCCGCTTCGCGGACGGAAGCTACTTCCGCGCGGCGGGGCTGGTCTGGAGAAATCGCCTCCCACTGCGAATCGTCCAGGATCGCCTGGATGGCCAGCCCCGGCGCCCCCACGTTCAGCGCGTGACGGGTGCCGGGCCGCTGGACCACCGCGGCCCGGCTGTGCCGCGGTTCCACGCTGGTCAGCGTGGTGCAGTCCCCGCGGTCCAGCACCACCAGGAAGGCGGTGGCACCGAGCTCGTTGGCGAGGGATGTCAGCTCAGGGAGTGCTGCCGTCTGCAGGTCGCGGGCAACACCGCGGGCCAACGTTGCCAGGCCGGTGCCCAGGACGATGCCCCCGGAGCTGTCCCTGGCGACGAGCCCATGGTCTTCAAGGGTGCGCAGGATTCTGTACGCAATCGAACGGTGCACGCCCATCCGGGCTGAAATTTCCCCGATGCTGAGCGCCGTCGTTTCCTCGCTCAGGATTTCAAGCATTCTGATGCCGCGGGACAGCGTCTGCGAATGGGCCGGTGCCGCCTTCCCGCCCGGAAGTGCTGCGTCTGCCATTGCGCCCTGCCCCTGTCCTTGCCCGGTCATCCTGCCGTTGTCCAGGGCGTATGCTCGGTGGAGCAGGCCAGGACCGGCAGTCCCATATTAGAACATGCTTTGCGGTTATCGAACGAGCTGCGGCAGGCGCCATCCGTGAACGCCTACGCGTTCAGCAACTGCCCCTCGCGCAGGACCATGACCCGGCGGAAGTCCCGGTCCACCGCCACGACGTCGGCGCGCATCCCTGCGCGGAGGCTGCCAATGTCCTTTCGGCCGATGATCGCGGCCGGCACCGCGGTGGCGGACCGGACGGCGGCGGCCGGGTCCACGCCGGCTGCAATCGTTCGCCGCACAACGTCGAGCAGGGTGGCCGTCCCGCCCGCCAGGGATCCGTTGCTCCGGAGCCGCGCCACGGCGCCGCTGACGGAAACGGACTGGGGGCCCAGCTCGTAATCGCCGTCAGGCAGTCCGGTGGCGGCCATCGAATCTGTCACCAGGAGCACGTTTTTGGCCCCCACCAGGTCGAACACCATCCGGGTGGTCTCAGGGTCAAGGTGCACGCCGTCGGCAATGAGCTCGACGGCGGCCGTTCCGGATCCTGCCAGCCGGAGGCAGGCGGCGACCGGGCCGGGGCTGCGGTGGTGCAGCGGAGGCATCCCGTTAAACAGGTGCGTGACCGTGGGGCGTGACACTGTGTCCAGTCCGGACGCCGCGAGCAGTTCCGCCGCCTCGGTGAGGGCGGCCGCCGTCGTCCGCGCATCCGCATCGGTGTGTCCCAGCGACGGCGTGACGCCGCGTTCGGCGAGCATCCGCACCACGGCGTCCGCACCGGGCAGTTCCGGGGCGAAGGTCATGGTGCGCAGGTATCCGCCGGCCGCGTCGATCAGCTCGCCGAGCAGGCCGACGTCGGGGTCGCGCAGGAACCGGGGGTCCTGCGCGCCGCAGCGTGCGTGGGACAGGAAGGGGCCCTCAGAGTGAATGCCCGCGATGAGCCCCTCGTTTGCCAGCTGCCGGAGTGTTTCCAGGCCCCGCAGCAGATCCGTCCGGTCAGCGGTCACAAGGCTGGCCAGGAGCGTGGTGGTGCCGCTGCGGTGCAGGAAGTCCACAGCGGTCCGAGCGGCCTGGCTGTCGCCGGTGGGGAAGTCGCCGCCGGCAGCGCCGTGGCAGTGGAGGTCAACAAGGCCGGGCAGGATCATGCTGCCCGGCGGCAGACCGAGTTCCTCGAGGTCAGAGAGGGCGGCGTCCAGCCCGGCGCGCGGTCCCACATACGCAATGCGTCCGCCCGCAACCGCTACGACGGCGTTGTCCATGGACAGTCCGTCTGTCAGGACCGTGCCCGCCAGCAGGTAGCTGCCGGGGTTCGCAGCCTGTGGTGTCACGTCAAGGCCTCCGCGAACCAGCCGGTGATGGTGGCCGGATGCGTGATGGCTGTTCCGACGACGACGGCGAAGGCGCCCGCATCGAGGCACTGCCTGGCTTGCGCGGGGGTGTGGAGGCGGCCTTCGGCAATGAGCGGCGCACTAAACCCCGCTGCGGCGATCTGCTCGATCAATTCGAGGTCCGGGCCGTCGGTCTTGGGGCGCTCGCCGGTGTAGCCGGACAACGTGGTGCCGATCAGGTCAGCCCCGGCCTCGACGGCGGCAGCGGCGTCGTCGAAGGAGCCGCAGTCCGCCATGACCAGAGCGTGCGATTCGGCGTGGATCCCGGCAACGGTCTGCGCCGGGGTCAGCCCGTCGGGACGCCGGCGGCGGGTGCCGTCGATCGCCACCACGTGTGCGCCGGCGTTCGCCACGGCCAGGGCGTGCCGAAGGGTGGGGGTGATGAAGACGCCGTCGTGCCCGTCCTTCCACAGCCCGATGACGGGAACCTCGACGGCGGTCCGTGTGAACTGCACGTCGGCCAGCCCCTGGACGCGGATCGCCGCAGCCCCGCCAATAACGGCCGATGCGGCCATCTGTCCCGTGGTGCGGGGATCGCGCAGAGGCTCGCCCGGGTACGCCTGGCAGGAAACGATGAGCTGCCCGCGGAGTGCTTCGAGGGCTTCGGGGGTCAGGATCACGGTGAATTCCTCTGGATACGGGAGTGGATTAGGAGTCTGTGGTGAGGACCAGCCGCGCGGCGCCCACAATGGCGGCTGCGTTGCCGAGTTTAGCGGGGAGAACGGGAAGTCCGGCCAAAGCGGGCAGGAGTTCGGCTCGGAGGGCGCGTTCC
The DNA here is from genome assembly GCF_014764445.1 of Pseudarthrobacter sp. BIM B-2242. Classification (NCBI taxonomy): domain Bacteria; kingdom Bacillati; phylum Actinomycetota; class Actinomycetes; order Micrococcales; family Micrococcaceae; genus Pseudarthrobacter; species Pseudarthrobacter sp. BIM B-2242. The sequence goes on from NZ_CP061721.1 coordinate 169,570, forward strand.
ATCGGGCGCCACCAGGGGGCCCCGGCGTCGGCCAGTCCGCCGGACACCACCACCACTTCCGGGTCCAGGATATTGGCGAGGCCGCCCACAGCCTGGCCGGCCGCGGCGGCGCCCCTGCCCACGGCCTGGATAGCGATTGCATCGCCGTGTCCGGCGTGGCCGAACACGGCCCGCGCGTCGGCTGCAGGTGACGCGCCGCCGAGTCGCAGGTATGCCTCCCGGATAGCGGGACCGGAGGCGATGGCCTCAACATGCCCGGTTCCGCCGCAGACGCAGGGAACAGCTTCGCCATCGTGGAACGCGTACGGCGACGCAAAGTGGCCCACGTGCCCGCCAACGTACCGGTGCCCCAGGACCGGCTGCCCGTCGAGCACAAAACTGCCGCCGACGCCGGTGCCGAAGGCCACCAGGAGCGAACTTGCCGTCCCCGCGGCGGCCCCGTTCCAGGCCTCGCCGGTTGCATGAGCATGGACGTCGTTCACCGCCCGCACGGCCGCCGGATCCAAACCGAGCCGCGACGCCAAGCCAGCCGTCAGCTCCGTTCCGGCCCACCCAAGGATCGCATCAGTCGCCGAAACCACCACGCCGCGCCCGGCATCAATCACACCGGCAGAACCAACACCGACCCCCGCCACCTCCAGGCCCTCTGCTTGAGCCTTGGACATGAGCGAAGAAACCAGCGCCGCCGTAGCATCCAAAATGGCGTCCCCGCCGTCCCGGTTCAGCGTCGGAATGGTCTCCGAAAACAGGACCGTCCCGTCCCCGGAAACAACCCCGGCAGCAGTCTTAGTGCCCCCAAGGTCAACACCGATCGCGTACGTCATTTTCTTCCTCACAGTGCCAACCCAACGCGGCTGACTAGACGAGCCCGTTGCGTTCCAGGATGCCGCGGATTGCTGACGTTTCGTCGTCGTTCAGGGAAAGCATCGGCACGCTCATGGTGTTGGACTCGATGATGCCCATGACCTGGAGGGCGGTCTTGAAGGCGCCGAGTCCTGCCGCGCCGCCGGAGACGCGGCCGTTGGGGGTGTAGACGATCTCGAAGAGGTCGGCGAGGCGGTCCTGTTCGCGGGCCGCGCCTGCCCAGTCGCCGGCCTGGGCGGCGTCGAAGAGGCGCCGGTAGCCGGCCGGGTCCACGTTGCCGAGGCCCGGGACAACGCCCTGGGCGCCGCCGAGAAGGGCGCCGTCCACAACTACTTCGTGGCCGGTGAAGATGTCGAAGTTGGGGATGTCCTTAGCAGCCAGGACCAGCTGGCGGAAGGAGACGTCGTCGCCGGAGGAGTCCTTGACGCCGGCGATCACGCCGTCGCGGCCCAGCCGGACCAGGAGGTCGGTGGGGAGCTTGAAGTGGGTGCGGACCGGGACGTCGTAGGCGAAGATCGGGGTGTCGACGGCGGCGTGAATGGTGCGGAAGTGGGTTTCGGTTTCCGCGGCGTTGCCGATGGCGTAGTACATGGAGGTGACCACGATGGCGTCGGCGCCAAGGTCCACCACCTTGCGCGCCTCTTCGATCACGCGGTTGGTGGTCTGCTCGTTGGCGCCCACGATCAGCGGCACCGCACCCGCGTTGGCGGCGGCGATGGTGCTGACCACCAGTTCACGCTCGGCGTTGGTCATGTAGGGGACCTCGGCGGAGGAGCCCAGGACGAACAGCCCGGCCACCCCGCCGTCGAGCAGGTGCTTGGTGACGTTGGTCAGCGACGCCGTGTCGATGCTGCCGTCGGCGTGGCGGGGGGTGACGACGGGCGGGATGACGCCCTGGAACTGGGTAGACACAGAATTCTCCGTTGGTTGGTACTGATAAAGGGAAGTGTTAGATATGGAGCAGGCTTGGGGCGGCGCCCAGGAGCTTCTTGGTGTAGTCGTTGGTGGGGCTGTCGAAGACCTGTGCGGCGGTGCCCTGTTCGACGATTTTGCCGAAGTACATCACGCAGATGCGGTCGGAGACGTACCGGACGGTCTGGATATCGTGCGAGATGAACACCATGCCGAGGTTCAGCTGGGTTTTCAGGTCGGACAGCAGGTTCAGCACCTGCGCGCGCACCGAAACGTCCAGGGCCGACGTCGGCTCGTCCGCCACGATGATGTCCGGATCCAGCGCCAGGGCGCGAGCGATCGCCACACGCTGGCGCTGGCCGCCGGAAACCTGCGACGGCGTGACCTCGGCCGCGGACTGCGGCAGGCCTACGAGTGCCAACAGTTCCTTGACCTTGGCCGCGCGGGTTGCCGCGGTGCCGATGCCGTGGATCTGCAGCGGGTCGGTGAGGATGTCCTGGACTGTCATGCGCGGGTTCAGGGCCGTGGACGGGTCCTGAAAAACCACGGACACGGAGCGGCCGAATTCCTTGCGCATGTGTGCGTTCCGTTTGATGGCGGGCTTGCCGTGGAAGAGCACGTCGCCCGACGTCGGGGTCTGCAGCCCCACAAGCACTGCCGCGAGCGTGGACTTGCCGCAGCCGGACTCACCCACGATGCCCACGGTCTCGCCGCGGCTGATGCTGAAGTCGACGCCGTCGACCGCTTTGACGATGTTGGGGCGGAACAGCCCGCCGCCACGCGCGTGGTGGTAGACCTTCACGTCCTTGAGCTCGATGACCGGCTTGCCGGTTGATTCACTCACTTTGCATCCTCCTTCAAATGGCTCGCCCAGAAGTGGTCGGCATCCCCGCCCTGTGCGGACGAAACCGCGGTGAGGACCAGCTGCTGGTTGGGATCGGCGTCGGCACGCAGTGAACGGGCGGCGAAGCGGTCGCCCGGGGCGAAGTCGCGCGGGGACGGGACGGTGCCGGGGATCTGGTGCAGCCGGACGGCGTCGGCCTCGATGGAGAGGACAGCGCCGAGCAGGCCGCGCGTGTATTCGTGCCTGGGGTTCTGCAGCAGCTCGGAAGCCTGCGCGGATTCGACCACCTGGCCGGCGTACATCACCGTGATGCGGTGGGCCAGGGAGGCCACCAGGGCAAGGTCGTGGCTGACGAACACCATGGCGAAGCCGAGCTGCTCACGCAGTTCGTTGAGCAGGTCCACAACCTGCTTCTGGACGGTGACGTCCAGGGCGGTGGTGGGCTCATCGGCGACGACGATCTTCGGCGAGCGGGACAGGGCCATGGCGATCAGGACACGCTGGCGCTGCCCGCCGGAGAGCTCGTGCGGGTAGCTGGCGAGTGTCCGGACCGGATCAAGCTTGACCAGTTCCAGCAGCTCCGCCGGGGTCTTCCGGCCGCCGCGCTTGGTCAGCTGCGCCATCTGGTCCTTGATCTTCATGGACGGGTTCAGGGAGCTCAGGGCGTCCTGGTAGACCATGGCGATCTGCTCGCCGCGCAGGCCCTCGTAGGCCTTGACGCTGCTGTGCTTCGTGGCCGGATCGAGGAGTTCCTTGCCGTCGAACCTGATGGACCCGGTGACCACAGCGGTCTTGGGCAGCAGGCCCATGACCGCGAGGGACGTGATGGACTTGCCGCAGCCGGATTCGCCCACCAGGCCCATGGTTTCGCCTTCGCGGACGGTGAAGGAGACGTTATCCACGATCGCGGTGTCGCCGAAGCGGCCGGGGAAGCGGATGGACAGATTCCTGACCTCCAGGACGTTGCGGGCATCCGCCGGGACCTGGGGGAGGCGGTCGGTGCGCTTGGCCTCGATGGCTGCGAGCAGTTCCAGTTCCCTGTCCAGCAGCAGGTGCGGGTTGGCCGTCGCCAGCTTCGGATCGGAGAGGATGGCGGACTCGGTGTAGCGCTCCTCGGTGAGGACGTCGCCGTAGGCGGCGCGGACGCCGTCGAGCTCGTGCTCCTCCACCACCGAGGGCTGGGCAACCGAGGTGGCCACCTCAGTGTCAACGGCGGCACCCACCGCAGCGCCGGACACGGCGGCTGCGGTGCCGTCGTCGTCCTTCACAACGGGTGCCTTGCGCAGCTTCGGGTTCACCATGGCATCGGTGAGGCCCTCGGCGAGGATGTTCAGGGACAGCACGGTGAGCAGGATGGTGAGGCCGGCGAAGGTGGTGGCCCACCAGCCGCCGGACAGGACCAGGTTGCGGCCGTAGGAGATCACGTTGCCCCAGGACGGTGCGGGGTCCTGGACGCCGGCGCCCAGGAAGGACAGCGAGGCTTCGAGGATGATGGCGTCGGCCACCATCACGGTGGCGAACACCAGCACCGGGGCGGCGGTGTTGCGGACGATGTGCTTGAGCAGGATGTAGAAGCGGCCGGCACCGATCACGCGCTCGGCACGGACGTAGTCTTCGCCGTACTGGGAGAGCACATTGGCGCGGACCACGCGGGCCAGCTGCGGCGTGTAGATGATGGCAATCGCGATGATGATGGTCGGAACCGAGTTGCCGAACGCGGCCAGCAGCACCGCGGCCAGGGCGATGCCCGGGAACGCCATCAGGATGTCCATCAGGCGCATGATCAGTTCGTTCACGGCCTTGCTGGAGGTCGCGGCCAGGGAGCCCAGGAGGGCACCTGCCAGGATGGCGAGGAGGACGGCGCCGAGGCCGATCATCAGCGAGGACTGCGCGCCGAAGAGGATGCGGGAGAAGATATCGCGGCCCAGGCGGTCGGTGCCGAAGAAGTGCTCGGCGCCGGGCGGGGTGGCCGGGATGAAGGTTTCCAGCGGATCGTGCGGGGCGATAACCGGGGCGAACACGGCCGCGAGCACAATCGTGATGAGGAAGAGGAGGGCGATGCGGGAGCCCCACGGGAGGGCCTTGAAGCGGATGCCCGGGGCACTCAGCCGTTCAGCAAGCTTGCTGCGCATGAGCTATACCGTCCTGATTCGGGGGTTGATGAGCAAGTACAGGAGGTCCACCACGATGTTCACCAGAACGAAGGTGACGGAGATGGTGAGCACCACGCCCTGGACCAGGTTGACGTCCAGGTTGGTGATGCCGTTGAGGATCAGCTGGCCCATGCCGGGCAGGGCGAAGATCATTTCAATCACGACGGCGCCGCCGAGCAGGTAGCCCACGCGCAGTCCCAGCACGGTCACCGGAGTCACCAGTGCGTTGCGGAGGACGTTCTTGGAAACGACCTCGCGGTAGGGGACGCCGTTGCCGATGGCGGTGCGGACGTAGTCCCGGTCCAGTTCCTCCACCATCGAGGTGCGGACCACGCGGATCAGCGAGGCCGAGACAGGGATGCCGAGCGCGAGGGCGGGGAGTGCCATGGAGTTCAGCCAGCCGCCGAAGCCGGATTCCGGCGTCGCGATGCCGCCCGAGGGGAACATCGGGCTGGCGCCCAGGGCGAACCACTGGATCAGCAGGATGCCCAGCCAGAATGACGGCGTGGCGATCGCGGCGATCGAGAAGACCCGGACCAGCTGGTCCTGCCACTTGTCGCGGTAGAGGGCGCCGAGGATGCCGAACGTCAGGGACAGGACGATGGCGATGAGGACGCCGAGGAAGGTCAGCTGGAGCGTCAGGGGGAACGCGGAGCCGATCATCGAGGCCACTGATTTGGCCGGCGGGGTGGTGACGCCGAGGTCGAACTGCAGCAGCTTGCCGAGGAAGCTGACGTACTGGAGGACCAGCGGATCGTTAAGGCCGTTCTCCTGGCGGTACTGCTCTTTCGCCTCTTCTGAGGCGCCATCGCCGAGCGCGGAGCTGGCCTGGTCGCCCGGGGCGGCTTGCAGGACGAGGAAGACGAGCAGTGTGATGCCCAGGATCATCAATGGCAGTGCTGCGAGTCTGCGGCCGAGCAGACGCAATATCGTGACCAATTTGTTCTCCGGTGTGTTGGGGTGCTGCAGTTCAAAATGGTGCGAGGCCTGCTCGGCGCTGTTCCCCGGGGGATGAGGGGCGCAGGGCAGGCCTCGCAACGGAAGGGGGCTGCTTAGGAGGTGCGTCCGACGTCGATGAACGACATGCCGGTGGTGGGCAGCGGCTTGAAGCCGTTGAGCTTCTTGTCGTCCCAGGCGGAGGGCAGCTGGCGGTGGAAGATCGGGTAGAGGGGGAGTTCGTCGGAGACGAGGTCCACAATTTCGCCGGTGATCTTCTTGGCGTCAGCTCCGGAAGCCTGGGAGCCCTTATCCATCAGTTCCTGCAGCTTGGTGCGTTCCGGGGCGGTCCAGTAGGCGCGCTTTTCCATCCAGGTGGCGCCCGAGTAGAACCAGCTCAGAAGCAGGTCTGCGTCGTTGCCGAAGACTGACGGGTCGCCGGGGGCGGCAACCACGGAGTAATCGCCGGCGCCGACACGGTCCGTGTACAGGGCGCCGGACTGGATGCTCTTCACGGTGACCTTCACGCCCGGGATCTTGTTCCAGGACTCGAGGATCAGCGGGGCGACGTCCTTGACCCAGGCGGTGTCGGTGGTCAGCAGCTCGAACTCGAGGTTGGTGACGCCGGCTTCCTTGAGCAGGTCCTCAGCCTTTTTGGCGTCGTAGCCGTAGACGTTCTTGGCCTTGACGTAGTCCGGGTGGCCTTCCTGGAAGTAGGAGCTGGCGGGCTTGGCGTTGCCGAACAGGGCCTTCTTGATGATGGCGTCCTTGTCCAGGCCGTAGTGCAGGGCCTGGCGGACCAGCTTGTTGTTGAACGGTGCCTTGTTGCAGTTGAACATCAGGAACATGAGCCCGAAGGACTGGACTGATTCAACCTTGACCCTGGACTTGAGGCCGTCGATGTCCAGATAGGGAACGTCTTCGATGGCCTGGACGCGGCCGGACTGGACGGCGGTGACGCGGGCTGCGGCGTCGGAGAGCAGGAGCCAGGTCATGCCCTTGGCCAGTGCCGGCTTGGGGCCGTTGTAGCCGGCGAAGGCTTCGAAGACGATCTTGTCGTCCTTGACGGCGGAGATCAGCTTGTAGGGGCCGGTGCCGACGGGCGCGGCGTCGAAGGCCTTGAGGTCCGTGGCCAAGGCCTTGGGGACGACCTTGACCACGGAGATGCGGGGGCCGAAGCCGGGGAACGCGTACTTCAGGGTGAACTCGACCGTCTTGGCGTCGACGGGCTTCACGTCCTGGATGAACGGGATGAACTGCGAGAACAGCGACTTGTTGGCCGGGTCCATCACGCGGGTGAAGGAGAAGGCCACGTCCTCGGTGGTGACCGGGGTGCCGTCGTGGAACGTGGCACCGTCGCGGATGGTCACCTGGTAGGTGGTGTCGTTGACCTTCTTGGGGTCTGCCGCGGCGAGGGCGTTGTACGGTTCGCGGGTGGCCGGGTGCAGTTCGATGAGGCCTTCGAAGATGTGCAGGTTGGCGGCCATCGGCGTGGCGCCGGAGGAGCTTAGCGGGTCGAAGCCGGTGGAGAGGGCGTAGGAGATGCCCGCCTCGATGGTGAGGTCCTTGTTCACTGCAGCGGCGCTCGCGGAGCTTCCGGTGGTGGTGGGGGCCGGGCTGCCGCAGGCGGCAACTGAGGCGGTGAATGCTGCGGCGGCACCCATGGCGCCGGTCAGCTTGAGGAAGTTCCGGCGGCTGGCGTCATTGACCAGCGGCAGATTCTTGGTGATGTTGTTCATTAAAGCCTCGCCATTCCAGAAGGTTTATCGGATGTAGGACGTCCGAGCTCGTAGGATGACTGTAAGTCGCATCACAGCCTCCCGTCAAGCGCCGCCCCCGCCCTCCCGCGCGACGCTCTCTCACTTAATGCGGGTTTTTCCCGGACGCTCTCTCTTTTAATGTGGGTTTTGGGCGGACGCTCTCTCAGTCCGACGTGCTGACGCGCCCCGTGCGGGTGTCAAAGCTGAACGCCCGACGGCGGCGCACGGCTGTGGTGCCGCGCGTGGCGGTCACGTCGAACACCACGTCCGCGCTGCCGAGTGCCACGTCCGCCTCGGTGACGGTGTAGCCCGGAGTGAAGTAGAGGGCTTCCTCGCCGGGGCCCAGATCCGCTGGGGCGAAGGCGTCCGCGCCGGGTCCGGACAGCCGGGCGCCCGTCAGCAGCGAGGGTCCGTCGTTGCGGGCGCGGCCGGTAAAGGCAAGGATGTCGCCGGTTTTATAGCCCGGAATAATGGGGCCGTAGTTGAGGTCCTGCGCTTCCCGGGTACCGATCACCTGAGCCGCTTCGGCCGTGTAGCCCTGGCCGATTTCCTTCCAGGTGTGCACGCCCCATTCGTCTCCGCCGGCCGGCATCACGTAGAAGTCGCCCGCGTTTTGCCAGACAGGCGGACGGCAGGGGGTGATGGAGCGGAGCTCCATGTCGAAGACGAGGGCGTCCTCGCCAGGCAGAGAGCCCTCACCGTCGGCCGCGCCGGTGCTTGAAAGGCCCCCGCTGAGTTGCCCGGTGAGCTGCCCGGTCAACTGCCCCGCGGGAACGGACGCAAACACAATCTCCCGGTAGCCCTGCCGCTCATACAGGACGCCGATGTTGCCGTCCGGAAGACGGGCGGCCGTCGAATAGGCCGAGCTTCCCGGGCACAGCACCAGCTTGGCCGGCCAGCTGCGCCCATCGTCAGTGGACAGGCTCAGGACCGTGTTCCGTCGCAGGGCCGTGTCGTGGTTGTTCGTGGCCAGCAGCCACGAACCGGTCTCTTCCCCGGCAAAAGAGGTCACCGAAGGCCGGCCGTCGAAGCGGACCAGGGAACCGTTGTCGCCCGGGTCCGGGAGGTCCTCAATGGGGACCAGCGCACTCCAGGTGGCGCCGCCGTCGTCGGACGTTGCGGACAGTCGGCGCGGTGTACCGCGGCTGTGGAGGAGAAGCCGGCCGTCCGCGAGGGCGGCAACCTTGTTTTCGTTCGGGCTGAAGCCGTGGGTGCCGGCGCCGATCAGCTCCCCGAGCGTCCAATTCTCGCCATGGTCGTCGCTGAAAGCGGACGCGGCCATGATCCCGCCGCCGGCAAGGACCACAAACTGCTGCACCAGCCGGCCGCTGAAAGGCCCTGTGTGGACCTGGATGCCCTGGCCCGCCGCCGCAAAGATCCCGGTGATGACGGGCTCATCCGGGCGCACCGGCGGCCGGAGCTTGAGCTGGGCGGTGATCCGGCGGTGCTGCCAGGTCAGGCCGTCGTCATCGGAAAAGCTAAGGTCGCAGTGCTGGACCTGGTCGTCCGGCTCCAGTCCGGGCGCGGCCTCGAAAAAGCCGGCGCACGTTCCGGCCGCGTGGAACATGAATATCCGGCCGGTGTCCACGTCCACCAAGAGGCTGGGATCGCCGTAGCCGTTGAGGCCGCCGCCGGTCCGCACCACCTGCTGGGGCCCCCACGTCCTGCCGTTGTCGGTGCTGCGCCGGAGCAGGAGGTCGATCGGGTTGGGCAGGTCGTCGAGGTTGGGGCGGCCGTCATAGGCAGCCAGGACGGTGCCCTCCCGCGAGACGGCGAGTGCGGGGATCCTGTATTGGCGGTAGCCGCCGGCGCCCCGGACTGCGAGCACGTGTTCGACGTCGGGCACAGCGGCCGCCATCGGCAGGACATGGGATGTCATATCTCTATGGTAGGTGATGAGTAACAAACCTGCGTGGCCAGGCCGCTTCTCTGGCAGAGTATGACCATGCTCACTGTAATTGGCGAGGGCCTTGTTGACGTTGTCCAGCGCGCCTCCGGAATCGAAGCCCATGTAGGCGGCAGCCCGCTCAATGTTGCGGTGGGACTGGCCCGCCTCGACCACCCGGTGCAGTTCATCGGCCGCTACGGCCGCGATGCCTATGGGGACGCGGTTGCCGCCCACCTGCGCACCAGTTCGGTGATGCTGCCGCAGGGCCCCGACGAATTGCCTACCAGCGTGGCCACGGCACTGATAGACGACGACGGCGCCGCCACCTACACGTTCGACCTCGCCTGGGAGCTTCCCCACCTGGCCGACCGGCTCGCCTTTATGCTGCAGGGCACCACGCTGCTGCATACCGGATCCATCGCCACCATGCTGGCGCCGGGCGCGACGGCGGTGCTCGCCGCCGTCGAGTACGCCCACCCGTCCGCCACCATCAGCTTCGACCCCAATTGCCGCCCCAGCATCATTACCGATGTGGACTATGCGCGGAAGCAGGCGGAGAAGTTCGCGTCTCTGGCGGATGTAGTTAAGGCCTCGGATGAAGACTTGGAATGGCTGTACCCGGGCGTGGATCCGCTGGACTCGGCCCGCCGCTGGCTGTCCCTGGGCGGTGAGGAAGGGCCGGCGGTGGTGGTGGTGACCCGGGGCGCGGCCGGTCCGTGGGGGATCACCGCCGCGGGCGAGACGGCATGTCCCGCGCCGGACGTCGAGGTCGCTGACACCGTTGGCGCCGGCGATTCCTTTATGGCTGCGCTGCTCTCCGGCATCGTTGACCGCGGCCTGGATGGCGCGCAGAACCGAAAGGACCTGCGTGAGCTTCCGGCCGAGGGGCTTGCCGAGCTCCTTGCCCACGCTTCACGCGCGGCCGCCGTCACCGTCTCCAGGCCCGGCGCCAACCCGCCCACACGGGCCGAACTGAACGCGGTTCCCGAGGAGTAAGCGCGGAGTCGCGGCTCCTGCGCCCTTTTAGGGGCGCCGGTCAGCCTGGTAGACGTCAGGGATGCCGTCGTGGTCGGAATCGACGGCTTCCTCGGCTTCCGCGATTCTGTATTGGCGGTTTCGTGTGCTCAGGACGATGGAGGCAAGGGCGGCTGCGAGCAGTGACGCCGTGAGGATGCCAACCTTCGCATGGTCGTCATACAGGCTGCCGTGTCCGAAGCTCAGCTCGGCTACGAGCAGGGAGACAGTGAAGCCGATTCCGGCCAGCAGGGACACGCCAAAAATGTCGATCCACTTGAACGACTTGTCGAGGGACGCCCTGGTTGCCTTGGTGAGGACCCACGTGGTTCCCAGGATGCCGGCCGGCTTGCCCAGGACGAGCGCAAGGATGATGCCCACCGCCACCGGGTCGGTGAGCGCAGAACCGAGGCCTTCCCAGCCGCCGACCGAGACGCCGGCCGAGAAAAAGGCAAAGACGGGGACGGCAATACCCGCAGAGATCGGCCGGAACCGGTGTTCGAAGATTTCGGAAAGGCCGGGGCCGGCGGCCGGACCGCCGCTTGCCTTGGACCGGATCACCGGCACGGCGAATCCCAGCAGCACCCCCGCCACCGTGGCGTGGATACCGGACGCGTGTACCAGCGCCCAGGTGGCCACTCCCAAAGGAAGCAGGATGACCCAGGCAGCGGCGGCCCTGGTGCCGAAGAAGCGTCGGTACTTCTGGGCCAGGAAGGTATAGAGGGCCAAAGGAACCAACGCGAACAGCAGCGGTCCCGCCTGGATGTCGCTTGAGTAGAACACTGCGATGATGCTGATCGCTATCAGGTCATCCACAACGGCCAGCGTCAGCAGGAAGATCCGGAGAGCGCTGGGGAGGTGTGACCCGATAATGGCCAGTACTGCCACAGCGAAGGCTATGTCCGTGGCCGTGGGAATGGCCCAGCCCCGCAGCGTTTCCGGGCTGGCAGCATTAACCACGGCATAAATCACGGCGGGGATGGCCACACCTCCCGCTGCCGCCGCGATGGGCACAATTGACGTGCTGAACCGGCGGAGGTCACCGGCAACGAATTCGCGCTTGAGTTCAAGACCCACCAGGAAAAAGAAAACAGCCAGCAGGCCGTCCGCTGCCCACGCACCCAGGCTCAACTCCAGATGCCAGGGCTCATAGCCGACCCGGTAGTCCCGTAAGGAGAAATAGCTTTCCGAGGCGGGAGAGTTTGCCCAGATCAGGGCAATGATGGCGCCTGCGACGAGCAACGCCCCGCCGACGGTTTCTTTCCGGAGAATCTCGCCAATTCTCAACGATTCGGCGTAACTTCCCCGTCCGAAGACGGAAATGCGGGGTGGAGTACGGCGGTTTTGGCTCACAGGAGGCGTCCTTAAGTAGGCTCGACAAAATCATGCCGACCAGACTTCCCGGCTCACCTCCATCCAGTCTACCTGCGGGACCCGTTGCGCTTTCGGCGGCGTGCCCGTCGTAGGCTGAAGTCCACACGATGGACAGGAGACCGAGGTGGACCGGACGACGGCAGCGGCAGGGACGACGTTGGATGAGGTGTTGGCCGAGTTGGCAGCGCTCGAAGACCCGAGGGCCCGTGAGGTGAACGCCAAACACGGCGACGACCACGGGGTAAACCTCGGCAAGCTGCGGGCAGTGGCCAAGAGGCTGAAGACACAGCAGGACCTCGCGCTTGAGCTGTGGGCCACCGGGGACACAGCAGCCCGGCTGCTGGCCCTGCTGATCTGCCGGCCGAAGGCGTTCGATAGTGCTGAGCTGGACGCCATGCTGCGCCAGGCGGGGACGCCCAAAGTGCAGGACTGGCTGGTGAACTATGTTGTGAAGAAGAGCCCGCACGCCGAGGCCCTGCGTGAGCTCTGGTTCACCGACCGGGATCCGGTGGTGGCCAGTGCCGGCTGGGCTCTGACCAGCGACCGTGTGGTGAAAAAGCCCGAGGGCCTCGACCTGCCGGGACTCCTGGACATCATCCAGGCGGAGATGCAGGCCGCCCCGGACCGGCTGCAGTGGGCCATGAACCATTGCCTGGCGCAGATCGGCATTGAGCACGCCGGGTACCGGGCCCGCGCCCTGGACATCGGGGAGCGCCTGCAGGTGCTCAAGGACTACCCGACGCCGCCGAACTGCACCTCTCCATTCGCGCCCTCCTGGATCACCGAGATGGTGAAGCGGCAGCAGCAATAGGGGGTTGGCTGATCGAGCGGCGAGCTCTCGGCGCTAAGACCGGCGCTTAGCGCCGAGAGCTCGCCGCTCGACGGGCCTGGCGTACTGCCCCTCGGCCCGACGCCCCCTCAGCCCGTCAGCTCTCAAGCGGTTCGGGCGGGGTGAGCCCGCGGAAGGGTTCGAGGCGGGACTCGAACTCGTTCCGGTCTTCAGCGGCGAGCAGGCCATTTGCCCCGTAACTCAGTGCCACGGTGTTTAGCTGCCACTGGGATCCCTGGGGCGGCCGGAGCCGGTCAGCGAAGGTGCCGTTTGTATCCTTTGACAGATCCTGGAACCGGACGGAAAGCCACTGACCGGCAGGACCGGGTGCCATCCCGGAAACGATGACCTGCTTGTCCGGGGTGAGCCCGCCCAGGTCCCGGATGCGGTCTTCCGAAGACCAGCGTTCCAGGCCATTGATTTCCGGTGCCGAATAGCCGTACCGGCTGCTGACTTCCCCGATGATGCTGAGTGCACGCTGCTTGTCGGCCCACGCCTGCGGCACGGATGTGCTCTGGGATTCCGGCCCGTTCACATTCGTGAGCAGCGACCGGCCTCCGAAGTGGTTCTCGATTGGCCTGTTGAACGGGCTGGCATCAGCATCAGCCGGCGGAGCCCATTCAAGCCCGAACTCGGCCGACAGGGCGAGCTCAATCTCAGCAATCATGGCCTGTCCGGCCTCGAATCCCTCCTGGGGCGTCGGGCCCTCCAGGACCTGCTGCGTATCAACCCCGGCCAGGCCCGGGTAGTCGCGCCAGTAGACGGTACGCTCACTGCCGTCTGCGTTTAGGCCACTGTTGTCCGACCGGTGGCGTCCTCAAACATGTGCTGCCCGATGACGACAGCCGGGACCGCAGCCAGCGCCACAACAACGAGGACCACACCCACGATCCACCAGCGGCGATGGCCGTGCGGCTTGAACTGTGACATCTAAGCAGTACCCCCATACTGTCGTTGCCGACGACACTACACTGACGCTACAGGGGCACGCCCGGCACCCGGTCCGGCGCCGGATATTTCGAGCGGCGAGCTCTCGGCGCTAAGACCGGCGCTTGGCGCCGAGAGCTCGCCACTCGACGGGCTTGGCCGGCCCGAGGGGTGTCGGAGCCTACTCCTTGCCCAGCCCGGCCGCCGAGGTCTTCTCTCCGGTGACTTCGTTCAGGGCCGCGAGGTCGAAGATGCCGTTGATGTCAGCCTGCTTGGTGGTGCCCGCCTCCACACCGTCCTTCAGCAGCTTGGGGTAGGTTCCGGCCAGCGGATCCACGGTAAAGACGATGTTCTGCAGGGACCGCTCAATCACGTCGCCCTTGAGCTCGGCTCCGGCTGCTTCCTTGAGTGCCGCGTTGATGACGGTGGCCTTCTCGCCGGCGGCCGCCCCATTCAGCCACTCGACTGACTTCACGTGGCCGCGGAGGAGGGCCTTGACCGTGTCCGGGTGGTCGGCGGCGAACTTCTTGTTGACAATCAGGATGGTGGTGGGGAATTCGCCGGCCTTGCCGGAGAGCGAACCGTCCCAGAGGTCCTTTTCATCCACCAGCACCTTCGCTCCGGCGGTCAGCACCAGGCGGGACGCCCACGGTTCCGGCAACCACGCGCCGTCGAGCTTTCCGTCCTGGAACAGCTTCAGGGTCTGCGCATTTTCGGTGGGGTTGATGGCGACGTCGCCGCTGCCGTCAACGTTGGTTTTGTACCCCTGCGAAGACAGCCACGCGCGGAGCGCCACGTCCTGCGTGCCGCCAAGCTGCGGTGAGGCCAAGGTTTTTCCGCGGAGGTCAGCGGCCGAGGTGATCTCCGGCTTGACCACCAGCTGAGCACCTCCCGCAGCCGCGCCGGCGATGATGTTCACCGATTCCCCGCCGCTCTTGACGAAGGAGTTGATGGCAGGGTTCGGGCCGATGTACGTGGCGTCGATGGCACCGGCGTTCAGGGCCTCGATCGCGGCAGGCCCGGCGTTGAAGACCTGCGTGCTGAGCTTGGTCTCGCCCAGTTCGTCAGCGATGTGACCCTGGCTGACGCCCACAAGGGCGGGGGCGTGGGTGACGTTGCCGAAGTAGCCCAGTTTCAGCTCGGCGGCGGCATTGCCCGGAGCCGCAACGGACGCGGCAGGTGCGACAGCGTTGTTGTTGACGGCCGAGGCCACGGCAACGCCGCCGCCGATCAGGGCCAGGACGCCGGCCACAATGCCGACTTTCAGGCCCAGCGGCCGCTTCGGAGTTGCTGCCTGCCCGGCCACAATACGGGTGGAAGCCGGCTGGTTTTGCGGACTGTGGTCGTGGGGATTGCTCACTGGAATTCCTTTGCTGGGGGAGGTGTTGAAAAGAGATTACGGACGGCCCTGACCCGCCACAACGGTTCCGGACACGGGCGTTCACCGGACGTAGCGCAGGCTCAATACGGCGCCGCGGAGAGTAAGAAAACGTCTCGGGACGACACCAACGAACCCTCCGCCCAAGCCAAAGCCGCCGGTTCGGCCTGCCCGCCGCCCCACGTAGACTGACAGCATGCGGCTGGTAGCAAGTGATATTGACGGAACCATCCTTGGGCACGATGGAAAGATCAGTGACCGCACCATCCGCGCCTTCCACGCCTGCCGGGACGCCGGCATCGAACTCGTCTTTGTCACCGGCCGTCCGCCGCGCTGGCTCCACCCCCTTGAGGAACAGCTGGGCCACACCGGCACTGTCATCTGCTCCAACGGCGCCGTGGTGTGGGACCTCGAAGCGGACCGGCTGGTCTCCGCCCAGGCCCTGAATCTGGATGCCGTGCGGGAAATCCGGCGGATCATCAAGGGCCTGCGCCCGGCCGCGCTGTTCGCCGCAGAGACCCTCACCGGGTTCCACCTGGAGCCGGGCTTCATCGAGAACGGCTCCAGCGAACTGCTGTCCGAGTTCACCCCCGCCCCGTTGACGGACACGCTGACCGCGGAAGACGCCGTCGTGAAGTTCCTTGCCATCGTCCGGGAGGGCACCCCGGACGACTTCCTCGCGGCCGTGCGGCCCGCCGTGGCGCACCTGGCCTACGCAACGCACTCCGCCCCCAGCGTTGCCATGCTGGAACTGTCCCTGCCCGGGGTCAACAAGGCCGTCACCCTGGCTGAGTACGCCAAGTCCCTCGCCATCGACGCCGACGATGTGGTGGCCTTCGGTGACATGCCCAATGACGTCGAGATGCTGCGCTGGGCCGGCCACGGGTACGCCATGGCCAGTGGTCACCCGGCAGCCATCCGCGCCGCAGGGCAGCAGGCGCCGCATTTCGACGACGACGGCGTTGCCCAGGTCCTTGAGGCACGGCTCGCAGCGCTGGGGCTGGAATTCTCCTGACCCGGCACGCACGCCGGTCTTCACAGCTTCCGCTCACCTGACGTTCACTTTCACGCCCTAAAGTGGGCCGTGGATATTCTCATCCACAGCTTGAGGGGAAGTTATGGCAAAGAACGGCAACCAACGCGCGGCCGACGCACCGCTGCGGCCGGCAGAACCGGCCGCCCACTGGAAAGCGCTGAAAGAAGGCGACCGCGTGCGGGTTTTCCTTAGCCCCGGTTACGAAACCGGCGGACTCGTGGACGCCAAAACCTCGGACCACACCGCCATCTGGGTGGATCTCGACGACGGACGGGGCCGCACCCTGCTGCACTGCAGTGACGACGTGGAGATTGTGCTGCAGGAGGCGTAGTGGGCCGGTTCCGGTACGCTCACAGCGTGACCTGGCCCTACTTTGAAACGTCCGGCGATGCTTCGCGTCCCACGCGCCCCGTGGCCATGGCCCACCGGGGATTCTCCCTGGATGGCCTCGAAAACTCGATGGCCGCCTTCCGCGCCGCCGTCGATCTCGGGTACCAGCATCTCGAAACGGATGTCCACACCACGTCCGACGGCGTCCTGCTGCTCTTCCACGACGACACCCTGGAGCGGGTCACCGACGGCCGCGGCCGCATCTCCGACCTGACGGCCGCCGAGGTGGCAGCTGCCCGGATCGGCGGACTCGAGCCCGTCCCGCTGTTCGATGAGCTGCTCACGGCGTTCCCGCACGCGCGGATGAACCTGGACGTCAAAGACCGGGACTCCATCCGCAGCCTCGCCGCCGCCATTGAACGGCACGGGGCCCACGACCGGGTCCTGGTGGCAAGTTTTTCGGACCGCCGACGCCGGGCGGTGCTGAGACTGCTGAGCCGGCCGGTTGCGTCCTCGGCGGGGGTGGTGACGAACGGACTGTTCGTCCTGCTCGGCCCGCTGCTTCCGGCCGGCCTGCTGCGCCTTGTGCTTCGGCGCCCGTTGCGCGATGTCCAGGCGCTGCAGGTTCCGGTCCGCCACGGTGTCGTCCCTGTGGTCACGCCGGGCTTCGTCCGGCGGGCGCACCGCCTCGGCCTGGTGGTCCATGTCTGGACCATCAACGGGCCCGCAGAGATGCACAGGCTGCTGGACCTCGGCGTGGACGGGATCGTGACGGACCGGGCGGATTTACTCAAGCAGGTGCTGCAGGAGCGGGGCGAGTGGCCGGGCAGTTGACCGTGCCCAGCGCCCGCCGTTGGCACCCCCGCCAACCCGGGTCAGCCGCGGCCAAGCCCCGTGGACGGGTCTTCGTCGCCCTCTCCCGGATCGGCGCGAAGCTCGCCTGGATCGCCTTCCGGCAATCCTGCCGGGCCCGGAACGTCGCGGGGAGCATCAGGCGTTCCGGTGGCCTCGGAATCTGTGGTCCCGCGTTCGTTGGCGGACGAGACAGGGTTGGCGGACACCGGTCCGGTGGCACTGCCGGGTTTCAGGCCAGGAGCCTTCTCCTTCTCGGCTTCCATGGCATTGGAACCCTCGCTGATCGATGAGTGCACTTCAACGTCGCTGTTGGGATCCGTTGGCTCCGGGACGTCTGTGCCCTCAGTTGGTTTGGAGGTACCTGCCAGGTCCTCCATCGCGTTCTCGGCCGCTTTGCTGATGCTGTCGCCAATGCCCATCAGACCGCTCCTTCCTGAAAATGAGAGCCCGGCGCTACCGAATGAATTCCCGCCGGAGCCTATCCTCCAGAATTATCAGCATGCTTACAATTAGTCCAGAGCTGGGGAAGAGCCGCAGCCGACCCGAGGAAGGAACCGGTCCCATGAGCAGCAGCCAACCGGAAGAAAACCCTGCAGCGTCAGTAGAGGAGCCCCGTCCGCCTGCGAAGGACTCCGCGGGCTCGGCCAACCCGGACCCTGCGGAGGGGAACGTTACCGGCCTGGAGCCCGGCGGGGGAGTGCCGCCGGGTGAGACTCCCCCCATGGAGGACCAGATGAGCGGCGATCAGGGGCACGATGAGTAACACAGCTTCGCAGGTCCGCGGCTGATCAGCGCCGGTCAGCTCCGCCGTGGCCCGGGAAGGCGTGCCCGGTTTCGGAAGCGGTGAGGTGCCGAAGTTCGTCCGGATCGAGGGGAGTGTTCCAGGACTCCCAGTCCTTCGGCCGTACTGAGGGCCGGCCGAGCAGGTAGCCCTGGCCGGCGCTGAAGCCCAGCTCGGTCAGGACACGCAGTTCATCGGCGGTTTCCACGCCTTCCGCCACCAGGACAGTGCCGAGCTGCGTCCCGAAATCCACCATGCAGGCGGCAACGGCCCGCTGGGAGGCGTCCCGGTCCACACCGCTGATCACGCTTCTGCCCAGCTTGATAAAGTCCGGGCGGAGGTGGAGCATCCGGCTCAGGGTGCCGGCGCTGGAGTGCGAATCGTCGATGGCGATACGCAGCCCGCGGTCCCGCAGGGGAGTAATTGCGGAAATGAAATGCGAGTATTGTTCGTCGGGAATTCCGTCGGTCAATTCCAGCACAATGCGGTCTATCGGCAACTCGATGTGGTCAAACAATTCAGGCAGCCGTGGATCGAGGCAGGACGTGGGGGAGATGTTCATGGCGACATAAAGGTGCGCCGGGAGATTTGCGGCGGCTGACGCTGCTGAGCCGAGAGCGGAGAATTCCAGGTTGGCGCCAAGTCCAACGGCGGCAGCTTCGGCAAACCATAGTTCGGCGCCGGCGCCGTCGTCACTGACAAACCGCGACAATGCCTCTACGCCCACCACGGTTTTGGAGTCCAGGCCATAAATCGGCTGGAAAGCCGTCATGAGCATTTGCTTCTCCAGCAGCGCGCTGATCCGTGAGAGGCTCCGCAGCGAGTCCAGCCGCTCAACCAGTTGTGGCGGCATGGCGTTCATGGGCTGAGGAAAGCGTGCTGCGTCAACAGCGCCTTCTTGTGCGGCGTCCAGCTGGCGCCGCTCCAAAAGGTATTCCAGCAACGCCCGTTCCGGCACGCCCGGGTTTTCGCCCAGGCGGTCGCTAAGGCGTTGGCGGATAGCTGCCCCTGCAGGATCCGAATCCGCCAATACGGCAGCGATAACTCCCCATGCTTGCACCCGAACAGTCATTAGCAACGCCCCCCAGTGACGAAGTAACGGCCCATTGGCCATTTTATTTTCAAATTTCCAGACGCCTTCGGAATTTGCTGCGTGATGTGGCCGGTCCCCTGGCCGCGGCGAATAGAATGCCGCATGTTGATCGTATATCGCTACGGCCCAAAAGCGCAGCCCCTCAACGATTATCCGTAATTACTTCCCCTGCGGCCTCGGCCAGCAGCCCGCGCATCTGTTCGGGCGGAACCGGCTTACTGAAGTAATATCCCTGCGCACTGAGGCAGCCGAGGTTCCGCAGCTGCTCGGCTTGCTCGGCGGTCTCCACACCTTCCCAGACAGCCTCCAGCCCGCAGGCCCGCACAAGCTGCAGAACTGCCGCCACCAGTGCCGGCTGGCTGGGGTCTGTCCCAAGACCCTCAATCAGTGAACGGTCCACCTTGACCCGGTCCACAGGCAGCCGGCGAAGATAGCTGATGGAGGAGTAGCCTGTGCCGAAATCGTCGATCTCGATTCCCACACCGAGTCCGCGGAGGCCGCCCAGCGAGTAACGGTCCAGTTCATTCCCCCTGACGATGGCCACTTCCGTCAGTTCCAGGACCACCTGCTCCGGCCGGACACCGGTCTCCTTGAGCACCCCCCGGACGTCTTCGATGAACTGCAGGCTCTGCAAATCTGTTGCCGAGATGTTGATCCGGACGGAAAACGTACTGTCCACCACTGCCTCGTCGATCCAGTGCCGCAGCTGGCCCACAGCCGTGGTGAGCACCCACAGCCCCAGCTCCGAGATCAGCCCGGCGTCCTCGGCGAGGGGGATGAACTCGTCCGGCATGATGAGCCCGCGCGTGGGGTGCTGCCAGCGGACCAGCGCTTCGACGCCTTCGATCCGCCCGGTTTCAAGCTCAATGACCGGCTGGTAATGGAGCACCAGGCCCTCGCCCTTGACGGCGGCCCGCAGGTCATCAAGCAGTTGGCTGCGGAGCCGGCGGACCAGCAGGAGCCCCGGCTCGAACACATGGAGCCGGTTCTGGCCCTCGGCCTTGGACGCGTACATCGCAACGTCGGCCTCCATCAGCAGGTCCTCCGCCGACCCGCCGGCTTCCCCGACGCTGAGCCCAATGCTCGCTCCGCAGCGGATGGTCCGGTCGGGCAGGTCAATCGGCTCCTTTAGGGCGGCGAGGATGCGTTGACCTACGACGGCGGCCTGGTCCGCTCCTGTGGCAGGCATAACGACGGCGAACTCATCCCCGCCCAGCCGGGCCACAACGTCGGTGGTCCGGACAGCGTCGCGGATCCGCCTGGCGACAGTGATCAGCACCTGGTCCCCGGCATCATGGCCAAGGGTGTCATTGATGGATTTGAAGGCATCGAGGTCCAGGAGCAATGCCACGGGCTGGCTGGCAGCCCCGCCGTCGTCGTCCTGGGCGGACTTGATTGCGGCCAGGAGCGCGGACCGGTTGGCAAGGCCGGTGAGGGGATCCTGCATGGCCATCATCTGCATTTCCCGGTGGGCTTCATGGAGGAGCTGCGTCCGGTCCTCAACGCGCTGTTCAAGTTCCTCGTAGATGATCTGCAGGTCCTCAGCCAGGAGGTTGGTGCCCATGATGATGGCATCGAGTTCGTCCCGGGCCGGTGAGACTTCAATCCGCGATTGGAGGTCGCCGGAGGCAAGCCGGACTATGCCCTCCAAAAGTTGGGACAGCCTGGGGTCATCGTCCGCGAACATGTGTCCTCCTCTCCGGGGGTTCAGGGATTCTGCGATGCCCGGGCGGTGAGCGGGAGTGCGACTGTGACCGTTGTGCCGTGCCCCAGTTCCGACGCCACCTCGATGCGCCCGCCGTGGCGGTCGACGATGTCCTGCGTGATGGCCAGTCCCAGGCCGGTACCGGGCACCGCCCCGGACATGGCATTTGACGCGCGATAGAAGCGGGTGAAGATATGGGCTATCTCGTCGCTGGAGATCCCCATGCCCGTGTCTGAGACGCTAATGACCGCCCAGCGGCTGCCGTCCGATTCCGTGTTCGAGCGGCTGGCGACGTCGATCCGGCCGCCGCTTGGCGTGAACTTGATGGCGTTGGAGACCAGGTTGGTGAACACCTGCTGCAGCTGGACTTCATCCGCCATGATTTCCGGATTGTCAGCCGAGGGTGCGAGGGCGATGGTGACGTTCTGCAGCTTCGCGAGCGGCGTGAGTGCGGCGGTGACAATCCCCAGTGTCCGGTCCAGCCGGAACGGTGTCAGCTGCAGGGGGCTTAGCTCATGCCCGTTGCGGGAAACGCTCAGCATGTCTTCGATCAGCAAGCGCAGCCGTTCGGTGTTCCTGACCACGATGTCCAGCATTTGATGGACCTCCGTGGACACAGGGTCGGAAGTGTTCTCCTGGATCATGTCCAGGTACGCCATGATGGAGGTCAGCGGGGTGCGGAGCTCGTGGTTGACCGTGGCAAGGAAATCGGTCTTGGCTTTGTCCAGCTGCCGGAGCTGCTTGACCACCTGCTGCTGGCTGGTGATCAGGTGGCTCTGGATCAGGCCGTGGGCGGCGTTGCCAGCCACGTGCTGGATCAGTCCGAGCTCGGCCCGTGACCATTCCCTCGGCGAGTCCAGCAGCGCAATCCAGATGATGCCCAGCGACGAGCTCCCCTCACCCATCGCGACGGCCACGGACGCCGCCGCGCCGAGCGAGGCAAGTTCCGGGGGCAGTACGACGTCGTTACTGCCGCCCTGCACCAGCGCAGCTTCCGCGGTCAGGGACTCCGCCCGTGACCAGAGGAGATCAGCGGCCGTGCGTGCGTCGTCCACGTCCGCGAACAGGGTTTCAGGCAGTGGCGCGAGCCGGGAACGGTGCCACTGGGCGGTAATGCGCGGCACCCTGTAGTCGTCGAACGTGGTCAGCCAGACCCGGTCCGCGCCGAAAGTCTCCCCGAAGCCTTTCACCACAAAGTCGGCGATCAGCTGGGGATCGTTGGTTCCGCGGATTGCCGCGGAGACGTGGCGGAGCCTTTCCCGCAGTGCCTCCGCTTCCTGGCGTGCCTCCGCCCGGCGGGAAACCAGGTTGATCAGGGCCGTGGCGCGGGGCACCAGTTCCTTGCCCGAGGGCGGCTTGGCCACGCAGTCCCGCACGCCGGCATGCTCCACGGCCTTGACTTCCGCGGGATTGTCCAGGTCTACGAGCACCAGCACGGGAGCGGCGGCGTCGATGTCCGAAAGAGAACTGTCCAGGACGAGTACGGAGGGCTCACCGTCTTCGAGCAGGGCGCTGAGGCCGGCGGCGCTGCCGGCGGTGCGGACGGTGAAGCCCCCGGCTTCCAGGGCTGCCGCGCTGAAGTCCCGGCGGCCGGCGTCGGGGTCTGCAACAACGGCCACGTATGGCACAGTCGCAACATGTGGCGTGTCCGTAGGCAACCCCGTCCCCCTCGCTGTTGATTTAGTACCGGATCAGTCCTGAATGAGTACATTGTAGGGTGACGGGGCACACCTGGTGCTTATAAAAGATCTGCGGAGGGGTAATAGTGACGAGTCAGCCTCCTGAAGCTGCCAAGGCGGATCTGACACTGGACGCGCAGGGTGTTGTCCAGTTGAAGTGGCCGCGCGGGGTGTCCATCTCACAAGTTGACGCCGAGGCAGCGATGCGCGGCGTGAATGAACTGTGCGGGGAGCTGCGCCATCCCATGCTGGTGGACATGGCCACCACGGCGCAGGTCAGCCGCGGTGCCCGGACCGTCTTCGGCAGGCCCTGCCAGGCGTCCCGTATTGCGCTGCTGGGCTCTTCCCCGGTTGACAAGGTCCTGGCTAACTTCATCCTTGGCCTGAACAAGTTGCCCTGCCCCACGCGTTTCTTTACAGCCAGGGATGAGGCGATGGCCTGGCTGCGGAAGGGTCAGCCGGAGACAGCCTGACCGCAATCAGTCCCGCACGCAGGCCGCAACGGTCCGGGCGCCTATATTTGAACGGTGTCCTCCCCGTTGAAGTCGATCCCCGTAGCCTGGCGCAAGTACCTGATCCTGCCGAAGCTCCTCAGCCTGTCCCGCTCTGCCCCAAAGGACCGGGCGATTGCCTGGGACAGGTATTGGGCCGGGATCGCCAGTACGGGCGCCCAGAGCGACGTGTTGTGGGACTCCGGCTCCGACCACGAACTCCTCGGCTACCGCGGCATTCTGGACCGGCACTTTGATTCCAGTCTCCCCGTGGTGGATGTGGGCTGCGGGCATGGCGGCTTCAGTCGGGCCCTCGCCGCATTCTCCCCGCGGGTCATCGGGGTCGATGTATCCGGCCATGCGGTGGCCCGGGCGCGGCACGAGTCCGCCGGCATCACCAACGTCAGCTTTCTGGCGCGCGACATGACGCGGCCCGGCGGGTGTGCCGGGCTGGTTGAGTCCATGGACTCGAACGTTTTCATCCGCGGCGTACTTCACGTCCTGAACGTCGCCGACCAGGCCGCGCTGCTGGAAAACCTCCGCCGCCTGGTGGGTGTGCGCGGCCGGGTTTTCCTGGCCGAGACGAACTTCAGCGGAAACCCGGTGGAATACGTCTCGCATCTGGGAGCTTCACGGCGGAGCATCCCGGCGCCGCTGGAGATGGCCATCCGGAAACTGCCCATGCCCGGCCGCTTCGGTCCGGAGGAACTTGCCCGGGTCATGCCGCCGGACCGCTGGACCCTGGTGGAGGACGGGCCGGCCACCATCGAAACAAACCCCCTCATGGACGCCGACGGCGATAGCACGGTCCCCGGCTACTTCGCCGTCCTCAAGGGGAAGGCCCCCGGCCAGTAAGCGCGGCTGTCCGCATCCCGGATCGGGCAAGCGCTTTCCGGCGCGTTGCTGGCATGATGGGCGGCATGCGCATTCTCATCGCCCCGGACAAATTCAAAGGCTCGCTCACCGCCGCAGAGGCCGCAGCCGCCATCGCCGAAGGCGCACTGCGTGTTTACCCGGAGGCGGTGGCCAGCCAGTTTCCGATCGCCGACGGCGGCGAGGGAACCCTGGAGGCGGCCGTCGCTGCCGGCTACGAGGAGCGGCTCAATGCCGTCGTCGGGCCCATCCTTAAGCCTGTCGGCGCCGCCTGGGCTATCCGCAAAATATCCGACGGCGGTGCTACCGCCGTCATTGAAACCGCGCAGGCCTCGGGCCTGGCGCACATGGAGCCCACGCCCGCGAATGCCCTGCGGGCCCACAGCTACGGCTGCGGGCAGTTGATCGCCGCCGCCCTGGACGCCGGTGCCACCGAAATTGTGCTGGGCCTGGGCGGCTCCGCCATGACCGACGCCGGCAGCGGCGCCCTGCGTGCGCTGGGCCTGAAGCCGCTGGACAGCGCGGGAAACGTGGTCCCCCTGGGCGGCGGATCGCTGGCCGAGGTAGTGGCCCTGGATACTTCCGGCCTGGACCCGCGGCTGTCCGCGGTGTCCTTCCGGATCGCCGTGGACGTGCAGAACCCGCTGTTCGGCAGCACCGGAGCCGCCCACGTCTTCGGGCCCCAAAAGGGCGCCGACGACGAGGCCGTGGAACTGCTCGACGCCGGCCTCCGTAACTGGGCGTCCCTGCTCCGTGAAGCAACCGGCCGGGACGTCAACGTCCCGGGCTCGGGCGCGGCAGGCGGCTTCCCGGCGTCGTTCCTTGCCTTCAGCAACGCCAGGCTGGAAAGCGGGTTCGCGCTGGTCGCCGGGCTCACGGGCCTCGCCGCGCAGCTGGACAGCGCGGACCTGGTGATCACCGGCGAAGGGTCCATGGACTCCCAGTCGCTGACGGGGAAGGCGCCCATTGCGCTCGCCGACGCTGCCAGGGAACGGGGCATTCCGGTGATCGTGGTGGCGGGGCGGATCCTGGTGACGCCGGAAGACCTGGCCGCCCACGGTGTCGTAGCCGCCGCGCAACTGCTCGATGTGGCTCCCAGCCCGGAAGACGCCGTCGCGCACGCCGCGAAGTATCTGGCGTGGGCTACCACCCAGGTCCTGGAAGGCGCCTAGGGCCCTGCGCCGGGCGGCGAGACCGCTCAGGAGCCGGTCTCATAGTGCGGCTCGGCCACCGGCTTGGATTCCGGAGACCCCCTCTCGCGGAGATACACGGACGCGCCCACCAGGACAGCCACGGCAAGGAATTCGCTTTGCCAGTTCTGGAAGGACTCGAACCAGAAGCGGCTGGTGGCCAGGTACTGCAGCCACGTCACGGTGGGCTGGCCGTGGCTTTGTTGTTCGTCGTTGTACGCGGCGGTTCCGCCGGCCGCGTGCATGCTGAAGGAGGCGAGGAACAGCAGCAGCAGGAGGATGGAGAGCGAGTGTTCGTAGAGCTTCAGGGCCAGCCCGCCGCGCTTCACCGGCCACGGTGTGGCGTCCTTGATGGTGGCATCGCGCGGATCCTGGTCCTGCGGCGCGGCCTTGCCCATGGGTTTGGACTCGGAGGAACCTTTCTGGAAAAGGAACACGGTCAGGATCACATACATGGCCATCTGCAGGAACTCGGACTCCCAGTTCTCGAACGTGGCCTCCACAAAATCGCCCGTTGACAGGTACTCCAGCACGGAGACGCCGGGCTGGCCGTGGGTGGCCTGTTCCTCGCTGTAGGTGGCCGCACCGGAGAGAATCATGCCGCCGAAGAAGGCCAGGAACAGTCCGGCGTTGGCGAGCAGGAGTCCGTGTTCTTTGGCCCACTTGCGCATGTCCGCTCCTTCGCTCGATGGTCCCGTCCGCCGCGTGCCTTGGGTCGGGCCGGTTATCGTCCCTGCGCCCGGCGGTTGAGCCGGAGCGGGACATAGATCAGCAGGACCAGGAGGACAGCCAGCAGGATTCCCCCGGCGGTCAGTCCGGCTGTTCGGCCGGCCGTGACATCAAAAACCAGGGCTGCTGTTCCCACGCTGAGCATCCCCACTCCGGCGAGGGCAATTTTGGTGATGCTGTCGGCGCTGGAGACCAGCATCGCTTTGAGGCGCTGGCGGAACAGGCGGCGGTGGACGCTGACGGGAAGCAGGATGAAGGCCGTTGTCAGCGTCGCGATGACCACGTTGACGAGGTAGAGGACCACCTGGAACCCGTCCAATTCCTCGAACCGGTCCTGGAAGGGGAGTGTCAGGAGGAAGCCTGCGAGGATCTGGACTCCGGTCTGGAGCACCCGGAGTTCCTGCAGCAGCTCGGCCCAGTTCCGGTCCAGCTGCTCCTCGCGGGTTTCGTTCCGTCCGCTGTTATGGCCGGTGAAGTCCTCCACATCCGACATTGGTTCTCCTAGCTCCGGGGCATGGCCGCCAAGCCGCGTGCTCCAAAGCTAAGCCGAAGTTGCGCCAAGATCAACAATTGCTAAGCTTGCTTATTGTTTGCTCCGCACGGTGGACTTGCTCCTCCGGGCGGGATAGTTTCGAAGGGCTGGTACAGCATGGGCCCTTTGGAAACCGATTCAGTGAAGAGGTGGACTATGAGCGACAACCAGAAACAGACAGAACCGCCCGCAGACCCCCGGGGCAGCTACCATTCCGGCGGTTTCCCGAAGCAGGAACAGGAGCAGCCCGGACTGACCGCTCCCATGGATCCCAAACCGGACCACGGCGAACTCAGCTACGAAGGCCACGGCAAACTCCAGGGCAAGGCAGCGCTGATCACCGGCGGAGACTCCGGGATCGGCAAGGCTGCCGCCATCGCGTTCGCCCGTGAGGGAGCCGACGTCGCAATCTCATACCTTCCCGAAGAGGAAGAAGACGCCCAGGACACCGCTGACTGGATCCGCAAAGCCGGCCAGCGTGCGTTGTTGCTCGCCGGTGACGGGCGGGAAGAGGACTTCAGCACCCGGATCGTGGCGGACACCGTGGCTGAGTTCGGCGGACTCGATGTTGTGGTGCTGAACGCCGCCTACCAGAAGAACCGTGAGAGCCTCGAAACCCTCCCCACCGAGGAATTCGACCGGGTGTTCAAAACGAACCTGTACTCGCTGCTCTGGACGGCGCGGGCTGCGGTGCCGCATCTGAAGGCCGGTGCCTCGATCATCACCACAGCCTCCATTCAGGCCTTCAACCCGTCCCCGCAGCTGATTGACTATGCCATGACCAAGGCCGCGCAGGTGGCGTTTACCAAGGCGCTGGCCCAGGAGCTGGGACCCAAAGGCATCCGCGTCAACGCCGTGGCCCCCGGACCCATTTGGACTCCGCTGATTCCGGCAACCGAGTGGCCGGACAAGCTCCCCACGTTCGGCCAGGACACCCCGCTCCAGCGGGCGGGCCAGCCGGCTGAACTTGCTGCCGCCTATGTGCTGCTGGCATCCGAACAGGGGTCCTACATCTCAGGCGCCGTGCTGCCGGTCACCGGCGGCAAGGGTCTCTAGAACTGCCCGTCAGATTCATCCACATCCACAACAGGAGGAACCATGAGTCAGGAAAACCAGCGCACGGAGCCGGAAGAAGAAGTGGGCGGATACGGAACGCCGACGGCCGAACAGGAGATGGGCGGAGCGGACAACAAGCAGTTCGCCCAGCCGCGGGACGAAGAGGATTTCGACGCCGCGGGCCTGAACCAGGACAGCCCGGACGGCGAAACGTTCGCCACGGGAACCCCCAAGCTCAGCCACTTTAATGAAGAGGACCAGGACAGCGCCGGCGAGCCCGGGGCGGGCCGGTTCGGCGGTACGGACGAACAGCACCATGCCGAAGCGGACTCAAATGACCCCGGGTTCGAACCGGGGGAGCCGCCCGTTCCGCGGGACGCTGACGTGCCCTCCGCCGAGGCCGAAATCGATGAATCCAACGCCGATTCGCAGGGTTCGGAGCCTTTCTCATCGGAGTCGGACCAGGACGCTGCAGGCCTGCCGGACGGCAGCGGCAACGACCTGCCCAAGGAGAAGTCACCGAACGACGACGGCGACGAAAGTTTCGACGCCGGCTGACAGTCTGGTGCGGGCTGGCTGAGTCTTTCCGCCGCGGGCGGGACCGGGACCTTTTAGTGCCCGGTCCCGCCCGCGGAGCCATCTCAGGACGTATCCTAGTAACAGGTTTTGCAGTGGGCCGAGCGTATCGAAGCTAGGCGTGCTCATGGCCGCGGCAACCCCCGGGGCGACGGTCTGGGAATCACTTCCCGACCCCCCGGATATGGTGTTCGACAGCACGGATGTCGAGGACTTCCTTGCTGCGGTCACCCACGAGTTCATGCGCGATATTGACGGTGACCTCCGCGGCATCAGCTGGGCCGTCACGTTTTTCCGCCCCGGAGTAACCCGGACCGCCGCGGCGGGCAGCGCCGCGGCCCGGGCAGCTGACGAAGAACAGTGCTCGTTCGCGGACGGACCCGTGCTGGAATCCCTTCGCACCGGTGATTTTGTTCATCTGGCTGACGTCGCCCGTGACCGCCGGTGGCCCGGGTATGCCAATGTTGCCGCCGACCACGGGGTCAGGTCACTGCTGTCCATACCCATCGTGGCCCGCGCAGGCTGGAGTGCCGCACTAAG
The DNA here is from genome assembly GCF_014764445.1 of Pseudarthrobacter sp. BIM B-2242. Classification (NCBI taxonomy): domain Bacteria; kingdom Bacillati; phylum Actinomycetota; class Actinomycetes; order Micrococcales; family Micrococcaceae; genus Pseudarthrobacter; species Pseudarthrobacter sp. BIM B-2242. The sequence continues at coordinate 197,915 of NZ_CP061721.1, forward strand.
CCTCTACGCGGCCACCTCCCACGCCTTCACCAGCGAAGACATCATTCAGATGCGACGGTATGTGCGGCAGGTGGCCAGGTCCCTGCACATGGTGGTGCGGGTGGCGGAACGGGCAGAGGCACGCGCGCAGTTGGCGGTTGCCCAGAGCTCCATGGTGCTGATGGACCTGGCGGTCACTGTCCTCACGGCTGACTACGGGCTCGGCCATGAAGCAGCACTTCAATACCTCAGGACTGTTGCACGGCACACCAACCAGGGACTCCGTGAAACAGCCATGAACATTGTGGCCGCATCGCACACGGGACCGGCAGAACCGGGCCCGGACAATGCCGGCTTCACTGGACTCATTTCGGCCAAACCCCCAGGCCGAAACGAGGGACCCTACACAACAGGGAGAACAGGATGAACGCCTGGAAGCAGGACAAAGAAGTCCGAAACGCGGCTGCGGAGGCTCCGCCCCACCCTTGGCACCGGCTCGTGGCAATGGGCGACTCGTTCACCGAGGGGATCGGCGACCCCGAACCCCGCAGCGAAGGAGGTCTGCGCGGCTGGGCTGACCGTGTGGCCGAAGAACTCAGTGCCAACCAGCGGGAATTCGCCTACGCCAACCTTGCCGTCCGGGGCCTGCTGGTGCAGCAGATCCTGGACCAGCAGCTGGAGCCCGCGCTGACCCTCAAGCCCGACCTTGTGACGCTCTCCGCAGGCGGCAACGATATTGTCTTCCGGCGCAGCGACCCGGACCGGCTCGCGGAAAAGATCGACGCAGGCGTTGACCAGCTGACCCGGTCCGGCGCCACGGTGGTCCTCTTCGCCGGACCGGACTGGGGTGCCACGCCGGTCTTCAGCCAGATCCGGGGCAAGGTTGCCATCTTCAACGAGAACCTCCACACCGTGGCCTCCCGCCACGACGCCGTGATGGTTGACCTGTGGTTCCTGCGGGAGCTCTCCAGCCCCGGCATGTGGGATCCGGACCGGCTTCACTTCTCGCCGCTGGGGCACCACACCATCGCGGCGGCCGTGTTGAAGGCCCTCGGCGTCCCGCACACGCTGGTGCCCCTGGAACCCAAGCCCCCGCGGGCCCGGGGCTGGAAGGAGGCCAGGTCCGAGGACCTGATCTGGGCACGGGAATACCTGGTCCCCTGGGTGATCCGGCAGCTGAGGCACCCTGCAGAAGCGGCCCTGGCCCCCAAACGGCCCGAGCCGGGGCCGGTCTTCGGTATTGGCACCCCGCCCGGCCCGTTCATCGGGGGCAGCCACGCGGCCTGAGTCAGCGCTTCTTCGGGGTCCGCTTCGTGGCGGCGTTGAGGGCGGCCTTCGCAGCGGGCGGCAGGCCGGCCACTTCCGTTTCCGGTTCCGCCACCGTGCCACGGGCCTTCGCGATGGCCTTCATGCCGTGGTAGATCAGCAGGGCCGCCGCGGAGCCCAGTGCAATGCCGGTGAAGGTCAGCTCGCCGATGGTCCATGTGTAGTCGGCAATGCCGATGATCAGGGCGACGGCGGCGGTAGTCAGGTTGATCGGGTTGGAGAAGTTCACCTTGTTCTGGACCCAGATCTTCACACCCAGGATGCCGATCATGCCGTAGAGCATGGTGGCCGCGCCGCCCAGCACACCCTGGGGGACCGTGGCGATCAGTTCGCCGAACTTCGGCGAGAAGCTCAGCACGATGGCGAAGACGCCGGCAACCCAGTACGCCGCCGTTGAATACACCTTGGTTGCCGCCATAACGCCGATGTTTTCCGCGTAGGTGGTGGTGCCGGAACCGCCGCCGGCTCCGGCGAGGACTGTTGCGACGCCGTCGGCCATCAGCGCACGGCCGGAGACGCCGTCGAGGTTCTGTCCGGTCATGGCCGCCACGGACTTCACATGCCCGATGTTCTCAGCCACCAGGACAAGCACCACCGGGACAAAGAGGCCAAGCACGCCAACGTGGAATTCCGGCGTCTGGAAGTGGGGGAGGCCGATCCACGCAGCAGCGTCCATCTTGGCGTAGCTCACTTCGCCGCGCAGCATGGCCACCAGGTAGCCAACCACCACGCCCACCAGGATGCTGAGGCGGCCGATGATTCCCTTGAACAGGACGCTGACCAGGATGATCGTGGCCAGGGTGATCACGGCGGTGACAGGGGCGGCGTCGAAGTTCATCTTGGCCGCGGGTGCCAGGTTCAGGCCGATCAGCGCCACGATGGCACCGGTGACGATCGGCGGCATCAGCCGGTTGATCCAGCCCGCGCCGAACTTCTGCACAATCGCACCGATCACGGCCAGTGCGACGCCGGCAAGCAGCACGCCGCCCAGCGCACCGGGTACACCGAACTGCTGCTGGGACGCCATGATGGGCGCAATGAACGCGAAGCTCGAGCCGAGGTAGCTGGGGACGCGGCCCTTCGTGATGACCAGGAACAGCAGCGTGCCGATGCCCGAGAAGAACAGGGTGGTGGCCGGCGGCATACCGGTGATGATGGGGACCAGGAACGTCGCGCCGAACATGGCCACGACGTGCTGCATACCCACCCCGATGGTCAGCGGCCAGGCCAGCCGCTCGTCCGGGGCAACCACGTGGCCCGGCTTGATTGATTTGCCGTTGCCGTGCAGCTTCCATTTCATTCCGAGCATGCTCATGGGCTGGGCCTTTCAGGGGGTTGGCCGCTGGGCCGGGGATGTTCCGGTGCAACAATACCGCGATGCAGGGTCCGGTGACCCGGTGTGCCGGACGTCACGTGCCGTCACGGGAAGAAGACACGAACGCTTGAAGTTGCAACTATGGAAAGCAGACCGCCGGCCCATCTTCCCGATGAGCGGGCCCAGCGAAAGGTACGCACATGACTATTGCCCACGAAGAAGCAGTCATCGACTCAGCAGCCGTCGACGCCATCTTTGCCGAAGCCCGCACCGCCAACTCCTTCACCGGCGAGGTGACCGAGGACCAGGCCCGCGCCATCTACGAGCTCACCAAGTTCGGCCCCACGGCTTTCAACTCCCAGCCCCTCCGCGTCACCTACGTCCGCTCGGACGAGGCCCGCGCCAGGCTGGTTGACGCCCTGGCCAACGGAAACAAGGCCAAGACCGCCTCCGCTCCGCTGGTTGCAGTCCTCAGCTACGACACCGCCTGGGCCGAGCAGTGGGACACCTTCCTGCCCGAGTACGGCGCACCGAAGGCGATGTACGACGCCGCTCCGGACCTGGCAGCGGCCACCGGCAACAACAACGCGCACCTGCAGGCCGGCTACTTCATCCTTGCCGTCCGGTCCCTCGGCCTCGCCGCAGGCCCCATGACCGGTGCCGACTTCAACCTTATCGACGCCCAGCTCTTCCCGGCCGGCGAGCAGAAGAGCTTCCTGGTGGTCAACATCGGCCAGCCCGGTGAAGACGCCTGGGGTGCAGCAAAGCCCAAGTTCGCCTACGAGGACGTCGTCCGCACCGTCTGACCCTCTCTCACTTAATGCGGCATTAACGCCGATGCTCTCTCACTTTCCTCAAGAAAGTGAGAGAGCATCGGCGTTTAAAGCGCATTAAGTGAGAGAGCGTCTGTGGGGGTGGGGGCCAGGGTCCCGGTGCGCTGCGGCGGGCGGGCGGTTAGGCGATCACACCGTCCACCAGGGCCTTGGCCTCAGCCTGCACCTGCTTGAGGTGCTCCTCGCCCTTGAAGGACTCGGCGTAGATCTTGTAGACGTCCTCGGTGCCGGACGGGCGCGCGGCGAACCAGGCGTTTTCCGTGACCACCTTGAGCCCGCCGATGGACGCTCCGTTGCCGGGCGCCTCCGTCAGCTTGGCTTTGATGGTTTCGCCGGCCAGTTCCGTGGCCGTGACGTCCGACGGCGACAGCCTGCCGAGTGCCGCCTTCTGCTCCCGTGTGGCTGCTGCATCGATGCGCGCGTAGACGGGCGCGCCGAACTGGTCGGTCAGCCCCTTGTACAGCTGCGACGGGGACTTGCCCGTGACCGCCGTGATCTCCGAGGCCAGCAGCGCCAGCAGGATGCCGTCCTTGTCCGTGGTCCAGACGCTGCCGTCCAGTTTGTTGAAGGAAGCCCCTGCAGACTCCTCGCCGCCGAACGCACCTTCACCGGACAGCAGGCCCGGGACAAACCACTTGAAGCCCACGGGGACCTCCACAAGTTTGCGGCCCAGGCTCTCAGCCACGCGGTCGATGATCGAGGACGACACCAGGGTCTTGCCCACCACCGAGTTGGGGTTCCACCCGCCGCGGTTGCGGTACAGGTAATCGATGGCGACCGCTAGGTAGTGGTTCGGGTTCATCAGGCCGCCGTCAGGGGTCACGATGCCGTGCCTGTCGGCGTCGGCGTCATTCCCGGTGGCGACGTCGAACGCTGCTGAATTGCCGCCGTCGGACATCCGCTTGATCAGCGACGCCATGGCGGCGGGCGAGGAGCAGTCCATCCGGATTTTTTCGTCCCAGTCCAGGGTCATAAATGCCCATTGCGGGTCCACGGTCGGGTTCACCACAGTCAGGTCCAGGTGGTGGCGTTCGCCGATCTCGCCCCAGTAATCCACGGAGGCGCCGCCCATGGGGTCGGCGCCGATGCGGACGCCTGCTTCGCGGATGGCGTCCAGGTTCAGGACCGACGGGAGGTCGTCAATGTAGCTGCTGAGGAAGTCGAACTTGCCGGTGCTGTCCGCGGCGAGGGCGTCCGCGACGGGGATGCGCTTGACGCCGCGGAGATCGTTTTCGAGCAATTCATTGGCGCGGTTGGCGATCCAGCCCGTGGCGTCGGAATCGGCCGGGCCGCCGTGGGGCGGGTTGTACTTGAAGCCGCCGTCGGCCGGGGGATTGTGGCTGGGCGTGACCACGATGCCGTCCGCTTCCGGGGCGCCGGCAGCGCGGTTGTTGTTGTACGTAAGGATGGCGTGGCTCAGAGCCGGCGTGGGCGTGTAGCCGTGGCGGGCGTCCACCAGCACGTTCACGCCGTTGGCAGCCAGCACCTCCAGCGCGGAGTTCTGTGCCGGTTCGCTCAGGGCGTGGGTGTCCTTCGCCAGGAACAGCGGGCCCGTAATGCCCTGGCCTGCCCGGTATTCGACGATGGCCTGCGTGATGGCCACGATGTGTTTTTCGTTGAACGAAGCCTTCAGGCTGGATCCCCGGTGTCCCGAGGTGCCGAACGCTACGCGCTGGCCGGGATCACCCAGATCCGGCGAAATATCGTAGTACGCGTCGAGGAGCGCAGTGATGTCAACAAGGTCCTGGGGTTGGGCAACTGTGCCCGCGCGGCTAGCCATGGGACCAGCATGCCAGACCCGGGCGGGCGGCAATACGACCCGGTCCAAATCGCGGACCCTGTGACGCGGAATGTCATGAACAAGTAGTGAAACCTGAGTACTTGGTCGAAAAGTACCTATATACCGGCTCCCCGCGCCGCTGTTACGTTCGGAAAAGTCAGGCAGCAGCGCACGACGGCGGCAGCACCGTCGTCGCGCATTGCGGCAGTCAGCAGCGGCGCGGGCAAGCAGCCGCTACGGGAAGTGGGGACCGGTCATGGGGGCAGGGGACGGCGCAGCCGAACAGTCACGACTCGCGGCAGAGCGCGTCCAGCGGCTGAAACGCCAATTGGACCAGGCCGAGCGGGCCACAAAATCCTGGGACGCCGGGGCAGTGGGCGAGCGGATCGTTGCCGACCGGCTCAGCCAGCTCGTCCCGCACGGCTGGTTCCTGCTGCAGGACGTGCACTGGCCCGGCCGGCCGAAGGCGAACCTGGATCACGTACTGGTGGGACCCGGCGGCGTGGTGGTCGTGGATGCCAAGAACTGGACGGGTGAAGTCCGTGTGTCCGGCGGGGTCCTCTGGCAGGGCCGGTTTGCCCGCACGCAGTCAGTGGAGGGCGCCCTGGCCCAGTGTGCCGCCGTCACCTCGGTGCTGGAGCCGCCGCACCGGCGCTTTGTCCGCCCCTTGATCTGCCTCGCCGGCCAGCCGGACGTCTTCGCCATCACCAACGCCGACGTTGCTGTGGCCGGTGTCGACCGGATTGTGGATGCCGTCCTGGCGCTGCCTGCCGTGCTCGACCACCAGTCAGTGCTGGGCCTGTATTCGCATCTTGCGCGGCAGCTCACGCAGGACCCGGCCCCGGACAGTCCTGCCCTGAAGTCCTTGACTGCCCACCGCGTGGTGGTGACGCCGTCCGCGGTCCGGCCTGACGCGTCCCAGCATCCGCCGGCCCGGCACGGTACCCGGCCGGTCGTGCGGCCAAATGACAGGCAACCGACGAGGCAATCAACCCATGGCGGCCATGGAGTGTACCGGGCCGCCTCGGGAACCGGCCGGAAAACGAAGGCGCAGCAACACGCAGCCGGCGCGATGGCCCGGCTGCTGTGCCTCGCCGGATTTGTGGTTTTCGCTGTGTACGCGCTGCCGTATTTTGGCCAGTAGGACTGGGCCGGAGGCGGCGGTAGGCTGGAAGCGAAGACTTCGATTGGGGAAAAAATGAGTGACCAGACAACGCCGCGCCCGGATCCGCAGGGGTCCGGCGCCCAGGGATCGGGCGATTCATACGGTTACGAACCGCCGCAGTTCGTGCCGCCTCAGGGTTCCACCAACCCGGCGCCGCCCCTCTACGACTGGAACCAGCCCGGGGCAGGCCAGTACAGCCAGCCTGCCGAGCAGTACGGCGCGCCCTACGCTCAGCCCGGCAGCCCGTATGGTCCGCCGAACAGCTATGGCCAGCCCAATCAGTATGGCCAGCCTAATCAGTACGGCCAGCCGGCGTATTACGGCATGCCGGCCGCCGAACCCAAGGGCCTGAGCATCACCAGCATGGTCTGCGGAATTTCCTCGGTCCTCCTGGGCTGGTTCATGATTCCGCAGGTCGTTGCGATTATCACCGGCCACCTGGGCCTCAGCCGCGAACCCGCCGGCAAGGGGTTCTCCATCACCGGGCTGGTCCTGGGCTACCTGTGCCTCGTCGGGTATGGAGCGATCTGGCTGTTCCTCATCATCGGGCTGGCGGCCTACAGTTCCAGTTCAGGCTACGGCTACTAGGTTTCCGGAGACGTTTCCGGCGACGGGTTTGCGGCCGCGATCCGTTGCGCCCGTTCGCGTTCTGTCCCGGTGAGCACACCGGAACCTGTGTGCTGCAAAGTCCAGTTCGTCTTTACTCCGCCAGGCCCGGTGAGTGATCCTCCGGCCAGGGCTTTCTCGATCCGGCGGCGGACCTCGTCTTCCTTGTCAGGCTCGGCAGCGAAGACCACCCTCAGCCGGACCCCGTTGCCTTCCCGGGAGTGTTCGGTGTGATGCGGGGCCAGGGGGCACGGCGGTTCATGCTCCCAGCTTCCGCATAGTTCAAGGGTGATGGCCGCACCCGGTGCCGCGGGATCGGACCCGGCAGCCATCAGCAACGATGCTTCGTGAACGTACTGTCCGCGCATCCAGGGTTCCTCCTGCTTCACGACGGGTTTGCGTGGGTTTCCCGGCCAGGCTGTTCGGCGGGCGGGTGCGGTGCCGGACCGGGCAGTGGAAAGGCCCCGGTACGGGGCCTTTCGTCAAGCGGGCTTGGCCAACGGCTCAGACCCTCTCGCGGGTGCGCTCAGCAGCGGGTTCCCCGGCCTCGTGGTTCTTCCGCCGGCGCGGGAACGCCCAGAAGGTGAAATCCTTGGCCGTGAATGTCGGTTCAGTACGGTCCGGCGGAGTTTGCTGGCGCACTTCGGGTTCGCGGGTGGACTCTTTCTTCGTGCCCCACCCGAAATCCTTGCTTGATGAATAGCACATCACAGACCTCCTCAAGGTGACTGCCCTTTAATGTTCCACCCGTTTGGCCGTGGAGTCGACACCCTCCAGCCAGTCCGCACCGGCTTCAGAACCCCAGCTGCGCCGCCACTTGGAGCAGGAGCAATTCTGACCCCCCTGGTCCCACCAGCTGGATGCCCATCGGGAGTCCGGTGCCGGGTTGGCCACCGGTCCAGTACACGGGAATGGTGATGGCGGGCAGGCCGCAGACGTTCACCATCGAGGACCACGGCGCGAACTCGCACTGCCTCCGGTAGTCGTCGTCGGCGTCGCCCGCCCACGCCGCGGCGGGCCAGCGCCCGTCCCCGTGAGAGGCGCCGGTGAACCAGCCCACCGGCCTTGGTGTCTGGGCAAGTGAGGGCATCAGCATAAGGTCCCACGCCGCGTACTGGGTGATGGTGTCGCGCTGGATTTGCCGCAGGAAGGCCAGCGATTCGTTCAGCTTGGACGCGCTGCGCTGTTGGGCCCTGCGCCGGAACGTTTGGGTCAGCGGTGCGAGCAGCGCTTCACGGTGCGGGCTGATCCGGGCGCTTCCGACGGCGGCTGTCCAGGCTGTGGTGAAGGCGTCCGGGTAGCGGTTGTCGTAGCGGATGGCGGCTTCGGTCACGGCATGTCCGGCATGCTCCAGCATGTCCCGGCCCGCCTGCAATGCCGCGAGGGCTTCCGGTTCCGTTGTGAACGGGAAAGTGGCGGACCAGGGACTGTCCAGGGTGAGGCCGATCCGCAGCGGCCGGGGTTCCTGTGCGACGGCGTCGAGGTAACTGCTGCCTTCAGGGGACGGCGCCAGCGAGTCCATCAGCAGCGCAGCATCGGCGGCGCTGCGGGCAAGCGGTCCCGCCACCACCAGTCCGGCGGGGTCTCCCAGGCTCTCGCCGGACGGCACCACACCGCGTCCGGGCTTGAGGCCCACCAGCCCGCAGGCAGCCGCGGGGATCCTGATGGAGCCGCCGCCGTCCGTCCCGGGCGCGAAGGGGAGCAGCCGGTCGGCCACTGCGGCAGCGCTGCCGCCGGAGGAACCGCCGGAGCTGCGGCTGGGGGCATGCGGATTGCGCGACGGCGGGGCGATGCGGTTTTCGCTGTAAGCGGTGAGGCCGAACTCCGGAACCTGGGTCTTGCCCAGCGAGATCACCCCCTCAGCCTTCAGGGCCGCGGTCAGCGCGCCGTCGATGGGGGCTGGTTTATGGTCCAGTGCTGCGCTGCCATGCGTGGTCACGACGCCGGCCACATCGGTTAGGTCCTTGAAGGCCAGCGGCATGCCGTGCAGGAGCGGGAGGCCGTCAGCGGTGCCGCCGGCGTGGTCCGCTGCCCCCGCGTTTCCCAAGCCTTTCCGAAGGCGGGCATAAAGCTCGTCGGCTGCGCCGGCGTCGGCCATTGCCTGTTCCGCGGTGACCGTGACGAAAGCGCCCAGCAGCGGATTCCGCTCGGCGATGCGGGCAAGGAAGTGACCTGTGGCTTCCCGGGCCGAAAGCTCCCCGGACCGAAGCGAGTTCCGCAGCTGGACGGCGGACATGCCGTGGATCTCGGCTGTGGAAGCGGTTGTCTGCGCAGCGGGCAAGGCTCCTCCTCAGGATCAAGTAGAAGCGTAACCTGCCCGGGTTTCGGCAGTCATGGCTGCCGCTGGCGCTAGGCTGGAAGAAGACCAACACCATCCGAAAGAGGACTCCCGTGAGCGATTTCGAATCCGTGCCAGTGGGCGACGTTCCGGCCGACGCCGCCATCCTGGACGTCCGCGAAGACTACGAGTGGGTAGCGGGACACGCAGAGGGTGCCCTTCACATTCCGCTTGACCAGTTGCCCGCACGCCTGGACGAACTCGACCCGGACCAGGACCTCTACGTCATTTGCCGCACTGGCGGACGGTCCTTCCGCGCCGCCCAGTGGCTTACCGGCCAGGGCTATGCGGCCATCAACGTTGCCGGCGGGATGGACCAGTGGCTTGAGTCGGGGAAGCCTCTGGTGTCTGACAACGGGCTGAAGCCGCTCATTCTCTAGCGGCAGGCCCCGCTCCCGTCCATCCCCATTGAGGAATATTCCATGCCGGCGTCACCCGCTACTTACACGTTCCTCGGTCCCGAGGGAACCTTTACCGAAGCGGCGCTGATGCAGGTGCCGGGCGCGGCGGCGGCTCACCGTATCCCGGCCTCCAACGTGAACGCGGCACTGGACCTGGTCCGCGACGGTAGTGCGGACGCGGCCATGGTCCCCATTGAGAACTCGGTTGAAGGCGGAGTCACGGCCACGCTGGACGCCATTGCCAGCGGGCAGGAACTCCGGATTATTCGCGAGGTCCTTGTCCCTATCAGCTTTGTGCTGGTGGCCCGTCCGGGCACGCCGGCCGCCGCGGTACGGCGCATCTCCACCCACGGCCACGCCTGGGCGCAATGCCGGCTGTGGGTCGACGCGAATATTCCGGGTGCAGAATACGTCCCCGGGTCCTCGACAGCCGCAGCAGCCATGGGGCTGCTGGAAGAGGACACCCACTACGACGCCGCTATCTGCGCACCCATCGTCGCCCGAAAACAGCCGGGCCTGGACGTCCTGGCGGAAAATATCGGTGACAACCCGGGAGCCGTGACGCGCTTCATTCTTGTCAGCCGGCCCGGAGCCCTGCCCGCACGGACCGGCGCGGATAAGACCTCCGTGGTGGTCCCGTTGCCCGAGGACCGGCCCGGGGCCCTGATGGAAATCCTGGACCAGTTCGCCACCCGCGGGGTCAACCTCAGCCGGATCGAATCCCGGCCCACCGGCCAGTATCTGGGCCACTACTTTTTCAGCATCGACGCCGATGGACATGTGCAGGACGCCCGGGTGGCTGATGCGCTGGCCGGACTGCACCGCATCAGCCCGGCTACCCGGTTCCTGGGCTCTTACGGGCGGGCGGACGCGCAGACCGTTCACGTGGCCCCGCACACCTCTGACGAGGCATTCCGTGCAGCGCATCAATGGGTGGGCGGAATACTGGGCGGGGCATACACTGCGTCCGAAACGGCTTCCGAAGCTTCGCCCACAGCGTAGGCCGGGGTACTTCCGCGCGATTGGTACTGTGCGTATGCTTGCTTGATCCACTTGGGGGACGGCCCCTAACGAAGGGAGCATGTCATGAACACCAGCAGCACAGACGATGACGGCCAGGGCATGATCGTTAACCCCAAACCGACCGCTGACAACCAGGACTGGGACGGCGACGAGGCTGACCGGGCCGACCGCCTCCGCTTTGAAGAAGAGCAGGCCATGATCCGCGAGCAGTCGGAAGCACGTGCCGCTAAGGCCGCCGCGGAGGAAGCAGCCAAGAAAGCCACTGCTTAAGGCGAACGCGGGGGCAGGCCCGGTTCAGGCTGCCTGCCCCTTGACCCTGATCAGGAGGGACCGCGGCGCCACCCGGACGGTGAGCTTCGTGGCCAGGCCGGCCGTATCGCCGTCGATTTGTGTCGGCATTGGCTCAGGGCATTTGATGACTATCGTCCCTGCCCGGTACATCGTCATGATGGGCAGGTTGCCTTTGTGCTTGAAGAGGATTTTGGCATACATGGCCAGCCAGCCGATGGCGCTCCGCGGGCTCATGACCACCACGTCGAGCATGCCGTCGTCGATCATGGCTTCCGGTATGAAGTCGATGCCGCCGGGCACCAGCCCGCAGTTGGCGAAAAGCACGCTGCGGATGTTCCGGACCTGCTCGGGACTGTCATCCAGGGCCACGGACACTTTCCTCCGCCGCCCGGGCAGGTGCCGCATGCCGGCCTCGGTGTAGGCCAGCCATCCCACCGCTTTTTTGAGGCCATCGTTGGTGTCCGCCAGGATCTCAGCGTCCATGCCGATCCCGGCGATTACCAGGAACAAGTGTTCGGCGGAGTGGCCGGTGCGGGAATTCTCGATGCCCATCCGTGCGGTGTCTATGTAGCGCTGCTGGCCGAACAACGCCGTCTGGATACTGGCGTGGAGATCATAGACGTCAATGTCAACGTTGCGCGCCAGCAGGTTCCCGGTTCCCAGCGGGATAAGTCCCATGGCCACATCCGTATGCGCGAGGGACTCCGCCACGACACGCACGGTGCCGTCTCCGCCGCCCACCAGGACGACGTCGGCGTTGTAGTCCAGCGCCGCTTTGGCCTGCGAGTACCCCGGATCCTCCGCCGTCGTTTCCAAAATGAGGGGATCGTCCCAGCCTGCTGCGAGGCACGCGCGCTGGATAGCTGCTTTCGCTTCGGCGGCACGCGCCTTGACGGGGTTGAGGATGACGGCCACGCGCTGGTTGCCGAGGTCGGCTTCGTGCGCGTCTTCATGGACGGCGCTGCGAATGTGCAGTGCTTTGAGCTTCCGCACGCCCCACCAGCTGGAGACGGCGAAAGCCAGCGCTGCCGCACTCAGGAGGTAAAGAAGCCAGTCGTTCATGGTGCCTCAACAGTATCCCGGCCGCGCCGCCGCCCCTTCCCGCGTCCGCGCGGCGGTCCTGCCCGCCCGGGATTCGATACTCTTGTCTGGTGATCGACGTAAAAGACCTCAGCGAAAACCCGGACAAGTTCCGTGCCAGCCAGCGCGCCCGCGGCGCCGATGAATCCGTGGTGGACGCGATCATCGCCGCAGACTCCGCCCGGAGGGCCGCCCTGATCCGCTTTGAAAACCTCCGCGCCGAGCAGAACGTTTTCGGCAAGAAGGTGGCGCAGGCCCAGGGTGACGAGAAGAAGGCGCTCCTGGCCGAAGTGAAGGAACTGGCCAATACGGTCAAGGCCGCCTCCGCTGAGGCCGACGCTGTGCAGGCAAAGCAGGACGAACTGCTGCGCAGCATCCCCAATCTCATTGAGGACGGCGTCCCGGCGGGCGGTGAGGACGACTACGTTGTGGTCAAGACCGTCGGCACGCCCCGCGAGTTCCCCGATTTCAAGCCCAAGGACCACCTGGAGATTGGCGAACTGATCGGCGCGATCGACATGGAGCGCGGCGCCAAGGTATCCGGCGCCCGCTTCTACTTCCTGCGCGGTGTGGGTGCGCGCCTCGAGATGGCGCTGCTGCGGATGGCCATGGACCAGGCCATCGAGGCCGGCTTCGTGCCCATGATCACGCCTACCCTGGTGCGCCCGGAGACCATGCAGGGCACCGGTTTTGATGTCAAGCACGACGCCGAGATTTACCGTCTCGCCGAAGACGACCTCTACCTCGTGGGAACCTCCGAGGTGCCCCTGGCCGGGTACCACGCGGACGAGATCCTCGACCTGTCCGCCGGCCCCATCCGGTTCGCCGGCCAGAGCTCGTGCTACCGCCGTGAAGCCGGCTCCCACGGCAAGGACACCCGCGGCATCATCCGCGTCCACCAGTTCAACAAGGTGGAGATGTTCATCTACACCACCGTTGAAGAGGCCGCCGCCGAACACGAGCGGCTCCTGGCCTGGGAAGAGGAAATGCTGGCCAAGTGCGAGCTGCCCTACCGGGTCATCGATACCGCTGCCGGTGACCTCGGCATGTCCGCCGCCCGCAAGTTCGACTGCGAAGCGTGGGTCCCCACCCAGGGCGCCTACCGCGAACTCACGTCCACCTCGAACTGCACCACGTTCCAGGCCCGCCGCCTGAACATCCGTGAGCGCGTCATCAACGACGAAGGCGTAGCCAAGGGAACCCGCGCCGTGGCCACCCTGAACGGCACGCTGGCCACAACCCGCTGGATCGTGGCCATCCTGGAGCACCACCAGAACCCCGACGGCTCGGTCAACGTCCCGGCCGCTCTGCAGCCGTACCTCGGCGGACTGGAAGTCCTCCCGGTCCTCTAGGTCCCATTGACACACGGGCGTCCGCCACTCCGTCGTAGTTGGAGTGGCGGGCCCGTGCGCCGAACGTTAACACTCACAGCGGGGATAACCTGTGGGTATTAACCACCTGTTCACGGAGTGCTGTGGCGTGCGTCCTAGCCGGTATCAGGGGGCTCTGGTCTACTTGGTGTATGACTACATTGACTGAAACCACAGTCGCTGGCACCGATGACCAGCGGATCGCAACCGAAAACATCACTAAATTCATGGTGGCCCTGGACGTGGATGGCACGCTGGTGGACCACGACGGCCACATGTCTGCCCCGGTCCGTGACGCAGCGCAGGCCGTGGTGGCCGCAGGACACGACGTCCTGATCGCCACCGGCCGCTCCCTGAACGCCACGCTGCCCATCATCGAGCAGATCGGCATGGACACAGGCTATGCCGTCTGCTGCAACGGCGGCGTCACCCTCCGGCTGGATCCGGAGCTGGCCGACGGCTACGAGATCATCCACAAGTCCACGTTTGATCCCGCCCCGGCCCTCCGTGCCCTCAGCGAACGCCTTCCCACCGCCAAGTACGCGCTGGAGGACGAGGACGGAAACTTCCTTGCCACCGAGCGGTTCCAGGACGCCAGCTTCGGCGTCGAATCCATCCCCGTGGACTTCCACACGCTGCTGGAAGCCACCGCCGTCCGCCTGGTGGTGTTCAGCACCGAGAACACGCCCGAGGAGTTCTCCGAAACCATCCAGCAGATCGGCCTGGCCGGCGTGACCTACTCCGTCGGCTGGACCGCGTGGCTGGATATCGCCGCTGCAGGCGTCACCAAAGCCAGTGCGCTGGAGCGGCTTCGCGGCACGCTGGGCATCGAATCCCACCAGACCGTGGCCATCGGGGACGGCCGGAACGACATCGAAATGCTGGGCTGGGCCGGAAGGGGCGTCGCCATGGGGCAGGCCCCGGAGGAAGTCATCGCCGCCGCGAACGAGGTCACCGCGTCAGTGTTCGACGACGGCGCTGCGCACGTGCTGCGCAGCCTCCTGTCGTAGGGCTGCTTCCGGCTGCAGCGGCCCACGCAGCACACCCGCACCCCAGTAACAGTAAAACCAGCTCAGCGCACCTCGAGGATGAGCGAGAGCAGCCGGGCGGCGGCCGGACGGGCCGCATGCTCCTCGGTCCACTGCGCGCGGGCCACGGCCTTGCTGACGGCCTGCGTGGTGATCCCCAGTTCCTGGGCCACAGCCTTCTGTTGTCCGCGGACACCGGGCGTCATCAGGTCAAGGACGCGCCACTCGGCACCGGACCTGCCCCGGACAAGGTGGCCCAGGAGCCGGAGGACGGCTTCCGCCTCGTGTGCGAGGTCCGTAAGGGGCCCCTCCACCGCAACCGGGATGCGCTCCTTGCTGTTCCGGAGCCGGTCAACGGCTCGCCGGGCATAGATCAGGCCGTGCCCGGAAGCGTCCTTGATCTGGTTGGGCAGCGGCTCGTTCACCGGCCCCACCCCAACGCCCACGTACCAGGAGCCGCAGCGGAGGGCGATGAGCGCCGCCTCCACGGCCTGATGCGGGCAGTCCACAATTCCCTGGACTTCGTCCTCAACCGAGCGGTCGAAATCAAGGCGCGCCGGAATGTGCCGCAGGTCCTTCAACAGTTGAGGGACGCGGTCGCCGTCGCGCCGGCTGTCGGTCTGGTTGATGGTCAACGTGAACATGTGAAAAACAGACTA
Organism: Pseudarthrobacter sp. BIM B-2242; assembly: GCF_014764445.1. Classification (NCBI taxonomy): domain Bacteria; kingdom Bacillati; phylum Actinomycetota; class Actinomycetes; order Micrococcales; family Micrococcaceae; genus Pseudarthrobacter; species Pseudarthrobacter sp. BIM B-2242. The sequence goes on from NZ_CP061721.1 coordinate 213,109, forward strand.
CCCGCTAGTAGCACGCTCCGGGCAAGCCAAGTAAGGGGTCCTACAGCAGTTCAACGGCGCGTCCGGGTTGTGCCGTCGCGCCGAAGGTGTTGCGATGGGGGAACGGCTTCCTGCGGGCGGCGCGCAGCAACGTGAGGACGGTTATGGTGGCGAACCCGGAGGACGAATTGATGCAGGACGAATTGTTCCAGGCCAGAATGACGCAGGAAGACCTCGAGCTGGTGGACCGCTGGTGGCGGGCCGCGAACTATCTCTCCGTGGGGCAGATCTATCTTCGGGCCAACCCGCTGCTGCGCGACCCCCTTGCCGCAGACCACACCAAGTCCCGGCTCCTGGGGCATTGGGGGACCACCCCGGGTTTGAACTTTGTGTACGCCCACCTGAACCGGGTAATCCGCCGCGACTCCCAGGACATGCTGTTCGTGGCCGGGCCCGGGCATGGCGGGCCCGCTGTGGTGGCCAACGCCTGGCTTGAGGGGACCTACTCGGAGATTTATGGCCAGGTGGGGCCCGATGAAGAAGGGATAGCAGAGCTGTTCCGCCAGTTCTCCTACCCCGGCGGCATTCCCAGCCACGCCGCGCCGGAGACGCCCGGGTCCATCAGCGAAGGCGGCGAACTGGGGTACGCGCTGGCGCACGCCTACGGGTCGGTGTTCGACAATCCCGGGCTGATCACCGCCGTCGTGATTGGCGACGGCGAAGCGGAAACCGGGCCGCTGGCGGCAAGTTGGCACTCGCACAACTTCCTGGACCCTGTACACGACGGTGCCGTGCTCCCCATCCTGCACCTGAACGGCTACAAGATCGCCAACCCCACCATCCTGGCGCGAATGCCCCAGGAACAGCTGGAGCAGCTGCTGCGCGGCTACGGCCATGAGCCTTACTTCGTCACGGTCAAAGATCCCGACGACACAGCGCAGGCGCACCGCGACTTCGCCGCAGCACTCGACGAGTGCGTGGCCGGGATCCGCGCCATCCAGGAGTCCCGCCGCGCCGGCTCCCGGCCGGATGGGACGAACGACGGCGGTGCTGACGCGGGCACACCGGGCAGCGTTACCGCTGCGCGGTGGCCGATGATCGTGCTGCGCTCGCCGAAGGGCTGGACCGGGCCGCGGACGGTGGACGGGAAGCAGGTGGAGGGCACCTGGCGCAGCCACCAGGTCCCGCTCTCAGAGGTCCGCACCAACGAGAGGCACCTGAGGCAGCTGGCGGAGTGGCTGGCCTCGTACCGCCCGGACGAACTGTTCGGCGCCGACGGCCGGCTCAGGGCCGACGTCGCCCTCAACGCGCCTGCCGGGAACCTCCGGATGAGCGCCACCCCGCACGCCAACGGCGGACTGCTGCGCACACCGCTGAAGCTGCCCGCTTACTCAGCCCACGCCGTCGAGGTTCATCAGCCGGGAACTGAACGCATCAGCCCCATGATCACGCTCGGTTCGTGGATGCGTGATGTCATCTCGCTGAACATGGAGACCTTCCGCCTCTTTGGGCCGGACGAAACCGCGTCCAACCGGCTGCAGGATGTTTACGAGGTCACGGACAAGGTGTGGCAGTACCGGATTGACGACGTCGACGAGCACCTCGCGCGGTCCGGCAGGGTGCTGGAGGTGCTGAGCGAGCACCTGTGCCAGGGCTGGCTGGAGGGCTACCTGCTGACCGGCCGGCACGGGGTGTTCAGCTGCTACGAGGCCTTCATCCACATTGTGGATTCGATGTTCAACCAGCACGCCAAATGGCTCAAGGTCCACCGGAAACTGCCGTGGCGGCAGCCGGTGGCATCGTTGAACTACCTGTTGTCCTCGCACGTCTGGCAGCAGGACCACAACGGGTTCTCACACCAGGACCCGGGCTTTATCGACCATGCGGTGAATAAAAAGGCCGAGGTCATCCGGGTGTACCTGCCGCCGGACGTGAACACGCTCCTCTCGGTCATGGAGCACTGCCTGGCATCAACGGACTACGTCAACATCGTGGTCAGCGGCAAGCAGCCGTCACCCACATGGCTGGGGCCGGCCGACGCCGCGAACCACTGCCGGCGGGGGCTGGGAATCTGGGAGTTCGCGGGTTCCGAAGTGCCGGGCGAGGAGCCTGACGTGGTGCTCGCATGTGCAGGGGATGTGCCCACGGTGGAGACCGTTGCCGCCGCCGGGCTCCTCAAGGACGGGGCGCCCGGCCTGAAGGTCCGGGTTGTTAATGTGGTGGACCTGATGAGGCTCCAGGACGCGAGTGAACACCCGCACGGCCTGACGTCGCGGGACTTCGACGGCATCTTTACTCCGGACAAACCCATCATTTTCGCCTATCACGGCTATCCGGCGCTGATCCACCGCCTGGCGTACCGGCGCACCAACCAGGAAGGCCTGCACGTCCGCGGCTACAAGGAAGAGGGAACCACCACCACACCGTTCGATATGGCCATGCTCAACGGCATCGACCGGTTCCAGCTGGCCATCGACGCGATCGACCGCGTGCCCGGACTCTCAGAGAAGCACTCGCTGCTGCGCCAGAACCTCCAGGACCGGCGGATGCAGGCCCGCGAACACACACGCACCGAAGGCGAGGACCCGGAGGACATCCGCAACTGGACGCTAAAAGCCTGAGCCGGAGGTGAATCCCTAGGAACCGCCAAGGCTGGCGAGCCCGCCGGATGGCACGTGAATCCATCCTTCGGTCAGAGCTGCGGCGGCATGAGTCTCCGGGGCGCGCAGGGTCTGGCCGATCGCGGCAGCCCGGGCGGTCAACGACGCAATCACCGCGTCAAAGAGGTCGTCGGATGCGGCCAGCCGGTCCTCATGGCCGGCAAGGTCCAGCCAAGGTGCCGCCGCTTTCAGGTGCTCCAGGATCACGCCAAGCCGCTCCGCCTCGGGGGCGCCCCGGCCCTTATAGCCGCGGGCCAGGATGCCCCAAAGTTTGAGGGACGCGGCAGGATAGACCTCCGCCAGACGGCCGGACCCGTCCCTTGCCTGCGGCCCGTACTCTGCCGCGATCCTGGCCTGGATCACGGCACACCTCATGGCCGGGTGGGCGAGCCGGTCGGCGGAGACGCTGAGGGGAATCAGCCCGGTGTGCCCCGTGACGAAGCGGTCCGTGTCCCGGTAAGCCAGCAGGCGGCGTCCCTCGATCCCGTCGTGGTCCAGGACCGGACCAGCATCAAGGTTCAGGTGCCCGGCGAGGAACGGCAGGAACGCGTCCGGCCAGCCGACCGGGCAGTCGATTCCCGTCATCGAACTGCTGCCGAAGAGCTCTACGATTTCCCGGTCATGCACATCCAGGGCGAGGTGCTCGAGGCGTGCGGTGCCGGCGTCCCAGGCCAGGACAGCGGCGGCCGTCTTTTTGGTCGCCGCCGCAAGATCGACGCCCAGGGTCCTCATGCAGCCGCGCGGTACTGGAGTGCCCCCGGGATGCCGCCCGTCCCGCCGAGGCTCTCGCCACGGGCGAAGGAAGCCCACAGCCTGCGCACTTCCCGGCCAACGGCGTCGATCTCTTCCCAGGATGCGCCTGCCAGGAGCCCTGCACCAGCCCAGGTTTGCCGGTTGCCGAACAGCAGCGGGAGGTCGACCGTATGGGCGGCACGGTAGAAGTTCCCGGGCGCACCCCAGGACAGCACATAGCTGTGGGCTCTGCCTCCGGCCCGGGCGTGGCGGCGGGCAAACTTCCGCGCAGCCCTCCCATACACCGCGTTCGTCACGGCCCAGTTGATGGCCCTGACCGCGGCGGGGCCTGCCAACGGAACCCTGCCCAGCCGGCTGAGGACGCCATTTCGAGGCATAAACAGCCGGGCTTCGTCGGACGTGTGCCCGATCAGGACCTCGATGTCCGGTGCCGTCGCGTTCCAGGCGTCCTCGATTGCGGCTTCCGGGGGCAGCGGGGCATGTCCGTATTGGGTGCCGAACGGCATGGCCGCAATCAGCCCGTACTTCCGGGCTACCTGCGAGACGTGGTTTTCAACAGCCACAACGTCCATGGCAGGGGTGTCCTCGGTGACCGCTTCCGCGGCAATGCCCATGGCGCGGCTCATCTTGTGCCGGCCGCGCGTAATGCCAAGGGGAGCGCTCTGGATGATGGCCCGCTGGAACAGGGACGGCGCTTCGGGTGTCGCCATGAGGTGGGCCACGGAATCGCCGCCTGCCGACTGGCCGAACGCGGTGACACGTCCCGGGTCGCCGCCGAAGGCTGCGATGTTGCGCTTCACCCAGCGGAAGGCTTCCAGCTGGTCCAGCAGGCCGAGGTTCGCCGGCCGGCCGGTCCCGGTGGCCAGGTAGCCGAACAGACCGAGCCGATAAGTCACGGAGACCACGATGACCCGGTTTTCGCGGACCAACGCGGAGGCATCGAAGATCGCCAGGTCCCCGGAACCGGAGGTGTAGGAACCGCCGTGCAGCCACACCATGACAGGGACCCGCTCGTCGTCGGCAAGCCCGGACGGGATGGTGATGGACAGGCGCTGGCAGTCTTCACTGCCGGGAAGTTCGCCGTAGCGGGTGCCCAGGACGTCGTCGAGGAAGGGGACGGGTCCCTGGGGGCAGGCGGGCGCGAGGCTGGTCGCAGCGAAGGGTGCGGTCCAGCCAGGCGCAGCTACAGGAGGTTGGAACCGGCCCGCGGTGGCGTAGGGAATGCCGGTGGCGCGCAGCACCCCACCATCCCGCCAACCGGTGACAGGCCCGCACGGAGGATTAAACGAAGGCTCAGAACTCACAGCCCAACGATTCCACAGATTGCTGAGAGTTTTTGTCCACTTACTGCGGCTCTGCCGCCGCCTAAGCGACGTTATCCGGACAAAAACGCGGGAACCAACGACGGCGGGTGCCGGCTCTCGCAAGCCGGCACCCGCCGTCGTAGTTAATGTGCGCCCACACGGCCAGGATTTCCCTGACCGGGCGAAGCGCGGTGGGGACTAGTGCGCTGCCGGAACGTAGCGCTTGATGGAGGCTTCCAGCTCGGCCTCGGCGGCGGCGCGGTCGCCCCAGCCCTCGGCCTTGACCCACTTGCCCGGCTCCAGGTCCTTGTAACGGGTGAAGAAGTGCTCGATTTCCTTGATCAGGAATTCGCTGACGTCGCTGACTTCCTGGATGTGGTCAAAACGGGCGTCAACAGGGACGCACAGGACCTTGGCGTCGCCGCCGCCGTCGTCGGTCATGTTGAAAACGCCGATGGGGCGGGACTCAACGATGACGCCCGGGTGCAGATCGAAGTCCTGCAGGAGCACCAGTGCGTCCAGCGGGTCGCCGTCTTCGCCCAGCGTGTTCTCGAAGAATCCGTAGTGCGTGGGGTACTGCATGGAGGTGAAGAGGACGCGGTCCAGGCGGACGCGGCCGGTCTCGTGGTCAACTTCGTACTTGACGCGTGATCCCTTGGGGATCTCGATGGTCACGTCATGCTTCATGGAATGCTCCTCGGCAATTGCAGGGGGTTCGCGGCACAGGAGACGAACCACAAAAGGAGTGTCGGTGCCGCCGACTACTATTGAGGATATAGCGAGAGGCCCAGGTTTCAGGAACTTGCGGGGAAATTTCAGGACTTGAGGACCAGCAGCAGCATGAAGGAAACATCGCGCCCCGGCGGTTCCAAAGCGGGGTTCAAGGACGCATTTCTCTCTGTCATAAGGCGCGCCCCGGTGGTAACGCGCGCCGGCGGCAGGGCGCGGAAGTTGTTGCCTCAGGCTTTCCTTATTGCCCTGATGCTTGCGCTCGCCTTCCCTGCAGCGCTGGTGGTTGCCCCGGGATTCATCAACCCTGAGCCGCCCGCCGCGCCCGTAAATCCAGCCTGGCAGCTGCCGCCGGCCACACTGTCCGCGCGGCAGGGCCTGGCTCCGGTTTCGGTGAACGCTCCGGTGCCGCTGCCCTCCGCAGTCACGGCGCAGCTGGACTCAGTGTTAACGCCCGACGGCGAGGGCAGCTTCACAGGGCTGGTCCAGGATGCGCTCACCGGCGATGTCCTATTTGACCGGGGCGGGTCGGAGAACCGCGTTCCTGCTTCCAACATGAAACTTTTCACTGCAGCGGCCGCCCTGCGGGCGCTCGGCCCCGACCACCGCTTCAGCACCAAGGCCGTGGCCGGGGCTACCGCCAACCAGGTGGTGCTCACCGGCGGCGGCGATGTCCTTCTCGGTGCCGGCGAATCCGCCCCTGGCCAGGTTATGGGCCACGCCGGACTCGCCACGCTGGCCGCCGCCACCGTGGCGGCAGTCCAGGCCCGCGGAACAACGGGCGAGCTCACGGTCCTGGTGGACGATTCCCTGTTCAGCGGGCCGGCCCTCAACCCGGCCTGGGCCGACGGTGATGTTGCGGCCGGCGAAGTTGCTCCGTTGTCTCCGCTCGCCCTGAACTCGGCGCGCTACAACCCGGCCGTCACCACGGGTCCGCGCCCGCAGGACTCGGCCGCCACCGCCGCGGAGGCGTTCGCCACGCAGCTCAAGGCGGCAGGCGCCGCAGTGGGACTCACGGTAGCGGCCGGCGTCGGGCGTTCTCCTGGTTCCCAACCCCCCGGCGCTGTCGCCAGTGCACCCGAAACCGCGTCCCCCGGCCCGGGCGCAGTGCTTGCCGAGGTGAAGTCCGCCACGGTTAGGGACCAGGTGGGCCTGATGCTGGAGTCCTCTGACAACTACCTGGCCGAGGTCCTGGGACGGATGGCCGCTGCGGCATCGGGGGAGCCGGCCAGCAACGACGGTGCCACCGCCGCCGTTCGCGCACAGGTCGGGGAGCTCGGCATTCCCACCGGATCCATGCGGTTCGCGGACGTGTCCGGGCTGGCAATCGGGAACCAGGTCACCGCCGGCCAGCTCGCCGAGGTGGTGCGGGCCATCACTGCAGGGACCGATCCGCGACTGCGAACAGCTCTGGACGGCTTCCCGGTGGCAGGGCTGACCGGGACCCTGGACTCCCGTTACGAAGATGCCGCCACGGCACGCGGCGCCGGTCTGGTCCGGGCCAAGACCGGCACCCTGAACACGGTGACCGCATTGAGCGGCTACGTGGTGGACGCGGACGGCCGCCTTCTGGTGTTCTCGTTCATTGGGAACGGCCTGAAGCCAGGTGCCGCCGGGAACCGCGAGGCTGTGGACCGTGCCGCTGCGGCGCTCGCTGCCTGCGGCTGCCGGTAAGGCGGCAGCTGAGGCGGCCGCAGTTACCCGGCCGCTGCTAGGCCGCCGCCGCGCGATAACTGCGTCAGGACATCTGCTGCCGCACGTCGGCCCGCTCGCCGGAATCGGGCGCAGGGGCCGACACTGATGTTTCGGCACGCCCGGCGGCCACGGCAGGTGTGCCGCTGGTTCCCAGCAATGCGGCCATCACGACGGCGGCCACCACCGACTTCCAGTCCCTGCCGGGTCCGAGGGTCAGCGGAGCGATGGGACGGTATGGAATCATGGTGTTCTCCTCGGTAGGCGACAGAGCGGTGGTCACGCTTCCTGTTCCAATGAGTGTGCAAGCGCCGCTTAGCACTCCGCTTTCGGCATCCTGTGCGCACCCTGTGGACCCGCCTGCGGAACTGCAGCGGGCTTGCCGGCGTTCGCCGGTCAGCGAACTTAAGGACCATCCGCCGCGGGCTGTGATGTGATGGGGCTATGGAGTCCACTGCACGTGATTCGTCCGCACCGGCGTCATCCAGCCCGGCCCAGGCCCTCATCAACTGGGACCTGGCCGCATCCACCGCGGCCCGGCTGGCCTCCGCGGGGCCAACGCTTGGTTCGGCTGAAATCGGCGAGGCAGTGGACAGCCTTCGCCGCCTGGCTGATGCCTCTGTCCCGCATGTCCACGAGATCACCGGCCTGGAAGCCGCCAGGGATCTCCGGGACTCGTCCGTCCTGGTGGTGGACCGGGCAAACTGGGCCAAGGCCAACACGCAGAGCTTTGCGGTAATGCTCAGGCCCGCCATGGAGAAAATGCTGGAAAGCCGCCGCGGCACGGTCAGCCCGGCAGCGGCCAGCGTCAGCGGCGCCATCACCGGCAGCCAGCTGGGCGCAGTCCTGGCCTTCCTGTCCAGCAAGGTCCTTGGCCAGTACGATCCCTTCGCCGCCCTGGCCGAAGGCTCCACAGCCCCGGCCGGTGGCAGGCTGCTTCTGGTGGCCCCCAACATTGTGTCGGTGGAGCGGGAACTGAATGTCACGCCCGAGGATTTCCGGCTCTGGGTCTGCCTGCACGAGCAGACACACCGCGTCCAGTTTGCCGCCGCACCCTGGCTCCGCCACCACATGCTTTCCGAAATCGACAACCTCAGCGTTCACCTGCTCGGAAACGTCGATTCCCTGATGGAGCGCGCCTCCGCAGCCGCCCGCTCCCTCAAGGACCGCTCGGCCACGGGCAATACCCCCGGCCGCGGCGCCATCCTCGACCTGCTGCAGAATCCCGAGGAGAAGGAGTCCCTCTCGCACCTGACGGCCGTGATGAGCCTGCTGGAGGGCCACGCGAACGTGGTGATGGACGCCGTCGACGCCAGCATTGTCCCCTCAGTCAAAACCATCCGGCAGCGCTTCACCGACCGCGGCAAGGACCGCGGCGTCATCGAGAAATTCATCCGCAGCCTGCTCGGCCTCGATGCGAAGATGCGCCAGTACTCCGACGGCGCCAAGTTTGTCCGCGCAGTGGTTGACGTCGCCGGGATGGACGGGTTCAACAGGGTCTGGGAATCCGCTGACAACCTCCCCACCGAGCCCGAGATCCACGAGCCCAAACTCTGGGTTGACCGGATGGGTTTGTAGGTGCCGGATTCCCCCCGCCTGAACGACGTGTCGCAGGCGCCGCACGCGAGCGGCCGACGGCGGCCCGGCAGGCTGGCGCCGGTCGTTGGCAAAGCGCGAAAAATGCTCCAGAACGCCCTGGCGGAGGCCGGCTATCCGGCGCACGTCCTGGTGGCCTGCAGCGGCGGCCCGGATTCACTGGCACTTGCGGCCGTGGCAGCCTATTTCGCCCGCCGCGGCCACGTTGACGGACACCCGCTGACGGTAGGCGCCGTGGTAGTGGACCACCAGCTGCAGGAGGGGTCCGCCAAGGTAGCCGCCGCCGCCGCCCAGGCCTTGAAGGAGCTGGGGCTCACCCTGGTGGAGGTCCGGACCGTGGACGTCGCCGGCACGGGCATGGGTCCTGAAGCCGCCGCCCGGGATGCCCGCCACGCAGCACTGGAAACAGCCGCACGCGAACAGGGCGCCGCCGCCATCCTGCTGGGCCACACGCTGGACGACCAGGCAGAACAGGTCCTCCTCGGCCTGGCCCGCGGCTCCGGGACACGCTCGCTGGCCGGCATGCGGCCCTCCCGCGGCCTGCTTATGCGGCCTTTCCTGGGGCTGCGCCGCGAGGACACCCTGGAGATCTGCCACGTCGAGGAGCTGGAGCCCTGGCACGATCCCAGCAATGCAGATCCGGCTTTTGCCCGGTCGCGGACCCGGGTGGAAGTGCTCCCGCTCCTGGAGGAAAAACTTGGACCGGGCGTGGCTGAATCCCTCGCCCGGACGGCGTCGATCCTGCAGCTGGATGCCGACTACCTGGAGGACGTGGCAGAACGCACATACGCCGGTTTGGCGCAGCGGTCCGGCCCGGAAATCAGCCTTCCCGAGGATGCCCTCGGCGAACTCTCCCCGGCCATCAGGTTCCGTGTCATCGCCAAGGCAGCGGCCGACGTCGGGGGTCAACAACCCAGCTACCAGCGCCTTTTGGCGGCGGAAGCGCTGCTGCGGCGGCAGGGTTCCGCCGGTCCCGTGGAGCTCCCGGGCGGAGTGAGCGTGTACCGGCTGTCGCTGGCACAGCTGGGCGCCGGACAGGGGCGCAAGGCCGGGCGCAAGGCTGCAGGGGCGCAGGAGCAAGGCATTCCCGTTCCCCGCGAAGCGGCCCGCTGTGGGAAGCTAGTATTCCGGCCTCAAAAGCCGCCCCAAGAATAGTCGCACCCCGCATCTACACAGGAGCCATTGGTGGATTCAAACGACGTCCAGGCAGACCTCAAGCACGTTCTCTACACCAAGGAACAGATCGAGCAGCGGATCACCGAGCTCGCTGCCCAGATCGACAAGGACTACGAAGGCCGTGAAATCCTGCTCGTCGGCGTCCTCAAGGGTGCCGTGATGGTCATGGCCGACCTCGCCCGTGCGCTCCACAGCCACGTCTCGATGGACTGGATGGCAGTGTCCTCCTACGGCTCCGGCACGCAGTCTTCCGGGGTGGTCCGCATCCTCAAGGACCTCGACACGGACCTGATGGGCAAGGACGTCCTGATTGTCGAGGACATCATTGACTCCGGCCTGACCCTGTCCTGGCTCAAGACCAACCTGGAATCCCGCGGCACCGCGTCCGTGGAGATCTGCACTGCGTTCCGCAAGCCCACGGCCGCCAAGGTGGAGATCGACGTCAAGTACGTCGGCTACGACATCCCCAACGAGTTCGTGGTGGGCTACGGCCTGGACTATGCCGAGAAGTACCGCAACCTGGACTTCGTGGGCACCCTCGCCCCGCACGTCTACGAGTAACCTTCCTCCCGCCGGGATGGCATCTCACGGCCGTCCCGGGACCGGGCATCCCGTGAAGTGCCATCCTGCGGCATTTAAGCGGACCGGGGACGGATGAGCGGCAAAAGCATCGGCATCAGGGATGTAGCGGCCGCTGCCGGCGTCTCGGCGACCACCGTTTCGCATGTCCTGAATGATGTAGCCTCCGCCCGGATCAGCCCCGAAACCCGGGAGCGGGTCAGGTCGGCGGCTGGACAGCTCGGCTATGGGCCCGACAGCGTGGCCCGGGCCCTGCGTACCAACCGGACAACATTGCTTGGGCTGGTGGTCGAGGACGTCGGGACCAGTCCCCACGCCGGGCAAATCATCCTGGGTGCCGACGACGCCGCACGGGCCCGCGGCTACAACCTCCTGATCCTCAACACCTCCGGAGCGGCGGGCCCCGAATCCCGGGAGTCCGACGTCGGGTCCCTCCTTGCGCGCCGCGTGGACGGCATCCTTTACGCCCCCGGGCGCCACCGCCAGCTCCAGCCGCCCGCCAACCTCACCAGCGTTCCCGCGGTGCTGCTGGGCACCGCCCGCAGCGGCGGCAGCATCGCTGCGGTCATCGCGAATGACGACGACGGCGTCCGTTCCGCCGCCGACTGTCTCGCCGCAGCCGGCCACACGCGGATAGGGTTCATCGGCAACACCAGTGAGCTGGAGCAGGGCGGCCATGCTGCAGCCGCCCGGATCCTGGCCGGTGAGGACCGGCCAACCGGACTTGTCTGCACGGACGCGGCGATGGCCATGCGGGTTTACTGTGCCGCCGCCGAACTGGGGCTCGCCATCCCGGCAGACCTGTCCGTCATTGCCCTCTCCGACCACGACGTCCTTGCCGAAAACCTGCACCCGGCGCTCACCACGGTGACAGTGTCCCGTTATGAGATGGCTGTCCGGGCCACGGATATCCTGATTGACGCCATCGAGGAAAAGACCGACCCCGCCGTATTTAAGCAGCATTCCGCTGTCTTCGCCTGGACGCTGACGGCCCGCGGATCGGTGGCCCCGCCGGGCCTGTCCGCTACGCCCAGAGGGAACTTTTGAGCGGCACCGTGCGTGATTTACTCGGAACGGTGTATAGCTAGTAGCTGATGCAGCACCCACACGTGCGAAGACCACTCGCCGTGCAGCACTACCAGGAGGGACGGGGCCAGCCCCCGATCAGATGAAAGCTAAGAGTTTCTTCAAGGGCCCGGGCATCTGGATCGTTGTTGTGATCGCCATGCTGCTTGTGGCCTTTGCAACACTGGCTCCCGGCGGTGCGGCACGGATCGACACCGACAAGGGCCTTGAGCTCCTCGCCGAGAACGGCCAGGTTGAGCAGGCAAAGATCTTCGACGGCGAGAACCGGGTTGACCTGGTCCTGAAGGACAGCCTGAATCTCGACGGGCAGGACAAGGGCAAGAGCGTCCAGTTCTTCTTCGTTGATGCCCGCGCCGCAGATGTCGTCAAGGCAGTCACGGACTCCAGGCCGGCCAACGGCTATACGGATCAGCCGATCGAAAGCAACTGGTTCTCCGGCCTGCTCTCGCTGCTGATTCCCGTGATCCTGCTCGGTGCGCTGTTCTGGTTCCTGATGACCCGGATGCAGGGCGGCGGCTCCAAGATCATGCAGTTCGGCAAGTCCAAGGCCAAGATGGTCAACAAGGACATGCCCCAGGTCACTTTCGTTGACGTTGCGGGTGCCGATGAGGCCGTTGAGGAACTCCAGGAGATCAAGGAGTTCCTGCAGGAGCCGGCGAAATTCCAGGCCGTGGGTGCCAAGATCCCCAAGGGTGTGCTGCTGTACGGCCCTCCCGGAACCGGTAAAACCCTCCTCGCCCGCGCCGTCGCCGGCGAGGCCGGCGTGCCGTTCTTCTCCATCTCCGGCTCCGACTTCGTCGAAATGTTCGTCGGTGTTGGCGCGTCCCGTGTCCGCGACCTCTTCGAGCAGGCCAAAGCCAACTCGCCCGCCATCATCTTTGTTGATGAGATTGACGCCGTAGGCCGCCACCGCGGCGCCGGCATCGGTGGCGGCAACGACGAACGTGAACAGACCCTCAACCAGCTGCTGGTTGAAATGGACGGCTTCGACGTCAAGACCAACGTCATCCTGATCGCTGCAACCAACCGCCCCGACGTCCTGGATCCGGCGCTGCTCCGCCCGGGCCGCTTTGACCGCCAGATCACGGTCGAGGCGCCGGACCTGATCGGCCGAGACCAGATCCTGCAGGTCCACGCCAAGGGCAAGCCGATGGCTCCCGGCGTCGACCTCAAGAGCGTGGCCAAGAAGACCCCCGGCTACACGGGCGCCGACCTCGCCAACGTCCTCAACGAAGCGGCACTGCTGACGGCCCGCTCCAACGCCAACCTTATTGACGACCGCGCCCTCGACGAGGCGATTGACCGCGTGATGGCCGGCCCGCAGAAGCGCAGCCGCGTTATGAAGGAACACGAGCGCAAGATCACCGCGTACCACGAAGGCGGCCACGCCCTGGTGGCGGCGGCCCTGCGGAACTCGGCCCCGGTCACCAAGATCACCATCCTTCCCCGCGGACGTGCACTGGGTTACACCATGGTGGTGCCGGACAACGACAAGTACTCCGTCACCCGCAACGAACTGCTGGACCAGATGGCCTACGCCATGGGCGGCCGCGTGGCGGAGGAAATCGTCTTCCACGATCCCTCCACCGGCGCTTCCAACGACATCGAGAAAGCCACGGCCACGGCCCGCAAGATGGTCACCGAGTACGGCATGAGTGAGCGCGTGGGCGCTGTGCGCCTCGGCCAGGGCGGCGGCGAGCCCTTCCTGGGACGCGACGCAGGGCACGAGCGCAACTACTCGGACCAGATCGCGTACGTGGTCGATGAGGAAGTCCGCCGCCTGATCGATCAGGCACATGACGAGGCCTACGCCATCCTTACCGACAACCGCGATGTCCTGGACTTCCTGGCACTGGAACTCCTGGAACGGGAAACCCTCAACCAGGCCGAGATCGCCGATATCTTCCGCGACATCCGCAAGCGCGATTTCCGCGAAGTGTGGCTGTCCAAGGAGACCCGCCCGGTGCAGCAGGCAGGCCCCGTGGAATCCCGCCAGGAAAAGGCAGAGCGCGAAGCCCAGGAGGAAGCCAAGCAGGCCCGCCTGGACGAGCCGCTCGACGCCCAGCCCCCGCACCCGCAGGGTGTGCCGGAGGATGCTCCGTTCCAGGGCGGCATCCCCGACTCGGGGCCAGACGCCCTGCGCGGCTAAGCTTTCTTCTGTGAACCACTTCGACGACGACGACACTCATGCCTCCGCCGGACATCCGGCGGAGGACGGATCCCACCACAAAAAGCACGAGAAAGTGGACCGGCCTCGGATCGAAGCCGCCGTCCGTGAAATCCTGCTGGCGATTGGTGAGGACCCGGACCGCGGCGGGCTCCAGGACACCCCCAAGCGCGTGGCCAAGGCCTATGCCGAGGTCTTCGCCGGGCTGCACCACGACCCCGCCGACGTCCTGTCCACCACCTTTGACCTGGACCACGAAGAACTGGTCCTGGTGAAGGACATCCCGTTCTACTCCACGTGCGAGCACCACCTGGTGCCGTTCCACGGGGTGGCCCACGTGGGCTACATCCCCTCGCACGACGGCAAAGTGACCGGCCTCAGCAAGCTGGCACGGCTCGTGGACATCTACGCCCGGCGCCCGCAGGTCCAGGAGCGCCTCACCACCCAGATCGTTGAAGCAATGGTCAGCCACCTCAAGCCGCGTGGCGCGATTGTTGTGATCGAATGCGAACACATGTGCATGTCCATGCGCGGTGTCCGCAAGCCCGGAGCGAAGACCGTCACCAGCGCGGTACGCGGGCAGCTCCATGACCCGGCCACCCGCGCCGAAGCCATGAGCCTCATCCTCGGAAGGTAACTACTCAGACCATGGATTCACTAGCTGCAGCCCCGGGAACCGGGCCCGCAACATCTCCGCTGCCCATCCTGCGCAAACCGCGCCGGGCCGCGACGTTCGCAGAACTGCCCACTGACCGCACCCTGATCATGGGCATCCTGAACGTCACCCCGGACTCGTTCAGTGACGGCGGCAAGCACGCGACGGCGGACACTGCCATCGCGGCCGGCCTGCGGATGTTCTACGCGGGGGCGGACATCATTGACGTCGGCGGCGAATCCACCCGCCCCGGCGCCGAGGACGTCAGCCCGGAGGAAGAACAGCGCCGGGTGGTGCCCGTTATCGAGGCCCTGGTCAAGGCCGGCGCCCTGGTTTCCATCGACACCACGCACACCTCCACAGCGGCGGCCGCACTGAAGGCCGGCGCCGCCATCATCAACGACGTTTCGGGGCTGACCATGGAACCCGAAATGGCGGAACTGGTGGCCTCGTCCAAGGTGCCCTATGTTCTGACGCACCGCCGTGGCGATGCCCGCACCATGAATTCCCTGGCCGAGTACCAGGATGTGGCAGGCGAAGTGGTGGCGGAGCTGGCCGGCGTGCGGGACAAGCTGTACGCCGCCGGTGTGAGCGCCGAGCAGATCATCGTCGACCCGGGGCTGGGCTTCGCCAAGAACGACGCCCAGAACTGGGAGCTCCTGCAGCACCTGGACCAGCTGGACAGCCTGGGGCACAAGGTTCTGGTGGCTGCATCCCGCAAACGCTTCCTGGGTACGCTGCTGACCGTGGCCGGCAAGTCCGCCGCCCCGGAGGAACGTGACGCCGCCACCGCGGCCATTACCGCCATCAGCGCCTTCCGCGGTGCCTGGGCTGTCCGCGTGCACGACGTCGGACCAAGCCTTGACGCTGTTAAGGTAGCTTCACGCGTGGCGGCTGCCCGCACCACACACTAGGGCCGGGGGACCCATGGACAGGATTACGCTGAGCGGCGTCACCGCCGTCGGCCATCACGGCGTGTTCGACTTTGAGCGCCGTGAGGGCCAGCCATTCGTGGTGGATGCCGTCCTGCACCTGGACTTCACCAAGGCTGCCGAGTCCGACGACGTCCGGGACACCGCGCACTACGGTGAAGTGGCCGAACGGATCAAGGACTGGATCACGGGCGAGCCCCTGAACCTGATCGAAGCCCTTGCTGTCCGGATCGCAGACGACCTGCTGGCCAGGTTCAACATCGGGGCCGTGGACGTCACGGTCCACAAGCCCCAGGCGCCCATCGAGGTGCCCTTTGGCGATGTTGCGGTCAGTGTGCACCGTGCCCGGCAGCATAGTGTCCCTCCAGACCACGCTCCGCATTACGGAACCCGGCCATGACGGGCTACACCAAAGCGGTCCTGGCCCTCGGGAGTAACCTGGGCGAACGCAACGACACCCTCTCCGGCGCCGTCGCGGACCTCGTCGACCCTCCTGAGGTGCGGCTGCTGGCTGTGTCCCCGGTAGTGCAGACCAAGCCGGTTGGCGGACCGCCCGGCCAGCCCGATTTCCTGAATATGGTCATGACCGTGGAGACCCTCCTGTCCCCGGAAGCGCTGCTGGAACACTGCCACGCGGTGGAGAACAAGCACCTCCGGGTCCGTGACGTGCGCTGGGGTCCGCGAACGCTCGACGTCGACATCATCACCTACGGCGATGTCACCAGCGACGACCCCGACCTGACTTTGCCGCATCCGCGCGCCGCCGAACGCGCCTTTGTCCTCTACCCCTGGTCCCTGATCGAGCCGGCCGCGACGCTGGGGGGCCAACGGGTCAGCGAGCTGGCCGCCCGCGCCGCCGACTTCCCGGACCTGGTCCCGTTTGACGGCTTCGGCGACTACGACGGCGCCCCTACCGCCGGGGCGGTTGAGTAGCCGTGAAACCCATCAACCCCCTCCGCCTCCTGTTCATCGGGCTGGTCCTGACCGTGGCCGGCTGGTCAGCCACGGTGGTGACCACCCGCTACAGCATGGCAACTCCGGTTCTGCCGGCCACAGCATTGGCCACCATGGCCGTGATCGTAGCCATCACCCTGATTCTGGGCATCAGGGTCCTCCGGTGGCGCAACAGCACCAAACGCAAGAAAGCGCTTGACCCGATCCTTGCCGCGAGAACACTGGTGCTCGCGCAGGCCTGCGCCTACGCCGGCACCGTTCTGCTCGGCTGGCACGCGGGGATTTTCCTGGACCAGCTGCGCATCTGGAACCTGCGCAGCGACCAAGGCATCACCTGGGTGGCAGTAGCCGTAGCCGGCGGCGGGCTGGTGATGATCGTTGTGGGCCTGCTGGTGGAGAGGTTCTGCAGGATCCCGCCCGAAGACACTGAAGCGTCCGGCGACGGGACACCCGGCCGCAAGGTGCGCGGGGAAGCTGCAGGGGAAGGCGAATATGCATACCGGGGCGATTGATCCGGCGGGTGTGACGTGGCAGCGGGTGTCGCCGAAGTACGTCACCGTCCGGCTGGTGGAGTGGGCCATCGGAAACGTCATTGCCGTGCTTGTCCTGAGCCTGCCCCTTGTCTTCGTGCTCCTGGGCTGGTGGCGATGGCCGCCGCTGTGGCTGGCCATCCTGGTGCCGGCGGCAACCTTTGTGCTGGCCATCTGGCGGCTGCTGCTGATCCCGCGGCAGGTGCGCGCCATCGGCTATGCCGAACGGGACGACGATTTGCTGATCCGCGGCGGCATTTTCTTCCAGCGGGTCATGGCAGTGCCTTACGGCCGGATGCAGTATGTGGATATCGGCGTAGGGCCGGTGGAGCGCGGCCTTGGCCTCTGCACACTCAAACTCCACACCGCCGCCCCCGGCACCAAGGCAATCATCCCCGGCCTGCCCGCCGAAGAGGGGGCGCGCCTGCGTGAACAGCTCGCCGCCCGGGGCGAAGCCAGGCTGGCAGGGCTGTGACCGCTGGGGTTCCGGAGCGCGGTGCGCCGGACGTTCCCGCTGCACCGGACGTTCCTGCCGCCGCACCGGGCGCGCCTGCACCCGGGCCCGCGTTAGCGCCCGACGGCGAGTGGCTGCGGGTGCACCCGGCCTCGCCTTTTGTGCGTGGCTGGGTTGCCCTGGCAGCCATCGGTTATTTCTTTGGCCGGGATATCTTCGAACGGCTGCTGCAGGGCAGGCCGCTCGTCGAGGAGGACTTCGCCGGCCGCGCGCCCTGGCTGGTCGCCGGTGGCGGAATCATGCTGGTGCTGGCCGTGCTGGGGTTCATCCTGACCTGGTATTTCACCAAGTACCAGGTCTCCGAAGGGTACGTCCGGGTCAACTCCGGCTTCCTCTTCCGCCAGCAGCGGCAGGCCCGGCTGGACCGCGTCCAGGCCATCGACATCGTCCAGCCCCTGCTGGCCAGGATCTTCGGCCTCGCAGAACTCAAGTTCGAGGTGGCAGACGCCGGCGAATCGGCGGTGAAGCTTGCCTACCTGCGGATGGACGACGCGCGGCAGCTTCGGGCCACCATCCTGGCGCGGGCCGCCGGCATTGTCCCGGACCCGGCCCGGCCGCAGGAAGCCCCGCCCGAGGCGCCCGAACATCCGGTGCTGTCCGTCCCGCCGTCCCGCCTGGTTGGTTCGCTGCTGCTGAGCGAGCAGAGTTTCTTCGTTGTGGTGGGCGGCATCGCCTCAGTGATCCTGTCGGCAGTGACGGATAACCAGGGCTTCTACTTCTACCTGATCCCCGCCGCGCTTGGCCTGGCCGCTGCTTACTGGGGTTCCTTTAACAAGGGCTACAACTTCACTGCGGCCATTTCCCCGGACGGGATCCGGCTCCGGTACGGCCTGCTGGACACGCAGGCACAGACCCTCCCGCCCGGCAGGATCCAGGCGCTGTCAGTGACCCAGTCCCCGCTCTGGCGGATCTTTGGCTGGTACCGAATCCAGGTCAACGTTGCCGGCTACGGTGCCGTGGGCAGCAACGGCGAGGCCTCGCCGCGGACCACGCTCCTGCCCGTGGGTAAGCTGCCGGACGTGATGAGCATGATCGCCCTGGTCCTGCCGGACCCCGGAACACCGGAGCCCGGCCGCATTTTCGCGGCGGGGCTCAGCGGACTGGATTCCGACGGCGGATTTGTCACCACGCCGCGCCGTGGCCGGTTCCTGGCTCCGCTTGGCTGGCGCCGCAACGGGTTCGCCGTCACCGGCACGGCTCTGTTGATCCGTTCGGGCCGGTGGTGGCGGCAACTGGTCATGGTCCCGCACCAGCGCACCCAGTCCCTGGCCGTGCACCAGGGGCCCATTGCACGCCGGTTCGGGGTGGCGGACCTCGTCCTCCACACTACGGCGGGGCCGGTTTCACCGCGCCTGACCCAGGCCGGTGTTGACCAGGCGAGGGCTCTCTTTGATGAACAGGCAGCACGGGCACGGCTGGCCCGTAAACGGCAGACCAGCGAACAATGGCTGGCGCAAGTGGCCCCGGTGGCTGATCCGGCCCCGGAGGCTCCTCCGGCCGAACCCCCGGTGGTTGAGCCGGTCGAAACCAGTCCCCAACAGGAAGGCCCCCGCCGTGGTTAAGCCCGGACGTCTCGGCGTCGGAATCATCGGTGCCGGCAAAGTCGGCGCGGTGCTTGGCGCCGCCCTCCGCGGGGCAGAACATGCCGTCGTCGGGGTGTCCGCTGTGTCGGAGGCCAGCCGCGAACGCGCGGAAGCGTTGCTGCCCGGAGTTCCCGTCCTTGAGATCCAGGAGATTGTGGAGCGTGCCGAACTGGTGCTCCTGGCCGTTCCCGACGACGCGCTGGCCGGCCTGGTGGACGGGCTGGCGAAACTTGGCGCCTGGCAGCCCGGACAGCTGGTGGCCCACACCTCCGGCCGGTTTGGCGTGGGCGTCCTGCACCCGGTGCGAAGCGCCGGCGCCATTCCGCTGGCACTGCACCCGGCCATGACGTTCACAGGCATGAGCCTCGACCTCACCCGACTGCTTGACTGCACCTTCGGGGTAACAGCCGATGCCGCCATGCTGCCCATTGCGCAGGCCCTGGTTGTGGAGATGGGGGCGGAACCGGTAGCAATCGCTGAGGGTGACCGGACGCTTTACCACACGGCCCTTGCCCATGGTTCCAACCACCTTGTCACGCTGGTGGCCCAGGCTTCGCAGCTGCTCCGCGATGTGGGTGTGGACGAACCGGGCCGGATGCTTGGCCCCCTGCTGCGGGCCACGCTGGAGAACGCCCTCGCCTCCGGGGAATCGGCGTTGACCGGCCCCGTGGCCAGGGGCGACGCGGGAACCGTGGCGGCCCATGCCGAGGCGTTGCGGGAGTACGACGCCGGGACGCACGGCGATGTGCTCGAGGCGTACCTCGCCATGGCCCGGGCCACGGCACGGCGGGCCGAAAGCCGCGGGCTGCTGAAAGAGGATCAAGTGGACGCCATGCGTGCGGCCCTGGAAGAAGGAGACTGACATGGTGGCGCAACTGGTGCGGACGGCGGCGGAACTGCGGGCAGCGAGTGCCTTGCTTCTGGCCGAACGAGGTGGCAGGTCCCAGGGCCTGGTGCCTACCATGGGCGCACTCCACGAGGGGCACGCCCGGTTGGCGCGTACCGCCGTCGAACAAAACGACGTGGTGGTGGCAACCATCTTTGTGAATCCGCTGCAGTTTGGTGACGCGGTGGATCTGGACCGCTATCCTCGTACGCTCGAGGCCGATGTGTCCCTGCTCGAAGAGCAAGGTGTTGACCTGGTGTTCGCACCCTCGGTGGAGGAGGTTTACCCCGGCGGCGAGCCGCTGGTGCGCGTGACGGCCGGGTCCCTGGGGGAGAAGTGGGAAGGGGCCTCGCGCCCCGGGCATTTCGACGGCGCCCTCACCGTGGTTGCCAAGCTGCTGCACTACGGCATCCCGGGTGCGGGACTTCCGCCGGCCGGGGCCTTCGTCTCGGGTGCCGGTGCCGGCCTGCCCGCCTACCGTGCGTACTTCGGCCAGAAGGACGCCCAGCAGCTGGCGCTGGTCAGGCGGATGGTGGCGGACCTGAACTTCCCGGTTGAGATAGTTGCCGTACCCACGGTGCGCTCCGACGACGGGCTGGCCCTGTCCAGCCGTAACCGGTTCCTCTCCGACGAGGAGCGGGACGCGGCCCTGGTACTGTCACGCGCACTGCGGCTCATCGAAGAGCGGGCCAACGCCCACCAGCCCCTGGACCTGGACTCCGCCCGTGCCTTGATTGAGTCCCAGCCTCTGGTTGCGCTGGACTACTTCGACGTCGTGGACCCGGACACCCTTGAGCCGCTCGCCGAAAACTGCCGGAAGGTCCCGTTCCGCGGTGAGGGGCTGGCGCTCGTCGCGGCCAAAGTCGGGCCGGTCCGGCTGATTGACAATGCGCCGCTGAGTTCCTGATGCCTGCCCTGCGGTCCCGCCCCTGAGGCCCGTACGGGCCTGGATATCTGTTGGATTACCTGCGGATCGGCTAGGCTGGACGTAGTGCCCCGGACCCTGGCATCGCCTCATCTTTGGCGACCCCCCGGAGGAGCAAACCCCATGATCCGCACCGTAGACGACGGTCTGTCTTACCTCGTCAAAGTCACTGACGCGTCCCTGGTGGATGACTATCTGAATTCAGCCGTGGATCTGGCCCGCCAGTATGCGGCCACCACTGCCCTCTGCGGCATCCTGGTGACCCGCCACGCGCACGATACCTACACCGTGGCAGTCAGCGAGGCCGTGCCGTTCGGTGAAACGCGTGAACGGCTGGATTTCTAGGGACCACTCATGCCTGACGCTGATGGCATGCTGCAACTCGTGCAGCGCCATGTATTGACTGCAGGAACCCCGCTCCAAGGGCAGGCGTATGACATCATCGCCTCCATCTTTGATGATCCGTGCCCGGAATTGGACGAGGTTAAACATCGGCTGCAGAGGTGCCTGGCTGCCTACCCGCACGCCCCGGAGAGGGCGCTGCTGGCCCACCTGACGGAAACCTCCCGGATCGCTAACGCCGAGGGTGGCGGCCTGCCGGTTGAAGGCCTGCCGGTGGCCTGAGCCGGTTGGCAGCAAATGTATTCTTGAAGGGACGACTCCGCCGTTCCGGTTCAGCCTGCAGCCGGACCCTACACAGCGGGACGAATCAGGGATCAGAGGCAGACCATGGACATTGCCCCCGGCGTGGTCGAGGGTGAAGACGACCTCTGTGCTCCCTATCTCTCGAACCTGCCCGTCACCGGTGTGGCTGTATCCCTGTTCGGCGGAACCGCCGCTGAGACGCTGGTAGCCGCCAGCGACGATCTGGCGGCGCGCCTGGACGAGTTGCAGTTCAACCTGGGGGAGGGCCCGCGGTGGCGGGCACTGAAGACCCGGCTGCCCGTCCTGCTTGGCGACGCGCAGGCCACCGTAGACGGCGAGTGGCCGGTGTTCCACAAAGCCCTCGAGGGAACGGCGGCAGCGGCGTTGTTTGTCTTCCCTTTGACAGTCGGGGCGGTGGACCTCGGCGTCGTGGAGCTGTATCACACCGCGCCGGGCCCCCTGAGCCGTTCCGACCAGTCAACTGCCGCAGTGCTGGCGGGGCAGACCGCCTGGTATCTCCTGCGCAAGATCCTCAACGTCAATTCGGCTGAGACCGATCCTTCCCTGGAGCCCGGTTTGATGTCGCGCCGGGAGATCCATCAGGCCACCGGCATGGTTCTGGCCCAGTCCGGCGCCTCAGCGGCCGAATCCCTGCTCATGCTGCGCGCCTACGCCTTTGCCAACGACCTGAGCTTGAAGGCGACAGCGGCCGCTGTGCTTGATGGCCGGCTTAGCTTCGGCCCGCAGGATGACCGGCCCGGCGGGCATGCACTGCAGTAAAATGGCGCCATGGTAACGAATACGCGCGCGGAGCGCGTCAGTGTGGCTTTCGTGAAGCTCACGGACACACTGGTGGCGGACTATGACGTCCTGGACCTCCTCCACACCCTGGTGGAGGAGTCTGTGGGGCTCCTCGACGTCGCGGCCGCGGGACTGCTGCTCGCTGATCCCAGCGGAGAATTGCAGGTGGTGGCGTCCACGAGCGAGGAGAGCCGGCTCGTGGAGGTCCTGCAACTGCAGGCAGGGGCCGGCCCGTGCGTGGAGTGCTACTTGACCGGGAAAGCCGTGGAAGTGGCCGACATCAATAGCCTGACCGCCTGGCAGGGCTTCCGGGAAGCAGCACTTTCCCAAGGCTTCCGTTCGGTCCATGCCGTGCCCATGAGGGTCCAGGGACGCACCATCGGCGCGATGGGCCTGTTTGGCGCCAGTGCGCGCCCCTTGACGAAAGAGGATGCTGCAATCGGCCAGGCGCTGGCCGACGTCGCCACCATCAGCCTTATGCAGGAACGCACCCTCAGGGAGGCTGCGCTGGTCAATGAGCAGCTCCAGCGGGCGCTCAATACCCGGGTGCTGATTGAGCAGGCCAAGGGCGTCATTGCCCATACGGCGGGTGTGGATATGGACGAGGCATTCAACCGGCTGCGCAGCCACGCGCGAGCCAACAGCCAGAGCCTGCAGGTAACCGCCGGAAAGATTGTGGACCGCAGCCTGACGTTGTGAACCGCACGCAGTGAGAGAACATTTTGCGGGTAGGGCGGAGGCGGGCCGCCTTACAGTGTTGATCCACCTTGGCGGTCCCGGTTAAGCATCAGCTGCTGGAGGAGTGCGCGTTCCGGCCGGCCGGGGTTCTGGGCGACGCAGCGGCGCAGCCGGGCCCTGGCCAGCTCTTCGTTGGGGTCCGTCCCGTTGAGAACTTCGTCAATGATTTCCTGCGCCTGCCACCGAAGGGACTCGCGGGCAAACTGTCTCACCTCAGCCGAGGCTGCGGTGGTTTCAATCCACGGGTCCGGGTCGTTGCACGGGATAAACTCGAACGTTCGCTCTGCTGACATTGGGGCCTCCTTGCACCAGGCCGACGGGCCCTGGAAGGGAACCCGTCGGAGTCAAAGCACTTGCGTCTGGGAAAAACACTACATGCAGGAAGACCGGTCTGTCTGCACTTGGGAGTAAAGTAGTACCACGATGATTTCCGATGGAGAAGCCACACTGCCGCTTGCGGAGAACGATGCAGCGGTGGCTGTTCGTCCTGCCGATTCCCGGGAGCGGATCCTCGCCGTGGCCTACGAACTGTTTTCCCGGCGCGGAGTGCGGGATGTCGGGGTCAACGAACTCATTGAACGCTCCGGCGTGGCCAAGGCAACTTTCTACCGGCACTTCCCGTCCAAGGATGCGCTGGTTCTCGCGTTCCTGGAACTTCGGGACCAACTTTGGACTGTGGACGCAATCGTTGGGCAGGCCAAACGTCGGGCCACCAAGCCGACGGAACAGCTGCTGGCAATTTTCGACGTCTTTGGCGAATGGTTCCTTCGGGACGACTTCGAAGCCTGCTCGTTCATCAACATCCTGCTTGAGATGGGTCCGGCGCATCCGCTGGGCCAGGCCAGCATCGATTACCTGTCCAGGATCCGGGGGCACGTGCAGGCCCTGGCGGAGCAGGCCGGCCTGGACCGGCCCGAGGATTTTGCCCGCTCATGGCACATCCTGATGAAGGGCTCCATCGTTTCCGCCTCTGAAGGGGATACTCAGGCGGCGAGGCGGGCCCAGGAGATGGCCGGCTGGCTGATCGAGCACCACAGCAGCTGATAGTCAGCTTGCTTATCACTTTGGGCTTTCCTAGGCTGGATGCTGTCAGGCACACAACTCTCGAAGCGGTCACCCGTGCGCTGGAATGCGCCGATCCGCCTCGCTGAAGGAGGAAAAATGTCAGAACACAGCATCGCTGGCAAAAAAGTCGCTTTCCTGCTGACGGACGGCGTGGAGCAGGTCGAACTCACCAGCCCGTGGCAGGCAGTCAAGGACGCCGGCGGCGAACCCGTTTTGGTCGCTCCCGGCAGCGGACGGCTACAGGGTTACAACGGGACGGACAAAGGCGACACGTTCAACGTCGACCTGACGCTGGCCGAGGCCAATGCGTCCGACTTTGACGCTCTGGTCCTCCCCGGCGGCGTGGTGAACGCCGATCACCTCCGTGTGGATAAGGCCGCCCAGGCCTTTACCCGCAGCTTCTTTGAGCAGCATAAACCGGTGGCTTCCATCTGCCATGGACCATGGCTGCTGATCGACGCCGGCGTGATCCGCGGCCGGAACGTGACCTCGTACCACACGCTCCAGACCGACCTGAAGAACGCCGGCGCCAACTGGAGTGATGAGGAAGTCGTGGTTGACCAAGGCCTGGTGACGAGCCGTCACCCGGGCGATCTTGAGGCCTTCAACGGCAAACTCGTGGAGGAAATCTCCGAAGGCCGGCACGCAGGCCAGACCGTCTAAGGAATCTGCCCGGTTCCCCCGCCGTTAATACAGGTGAGCGGGGGAACCACCCGTTTTGATGAAACACGAACAGGGACCGGGTATGACCAGGCAGGTTGAATCGTTTGAGGACGACTCCGGCGGAGTGGTGTACTATCACCGGCACCAGAACGGCGGGGGCTATGTGGGCCGCGGCGCGGTTGTAGCTGACTCAGCCCGTCTGGGGCTGATGACCTACGTTGAACCGCACGCGCGGATCGGAGCCGGCGTCCTCGTTGGCCACGGGAGCTGGATCGACCGCCAGGCGCAGGTGGGGGAGCGGACCATCATCGGCGACGCCGTGCGCGTGGGCCATGGAACGATCATCGGTAACCGCGTGCATATCGGCAGCCATTCACGGATCGGAGCCGGTGCCGTCATCGGCCACGGCGCCCGGCTGGCCGCTGACAGCAGGGTGCCCGACGGCGGCCGCATTGCCGCCCAGCCGCGGCGCCGGACAGGCGCGGGCACGGAAGTCCGGCAGAGGTCCCGGAAACCGAAAAAGAACCTGGCCGCCTAAGGCGGCCAGGTTCCCTCGGGTGCGCCGGTTGCGGCGGCGCGCCGGTCATCGGCCGGGTCAGAGCAGGCTGGCGCCGATGTCCTGGCCGATCCGCCGCAGCAGCGCCGCCGACAGTACAGGATCCTTGGATGAATCCAGATCGGTGTACCCGGCCGGGGTGTAAACGTTCGTGAGCGCCAGGCCGGACCCACCAGCTCCCTGCCCGCCTCGCTGAGGACCGCGCGCCGTCCTATGCGGTGGAAGAGCGGCACGCCCAGTTCCTTTTCCAGGCTGGCGATGGTCTGCGACAGCGAAGGCTGGGCGATCAGCAGATGCTCGGCTGCCCGGTTGAACCCGTCATGGTCAACAACGGCCAGGAAATACTTCAGTTTCCGGGTGTCCACGCAGATCAGCCTACGCGCGCAGGAAGAAAAATCCCGTGCGCAGGAATGACTGCTGCCGGTAAAGTGTTGGAATCTGCAGCGACGACGCTCGCGCGCCCACTTCATTCTTACTCCCTGAGGGAACACCCATGTCTACAGAAGTCTCTTCGAACGCCTCCGGCCCGCCGGGCCAATCCGGCCAGGCGGCGACGTCGAGGCCCTCCGCGCCGGAGAAAATGTCCCGCGAGTCGGTGACGATCATTGCCACCCTGCTGGTGGCGACTTTTGTGGTGATCCTCAACGAGACCATCATGAACGTTGCCCTGCAGCGGCTGATGGTGGACCTGGGCGTCGACGCGCCCACAGTACAGTGGCTCTCGACGGGCTTTATGCTCACCATGGCCGTGGTCATTCCCACGACCGGCTTCATCCTGCAGAGCCTCTCCACCCGGGCTGTCTTTATGCTGGCCATGGGCCTGTTCGCCGGCGGCACCGCACTGGCTGCCGTGGCACCAGGTTTCGAGATCCTGCTCCTGGCCCGCATCGTCCAGGCCGGCGGAACGGCCATCATGCTCCCGCTGCTGATGACCACCATCCTCACCCTGGTGCCGCTGGCCAAGCGCGGCGCCGTCATGGGCAACGTCAGCATCGCCATCTCCGTGGCGCCGGCCATGGGGCCCACCGTCTCCGGAATGATCCTGGAGCACTTCACCTGGCGCTTTATGTTTGTCTTTGTCCTGCCGGTGGCACTGGTGGCCCTTGCCATCGGTGCCAGGTATCTGACCAACATCGGCGAGACGGAGAAGACGAAGCTCGACATCCTCTCGGTACTTCTGACAGTTCCTGCCTTCGGCGGCCTGGTGTACGGCCTGAGCCAGATCGGCGGCGGACACGGCGGCCAGAGCGGTCCGGGCACCGTGGCCATCGCCGCGCTGGTCATCGGCGTGGCCAGCCTGGCGGTCTTTGTACTCCGCCAGGTCCGGCTGCAAAAGGCGGAGGCCCCGCTGCTGGATCTCCGTGCCTTCAACTTCCGCATGTTCACCGTCTCGGTGCTGCTGATGGTGGTGGCCATGATGGCGCTGTTCGGCGGCGTGATCCTGCTGCCGCTGTACCTGCAGGAAATCCGCGGACTTGGTTCACTGGAGACCGGCCTGGTCTTGCTGCCCGGCGGCTTGGCGATGGGCCTGCTGGGCCCGTTCATCGGCCGGCTGTTTGACAGGATCGGCCCGCTGCCGCTCACCGTCACCGGGTCCATCCTGATGGTGCTGAGCCTATGGCAGTTCTCCATGCTCGACGCCGGTACTCCCGTGTGGTGGATCGTTACCCTGCACGTGGGGCTGAGTTTCGGGCTGGCGCTGCTGTTCACCCCGGCATTTACCACCGGCCTGAACCCGTTGCCGCCGCACCTGTACTCCCACGGCTCGGCCATCATGAGCACCACCCAGCAGGTCGCCGGTGCCGCCGGCACCGCGCTACTGGTGTCCATCTTCGCTGTCGTGTCCGCCTCGTCCGGTCCGGTGGCGGGGATGAGTGCCGCCTTCCTGACGGCAACTGTCATAGCGCTCGCCGCCGTCGTACTCTCTGCCATGATGCGCAAAACAGAAGGTGCGGCCCCGGGCCACGGGCCAGCCCACTAACCCAACTGAGTAGCAGTAAGTGTCGTTTTGAGCGCTCAAAACGACACTTACTGCTACTTACTTGGGGTTGAGTCCCTCATCCAGCGGGCCACGGAACCTTCCCAGAGCTGTGGCCAAGTGTTCCACTCCTGGGTGTGCCGCCCGGAGGGAAACTTGACCAGGCTGACGAGGTCCGGGAACCGGGCCGCGTAATCCTCGCTGGTGCGGATTGGCGTGCTGGTATCGCCTACGCCGTGAAGGATGATTACTGGCACCGGCGGCGCCATGCCGGTGAAATCCAAGGTCCTGAGGTCCAGCGGTTGGGCCAGCCCGGCAAAGCGGTGCAGCGGCCCGCCGAGGATCCGCAACGCTCCGGTGGCCAGCGCGGCCGGAAGGAGCCACGCTGCTGTGTGCGAGAAGAGCGTCCGGCGCCAGTCCAGGACCGGGGCAGTCAGAACCAGGCCAACGATCAGGTCCCGGTAGGCCGAGGTGTGGGCTGCGGCCAAGGCCATCGTTGCGCCCATCGACCAGCCTGCGATGATGATCCGGCCTGCACCATGCGACGCTGCGTACTTGAGGGCTGTTTCCACATCGGCCAGCTCGGTGAGGCCGAGGTGGTGCTTTCCGTCCCCGGTCGGGGGAGCGTCCGGGTCGCCGCGGAATGAGATGAGCAGCTGCGTGAATCCCAGCCGGTGGAAGAACGGAGCGGTACGAAGGCCGGTGGCCCGCCGTCCGCCAAGCCCGTGGACGTGAATTACCCAAGAGCCCCGGCCGGTACCGGGGATGAGCCACGCCGGAGCCGGCCCCGGCAGGGGCACGTCATCGAAGGGCAGGCCCGCCGCTCCAGGGTCCGGGTAGACGTAGCCGGACCAGTACCCCGCAGTGCCCGGCCTGAGCTCGCCGCTGTAGATTTTCAGGACGCGCCGGGTGACTGTGCCGACCTTTTTGTCGCTGGATATCACCTGGCCGATCCGGGCGTGCCCGGTGCGGTTGCCCCAATAGAGGCTGTAGGCGCCGGGAGCCATTGTGTCCCGGTCGGCCTTAAGGGTCACGGTGCCGTTGGCGCTCCCCACAATGCGGATCCGTTCGGGACGCCGTTCCACCGGGGTCACCAGCGTTCTCGCAATGTGCACGCTTATCCAGCCGGCTAAGGAAGCTGCCGCCACTGCCGCTGCTCCACACGCGGGGCCCAACCAGCGCGGGGTCACTTAGAGCCCAGTAAACGGACCGGAAAGGGCATCATCTGACTCCGCGTTGCTGGTTGCCCTGCCGGGGTCAGCCGGCGAAGAAGTCGCTGAGCTCGGTGATGAGCTTGTCCGGGGCGCGGAGGGCGCCGTCGTGGCCGAAGCCAGGCAGGATGGTGTAGCTGGAACCGGACAGGACGTCGTGGATCTGGCCGCAGGCAACCCCGAAGTACGCGGGGCTCTTTTCACCCACCACAATCAGTGTCTCCAGCGGCAGCTCCAGGAACGGCTCGGCCGGCATGTCCGCGGCAATGATCGCCTTGACTTCCCGGACACCGGTGCGCATCATTTCCCGCATCTGCTTGCCAAGGTGCGTCCCGGCCGTGAGCTTGTTCGCGATGGTCAGCATGGACAGCGGCATCCGGGAAAAGGCGCCGCCGGTTTCCAGTCCCTTGGTAAGGACGGCGAGGGCGCGGTCATCATCTCCGGTGGCCGTGGCGCGCTCGTATTCCGTTGTCCAGTCCGCCTTGACGCTGTGGTTCACGGACACTGCAGGGTCATACACGGCCAGCCGCTCCACGGGAAGCGTTCGGGCCGCATGCAAGGCCACTGCGCCGCCGAAGCTGTGGCCAAAGACATCGGTGCTGGACGTGTGTTTCATCACGGCGTCAAGGTCGCGGATGTCCACGTCCAGGGTGTAATCCTCGGGCTGCGGCGAGGACGAGCCACGGCCGCGCCGGTTGAAAGTGTGGACGGGGCGGCCCAGGGCGGCGCTGAGTTTCTGGGCGAACCTGGTGTAGTCGGCCGCGGTCACCATGGACGTGGGCACCACAACTACGCCAGAGCCGGCAGAGGCCAGTTCCGCACCGGTGGTGAAGAGCTCCAGGGTGCCGCCGTCGGGGGTCTTGATGTTCTCGCGCGTCATGATTCGAGCCTAGCCGAGCCGGCTGAAGAATGTCTTAGCCCTTGAAGTACTCCGCGATGTCTGTGACCAGTTCCTTCACCGCGGCCGGGATGGAGCCGTGGAATCCCTTTGGCGAGAGTTCGAACGTGCTGCCGGGGACGGCGGCATGCAGCCGCTGCGCCGTGACCTTGTAGAACCGCGGACTTTTACCGCCGGCCATGAAGTGGGTGTTGGCGGGCAGCACAGCGAAGTCGCGTGCACGGTCCACCTCGTCGTAGGCGGCCCGGAGCTCACCCACGCCCGTGGGCATCAGCTCCCGCGCCATTCTGTTGACCTTGGTACGGGAGACCAGTGCCATCAGCCCGGCGAGGACCGGTTCGGGGGTCTTCGAGAGCGCAGTGGAGGGCTGCATGCCCTTCTTCAGAAGAGCCATGGCATGCGCCACCTTGCCTGCATTGACCGCAGCTTCGAAGTCGCCCAGCCACGAGGTATCAATGCTGCCTTCGATGTTCACGGCTGCGTCATACACCGCCAGTTTGTCCGGCTCGTGCGGCGTTCCAGCAAACTCCTGGACGGCGTTGAGGGCCACCGAACCGCCCAGGCTGTGGCCGAGGAGGTTCCGGGCGCCGGTGGCCTCCATGATGGTGCGGACATCGGCGATTTCGGTTGCCATGGAGTAGCCGGCCGGCTGTTCAGTGGACTTTCCCCGGCCGCGCCGGTCGTAGACATCCACGGCCCATCCCTCGCCCAGGCCGTCGGCCAGCGCCATCGAAAACGGCCGGTAGATCAGCGCCGTGAGGAAAGCTCCGCCGATAACCACTACACGGCGTTTCCCCGGTGCATCCTCGGTGCCGTAGCTGTACAACGCCAGCCTGCCGCCGTCGTGCGTGGGGACTTCCTGCTCTTTCACGGTTCCCATCCTAGGCGGATGGCGCTGCGCCTCCTGGCAGCGGTGCGCCGGGGGCCGATGATCTTCGCGGACCTACCGCCGCCGTCCCAGCGGCCGCACCTGGCCGTCGCTGGCGTTGATGAACCGGGCAATCCGCACAGCGAGTCCCTTGCCGGGGCGGATGGGTCCTTCATGCAGCTGTCCCGGAACCACGCGGAAGTCGATGGACGGCACGGCCGCGGCCAGCTGGCGTCCGGTCTCGGCGAAGTACGCCGGGCTCCAGCCGCCGCTGAGCATCAGGATGGGTGTGGTGAGCGCGGTGAAATCGTCCAGTTCGGCGTCTGCATCGAGAACGGCACGCATTTCCTTGACGGCGGTAGGCAGCAGCTGGCGCATTTCCGTTCCCAGGTTTGTCCTGGCTGAAAGGATGCTCAGCATCCGCAGCGCGCCCAGCGGCAGGTAGGACAGCGGCCCGGCAGTGCCCAGGCCCTGGACCAGATGCGCCCAGGCATGGTTGAGCTGGCCCGCGGTGACGGCGTCCTCGAGCTCCGGCCGCCAGCGGTGGCTGAGGTTTCCGGACAGTGACACGGCGGCGTCGTAGGTCACCAGCCGGCGGATCGGCAGGGTCCTTGCCGCCAGCAGCGCCACAAAGCCTCCG
This sequence comes from Pseudarthrobacter sp. BIM B-2242, assembly GCF_014764445.1. Lineage (NCBI taxonomy): Bacteria > Bacillati > Actinomycetota > Actinomycetes > Micrococcales > Micrococcaceae > Pseudarthrobacter > Pseudarthrobacter sp. BIM B-2242. The sequence goes on from NZ_CP061721.1 coordinate 243,872, forward strand.
TAGCTGTGCGCCACAACATCGGTGGAGCCTGTCCTGTCCATCACCGCGGCAAGGTCGCTGACTTCGGTATCTGCCGAATAGTCGTCAGGCTGGATCGATGACCCGGCGCGGCCGCGCCGGTTGTAGCAGTGCACGGGGCGTCCGAGCAGGACGCTGAGCTTCCGCGCGAAAGGGCGGTAGAGGGCATCGGTGACCAATGTGCCGTGGACAAGTACGACGCCGGGAGGTCCCGCCGTCGTCGGGTCCGGTTCTGCAGGGGTGAGGAATGAATGGCCCTCAAGGTGGCCACCGTCCTCCGTTGCAACTCTCCACGACTCCACAGCCTGAGTCTATGCCCGGCAGCTGACCGGAAGCCGGTCAGCTGAACTCCCGGTAAACTTGGGGATTGTGACTTCCCAAAACACCCCCACCCCCAAAAATGCCCCAGAGCCCCTCGACGCCAGCGAGCAGATGCGCATCCGCATGGACAAGCGCGCCAAGCTGATCGAGCGCGGCACCGAGGCGTATCCGGTGGGTGTGGAGCGCACGCACTCACTCACCGAGATCCGCGAAAAGTACGCACACCTCGAGGCCGACGACACCACCGGCGACACCGTGGGCGTCACCGGCCGCGTGGTTTTTGTCCGGAACACCGGCAAGCTGTGCTTCGCCACCCTGCAGGAAGGCGGCGTTGATGGCAAGGGCACCCGGCTCCAGGCCATGCTTAGCCTGGCCAACGTGGGCGAGGAAGCGCTCGCGGACTGGAAAGCCCTGGTTGACCTTGGGGACCACGTGTTCATCAAGGGTGAGGTCATCTCCTCCCGGCGCGGCGAGCTGTCCGTGATGGCCGAATCCTGGTCCATGGCTTCGAAGGCACTGCGCCCGCTGCCTGTGCTCCACGCAGAGCTGAATGAGGAGACCCGCGTCCGCCAGCGCTACGTGGACCTGATGGTGCGCGACGAAGCCCGCGAGATGGTCTACACCCGCGCCGCCATCACCCGTTCCATCCGCGAGAGCCTCTACCGCCACAATTATGTGGAGGTGGAGACTCCCATCCTGCAGCTGGTCCACGGCGGCGCCCTGGCGCGTCCGTTCGAGACGCACATGAACGCGTTCGACCAGAAAATGACCCTGCGCATCGCCACCGAGCTGTACCTCAAGCGGGCCGTCGTGGGCGGCATCGACCGTGTCTACGACATGGGCCGCGTGTTCCGCAACGAGGGCGTGGACTCCACGCACAGCCCCGAATTCACCACGCTTGAGTGCTACGAGGCCTGGGCGGACCAGTTCGTGATGGCCGGGCGCATCAAGGAAATCATCCTCGACGCCGCTGACGCCGTGGGCGCCGGCCGCACCCTCCAGACCGAGGCCGGGGAGATTAACCTCGACGGCGACTGGGCCTGGGTTTCGGTCTACCCGGGGCTGTCCGACGCCGTTGGCCAGGAAGTCACCCCTGACACACCGCTTGAGGTGCTTCGTGACATTGCCAGCAAGCACGAGGTCAAGGTGGACCCAAAGTGGGACGCCGAGAAACTGGCCGTGGAACTGTTCGGTGAAATCGTGGAGCCCACGCTCCTGAACCCGACGTTTGTCTATGACTATCCGCCGTCGGCCCAGCCCCTGGCCCGCCCACACCGCGAAGACGGACGGCTGATCGAAGCCTGGGACCTGATCATCGGCGGCATGGAACGCGGCACGGCCTTCTCCGAACTCATTGACCCGGTCATCCAGCGTGAGCGGCTCACCGAACAGTCCCGGCACGCTGCTGCAGGCGACGTCGAAGCCATGCAGCTGGATGAGGACTTCCTCCGCGCCCTCGAATACGGTGCCCCGCCCATGGGCGGAATCGGGCTGGGCATCGACCGCCTGGTCATGCTGTTTACCGGCGCAGGCATCCGCGAGACTATCCTCTTCCCGCTCCTGAAGCCTGAGGGACACTAAGCATGGAATACGTAGCCGTACTGCTGCCGTCAATAGTGGTGGGCCTGATCTTCTGGTTCGCCATGAAATCGATCTTCAATGCCGATAAGTCCGAGCGCCAGGCTGAAGCGCGCGCCAAGGCCGAAGCCGAAGAGCGCGCCGCCAAGCCTTTGAATGGTTCGGATCCGGACGCGGGTAAATAAAGCAGCCGAAGTTCGCGTGAATATCCACAGCGGACATTTGTCGCTTTGACGCGGTGCCATAAAGAGGTTCATACTTTTTGTAGAAACATCCTGCTTTTCTGCACACCCGAACCTCAAAGAGGAAGTCTTTAAATGGCACAGAAAGTAAACATCATCCTCGTAGATGATCTGGATGGGGGATCCGCGGACGAGAATGTCCGGTTTGGCCTTGACGGGGTCAGCTACGAAATCGATCTGTCGGCGGCAAATGCGGCCGAACTTCGTTCCAGTCTTGAACGGTTTGTCGCGGCCGCACGCAAAACATCTGCGGGCCGGGCTACGCGTACGAAGGCAGCAGTGACGGGCCGTGGCAATGATTCTGCGCAGATCCGTCAATGGGCACGGGATAACGGCTACACGGTCAACAGCCGCGGCCGAATTCAGGCTGAAATCCAGGAAGCCTACCAAAAGGCCAATTCCTGACACTGATGGCGTTGAGCGCTGAGAGCCCTGTTCTGCCCTGCGGCGGGACGGGGCTTTTTGCTGCCTTTGGATAATGCGGCTGTCCGCGCATCGGGCTGAAAACCGGAGCCGCCAAACGGCCCTGAGTGTTGCCGTGAGTGAATCGTCCGCAAATTCCCTGCTATTTAGGTGACTCGGGTCCGGGACTTCGGACTGGGACGCCCGTCCAATTTGTGCCTATGCCTTTTCGCACGCCCGGCGCGAGGCTGAAATCGCAGGAAATGGCAGTCTGCCCAGTCATTGCACTTACGGCGGCTTTGTTCTGTCCGGTCCGGAAGCCGGCGGAATTCTTGCGGTAATTGAAAGGCGGCAGGGTCGACACTTCGCTGTTCTATTTCCGGAAGTAACAAGCCTCAGGGGCGCCCCAGGGAAGCCCACGCAATACTGAGCGCCACAAGGGCCGGCAGCGACAGCCACGTGCGGTGGACGTTCCAGAGGGTCTAGCGTTCGAAGGATGGTCTGCCGTCCGCGCCGCAGGAATAGCCGCAGGAATACCGGCGGCGGCGGCCGGCCGCGGCGATTCCGGTCACCTGAGAATCACCACGGTTTCCCCTGTGGCGAACACGCTCCACAAGTCGGGATCGGGCACGTAGCATCAAAGTACGTTGTAGCTAGGAGTGTGGCGAAATGTTTGAGCGATTTACGGACCGTGCCCGTCGCGTCGTTGTGCTTGCCCAAGAAGAGGCACGCATGCTGAACCATAACTATATTGGTACCGAACACATCCTCTTGGGTCTGATCCATGAGGGCGAGGGTGTGGCTGCAAAGGCACTTGAGTCCTTGAGCATTTCGCTCGACGGCGTCCGCGAGCAGGTGCAGGAGATCATTGGCCAGGGCCAGCAGGCCCCGTCCGGCCACATTCCCTTTACGCCACGCGCCAAGAAGGTGCTGGAGCTGTCCCTGCGCGAAGCGCTGCAGCTGGGCCACAACTACATCGGCACGGAGCACATCCTGCTGGGCCTCATCCGCGAGGGTGAGGGCGTAGCTGCCCAGGTGCTGGTCAAGCTTGGTGCTGACCTCAACCGGGTCCGCCAGCAGGTCATCCAGCTGCTCTCCGGCTACCAGGGCAAGGAAACCACCGGCGCCGGCGTCGGCCCGGGCCAGCCCGAAGGCGCCCCGGCCGGTTCGGTCGTCCTGGACCAGTTCGGCCGCAACCTCACCCAGGCTGCGCGCGAGAATAAGCTGGACCCCGTGATCGGCCGCGAGTCCGAGATGGAACGCGTTATGCAGGTCCTCTCGCGCCGTACCAAGAACAACCCCGTCCTGATCGGTGAGCCCGGCGTCGGCAAGACCGCCGTCGTCGAAGGCCTCGCCCAGGCGATTGTCCGCGGCGACGTCCCGGAGACCATCAAGGACAAGCAGCTTTACACCCTGGACCTCGGGTCCCTGGTGGCCGGCTCGCGGTACCGCGGTGACTTCGAAGAGCGCCTGAAGAAGGTCCTCAAGGAAATCCGCACCCGCGGCGACATCATCCTCTTCATCGACGAAATCCACACCCTTGTGGGTGCGGGTGCCGCCGAAGGTGCCATCGACGCTGCGTCCATCCTCAAGCCCATGCTGGCCCGCGGTGAACTGCAGACCATCGGTGCCACCACACTGGATGAGTACCGCAAGCACATCGAGAAGGATGCCGCGCTGGAGCGCCGCTTCCAGCCGATCCAGGTCAAGGAGCCCTCTGTCGCGCACGCGATCGAGATCCTCAAGGGCCTGCGTGACCGCTACGAGGCACACCACCGCGTCACCATCACCGACGGCGCCCTTGCCTCGGCCGCCAGCCTCGCCGAGCGCTACATCTCGGATCGCTTCCTGCCGGACAAGGCCATCGACCTGATCGACGAGGCCGGTGCACGGCTGCGTATCCGCCGGATGACCGCTCCGCCGGAGCTGAAGGCCATGGACGAGCGGATTGCCCAGCTGAAGATGGAGAAGGAATCCGCCATCGACGCGCAGGACTTCGAAGGCGCAGCGGCACTCCGTGACAAGGAGCAGAAGCTCATCACCGAGCGTTCCGAGAAGGAACGCCACTGGAAGTCCGGCGGCATGGACGACATCTCCGAGGTGGATGAGGACCTCATCGCCGAGGTGCTGGCCAACTCCACGGGCATCCCGGTCTTCAAGCTGACCGAGGAAGAATCCTCGCGCCTGCTGAAGATGGAAGACGAACTGCACAAGCGTGTGGTTGGCCAGGACGAGGCCATCAAGGCCCTGTCCCAGGCAATCCGCCGCACCCGTGCAGGCCTGAAGGACCCGAAGCGTCCGGGCGGTTCGTTCATCTTCGCCGGCCCCACCGGCGTCGGCAAAACCGAGCTGGCCAAGGCCCTGGCTGAGTTCCTGTTCGGTGAAGAGGATGCCCTCATTACGCTGGACATGTCCGAGTACTCCGAGAAGCACACGGTTTCGCGGCTGTTCGGTGCCCCTCCGGGCTACGTCGGCTACGAAGAGGGTGGCCAGCTCACCGAGAAGGTCCGCCGTCGTCCGTTCTCCGTGGTCCTGTTCGACGAAGTGGAGAAGGCACACGCTGACCTCTTCAACTCGCTCCTGCAGATCCTCGAAGACGGCCGCCTGACCGACTCCCAGGGCCGCGTGGTGGACTTCAAGAACACGGTGATCATCATGACCACCAACCTTGGCACCCGGGACATCTCGAAGAGCGTTGCCACCGGCTTCCAGTCCGGCACCGACACCCAGACCGGCTACAACCGGATGCGTGCCCGTGTGACGGAGGAGCTCAAGCAGCACTTCCGCCCCGAGTTCCTGAATCGTGTGGATGACGTTGTGGTGTTCCCGCAGCTGACCCAGGACGAGATCATCGAGATCGTGGACATGTTCGTTGGCCGGCTGGAGAAGCGCCTCAAGGACAAGGACATGGGCATCGAGCTCACGCCCGCGGCCAAGGTGCTCCTGGCGACCCGCGGCTACGACCCCGCCATGGGTGCCCGGCCGCTTCGCCGCACCATCCAGCGCGAGATCGAGGACCAGCTTTCCGAGAAGATCCTGTTCGGCGAGATCCACGCCGGCGACATCGTGGTGGTGGATGTGGACGGCGAAGGCGACGACGCCAAGTTCACCTTCGCCGGCAACGCCAAGCCGCGCATCCCGGAGATCGCCCCGAGCGTCTAACCAGCAATCGCGAAAGCCCCGCCACTCCACCAGGAGCGGCGGGGCTTTCGCCGTTTATGTCCCAATGGCTGGGTCCGGCGCCGCCGGTGTCAGAGTTCTGCCTCTTAGGATGGTTAGTGTGACTGACTCCTTCCATATCCGCCCTGCCCGCACTGGCGATGTTGCCGCGATCAAGAGGCTGGTGGCACCGCTGGCGGATCAGCGGATCCTGATGGCCAAGGAGACGGTTGCCTACTACGAGAGCCTGCAGGAATTCAGGATTGCTGAGTCGGACGACGGCGAAGTCATCGGCTGCGGGGCCCTGCATGTGATGTGGGAAGACCTGGCGGAAGTGCGCACCCTGGCTGCGTCGGATGCGTGGCGCGGCAAGGGCGTGGGCCACGTGCTTGTGGAGAGCCTGCTCGAGGAAGCACGCGCGCTCGGCGTTGACCGGGTCTTTTGCCTTACGTTCGAAGTTGACTTCTTCAAACGTCACGGCTTTGAGGTCATGGCCGATCAGTCAGCGGTGGACCCCGTGGTCTACTCCGAACTGCTGCGTTCCCATGACGAAGGCGTGGCCGAATTCCTTGACCTGGCGCGGGTCAAGCCCAACACCCTGGGCAATACGCGCATGATCAAGTCCCTTTAGGGAGCACCTGTCGTTAACCGTGGGTCACTTTTGCTGCTTTTAGTCGAATTGATAGATAAACTAGACGGGCCGCAGTTTGGGGCCTGCCGGTAAGGGACAGTCATTGGGGGCTGTCCCTTACCTCTGCGCTGATTCCGCAGGCTACCGGAGTCCATGCCGCGGTAGTAGGGTCAAAGTGCATCGTGTAGGACGAGCCCAGACCCCAGGAGTTCTGCCATGAAGAAGCTCATCAATGACCCACGTTCCGTAGTCGACGAGTCTGTAGAGGGCTTTGGTCTTGCCCATGCGCACCTCGTCAACGTCAGTGCCGACCCCAAGTACGTCACGCGCAAAGACGCTCCCGTGGCGGGCAAAGTCGGGCTGGTTTCCGGTGGGGGAAGCGGCCACGAACCACTGCACGCCGGTTTTGTGGGGCAGGGAATGCTCGACGCCGCCGTGCCCGGTGCGGTGTTCACCTCACCAACGCCGGACCAGATCCTTCCGGCGACGCTTGCTGTCAACTCCGGTGCCGGCGTCGTGCACATCGTTAAGAACTACACCGGTGACGTCCTGAACTTTGAGACCGCCGCCGAACTGGCGCAGGCCGAGGGGGTGGAGGTCCGCACGGTCCTAGTCAACGACGACGTCGCTGTGGAGGACTCGCTCTATACGGCAGGCCGCCGTGGAGTGGGCGGAACCGTCCTGGTAGAGAAGATCGCCGGTGCGGCAGCCGAGCGGGGTGACAGCCTTGATGCCGTGGCCGCGATCGGTGACCGCGTCAACAGCAATGTCCGCACCATGGGCGTCGCACTGTCGGCCTGCACCGTTCCGCACGCCGGGTCGCCGAGCTTCGACCTGGCCGATAACGAGATCGAGATCGGCATTGGTATCCACGGCGAACCCGGCCGCCACAAGATCCCGATGGAGAACGCGGACGGCATCACGAACCGGCTGCTGGAGCCTGTGCTCAGCGACCTGGGCATTTCCGGTGGCGAGAAGGTCCTGCTGTTCGTCAATGGAATGGGCGGCACGCCATTGAGCGAGCTGTACATCGTGTACCGCCGCGCAACGCAGGTGCTCGCGGAACGCGGAGTCACCGTGGAGCGCTCACTGGTGGGAAACTACATCACCTCTTTGGAGATGCAGGGCTGCTCCATCTCGGTGCTCCGGCTCGACGACGAACTGACGCAGCTGTGGGACGCCCCGGTCCACACGGCCGCGCTGCGATGGGGGGTCTAACGATGCTGCTCGACGTCAAATGGGCCGTGAAATGGCTGACAATGTGCGCCGAGTCGATGGCCGAAAACCGGGTGTGGCTCATCGAGCTCGACCGCGCCATCGGCGACTCGGACCACGGCGAGAACATGGACCGCGGATTCCAGGCCGTGCTGGAGAAGCTGGCCGAAGCGCCGCCGGAGACACCCGGTGCGGCACTCAAGCTGACCGCCATGACCCTGATGTCAAAGGTGGGCGGCGCGGCCGGCCCCCTGTATGGCACAGCGTTCCTGCGCGCCTCCACGTCACTCGGTGACGCCCGCGAAGTGGATCCCTCGGCCCTGGCTGCAGCATTGCTGGCTGCGCGTGACGGGATCGTGGCCAGGGGAAAGGCGGAGTCGGGCGACAAAACCATGGTGGACGCGTGGACGCCCGCTGTGGAGGCAGCCCAGGCCGTCGCAGCGGACGGTACCGGTAATGTCCTGGCAGTGCTCGTGGCCGCAGCCGAGGCCGCCGAAGCAGGCGCCGTGGCAACCGAACCGCTGGTGGCCCGCAAGGGCCGGGCCAGCTATCTGGGGGAGCGCAGTGCCGGCCATCGCGATCCCGGTGCTGCCTCCAGCGCCCTGATACTCCGCGCCGCTGTCGGGGCCGCCGCGTGACGGTTCGCCTGGTGGTGGTCTCCCATAGTGAAAAAATAGCCGACGGCGCCGTGGAGCTTGCCGCCCAAATGGCGCCCGACGTGGTGATGCTGGCCGCCGGGGGCACCGCGGACGGCAGGATCGGTACGAGCCTGGAGAAAGTCATGTCCGCCATGGACCAGGCCGCCGGCGGCGAGGGCGTAGTGGTCCTGACTGATCTCGGTTCGGCCGTGCTGACTGCGGAGTCCGCACTGGAACTCGCAGCTGACCCCTCCGGGGTTCTTCTGGCGGACGCGCCCTTGGTGGAAGGCCTGGTGGCGGCCGCGGTGGCCGCCCAGGGCGGCGCCGATGCGCAAGCTGTTAAGCGGGCCGCTGAGGCTGTATATGGCCGGGTTTCGCCCGCGTCGTCCCCGGTCAGCTCTGTTTCGGAAGGCTCCGTAACGGGTGCCGGACCGGAATTCACCGGGAACTTTGAGCTCATCAATCAGGCCGGCATGCATGCCCGGCCCGCAGCGAAAATCGCGGGTGGTCTGGCGGCCATGGACGCAGAAGTCACTGTCAACGGGGTGGATGGCGCCTCAATGACATCGCTCATGACCTTGGCCGCGGGCAAGGGATCCGTGCTTCATGTCGAGGCCTGGGGGCCTGACGCCGAACGCGCGCTGAACTACGTGGGCGGACTGGTCCAGGCAGGCTTCGGCGAGCCATAGCCTTCACCCCTTGGGGTCGGCGTCAGGGCTCTTGGGGGATTTCAGGAACCGGAAGGAGTGGGCGCCCACGAGCAGGTAGGCACCTGCGCCCATCACAAGGAAGCCACCGACGCCCACCACAACAATTTGCGTGCTGACACCGGCTATCAGCACAACCAGTCCGATCAAACACACGAGTGCTCCGATAGACATGCGGGCCTTGAGCCTGGACTTAAGGGACCCCGACGAGAGCCTCTGCGCGAGTCGGGGATCGTCCGCTGCCAGGTCAGCTTCCAGCTCTTCCAACTGCTTGCGCTCCCGATCTGAGAGTGGCATCGGAACCCCCATTGGTGTCCAGTTAAGTCACTAAATCTAACATTCACAGTGTTAGTAAAACTGACGCTAAGAGTGTTGCGGATGGAAGTCAAGAGCCCGCTTCGGGGTGCGCCGAAGGCCTCCCGGGAGCCGCCTCGCACCCCGCAGATTTGCCCCGAAATGACCGCGTGGAGGGGCATCGCGCCCTATGCCGGGGCCTCCCGCAACCCCTCGGCGTCGAGCACTACGGAGGCGGTGACGAACCTCCCGCACTGTTCGCCAAACGGGTAGTCTCCGCGCGGCCGGAAGTCCAGCGTCCGCACCGGAAGAGCCTTCCCGTCGGGGGAGGTTCCGGTAGCTGTCACCGCCATCGGAGCCTCGGTGAGGGAGTCCAGGAAGAGCGCGCCGGTCAACGTTCCGTCGGGGGAGGCCGTGGCGGAGCAGACACCGTCCGGCGTGCAGCCCTGGTCCACGGATACCGAGCCCGGGCGCAGTTCCACGGCGTCTTCCTTGCACAAGCCATCCTGGCAGGCCTTCAGACGAAGTGTCGCCACCTGCGGCACGTACGAAGCCGGGATGGTTACCGAGACAGCTGTCGCCTGCGCGATCGCCGGGCAGGGCTGAGGGCCCTCGTAGTAATAGCAGGAGGTGAGAAGCGCTGTGGTCATCAGCGCCGGGAGCAGTCCGGACTTGCGCATACTTCAGCGTAGATCCGGCGGAATCCGCACCGCACTGCTACCAGAGAAGTGTGCCAAACATTGTTATGGCCCCGGCCCCAAAGAGCACCAGAATGAGACCTGTGGAGAGGCGGCCCTTGGCGACCAAAAAACCCGGACGGGTGGACTCGGCCGGGTTGGCCGGGTTGTAGCGCACTGGAATGGCGTTGCCGATGATCTCCTGGTCCGGGCCGTAGATATCGGATTGGCCCAGCCACCGCTTGCCGGCAGCGTCGTGGAATTCGAAGGACGGTGCGAAGCGGTTACGGCCGTTGCTGCCGTGGCCGTCCCGGCCGTGGAGGTTTCCGGTGACGGTGGCCGAGGCCTCCACCCACCCGCGCGTAGAGGTGCGGCGCCGGAACGACGGTGCCAGTGACATCCCCACCAGGATCAGGCCGAGGGCAAGGAACAGGCCGGGCAGGACGATAAAAATCAGTTTCACGGAGTCCATGGTTCAGCCCAGCGGAAAGGCGCCGGCGGCCCAAAACAGCACCAGGGCGAAGAAAGCGAATGCCGGGATAGCGCAGCCGATCATTGCCTTGGAGTCGGACGACATCTCGAACGACTGGTTCGGGTTCGCCGGGTTGTAGGCCACATTCAGGAGCGACCCCGGTTCCTGCCGGTTGCGGTACGACACCTCGGATTCACCGGCATACAGGGCACCGTTCGGGTGAAGGAACTGGTAGGTGGGGTAAAAAACCCGGTTTCGGGTGCCGTTACCGCCGCCGTTTGTCCAGCCACCGACGTTGCCCGTCACGGTGGCCTGCACTTTTGGCCAGCCGGCGATCTGCTGTTCATGCCGCCTTGCCTGCCGCAGGTGCTTGGCGAGCAGGTAAGTGGCAGTGACAACAAACAGCGCCCAGATGATGTAGAGCACGATTCTCATTTATTTCCCCCGGTTCAAGTCACCAGAAAGTATGTCACCCTGACCTTAGGTGCCCTAAAAATTCGTCACGCGGGCAGCCGGTAACCGCCCTGGTGCAGTTCGGCCAGACCGTCACCCAGCAGGCCTGCCAGCGCACGCTCCAGCTGCTCGGGGGCGGGGCCCAGCCGGTGCAGCGCGGCCAACGGCACACTGATCCCTTCCGCCGCGAAGCCAAGATCCGCGGGCTCCTGCTGGAACAGTTCCGCCGGCACCGGGGCGTCGGCCAGCCGCAGCACGGCGATCACGGCCCCCCGGACCTGGCGGTCAGTGCCGTGCCACGCCTGGCCCTTGGGAACATACGACGGCGGCGGCTCGCCGGCTGCCAGCCAGGCGCAGGAATTCCGCACGGGGCAGTCCGCGCACTTTGGCGATCGGGCCGTGCACACCAGCGCCCCCAGCTCCATAACCGCTGCGTTCCAGCGCACGGAGGTGCCGTCGTCGTCCGGCAGCAGTTCCGCCGCAAGCCGCATCTCCGCGGCGCTCAGCGACGGTGCAGGAAGCGCGACGCCGGAAATGAGGCGTGCGTGCACGCGCCGGATGTTGGTGTCCACCACAGTCTCACGGCGTCCGAAAGCAAAGGCAGCCACCGCTGCGGCCGTGTAGCTGCCCACCCCGGGCAGGGCCAGCAGTTCGGCATAGGCTCCGGGGACCTCGCCGCCGTGGTCGCGGACAATGGCAGTGGCCGCTGCATGCAGCCGCAGTGCGCGTCGGGGGTAGCCGAGGCGGCCCCAGGCGCGGACTGCTTCGCCCGCCGGTTCGCCCGCAAGTTCTGCCGGGGTGGGCCAGCGCTCCAGCCACTCACTCCAGACAGGCAGCACGCGGACCACCGGAGTCTGCTGCAGCATGACCTCGCTGACCAGGATGCCCCACGGCGGGCAGTCCGGTTCGCGCCAGGGAAGCTCCCGTGCCGTCTCCGCAAACCAGCCGGTGATCCGGCGGTGCAGGCCGGTGAGGTGGCTTGTGCCGGCTTCAGCGGCGAGGCCGGCACCGGCGTCACGAAGGGGTGTGCCGTCCGAGGGCAGGGCTGGGGAAAGGGTTGTAGCGTCGATCCCCACACTGTAGTTGATGCTCCGGAGGGCACGCCAAAGTGCCGGGCAGGCCGCCGCCGGGAAACTGTGACCTGAGCGTTGGCCGGGCAACGGCGTGGTGGGCGGGCAGAATTCGACGGGTTCTCTAGCCTAGAAGGATGGGCAGGCAAGGCAATTCATCACAGCGCAACACGGCTTCCGCTTCCGGTTCGGGTGACCGGACCGGTTCCGGGGTGCCGCGCAAGCCCAGCCCCGCCGTCTATCGCCGCCGTCGCATGTTTCTGGGAGTAGCCCTCCTTATCGTGGCGGGCCTGGTGTTTGGCGGATTTGCCATGGCCGGGGCCTTCAAAGGCACTGAGCAGGTGTCAGCCACGGACAACCCCAACCCCGGCGCTACCGCAGCGGCCCCCGCTCCCGGCGGTTCGCCGTCGGCCGCGCCCAGCGCCACTCCCACGCCCACACCGACTCCCACGTGCAACCAGAACCTGGTCACAGTTTCGGGTTCCACGGACAAGCCGGCGTACAGCCTTGACGAAAAACCGCTGCTGAGCCTGAAGGTGACAAACGGCGGCACGATGCCCTGTGAAGTGAACATCGGGACTTCCCAGATGGAGTTCCTGGTGACCAGCGGGGCAGACCGGATTTTCTCGTCCAGGGACTGCCAGGCCAAGAGCGAAGACCTTGTGAAGACCATCGCGCCGGGTGCCAGCGAGACGGCCAACTTCCCGTGGGCCATGAACCGGTCGCTCGAAGGGTGCCAGCCGGTTGCGGCAAAGCCCGGCGGCGGCGGGGCCTACTACATCTTCACGGCCAAGCTCGGCTCGAAAGCCAGCCCCAAGGCAGTGTTCCAGCTCAACTGACGCTGCCCTCCCATCGATTGCTCCGTAACGGTCCTTTTGAGCGCCCAAAACGGCCGTTACGGAGCAATCGATGGGTGGGGCTACAGGAAGCGGTCCAGCAGGCTGGCTTCGGCCATCCGGCTCAGGCCCTCGCGGACGGTGCGGGCGCGTTGGTCGCCGATGCCGTCCACGGTCATCAGGTCATCAATGGTGGCCGCCATCAGGAACTGCAGGCCACCGAAGTGGTCCACCAGGCGGTCCGCGACGGCCTTGGGGACTGCCTTAAGGCCGGAGAGCAGCCGGTAACCGCGGGGCTGCACCACGGCGTCGAGGTTGGCCTCGCCGCCTGCGAAACCGACAATTCCTGAGATCTTGCCAAGGTCGATCAGCTCCGTGGGCCCAAGGCTTACCAGGGCGTTCACGGCCTTTTCGATGTCTTCGGCGGAGGCGTCCGGGGAGGCGTAGTCACGGATGATGACGTCGCTGCCCGGGCCGCGGCCAACTGTGAGCTCGTCCAACTGGAGGGACAAAAGGCGGCCGTCCTCGCCGAGTTCCAGGACGTACTGCGAGATTTCCTCGGAGATGCGGCGTACCATTTCCTGGCGCTGCAGGGTGACAGCAACATCGCGGACGGTCACCATGGCTTCGATCTCCAGGGCTGACAGGGAGCTGGTGACCTGGTCCAGCCGCGAACGGTACCGCTCGAGGGTTGCGAGGGCCTGGTTGGCGCGGGCCAGTACCTTCTCGGATCCTTCCAGGACGTGCCGGAGGCCGTTGACGTACAGCGCGATGATTTGCATGGACTGGCTGACGGAAATCACGGGAACGCCGGTCTGGATGGCCACGCGTTCGGCGGTCCGGTGCCGGGTGCCGGACTCCTGGGTTTCGATGCTCGAGTCCGGGACCAGCTGGACGGCGGCTCGGAGGATGTTCCCGGCGTCCTTGTCGCAGATGATGGCACCGTCCATCTTGGCCAGTTCGCGGAGCCTTGTGGGGGAGAAGTCGATGCCGATGTCGAAGCCGCCGGAGCAGATGGATTCGATGGTCCGATCGATGCCCAGGACTATCAGGGCGCCGGTGCGCCCGCGGAGGATGCGTTCGAGTCCGTCCCGCAGCGGCGTTCCTGGAGCCACTCTGCCCAGAGTCGCCTTGAGCGATTCTTCGGGGCTCCGCGCCATAGGTGTTCCCTTCAAAGGTGCAGACCGACGCCCGCAGAATGCCGGAATTCACGCTCAGCCGGCAGGACAAAAAATACTCATTTTCCCGCTAGGTCAATGATAGGGGTAGAAAACCCGAACAACCGCACGGGCAAGCCCCAAAGTGCCCCATACGGGGGTGCCCGCAACAGGCAAGGATTGCGTTCGACGGCGGCCGGTCGGGGAGGCATTTTGGCGCCCCTGCCCGGGGGCCCGGCACACGACGCAGCGCCGCCGCCGCGGGATTTCGACGCGCATCTGGCTGGCGACTCGCATTTTCTGGCGACCCCAATAAACCAAGCTCCCCGGGGAAGATGCGGGTCGAAGTGGAAAAGAAGCGGAAAAGCGCGTCGAAAGCCGTCGCCGCCTCTTGAACAGACGGGTACCATGCCCAGTCTTCGGCGCCTGCCCGGCACTGCGATAAACTTGAGCTTGGCTGTCTCAGAGCCATGCTTCCCCTTAAGGCCTGCCGATCGCCTTGGGGTAACCCATCGCAGCGAAAGTAGCACCGTGTCCCAAGATGTCCTAAGCCCCGCCAGGGTCAACGAGATTCACAAACAGGCGGCCCGGCGTCGGACCTTTGCTGTTATTTCGCACCCCGACGCCGGCAAGTCCACGCTCACCGAGGCCTTGGCACTGCACGCGAAGGTGATCGGCACCGCCGGTGCTTCCAGCGGCAAGGCCAACCGCAAGGAAACCGTCTCGGACTGGATGCAAATGGAGAAGGACCGCGGCATCTCCATCAGTTCCGCCGCCCTGCAGTTCTCCTACCGGGACACCGTCATCAACCTGCTGGACACCCCCGGCCACGCTGACTTCTCCGAGGACACGTACCGCGTCCTCGCCGCCGTCGACTGTGCCGTGATGCTGGTCGATGCCGCCAAGGGCCTGGAAACGCAGACCATGAAGCTGTTCGAAGTCTGCAAGGCCCGGAACCTGCCCATCATCACGGTGATCAACAAGTGGGACAGGCCCGGCCTGGACGCCCTGGCGCTGATGGACGAGATCACCGAGCGGACCGGCCTGCAGCCCATGCCGCTGACCTGGGCCGTGGGCATCTCGGGCGACTTCCGCGGGGTCTGGGACCTCCGTAACGACCGCTTTGCCCGGTTCCAGCGCAACAACGCCGGGGCCAACATCGCGCTGACTGAGTACTTCACACCGGAGGAAGCCGCGGAAAGCCAGGGCAATAACTGGTCCGACGCCGTGGACGAAGCCGGCCTGGTGATCGAATCCAACCTCGAGTTCGACGTTGATGCTTTCCACGCGGGATCGGCCACGCCCATCCTGTTCAGCTCCGCCGCCCTGAACTTCGGCGTGAAGGAAATCCTGGACGCCCTGGTGGACTTCGCGCCGCCGGCGGCTCCCCGGCCGGACATCGACGGCAGCCCCCGCGCCGTCGAGTCGCCATTCTCCGGCTTCGTCTTCAAGGTCCAGGCCGGCATGAACAAGGCCCACCGCGACCACGTGGCTTTCATCCGCGTCTGCTCGGGCGTCTTCGAGCGGGGCATGGTGGTCACCCAGACCCGGACCGGGAAGTCCTTCGCCACGAAATACGCCCAGCAGGTCTTCGGCCGCGAACGCGAGGTCATCGACGAGGCCTACCCCGGCGACGTTGTGGGCCTGGTCAACGCCTCTTCCCTGCGCGTTGGCGACAGCCTCTTCCTCGAAGAAGCGGTGGAGTACCCCGCCATCCCGCTGTTCGCCCCCGAACACTTCCAAGTGGCCCGGTCCAAGGACCCCAGCAAGTTCAAGCAGTTCCGCCGCGGCATCGAGCAGCTCGAGCACGAGGGTGTTATCCAGCTGCTCCGCTCCGACCTCCGCGGCGACCAGGCGCCGGTGCTTGCCGCCGTCGGCCCCATGCAGTTCGAGGTGGTGGAAGACCGGATGGCACATGACTTCAGCGCGCCCATGCGGCTGGAACGCCTGCCCTATTCCATTGCCAGGATTTCGACGGCGGATGCCATGCCCGCGCTGGCAAATGTGCCGGGCGCCGAGGTGCTGTTGAGGTCCGACGGCGAATACCTCGCCTTGTTCAATGACGTCTGGGCGCTTCGCCGGATCGAGAAGAACCACCCGGATCTGACCCTTGTGCCCATCGGCACGCATAACCCGGCAAAGTAGCCGTTCCACCCACGCTGCGCCGGCAGGCCCACCAACACCCTTGAAAAACCCGAGAGCCAGGAACGACGATGTCTGCAAATCAACCCCGCGCGCTGATCACCGGCGCAGGGACCATCAATCCCCTCGGTTCCACCGTTGCCGAGACATGGTCCGGCCTGGTGGCAGGGAAATCGGGAATCGCCGCGCTGGAGGCGGACTGGGCTGAGCAGCTGCCGGTCCGGATGGCCGGGCAGATCACCGCCGACCTCTCCGAGCACCTGACCACCCGCGAGCTGAAGCGGATGGACCGCTGCGGCCAGTTGGCGCTGGTTGCAGCCCGCGAAGCCTGGAAGCAGGCAGGGGAGCCCGAGGTTGATCCCGAGCGGTTCGCCGTGGTGATCGGCTCGGCCTACGGCGGACTGGGCTCCACCTTGGAACAGGACCGCGCACTGGCCAGCGGCGGCCCGCGCCGGGTATCGCCGCACACGCTCACCCGCCTGATGGTCAACGGCCCGGCCGCGTGGGTGTCGATCGATCTTGGCGCGCGCGGCGGCGCCCGCACCCCTGTCAGCGCCTGCGCGTCCGGCGCTGAAGCAATTGTCCAAGGTGCCGAAATGATTAGATCCGGTGCAGCCGACGTCGTTATCGCCGGCGGTGTGGACGCCTCCGTCAACGACCTGGTGATCACCGGCTTCTCCCAGATCCGCGCACTCTCAACCCGCAACGATGAGCCACAGCGCGCCTCACGGCCGTTCGACGGCGGCCGCGACGGTTTTGTTCTCGCTGAAGGCGCCGGCATTGTGGTGCTGGAAAGCGAGGCGCATGCCCGCGCGCGTGGCGCCGCCGTCCTCGGGGCCGTAGCGGGTGGCTCGGTCACCTCCGACGCAAACGACATCGTGGCAGCCGACCCGGTCATGCAGCGGCGCGTGATGCAGAAAGCGCTGGACTCCGCGGGATTGCAGGCCTCGGACATCGGCTTTGTCCACGCCCACGCCACCTCCACCCCGGTGGGGGACCGGCTTGAGGCGCAGGCCATCAACGCCATCTTCGGCTCAGACGTGCCGGTGACCTCCACGAAGGGCCACACCGGCCACCTGCTGGGCGGCGCCGGTGCGCTTGCCGCCGTCGTGGTGGTGCAGACGCTGCAGACCGGACAGCTCCCGGGCACGGTGAATATCGAGGCGCTGGATCCCGAAGTGAACCTGAACGTCATCACCGAAAACGCCCACACGCTTGCGCCCGGAACAGCCCCCGCCGGCCTGGTCAACGCCTTCGGCTTCGGCGGACACAGCGTTGCCCTGGTGATTACCGGGAGCTGAGCGGCGCATCGCAGGCCGCCACTGTTCGCGGCCGGGGAGTGACACCGCGGGTTATTTTCCTGATGTGTTCGGGTCTGAGCCCTGTGAGGGACGCCAACTCGAAGTCGTCCAGGATCCGCTGTTTGCTGGCCGCTGCAAGCAGTTGCCGGCGCTCTTCCTCGACATTTGCCCTCGATTCCTCCAGGGCTGTCAGTTCGTGCAGCATGTGGGAGATCAGCCGGAGATGCTCGGCCGCGGGAAGGCCCGAGGGCTGCATATCGTCGAAGGCGAGGCCGGTTCTGCGCACCGCCCCGGTGGAAAGCCGGGTAATACGCGATAGTGCTGTCACCGGGGCGCCGTCGCGGAGCGCCTGCGCCACCAGCACGTTGAGGTTTGCCGCGAGATCCCGGATCCGGCTGGACCTGAAACGGATGGCACTTTGTTTGTCCAGCAACTGTTGACTCAGTTCGTTCCGTTGCTGATCAGGCGACTGCGGTGGCCGGCCGCCGCGGTACCGGTAGCCTCCCGCGACCGCCTTGGCACTCTGCTGGCCTGCCATATGTTCCTCTCCTCAAAACATCAGGTCCAACCCTAGGCAGGGGCGCCCTTCTGCGGGAAATACCTATATCCGTTGCCGCGATAAGCGGATTGTGTGGCCGCCGGGGCCATAAGGGTTGCTTATCCGCCCACTCAGTATTGGTCTTATCCATACCCGCCGGATTTCCCTAGTGTCGAAGGAAACGAGTACCGCTCGCTTCGACTCCCTAGGAAGAGACCATGTCTGAATTTGTACCTGCCTCGCGGGTGTCCCGCATCAAGTCTTCCGCCAGCGTGGCCGCAGCCGCCCGTGTGCGGGAGTTGAAAGCGGAAGGGCGCCGAATCCTCGACCTCACCGTCGGCGAGCCGGACTTCGACACCCCCGGGCACATCAAGGCGGCGGCCGTCGAGGCGATCAGCCGCGGCGAAACCAAGTACACCTCCGTCACCGGAACGCCGGCCCTCCAAACGGCCATCCTGCAGACCCTTGAACAGCGCACCGGCCTGCACTACACCCCGGCCGAGATCACGATTGGCGGCGGGGCCAAACAGGTCATCTTCACGGCGTTTATGGCGTCCCTCGACGCCGGGGACGAGGTGATCGTGCCCGCGCCCTACTGGGTCTCCTACCCGGACATGGTGCTGGCCAACGAAGGCACCCCCGTCGTTGTAGCCTGCGGCGAGGACACCGGATTCAAACTCACACCGGAGGTCCTGGCCGGCGCCATTACCGGGCGCACCAAATGGGTCATCCTCAACGCGCCGTCCAACCCCACCGGGGCCGTCTACTCACGCGATGAGCTCCGGGCCCTTGCGGATGTTCTGGCTGCCTTCCCGCACGTCTACGTCCTTACCGACGAAATCTACGACCAGATCTACTTCGGCGCCGGCAAGCTGACCAGCCTGGTGGAGGTGGCCCCCGAACTGAAGGACCGCATCCTCGCCGTCAACGGTGTGTCCAAGGCCTACGCCATGACAGGCTGGCGGCTGGGGTACGCGGCCGGGCCGGCCCCGGTGATTGCCGCCATCAACAAACTGCAGTCCCAGATCTCCTCGTGCCCCTCCTCAGTGAGCCAGGCCGCCGCCGTCGCCGCCCTGACCGGGGACCAGTCCTTTGTCCGCGAGAGCCTGGATGTGTACCGCACCAGGCGGGACACCGCTGTCGCCGCACTGAACGCCGTCGACGGTTTGTCATGCACGACGCCGGAAGGCGCCTTCTACGCCTACGTCAACTGTGCGGGCGTCATCGGCAGGACGGCTCCGGATGGAACTGTCATCGGCGACGACCAGGACTTCACCCTCTACCTGCTGGATGCCGCCTCCGTAGCCGTAATCCAGGGCTCCGCCTATGGCCTGGGCCCGTACTTCCGCATCTCCTACGCCACCAGCCTGGATGTCATCGAGGAGTCCATCGCTGCCATCGACAAGGCTGTCCGGGCCCTTAACTGATCCAAACCCACCGAAGGAAAACACCGTGATCCACGTCAAAACCACCATCGAACGCCCAAGCGCGGACGCCATCAGCCGGCTCGCGAAGTTCTCGTCAGCCACGATCCACGAGGCGCAGGGACGCAAGGGCGCCCTCAGCGCCCGCATCAAACCCATCGACAGGTCCATGTCCTTCTGCGGCCCGGCCACCACAGTCCGGTGTGCGCCGCGTGACAACCTGATGCTGCAGGTGGCCATCCACTACGCCCAGCCGGGGGATGTCATCCTGGCCGCGGCGGGGGAGTACGAGGAGGCCGGAACCTTCGGCGACGTCCTCGGCAACGCCATGAAAGCGAAGGGACTGGCCGGCCTGGTGACGGACTCGGGGGTCCGCGACACCCAGGACCTCATCGAGCTGGGCCTGCCGGTCTTCTCAGGCAGTGTCTCCATCAAGGGCACGGTCAAGGAAACCATCGGCCCGATCAACCACCCCGTGGTCTTCGGCGACGAGATCATCTACCCGGGCGACGTCCTCCGCGGCGACGCTGACGGTGTGGTGGTGGTCCGCAAGGACGAGATCGAGGAAGTCATCCGCCTCTCGCAGGAACGGGACGACGCCGAGCGTGAGCTCATCAGCCTGTACAAGGCCGGCGGCACCACCATTGACCTGTGCAACCTGACCGACGTCCTGAAGGCCAAGGGACTGCTGGTCGAGCAGGCCTAGTAACACTCGGCCTAGTGATACTCGGCCTGGGAGCACTACGGCTAGGATCACCACGCCGAGAAGCAGTACGGCTAGAAGCACTACACCGAGAAGCACCACACCGAGTAGCACGGGTGCGGTAGAACGCTCGCAAAGCCGCCACAGGGTTTGTCCTGCGGCGGCTTTGCTGCACTCACGGTGGCTTCGTTGGGGAGCCAAACCCAGTCGCGGCCATGATCAGCCGCGGGCATGATCGGCTGCGAGCGTGATCAGGCGCGGGCGTGACCAGCTGCGGGCATGGTCAGCTGTGGGCATGGAGGAGGCGTTCGAGGCCGTCTTCGCCGAGGGATATCCCGAGGTGGACGAAGTCCGGCGGGCCGCCCCGGGGTCCTTCCCGCCTTTTCGGGTGGCCTGGCTGTTTGAGTGGGCGTGGCCGGTCCTGTAGATCCGGATGTTCCTGCACGTCTGGATGTTCCTCGTCTGGCTGTTTCAGTAAGTCTGGCCAGTGTGGTGGTTCCCAGTCCTGGTGTTCGCTTCGGTATCGTCGGCCGGAGGGTGAGATCCAGCCGGGTGGTTCGTTTTGGGTGGCCGGGGTGGGGGTCCAGGGTGTGGTGTGTCGGAGTTTGTGGTGGGCCGGGCAGGCCTGGCCGAGGTTGCTGATGCCGGTGGTCCCGCCTTGGGCCCAGGCGAGGAGGTGGTCCGCTTCGTTGTCCAGGGACTGGTTGTTACAGCCCGGGAAGGAGCACTTGCCGTCGCGCAGCCGCAGCCAGTTCCGCATGGCTTTGGTGAGCCGGTAACTTGTCCGGCCGATTTCCAGCGGCGCCCCGTCCCGCGGATCGATCAGGACCCGGTAGAACGAGCCGGCCCCGTTCGCCACGAGGTCCCGGGCCATCGAGGCCGGGATCGGGCCGTAGCCGTCCAGCATCGCCGGTTCCTCGGTGACGCC
This sequence comes from Pseudarthrobacter sp. BIM B-2242, assembly GCF_014764445.1. Lineage (NCBI taxonomy): Bacteria > Bacillati > Actinomycetota > Actinomycetes > Micrococcales > Micrococcaceae > Pseudarthrobacter > Pseudarthrobacter sp. BIM B-2242. Next base: position 264,778 of record NZ_CP061721.1, read on the forward strand.
GAGCAGGGAAAACACCGGGACCGTCACCAGGACCTGGGCCCGCGGCGGCGGGACCTGCCCCGGACCGGATCCTTCGTGGTCTCCGTTGCTGAGTTGGTCTCCGCCGCTGAGCTGGTTTCCGTGGTTGAGGAGGGCGGTGGCGAAGGCGTCGGCGCGGAGTTGGGTGAGGGTGCGGTCCTCGTCCGGGCCCTGCAGGCCGCGGGCGATCGCGGTGGTCCGGTTCCAGATGGCTGCGGCCTGGTCTGCGGGGAGGTAGGCGGTGAGCCAGGCCATGCCGTCCTGGTCCGGGCAGTATTCCACCCGCCGGTCCAGGAGGCCTTTGGCGTGGCGTTTCTCGAGGCTTTCGGTGTGGTGGCGTTCGCGCCAGGTCCGGGCCCGGTGCCGGAACCGGGACGCTGGCATTTCCCCGGCGGGACAGCCGCTGGCCGCGCCTGGCGCGTCCGGGTCCAGGAAGTGGGCTTCCAGTGCGGCGGCGCCGGCGGGGTCGAGGGTGGCGGCTTCGTCCGCCATGACCCGGGCGTGCTGCCACGAAATGGACCCGGATTGCAGGGCGGCCAACGTCAGCGGCAGAGCAGTGGTCAGGGCGTGGGACACGGCGAGGAACGAACCGGCCGCCCGGCCGCCAATGGTCAGGGCGCACGCGACCTCGGCGGTGACTGCCATCTCCCGGGCCTGTGGCGAAGCGTCCGGCGAGGCCGCCGCGTCTGCGGCCGCGACAAATGTCGCGGCCGCAAGGGCTTTCAGCCCGGCCAGTTGCGCGTCCGCTTCCGCGGCCCCGGTCAGGATATCCAGGCAATCCCCGGATAATTCCTGCAACGGATCGACCCCTGGAGAAAGTCCACCAGGGCCGGATTCGCCCGCCTCACCGGTGAGCACGCCGTTGACGACTCCGGTGAGCACTGCAACGGCAGCGGTGATCTCCGCGTACGCCTTCGCCACCACCGGATTCCTCATAGACCCATCATGACAAGGGGGTCTGACATTCAACCGAAACAGCCGCGGGCGCGGACAGCGGACGGACGGACGGTACTTTCCGGCGTCGTCCGGAACCCTCGCGTGACGGTCCTTCCCGCGTCGTCCGGAACCCTCGCGTGACGGTCCTTCCCGCGTCGTCCGTCACCCTCGCGTGAAGTCCATCGGGTCACGGCCTAACCGGGTGCCCATCAACTGCAGGGTGCCGGTCCGGCCGGGTATCCCGCCGCCCTCGCCGTCGCAAACTCCCTTTGCCAGCCAGCTGCTGAGACAAGGCGCGGGCAACCGCAACTCCCTATTGCGTCGGGAGCAGATGGGTCGGGGGACCAAAGACTGCGTCCTCCAAAAGCCAGATGGCTGACCCGCCCCTGGCTGCCGGCATGATGCTGCCTTCGAAGACAAAGATGGGGCCCGTTGATCCGTCCTCCGGGCGCCAAAAGCCATTTGCGGGGCAGTGGAAACCGGTTTTGGCCATAAGGCCCAAGCCTTTACCGGAGACTCTCCGGAGGGTACTGATTTTTTTCACGGCTCGCTCCAATTAATCCTTCAAAATGTAACCGCCGTAATTTACCGGCTGTGCACAATTTTAGGATCCGGGGAGTTTCCTTACTAAGACTAATGATGCGTGACCCAATAAGCGGATGATATGGAAGGGCTAGCGCGCGTATTTGTTGGTGAGCATTTCCTGGAGCATTTCCTTCAGTACCAGGAGAACCGCCGAGGCAGCTTCGGAAAGCGGGTCATGGTCAGGTGTGCACAGTGCAATCTTGCACTGCAGTGCCGGATCCACAATCCGAAGCACCTGGAAGTCCTCCTCGTGGAACAAGGCGTCCGCCGCTGATTTGGGCATGATGGTGGCTCCGAGATCGGCCCGGAGCAGCCTGGCGAGCGAGGGCACGGATTCCACTTCGCCCACAAGCTTGACCTTGAGTTCCTTGCTGGTGAAGCCGGCCTCCACTGTCTGCCTCAAGGTATGGATCTGCTCAGGCAGGAACAGCCCGTGCTGTGCCACCTCCTCCAACGGGATTTCGCCGTCAGCGTGGTTCAAACCAGCCCTGTTGGCGTTGACCACAAAGTGCAGGTCCTCCACGATCATGGTGGTGAACTGGACGCCGCGGATGGCTCCCGGCTCGTAGATCAGCGCCATGTCCAGCCGGCCGTTCTTGATGGCCTCACTGAGCACACCGCCGTAAATCTCCGTGACATGCAGGGTGATGTCGGGGTACCTGCTGGCCACCTCGCTGATGATCCTGGGCGTCAGGCTCGAGGCCATGCTGTACGGCGCAATGGCAATGGACACCCGGCCGGAGGGTGCCGCCCCGGACTTGGCGACGTCCAACCGTGCCTGGTCTACCAGACGGAGGATCGACTGGGCGTGCCGGTACAGCGTGTGCCCGGCCGCGGTGGGCTTTACACCCTGTTTGCTGCGGATCAGCAGCCGTTGCTTCAGTTCCGTTTCAAGGGCCGACACCTGCTGGCTCAGGGCCGGCTGGGCCACGTGCAGCGCTGCTGCGGCCTTGGTGATGCTGCCCGAATCCACAATCTGCACAAAGTACGCAAGCTTGCGCGTATCCACTGCCGCCCTCTTTCTCCGCGACGTCCTGAACCCAGAAAGGTCATAACCGGATGCTATGGAGGGATACGCAAATGGTCTTTGTGTGATCCACATCTCTGACACTAGGTTGAACCCAGAACGCTATTTCACTAGCAGTACATTCTACCCCCGCCAGACATGCATTTTTACGATGACGTAAGACGCATATTGCATAAATGTGCCTTTTACCGGAATAGACGTTTTCTTTTACATTTCCGAAATATTCAGTCCATAGCTTCAGAGCATCCAGGATCCGCCATCACAGTCCGGATCTTCTTGAGAAAGAGATAGCAAATGCGAGTAACCATCAAAGGCAAAATGGCGGCCGTGGCCGCGCTCTCCGCAGCGGCCCTGGTCCTCTCGGGCTGCGGGGGTGGCACCGAGGCGGCCAGCACCGGCAGCGCCACTTCCGGCGAAGTTAACCTGATTGCGTATTCCGGTGTGTGGCAGGACCAGTACACCGCCGCCGTCATTGAGCCGTTCAAGGCGAAGTACCCGGACATCACAATCAATTACTCCTCCAAGCGCTCCTCCGCCGAAATGCTCAGCGCCCTGCAGGGCCAGAAGAACAACCCGGCCACCGACGTCGCCATTATGGACAACTCCGTTTCCACAACGGGCAACAAGCAGGGACTCTTCGAAAAGATTGATGCCGACGGCGTCCCGAATCTTGCCAACGTTGCCGAGAAGTTCCAGGACAAGGACGGGTACGGCCCGGTGGCCATGCTCGACGCCGTTGGCCTGGTCTACGACACTGCAACCTTCCCCGAGGCCCCCGACAGCTGGGAAGTCCTGTGGGACCCTGCGTACGCGGGCAAGATCAACGTGAACGCCCCGCCGTCGTTGCTGGGCCTGTCCCTGACCGCCATCACGTCCAAGATGGAGGGCGAGGACTACACCCAGGGCATTGACTCCGCAGTGGAACGCCTGAAGGAGATGGCACCGGGCGTGCAGACCTTCGCACCCAACCCGGACGAATACCAGAACGTGATCACCGGACAGACGGTGCTGGGCCTCGGCCAGAACGCCCGCGGCCAGTTCTACAGTGACCAGAGCAACAAGAAGATGGGCGTTACCTTCCCCAAGGAAGGCACTGTCTACCAGATCAACACCGTCAACCTGGTGAAGGATGCCCCACACTCCGCTGCGGCCAAGACGTTCATCGACTACGCGCTCTCCGCCGAGGCGCAGACGGCATTCGCCAAGGCACTCTTCTACGCACCCTCCGTTACGAACGCCGAACTGCCCGCCGACATCAAGGACCGCGTGGTACCCACGGACGGCTCCCTGAACATCGTCCCCCTGGACGTCGATTTCCTGTCCTCGGCCCGCGACAAGTGGACCGAAACCTGGAAGCGCCAGATCATCACCAAGTAGCGCCCGCCGCTGCCCCTCCCCAAACTTCCCTTCAGGAGAACTGAACCCGTGACTGAATCAAAACTGTCGATCGTAGATCTGACCAAACGATACGCAGCAGGTCTGGAACCCGCCGTCGACCGCCTGAACATGGAAGTGGAGGAGGGGCACCTGGTGGCGCTTCTCGGCCCGTCCGGCTGCGGCAAGACCACTACCCTCCGCATGGTTGCCGGCCTGATGGATCCCACCGCCGGATCCATCGTGGTGGACGGCAAGGAAATCACGCACACCCCGGTCAACAAGCGGGGAATGGGCATGGTCTTCCAGTCCTACGCCCTGTTCCCGCACATGAACGTGGAGCAGAACGTGGGATTCGGCCTGGAAATGCGCCAAGTCCCCAAGAATGAGCAGAAGGCACGCGTTGCGGCGGCCCTGGATATGGTCCAGCTTGGTCACCTTGGCAAGCGGCAGACCAAGGAACTCTCCGGCGGCCAGCAGCAGCGCATCGCCCTGGCCCGTGCCCTGGTGGTGGAGCCCACGCTCCTCCTGCTGGACGAACCGCTCTCCAACCTGGATGCCAAACTCCGCGAAACCATGCGAACCGAAATCCGGTCCATCCAGCAACGCACCAGGGCAACCACCCTCTTCGTCACCCACGACCAGGACGAGGCCCTGGACATGGCGGACCGGATCGCTGTTATGAACGGCGGCCTGATCGAACAGTTCGGGTCCCCCACCGATGTGTACGAACGCCCGCGCACGCATTTCGTGGCCAACTTCATCGGGCAGGCCAACTTCCTCACCGCCCGCGTGGGTCCCGAAACCGGACGGGCCGGCCTGGCCGGCGAAAGCTACTACGCGGTGGACGTCGAGGGCCTGGGCCAGTTTGGTGCCGTCGGATCCGCCGGTCTGACCGGCAGCACCCATGAGTTGGTCATCCGCCCCCACCGGCTGAACGTCGCCCTGCACCCGGGGGCTGCACAGGCACCCCTCGCCGGGACCATCGAGCGGGTCAGCTACACCGGTGATGCCCTGGCCGTGTCCGTCCGCGTCGGGGACCAGCACCTCCAGGCACAAATGCTCACCAGCAGCGGGGACCTGCCCCGCATCGGCGACGCCGCCTACCTTTCCTGGGCTCCCGAAGATGCCTACCTCCTGCCCACCCCGGTGGCCGCGCAAAGGCTGGTTGCGGCATGACCCTCCTGCAAGCCGCCGCAGCCCCTGAAAAGCCCCGGGGCCAGGACGAGGGGCAGCTGGAGAAAGCCACCGAACGGCGCAACCGCCGCACCTACCTTGCCCTCCTGCTGCCAGGCCTCCTTGGCCTGGTGGTCAGCTTCGTCTTCCCTCTGGCCTACATGGTCCGGATGTCTTTCAACCAGGGCGCCCCGGACGGGGTCATCGTTGAGACGTTCACACTGGACACCTACATCCAGCCGTTGACGGACCCGTACTACTGGAAAGTCACGCTTGACACCTTCCAGATGGGCGTGACCGTGGGCATCCTCTGCGTCATCGTGTCCTACCCCGTGGCCCTGTTCCTGGCCCGCAGCACCAGCAAATGGCGTGGCCTGCTTATCGCCATTGCCATCGCGCCGCTGCTCACCTCCGCCGTGGTCCGCACCTACGGCTGGATGGTCATCCTGGGAACCAACGGCCTGATCAACTCCTCCCTGGACGGGCTGGGCCTGATCGACACACCACTGAAGCTCACCAACAACATGACCGGTGTGACAATCGGCCTGGTGGAGATCTTTATGCCCTACGCCATCCTGGCCATGATCTCCGGGTTCGGCCGGCTCAGCCCCCAGCTCGAGGAGGCTGCCGGATCCTTGGGAGCTTCCAAGTTCAAAGTGTTCACCAAGATCACCCTCCCGCTGTGCCTCCCGGGCCTGCTGACGGCGTTCCTGCTGGTCTTCGTGCTCTCCATCAGCACCTTCATCACGCCGCGGCTCCTGGGCGGCGGCAGTGTTCAGGTCCTCGCCACCGAGATCTATGACCAGACCACCGGCCTGCTCAACTGGCCCTTCGCTGCCGCCCTGTCCGTCATCCTGCTGGTGCTCTTCGGCCTGATCATCGCCGTCTACCAGCGCCTCACCAAGAAGATCGGAGGCTGACCGTGAGCGACGTCAAGGTATTCAAGCCGCGCTTCAACCCTGCCAAGCCTGCGTTCGGGCTGCTGGTGTTCCTGCTGTACCTGTTCCTGCTGGCACCCCTGCTGATCGTGTTCGTGGTGTCCTTCGCCTCCAACCAGTACCTGTCCTTCCCGCCCGAAGGGTTCACTCTGAAGTGGTACGAGATGCTTCCGGAGGAAAGCACGTTTATGGAGGGCATGAAGGTCAGCCTGATCGTGGCCGTGATTGTCACGCTCATTGTGCTCGCTCTGGGCGTGCCTGCTGCGCTGGCCTTGGACCGTTTTGAGTTCAAGGCGAAGGCGGCTGTCCAGTCTTTTTTCCTCTCGCCGCTGCTGATTCCCAGCATCGTCCTGGCCCTGGGCATGGTCCTGCTGTTCGGGCCGCTGGAGCTGAACAACACCTATGCCGGCATCATCATCGGCCACGTGGCCATCACCATCCCGTTTGTCATCCGGACCACGCTGATGAGCCTGGCCACCACGGACACGTCCTGTGAGGCGGCGGCCCGCATCCTGGGGGCCGGCTCCTGGACGGTGTTCCGGCGGGTGACCCTGCCCATCATCCAGCCGGGTGTGATTGCCGGCGGCGTCATAGCCTTCATCGTTTCCTTCGACGAAGCGGTGATCTCCCTGTTCGTGGCCGAATCGGGCCTGCCCACCCTGCCCGTGCAGGTGCTGCGGTATGTCGAAAACTCCGCCGATGCCGCCGTCGCGGCCCTGTCCGTCATCCTGATTCTGATCTCGCTGGCTGTGGTGGTAGTCGTCGAACGCGTCATGGGGCTCCGCAAGGCCCTCCGCTAGGGCAGCGGGCGGCCCTCCAACCGGGCCGACCTGCCCTGCCCAGCAAGCCAATAACGCAACACCCAACAACCGAACAGCCCTGCCCGGTCCGCACCAGCGGACCGGGCAGAACGCCGTCCGGGTCATGCTCCGGAAGAGGTGCGGGTCATAACCGGCACCTATCCCGTGACACCGATTACGTCTTTGTGTGATCCAAATCCCGGTGTCAGACTTTTTCTACAAGCCCGGTAATCCGGGCCACGGGACCCAAGCTCCATCAGGCCGGTCCACCCACTTCCGCTTCCGGCAGCTGCCGCTGTGCATGGCCAGCGCCGTGCCAACACCCCCAAGGAGGGCTCACATGGGACCCATGGTTGATCTCGTAGCAGATCTCGGAGAAGGCTTCGGCGCCTACTCGATGGGCGACGACGCGGCCCTGCTCGACGTGGTCTCCAGCGCCAACATCGCCTGCGGCTTCCATGCCGGCGACCCGGACATCATGAACGCCACCGTCGCCGAATGCGTGCGCCGCGGCGTGGCCATCGGCGCGCACCCCAGCTTCCCTGACCTCCGCGGCTTCGGCCGCCGCGCCATGGACCTCACAGCAGATGAAGTCCGCCACGACGTCCTGTACCAGTTCGGGGCGCTGAGCGCTTTCGCTGCCTACCATGGCGCCGGCGTCGTCCACCTCGCACCCCACGGCCGCCTGGGCAACCTCGTGGCCACCCGCCCCGACTACGCGGAGGCCGTGGCTGACGCCGCCGCCCGCATCAATCCGGATCTGATTGTCCTGGCCCAGGACGGCGAACTCGCTGACGCTGCCACAGCCCGCCGGCTCCCCGTGGGCATCGTGGGAATCGCAGACCGGGCCTACGAAGCAGACGGGACCCTGGTGCCGCGCAGCCGGCCCGGCGCCGTGATCCACGATCCCAAAACCATCGTGGCCCGAACCATCCGCATGGTCTGCGAAGGCGTCATCGAGACCGTCGCCGGAACCGACCTGCCGATCGTTGCAGACACCATCCTGCTCCACGGTGACACCCCGGGCGCCGTCCAGCTGGCACGTCAGGTCCGCGCTGAACTGGAACGCGCCGGCGTGACCATTGCCCCGCTCGCCCGGGTGCTCGCCGCCAAAGTGAAAGCCGCCTGACATGACCGCCACGCCAACTCCAGCACTGCCTCCGGTGGAGGTGTTTGAATCCGGCGACGCCGCACTGCGCGTCGTCGCGTCCTCTCCGGACCGGGAGGCCAACTGGGCCACCGTCCACGCCCTTGCGGAGTGGCTGGACGCTGCGGGTGCCGACGGCGTCCACGGCGCAGTGCCCACCTACGACTCGCTGCTGGTGGAATTTGATCCCGGCGTCACGTCCGCGCGGCAGGTCAGGGCCTTTGTCCTCCTGGGCCTGCGCCAGCTCGAATTCACCGGCGCCCCCGCCCGCACGCCCCGGGAATTCAGCGTTCCCGTGGTGTACGGCGGCGAGTACGGTCCCGACCTGGAGCGCGTTGCCGGGCAGCAGCAGCTCTCGGTCGAGCAGATCATCGAGCTTCACACCACCAAGTCCTACGTGATCCGCTGCCTCGGCGCTCCGGCCGGCTCGCCCATGATGGACGGTCCCGATTTTCCCTTCCCCGTGCCGCGGCTGAAGGACCCCCGGCTGTCCGTCCCGGCAGGCGCCGTGTCGGTGGCCGGCCGGCAGGCGGTCATCGCCCCCGCCGTGGCACCGGGTGGCTGGTGTGTGATCGGACAGACTCCGCTGACCGTTCTTGACGCCATGGCTGAGCCGCTGGTTCCCTACGTCCCCGGCGACACCCTCCGGTTCCACCGGATCCAGCCCGAAGAGTTCGCCCAGTATGCAGGCCGGAAAATGGAGGCGGCGCAATGAGCCTGATCATCCAGCAGCCGGGCAACACCGTGGTCACGGACCTGGGACGCTTCCGCGGCCCCCGGTTCGGACTCCCTGTCAACGGTGCGCTGGACCAGTTCTCTGCCCGGGCCGCCAACATCCTGGCCGGAAACGCTGACAAAGCTCCATTGATGGAGGCCACCGCACTGGACTTCCGCATGCGGGCCACCACGGACATCCTCATCGCCGTCACCGGCGCACCCTTGCACCTCACGGTGGGCGGGCGCGAGTGCCAGCAGTGGGAGCCGGTGTCCGTACGGGCGGGGGAGACCGTAGCGCTGCGAAGGATCGACGGCGGCCTCCGCGCCTACGTCGCTGTCCACGGCTCGGTTGAGGCACCGGTCCTCCTGGGCAGCTGCGCGCCGGACACCGTCGTCGGCTTCGGGCTGCGGCTGACGGAAGGGACCGAACTGAAGACCTTCCGCGCTATCCCGCCGATCCGCCAGCCGTACTTCGATCTCCCGCTGTTCCGCCTGGGCCTCATCCGGCCGGAATTCAGCAGCACTGCGGTGGTGGACGTGACGGACGGCCCGGATGTGGACGAGTTCGGCGACACCGCGGACCTGCTCTACAGCACCGAATACACGGTCAGCGGCCGGAGCAACCATATCGGCCTGCGGCTGGGCGGAGCACTCCCGGAACGCCAGTCCACAGCCGAGGTGTTGTCCCGGGGCGTCCCCGTGGGAGCCATCGAGGTACCGTCCCGCGAAGAACTCCTGGTGCTGCACCGCGGACGTGGGGTCACCGCCGGCTACCCCGTCCTCGCCGTTGTCACCAGCCGCTCGCTGGACGTCCTGGCCCAGGCGCGGCCAGGCCACAAGATCCGGTTCAGAAGAACCACCGTCACCGAAGCAACAGCGAAACACCGGGCAGCGATCAGGGAACTGGAAACACTGCGTTCCACTGTCGGCACAGTGTTCTCGCTCCTGGGCATCGGCGACCAGCCGGGCTGGCACCAGCTCGCGCCGGCCGCCGGAGGCTAAACGCCGGCCGCCGGAAGCTAAAAGCCCTCGCTTCATCCACAAAGCATTGTTACCATCCCCATAAGTAAGGAACGCCATGTCCACCTCTACGCACGCGGCCCAGCCGCACCAAGAGCGGCTCAGCAGCAAGCAGACCCGCAAGGTCGTCACGGCCGGCTGCGTCGGCATCTTCGTGGAACTCTATGACAACGGCATCTTCGCCTTTATGGCTGGAACACTCGCCCTCGTCTTCCTGGCTCCCGGCAACCCGGACAACGCCCTGCTGTTCGTCTTCGCCGGCTACGCTGTGTCCTTCTTCGTGCGCCCCCTTGGCGCTGTGGTCTGCGGTTACCTGGGGGACCGGATCGGGCGGCAAAAGCTGCTGGTCTTTGTCATCCTGCTGATCAGCGTTGCGACGGCGGGCATCGGCTTACTTCCGGCCTACTCGGCCATCGGCATCGCCGCACCGGTCCTCCTGGTGCTGCTCCGCATGCTCCAAGGCTTCTCCGTTGGCGGCGAAGCCGCCGGCGCCATGACCTTCCTCGCCGAGCACGCCCCTGAAGGCAAGCGCGGCATCATCACCTCCTACGCCCAGATCGCCTCGTTCGCAGCCCTGCTCACCGGTACGCTGGTCGCGTTCTCCATGTCGCCCTGGCTCACGCAGGCAGCGATCGACGGCGGCGGCTTCGGTTCGTTCGCATGGCGCATTCCGTTCCTGGTTGCCATCCCCATGGGCGTCATTGGTTGGTACATCCGAAAGGCGATCAGCGACACCCCCAACTTCGAGAAGCTGAAGGAAGAGGGCGGGCTGTCCAATAACCCGCTGAAGGAAGCCTTCGCTTCACCTGAGCACCGCCGTGCCATGCTGTTGGCCCTGTTCATCCCGCTGATGAACGGCTCCGGCTATTACGTCCTGTTCTCCTACATGCCCACGTTCCTCAAGGGCAAACAGCTGAACTTCACCATCGGCGAAGCACTCCTCGTGACCGCCTGCAGCCTGGTGGTCATCTGCATCGCGATTCCGTTCATGGGCGCCCTGTCGGACCGCATCGGCCGCAAGAAAGTCATCGCCGGCTCGGCCATCGCCATGGCCGTCATCGGCATACCCGCCTACGCCCTGATCGCCACGGGCGAGATGGCATTGGCCATCCTGGGAGCCTGCCTTATGGCTGTGGTCTTCGCCGGCCACACCGCCGTGATCCACATCCTGATCGTCGAACTGTTCCCCACCCGGGTCCGCTACTCCGCCTACGGCCTGGGCTATAACATCTCTTCGGCACTCTTCGGCGGCACGGCGCCGCTGCTGCTGACCTGGCTGATCTCCATCACCGGCAACATCTACATGCCCGCCTTCTACGCCGTCATCACGGCGCTGGGCACCCTCGCGGCCGTCAGCACTGTCAAGGACCGGGCACACCTGCCGCTCCGCGACGCCTAATCTTCCACTTCATCAAGCAGCACTGGGCTGCACCCTCAGAGGAGATCTTCATGTCTTTTTCCGATTACTCAACGGCTGTTGTCACCGGTGCTTCCACCGGAATGGGCGCCGCCATCGCCGAGCGCCTGACCAAACGGGGACTCACGGTCCACGCCCTGGCCAGGAACGAGGAACGCCTGAAGGAACTGGCGGACAAGACCGGCGCAGTCCCGCACGTGGTGGACCTGACTGACACTGCCGCGCTGGCCGCCGTCGTCGGTGATCTTGAGGTGGATGTCCTGGTGAACTGCGCCGGTGTGTCACGGCCGGGCAACATCCTGGACTCCAGCGAGAACGACATCGACGAACTCATTGACGTCAACCTGCGCGGCCTCCTCCAGCTGACCAGGCTGGTCCTGCCGGGCATGGTGGAACGCGACCGCGGCCACGTGGTCAACGTCAGCTCCATCGCCGGCCTCTACAACTTCTACGGCCACACGGTCTACCACGCCACCAAGGCCGCGGTGCACCAGATCTCCCGCCAGCTGCGCAACGACACCGTCGGCAAGCGCATACGCGTCACCGAAATCTGCCCCGGCCGCGTTGAAACGGAAATTTTCGGGCGCAATATGGGCGGCACACCCGAGGCCATGGAAGAGGCGTGGAAGACCTACTACGAAGGCTATGAGTCGCTGACCACCGACGACATCGTCAACGCCATGGACTACGCCATCGAAACACCCCGGCACGTAAATGTTGGCATGCTGGAGCTTATGCCCACGTTCCAGGTCCCCGGCGGCCTCACCTTCGACCGGCGCTAAACGGCCCGCACCCACCTACCACCGATTGAAACAGGTTTACCCGATGCAAACAGTCCGCACCGTCAGCTTCCCCGACCAGCAGCTCCTCGACGATCTCTCACCCCTGCCCGGAGGGCTGCGGGGAGTCGTCTGGGACCTGGAATCGGATCCCGACGGCGGGACGCTGGCTGAGATTGACGGCGTCATCCTGCCGTATATCAACGCCGGCGCGGTGTTGGGATCCCTGGGCAAAGCCCCCAACCTGAAGTACGTGCAGACGCAGTCCACCGGGTACGACGGCGTGATCGAGGCGGCCGGCCCGGCCGCCGGCGTGGCCAGCGCCTCGGGTGTCCATGCGGCCGCGACGGCGGAGCTTGCCATTGGTCTGATCCTCGCCAAACTGCGCGGCATCGACCAGGCAGTCCGCGATGCGCAGTACGGCCTCTGGAGGCCGGAGCGCCGCCAGTCCCTGGCAGACCGTCGGGTGCTGCTGGTGGGCGTGGGCGGAATCGGTCACGAAATTGCCCTGCGCCTGGCGCCGTTCGAAGTCACCGTCACCCGCGTCGGCAGCTCGGCCCGCACAGACGAACACGGCGACGTGCACGCCTCGTCCGAGCTGACTGAGCTGGCCGCCACGCACGACATTCTTGTGTCGGTACTGCCACTGAACGAGCACACCCACCAGCTGATCGGCGAAGAGGTCCTGGCGGCCCTTCCGTACGGCGCCCTGGTGGTGAACGTTGGCCGCGGCTCTGTGGTGGACACCGCTGCGCTGACCAAGGAGGTTCTGTCCGGACGCCTGAACTGCGCCATCGACGTCGTCGATCCCGAACCGCTGCCGCAGGACCACCCGCTGTGGTCCGCCACCAACGCCCTGATCACCCCGCACGTCGGCGGCAACGCCTCGGCGTTCCAGCCGCGGATCCTGAAACTCCTCCGGAAGCAGCTCGAGGCGCTGGCCGCGGGACAGGCCCCGGCCAACCTGGTACAGGCAGGACCGTTCGCATGAGTCCACTTTTTGATTTGACGGGTCGGGTTGCTTTGGTGACGGGGTCGAGCCGGGGGATTGGTTTTGCGTTGGCGCGGGCGTTGGCTGAGGCCGGGGCGACGGTGGTGTTGAACGGGATTAATGCGGAGCGGTTGAAGGCCGCGGAGGCGGCGTTGGCTGCCGATTTCGCGCCGGGCCGGGTCCATAGTGTGGCGTTTGATGTCACCAGTGATGCGGAGGCTGCCCGGGGTGTGGCGTGGGTGGAGGAGCATGTGGGCCCGTTGCGGGTCCTGGTGAATAACGCCGGGATCCAGCACCGGGTGCCGATGCTGGAGCTGGACGTCGCGGATTGGGAGCGGGTGATCGCCACGGACCTGACCAGCGCGTTCCTGGTGGGCCGGGCGGCTGCCCGGTTCATGATCCCGCGCGGGAAGGGCAAGATCATTAACATCTGTTCGGTGCAGACGGACCTGGCCCGGCCCACGATCGCCCCGTATGTGGCGGCGAAGGGCGGTTTGCGGAACCTGACCCGGGCGATGACGGCCGAGTGGGCGGGCTCGGGGTTGCAGATCAACGGGATCGCGCCGGGGTATATCCATACGGAGATGACGCAGAACCTGGTGGACGATGAGCAGTTCAATGCCTGGATCCTGGGCCGGACCCCGGCGCACCGGTGGGGGACCGTGCAGGACCTGGCCGGGCCCGCGGTGTGGCTGGCCTCGGACGGGTCGGATTTTGTCAACGGCCAGACGGTCTTTATCGACGGCGGCATGACGGTGGTGGTCTGATGGAGGCCTCAGCGGTGACAGGGTCAGCCCGGGAAACCCACGGGACAGCCCCGGCAGCAGGGACAGCCCTGCCCGTCTCCGGCCCGGCCGTGGTGGCGTATGCGGCGGGGGATCTGCGGATCGAGGACGTGCCGCTCGCGGTGCCGGGACCGGATGAGGCGGTGGTGGAGGTCGCGTACGGCGGGATCTGCGGGTCGGACCTGCATTACTGGCTCCACGGCGCGGCCGGCGAATCGATCCTGAAGGCCCCGATGGTGCTGGGGCACGAGATTTCCGGTGTTGTGGTGGTCGCCGCGGCGGACGGGACGGGCCCGGCCGCGGGCACCCCGGTCGCGGTCCACCCGGCGACCCCCGGCCCCGGTGACGGGACGGTCCGGTACCCGGGGGAGCGGCCGAACCTGTCTCCGGGCTGCACCTACCTGGGGTCCGCGGCGCGGTTCCCGCACACCGACGGGGCGTTCGCCCGGTACGTGAACCTGCCCGCCCGGATGCTCCGGGCCCTGCCGGAGGCCCTGGACCTGCGCACCGCGGCGCTGATCGAACCGGCGTCGGTGGCCTGGCACGCGGTGGCCCGGGCCGGGGACGTAGCCGGCAAGTCCGCCCTGGTGATCGGGTCCGGCCCGATCGGGGCCCTGTGTGTTGCGGTCCTCAAACGTGCCGGCGCGGCCCGGATCACCGCCGTCGACATGCACCCCAAGCCGCTGGAGATCGCCACAGCGGTCGGGGCGGACGCGGTCCTGCAGGCACCGGACGCGGACACGATCGCGGCCGTGCAGGCCGATATCGTGATCGAATCCTCCGGCAGCCACCACGGCCTGGCCTCGGCCATCGGCGGCGCGGCCCGCGGCGGGACCGTGGTCATGGTCGGGCTGCTGCCCACCGGACCCCAGCCGGTCCTGATCTCCCTGGCCATTACCCGCGAACTGGACCTCAAAGGCTCATTCCGGTTCAACGACGAGATCGATGACGTCATCACTGCCCTCGCCGACGGCACCTTGCACATCGGGCCCGTCATCACCCACGACTACCCCCTCAGCCAGGGACTCGACGCCTTCACCACCGCCAAAAACTCCGCCCAATCCGGCAAAGTCCTCCTCAACTTCAAACCGGAATGAGCGGGGCACCGCCTGGCCGGCCCGTAAGGAACGAGATCCCGCCAGCTACCCGATCAGCAGGCTCAGTGCCTCCGTGAGGTGCTCCACTTCGCGGACGGAGAACCCCGCGGGGACAGGGCCGGGGCCGTTATGGCTGGCCGGAACCACAGCGTGCGTGAAGCCCAGCCGGTGCGCTTCCTGGATCCGCTGGTTGATCCCGGGCACGGGCCGCACTTCGCCCGCCAAACCCACTTCCCCGAAGGCAATCAGCCGGATGGGCAGGGGCTTGCGGGCCTTGGCAGAGGCCACGGCCAAGGCAACGGCCAGGTCCGTGGCGGGTTCGCTGAGCTTCACGCCGCCCACCGTGGCCACATAGGAATCGTCCTTGTGCAGGAGGCAGCCGGCCCGCTGCTGCAGGACGGCCAAAAGCATGGACACCCGGGAACTGTCCAGGCCGCTGGTGGCACGCCGGGGCTGGGAGTTGGGGCTTTCGGCCAGCAACGACTGCACCTCCGCCAGCAACGGCCGCCGGCCTTCCATGGTCACCGTGATGCAGGTGCCGGAAACGGGCTCCTTGGTGCGGCTGACAAACAGCCCGCTGGGATCCGTCAGGCCCTCGATCCCCTTCTCGTTCAGGTCGAAACAGCCCACATCATCCGTGGGACCGTACCGGTTTTTCACCGCGCGCAGCATCCGGAGCCGGGAATGGCGTTCGCCTTCGAACTGGCACACCACGTCCACCAGGTGCTCGAGCAGGCGCGGCCCGGCGATGGAGCCGTCCTTGGTCACGTGGCCCACCAGCAGCGTGGTCATGTTGCGCCGCTTGGCGGCCGCAATGATGGACGCAGCCACCTCGCGCACCTGCGATACGCCGCCGGCACTGCCGTCCACGTCCGCGCTGCTGAGGGTCTGGACCGAGTCCACAATCAGCAGCCGCGGCTCGATCTTTTCGACCTGCCCCAGGGCCTGGCCCAGGTCCGTTTCCGCTGACAGGTAGAGGGAATCCGCGACGGCGTCGATCCGTTCCGCGCGCAGCTTCACCTGGGCCGCGGACTCCTCGCCCGTGACATAGAGGACGTCCTGCGCGGTGCGGGCGAACTTCGCGGCGACATCCAGCAGCAGCGTGGACTTGCCCACACCCGGCTCGCCGGCCAGGAGGATCACAGCGCCGGGGACCAGCCCGCCGCCCAAAACGCGGTCCAGTTCGTCGACGCCGGTGGGCAGGAAAGCCGCCGTGGTGGCGTCTACCTCGGCAATCCGGCGCGCCGGTTCCACAACTGTTGTTGCCGCCGTCGTGCGCGCCACAGCCGTACCGGTTTCCTCAACGGTGCCCCACGCCTGGCATTCGCCGCAGCGCCCCACCCACTTGACGGCGGTCCAGCCGCATTCGGCGCATTTGTACGCGGGCGCCTTGGATGCGCGGGAAGTCTTTGTTGCCATGGGTTCCACCCTAACCGCCGGGCCTGACATTGCTCTCCCGGTCCGGCGAAGCGACGTACTGGCGGTCAATTAAACACCTCTGAGAGAGCGCTCTCTTGACAGTGATCAGCGCCGCCTTTAGAGTTGTGGAACTTGCGAGAGAGCGCTCTCTCGGCCCCGGGCAATTTCCCCCACAAAGGAGTGAACGTGAAATTTTCACGACGAAATACCGCTGCCGCCATAGCGGGCGCAGCAGCTTTGGCCCTTATCGCCACGGGCTGCGGCAGCAGTTCTGATCAGCCTGCAAGCGCAGAAAACCCGATTGAACTGACGGTCACCACGTTCGGAACCTTTGGCTACGGCGATCTTTACGGCCAGTACGAGGCCGCAAACCCCGGCGTCAAGATCAAGGCAACAAACATTGACCGCGGCGCCAACGCCCGCACCGATGCCTTCACGAAGCTGGCCGCAGGCTCAGGTCTCAGCGACGTGGTAGCCATCGAGGAAGGCTGGCTGGGCTCCATCATGGAGGTCTCGGACCAGTTCACGGACCTCAACGAACACGGTGCGGCCGACATCAAAGCCAATTGGGTGGACTGGAAATTCAAGCAGGGAACCGATCCTGACGACCGCGTCATCGGATACGGGACCGACATCGGGCCTCAAGGCCTCTGCTACAACGGCAAACTCTTTGAAGCCGCCGGACTGCCCAGCGACCGCGAATCCGTTGCCAAGCTGTTTGGCGGCGAGGACGCCACCTGGGAGAAGTACTTCGAACTGGGCAAGCAGTACAAGGCCGCCACCGGCAAGGCCTGGTACGACCAGTCCGGCTTTGTGTGGAACTCCATGGTGAACCAGATGGAGGAGGGGTACTACAGCAAGGACGGTGAGCTGAACATCGACGGTAACGCCGAGATGAAGGGCAAGTTCGAGATGCTTGCCGCCGGCACCGCAGCCGGGCTGTCAGCCAACCAGACCCAGTTCGACTGGGGCAAAGGCAAGGCATTCGTTGACGGCTCCTTCGCCACCTTCGTCTGCCCCGGCTGGATGCTCGGCACCATCAAAGGCCAGCTGGAATCGGCCGGCGGCGGCGCAGACAGCGGCTGGGACTTCGCGGACGTCTTCCCGGGCGGCGCCTCCAACTGGGGCGGAGCCTTCCTCACGGTGCCCAAGACCTCCGAACACCCCGCAGAAGCCGCAAAACTGGCCGCCTGGCTGACGGCTCCCGAGCAACAGGTCAAGCAGTCCGCTGCAGCCAACAACTTCCCCAGTACGCTCAAAGCCCAGGAGAAGCTGGTATCGGATGCCACCCCCAACGTCCTGTTCAACAACGCCTCCACCGGCGTTATCCTGGCAAACCGCGCCAAGGGTGTAGTGGCCCAGTTCAAGGGCCCGCAGGATTCAGTCATCCAGGAAAACGTCTTCGGCCCTGCGCTGAAGAGCCTCGACGCCGGAAAGGCCGATGCGGGCCAGGCCTGGACTGAAGCGCTGCGCCTCCTCAACGACCTGGTCGTCAACAACTAGCAGGACCCGCTGTGGGGCCTCCCGGCCGGGAGGCCCCCCGATGGAGTGCGAGAACCCATGACAACCACCCTGAACCGATCCGCCAAGCCCCCGGTGACCAAACCCAAAGCCACCTTCAGGCAACGCCTGAGCATCTTCGACGTCAAGGCATCGCCATACCTCTACGTCGCGCCATTCTTTATCCTGTTCGCCCTCGTGGGCCTTTTCCCGCTGGTCTACACCTTCTTTGTCAGCCTCTTTGACTGGCACCTCCTCAAAGGCCAAGGGCAGTTCGTAGGCCTGGACAACTTCGCGGAGGTCCTGCAGGACCGCTTCTTCTGGAATTCCCTTCTCAACACCATGAGCATTTTCCTGCTCTCCGCCATTCCGCAGCTGGCAGTGGCGCTTTTCCTGGCCGCGGTACTGGACCAGAACCTCCGTGCCAAGACCTTCTGGCGGATGAGCGTCCTGCTGCCGTACATCGTGACCCCGGTTGCGGTGGCCATGATCTTCACCAACATGTTCGGTGAGCAGTACGGCCTGATCAACAACATCATCGGCAACTTCGGCCTTGACCCTGTGCTGTGGCAAAACGAAACGTTCCCCAGCCACGTAGCCATCGCCACCATGGTCAACTGGCGCTGGACAGGCTACAACGCGCTGATCCTGCTGGCCGCCATGCAGGCGGTGCCGCGGGATCTCTACGAATCGGCGGCCCTGGACGGGGCGGGGGCCATGCGCCGGTTCTTCAGCATCACCCTGCCCAGCATCCGGCCCACCATGGTGTTTGTTGTTATCACGGCCACCATCGGCGGACTGCAGATCTTCACCGAACCCAGGCTGTTTGACCCGGCCACAGCAGGCGGATCACAGCGCCAGTTCCAAACCACTGTCCTGTACCTCTGGGAAATGGCCTTCCAGCGCCAGAACTTCGGCAAAGCATCAACCATCGCCTGGCTGCTGTTCCTGATCATCCTGCTTTTCGGCCTCGTCAACTACCTGATCTCCCGCCGGATTGCCACAGCTGACACGCCCAAGCCTTCGCGTGCTGCCCGGCGGAAGGCGCTTCGGAAGCGCGCTGAAAGGACTGAACGATGAGCATCATGGACCGTGCGGAACCCATGGCAGGCAGGGGCCCGGTCCCTGCAGCAGTGCCCCCGGCAAAGCCAGCCCTCTTCCGCAAGCGCGTGTTCGGCACCGGCGAACGCCCCGGATTCCTCAGCTACGGCCTGCTGCTGGCCTTCCTGGCAGCCTCCGCCTATCCGCTGTGGTGGTCCGTGGTCATCGGCAGCCGGTCAAACGAAGCACTGGGGGAGACCTGGCCGCCCCTTCTGCCCGGCGGAAACTTCTGGAAGAACGTAGCGGAGGTCTTCGACACCATTCCGTTCTGGCTGGCACTGGGAAACAGCGTCCTGATCTCCGGCATCATCACCGTTTCGGTGGTCAGCTTTTCAACCCTTGCCGGCTACGCCTTCGCAAAACTCAGGTTCCGTGGCCGCAACGGACTGATGCTGATGGTCGTTGCCACCATGGCCATCCCCACTCAGCTGGGCATCATCCCCCTCTTTATGGTGATGCGGACCCTGGGCTGGACCGGTGAGATCGGCGCCGTTGTGGTGCCCACCCTGGTGACCGCCTTCGGTGTGTTCTTCATGCGGCAGTACCTGGTGGATGTCATCCCGGATGAGCTCATTGAATCCGCCCGCATGGACGGAGCCAACATGATCTCCACCTTCTGGCACGTGGCGATTCCCGCAGCCCGCCCGGCAATGGCCATCCTGGGCCTGTTCACCTTTATGACAGCGTGGACGGACTTCCTCTGGCCGCTGCTGGTGCTCGATGCGGGCAACCCGACGTTGCAGACGGCGCTCAGCCAACTGCAGTCGGCCCGGTACGTGGACTACTCTGTGGTCCTATCAGGTGCGGTGCTTGCCACCCTGCCGTTGCTGGTGCTGTTCGTCGTTGCAGGAAAACAACTCATTTCAGGAATTATGCAAGGAGCAGTGAAGGGCTAATGCCACATTCGACGTACTCACGGCAGTGGCCGGACGGATTCATCTGGGGGTCAGCGACGGCGGCCGCCCAAATCGAGGGAGCCGGACACGAAGGCGGCAAGGAGGACTCCGTGTGGGACCACTTTGCCCGGATCCCCGGCGCCATCGCCAAGGGCGAGAACCTGGAGCAGGCCGTGGACCACTACCACCGGATGCCCGAAGACGTCCGGCTGATGAAGGAGCTGGGGCTGGACTCCTACCGTTTCTCCACCAGCTGGGCCCGCGTCCGGCCAGGGGACCGGGCAGCAAACCCGGAGGGCCTGGATTTCTACTCGCGCCTTGTGGACGAACTGCTGGAGGCGGGAATCCTGCCCTGGCTCACCCTGTATCACTGGGACCTCCCGCAGGCCTTGGAGGAAAAAGGCGGCTGGGCGAACAGGGACACCGCCTACCGGTTCGTCGAGTATGCCTACGACGTTTACGACGTCCTCGGCGACAGGGTGCAGCACTGGACCACGTTCAACGAGCCCTTCTGTTCCTCGTTGCTGGGCTACGGTTCCGGGGTCCACGCCCCGGGCCGCCAGGAACCGCGGGCAGCCATCGCGGCGGTGCACCACCAGCATCTGGCGCACGGCCTGGCCGTTAACGCCCTGCGGGAACGCGGCGCCCAAAACCTGGGGATCACCCTCAACCTGAGCAACTCCATTCCCCGGGACCCGGCGGACCCCGTCGACCTGGACGCTGCCCGGCGCTTCGACTCCCTGCAGAACCGGATCTTCCTGGACCCGATCCTGCTCGGAAGCTATCCGCAGGACACACTGGTGGATCTCGCGCCGTTCGGACTCCCGGAACTCATCCTCCCCGGGGACCTGGAAGTAATCAGCGCACCGCTGGAGTTCCTGGGCGTCAACCACTATCACGATGACCTGATCAGCGGCCACGCGGACCACGAGGGCGGGGACGGACACTCCGGCGGTGCCGAACGTGTGGCCGCCTCACCATGGATCGGGTCCGAGGACATCGCGTTCCCCAGCCGGGGGCTGCCGCGGACCGCCATGGACTGGGAAGTGAACCCGGACGGGTTGCGGAAGCTGCTGGTCCGCCTTGGCGAGGAATACCCCGGCCTCCCGCCGCTGTACATTACTGAAAACGGCGCCGCCTACGACGACACCGTGGAACCGGACGGCTCAGTGCAGGATACGGAGCGCACCGGCTTTATCCTTGACCACATCGCGGCTGTCGGGGAAGCGCTCGATCAGGGCGTGGATGTTCGCGGCTATTTCGTCTGGTCGTTGCTGGACAACTTCGAATGGTCCTGGGGATACGGCAAGCGCTTCGGTATAGTCCGGGTGGATTACGGCACCTTCGAGCGCACCGTGAAGGCCAGCGGCCACGCATACGCACGGCTAATCGCCGCCGCGAAGCAGCATGCCCGCGCGCTCCCGGCCTCTCGCTCTGCCTAAACTGGAGTACCGGGCGAAGCCCGCTCAACGTCACGGAGCGAAGATCTTGAAGCAAGACCCCAGCGGAAGCCGGCCGGCGCCCACCCTTGAAATGGTGGCTGCGCTGGCCGGCGTGTCCCGAGCCACCGTCTCCCGCGTGGTTAACCACGTTCCCAGCGTGGACGAAGACATCGCCGCGAAGGTCCGCCAAGCCATTCTCGCCGTGAATTACACACCCAACCGTGCCGCGCGGTCCCTCGCCAGCCGGAAGCCCAATTCCATCAGCCTGATCGTGCCGGAATCCACCTCCAAGGTCTTCGCGGATCCGTTCTTCGCCTCCGTTGTCCAGGGCGTGGCCCTCTATCTCGCAGACACCGACTACACGCTGAACATGGTCATCGCATCAGAAGCCAAACCCGAAAAGACCAGGGCATTCCTGCTCGGCGGCAACGTCGCAGGTGCCCTGGTGGTCTCCCACCACGCAGGGGACCGGTCCTGGGCCCACGTCAGCGACCACATCCCCATGGTTTTCGCGGGCAGGCCGCTGGCCGAGGGCGGAAGCTACTACGTGGACGTTGACAACGAGGCCGCCGCCGAAGGCGCAACCCGGCTGCTGGTTGAGGGCGGCCGCACCCACATCGCCACCATCGCCGGACCGCAGGACATGCCGCCCGGCGTCGACCGTTTTACCGGCTGGCGGAAGGCCATGGAAGCGTCCGGACTGGACGATTCCCTGGTGGAGTACGGGGACTTCACGCTTTCCTCCGGCGCCAAGGCCATGCGGCGGCTCCTTGAGCGCGGCAAGCCCATCGACGGGCTGTTCGTGGCCAATGACCAGATGGCCGCGGGCGCCTACACCGTGCTCCAGGAGCGCGGGATCCGGATCCCGGCTGACGTGGCGGTGGTGGGGTTCGACGACGATTCGTTTGCCACCTCTGTCAATCCGCCGCTGACAACCGTGCATCACCCCGTCATCGAGATGGGCAAAAAAATGGCAGAGACACTGGTTGAGTTGATCGACGGAAAACCCGCGGACAGGGTCACCCGGATTCCCACGTCGCTGGTCATACGGGCATCTGCCTGACCTTTAAGGCCGGCCACACCTATCGAGCGGAACACACTCATGATCCCTGCTGCCCAAGGTCAACCCCTGAACTGGGGCGTGGTGGCCACCGGGCGGATCGCCCACCGCGTCACCGCCGACCTCGCCCGCCTGGAAAACTCGGTCCTGCATGCTGTGAGCTCGCGGAGCGCGGCCGCGGCGAAGGCGTTCGCGGGGCAGTATGGCTTCGCCACGAGTTATCACGACCAGCCCGGGGCGACAGCCTATGAGCAACTCTTTGATGATCCGGACGTGGACGTGGTCTACATCGCGACGCCGCATGCACGGCACCATGAGGTTGCCACGGCGGCCCTCACAGCAGGCAAGCACGTCGTGTGCGAGAAACCGCTCACGGTCAACGCCCGGGAAGCCCAGGAGCTCATACTGTTGGCGCGTGAGCAGGAACTGTTCCTCATGGAGGCGATGTGGACGCGGTTCCTGCCGTCAACGCGGCGGGCGCTTGAAGTGGTCCGTGCCGGCGGAATCGGCACAGTCCGCTGGGTGCAGGCCGATCTCGGCTTTGCGGCCACGTACGATCCCCGCGACAGGCTCTGGGATCCGGCGGCCGGCGGCGGTGCCCTGCTGGATCTCGCCGCCTATCCGCTGACTTGGGCGGTGGGCATGCTGGGCTTTCCGGACAGCGTCACCGCCGCCGGCCGGCTGAATCGCGACGGAATCGACGTCCAGAACACCCTGACCCTCGGATACGCTGACGGCGCCGCAGCCCAGCTGGTGTCCTCCCTGGAATCCGCCAGCCCCGGCATCGTGACCGTGAGCGGCACCAAGGGCTGGCTTCGCACCGGCTCGCCCCTCTACAACGCCCGCCGGCTGGAATACGCAGGGCCGGACGGGAGGGTGCAGGTGGAGGAGTTCTACGAGGCAACCGAAGGCTTCATCCATGAACTGCGTGAAGCCGGCCGGTGCATCCGCGCAGGGCTTCCGGAAAGCCCCCTGATGCCCTGGCATGAAAGCGTGAAAATCATGCAAATCCTCGACGATGCAAGGTCACAGCTGGGCGTTCATTACGAAAACGACCGGTAGCACCCGCTAGAGCGCCGGCAGAATGTCCCTGGCCTCGCGCGAGTCCATCCCGGTGGCCTCCAACAGGTCCACCATCAGCGGCCGGAACAGCATCACCACGGTTTCACCCTCCAGCCGTTCCACCCGGAGAAGCTTGGGATGGAGCCGCAGCGCGATCTCGCTGAGGTCCTGCCGGGCGGTGCGCAGATGGGCGCGGCGGACGCCGTCGTGCGTCTCGGCCAGGCCCAGCGCGAGTTCATCAATCGCGGCCGCGGTGTCCTGGAGCACCTCCGCAATGTTCTCGGTCGCCTCGTCCGACAGTGCGGCATGGTTGATGGCGCTGGTGAGCCGGCGCGCAAACACGCGGCTGTTGCGGAGCGCCAGATCGATGAAGTCCAGGGAGGTGTCCAGCCGCTCCAGCTCGTCACGGTGCCGTCGGTGGGCCGGCGCGAGCGTGGCCACCTCGCCGGAAGCGCGCAGGGAATGGCGCATCGCGTCCACAAGCGGCTGGCAGTTCCGGCCGCGGATCAGCGCGTGCCACGCCTGCGTGGAGTCGCTGTTGCTTAGCGCAGTGGCACATTCCCGCAACACTTCGGCCAGTTCGTGGAGCAGTTTCCGGACATCCTTGCGGGGCTCCCGCCGCGGATCCTTGGGCACCAGGATGGTCACCAGCAGCGCAACCACCCCGCCAACAATGGCATCGATGCTGCGGGTGAACGGCCCGCCGTCGGGCGCCGGCAGCAGCACCACCAGCAGCGACTGCAGTCCCAGCTGCGTGGTGAAAATATTGCCGCTGTCCAGGAAGCGGGCCAGCAGGATGGAGAAGAGAAGGACGACTGCGGCCTGCCAGATTCCGCTGCCCAGCCAGTGCAGCAACAGATCACCAACGGCAATGCCGATGGTGCAGCCCAAGCCCACCTCCATGACCCTTCGCAGGCGCGGTTCACGCGAGAAGCCCAGGGCAATCAGTGAGGACGTTGCTGCGAACAGGGGACCGGAATGCCCCAGGACGTACTCAGCGAAGGCGTACGCGCCCACCGCGCAAGCCGTCATCTGGATAGCGGGGACCAGCGAGTTCCTGCTCCGGATCAGGCCCGTGCGGATTCGCCCGCGCAGGAAACGCCTGCTTGCTGAGAGTCCTGCTGCTGCGGCCATGCCGTCCAGTCTATTTGCCGGCGGTCCCCCTACGGCGGAAAGTGTGACCCGCGCAATGGTGACGCTGCACATGTAAGACAAAATGCCGCTGCCGTTAACCTTCTGTTCACTTTCGGCCGCCAATCCCTTTACCTGCAGCCCCTAAATTCGATGAAGGTACAAAACGTACGCATCGCGCTGCAGGGCGTCTCCGGCCCTGCCCGCTACTGAATATCCCTGGAAGGGGTACACATCTAGTGAAGGCACTCCGTTTCGGCCGCCACGCGGCTATTGCTGTTATCGCTGCCGGCGCACTCGCGCTTACCGCCTGCGGTTCAGACAACGCCACGGGCAACACGCCTGCCGGCACCCAGACTTCCGGCACCAAGGTGACCGGCACCCTCACCGGCATCGGCGCCTCCTCCACCGGCCCGGCCATGGATGCCTGGAAGGCCGGCTTCGCTGCCGCCAACTCCGGCGCCACCGTGCAGTACTCCCCGGACGGCTCCGGCGCCGGCCGCAAGGCCATCATCGACGGCTCGGCACAGTTCGCCGGCTCCGACGCGTACCTCAAAGACGAAGAGCTGGAGAGCTCCAAGGCCCAGTGCGGCCCCGACGGCGCCCTCAACATCCCTGTCTACATCTCCCCGATCGCCGTGGCCTTCAACCTCCCGGGCATCACCGAGCTGAAGCTGGACGCCGCCACCGTAGCCAAGATCTTCCGCGGCGAAATCGCCACCTGGAACGATCCGGCGATTGCCGCCCTGAACGAAGGCGTCACCCTCCCGGACCTGAAGGTCACGCCGGTGAACCGCTCTGACGATTCCGGCACCACCACCAACTTCACCGAGTACCTCTCCGCTGCTGCGGCTGAGGTCTGGACCGACAAGGCTTCCGGTGTCTGGCCCGCAACCCTGCAGGGCGAGAACGCCAAGGGCACCTCCGGCGTCGTCAAGACCGTCACCGACACACCGGGCGCCGTGACCTACGCCGATGACTCCGCTGTGGGCGGCAAGCTGGGCACCGCCTCCATCAAGGTCGGCGAGGAGTTCGTCAAGATCTCCGCCGACGCAGCCGCCAAGGCTGTCGAAGCCGGCAAGCCCGTCGAAGGCCGCTCCGCCACCGACGTCGCCATCAAGCTGGACCGCAAGACCACCGCTGCCGGTGCCTACCCGATCGTTCTGGTTTCCTACCACGTTGTCTGCTCCACCTACGACAAGCAGGAAACCGTTGACCTGGTCAAGGCTTTCGAAAGCTATGTAGTCTCGGACGCAGGCCAGCAGGCAGCCGCCGACTCCGCGAAGTCCGCACCGCTGTCCCCGGCCCTCGCCGAGAAGGCCACCACGGCCATCGAATCCATCAAGGTCAAGTCCTAGTAACTGCCTTGAACCAGGTTCCCCGCCACGCCGAAAGGCGGGGCGGGGAACTTGCCTTTGTAAGCTAGCTTTTGGGCACCACCACAATCGAAGGGTCTGGAATGACCGCCACCCCCCTGAGTAGTTCCCAGGGCGCAGGCCGCGCCGGGGATAAGATCTTTTCCGGCGCCGCACTTGCCGCCGGGTGCCTCATCCTCGCCGTCCTGTTCGGCGTGGCAATTTTCCTTGTTGTCCAGTCCATTCCGGCACTGACAGCACCTGCCGCCGAGATCCAGGGCGGAGCAGGCTTCTTCGCCTACATCTGGCCGATTGTGATCGGTACCCTCATCGCGGCCACCATTGCCCTGGTGATCGCCACCCCCGTCGCCATCGGTGTGGCACTGTTCATCTCGCATTTCGCACCGCGCGGGCTCGCCAACGGCCTTGGCTACGTGGTTGACCTCCTGGCCGCCATCCCGTCCGTGATCTACGGAGCCTGGGGCGCAGCGTTCCTCGCCAAGGAGATCTCCCCGGCATACAACTGGCTTGCCGACAACATGGGCTGGCTGCCCATCTTCCAGGGCCCGGCGTCGGCCACCGGCAAGACCATCCTCACAGCGGGCATTGTGCTCTCGGTGATGGTCCTGCCCATCATCACCTCCCTGAGCCGCGAAATCTTCCTGCAGACCCCCAAACTGCACGAGGAAGCCGCCCTGGCACTGGGCGCCACGCGCTGGGAAATGATCAAGATGTCGGTCCTGCCGTTCGCCCGTCCGGGCATCATCAGCGCCGTTATGCTCGGCCTGGGCCGCGCACTGGGAGAGACCATGGCCGTGGCCCTGGTGCTCTCCTCCGGCGCCCTGACCGCCAGCCTGATCACCTCCGGAAACCAGACCATTGCCGCTGAAATCGCCCTGAACTTCCCTGAAGCCAGCGGCCTCAAGGTCAGCACGCTGATCGCTGCCGGCCTGGTCCTGTTCGTCATCACGCTGGCCGTGAACATGGTGGCCCGCTGGATCATCACCCGGCACAAAGAATTCTCGGGAGCCAACTAAATGTCCTCCACTCTCACTCCCGTCCGCAGCAAGCGTTCAGCCCTCACGAAGGGCCAGCTGCCGTCCTACGCGCCGTACATTGTCCTGGCAGCCGCCCTCATCCTCGGTGCGGCAGTCATGGCACTGATCGGTTTCAACGCCTTTGGCTGGGGAATCGTCTCGGCACTGCTCTTCGCCACCGGCCTGGTGAGCTGGAGCGGCGTCGTCGAAGGTTCACGCAAAGCCAAGGACAAACTGGCCACCTGCCTCGTGGTCGGTTCGTTCCTGATCGCACTGCTGCCCCTGATCTCGGTGATCTGGACAGTGCTGGTCAACGGCATTCCCGGCCTGATCGCCCCCGGATTCCTCACCAGCTCCATGAACGGCGTCACGGGCGTCTACGACAACAGGGCCGTCGAAGAAGGCGCCCCCGTCATCGGCGGCATCTACCACGCACTGGTTGGCACCATCCAGATGACGGTGGTTGCCACCGTCATCTCCGTGCCTGTGGGCCTCCTGACGGCCATTTACCTGGTGGAGTACGGCAACGACGGCCGCCTGGCCCGTGCCATCACGTTCTTTGTGGATGTTATGACAGGCATCCCGTCCATCGTCGCCGGCCTGTTCGCCGCGGCCTTCTTCTTCGCGGTAGTCGGGCCCGGCACCAAGACCGGCGCCGTCGCCGCCGTCGCACTTTCCGTGCTGATGATCCCCGTGGTGGTGCGCTCCAGCGAGGAAATGCTGAAGATAGTCCCCAACGAACTGCGCGAAGCAGCCTACGCGCTGGGCGTACGGAAGTGGCGCACCATCATCAAGGTGGTCATCCCGACGGCGATCTCCGGCATCGCATCCGGCGTCACCCTCGCGATCGCCCGCGTTATCGGTGAGACCGCGCCCATCCTGGTCACCGCCGGTTTCGCCACCAGCATCAACAACAACGTGTTCGGCGGCTGGATGGCGTCACTGCCAACGTTCATCTACACGCAGATCCTGAACCCCACATCGCCCGCCAACCCGGACCCGTCCTCGCAGCGGGCCTGGGGCGCTGCCCTGGTGCTGATCATCCTGGTGATGGTCCTGAACCTCGGTGCCCGGCTGATCGCCAAGATTTTCGCCCCCAAGACGGGCCGCTAAAAATCTTTCCGGCAGGCCGTTCCGGTCCCCGCGACCAAACCCTAGACTTCAATCCGTACCCCCAGCAAGTGAAGGAACATCATGTCTAAGCGCATCGACGTCAAAGACCTGAACGTGTACTACGGCGATTTTCTGGCCGTGGAGGATGTCAGCATCGCCATCGAGGCCAAATCAGTGACGGCCTTCATCGGCCCCTCAGGCTGCGGAAAGTCCACGTTCCTGCGCACCCTGAACCGTATGCATGAGGTGCTTCCCGGCGCCCGCGTTGAAGGTGAAGTCCTGATGGACGGCGACAACCTTTACGGACCCGGCGTTGACCCCGTAACCGTGCGCTCGCAGATCGGCATGGTGTTCCAGCGGCCCAACCCGTTCCCCACCATGTCCATCCGGGACAACGTCCTGGCCGGCGTAAAGCTGAACAACAAGAAGATCTCCAAGGGAGAGGCTGACGCGCTGGTGGAAAGCTCGCTGCGGGGCGCCAATCTGTGGAACGAGGTCAAGGACCGCCTGGAGAAGCCGGGTTCCGGCCTGTCAGGCGGCCAGCAGCAGCGTCTCTGCATCGCCCGCGCCATCGCCGTGCAGCCCCAGGTGATCCTGATGGATGAGCCGTGTTCTGCACTGGACCCGATCTCCACGCTGGCCATCGAGGATCTCATCAACGAGCTCAAGGATCAGTACACCGTGGTGATCGTGACGCACAACATGCAGCAGGCCGCCCGCGTCTCCGACAAGACGGCGTTCTTCAACATTGCCGGCACCGGCAAGCCTGGCAAGCTGATCGAATACGGGAACACCCAGAACATCTTCAGCAACCCCACGGTGAAGGCCACCGAAGACTACGTCTCCGGCCGCTTCGGATAGTCCCCACCGGCTCCCAGCCTTCGCAAGCTCAGGCAGGGGCCCTCGCCGGCGTGGGCCCACCACCGCCGCCGCGCACCCAATCGACTGCTCCGTAAGCGCCCTTTTGATAGCTCAGAAGGGCCCCTACGGAGCAGTCGATTCCGTGTTTAAGCCAGGGGCGAGAGCGCCAGCGCGAACACAAAGGCCAATGCCGCAGCAGCGGCGGGTGTGAGGACCCAGAGCCCCAGGATCTGCAGGACCAGCTTCCGGTTGGTGACCGCGAAGTGCTGGTTCTCGCCGGCGCCCAGTACGGACGCCGTCACCGTGTGTGTTGTGGAGAGGGGGGCCTGAAGCGCGATGGCCCCCACAAAAAGCATCACGGCGCTGAACGTCTGGGCCACCGAGCCCCGCAACGGATCAACACGGGTGATTTTGTAGCCGATGGTGTGCGAGATCCGCCAGCCGCCGAACAGGGTTCCGGCTGCAATCATCACCGCGGACAGCAGCGCCACCCACAGGGGGATGCTGTCGCCGTCGGCGTAGCCTGCGGCGACCATGGCAAGCAGCAGCACAGCACCCACCCGCTGGCCGTCCTGCAGGCCGTGGCCGAAAGCGACAGCGCCGGCAGCGATGGCCTGGCTGCGGCGGAAGCGCTGGTTGACCACATGGGGCTGGGTGTGGCGTGCCGCCCACGTGACCGGGAAAACCATCAGGTACGCGCCCACGTAGGCGACGATGGGCGAGAGCAGCAGTGGCAGGAGCACCTGGACCACCAGGGAACGGTCCACTCCTCCCACTCCCACACCGCCCACGGCGAGGCTGGCGAGGCCCGCACCAGCCAGTCCGCCCACCAATGCATGGGTGGACGAGGACGGCATCCCGTGCCACCACATCAGGAGGCCCCAGGCGCAGGCGCTGGCTACACCCGCCATCAGGATGCTCAGGCCGCTGAGCCCGTCCGGCAGGTGGATCCACGTGTGGCTGATGGCGACCACCACGGTGGCGCTCAGCAGGGCGCCCAGCAGGTTGAAGAAGGCTGCCAGCAGCACGGCCACGCTGGGAGTCAGGGCCCTGGTGCGGACAGCCAGTGCCACCGCGTTGGGGACGTCGCGGAAGCCGTTGAGGAACGCGAACGCCGCGGTGATCAGGACCACGGCGCCGAAGACGAATCCTGTCACGTCAGGATTCCTTGACGATGATGCTGCCTACCTGTGTGGCGATGCGGCGCATGTCCTTGGTGACTTCCACGAGCTGGTTGGCGACGTCGCGGTTACGGGAGTACTGCGCCCACTTCATCTCCTTGATCATGTCCGCCACCCAGACCCGGTGCGTCCGTTCTGCACGTTTGGCGAGCCGTAGGATCTCGATCCAGTAGTCCTCGAGGTCATCGAGGTTGTTCAACCGGCGCATGGCCTCCACGGTGAGTTCGGCCTGCCTGCTGATGATCTCCAGCTGGTCCGCGGCACGCCGGGGCAGCCGGTCCAGCTTGTATAGAGAGACGAGTTCCGCCGCGCCATCCAGCTTCTCGATGGCTTCGTTAAGGAACCGGGACAGCGAGTACATGTCTTCACGGGGGAGCGGGTTTACGAAGCTCGTACGCATATGGGTCAGCAGGGCGAAGTGCAGCTCACCGGATTTGGCCTCGTGGTTATGCATGTCGTCCACCAGCTTGGCGTGCTCAGCGGCGGGGACGCCCAGGATCTCGGCCATGGTGGCGCTTGCGTGCACAATTTGCTGGGCCATCTGGGACAACAGGGTCAGCCCGGCGGGCTCCTGGGGAAAAAGGCTCAGCTTCACGTTGGGTTACCGGTCTCCGGGTGATCTACTGGGTCGGGGGCCGCCCACTTGTGACTTGACGCAGGCCAGCAACTGGTGTTGATTCTACCCGGCCCCTGCCCGCGGCCTGTAAACAGGCATAAAAATGGTGCCGAACCGGATACGCCTCTCGGCGGTAGGCCGCTCTAGGCGGCTAAATGTTGAAGCCCGGGGGTTTCGCGGTTCGACACCAGTTTCAGTGTTCTACGTCGGCTGGCTCAAGTCAACATTGACAGATCGGGTCTGCTGCGTCAGTCGAGCTCGCCCAAACGCCACGCATTGGCCGCATGTTCGAGGTCTTCAGCGGTTTTCACGAGCTGATGGGAGTTGCGGGTGAGCTTGCTCGCGTGGGCCTCATTGCCGTGTTCGGCACCGTCGGCGAGGGTCGCCTGGCCAAGCGCCACTACGCGGCAGAAAGCGGCGGAGCGTTCCAGCGCGACGTCGAACTCGCCGTCGAACGCGCCCGAGAGAATGGCGTCCGCCATGGCCCGCATTTCCTCGGCTCCGGGCGGTTCGGCAGCGCCGGCCACCACATGGGAGACCTGGGCGGTGTCTTTTCCTGCGCGGAAGTAGACCGAGATCCGTTCCGGGTCCTGGACGGTGGCGGCGCGCAGTGCGTAGAGCCGCCAGAGGGCGCCAGGCAGCGACCGTGCGGGGCTTTCGGCCCACATCTCGGCGATGGCTTCCAGGCCCTGTTCGTCCGTCAGTTTGACCAGGCGTTCCGTGATCACGGGATCGTCACTGTCGCGGCCGTGGCGGACCAGCGCCTGCGCCGCGAGGTGTGCCGCCTCCGAGACGCGCGCAGGATCCGGGCCGCCGGCGAACGGTTCAAAGTCGATGGGTGCGAACGGCTTCGGTTTGTGATGCCGGTTGGCGCCGCCGTAGTGACTGGGTCCTGCTTGCTCGCTCATGCCCCCACGCTACTCCTGTGCCGCACGGGAAATCGAGTACTTCCCCGTAGCCAGGACGCAGGTGGCCGTGGCTGCGAAACGCTGGGGAACTGGAAGCGTACGACGGCGGCACGCACCTTGGGTGACCTGCGCGTGGCATGTGCGTGCAACGCGGGTCCGCAGGTGAGGTAGAGTATTTATCGTCCAGAAATGGACTGGGCTGATCGGTCGGTAGACCATCAGTTGGGGCCTTTAGCTCAGTTGGTAGAGCATCGGACTTTTAATCCGTGGGTCGTGGGTTCGATCCCCACAGGGCCCACCCGCGCGAAAGCCCGGAGACACACTGTCTCCGGGCTTTCTGCTTTAACCCTTCACCTGCTTTGACCTGCTTGGCCCGACGCTCAGGTCAGGCTCCGGCAGGCAGGCAGGTCTCAGCTGAGCGACAGCACCAGATAGAGCGCCGCCAGCACCAGCGCGACGGGCGTCATCGTGAAGCGCTCAGGCCGGCTGCGCGAGATCCCGTTCATCACAACGCCCACGGCAAAGTAGGCCGTAAGCACCCAGGCAGCCACGTCCGTGAAGGTCCCGCTGATCAGGGGTGCCGCCAGCCCCGCCCTCGCCAGGGCAATATAAGCGAACAGCGCATACAGGACGATGGACACCGCGCTGCCGATGCGGAGGTTGGGTGGCAGGACCTTGTGCTGGCCGCCCCAGGCCAGATGCCCCAGGGGAGCACCAGCGATCAGCGCTGCCTGGAAAACGGCCAAGGCACCAAGGATGACAGTGGCGAAAATCGCACATGCTGGAACCAGAGCTAACACCCGGGCAGCGTCTTAGTGTTCGAAATGCGTGCGGGGTGCTCCACCCGGCAGCTTCTCCAGGATGCCCTCCGCCACCTTTCGCAGCTTGAGGTTCCGGTGGCTGGACGCCTTGGCGATGATGGCAATAGCGTCGTCGTAGGAGCACCGGTTCTGCGCCATGATCACCCCACACGCAATGTCAATGGACGTCCGGCTTTCGAGGGCCGACTGCAGGTCTGATGCCCTGGTGCTGGTGGTCTGCAGTTCCAGGACCAGCATGAGGCCCCGGGCCGCGAGGTCCGCGAAATTCCGCGCAGCGGCGATGACGTGAAGCGGAAACGCCTGGGCACCCGGCGCGAAGAAGGCGAGGGCTGCTTCCGCTCCGTCATCGAGCCGGAGCC
The DNA here is from genome assembly GCF_014764445.1 of Pseudarthrobacter sp. BIM B-2242. Taxonomy (NCBI): domain Bacteria; kingdom Bacillati; phylum Actinomycetota; class Actinomycetes; order Micrococcales; family Micrococcaceae; genus Pseudarthrobacter; species Pseudarthrobacter sp. BIM B-2242. Next base: position 297,447 of record NZ_CP061721.1, read on the forward strand.
GCAGGCCAAGAACACTATCGAACCCGGCGTTTTGCAGATGCGGCCGGTACCGCGCCCAGCGGAAGTCCGACGTGACGTGGTTCATGGCCACGGTCCCGTTACCGGCCAGGGCTTCGGTCAGGGGACCTTCGCCCGCTTCCTGCTCCAGCCTGGCGAGTAGTGCTGCCTCCGGGCTTGTGCCAGCGGTGGCGGGGATGTTTTTGACCCTCTTTAACACGATGGCGCATTCAACGGGTGAGTCCATGAGGCCGGCCAGGGTCTCCGAGGCCGTGCGGGTCAGGATCTCGAGAGAATCGGCGAGGCTTTTCGCCCCGGTAGCCAAGTCAGGGATAAAACCGGCGGTGCTTGCCGGGCCACTTTCAGTCCCTGCCCGCGCCGGGCCCGGGACCTGGCTTGGAAGCGTTGCCGGATGTCCGGTCGCGTGCTGGGTCTGATGCGTCGGACGCCGGGCCGCCGAAGCGTGTGCCGGGGAAACCTGCGATGTTGAATACTTCATGGCCGGCTTCCCCGGAATTGCAGGGCCGGTCCATTCATCACGGGAGCTGCCGGAAGATGGAAGGCTGACCGCCAAACCATGGGGATAAGAGGGCCGGCGACGGCTGGGGGAGAGGCCTTGGTCTCGAAGACCTCCTCGTCGCCGGCCCCGCTCAGTACCCGGGCCCGAAGGCACGGGAAAACGTGGCTGCTAAGTCCTGTATTCATTCCTGCTCACACCCCCTAGTGAGACATCCAACGCAGTGAGATAGCGAGTGTTGGCTCTAAGACGAAGGTAGTGGGGGCGGGGTCCCGGGCAAACGCGTATTCGGTACTCGTATTTGAGATTAGGTAGTACTTGGTTTCGTGGACCACCGTTCAAGTTTGAGCTTCAATTTGTGATCGGTTCCGGGTCCCGGGATGGCTCTCTGCCGTGTCCCGGTGGTTCATGACGCAGGCAGTCCGAGGTGGAAAGATAATGGCCATGGAACTGCACATCACAGGTGACCCGGCTGCCGACCAACTGCTCACTGACGACGCGTTTGCGCTGCTGACCGGCATGCTGCTGGATCAGCAGGTGACCATGGAATCAGCGTTTGCCGGCCCCGAAAAAATCCGGGCACGGATCGGATCCATAGATCCGGCAGCCGTGGCCGCGTACGAACCGGAAGCGTTCGTGGAGGTGTTCAAGGAACGTCCTGCGGTCCACCGGTATCCCGGCTCCATGGCGGCGCGCGTCCAGGCGCTCGCCCAGGCCGTGCAGCGCGACTGGGACGGCGATGCCACGCTAATCTGGACCAAGGATGCACCCGACGGCAAGGAAGTGCTGCGCCGGCTGCAGGCGCTGCCCGGCTTCGGGGAGCAGAAGGCCAGGATTTTCCTTGCCCTGTTGGGCAAGCAGTGCGGGTTGGAGGCGTCCGGATGGCGCGAGGCCGCGGGCCACTACGGCCAGGAGGACGCTTTCCTGTCGGTTGCCGACATCGTGGATCCGGGGTCGCTCGCCAAGGTGCGGGCCAGCAAACAGGCAGCGAAGGCGGCGGCAAAGGCTGCGAAGGGCTGACTGCCGCATGACCGGCGTTTCAGCCGCGGCGCGCCCCGTACCCGGCTGGCTCAGCCAGTTCTGTAGTCTGAGGGCGTGATGCGATCAGCGGTCATTATCGGCGCGGGAATCGGTGGCCTGAGCACGGCGCGGGCCCTGAAACGTCATGGCTGGTCGGTAACGGTCTTCGAACAGAGCGGAGCACTGCCGGAGACAGGCACCATGCTTGGTATGTGGCCGGCCGCGCTGCAGGCCCTGGGCGACCTTGGCGTCGTCGAAGCGTCACGCCGGACTGACGGCTGGGCGCACATTGCTGCCGGTGCCTCAACCCGGCTGTGGACGCCGGCCGGACGCACGCTGCTCACGGCGCCCGGCGGAGCGGACCTCCATCTGGTTGCCCGGCCGGCACTGCTCTCCGCCCTCGCCCAAGGCGTGGACATCTCCTTCAACACTCAGGTTGTTGACCCGGAACAGGTCAGCGACGCCGACCTTGTGGTGGGTGCGGACGGCACGTTCAGCCGCACCCGGCAGCGGATTTTTGGTGCCGGCTTCAGTGCACGGCCGCTCGGATCTGTGGCCTGGCGGGGAACGGTGCAGGGAGCGGTTGCCGAATATGGCGAGACCTGGGCTCCCGGCGCACTCTTTGGCATCACACCGGCAGGCCCCCACGCGACGAACTGGTACGCCAGCGTCCGCTCCGACCGGACATTCGCCGGACCGCACCTTCCGCACCTGCAGGGGTATTTCGGTTCCTGGCACCGCAGTGTGCGGGAGGTGCTGGACAGGATCGACGAGGACGCGATTTTGCATCACGGACTCTTCGAGACGCCGAAGCTGCCCTCCTTCGTCAAGGGAGGAACAGCGTTGGTAGGTGATGCTGCCCACGCCATGGCGCCCTTCCTTGGCCGTGGTGCCTGCGAAGCCATCGTGGACGGGGCAACGTTGGGGCGGTGCGTGGGGCAGGCATCCTCTCTCGAAGCGGGCCTTGCCGCCTACGACAAAGCCCGCAGGAAGCGAACGCAACGGCTGGTGCTGTCCTCGCGCCTCATGGGCCGCTTCGCCATGCTCGGCACCGGCGCAGCACCGCGCAACGCCGCGATGGCCGCGGCCGGCTCCATGGCCAGGGTTATCAAACCCAAGCCGCGGAGCCAACGCTGACCATTCACCCAGGGCCAGGCCATCAGCTGATCATCAGCGCCTGCAGGGCATCGGCCAGGGTGCGTGCCCCTGTTTCAGCGTCCTCATCCACTACGTGTTCCTCGGGGGAGTGGGAAACGCCGCTAGGGTTGCGGACGAAGATCATCGCCGTGGGGAGGAAGGGCGCCAGAACGCCGGCGTCATGGCCCGCGCCGGTGTCCAGGATGGGTGCCTGCGGCAGGGCCCGCTGGAGGTCCTTTTGCAGGCCTTGATCGAAGTGCACGGTGCGGCTCAGCGACTCTTCCCGCAGCTCAACCCGGCAGCCCTCCTCGGCCGCAATAACCTGTGCCTGCAAGTGGATGCTCTGCACCACGGCAGCCGTCACGGCGTCGTCGGGATGCCGGACATCCAGCCAGAAATCAACACGCGAGGCGATGACGTTGGTCCCGCCCGGGACCGGCTGGAGCCGTCCTACCGTGGCCCGGGTGTGGGGCTGCTTCCGGGCGATGTCCCGCACAGCCACCACCATACGGGAGGCCGACACCATGGGATCGTGCCGGTCCGCCATCAGCGTGGTACCGGCGTGGTTTCCCTGTCCGTGGACGCTCAGGCGCCAGCGGCCGTGGCCAAGGATGGACGATGCGATCGCTACGGGCTGGTCCAGGTCGATCAGGCCACGGCCCTGCTCAAGATGCAGCTCCACAAAAGCACCGATTTGGCCAAGAAGTTCTTCATCCCGGCCAATGAAACGGGGGTCCAGTCCGTTGGCCTGCGCGACGTCCGCGAAGGTGGAGCCATCAGGATCCCGCAGGTTCCGGGCCTTGTCCGGATCGATGGCGCCGGTCATCAGCCGCGAACCGAGGCAGGCCACACCGAACCGCGAACCTTCCTCTTCCGGGAACACCACAACAGCCAGCGGACGCGTGGGAACAGCTATCCGGGCCTTGAGGATGTCCACTGCCACCAGTGCTGAGGCGACGCCGAGGGGCCCGTCGAAGGGCCCGCCGCCAGGCACCGAGTCCAGGTGACTGCCGGTGACCAGGCTGTTGCTGCGGTCCCCGCCAGGCACGTCCCACCAGGCCCAGATGGCGCCGTTACGGTCGGTTTCCACGGAAAGCCCGCGCTTCGAGGCCTGCTCGATGAACCAGGTACGCAGGTCCAGTTCCGCGGTGGAGTACACGGGCCGGGTGTAGCCGCCGCGGAGCGCGTCGGTGCCGGTGCCGGCGATGTCGGAGAGCAGGCCCGTTACCGTAGCAGCGGGAGTGGCAGCGGGAGCCGGGGCCTCGGCCAGGTGAGTGGTTTCGGTACGCGGCGACATCAGCGGGCCCCCAACTCTGCGTGGGTCAGCTCTGCATTGCGCAGCCCTGCGTGGCTCAACCCTGCGCGGCTGGCCTGGGATGCGAGGCGGAACTGATCCGGGACCGGCCCTGCGCCGGTGGCAAGGTCTGCGGCGAGCCGGCCGATCAGCGGGGCGAATTTGGCGCCGTGCCCGGAGCAGGGGGAGAGGATGGTGATGCCGTCGGCGCGGTCGAGGATGAAGTCCTCGGTAGGTGTGTTGGTGAACAGGCAGGTGGTTTCGGCGTACGGTTCCGGGACCAGCCCGGGCAGGTACTGCTCCACGTAGTCGATGACCCGACGGCGGTTGACGGGGTCGATCTGTCCGTCCTGATCCGCCGCGGAGGAAAGGATTTTTCCGCCGTTGTATTCGGCGACCTTTTGGCCGCGGAACCCTGCGTCGCGGCCGCCGGGGAGGCCATAAGCCTGCCAGCCCGCACGTTTGTGAATGAAGGTGGGCCACGGTGACGCGCCATGGTCCGTCCCGTCAGCGTAAGGGAAGTGGTAGGCCTGTTCCTGGCGCACTTCAAGCGAGGGCATTCCGGCCAGGAAGGCTGAGGGCAGTGACAGCGATCCGAGCAGCTGCGGAAGCCAGCCGCCGGCGGCAACAACCACGTTAGCGGCCCGGAGCGAACGTCCGTCCGCGGACGTCAGGAGGTACCCGCCGTCGGACGCGGCTATCGAGGTGACGGCCCAGTTGGTGTACAGCGCGGCGCCGTGCGCCGCCGCCTGGTCAACCATGGCGGCGACGGATTCGTGGGCGTCGATGACGCCGGCGTCCGGGTGCCAGAGCACCCGGGTGTCGAAGGCGATCTGCGGCCAGCGGCGGTTAGCCTCGTCGGCGCTGAGGAGTTCGTGGTCGATGCCGCGGGCCGCCAGCACGGCGGCCAAGCGTTCGGGCTCACGGATGGCGCCGTAGTCCACGGCGCCCGTCGGGGTGATGAGTTGTTTGCCGCTGAGGCGTGCCAGTTCGTCCCACCCGGCCTTCGCCTCCTGGACGAGGCCGGCGTAGAACTCTTCCGGGTAGGCGTAGCGGAAGATCCGGGCAGAGCCGTGGGAGCTGCCGGCGTCGTTAGCGGGAGTTGAGCGTTCGAGCAGGGCAACGTCGTGGCCGCGGGCGGCGAGATGCCAGGCAGCGGCAGCTCCGGAGAGCCCGGCGCCAACAACGGCGTATTCAGTCGATTCCATGGGTGGCTCCTTGGTACGGGACGGGCATTGGGGTGGCTGCCCTGGGACTACATCCAGTAACTCATTCGCAAAACGTGCCCGTCCAATTCATTTGACTAGTAATTATTGGCGTCAATCGAAAGAATCATGATGGAACTCCGGCAACTTCGGTACTTCCTCGTCGTCGCCGACGAGCTGCATTTCGCCCGCGCCGCGGAGCGCCTGCACATGACCCAGCCGCCGCTGACGGTTGCCATCCGGAGGCTGGAACGTGAGCTGGGGGTCCAACTGTTCGACCGGACCACCCGCAGCGTTGCGTTGACCGCCGCCGGGCAGGCGTTCAGGGAACGGGTCCAGGCTGCTGTGGCGGACCTCGACGACGCCGCAGGGGATGTTGCCGACGTCGTCGCCGGAAAAAGCGGCAAAATCAGGGTTGGCTTCGTCAGTTCGGCGAGTTACACCGCCGTGCCCGAAGCAATCCGGGCCTTCCGGCAGCAGCGCCCGCGCATTGACCTGGTGTTGAACCCGCTCACCAGCGGAGAGCAGATTGAGCAACTGCTGGAGGGGAACCTGGATCTCGGCCTGATCCGGGATCCCGGTGACGTCCCCGGGCTGAACCTCGAACTGCTCAGCACGGAGGACCTGGTGGTTGTCCTGCCCGAATCCCACCCTTTGGCGGCAGCGACCGAAATCCGGCCCCGGGACCTTGAGGGGGAGCCCATGATCCTCTTCCCATACCGGCTGATGCCCGGTTTCGTGGCGCGGGTCCTTCGCCTCTTTGACTCGCTGCCGACCCCGCCAAACGTGGTGCAGCAGGCCATCCACCAGGAAACCGTCCTGGGCCTGGTTGCCGCAGGACTGGGAATCTCCGTCCTGCCGGAATCGGTGCAGCGGTTCCAGATGCCCGGCGTCACCACGCGCCGCCTCGCGGGCAGGCCGCAGACCGAACTCCACGTTGCCCGGCCCCATGGCGAGTCGCCCGCCGTGGAGGAGTTTGTTTTGTGCCTCAGGGAAACCGTCCGCGCGTAAGGGGCTGTGCCGCCCGCCTTCGGTTCCTACACTGGATGGATGATCACAGTCAGCGGCAGCGTGGAAACCAAACTTTCTCCCGGGAAGGCCTTCGCCTTCCTCTCCGAGTTCGAGAACACAAGCGAATGGGACCCGGGCACGCCGGTGATGGACAAGCTCACGCCGGGACCGGTGGCAGTCGGTCACCGCTACCATGCCGAATCCGAATTCCGGGGTAAGCGTCAGTCCTTGGAATACGAAGTCATTGAGCTGACCGACAGCCACATCAAGCTCCGCGGCGAGAACAAGACTGTCACCGCGTTCGATTCCATCGACGTCAGCCCCTCCGCTCAGGGTTCGTTGGTCAAGTACACGGCTGAGTTCAGCATCAAGGGGCCGGCGAAGATCCTCCAGCCCTTCCTCAAGCCGGCGTTTATGTCCTTGCGGGATCCTGCGTTGAACGGGATCCGGGACACGTTGAATTCACTCGCGGCACGCTGAACAGCCCGCGGGCCGGCGGCGGAATGGCCGCCATCCGGGGCACAGTGCTGCCCGGACGGCGGGCGCCCCGGGCGCTGCCGCCTGCCGTTAGGTTACGGACCCGGCAACGACCCTGAGCAGGCAAAGCACGCGACCCTGCAATAATCGGAACCGACAGTTGTCCGGGGGCGACGAAGGCCGCGGTTGACCAGGACGCAATGTAAGTTCAGGCCCATCACACCAGACGAGGCGGACATCCATGAAGGCTCCAGACCAGCAGTACGCTCAATTCTCCGGAACGCCGGCTCCGCCAGGCGACGGTGGAGCGGCCGGTCATGAGTCCGTGGACCAACAACTCCTCCAGCGCCTGGCCGATGCCCACGGCGTTGGCACCTCGTTTCACGGCTGGGACGGGCTGCCCCACAGCGTCGCCCCGGAAACCCTGGTCAAGGTCCTTGCCGCGCTGGGCGTCCAGGCGCACACCAACGGGCTGATCGAAGCTGCCCTGGCCGAGGCGGAACTGGCGCCGTGGCGGCGGATGCTGCCACCCGCCGTCGTGGTTCAACACGGCGATACCGCGCTGGTTCCGGTCCATCTCCGGGACGGTGCCACGGCCCGCGTGACAGTGCTGCCGGAAGCGGGTGAACCGGTGGAGGCGGCCCAGGCGGATGTTTGGGTTCCGCCGCAGGACGTGGACGGCGTGCCAACCGGGCGGGCCACGTTCTCTGTGCCGGAGGGGCTGCCGCTGGGATGGCATACGCTGCAGGCCGAGTCCGACGGCGTCACTGCCGAATGTGCGCTGGTGGTGGTCCCGGCGCGGCTCACCACAGCCGATTCCCTGGTAGAGCGCCGCGGCTGGGGTCTGGCCACGCAACTGTATTCCGTGCGCTCGAAGCGTTCCTGGGGCATCGGCGATTTCGCTGACCTCGCGGACCTTGCGGCGATCAGCGGCGAACGGGGTGCGGACTATGTCCTGGTCAACCCGCTGCACGCCGCGGAGCCCGTCCCGCCGGTCCAGCCATCGCCGTACTCGCCGTCCACCCGCCGGTTTTTCAACCCGCTCTACATCCGGGTGGAGGCGATTCCGGAGCTCGCCTATCTGCAGCCGCGCAGACGTGCCACGATCGACAGGCTGCAGGACCAGATCCAGGGCCTGAACAAGGATGCGGACCGGCTGGACCGGAACGCTGTTTTCGCCGCCAAACTCCAAGCCCTGGAGCTGCTCTACCACGCACGGCGCTCGCCGGCGCGGCAGGCTGCGTTCGACGAATTTTGCCGGATCTCCGGCCGCGGACTGGACGATTTTGCGCTGTGGTCCGCTATCCGCGAGGACCTCGGGCCGGAAGACCCGCTCTGGTCAGACCCGGACTGCGCCCTGGGGTCCCCGGCTGCCGAGGCCCTGCGCGGGAAGCTTGCGGACCGGATCGGTTTCCACCGCTGGCTGCAGTGGGTCTGCGACGAGCAGCTCGAGAACGCGCAGCATGCTGCCCGCACGTCCGGGATGCGGCTGGGCGTGGTGCACGATCTCGCCGTCGGTGTTGACCAGAGCAGCGCTGACGCCTGGACGCTCCGCGGTGTGCTGGCGCCCGGGATCAGCGTGGGGGCACCGCCGGACATGTACAACCAGCAGGGCCAGGACTGGAACCAGCCGCCGTGGCATCCTGCCCGCCTGGCCGAGGCCGGGTACGCCCCGTTCCGCAACATGCTGTCCACCGTGCTCCGGCACGCCGGCGGCATCCGCGTGGACCACGTGCTGGGCCTGTTCCGCCTGTGGTGGGTTCCGGCGGGCAACTCACCGCGCGACGGCGCCTACGTCAGGTACGACCACGATGCCCTGATCGGCATCCTGGCGCTGGAGGCCCAGCGTGCCGGCGCCGTGGTGATCGGCGAGGACCTCGGAACTTTTGAGCCGTGGGTTCGTGACTATCTGGCTGCCCGCGGCATCCTGGGAACGTCCATTCTCTGGTTCGAGAACGACGGCGACTCCCCGCTGCCGCCCGAACGCTACCGTCCGCAGGCACTCGCCAGCGTCAACACCCACGACCTTCCGCCCACTGCCGGCTACCTGGCGGGTGACCATGTGGCGCTCCGCAGCAGGCTGGGCCTGCTGGAACGCTCCGAAGCGGAAGAACGCGAGGAGCATGAGGCAACGTTGGAGAAGATGATGGGGCTGCTGCGGGAACGCGGGCTGCTGCCGGAGTCCGCCGGCGCAGACGGTGAGGCCGCTTCCGCCGGTTCGTCGGCAGCGGAGGAGCGCACCATCGTGGCGCTGCACCGCCTGCTTGCCCAGACGCCGTCGGCATTGCTCGGCGTGGCGCTGGTCGACGCCGTGGGGGAGCGGCGCGTCCAGAACCAGCCGGGCACCACCGAAGCGCTGTATCCGAACTGGCAGGTTCCGCTGGGAGATCCGGCCGGGAGGCCGGTCTACCTCGACGATCTTCCCGGCAACGCCAGGTTCAACACGCTCCTGGCGGCAGTGTCGGAGTCGCTGCGGAGCTGACTTCGGTCTGAACTGCCTGGCGCCGGCTCAGCGGGTGACTTCTTCGAGGAGTTCCAGCACGTGGCGGTACTGCTCACCCGTTGCCCTGGTCATACCCAGTTCGCAGGTCCGGTTGCATGATGCGTGCGCGGCAGCGCCCATGTCGGCCACCTCCGCGGCCTGCTTCCCGGTTGCCGATGCTGTCAGTTCGGGGTGCAGCATTCCCCTGTCCCCGGCAAACGCGCAGCAGCCCCAGTTTTCCGGAACCTCCACGCGCTCGGCCACGGCGCCGGCGACGGCCCCGAGGGCATCGTTGAGGCCCATCCTGGTGGATGAACAGGTGGGATGGAGGGCAAGGGACTCGAGTTTCGCGTGGTCCGGAAGTCCGGGAAGGATCCGTTCGGCCGCGAAGTCCACGGCGTCCACCATGCGCAGCGGACGCTGCCCTGCGGCCGGCATGTCGGATTCGACAGCCTGGCGCAGGCCCTCGGTGCAGGAGGACGCGTCGCAGACGATGGGCAGCTCGCCGTCACGGGTTGCCTCCCGGAGGGCCGCCAGGGTCTTCTCCCGCATCGTTTTCTGGCCGGCCGCCATGCCTTTGGAGGACCACGGGGTGCCGCAGCAGAGCCCGTCGATGCCTTCCGGGACGAGGAGGGTGAGCCCGGCCCGCGCGCACAGCTGTTCGAAGCTGTACTGGACACCGTGTCCCTTCGTGTCCCGGGCCGTACCCGCGGGGCCGAACATGGTCCCTACGCACGCAGGGAAGTAGACCGCGTCCACGTCACCCGTCGGCGTCGGACGCTTCCGCACCGAACCGCCGCCCGGCAGTTCGGCGGAATACAGCGGGACGGTGTCCTCGCCGAGGACTGCCCGCGCAGCCCTGTTCGGCGGCGCGATGGCGGCCGCCGGCAGCTTGTTGACTACTGTCAAGGCAAGCGCGGCACCGCGGGTGACGCCTTCCCAGTGCTTGGCGGCGGCGTTCCAAGCCCCGTTGGCGACCGGGCCGGCATCGGCCTGCCGCAGTTTCTTGACGAGCGATCCCGTGTTGATGTCCACAGGGCAGGCGGTCTGGCACATTCCGTCCACGGCGCACGTGTCCACGGACTCGTACTCGTAGTCCTTTTCCAGTTCCTTGACCAGGGCGGTGTCCCCGGCCAGCCGCGCGGTTTCGATGGCGCGCAGCGTGACGATGCGTTGGCGCGGAGTGAGGGTGATGTCCTTGCTGGGGCACACCGGCTCGCAGTAACCGCAGGAGACGCAGCGGTCCACTTCGTCGGCCACCGGCGGCGCTGTCTTGATGTGCCGCAGGTGCGCCAGCGGATCCTCGTCCATCAGCACGCCGGGGTTGAGCATCGCGGCGGGGTCGAAAAGCTGCTTGATGCGGCGCATAACGTCGTAGAGCTCTTCGCCGTACTGCCTGCGGACATAGGGTGCCATGACGCGCCCTGTCCCGTGCTCCGCCTTCAGGGAGCCGCCCTCGGCCAGGACCAGGTCCACCATGTCTTCGGTGAAGTCGCTGTATCGCTCCAGTTCTCCGGGGGTGGCGAAACCGTCGGTGAGCATGAAGTGGACGTTGCCGTCCTTCGCATGGCCGAAGATCACGCTGTTGTCGTAGCCGTACTTGTCGAAGAGCCGGATCAGTTCCCGGCAGGTCCGGCCCAGCACCGGAACGGGGACCACAATGTCTTCCAGCAGTGCGGTGGTGCCCTGGGGGCGGGCACCGGCGACAGATGCGTACAGGCCCTTGCGCAGCTGCCAGAGCTGCCCGCGTTCCCGTGAGTCACCGGTAAACCGGGCGGCCGCGGACAGCCCGAGGCCCGGGAGGATGCCCTCACCTGTCCCTTGGAGTTCCGCCAGCTGCCCGGCGCTGCCGGCGGAGTACTCCACGAGCAGGGCGGCGTGATCCCGGACTGCGAGGTCCTGCACGACGGCGGGCGTTCCCTTGAGTGTTTGGCCCACCTTCAAGGACAGCGCGTCCATCAGTTCGATGGTCGCCGCCCCCGTTTCGACGAGGGCGGGCAGGGCGGCGTTGGCGGCCTCAAGGTCCGGGAACACCAACAGGCCGGCGGCGGCATGCTGGAGCCGCGGGATGGTGCGGAAGACCGCCTCCGCCACAAAACCCAGGGTGCCTTCGCTGCCGACGATCAGGTGGGCCATGATGTCCACCGGGCTCTGGAAATCCAGCAGGGAGTTCAGGCCGTAGCCCATGGTGTTTTTCATGGCGAACTGTTGCCTGATCCTGGCGGCGGAGCCGGCATTCTCCCGGACCCGTCGGGCCAGCCGGGCCAGGCCTTCGTAGAGTTCCGGTTCAAGGGCGAGGAGCCTCCGGTCCGCATCCGGCGCTCCGGTGTCGATGACGGTGCCGGAGGGCAGCACCACGGTCAACGACCCCAGCGTCCGGTACGTGTTGTCCACGGTTCCGCAGTTCATTCCGGAGGAATTGTTGGCCACAACGCCGCCGATGGTGCACGCTGCCTCACTGGCGGGATCCGGGCCGAACTTCCGGCCGTGGCGTGCCAGCCTCGCGTTGAGCGCCCGGACGGTGACGCCGGGCTGCACGCGGACCCGTGCGCCGTCGTCGAGCACCTCGACGTCCCTGAAGTTGCGGCGGACGTCCACCAGGACGCCGTCGGTGACCGCCTGTCCGCTCAGGCTGGTTCCGCCGGAGCGGAACGTCAGCGGCACGCCCTGGGCGGCGCTGGCACGCAGCAGTGCGCCGACTTCGGCAGCACTGCCCGCGGTCACCACGGCCTGGGGGATCAAGAGGAAGTGGGAGGCGTCGTGGGCGTTGGCGTGCAGGTCGATTGCGCGGGTCTTCACCTGCGCGGGGTCCTGCACCGCCCCGCGGAGGGCTGCCAGATCGAGGGGAGCCATCAGGGCACCATCCAGCCGAGGACGGGGGTGGACTGCAGGAAGATCAGAACGGTGATGAGTGCCAGCAGGCCGAGGCTCCAGCCGATCAGCTTCCGGAAAAGTGTTCCCTCGGCGCCGTCAAGTCCCACCGCAGCGGAGGCCACGGCCAGGTTCTGCAGCGACAGCATCTTGCCCATCACCCCTGCGGAGGAGTTTGAAGCGGCCATCAGGACAGGGGAGAGGCCGGTTTGCTCGGCTGCCGTTGCCTGCATCTGGCCGAACAGGGAGTTCGAGGAGGTATCGGAGCCGGTGAGTGCCACGCCGATCCACCCGATCAGCGGGGAGAGGAGGGCGAAGAAGCCGCCCGCAGAGGCAAGCGCAAAGCCCAGGGTGGTGGTCTGGCCGGAGAGGTTCATGACGAAGGAGAGGCCAAGTACGGCTGTGACGGTGACGATTGTCCAGCGCAGCTGAACCAGGGTGTCCCGGTAGATGCGGAAGCCTTGGGATGCCGTGATCTTGTACAGCAGCATGGTGAGCAGGCCCGAGAAAAGCAGGAGGGTGCCGGTGGCCTTGAGGTGGTCCAGCTTGAACTTCGTGGCGGCGATGGGCTTGCCGGCTGAGTCTGTGATGTCCAGTCCGGGCCAGGCGAACGTGACGGTGCCGACGTGGCTCAGCCAGGCCTTGACGAACGGAATCTGGGCCACTGAGAACACCGCGATGATGATCAGGTACGGGGCGATCGCCATCCAGATCTGCCGCGGCTCGGGCCTCGAGTTATCGCTGGGTACACCGTTGTCAGTGGGCGCAGCGCTGCCCGGTGCGGGCCGGCCGGCAGCGTGTTTTGCGCTGACTCCGCTGGCTGAACCGCCGACCGAATCTGTGCGGGCACCGACGGCGGCTGCCTCCGCTGCTTCCGGTGCAGTCTGCACCGCTCCGCCGATTCCGACGGTTTCCTTCGGTTGCCACACTTTCAGCATCAGCAGCACGGCGGCCACTGTTACCACGGCGGCCACAACGTCAGTGAGTTCCACGGCGAAGTAGTTGGAGGTGACAAACTGCGCCGCGCCGAAGGCCACACCTGCCACGAGGGCCACGGGCCAGGTCTGCTTCACGCCACGGCGACCGTCCACGATGAACACCAGCAGCAGGGGAACGATCAGGGCGATGAACGGCGTCTGGCGTCCGGCCATGGAGGACAGCTCATTCAGCGGCAGGCCCGTGACGCCGTTCAGGGCGATGATCGGTGCGGCCATCGCCCCGAAAGCCACCGGAGCGGTGTTGGCGAGCAGCGACACAATGGCCGATTTCAAGGGCTTCATGCCGGCAGCCATCAGCATGGCGGCAGAGATCGCCACGGGTGCCCCGAAGCCGGCCAGGGACTCCAAGAGTGCGCCAAAGCAGAAGGCGATCAGGATGGACAGGATCCTGAGGTCGTTCGAAATGGAGCGGATGGTGCGCCCTAGTACCTCGAACCATGGCGTGGCCACGGTGAGCCGGTAGATCCACAGCGCGTTGATCAGGATCCACAGGATGGGGAACAGGCCATAAAAGATGCCGGCCGCGGTGGCGCTCAAGGCTTGGTTGACCGGCATCTGCCAGCCGACGACGGCCAGAACGAGGGACAGGGCGAGGCCGGCAAGGGCAGCCACGGGTGCCTTGACCTTGAAGACGCCCAGAAGGACGAAAAGAAGTACGAGGGGAAGGGTCGCGCAAAGGGCTGAAATCACTAGGGACCCGGCGATGGGGTCGAGGATCTGCTGAAACATGTGTCTCCAGATTGTGTTAGGCGTCACAACACCGTGGCGCCCTTCGATTGTCTAACAAGTACACATGTAGGTCAAGTGCCTTTGTTGATTTGTCTGGCAGGATTAGATGACCGGATGGAACTTTTGAGAGGGGCGCACATGGCTGGGCGCATTGCAGCAGTCTCAATCGTCGACGCGATCGCTGCGGATCTGCGGAGCCGGGTCTTCTCGGGTGAGCTGCGTTCGGGGGAAGCGCTCACTGAGACAGACATCGCCACGTCCTATGACGTGGCACGCCCCACCGCCAAGGCCTCAATTGAGAAACTCGTCGCGGAGGGACTGCTGGACAGGGGCACGCACAAAACCGCGCGGGTGGTGGAACTGGGGCCGGAATCGGTGCGGGATATCTACCTTGCCCGCGCATATCTGGAGAGCGAAGTGCTGCGCCGGCTGGCGCGATCACACGAGGTGCCGGAAGAGGCTGTCCAGGCGAACCGGGACATCGCGGCATTAAAGACCGGGGCGCCCCTGGATGTCGTGGAACCTGACATGCGCTTCCATACGAGCCTGATCGACGCTGTGGGCAATGAGCGCATCAGCCGCATGTACCGCTCGCTGGTGGGCGAAGTGCGGCTATGCATGGTCCGCGTCCAGTCGCTGCACCTCCTGGACACTGAACTCATCCTGGCTGAACACCGCAGGATCCTGGAACTGATTGAGGCAGGCGAGGGCGAGGCTGCGGCCCAACTGCTTGATGAACACCTGGGCCGCGCGCGGGAGCGCCTCGTCGCTGCCATGGGCGGAACCCCTGGTCCCGAGGCAGAGCAGCCCTCCGAACTGCAGCCCCACTAGGACGTACACGAAGTGACCGGAGCACAGCATTGCGGGGCCCCTGAACCTTAGTTCCCGACCATCCAGGAACTGCCGCCAGAGACCCCGCAATGCGGGCTTGCCAAGCGCCCGGTGACGGTACAGCTAACCCGCCGTCATCAGGTGCGTGACGTGGTCGTACCGGAAGGTGACAGCGCCGCCGTCGTGCTCATAGAGAATGTCAGCCCCGGGCGATGCGCCTCCCGCCCCGTAACTGATGCCCCAGGAACGGTTGAGGGCAGCTTTGAATGCGTAGCTGCCGGCCGCAAGGTTGGAAACCGTCAGCTTCCAGACGAGGTCCTCCTTGTCCAAGGTGAGCTGGGCCTGGTCACATGCAGGATCCCAGTCCGAAAGGCAGCCCATTTCCCCGTTCATGCTTCCCGGTACGGACACTGCCGCCGGCTGGTCCGAGGCATAGACGGCGCTCATGATGTGCGTTCGGTTGTCATACCTGAACGTCACATCACCGCCGGGGTGGTCCAGGACGATGTTGCTTCCGCCCAGGGCGCCGTCGGCACCGTAGCTGGAGTTCCAGGATTGGTTCAGCACCGCCTTGTACTCGTACTGGCCCGGGGAAAGGTTGACTGTGAGCCGCCAGATCCTGTCCGCCGGGTCCAGGGTCATCGCAGCCTCTGCACAGGTTTCATCCCAGTCCTTCGGGCAGCCCAGGTCCTTGTTGAATGATCCGGGAACAGTCACGGAGTCCGGTTGGGGAGCATCGCCGACAATCACCGTCCGCGGTTCGCTGACCACGTTGAATCCGGGCCCGGTCATCGTGGCGCGGTACCGGACCTCGGTGCCGTCTGCGGGTTCCAGCGGAGCCAGGTTGTCCGTCAGCGAATACACCGGTGAGGAATCGTCGGTGCCAACAGCTGTCCATTCTGCACCGTCCACGCTCCGTTCAAAGGCCACCACGTGGCTGGCCTTTTCCGGATCTGCAGTAGCGCTCAGCTCCACAGTGCCTTCCACGTTGCTGCCTTCCAAGGGCTTCTGCATGGTCAGGACGGGCGCCGGAACGGCTGCTTTCCGGGGCTGGCTCGGGGCGGTGTGGCCGCCGTTGTCCAGCACTGTGGCGCGGTACTCAATGGCCGTACCGGCGTCCAGGGCCGCCACGTCGTGGAACACCTGGTAAGGCGCGGTGTCATCGGTGCCGATCGGAACCCAGCCGCCGCCAGCTGTCTTCGCCTCGAAGGTGACCTCGTAGAACGACGAACCGCCGACGTCGGCCGTTACCTTGATCCTGCCGTTGTCCGCGGGTGCCGCGGCAGGCTGCTGGAGTACGACGGCGGGGGCTTCCTTGGAGTGCGGAATGCGGCCGGACGATTTGTAAACCACCGCTGACAACGGCGGCACGGTGACGTTCAGTTTGCCGTCTGCGGCCGTCTTCACGTCATTTGCCGCGTCGCCATAGATCCTCGTGTAGTTGCGCTTGCCGATGTAGGTGGGAATTTCGGCAGACTGCGGCTGTTCGCTGTTATTCAGCGCCACCACGTATTCGCGCTGGTCCTCCGCGTCAGTGCGGGAGAACGCGTAGATGCCGGTGCCTTCGGAGGCGTAGCGATGCTGATGCGCGCCATCGCGGAGTGCCGGGTGTTCCTTGGTCACGGCCGCGAGTTGGCTGATCGTCGAGTACAGCGGGTGGCTGGCATTGAAGTTGTCGACGGCGTGGGTGGCATCGGTGCCGAGCAGGTCGTCATCGAGGTACTCCGGCACCTGGCTGGCGAAGAGCGTCTGACGTGCGTCCTGGTCGCCGCCGGGACCGGTGAAGCCCTGTTCGTCGCCGTAGTAGATCACCGGGTTGCCGCGGGAGAAGTACATCAGCTCGTGCGCCAGCCTGTCCCGGGCCACCTTTTCGGCGTCGGTGGCGTCGGCGTTGTCCGTGGCGATGAAGTGGCCGATCCGGCCCATGTCGTGGTTGCCCAGGAAGGTGGGCAACTGGTAGACATTCGAATCGGCGTCGGTGTACCAGTCGTCTCCGGCGAAGAAGGTCTCCAGGGTTCTGGCGTCCTGGCTCTTGGAAGCGAAGCCGCGGGCCGCGTCCTGGAACCGGAAGTCCAGAATCGCCTGCATCTGGTTGCTGGTGTCGAAGACCTCGCCGAACATAAAGAATTCGTCCTTGCCCTGGGCCTTCGCGTAGCTGAGCACTTCCGGGCCGAATTCCTGCCAGAACTCATCATTCACGTGCTTCATGGTGTCGATCCGGAAGCCGTCCACGCCGAAGTCGCGGATCCACGTCTGGTAGATCTCCTCCATTCCGTCCACCACCTTGTGGTGTTCAGTGTTGAGATCATCCAGGCCAAAGAAGTCGCCGTAGTAGGAGTCCTCGCCCGCAAAGGTGGTGTCGCCGCGGTTGTGGTACAGCGTTGGATCGTTCAGCCACCCGGGGACTTTGAGGTTTTCTTCGCCCACGTCGAGGACGGGTTCGTAGGGAAATGATGTCTTCGGGTCGAGTTTCGGGAATTTCTTGGAGCCTGCGTAGTCGCGGTCGTCGAACACCTCACCGGCTGCCGTCCTGTAGGGCTTGGTGTCCTTGGAAACGTAGGGTTGGCGGGCTCCTTTCGTATAGCCGATGACGTCTGCCGTGTGGTTGGTGATGATGTCGAAGTAGACCTTCATGCCACGCGAGTGGGCCTCGTTGATGAGCTTTTTCAACTCATCATTGGTGCCAAGATGCGGGTCAATCTGCGTGAAGTCGGTGACCCAGTAGCCGTGGTACCCCGCCGAATTGTCCTCTGGCTGGACCGCCTTATTCTTGAAACTGGGCGTCAGCCAGATGGACGTGGTGCCCAGGCCCTGGATGTAATCGATCTTGTCCAGGAGCCCGGTGAGGTCACCGCCGTTGTAGAAGCCCTTTTTAGTGGGATCGAACCCGGACACCATAGGGTCCGGACCCAGCCCGCCGTCGTCGTTGGCGGTGTCGCCGTTGCTGAACCGGTCCGCCATAACAAAGTAGAAATTTTCGTCCGTCACCGGGGCGCGGAGTGAGTGGACGGCCGACGACGGGACGGGCTTCTGTGGATCCGGGTCCTTGGGGCCGGGCGCCGCCTGGGCTGGAAGCGCCACTGCCGAAAGGGCCAATGCTGCCGCCAGCACCACGGCAGCTGTGCGAAGCAGCTTGGTCCGGGCCAATGCGGTGCCGGGCGGTGCGGGATGATGCGGTCTGGTTCTCAGATTGCTGTCGAGGCGCGGGGTGGTGCCTCTAGGGGTGCGTGGATTCACGTCAGGAGACCTTCCTGGTAGCGACGATGCTTTTCAGGGTTTTGAGCGGCTGCTAATGGATGGTGATAATCGGTTTGTGTTGGACAGGATCCACGCAATCCCAGCGATTGCTCGGTGGACCACGCCAAACTGTAAGCGCTTGCACACAATAAATCCAGTCTTTTTAGACCGTCCCAAACGCGCTATGGTCCGCATAACATGGGGTCCATGGCGGGCTGCCTGGACCATCATCCGGTCACGTCAGGCACACACATCTCCTCTGACCGGTGTACCGAAAGGGGTTCCTTGCAAAACTCCGAATTGCGCCTCGGGTCCTTTGCCGCGATCGTCCCACGGCTCCGTGCAGCCGGGTGTGTCTTTGCGGAGGAGGAAGCCCGGCTTCTCATGGCGGACGGTGCGTCTCCGGCCGACGTGGCGGCGTCTGTGGAGCGGCGCGTTGCCGGCTATCCGTTGGAGCACATCCTGGGGTGGGCGGAGTTTTGCGGCCTGCGGATTGAGCTTGACGCCGGCGTCTTTGTTCCGCGTCTCCGTACCGAACTGCTGGTCAACGAAGCTGCTGCGCTGCTGTCGACTGAATTCTCGGGGGAGAACCGCGCTGGTGCAGGGCCTCCCGTCGTTGTGGACCTTTGCTGCGGGTCCGGGGCAGCGGGCGTAGCCATCGCGTCCCAAATTCCAGGGCTTGAACTCCATGCTGCGGACATTGACCCGGCTGCCGTGGTGTGCGCGCAACGGAACGTTGCCAAGGTGGGTGGGGCTGTTTACAAAGGGGACCTCTACCAGGCTCTTCCGCCCGCACTCAAGGGGAAGGTTTCGATCATCACTGCGAACGCTCCCTATGTCCCGACGGCCGAGATTGCCACCATGCCCCGCGAAGCTCGTGACTATGAGCCGATGATGTCGCTCGACGGCGGCGCGGACGGCCTGGACCTCCATCGCCGAGTGGCCGCCAGAGCGGTGGAATGGCTGCACGCAGACGGCTTTCTCCTCATTGAAACGAGCGTTCGGCAGGCGGGAAGTACTGCCTCGATCATGACCGCTGCGGGATTGGCCGTTAGGACTGTCCGATCGGACGACCTCGACGGCACCGTTGTTATCGGCAGGGCCGACTAGCCATCGCCCGGCCTTCGGGTTTATTCGGAGCCTTCGCTTGGCGTATCTACACCACGGCCCGTGCGCCACGCCTAGTCCGGGCCCCACGCCTAGTCCGTGCCCCACGCCTAGTCCGTGCCCCACGCCCGGACCGTTGCTCCGTGCCCGGACCGTTGCTCCGTGCCGTGGCCACGCTTGGGGGCAAACCTTCTCCGGCGCTCTGCACACACGTCCTGCTTATTCGCGTTGGGGTGGTGGGGGTGGTTTGAAGTAGTGGTTTTGTTGGGGTTTTTGGGTGGGGTCGATGTGGCGTGGGGGTGTGAACCAGGGGGTGTCGTTGGTGGTGTGGATGGTCCATTGTTCTTTGTGGATGAGGTGGTGGTGGTGTGAGCAGAGGAGGACGCCGTTGGTGGTGCTGGTGGGGCCGTTGTGTGACCAGTAGGTGATGTGGTGGGCTTCGCACCAGGGTGCGGGGATGGTGCAGTTGGGGAAGGTGCAGCCTTGGTCGCGGGCGGTGAGGGCGAGGCGTTGGGCGGGGGTGAAGAGGCGGGTTTTGCGGCCGAGGTCCAGGATTTCGCCGTGGGTGCCCAGGAGGGTGGGGATGATGTCGGCGTGGCAGGCGAGTTTGCGGATGGTGGCGGCCGCGGCGGGTCCGGTGAAGATGAAACTGCCTGTGCCTGTGCCTGTACCTGCACCTGTATTTGCGACTGTGTCCGTGTCGGCGCTGGCCGGACCGGTGTCGGTGCCGGTTTCCGGGGCTGGGAGGTGGGGGAGGAGGTCCTGGTAGTTGATGGTGGCGATGATTTGGGGGCGGTTCCCGCCGGCGGTGGGGAGTTTGTTGGTGGTGAGGGCTGCTTTGAAGGCGGTGATGATGCCGTCGAGTTGTTTTTGGGGCCGGGTGCGCCGGTCCAGGTCCACGTTATTGTCCTGCCACACGCCGGTGTTCTGCCGCGCGCCCTGCCCGGTCCCGTCGCTGTTGTCCGTGCCGGCGCTGCCGGTGTTGCTGTCCGTGTCTGGGCTGGTGGTGGGGTGGGTGCGGGGGTTGGTGGCGGCGTTCATGATGGTGGCGAAGTGTTCGTATTGGTCGGTGGTGGCGAAGATTTCGAGGTGGTGCAGGCCGTGGCGGGGTTTGCGGATGAACGCGCCTTGGGTGTGGCGGAGGGCTTCTTCGGTGGGTTCGGTGCCGTCGGCGTCGAGGGTGTCGGCCCAGCGGCGGGCGAGGCGGGCGAGGAAGTCGGGGTCGGTGGTCGCGGCGGCGCGGGTCAGGTCGTGTTCGATCCGGTCCAGGGTTTCGGCGGTGGTGTGGTGTGTGAGGCGGTCCAGGGTGGCGCTGATGATTGTCCCGGCCTGGGAGGACATCACGGGCCCGGCTGCTGCCGGGAGCTCAAGGGGGTTCAGGGTTTCGGTGCCGGGGTCTGTCGTGTCGCTGGTGGGGGTGAGGGCTGCGGCGAGGTGTTCGCGGGCCGGTGGGAGGGTGTCGCCGGTGAGGGTGGTTTCGGGGAGGATGGCGTGGGCGAGGTGGAGGCGGCGTTTGGCTTCGCTGCCACCGATCCGCAGCCGTAGACGGAGGAATTCGGCGGTGTTTTTGCAGCCGTCGTCTGCCGGTGACCCGGACGCAGGAGCAGGAGTGCCTGCGCCGGCGGGCCAGGCTGCGTCGGTTTCGGTGACGGTTTCGATGCCGGTGCTGTCCCAGCCGGTGGTCCAGGACCTGACCGCCCGGGTGGCAGCGGCGTCGGCGATGGCTTGGGTGCGGGTGCGGTCCACGGCCCCGGCGGAGAGGATCTGGAGGTACTCCACGGTCCGGGAGAGTTCTTCGGTGAGGCCGGCGTAATCGGCGGCCTCCAGATAGGAGGCCATGGCCAGGTGGGCCGGGGCCGCGGCGGCAGCGGCGCGGACGACGCCGATCGCCGCCGCCAGACTCGCAGGCGCAGCCACGGCAGAAACGCTGCCGTTCCCCGCGAGTTGCTCCGTCAAAGCCTCCATGGGAATACTCTGCCGTGAGGCACTGACATTATTGCCAGCGTCGGGCATTCCGCCTCGGGAACACTCGTCAGTTGCGGAGGCAGCGCGCAATTGCACAGCGGAACGGCTGCCGTTCCCCGTGAGCTGCTCCGTCAAAGCCTCCATGGGAATACTCTGCCGTGAGGCACTGACATTTAGGCCGGCGTCGGGCACTCCTTCTGGAAGGGGGACCGGCAATGGCAGAAGCCCGGCGGACCAGCACGGGCGAATCGCCGCGGTGCACTGTAGGCCGCTACTTCAAGCCTTCAAATAGCGACGTGTTCTAAGGGCGCCTGACGGCAGCGCCCGGATCAATCGTAGAACTGGCTTCCGGCCGGGTCGCCAGGGTGGTCACCGAGCGCAAGGCGCCCCGACCAGCGGTCACCTCGGGCATCGTATTTTTCGCACTTCGTGCAGTGTTTCCGGAGGGGTGCCATCAGGGTTGGACTCCGCGAGTCAGTGATGCCCAAGTTATATTGCAAGCAGGCTATCGAGCATAATGTGCTCTCTTCCAGAGCCTCGTGCAGGACGCCGGGCGGGTCCGCTCCGAGGAAATTACACTCTAGCGAAGCTCATTCCCGGACCCCGGACCCCGGAGGTCAGAGTCATGGGGAACTGAAGTGTTGGTGATCCGCCCTAATTCAAGCCCCTCAGGACGCCCGGAGTTACGCGGGAATGGTCGCAATCATCGAGGGTGTTTCATTGAGTGTGTAAGGGTCCGGTCTCTAACTAGGGTGTGACCTGCGGTTTCGCCCCTGAAAGGACGGGCCCTCTTGGCCGAAATCAGTATGACCACCAACCCCCTTGAAGGCGTTTTGAGCGCCGATCAGATCGATGCCCTCGTCACGGCTGCGGAGGACCTCGGGGAGGGCCGCAACGGAGTTGAGGAACTGCTCTCCCGGATGACCCGTGCGGTCCTGGAACGGGCCCTGGAAACCGAGATGAGCGACCACCTCGGCTACGAGTCCGGGGACCCCGCAGGGCAGGGCACGGGCAACTCCCGCAACGGCAAGACCACCAAGAGCGTTCAGACCCTCCAGGGGCCGGTGCAGGTCACCGTGCCGCGGGACCGGAACAGTTCCTTCGAGCCGGTGATCGTGCCCAAGCGGGCCCGCCGGCTGGGCAAGGTCGAGGACATGATCCTGTCCCTCTACGCCCGCGGGATGAGCACCCGGGACATCGGCTCCCATCTCGATGAGATCTACGGGACCAAGGTCTCCGCGGCGACGATTTCGAGGGTGACCGACGTGATCGCCGATGAGGTCGCCCAGTGGCAGAACCGGCCGCTGGAATCGGTCTACCCGATCGTCTACATCGACGCGATCTGGCTGAAAATCCGGGACGGCGGCGTGGTGGTGAACAAGGCCTGCCACGTGGCCGTGGGCGTGGACGTGGAGGGCCGCAAGCAGGTCCTGGGCCTGTGGCTGGGCACCAGCGAAGGGGCGAAGTTCTGGGCCAACGTGCTCACCGAAATCCGCAACCGCGGAGCGACCGACATCCTGATCCTGTGCTGCGACGGGCTCACCGGGCTGCCGGCAGCGGTGAACAGCATCTACCCCCAGACCGTCGTGCAAACCTGCGTGGTGCACCTGCTGCGCTCGGCCATGAAATACGCCTCCTACGGCGCACGCAAAGCCATGGCCCGGGACATGCGCCCGATCTACACCGCACCGACCGTGCAGGCGGCCGAGCTGGCCATGGAGGCCTTCGCGGAGACCTGGCAGAGCACAGCTCCCGGGGCGGTATTGGCGTGGCGGAACGCGTGGGAGGACTTCACGCCGTTCCTGGCGTTCACCCCGGAGATCCGCAAAGTCATCTACACCACCAACCAGATTGAATCGATCAACTACCAACTGCGAAAAATCACCAAAACCAGGGGCTCATTTCCCTCCGACGAGGCCGCAATCAAGCTGGTCTACCTGGGGATCCGGAACATCGAGACCACCCGCGGCGGCGAGCTCGGAACCGGCACCCAAGGCTGGCACCAGGCCCTGAACGCTTTCGCCGTTCAATTCCCCAACCGACTTCCGATCTGACCACCCGGCAGACCGGATAACCGACCGGTCCCTTACACAGAAAACTTGACACCCCCCAATCATCGACGACATCAGCTCCGACATCTTGATGTTTGTCACCACGATGTTGAGGACAAAGACACCGATCAGCACCCAGATGGGCACGAGCCCCCGTCCGCGGGCCACCTGCGACACGATCACCGAGCGGCCGATGACATACACGCCGCTGCTGAGGAAGCTCCAGGCCCAATGGAACGGCCGGACAACACCGGCGCGTTTGAGCCGCTCGGAGTCGAAGTAGGCAAGCAGCACGGAAACTGCGTATACCAGGAAGCCCGAAACGACCAGCATGAAGTACGCGGGAGTGAAGATCGACAACGGGTCCAAGGTGGGGGTCTGCTGCCGCCCGACGGTAATAAACCGGAGTTCCGGATTCCAGAGAAGCAAGAGGATCGACGACAGCAGCGGGAGGAGAGTAATGGCCCAGATCAGCGGATTGTAGACCGGAGCATCACGGCTGATGTGGGGCCGTTCTGCCGCTGGCGCATATAGGTTCGCTGCATATGGCCCCGCCGTATTAGGTCCGGCGTACATGCCTTGCTGAAGCGTGCTGAATTGGTCGGTCCATCCGGAGCCGTCCCACCAGCGCAGCCGGCCGGTCCCGGCGGGGTCGGGGTACCAGCCCGGAGGCGGGGTGGGGCTGTTGCCTGCAGTGCTCATCTGTATTCCCCCCATTAGCCACGGGCTAAGTAACCTGCGGTTGATTGCCATCGCCTAGGACGCCGCTGGCCGCCGCGTCCCCCAAGGATCGCGACGGCCAGCAAGGTCAATCAGTTTTAGCACAGTTCCCGCACGGCTACGTGTCACGCGGCAACCGGGCCGTCACGTCCTCGCAGGGAAGGAGTGGCTATTCCCGCCTGGGGTCGACGTTCGTGGCCGCTCCGGCGGGCGTTGCGCCGCCCTCGTCGGACCAGTCCTGGCCCTGGGAGTCGTTCAGCGCGGGGTCGGATTCAACATCCGAGGTCCCAAGGTTCACCGTTTCCGGGTGGGTGCTGTGGGCGGGAATGTGGTCCCCGGCGGAACCAGCGGTTCCGGCAGCCGCTGCGGAGGCGCCGACGTCGGACGTTTTTGCCTTGCCATTACCGGTTGCGGTGTCGTGGTGCATGGCTGAGCCGATCACGGTGCTTGCCCGGCGGGCTGCCTCACCCAACTGGTCAGCCACGTCCGGAGCTTTTTCCTTGATGGCGTCCGTTGCGGCATGGACCTTGTCCTGGACAGGCTTGCTGTCCCAGACGGTGACCGCCCTTGCCTTGAGTTTGTCATATGCTGCCCGGCCGGACCGCGAGCCCAGGACATAGCCTGCCGCGATCCCGATACCCAAAAGAAGTTTAGATTTCATGATGAACTCCTGCTCGTTGAGAAGGGTGCCAGTCCCCGGTTTATTGGCCGGAGAAAGAAAACCGGCCCGGGGATGGGGGTCCCAGGGCCGGTTTCACGCCGGTAAAGAAATTAGCCGCGGACGCTGCGCTTCGTGACCATGCCGTAGATCAGCAGCACGATGATCGAGCCGGCAATCGCGAGCAGCCACGTCTGCAGCGAGAAGAACTCCTGCAGCGGAGCGTTGAAAAGCAGTCCGCCGAGCCAGCCGCCGAGGAATGCTCCAACAACGCCGAGGATAAGGGTGATGATCCATCCGCCACCCTGCTTGCCCGGAAGGATCGCCTTAGCAATCGCGCCGGCAATAAGGCCAAGAATCAAAAAAGCAAAGAAGCCCATTTTTGTCGTCCTTCTTCCTACATAAAGGAGGTACCCGGATCCCGGGACGCTTCATCCTTCTGCCTCAATAGTAATCATGCTTAGTTTCGTTTAGCCAGTCTGATACCCCGTAAAACGAGTGTTTGGGGCCCGTTAATGACCGGTTGTGTCTGAATCGTTACCCGCTCCGGGACCCTCGTCCAGAATGGCAAGTTCCGCGAGATCCTGCCGATCCAGAGCGAAATCAAAGATGTCCAGATTCTCGCGCATCCGCTCCGGATCGCCTGATTTCGGAATAACTACAAGTCCCTGCTCAATATGCCACCGCAACACCAGTTGAGCAGGCGTTTTGTCGTACTTTTCGCCAAGCTGGACAAGGATCGGAGCCTTCAGCAAACTGGCTCCGGACCCGCCGAGCGGGCTATATGACTCCGTCACGATTCCATGCCGGGCATGAAATTCGCGTTCAGCCACCCGGGTGATCGCCGGACTCAGTTGAATCTGGTTTACGGCTGGCACAACGTCAGTCTCAGCCAGCAACCGTTCCAGGTGGGCAGGCTTGAAATTGGAGACACCGATGGACCGTACTTTGCCCTCCGCCTGCAATCGCTCGAACGTTTTCCAGGTCGAAATAAATTCGTCGCGTTGGGGGAGCGGCCAGTGGATCAGCAGGAGATCCACGTAGTCCAGCCGCATACGCTTCAGCGACCCTTCCAGGCCCGCTACGGCGCGGTCCTGACCCTGGAACTGCCCGTCCAGTTTGGTGGTGACAAACAGCTCGGCCCGGTCCACCCCGCTGGCCCGCATGCCATTGCCAACACCCTCCTCGTTCCCGTATTTCACGGCGGTATCGATGTGCCGGTACCCGGCTTCAACAGCGCTGACGACGGCGGCAGCCACCTGATCGTCATCCAGCGGCCAGGTGCCAAGTCCCAGCTGCGGGATGCTGTGGCCGTCATTGAGCTTAACGAGCGGTGAAAGTGTCATTTCACCAGTCTGCCCCTCATAACGCCGCCGCGTCTTCCGATTCCCCCGGTTCCCAGCGAAGCAAGTCTCCGGGCTGACAGGCCAGGACCTCGCACAGTGCCTCCAATGTTGTGAAGCGCACCGCCTTGGCCCGGCCGTTTTTAAGGACTGCCAGGTTGGCCGGCGTGATGCCGATCCGGTCAGCAAGCTCACCCACGGGCATCTTTCGCCGGGCGAGCATAACGTCGATGTCCACCACGATGGGCATCAGATCGCCTCGCCGAGCTCGGCGCGCAGATGGTTCGCTTCGGCGTCGCGCGCCACTGCCTGGGCGAGAAGCGTCCTGAGCACCAGGACAATAAGCGCCACCCCCGCAATCAGGAGGGACGCCCCGCAGATCAGCAGCACGATACCGGGGGCCGCGTCGCCGGGTGCCAGCATCACGGCCAGCGCGAACACGAGCACTGACGCGGCGGCGACTGCGCCGAAAATGATGTCAACGTAGCGGAAAGCCGCGTGGGAGAACACGGTCCCGCGCCGCACCATGGTCAGGAGGCGCCAGACGCACACCAGGGTGACTTGGACGGTGGCGATGCCCAGGAGCACAATCACCAGTGCAAGAATTCGGGTGCCTGCGTCAGTGCCGGCTTCTTCCAGGTCAACGGAGATCAGTGGCACCATCCTGACCTGGACAAACAGCGAGCCGGCGAGTGCCAGCGCCAGGACGGCGCGCAGGGCGAGGGTGAGCAGCTTTCCCATTTGGGTCTCCTTGATATCGAATAACAATGAAAGCCTATCGATATTCGACAAGTGAGGCAATCTCGGACGAACTCTCGGCGGCCCAACCGACGGGACAGCGGAAGCCGTGGTGCCTGCCGCTCTGGAGGAGGACAATTCAAGGACTAACGGTCCGTCGGAATGGTCAAGGAATCAGGTCGCATCGTGGGCGAATCCAGTGCTAACGAGAACACAGTCGAGCGGCTCATTGCGTGCATCAACGAGCGCCATATCGAGGTCATGGATGAGCTGTTCCATGACGATGCGGTGATGCACTGGCCGCAGTCCGGGGAAGTGGTGCGCGGGGCCGAAAACCGGAGGGGTATCTATAACGCCTTCCCCCAACTGCCCACCATCACGCCACGCCGGCTGCTTAGCGCCGGGAACCTCGTGGTGGCCGAGGCCCTGCTGGACTACAACGGGCCGCGGTACGAAACGGTGTTCATCTTCGAATTCCGGGACGGCAAGATCGCCAAGGAAACGGCTTACTGGAGCGAAGCCTTCGAGGCACCGGCCTGGCGGGCGCAGTGGGTTGAAAGGACCTGACCCGGACGTCGCCTTGGAGACTATCCCTCCTTGATCTTCAGCGACGTGATCATGCGCCTGGCGTCCAGGTATTCGGGGGTCAGCATGTAGGCGCGCGCAGCCTCCATCGAAGGAAAGGTCTTGGCACCACTGCGGGTTCCGTTCTCGGCGGGGGCGCCTGCATTGACCTGGAAGGCATCCGCAAACGAGTAGAGAGGCGCCTCGGCGGGCCTGCTGACCACGTTGTAGAACATGCAGGACTTACCGTCCTTGCCGGCCGCACTGCTTGTGATGCCATAGGACGCGGTGACGTGGCCGGCTTCCTGCAGTGCCCGGAAGGCAAACCGGGGCGTTATGACCTCAGCCGCTGACGGGTTGTAAGGCAAAGCGAGTTCTCCCGAGTCCAGGACCATGTAGGGGACCGGTCCCTGGCACATGCCGCCGATGCCGCCCGACGGGCCATAGTGCAAGGACGCGACTGCGGCGCCGTCTGCGTTCGAAACGTCGACGTCCACGCTCGATGTGGGGTCGGGACCGGGACTGAAGCGCCCACAGACGGCGTTACACCCGGTACCGCTGTTGATGCCTGCGTTGGGGCCGCGGTTGGCGCCACCACGGAGGGGCTGGAGCCGGCGGGAGCGGGGGGCCGTGGTGACGGAACCCAGATTCGTGGCGACCAGCAAGCCGGCGGTGACCGCGACTGCTGCAAGGGTCAGGATGCCGCCAAGTCTGGCACTTCGGCGCCGTTGCCTGTCCACGAAGGAAGAGGAAACTTCACGCGGCAGGCTGTCGCTGAACATCTGCGGTTCGGTGAGCATCCGCCGCAGGGCTGCTTCTCCGTCCTGGGCGGACGAATCGTTGGGCATGGGGTCTGCAGCCGAGATCATATTCTTGATCGGATCCATTTCAGGCACCCATTTTCTGTGTCATCGTTTCAGCACTGCTCGACATTTGCTTCCGGAAAGCGGCCCGGGCACGGTGCAGCCGGACCTTTGCTGCACCCTCACTGCAGTCCAGCGCCCCGGCCTTGCCGATCAGATTTCTGGCCACTGTCAGGATCCACGCAATATCTGTCCGGGTTTCCTTGTCCCACTTCTGCCACACCACGCGGAAGACATCCGCGGCGAGCTCCTCCGCCAATTCTGCTGATTCCACCCGCCGCCGCACAAAGCTGTAAACCCGCGGATAACTGTCCTTGTGAATGGCGACAATCGCCAGTTCGCGCTCCGAAAGCACGCATCCCCCAAATATCATGTGTCCGAGCTGCTGGGCCGCGCCTCAGTCAGCCGCCCGGCGTGCCCACCTGATCAGCCGGTCGCTCAGGGCCATGAACTCGCGGTCCACTACCTGCAGCTCCGGATGGCTGTCGTACCAGTTGACGATCTCCCGGGTTCCGTCCGCGAACGGAATGGTGGCCGCATAGCCGGGCACCAGGGCCTTGATCTTGGAGTTGTCAAACACCACTGAATGGGCGCGGTCGCCAAGGAGGCCGGGCCCAAGGTGGGGGCTGTATCCGGCGCCCTGTGCGGCAATGGTTTCCGAGGCCACGTGGACCAGTTCGGGCTCCGTAACCCCGGCTGCCCTGGCAAACAAACGGTAAATCCGGTCCCAGGGCAGATACTCGTCCGAAGTGATGGTGTAGCTCTCGCCCACTGCCTGCGGCCGGCCCAGCAGCCCCACAAACGCCTTGGCGAAGTCCCGGGCGTGCGTCAACGTCCACAGTGATGTGCCGTCGCCGTGCACCATGACCGGCTGCCCGGTGCGCATCCGGTGGATGTCTGTCCAGCCGCCCAACAGGCCCACCCTGGTGCGGTCGTACGTATGGGACGGGCGCACCACGGTCGCTGGAAAATCATCCGACCGGTAGGCCTCGAACAACACGTCCTCGCAGGCGATCTTGTCCCGCGAATACTGCCAGAACGGGTTCTTCAGCGGCGTGGATTCGAGGATCGGCAGTTTTGCGGGCGGCTTCTGATACGCCGACGCCGTGCTGATGAACACGTACTGTTCGGTTGTGCCGCGGAAGAGGGCGATGTTTTCCCGCGCCTGCTCCGGAGTGAAGGTGAGAAAGTCCGCGACGGCGTCGAACGTCCGTCCCGTAAGTACGCCCCGCACCGCCTCGGCGTCGCGGATGTCCGCGTGCAGGACCTCAGCGCCGTCCAGCACCGGTTTGCCGGACTGCCCGCGGTTCAGGATGGTCACGCGGTGGCCGAGGACGACGGCGCGTTCAGCCGCCGCTGCGCTGATCACCCCGGTGCCGCCAAGGAAGAGGAGACTTCGTGGTGCCACAGTGTCGGCTTCAAACCCTAATACGCTCACCACGCGTAGTCCTCCGGTGCCGGACGGTGCCCGGGGAAAATGTCGTCGAGGCGGGCGAGGGCGGCGGCGTCGAGGCTGACATCCAGGGCCCGGATGGCGGCCTCGAGCTGCTCCTGCGTCCGCGGTCCGACAATCGGTGCAGTGACTGCAGGCTGGTGCAGCAGCCACGCCAGTGCGGTGTCGCCGGGTTCGTGACCCAGTTCGTCCGCAAAGTCCTCGAACTGCTGGATCTGCTCCCGGTGTTTCTGAAGCGTCTCCACTGCCCTGCCCTGCCTGCGCCGGACTCCCTCGCGTTCCTTCTTCAGCACGCCGCCCAGAAGCCCGCCCTGCAGCGGGGACCAGGGTATGAGGCCCAGGCCGTACTGCTGTGCGGCGGGGATAACCTCGAGTTCCACTTCGCGCCGGAACAGGTTGTAGATGGACTGCTCGCTGACCAATCCGTTGTAATTCCGGCGTCGCGCGGCTTCCTGCGCCTGCACGATGTGCCAGCCTGCGAAGTTGCTGCTCCCCGAATACAGGATCTTGCCCTGCTGCACCGCAACGTCAATGGCCTGCCAGATCTCGTCCCACGGAGTATCCCTGTCAACGTGGTGGAACTGGTAGACGTCGATGTAGTCCGTCTGCAGGCGTTTCAGGCTGGCGTCGAGGGCGCGGCGGATGTTCAGCGCGGACAGCTTCGACTCGTTGGGCCGGTTCGTCATGGTGCCGTACAACTTGGTGGCCAGCACGGTCCGTTCCCGGCGCTCGCCGCCCTGCGCGAACCAGCGGCCGATGATCTCCTCGGTCCACCCGCGGTGTCCGCTCCCGCCGTAGACGTTGGCGGTGTCGAAGAAGTTGATGCCGGCGTCCAGCGCGGAGTCCATGATGGCGTGCGCGTCCGCCTCGTTGGTGTGCGGGCCGAAGTTCATGGTGCCCAGGCACAGCCGGGATACCTTGAGGCCGGAGCGGCCAAGATGGGTGTACTGCACGGGGCTCCTCGGGCTGGGGGCGGGCCTGCCTGGTTTCAGGCGGGCCCGCCGCGAACGGGTCTAGAGCTGCGAGAAAGCGGCGACGGCGGGATCGGATCCGATGCGCGCACCCCGCTCGAGGGCGGTGATCGAGGCGAGTTCGTCGTCGGAAAGTCCCAACGATGTCGCTGCGAAGTTCTCGCGCATGCGTGCAGAGTCAGCAGACTTGGGGATGACGATGGTTCCGGCGGCCAGATGCCAGGCAAGGACAACCTGCGCGGTGGTGGCGTGGTGGGCCTGAGCGACGGCGGTGACGGCGTTTCCGTTCAGGTCGCCTCCCTGGCCCAGCGGGCTGTACGCCTCCACAGCGATGCCAAGCGCGCGGCTTTTCGCGGCCAGTTCGGCCTGCTGGTAGCTGGGGTGCAGCTCGATCTGGTTCACCGCGGGAACCACATCGGATGCTTCGAGCAGCGTGTCCAGATGCTCGGACAGGAAGTTGGAGACGCCGATCGCGCGGAGTTGCTCGCCGGCGTACAGGTGCTCCATCTCCTTCCAGGCTTGGACAAAGAGCCCCTGCGAGGGGACCGGCCAGTGGATGAGGTACAGGTCAAGGAAATCAAGCTTCAGGGCCGTGAGGCTGTCCTGGAATGCATCCCGGGCCCGGCCCTGGTCGCCGTTGCGGAGCTTGGTGGTGATAAAGAGTTCCTCGCGGGGGAGCCCGGATGCTGCGATGGCTGCTCCCACGCCTGCCTCGTTCCGGTACGCGGCCGCGGTATCGATGTGGCGGTAGCCGGCCTCCAGCGCGTCCTCGACAATCCGCTGCGTATCTTCCGGCGGGACCTGGAAAACACCAAAGCCGAGCTGGGGGATGGAGACGCCGTTGTTCAGCGAGATGTCAGTCATAGGGACTCCTTTGTTACTGCAACGGGTAGTTCCCGGTGCGATCTGCGGCGGCGGAAACCGTTTTCTGGCAAGCTGCTTGTATGAGCCTATGCATTTTCCGCGCGCGTCAGCAACGTTGCGGCCAGTGAACAGACACGGATGGCCGCGCCTTTGCGGCGCGGCCATCCGTGAAAACCGTCATTGTCGGGGCTAGGAGCCTGAGCTTTCGTGCCGGAAACCCAGCTTGACCCGCACCTGCCAGTCCGCGATCTTGCCGTCTTCGAGATGGCCGCGGATTTCCTTCACTTCGAACCAGTCAAGGTTGCGCAGGGTCTTACTGGCTTCGGCGATGCCGTTGCGGACTGCGGCGTCGACGCCCTCTTCAGACGTGCCGACAATTTCAGTAATGCTGTACGTGTGATTGGACAACTTCGCTCCTCGTGATCGCCGTCGATTCCCGGTTGCGGGCCGTCCTTGAACACTAGTGGCGAATTCCGGGCGTGGCCAGAGCCGGCGGAGCTACGGCGTTCCGAGCACCAGGGTTTTGAGGTCGTCCAGGGTCTGCTGCATATGGAAATCCATGGCTTCCCTGGCCTTGGCCGGATTGCGCGACTCCAGGGCCTCGGCAATGTTCTGATGGTGGCCGATCGCGTGCTCCTGGATGGTGGGCACGGCAGATGTTTCCGCGCGGCGCTTTTCCAGGACGCGGTGCAGCGGCTCGAAGAGGACGGCCACAAAAACATTCTCCGAAGCCCGCAGGATCAGGTCGTGGAAGGCGAGATCGGCCTCGACAAACGCTGCCAGGTCATTGACTTCATGGGCTGTACGCATCGCGCCCACATAGCCGAACAGGGCCTGGATGTCGGCGTCGCTGATCCGGGTGGCGGCGAGTTCACACGCACCCGTCTCCAGCATGCGGCGGAGCTCGATCAGTTGCACTGAGGCCGAGGCTTCGTTCTGTCCCTCCGAGGCGGCGCGCAGCACGGCTTCGAGCGAGGCCCAGCGGTTCAGTGGATTCACAAAAGTGCCGCGGCCGCGTTCCACACTCAGGATCCGCTGCGCCTCCAGGGTTTTCATGGCCTCGCGCACGGTCATCCGGCTGACCTCGTGCTTGGCACTCAGCTCAAGCTCGCCGGGCACGCTGGAACCCGGCGGAAAGTCCCCGGCGATGATGCGGTCCAGCAGTTCATCGGCAACAACGCCGACCAGTGATTTCCGAGCCATATTTCCCCCTGCGCCCTCGCTAAATATGTCTGACAAGTCTACTTGCGCGTTCGTATGTCCTGTGCCACACTATTTGAAATGTTAGATGTCAGACATCTTACAGATACCTCAACACTTATAGATTTCTCACAACGGAGTGCACAGTGACGCTTGAAGCAGACCTCCTGGCCGCTTTCCCTGCCGAAGTCCGGATTCCCGCCCGTCTTGTGGCCGACGCCGTCGCCGCCTCCAGCGCGGAGGCTCCCCGCATGCTGGTAGTGCTCGACGACGACCCCACCGGCACGCAGTCCGTGGCAGATCTGCCCGTGCTCACCCGCTGGGAAGTCGAGGACTTCGCGTGGGCCTTCGGCCAGTCCAAGCCGGCCGTCTACGTGCTGACCAACACCCGAAGCCTGGACCCCGCCGAAGCTGCCGCCCGCAACGAGGAAGTGGTCCGCAACGCGCTCGCCGCCGCCGGATCCGTCGACAGCACAACTTCCGGCCTCCGCCTCGGCTTCGTCAGCCGCAGCGACTCCACCCTCCGCGGCCACTACCCGCTCGAACCTGATGTCATCGCCGCCACCGTGGCCGAGGTCAGCGGTGAAGCGACCGACGGTGTTGTGATGGTTCCGGCATTCCCCGACGCCGGCCGGGTGACCATCGGCGGGGTGCACTACACCCGCGGAACCGGTGACGACGCAGGCAAGCTCACGCCTGCCGCGGAGACCGAATTCGCCAAGGATGCCAGCTTTGGCTACGCCAACTCCGAGCTGGCCAAGTACGTCGAAGAGAAGTCCAAAGGCCGCTTCGCCGCCGAGTCCGTGATCGTCCTGGACCTGAACATCATCCGCGCCTCCACTGATCCGCAGATCACCGCCAAGGCCATCGCCGACGCCATCGAACCGGCCACGGACTCCACACCGATCGTGGCCGACATCGTCACCGAAAACGACCTCCGCGCCCTCTCACTGGGCCTCGAAGAAGCCGAGCGCCGCGGCAAGAAGCTCCTCTACCGCGTAGGCCCGCCGTTCGGACGCGCCCGGATCGGCCAGGAGATCCGGGCCGAACTCAGCGGCGCCGAGGCCTACGCCGGCAACACACCCTCCGAGGCAGGCGGCCTCATTGTGGTCGGCTCGCACGTTGGTGTCACCACCCGCCAGCTCAAGGCCCTGACCGAGCAGCACAGCGCGGCTCGGATTGTGGAGATCGACGTCGAGAAACTGCTTGCTGCCGAAACCGAAACAGCCGCAGACGCTTACCTGAACCAGACGGTGAACAGCGTTGTGGAGGCCCTCCGCGGCGGAGACGTCATCGTCCACACCAGCCGCCTGCTCATCAGGACAGACGACGCCGCCGAAAGCCTGCGGATCGCGCGCACGGTGTCCGCCGCCGTCGTCGCCGTCGTGAACCGGACCCTGAAGACCTTCCCGCCGCGGTTCGTCATCGCCAAGGGCGGCATCACGTCCTCGGACGTTGCCGCCCACGGCCTGGAAATCCGCCACGCCATTGTCCGCGGTCCCATGCTGCCGGGCATCGTCTCGCTCTGGGAGCCGGTGGACGGCCCCGCCAAAGGCATCCCGTACATCGTCTTCGCCGGCAACGTGGGCGACGACCAGTCGCTCGCCGACGTCACCCGCAAGCTCAGCAACACTTTCTAGCCAGAATTCGAAGGAGAACCTCATGACCAGCAACTACACCGTCACCGTCCTGGGCCTTGGCGCTATGGGCCTGCCCATGGCCACCCGCCTCGCGTCCCAGCTGACCGTCCACGGCTTCGATATCGCCGAACCGCGCCTGAAGCTCGCCGAAGAAGCCGGCATCGCCACCTTCGCCACGGCCCGCGAAGCGGCCAAGGGCGCCGACGCCCTCCTGCTCGCCGTCCGCAACGGCGAACAGCTCAATGACGTCCTCTTCGGCGAGAACGGCGTGGCCTCCGTGCTTGAGCCGGGCGCCGTTGTGATCCTCGGCAGCACCGTGGGCACCGAAGCCATCCCCGCCACAGTGGCCAAGCTTGCCGAATTCGGCGTGGAACTCGTGGACGCTCCGCTGTCCGGGGGCCCCAAGCGCGCCGGCGAAGGTGACCTGCTGATCGTCGTCGGAGCCAGCCCCGAGGCCCGCGAAAAGGCAAACCCGGCGCTGGAGCTCCTGGCCTCCACCCTGACAGTGGTGGGCGACAAGCCCGGCGACGGCCAGGCCCTCAAGACCGTCAACCAGCTCCTCTGCGGTGTCCACATCGCCGCCGCAGCCGAGGCCATGGCCCTCGCCGACGCCCTCGGCCTGGACCAGGCCAAGACCCTCGCTGCCCTCGAAGCCGGTGCCGCAGGTTCGTTTATGCTTTCCAACCGCGGCCCGCGCATCCTCGAGGCCTACACCGAGGAAGGCGCAGAGGTCCTGTCCCGCCTGGACATCTTCGTCAAGGATATGGGCATCGTGGGCAAGGCCACCCGCGCCGCCGGTCTTGCCGCTCCCGTCGCCGCCGCGGCCGAGCAGCTTTACCTGCTGGGCCAGGCCCAGGGCCTCGCCGCCGCTGACGACTCCGCCGTCATCAAGGTTGTCGCCCCCATCAAGCGCACCGCGTGAGCCCCGCCGCCTAAGTACCCCGCCTCAGGCACCCCCAGGAACGTACGACGACGGCGTTCCCCCGTTCCGCCGTCGTCGTACCTCCCGCAATTCCCGCAGTCCCAAAGCACTGTTCCCAAGCAGAAATATTTAGCGCCCGTCAGCCCGTCTTCTGGAAGACTGGCTTGTCAAAGGAGACACCCGCAATGAACCCCCTGATGAACTCGCTGATGGTGCGGGCCGCCGACGCCCCAGCCATCAAACCCGCAGTGGAGCTGGGTACTCCGCTGCTGCTCACCATCGCGGCCCTCGGCATCGCCGTCCTGCTGGTGATGATCATCCGCTTCAAGATCCAGGCCTTTGTGGCGCTTCTGACGGTGAGCATTGCCGTGGCCGTGGCGTCCCAGATCCCGCTGAAGGACGTCTTCACCGTCGTCGCCACCGGTGTGGGCGGAACCATGGGCAAAGTGGCGCTGCTGATTGCGCTCGGCGCTGTCCTGGGCCGGATGATCGAAGTTTCCGGCGGCGTCCAGTCGCTGGCAGCCCACTTCACGGAAAAGCTCGGCGCCAAGCGCGTCGCCGTGGCCCTCACCGCCGTCGGCTTCCTGGTGGCCATCCCCGTGTTCTTCGAGGTGGGCATCATTGTGCTCGTCCCGATCGTCTACGCCTTCGCGAAGATCGCCAACGTGCACCCGGTCAAGTTCGGCCTGCCCATGGCCGGCATCATGCTCTCCATCCACGTCGCCGTTCCGCCCCATCCGGGCATCGTGGCCGGCGCGGGTGTGTTCGGCGCCGACATCGGCCTCATCACCCTGATCTCCCTGCTGATCTGTGTCCCGCTCGGTTTCCTCTCCTACTGGGTTGCCAGCATCATGAACCGCAAGGAATACGAACTCCTCCCCGGCGTCAAGGCCCAGGTGGACGAATACGGTTCCGATTCCCTGGTCAAAGTTGGCCACGTGGGCCCCGGCGCCGCAGGCATCGCCCCGCCGCGTCCGGCCCTGATCATCTTCCTGATCGCGGCTCCCATCGTGCAGATCCTCATCGGTACCCTTGGCACGCTCACCATCCCCAAGGACAACTCCTGGTACGGCCTGGCTGCGTTCATCGGCAACCCGTTCTTCGCGCTCCTGGTGGCCGTGGCACTGTCCTTCTTCCTGCTGGCCGTCCGCCGCAACTGGTCGCTCAAGGAAACCGGCGAGATCTTCGAAGGCGCGCTGCCTCCCATCGCCTCCATCCTGATGGTGGTGGCCGCCGGTGGTGTGTTCGGTGAGGTCCTGCGCACCTCCGGAATCGGTGCCGCCCTCTCCCAGACCTTGGACCACCTGGGACTGCCCGTCATTGTGCTCGGCTTTGTCATCTCACTGGCACTGCGCGCAGCCCAGGGTTCGGCCACCGTCGCCATCGTCACCACCACCGGACTGCTGACCTCCGCCGTGATGGAAGGCGGCTACTCGCCTGCGCAGATCGCCGTCATCGTCATCGCCATCGGCTTCGGCTCACTGGGCCTGTCCCACGTGACCGACGCCGGCTTCTGGACCGTGGTGCGCTACTACGGCCTCACCGTCTCGGACGGACTCAAGACCTGGACCGTCCTCACCACCGTGCTGGGCGTGGCGGGCTTCCTCCTGACCTACGTCGCCTGGATCCTGGTGGGAGGCCTGAGCGTCTGATGCGCACCCGACTCGACCACCTGGTCACCACAGCCCTGCAGCAGGGCTCGGCTGTTCCCGCCTTCACCTGCTACGACTTCACCACCGCCCTGGCGGTCGTGGGCGCCGCCGAGGAGGCCGGCCGCGGTGTCATCCTGCTGGTTGCCCCCAAAACGGCCGCCACCTCCAACGGCCTGCGGCTGATTGCAGCGTTCCGCGGGCTGGCAGATGCCGCGTCCGTTCCGGTGGCCGTCCAGCTGGACCACGCCTCGGACCTGAAAGTGATGGTCGACGCCGTCGCCGCGGGGGCGGATTCGGTCCTCGCCGACGGTTCCTCCTTGCCGTTTGAGGACAACATCGCGCTGGTCCGCCAGGCGCGCGCGCTGCTGGGTGCCGACGTCGTGCTTGAAGCGGAACTCGGCGGGCTGGCCGGCGACGAGGACCGGGCCTTCGGCGCGGACTCCGCCGGCGTGGCCGTTGCAGGCCTGACTGATTCCGCCCAGGTGGAGGAATTCGTGGCCCGGACCGGCGCCGAACTGCTGGCTGTCGCCGTGGGCAACGTGCACGGCAAATACAAGGGCGAGCCGCAGCTGCGCTGGGACGTGCTCCAGGACATCGCCGTACGGACGCACATCCCGCTGGTGCTTCACGGCGCGTCCGGCATTCCGGCGGACGAGCTGGTGAAGGCCGCCGCCATGAACGTGGGCAAGGTGAACTTCAATACCGAGCTCCGCACCGGCGTCCTGTCCACGCTCCAGGAGCAGTTGCCAGCGCACCGGACCGATGGGGAAAATCTCCAGGGATTGCTGGGCCACTGGAACACGTCAGCCAGGGAATTCGCCGGCGCGGCGCTGGGGATGCTGACGCGCTGAGTGCCGGCTCCTCCCACGGAGCCAGCGCAGCGGAGGGAGGCTAGGATCAGCACATGATCCTGGCCTCCCTCCTTTTTGCCTTCCTCGCCGCGGCGCTGCACGTCTACATCTTCACCATGGAGTCCTTCACCTGGACCCGGCCAGCCACCTGGAAACGGTTCGGCCTTGCGTCCCAGGCCGACGCCGAGACCACCAAGCCCCTCGCCTACAACCAGGGCTTCTACAACCTGTTCCTGGCTATCGGCGCGTTTATCGGGGCCGGCCTCGTGGCGGCAGGGGCCAGCGGATCCGCGCAGCAGGTGGTGGGCTGGACACTCGTCTTCAGCTGCTGCGGCTCCATGCTGCTGGCAGCCGTGGTGCTCGCGCTGAGCGGGCGGAAGTACCTCCGCCCTGCGGTCCTGCAAGGTACGACGCCGTTGCTCGCCGTCGTACTGGGCGTACTGGCGGTGACGGCGGGCTGAGCAGGTCCGCGAATTTCTGGCCGACTCAGGGCCCGGGGCGGACAATTGAGTCAACAACATCATCCGCCGTTTGTAGGGGCTGCGCATGAGTGATGTGAGGGAGTCCGCGCCGGAAGATACGCCGGCCAGGGAGCGTGACCTGGTCATCGACCTTGTCCGGTTTATCTGCCTGGCACTGGTGGTGGTCAGCCATTGCATGATGGTCAGCCCTGTCCTGCACCCCGACGGTACCGTAACCTCGGCGAACACGCTGGGGGACCAGCCCTGGTTTGAGCCGGTTATCTGGATTTTTATGGTGATGCCGCTGTTTTTCGTCACCGGCGGCACCACCGGCCTGCAATCCTGGCGGCGGCTCACTGCGGACGGCGGCACCGGCTTCGAGTTTGCCCAGGCCCGGCTGCTGAGGCTGGTCCGGCCGGCGGCCGCGCTCCTCGCGGCCATGTTCCTGGGGCTGTGGGCTGCCCTCCTCACGGGTGTGGACCCGCAGGTGATCCAGCTGCTGGCCACCGGCGCAGGTATGCCGCTGTGGTTCCTCGCCGCGTACCTGTCAGCCCAGCTGAACATCCCGCTGCTGGCCCGCTTCCATCACCGCGCACCCTGGCTGACCTTCACCGCCCTGGCCGCCCTGGTGGTTGCCGTCGACTGCTTCCGCGGGGCCCTGCCGCTGCTCGCCTACGCCAACCTGGTGTTCCTCTGGTGCGCCGTCCAACAGGTGGGCTTCCTCGTAGCAGACGGCCACTTCGCGAAGCTCACGCGCTCCGGCCTGCTGGGACTGATCATCGCAGCCAACCTCCTGCTCGGAGTGGTCACCGGCCTCGGGCTCTATTCCGGAAACATGCTGGTGAACCTTAACCCGCCCAACCTGACCCTGCTCCTCCTGGGCATATCGCAGGCAGCCGCGCTCCAGCTTTTCCGGCCGGAGCTGGGCTGGGTTGCCGGCCTGCGCTGGGTCCGGGCGATGGTGATGGTGGCCGGGCGGCGTTCCATGACCGTGTACCTGTGGCACCTGCCGCTGCTCGCCGCCATGTCCGGGCTCCTGCTCCTCACCGACTTCCCCAAGCCTGCGGCCGGAACCGCGGCATGGTGGTGGGCGCGGCCACTGGTTCTTCTGGGGGTGATCGCCCTGCTCCTGCCCGTGCTGGCCGCGTTCGGGCGCCTTGAGGAACGTCCGACGGCGTCTGTCCACACCCGCGGCAGGCCCGCCGCTGCGGTGGTGACGGCCGCCGTCGTCGTCTTCATCCCGGTGGCGGACGCCGCCTTCAACGGACTGACGCTGGGACTGCTCGGAGGCGGCGCGGCCTGCTTTGCGCTGGCCGTCCTGCTGCTGGGCAGAATGCCCGAGCGGGTCACCGCCAACCCGTCCCCTAAGCGTCAGGGAGGGGTAGGCGGGCCATTGCCAGCGGGGCCGAGTAGTGCCAATGTCGAACCATGACTGAGAACATGGTTTCCACAGAGGATAAGTTCAGCCCCGATGTTTCGCTGGCCCGGAATGATGAGAAGCACGTCTACGAGCTGAAGGTGGGCGGGAAGATCGCCGTCCAGTCCTTTTTTGATGACCGGCCCGGGCACGTGGATTTCAGCCACACCGAGACCGCCGAGGAATTCAAGGGCCAGGGGCTGGGAAAGGTCCTTGCCCACTTCGCCCTGGACGACGTCGTGGCATCAGGGAAACGGATCATTCCGCACTGCCCGTTCATCGCCGGCTACCTCCGCCAGCACGAAGGCTACGAGCAGCACATCGACTGGCCCGAGGACTAGATCACGCTGCTGAGACCATCCCTGCGCGGGGCATTCTGCACCTGATTCCCCGTGCGGGCCAGTCAATGACACGCTTCAACGCCCAAAAATACGCGTATTTCCGCGGTTCCGGATAAATAGGTCACTAAAGTTTGACTATAAGGGTCACCTAAGTAAGTCTTACCTTGCTGCTGACAGCCCCATGTCGAACTAAGGATGACCAACGTGCCCTTGCTGCCCCCTGTTGATGAGATGGAAGTAGATGACGACCCGGTGGCCGGAGCCCTGCCCGGGCAGGACTTCGGCTCCCGCGTCGAGCTCGCCCTCGCGGCCTCCAACCATCTGTTCAATTCCAGAAACTCCACCCGCTACGTGGCGCAGGTGCTGCAGGGCGTCAACGTCGTCGCCACCAAACTGGACCGGACCACCCAGCCGTTCACCGGCGTCGGACCTGCCGACATGAAGGCACGCATCGGCGCTGTGGACCTTGACCGGCCGCTGCCGGACACCGCCGCCGCCCTGGAAGAACTCGAGTCCGTGTACCTCCGCGACGCCATCTACTTCCACGACGCCAAGTACGCCGCCCACCTGAACTGCCCGGTGGTGATCCCCGCGCTGGTGGGTGAAGCCATCCTCTCCGCTGTGAACTCCTCGATGGACACGTGGGACCAGAGCGCCGGCGCCACCATGATCGAACGCCGCCTCATCGACTGGACCGCCGAGCGGCTGCAGCTGGGGGCTGCAGCCGACGGCGTGTTTACCTCCGGCGGCAGCCAGTCCAACCTGCAGGCCCTGCTGATCGCCCGTAACCACGCGGTTGCCGGCCTCCGGCGCCTGCCTGAAAATGCGCGGCTCCGGCTGCCGTCCCTCCTTGAGAAGCTGCGCATTTTCACCTCCGCGGACAGCCACTTCAGCATCCAGAAATCGGCCTCCATGCTGGGCCTGGGCTTCGACGCCGTCACCTCCGTGCCCTGCGCCCCGGACCACCGGATGGACCCCGCCGCGCTCGCCGAGGCGATGGCCGAAGCGCAGGACGCCGGCCTGCTGCCGATGGCTGTTGTGGCCACCGCCGGGACCACCGACTTCGGCGCGGTGGACCCGCTCGCTGAACTCGCCGCCCTGGCCCGTGCCTATGGCGCCTGGTTCCACATCGACGCCGCGTACGGCGGCGGGCTCATGGTGTCGAACCGCTACCGCCACCTGCTGGACGGCACACGCCTGGCCGATTCCGTCACCGTGGACTTCCATAAGACTTTCTTCCAGCCCGTCAGCTCCAGCGCCCTGCTGGTCCGGGACCGCGCCATGCTGCGGCACGTCACCTACTACGCGGACTACCTGAACCCGGAAAGCGCTGCCCTGGCCGAGATCCCCAACCAGGTGGACAAAAGCATCCAGACCACCCGCCGCTTCGATGCGCTCAAACTGTGGCTGACACTGCGCATCATGGGCGCGGAGGCCCTCGGGGCCCTGTTTGACGAGGCGATCGACCTCGCCGCCCGGGTGGGATCCGTGCTGGCCGCCGATCCCGACTTCGAGCTCGCCGCCGAACCCCAGCTCAGCACGCTGGTCTTCCGGTACCGGCCGCGAGCGGGCGGGGCCCAACTTTCCGACGACGAGGCCGACTCCCTTAACCCGGCCATCCGCGCCGCCGTCTTCGCTTCAGGGAAGGCCGTGGTGGCAGGCACTACGGTGAACGGCCGCCACTACCTGAAGTTCACGCTCCTCAATGCCGAGGCAACCCTGGAGGACATCAGCGAGATCATCGAACTGCTGCGCCGCACCGGTGCGGGCCTGCTGGCCCGCACCAGCGTCGGCACCAGCGAGGTGTCCGCATGAGCACCCCTGACTTGGTTACCCCCACTGAACCGCGCATTTACGACTTCGCGGGGATCGGCGTCGGGCCCTTCAACCTCGGGCTCGCCGCGCTCAGCGAGCCCGTGGACGGGCTGGACGGCATCTTCCTGGAACAGCGGGAGCACTTCGACTGGCACCCCGGCATGATGCTGGAACCGGCCCACCTGCAGGTGCCGTTTATGGCCGACCTGGTAACCC
The DNA here is from genome assembly GCF_014764445.1 of Pseudarthrobacter sp. BIM B-2242. Lineage (NCBI taxonomy): Bacteria > Bacillati > Actinomycetota > Actinomycetes > Micrococcales > Micrococcaceae > Pseudarthrobacter > Pseudarthrobacter sp. BIM B-2242. Next base: position 339,065 of record NZ_CP061721.1, read on the forward strand.
TCGCCGATCCCACGTCGCCATATTCATTCTTGAACTTCCTCAAGCAGACGGGGCGGCTCTACCGCTTCTATATCCGCGAGAACTTTTATCCGCTGCGGGCCGAGTACAACCAGTACTGCCAGTGGGTGGCCGGGCAGCTGCGGTCCGTGCGTTTTAGCACGGCCGTGCTGGATGTGACGTACGACGCCGGGGTCTACCGCCTTTCCGCCGAAGGTCCGGACGGGCCGGAGGTGCTGCTGGCGCGGCGCCTCGTGCTGGGCACCGGAACCGCGCCATACGTTCCGGCGGCCTGTGACGGCATCGTCGGGGCCGCTGCCAGCGGCGGCGGGGGACTGGTCCTCCACAACGCCGACTACCTGTCGAGGAAGAGTGAGCTGCAGGCCAGGCGGAGCATCACCATCGTGGGCAGCGGCCAGAGCGCCGCGGAAATCTACTACGAGCTCCTGCAGGACATCGACGCCTGCGGGTACCAGCTGAACTGGGTCACGCGCTCGGGCCGTTTCTTCCCGCTCGAGTACACCAAGCTCACGCTGGAAATGACCTCGCCCGAGTATGTGGACTACTTCCACGGGCTGCCGCAGGACCAGCGGGACGGCCTCATCAAGAGCCAGAAGAACCTTTACAAGGGCATCAACTCCGAGCTCATCGATGCCATCTACGACCTCCTCTACACCAAGAGCCTCTCCGGCATGGTGGACACCCGGCTCCTGACGCATTCGTCGCTGACAGGCGGCTCCTGGAATGACACTGCGGGGTCCCACACCCTGCAGCTGCGGCATGAGGAACAGGGCGCCGACTACACCCTCGACAGCGAAGCAGTGGTGCTGGCCACCGGCTACACCTACCGCGAGCCGGGGTTTCTTGCCGGGATCCAGGAGCGCATCGCCCGGGACTCCGCCGGCAGGTTCGCCGTGGCCCGCAACTACAGCACGGGCGTCGAACCCGGCGAAATCTTCGTCCAGAACGCCGAGCTTCACACGCACGGGTTTGTCACCCCGGACCTGGGTATGGCGGCCTACCGCAACTCGTGCATCCTGCGCGAGATCACCGGCCGGGAGGTCTACCCGGTGGAGCGCAGCATCGCGTTCCAGCAGTTCGGACCGCCAGCAGGCAGCCCGGATGCTGCCCCGCCAGCCGCTGCTTCCCCGGCCGCGTCAGAGGCATTCACCCGGAAAGCGGAGGTGCCGGCATGAACTTCACTTTCCGCTGTGTTGATGCCGTGGCCGACGCACCCCTCCTCCACAGCTGGGTGACCCGGCCCTATGCCGCCTTCTGGGGCATGCAGGCCGCCACCGTTGAAGAGGTTGTGGAGGAGTACTCAAAGATCCAGGCAACCGGGCATCACCATGCTGTCTTTGGGCTCGACGGCGGCGTCCCCGCCTTCCTGATGGAGGAGTACCTGCCGTCCGCGTCCCCGCTGGCCGCGGCCTACGCGGTGCAGCACGGTGATATCGGCATGCACCTGCTGGTGGGGCCGCCGTCGGGAGCGCCTAAACCGGGGTACACGGCCGAGGTGATGGACGCGGTCCTGGAACGGCTGTTCCTCGATCCGGGCGTGGAGCGCGTGGTGGTGGAACCGGACGCCAGGAACACCAGGATCCACGTGCTCAACGAACGGCTGGGCTTCCAGCCGGCAGGGATCATCACCCTGCCCGACAAGGAAGCGCTGCTCAGTTTCTGCACGCGCAGCGACTATCACACAGCCCGCGCGGCGCTGCATCACCGTTCAGCCCCTACCCGCCAGCTTTCCCACGCCGTCCACCATGGAGCCGCACTGTGACCACTCTTGAGATTCCCGCCAGCGCCGGCTCCGTCAACACCGGCAACACTGTTCCCCACCTCTCACCGGAACGCTGGGCCGCAGCCAACCGCCACCTTGTCCGCAAGGCCCTGGCCGAGTTCCTGCACGAGCGTCTCCTGACCCCACAACGGCTGGGCTCCGGCTCCGGCCCCGATACGGACCACCCGTCAGGACCAGCGGCCTACGTGGTCCGCAGCGACGACGGACTGACGGCGTACTCGTTTACCGCCCGCGTCCTGCAGCTGGAGCACTGGTCCGTGGACCCGGCCTCCATCCGATGCACGCGCAGCGGCGAGGATGCGGCTCCGGACGCCTTGCTTTTTATCACCGAATTCAGCGACACCCTGGAGATCCGCGAGGAGATGCTGCCGGTGTATCTGGAGGAGATCAGCAGCACCCTGGCAGGCCATGCCTACAAGCAGTGGCTGGGGCAGCCGTCGGCGCAGGAACTCGCAGCAGGAGTGACCGGCGGCGCGGATGTTGCCGCTGACTTCCAGGCCATCGAGCGCAGCATGACGGAAGGCCATCCGTGCTTTGTGGCGAACAACGGCAGGCTGGGCTTCGGCATCAGCGACTACCGGGCCTTTGCTCCGGAGACCGGTGAGCCTGTCCGCCTGGAATGGATCGGGGTGCACCGCAGCAGGGCGGTGTTCACCGCCAGTGCCGGGCTCAACTACCGCGCCCACCTGGAGGCCGAGCTCGGTGCTCCGGCCCTGGCTTCTTTTGACGCGGAGCTCAGGGCCCAAAGGGTGGACCCCGATGAATATTTCCTGATGCCCGTGCACCCCTGGCAGTGGGAAAACAAGCTGACCGTGACGTTCGCGGCCGAAATCGCGCAGCAGCACATCATCCCGTTGGGCACGGGAGAGGACAGCTACCAGGCCCAGCAGTCCATCCGCACGTTCTTCAACACCAGCACGCCTGCCAAGAGCTACGTCAAAACCGCCATGTCCGTCCTCAACATGGGCTTTATGCGGGGACTCTCGCCGCAGTACATGAAAGCCACACCCGCCATCAACGACTGGCTGCAGGCTCTGATCCTGTCCGACAATGCCCTGCAGCAGCGCGGTTTGGCCATGATCAGCGAAATCGCCGCGATTGGGTACCACAACGGATATTACGAGGCCGCGTCCGCCAAGGGCTCGCCCTACCGGAAGATGCTGTCCGCATTGTGGCGGGAAAGCCCGCTGCCGCTGGTGGCGGGCGGCCGGCAGCTGACCACCATGGCCTCGCTGCTGCACGTTGATGCCGCCGGCAAGCCGATGGTGTCCGCCCTGATGGAGCGGTCCGGGCTGGAACCCGTTCAGTGGCTGCGCCGCTACTTCGAGGCCTATCTGGTCCCGCTGGTGCACTGCCTCTACAAGTACGAACTCGCCTTTATGCCGCACGGCGAAAACGTGATCCTGGTGCTGGAAGACGGTGTGCCGGTCCAGGCCATCATGAAGGACATCGCCGAGGAAATCGTGGTGATGGGGGACAGGCTGGACCTGCCGCCGGAGGTTGCCCGGATCAAGGCGGATATCCCCGACGGCGAGAAGGTACTGGCCATCTTCACCGACGTTTTTGACTGCATCTTCCGGTTCCTCGGCGCGCTGCTGGTGGAGGACGGGAAGGCCGGCGTAGACGAGTTCTGGGGCACCGCGGCCGCGGCCATCCGCGAGTACCAGGCAGAGCACCCCGAACTGGCCGGCCAGTTTGCCCGCCATGACCTGTTCGCGCCGGACTTCGAACTCTCGTGCCTCAACCGGCTGCAGCTGCGGAACAACCAGCAAATGCTGGACCTGACGGACCCCTCGGGCGGGCTGCAGATGGCCGGTCGGCTGGCAAACCCGCTCGCGCGGTTCGCCTGACGTCGGCGGGGCCGTTACGAGTGCTGCCACGGGTTAAGCCAAGGTCAGTCCAGCGCCTTCACCTTTCGCTCCAGTGCCGCCCGCTCGGCGGTGTTCCCGCACAGCGACACTGCCTCCAGGAGCGCAGACCGCGCGTCGCCACGCCGGCCCAGCCGGGTAAGCAGCTCACCGCGGACGGAGGGGAGCAGGTGCGAGCCTGCCAGCTCACCGCGGGCTGCGATCCCGTCCGCCAGCTTCAGTCCGGCTGCCGGGCCGGAGGCCATCGCCACCGCGACGGCACGGTTGAGCTCGACGATGGGGGACGGGGCCAGCCGGCCGAGGGCTTCGTAGAGGATGACGATCCGCGGCCAGTCCGTCCCGGCGACCGACGGCGCCACCGCATGGCACTCGGCGATGGACGCCTGGAGTCCGTAAGCCCCCAGCCCCCGTCCGGACCCCGCCGCCCGGGCGAGGGCCGCGCGTCCGCGCCTGATTGCAGAAAGGTCCCACCGCCGTCGGTCCTGGTCCTCGAGCAGCACCGGGTTCCCTGACGCATCGAGCCGGGCCGGGAACCTTGCAGCGGTGAGCTCCAGCAGCGCCAGCAGCCCGAAGACCTCGGGTTCGGGCGCGATCCTGACCAGCACGCGGGCCAGACGGCGGGCCTCGCCGGCCAGGTCCGTGCGGATCCAGTCCGCACCGCCGGATGCGAACGAGCCCTCAGTGAAGATCAGGTAAATGACGTTAAGCACTGAGCCCAGCCGTTCGGCCAGCTCATCCGGTTTAGGCACCGCGAAGGGCACCTTCGCAGCGGCCAGGGTCTTCTTGGCGCGCGTAATGCGTGCCTGGACGGTGGCCACCGGCACCAGGAAGGCGTTGGCGATTTCGGTGCTGCCCAGTCCGCCGACCACCCGCAGCGTCAGCGCGATCCTGGCTTCCTTGGACAACACCGGGTGGCAGGCGATGAACATCAGGGTCAGGACGTCGTCATCGATCGCGGCGGGGTCGAACAGCGCGTCCGCTCCGGGCTCTTCGGCCGAAAGGCCGCGGGCCAGCAACGCATACCGCTCGTCACGCGCCGCCCGCCGTCGGAACGCGTCAATCGCCCGACGGCGGCCGGTGGTGAGCAGCCAACCTGCAGGTTCGGCAGGTACCCCGTTGACGGACCAGGAGACCAGCGCCTCGGCGAGGGCTTCCTGCGCGAGGTCCTCGGCCAGCGGGAAGTCGCCCGTGTAGCGGGCCAGGGCGCCGACGATGCGGGCAGATTCCATCCGCCACACAGCCTCGACGGCGCCCCTCGCCGCGTTGGAGCCCACAGCCGGGCCGTCGCCGTCGCGTCGGTGCCGGCCGGTCAGAGCTGGCCGGTTTGCTCGCGCCAGGCGCGCTCCTTCTGGATCCATTCGTTATCCTGGGGGAACTCATCGATGGTTGGCACCCGGCGGATTTCGGTTTTGGTGCCGGCCGACATTGGTGCGCGCTTGGCCCACTCGATGGCCTCTTCCTTCGACGCGACGTCCAGGAGGTAGAAGCCGTTGAAGAGCTCTTTCGTCTCCCCGTAGGGCCCGTCCGTGACCACCGGCTGCTCCCCGGTGAAGTCGACCACCACGCCCTCCTTGGGGTCATCCAGGCCTTCGGCCGCCAGCAGGACGCCGGCGTGGATCAGTTCATCGTTGAACTTGCCCATCGCATTCATGGCCTCGGTGAAATCGACGTCGTTGAACTTCGCGAGGGACTCGTCCGTTGCCCGCATGATCAGCATGTACTTGGCCATCACAATCATCTCCTTGGTGGTGGAAGGTCGCCCTTCGACCTTCTCACCCACAGGTCGAACGGCGCGAGGCCGGATCGACAGAAACGGCAAAATTTCCTTCCCCTTTCTGAGGGAGGGAGTCCACATGGCTAGTCTGGGCGCATGAACACACCCACAACAGCCCTCATTACCGGTGCCAGCGCTGGGCTGGGTGCCGAGTTCGCGCGGCAGCTGGCTGCCCGCGGCCACCACCTGGTCCTGGTGGCCCGTGACAGGGCACGGCTCGAACAGACGGCGGCGGACCTGGAACAGCGGTACGGAACCACGGCGGAGGTGCTGCCCGCAGACCTGACGGACGACGCCGGTGTGGCCGCCGTCGTCGGACGTCTCAGGGACGCAACGCGGCCGGTAACGGTCCTGGTGAACAATGCGGGCAGCAGCCTCCTGCGTGACTTCGAACAGAACAGCGTGCAGGAGGAGCAGGAGCAGCTGCGGCTGCACTGCGCCGCGCCACTGGAACTGATCCATGCCGCGCTGCCCGGGATGCTTGAGCGTGGTACCGGCCGGATCATCAACGTGTCGAGTATCGCGGCGTTCCTGCCGCGCGGCTCGTACGCCGCGGCGAAGGCCTGGCTGCTGATGTTCAGCCGGTGGGCCAACCTGGCCTACAGGACGCGCGGGGTGACGGTCACGGCGGTGTGCCCCGGTCTGACGCACACCGAATTCCACGACAGGATGGGGATGGACAAGGCGGCGGTCCCGTCCTGGGCCTGGCTGAACGCCGAACGGGTGGTGCGTGAAGGCCTGGCGGACAACCTCCGCGGCAAGGCCGTGTCTGTCCCCTCAAAGCGTTACAAAGCCGTGGCGGCCGCAGCCCGGGTGCTGCCGGACCGGCTACTCACCGGGCCGGCGCGCCGGCCGAAGTAGCGGGAACCGAAGCGTCGCCGGGCGCATGACCCCTTGGCGCACGGCCACCACTACCAGGATCCCCACCAGGGCGCCCACGAAGGTTTCCACACCGCGTTCCAGGATCAGTACCGACGGATCCATCGGTGCCGCCAGCTGTGTCATGAGCAGGATGACGGGAGTGAACGAAACCATCGCGAGCCCGTAGTGGCGGGTCATAAACAGCTCCGTGGTGAACTGGAAAACGATGACCAGGATGGCCAGGACCACCACCTGATGGGCGGCAAAGAACGGTGCGAGCGACCACGGCGCCGGAACAAGAACGACGGCGGTGACTGCCAACCCGAGGAACGTCCCCACGATGCGGTGGATCCCCCGCCGCACGCGGCTGGGGAGGTCCGCTCCGGCAAGCGGCACTGCCGCGGCTGCCATGGCCCAGTGCGGGTGTCCGCTGCCGCTGAGCACCCCGATGGAGCCGGCGAGGCCAACAGCGAGGGTGTACCTTGCCGCGTGAACTGCAGCGGCCCGCCCGGCTGCGCCGCTCAGCGCCACAACGTCACGAGCGGCGCCGCGTTGCCACGACCTGCCGCGGACCCAGCCGCCGAAGCCCACCGCCATGGAGAACGCTGCGGCGCCCGCGGCGATGAGCAGGGCGACGAACCAGGGGACGGTTGTGGGAACCGAAGCGCAGGCGCCCAAGGCCAGGATGCCGAAGAACGGCCCGTTGGGCTTGAGTTTCACCCGGTCGGAGTACACGGACCCGACGCCGGCCAGCAGCGCTTCGACGGCCACCAGCCACCAGGACTGCAGATGGTTCACCGACAGGAAAACACCCACGGCCACTCCGCCCACGAGCACCAAGGCTGCCTGGGACTGGTGCCGGAGCCTGAGCTGGTGGGGTTCGGACCGTCCGTACATCCCGGTCAGCGCGCCAAAGACGGCATAGATGATCAGGTCCTCCCGGCCCAGGAGCAAAAGAATGAGTGACGGGACGGCCACGCTGAGGGCCACCCGGAGGGCTGCCAGGTGATCGTTGTCCGCCGGCTCCAACCGGTGGAGGGCACGGACCTGCCGCAGGACGGGCTTCACTCCGTTGACACTCTCCAATCACCGGTTTGTTGCCCGGGAGCCCGGACCCTCAGGACATTATCCCGCGGGCACGGCTAAGGCCCGCCCTGCATTACGTTCCGTGAGGAAACGCGCGGGACGGGCCTTTGAGCGCGGGCTACAAGACGGCCCGGACAGGCCTTGTTGTTCCGGGTGGTGCTTAGACGCCGGCCGGAAGCTTAGGGGCGGAATCCTTGCCGGCCGAGGCGTCCGTGATGTCCTGGGTTTCGAACGGCAGGTCGTCCAGGTCGATCAGCGGGTTCTCGTCCTGGGTGGCCACCAGTTCCTTGGCTTCCGCCTGCGTGTCCACGCTGGGCATGGAGCCCGGCAGCGGCCGCTGGGCTGATTCCTTCAGGAAATAGATGGCCACAGCCCCGATGGCTGAGGTAACCATGAGGTAGTACGCCGGCATCATGTCATCGCCGGTAGCCGTGATCAGCGCGGCAACGATAAACGGGGTGGTTCCGCCGAAGATGGCAACGGCGAAGTTGTAGGCGATACCCATGGCGCTGTACCTGTTGGCTGTCGGGAACTGCGCCGGCAGGGCCGAGGCGAGGTTAGCAACATAGAACGTCACAGGAAAGGCGATCAGCGACAGGCCTGCCAGTGTGGACCAGACGTCGCCGATGCCGATCAGCAGGAACGCCGGGGTTGCCAGCACCACTGTGCTGACGGCGCCGATCCACAGCACGGGACGGCGGCCGATTCGGTCAGACAGCTTCCCGGTCAGGGGGATGCAGAGGCTCATGATGACCAGCACGGGGATGGTCAGCAGCGTTCCGTGGACGGGATCGTAGCCCTTGGACTCTGTGAGGTACGTCGGCATATAGGACGTCAAGGCGTAGCCGGCGGTGTTGGCAGCGGCAACAAGGATCATGGCCACGATGAGTGAGCGCCAGTAGGCCTTCACAATTCCCACCGGGCTCTTGGCGCTGTCCGTGTCAGCTGCTGCGGCAGCCTGCCCGATGCTTTCCTGGGCATCGAGAGTGGCCTGGAACTGGGGGGATTCCTCGATCTTGTTCCGGAAGTAGATAGCGATGAGGCCCAGGGGACCTGCAACCAGGAACGGAATTCGCCAGCCCCATTCTTCCATGGCGGCCTGGCCAAGGGTCAGCTGCAGGACAGAAACCAGCGCCGCGCCCAAAGCGAAGCCAAGGTAGCTGCCCATGTCCAGGAAGCTTGCAAAGAATCCGCGGCGCTTATCCGGGGCGTATTCGCTCACGAAGGTGGTGGCACCTGCGTACTCACCGCCGGTGGAGAAGCCCTGTACGAGCTTGAGGATTACCAGCAGCGCCGCAGCCCAGATGCCGATCTGCGCGTACCCGGGCAACAGTCCCACGGCGAACGTGCTCGCAGCCATAATCATCAGTGTTGCGGCGAGTACCTTCTGGCGGCCGATCTTGTCGCCAAGCCAGCCGAACACAACGCCGCCCAGCGGACGGGCAATGAAGGTGGCAGCGAACGTACCAAGCAGGAACAGCGTCTGGACGGACTGGTCCGCCTCCGGAAGGAAGACCGGTCCCATGGTGGTGATCAGGTAGCCGAACACGCCCACGTCGAACCATTCCATGGTGTTACCCACGATGGTTCCGCCGAGTGCCTTTTTCAGCATGGGCTGGTTGACGACATTCACGTCGGACTCCTTGAGCCGGCGACGCGGAAGAATTCTTGGTTTGCGTGTCCCTGAAGGATTCGCCGATGGTGCAGTTGTTGGTACTGCGTTGTAGGTTCCGCTGGCGTTGTTCGCGCCTGCTGAAGAGTCGGTCGTGCTTCGGTCTGTGGGCATTTGGGCGACTCCTGTGGAGGTCATTTGCTTGCGACTTGTAGCTGCCCCGCTCTGGGCAGGCCTTCAATTTTACGCGAAACCCGGGACAATCATGAGCTGAATGCCGTAGGATCGCAGGTTTCAGGGCGTTTTCAGCAGCTATCAGCAGACTTCTTTTCACCGCTCTCGCCGCGCCACCATTGGGATCCCGGCGGCGCCCGGGCATCGTTACCTAATCTTTTTCCTTCAGGCATGTTTTTGGCGCCTTTTGTACCGCCGCGTGGCGCTAAATGTGGCGGCCGCCACGGCAATGTGCGGGCCTGCCGGAGGAGGCTACGGGAGCTAACCGGGGGTTCACAACCGAGCCTGTTGCTGCCTATTGTTGACCCATGGGAACACTGATTTTTGAGTAGGCGGACGCCTGCGGCCTATTAACCTCCGGCTAATACTCGGCCCCGTCCTCGCTGATCTCGTCAGACAAGCAGATCCTCCTCAGAAAGGTTCCACCCAATGACCGAAAAAAACACCTCCGACCAGACCGAATCGTCGCAGGACAACCCCGAGGCCAAAGGCATCAGGGCCGGGCTGACCGAAGCCCAGCGGGCGATGCTCGCCAGCAAGTCCCGGGGTGGCGACTCCGGGCTGCAGAGCGTGGGCAAAAACCACAAGCCCACGCACGCCAGCGGCAAGCAGGGGCCGGCGGAGAAGAAGGTCCGCTGGTAGCCGCGGCGCCGGATCTCCACAGCGGCCGGGCGTCTTAGAGTACCCGGGCAGATATTCCAGGCCGATCTATTGGCTTCATTTCATTGCGGAAAGGAAGAAAAAATGGCGAAGCAAAATGCTGGAGCAAAAATCGAACCGGAGGTGGCGGACCACCTGGCGGCCGCTATGGGCACGCAGTCCATGCCAGGGCCGGCCACCATTGCCGTGACCACGGCCATGGCGGGCGAACAGCACTGGCCGGACGGTAACGGCAAGCGCCGCCACCCCAAGGACCGGGACACGGCGCACAGACAGGTGGGAAACGGGGCAGCCGTCACGGCCGTGCACCGCACCGGCCGCCCGCAGATGCCGCACTCATCCTGATGATGCGCAGCTAAGCCCACGACACAACAAATACCTGGCGACACCTGTAGATGGGGGTCGCCAGGTATTTCCGTGTCGCAGGCGATGAGGCGCGTCGCCAGACCAGGGCTGCGCTACCCCTCCGGAACAACTTCGTCCACCACTTCGTCGGCTGTTTTGTCCAGCCGCCAGCCCCGCCACACGGGATGCCTGAGCTTCCCTGCACCGGTCCACTGCCCGAAGGTCACCTCACCCACCAGCCGCGGCCTGACCCAGTGGGCGTCCGAGGCATCCTCGCGGGGCACGTCGTCGAACGGCGAGGTCTTGCGGGCCAGATCGTCCACTTTCTGCCGGAGTTCCTCCAGCTCCCGCGCGCTGAATCCGCTGCCCACCCGCCCCACATACCGGAGCTTGGGGCCGTCGGGGATGCCCACCAGCAGCGAACCCACCGAGCTTTGCCGACCGCCCTTGCCCGGCCGCCAGCCGCCCACCACCACCTCCTGGGTCTGCTCCAGCTTGATCTTGATCCAGGTCCGCGTGCGCTGCCCGCTGACGTAGCGGCTGTCCGTCCGTTTGGCCATCACGCCCTCAAGCCCCAGTTCCTGCGCGCTCTCCAGGATGTGCTCGACCTTCTCGTCCAGGACGGGGGACAGCTCCACCGGGCACTCCGACGGCCGGTGGAACTCCTCCAGACGCTGCCGCCGCTTTGCAAAAGGCAGCCGCCGAAGGTCCTCGCCGCCGTCGGCCAGCAGGTCAAAAAGCATAAGCCGCACCGGGATGGCAGCGCGGGCCTTCGCGACGTCGCCGGGCCGGGACAGCTTCATGCGTCCCTGGAGCACGCCGAAATCGGGCCTCCCGGTAGGCCCGACGGCGAAAATCTCACCGTCCGCCACGAACGATCCGTCCGGCCAGCAGGCGCGGTCCGTCAGCTCCGGGTACGTCGCGGTGACGTCGTTGCCGTTCCGGCTGATGATGCGGACTTTTTCCTCATCGGCGACGATGAGCGCCCGGACACCGTCCCACTTGAGCTCAAACTGCCAGTCACTGCCCTTCAGATCGGCCGTGGTGCCTGCGGTCGCCATCATGGGGCTGAAGTCTTCGGCGCGGAGGGGCTGGGACGGTTCCGCGGCTGTCCCGGCAGTGGTGGGGTCCTCTGCTGGCTCCGCCGCAGTACGCCGGGGATGGCTAGTGTGATGATCCTTGTCCATCAGATGGATCAGCCACTGCCCCTCGGCGTCGCCGCCACGGCCGCGGCCGGTATGAATCAGGGCGAACTTTTTGGTCCCGCCCAGGCCGCCGCCCTCGGAACCCGTCAGCGTTGCGATGACCTCACGGCCGTTGATCCACTTTTCCAGTTCGTAGGTCCCGTGATCCCAGATGGTCACTTCGCCGGCGCCATACTGCCCTTTGGGAATGGCGCCCTCAAAGGTGGCGTAATCCAGGGGATGGTCCTCGGTCTGGACCGCCAGATGGTTCTTGCCGCCTGATTCCGGGACGCCTTTCGGCAACGCCCACGAAACGAGCACGCCGTCGTGTTCCAGCCGGAAATCGAAGTGCAGCCGGCTGGCGTGGTGCTCCTGGATCACAAAAGTGTCGCCGTTGCCAGAAGCGCCGGAGAAGGGTTCGGGCGTCGCATCGGGGTCCCGCATCGACCGGTACCGCGCCAGGCGCTGGTGCGCGCCGCCGTCGTGCGTTACCTCTTCGGTGCACCCGGGGTTCCCGCCACCGTGCTCTACGGCGGCAAACGGGTCCTTGCCGTCCTGCACCCGCCGCATCACGGCCTTGTAGTCGAGGTGCTTGAGATTGGGGGAGCTGATCTCACGCCAGGTCCGTGGCGCGGCCACCATGGGCGTGGGCCTGCCGCGGAGTGAATAGGGCACGATGGTGGTTTTGGCCGCGTTGTTCTGGCTCCAGTCCACCAGGACCTTCCCTGTGCGCAGGGCCTTCTTCATGTCACTCACGGCGAGGTCGGGGTGGTCTGCCTCCAGGGCGCGCGCCAGCTCGCGGGCGAACGCGGAGATCTGGTCCGAGGTCTGTGACCCGTCCAGGCCGGCATAGAGGTGGATGCCTTTGCTGCCGCTGGTCACGGGAACCGTTTCCAGCCCAACGTCCTGCAGGATGGTGCGGGCCAGGAGCGCCACTTCCACGCACTCAGCCAGGCCTGCGCCCTCGCCGGGGTCCAGATCCAGCACCAGACGATCCGGATTCAGCTGGTTGCCGTGCGAATCCACCTGCCACTGGGGCACATGGATTTCCAGCGAGTTGATCTGTCCGAACCACGCCAGCGTGGCGGGATCGTTAACCAGCGGATAGAAGATGGTCCGGTCCTTGTGCGTGATGGCGGCACGCGGGAGCCAGCCAGGTGCCGAGTCCTCGAGGTTCTTTTGGAAAAACACCTCGCCGGGCTGCTCCTCCGTGCCGACGCCGTTGACCCAGCGCTTCCGCGTCGCGGGCCTGTTCTTTGCCGCCGGAATGAGGACATGGGCCACGGCGGCGTAGTAGGCCAGGACGTCCGCCTTGGTGGTGCCGGTGGCCGGATAGATGATTTTGTCCAGGTTGGTCAGGGTCAGTTCCCGCCCGGCAACCCGGACACGCTCCTTAGCACCGGGCAAAGGTCTTCACCTCCGGCCTGCGGTGATGTTCACTTGAGGGATGAGAGCCATCTGGAAAGGTGCCATCGCGTTCGGCCTGGTCAACGTGCCCGTGAAGGTCTACAGCGCCACCGAGGATCATGACATCAGTCTCCACCAGGTCCACAACGCCGACGGCGGCCGGATCCGCTACCAGCGCCGGTGCGAGGTCTGCAGCCAGGTGATCGACTACTCGGACATTGAGAAGGCCTACGAGGACGGCGGCCGAACCGTGGTGCTGTCCAAAGAGGAGCTCAAGTCCATCCCTGCGGAGAGCAGCCACGAGATCGAGGTGGTCCAGTTCGTGCCGTCCGAGCAGCTGGAACCCATGATGTTCGAGAAGAGCTACTACCTGGAGCCGGATTCGAAGTCGCCCAAGGCCTACGTCCTGCTGCGCCGGGCGCTGGAGGACACCGACCGCGTGGCCATCGTCCAGTTCGCGCTGCGGGAGAAGACCCGGCTGGGGGCGCTGCGCATCAAGGACGACGTGCTGGTGCTGCAGTCCCTGCTGTGGCCGGACGAAGTCCGCGAGGCCAGCTTCCCCGCCCTGGAGGAGTCCGTCCGGATCTCCGCCCAGGAACGCGAAATGTCTGCCGCCCTGGTGGAGTCCATGGCCGCCGACTTTGAACCCGAGCACTTTACCGACGACTATCAGGTCCAGCTCCGGAAGCTTATCGAAGCCAAGCTGGAGAAGGGCGATTCGCTGGACACCGAGGAAACGTTCGGCGCGGAGGCTGGCGAAGGCGGCAAGGGCGAGGTCATCGACCTCATGGAGGCCCTGAAGCGCAGCCTGGACAGGAAGCGTGGTGGCGGTGCTGCGGCGGCTTCCGGGGATGACGCGTCCGACAGCGACGAGGCGGACGCGGAGGAAGAGGCTAAGGCGCCCGCGAAAGCCGGCTCCAGGCCGGCAACCAAGTCCGCCGCAACCAAGTCCACTGCCAGCAGATCGACGGCCACAAAGTCCACCGCAACCAAGAGCGCGGCCGGAACCAAAACGGCGGCGAAGTCCACCGCCAGTAAATCCACTGCCGGCAAGCCCGCCGCAAAGTCGGAGTCCGCTGCTGCCAAGTCCACGGCGGCGAAGTCGTCCACCGCCAGGGCGCGCAAGGGCGCCTGACGTCCGGCGACGTCCCGGAGTACGCAAGCGCCCTGCAGTACGGGGGCGCCCTCCTGTATTGACGGGGCTGGCCGCAGTATGGGTGATGGCCGCCGCCTAGGTGTTTCGCAGCGCGGAGATGAGCTCGCTCTTCTTCTTGGCTGAGTACCCGGTGAGGCCTATTTCCTTGGCTTTGGCCTTGAGCTGCGGGACTGTCCAGTCCTCGTAGTCGCCGGCTTTCCCGCCTTTGCGGCCCACTGCCGAGCGGCCCTTCGCGGCTGCCGCGTTGGAGATGCGTGCCGCCTTCTGCTTGGACGCGCCGTCCTCGCGCAGTTCCTCGTAGAGCTCAGGATCCTTCAGGCTGGGGTTCTTTTTGCCTGGCATGTCATCCTCCTTAAACGAGCCCTGTCCCGGGGCAACGGGTGCAGTTGCGCCCTCGCCTCCACGCTAATTCGGGGCCTGTGGAAAAACAAGGAAACACTAAGTCTGCTTGCTTTGGGAAGGTGCTGCGGCCACAATGGGTCCCATCACAGCCCTGCTACAACAGCGTGCTGTCACTCACAACCTGTCAATGGAGATGGAGAGGGGCGCCGAGATGAACGACAAAACGGCCGTGGATGAGGCGGACAGGGCGCTGAAGCAGAAACACCGGGCCATGTGGGCCTCCGGGGACTACCCGGCCCTGGCCAGTGAGATGCTCCTGGATCTGGGAGCAATCCTGGTGGATGCGTGCGGAGTCAAAGCGAAACAGCGTGTTTTGGACGTGGCGTCCGGGGCGGGCAACGCGGCCATCCCCGCTGCCATGATGGGTGCCCGGGTGATTGCCAGCGATCTGACTCCGGAGATGTTCGACGCCGGGCGGCACCAGGCAGCCGACCGCGGCGTTGAGCTTGAATGGGCGGAAGCCGACGCCGAGGCTCTTCCGTTCGCGGACGCCGAATTCGACGTCGTGACGTCCTGCCTGGGCGTCATGTTCGCACCGCACCATCAGGCCGGCGCTGACGAAATCGTGCGCGTGTGCAAACCAGGTGGCACCATCGGGCTGCTCAGCTGGACGCCCGAAGGGTTCGTCGGGAAGATGTTCGCAGCCATGAAGCCCTTCGCGCCGCCGCCTCCGCCAGGCGCGCAGCCGCCCCCGTTGTGGGGCAGCGAAGGCCATGTGCGGGAGCTCTTTGGCGACCGGATCACGGACATCCGCACTGAAAAGCGGACCCTCGTCATCCATAGTTTCCACCAGCCCGCAGATTTCCTGCGGTACTTCAAATCCCACTACGGCCCCACGATCTCCGTCTACAAATTCATTGGGGACGACGAGGAGAAGGTCAAAGCGCTGGACTCGGCCCTGACTGAGCTGGCCGACACCTTCGGGGACGCGCACGGCGATGCCGCCTGGCAGATGGAATGGGAATACCTGCTCTTCATCGCCAAAAAGGCCAAGGAATGAAGGGCAACTTTGTCGCAACCTCCACCGTCACCATCAACACGCCGGCCAGCCGTGTGTGGGAGGTCATCACCGATCCGGACGCCGTCAAGGAGTTCATGTTTGGCGCAGATCTGAATACGGACTGGACTGTGGGCGGGCCCATTCTCTGGCGTGGCGAGTGGGAGGGCAAACCCTACGAGGACAAGGGCGAAATCCTCGAGGTGGAACCGGGCAAAAAACTGGTCCACACGCATTTCAGCCCGCTCGGCGGCGAAGAGGACAAGCCGGAAAACTATCACACCCTGACGTGGACCCTTGAGGACCAGGAGGGCGGCGCCACACGGCTCACGCTCTCGCAGGACAACAACGCCACCGAAGAGGCCGCCGAGCACTCCAAGGGAATGTGGGACATGCTCGTGGCGGACGTCAAGAAGATCGCCGAACTCCCCTGACCCCAACTAGGTAGCGCTATCTGTCGTTTTGAGCGTCCAAAACGACAGATAGCGCTACTTAGTTGGGCGGGGGGACGCTTAAAGCCGGCGGCCGCCGTCGTAGTCTCCCCACGCAGGAGAGACGTACGACGGCGGCCGCTGGCACGCGCTGTTTGGAACCAGGTGGCGCTACTCGGCGTCGTGATCCGTTTCCAGGATCTGGACCAGACGCTCCAGGGCGTCATCCGCGCCGGTTCCTTCGGCGCGGAGCACCACAACGTCGCCGTGGGACGCACCCAGGCTCATGAGGGACAGGATGCTGGCGGCGTCCATGGCCTCGTCCACGGGCTCACCTTCGCGGGCGATGGTGATGTCCAGGTCGAACTCGCCGGCGGCTTCGGCAAAGATGGCGGCGGGGCGGGCGTGCAGGCCGACGCGGCTGGCGACGGTTGCGGTGCGTTCTGACATTGTTGCTCCTTTGTGTCTTCGGCGCCTGTTGGTTCAGCGCCGTAAATCGTTTGGCGGGTGAAAGCTGGGTCAGACCGTTACGGGAACGGTTTCCACCGTAGCAGCGGGCTTGGCTGCAACCCAGCGTTTGAGGGCGACAACCGCGAGGGCGCTCACGATGGTTCCGGCGAGGATGGCGACGACGAACATTGCCAGGTTGCCGATGGCGAAGAAAACGAAGATGCCGCCGTGCGGAGCCTGGGAGGTGACGCCCGTGGCCATGCACAATGCGCCTGTCAGCGCGCCTCCCACCATGCTGGCAGGGATGACACGCAGCGGGTCGGCAGCGGCGAACGGGATGGCGCCTTCGGAGATGAAGGATGCCCCGAGGAGCCACGCGGCCTTGCCGTTCTCACGTTCGGCCAGGCTGAAGAGCTTCTTGTCCAGGACGGTGGCCAGTGCCATCGCTAGCGGAGGCACCATGCCGGCAGCCATCACGGTTCCCATGATCTGCCACGGGGCCTGGTTTTCGATGCTGCCTGCGCTGAGGCCGGCAACCGCGAAGGCGTACGCAACCTTGTTGACCGGACCGCCGAGGTCAAAGCACATCATGAGGCCGAGGATGATTCCAAGAACCACTGCGGAGACGCCGGTCATGCCCGTGAGCCAGGCGTTCAGGCCGTTGGTGATGCCTGCGATGGGGCCGCCGAGGACCAGGAACATCAGGCCGGAGGCAAAGATGGAGGCCAGCAGCGGGATAATCACGACGGGCATCAGGCCGCGGAGCCAGCGCGGCACCTGCCAGGTGCCGATCAGGTGAGCCATGTAGCCGGCGAGCAGGCCGCCGACGATGCCGCCGAGGAAGCCTGCGCCCATAAATCCGGACACGGCACCGGCCACGAAGCCCGGCGCGATACCGGGCCGGTCGGCGATGGCGTAAGCGATGTAGCCGGCAAGTGCAGGCACCAGGAAGCCCATGGACAGGGCGCCGATCTTGAACAGTACCGCGCCAAGGTAGATGGCGAGTCCGCCCTCGGGCAGGTTGCCGAAGTTGTTATCTACCACCACCTTGTCTGCAACTTCGGTGATGTCATAGCCGCCCAGCAGGAAGCCCAGCGCGATCAGCAGACCGCCGCCGGCAACAAACGGAATCATGTAGCTGACACCGGTCAGCAGTGCGCGCTTGAGCTTCTGGCCGATGTGCTCGCCCTTTTCTGCTGCAGCCTGCTCCGCCTGCTCTTCCGCACCGAAGTGCGGTACGCGGCGGGCGTTAGGATCAGTGGCTGCGGCGAGTGCTTCCTGGACCATCTTCGTCGGCTCGTCGATGCCGCGCTTGACGGGGGCATTGATGACGGGTTTGCCGGCGAAGCGCTCCTTGCCGCGGACGTCCACGTCCACCGCGAAGATCACGGCGTCTGCGGCTGCAATGACGGCGGGGTCCAGCGGCTTGGCGCCGGAGGAGCCCTGGGTTTCCACCTGCAGGTCCACGCCCATTTCCTGGGCGGCGGCCACCAGCGAGTCGGCGGCCATGTAGGTGTGGGCGATGCCGGTGGGGCAGGCGGTGACCGCCACGAGGCGCTTAGGGCCGGCGGCGGAGGCACCCGCCGAAGCCGCGCCCGCCGAAGCCACGCCTGCGGAAGCTGCGCCTGCGGAAGCTGCGCCTGCGGACGCCGCACCCGCAGCAACGCCGTCAGCAGGCACTGCCGCCGCATGGGCAGCTGGCTTGTCCGCCAGCGCGCCGTCCACGAGGGCCACGATTTCCTCACGGCTGGAGGCCGCACGCAGCGCAGCGGTGAAGTCCTTTTTGATCAGGGACCGGGCCAGCTTGGACAGGAGCTTGAGGTGTTCCTGGTCCGCTCCGTCCGGGGCGGCGATGAAGAAGATGAGGTCAGCTGAGCCGTCCTTGGCGCCGAAGTCCACCTTGGGGTTGAGCCGCGCCATGGCCAGCGTCGGTTCGATGACGGCGGCTGAACGGCAGTGCGGGATGGCAATGCCGCCCGGGATGCCGGTGGCGGTCTTCTGCTCGCGGGCGAAGGCGTCGGCGAACAGGCCCTCAACTTCTGATGCGCGGCCGGTGGCAGCTACCTTGCTGGCCAGGTGCCGGATCACGTCCTCGGGCGAGGTGCCCAGGTTCTGGTCGAGCTCGACCAGTTCGGTGGTGATGAGCTGAGTCACTGTCAATCCTTTCGAAGGGCCGTGATAGTTACGGCATCCGGGGTGGTTTGGTGGACTGCCGGGACAGTGGAACCCGGCAGGGAGGCGGCGGCGGCACCGTGTGCCACTGCCTGACGAAGGCAATCGGCCGGGGCGGCGCCCTGGCCGTGGGCGAGCAGATAGCCAGCCAGCGATGAATCGCCCGCGCCGACAGTACTGACCGCGGCGACCGGCGGGTGCGTGGCCAGCCACGCGCCGTCGGCCGTTACCAGGACAGCTCCCTTGGATCCGAGAGTTGCCAGCACCGCACCTACACCGGAACGCACGACGGCGGCGGCGGCCTTTGCGGCTGCCTCCGGATCCGCTTCCAGTTCTTCTGCGGTGGACGCCGTGGCGAAACCGGCTGCTGCAGCCAGTTCCGCCAGTTCTTCGGCGTTGGGTTTGAGGAGGTCCGGTGTCCCGGACAGCGCGCCGGCCAGGGGCCCGCCGGAGGAGTCGACGGCGATCAACGGGGTGCCGCCGTCGCCCGCCGCACTCCGCAGCCGCTGGATGACGGTAGCGTAAAAATCAGTTGGGAAGCCGGGCGGCAGGGAGCCGGCCAGGACAACCCAGCCGGCGCCACGGGCGCGTTCCAGGAGGAGGCCGATCAGGGCTTCCTGCTCCTCAACGCTCAGCGTGGGACCAGGCTCATTGATCTTGGTGGTCACCCCGCCCGGTTCGGTGAGGGCCACGTTGGTGCGGAGCGGCTCGTCGATGGGGAGGGCAGCGAAGGGTACGTCGTCGTGAAGGAGGCCGGCAAGGACGGGATCGCTGTCACCGCCGGGAAGTACTGCGATTGTGTCCAGCCCTGAGGCGCAGAGGGCCCGGGACACATTCACGCCCTTGCCGCCGGACTCCTGGCTGACGGAGACGGCACGCTGGACTTCGCCGCGCTGCAGGGGGCCGGGGAGGGCCACCGTGCGGTCCAGGCTGGGGTTGGCGGTGAAGGTGACGATCATGCGATCACCACATCTACGCCGGCATCGGTCAGGGCGGCTGTGAGTTCCGGGCTGGGTTCGCTGTCTGTAATCAAAGTGTCCAGATCTTTCAGGGAGGCGAACTGGACCAGCGTTTCCGCGTCCAGTTTGGAGGAGTCGGCCAGCACCACGATGCGGCGGGCCGACTGGACGAAGGCTGCCTTGACGGCGGCTTCTTCAGGATCGGGCGTGCTGAGGCCAAAGCTTGCATGGATGCCGTTGGTGCCAAGGAACGCGATGTCCGGGCGCATCCTTTGGGCGGCTTCCACGGTTGCCTGCCCAACGGCGGCCTGGGTCAGGCCCCGGACCCGGCCGCCCAGGATCTGCAGGGCGATACCGGGCGCGCTGGCCAGTTTGGCAGCGATGGGCACGGCATGCGTGATGACCACAAGTTCGGGCGCGGTCGCAGGGGAGGGTTCGACGGCGGCCCGCCGGGAGAGCAGGTCGGCAAGGGCTTCGGTGGTGGAACCGGCGTCGAGCAGGATGCTCCCGGACTTGGACCGGGGGATCAGGGCAAGGGCCGCCTGGGCAATGCGGAGCTTCTGGTCCGGGCGCTGGATGGTCCGCTCGTTGATGCTTTCCTCGGACGTGCTGAAACGGTCGGCCGCAACGGCGCCGCCGTGGACGCGCCGGACGGTGCCCGCGCTTTCGAGGGTGGCGAGGTCGCGGCGGACAGTTTCGGTGGTGATGCTGAAGCGCTCGGCCAGCACGGTCACGCTGACGCGGCCGTTGCCGGCAACTAGCTCGGCAATCTTCTGCTGGCGCTCTTCGGCGAACACGTGCCCTCCATTGCGTAAAGTCTGGGTTCCATCCGTGACTGGCATCACATGATGTGGAATTACTTGACTTTATCTTTGCTTATGTTGGTTTGTCAATGGAAATCCACACGAAACAAAGACGGCGGAGCGCCTCCCGCTGGTCGGGGGGTCCGAAGGAAACGAAAAAGCCGGGACGGACCTCGGTGGTCCGGCCCGGCTGTCGGGTTTTCATGGTGACGCTATCGCCCGGGAGCTACAGTCCGCCGTCGCGGCTTTCGTTGCGCGTGATGCGCTCGCCGGTGTTCGGGTCAACCACCGATCGGGTTTCACTGACGCGCCGGCTGCGGCCCGGCGAGGCGAGTACAAGGGACGCAATCAGTCCGATGACGCCGACGGCCATCAGGATGTAGCCGATCAGGACCTGGTCAACGAACGGGATCAGGCCCGGTGCAACCGCCCAGGCCAGGATGGCACCGAGCGCGATAAGGAAGATGGCGGAACCGATTCTCATGACTTGCTCCTTGTGGTTCGAGTACGTGTGGTGCCGAACTGCTAAGCATGCTGTCCTCTCACAACCTACAGCCCGGCAGGGTGCGATTCAATCACCGGCAAGGCTGCGGATTGGCGGCGTCGTGGCTGTTCAACGGCCCGCACTGGCTAGGCTGGTCGGATGGAAACAGTTGTTTGGTCCAAGCCGGAGGCTGAGCGGGACGGCACGCCGCTGCTCGTCCTCATGCATGGCTACGGCACGGACGAGTCCCGCATGGTGCGGCTGTTCGAGTATCTGCCCGCCGAATTCACCTGTGCCGCCTTGCGGGCTCCGATGGTGATTGGCGACCACTATGGCTGGTTCCTGCTGGACTACTTCCTGGTCAACGATTTTGCCGATGTCATTGCCGCCACCAATGCCGTCCAGGACTGGATCGGCTCCGTGCGGGGCCGCCACAGCAGCGTGAGCCTGATGGGCTATTCGCAGGGGATGGCCATGGCCAGTACTCTCCTGCGCCTGCACCCCAACGACTACAAGGCAACGGTGGGGTTGTCCGGGTTTGTCCTGGAGAACGAACTGTTGTCACTAACTGACTCTTTTGAAACCCCGCCCCCCTTCTTCTGGGGGCGGGACAAAGCGGACCTTGTGATCAATGAGGACGCCACGGCCTACACCGGGCAGTGGCTCCACGAAAACACTCACCTGACTGCCCGGACGTACCCCGGCATGGGCCACGCGATGAGTAAAGCCGAGATGGTGGACGTCAGCGCGTTCCTGCGCCACTACGTGCTGGACTGACCTCCCGCGGGCCGGTTGGCGGGCCGGGCCGTCCGGGGGTTCGGCAGGCAGCAAATCCAGTTGCGCGCGAAATCTGCAAGCGCTTACACTCGATGTTGGCCCGAATCCTCCGGCCGTTGAGCCAGCAGGAGAAGGATGCCCCACCGGTGCCCATGAGCCAGGCCCCTGCCCGCGCCCGCCCGCCCGGGCAGCGCAGGTTGTCAGGCCGCACCAGGGCGCTCATCATGGAACGAGACGTTTTTTAGCAGCCCACCGGCCCGCCGAGGTTTTTTGACCCGGCCCCTGGCCGCCCCTGCTGATCCGGCGGACGCGGTTGCCCGCGCTTCCCCGCTCTGCCTTTACACCCCGTTGCCCGGACGCTGAGGTCCGCTGGTTGAAATTCCCGCCCGTTGAAACCACACCCATTTGAGTTACGCCCCCAAGGCTTCCCGCCGTCTGGAAGGACACTGCGCATGACTGACGTTTTGACAACCCAAACCCCCGGCTGGACCACCGCTTCTGCCATCCTCTTCGACCTTGACGGAGTGCTGACGCCTACCGCCACCGTCCATGAACAGGCGTGGAAGGAACTCTTCGAGGGCTATCTCACCACCCGGCCCGACGTGCCCGGCTACCGCGAAGAGGACTACTTCGACCACATCGACGGCAAGCCCCGGTTCGACGGTGTCCGCGATTTCCTGGCATCACGCGGCATCGTGCTCCCCGAAGGCTCCGCCAGCGACGGGACCGAAGGCGGCAGCTCAACCGGCGCCGCTCCGCGAACAGAAACGGTGCAGGGACTCGGCAACCGCAAGAACCAGGTGTTCAACGACATCGTCAGTGCCGGCGTCGAGCCTTTTGAAGGGTCGGTGCGTTTCCTCAAGGCCGCACTGGACCGCGGGCTCAAGGTCGCCGTCGTCTCTTCCTCACGGAACGCGCCCGCGGTCCTGAAGGCAGCGGGCCTCAACGGGCACTTCGAGGTGGTGGTTGACGGCGTGGTGGCCGCGGCCAAGGGCCTGCCCGGCAAACCCAGCCCGGCCACCTACAACTACGCAGCACAGCTTTTGGGCCTGCCCAGCGAAGAGTGCGTGGTGGTTGAGGACGCGGTGTCCGGTGTCCAGGCTGGCCACGCCGGAACGTTCCACTCGGTAATCGGCGTGGACAGGGGTGCCGGACGGCAGACCCTGCTCGACGCCGGAGCCACCAGGGTGGTCAACGACCTCCAGGAACTCCTCTAGCAAACCTCCCGGCTGGAACCAGCCAGGCAAGCCCCACACAGACCAGCACCACGCCAAAAGGATCGCAACACCATGGCACTTATCACCGCGGACCGCGAACGGTTCCCCGACACTCCCTGGCAGCTTGTGGAGACCCACCACCAGCCGGACAACGCGGGAACCCTGGAGACGCTCTTTGCCCTGGGCAACGGGCACCTTGGGATCCGCGGTGCGCACTGGGCCGCGGCGGACGCCGAACTGCCGGGCAGCTTCATTAACGGCCTGCACGAAATCTGGGACATCAAGCATGCAGAGAACGCGTTCGGCTTTGCCCGGACGGGCCAGCGGATCCTTTATATCCCCGATGTAAACAACTTCACGGTCATCATCGACGGCGAATCCCTCTCGCTCGCGGAATCGGATGTGCTGGACTACCGCCGCACGGTTGATTTCGCCACCGGGATCTACGAATGCCGCATCACCTGGCGCTGCCGGTCCGGTGCGTCGGTAACCACTACCGAACGCCGCGCCGTGGGCTTCGCGTCGCGCGGCGCCCTCGGAATCTCGCTGGAAGTAGCGTCGGACCGTGAGGTTTCCGCTGACGTCACCTCGTCCGTCATCAACCGCCAGGACCAGCCCGTGGAGGACCACTCGGCGCATGATCCCCGCCGTGCCGGCCGGCACGCAGGCCGGGTCCTGCTGCCGGTACGGATCGACGGGAGCGACGGCTCGCTCCGGCTGGCCTGGCAAGCCGCGGAATCCGGGCAGCGCGTGGGACTGGCCGTGGACCACTGGACCTCGGCCGGCCACCAGCCGTTCGAAACCGTGGCAGGCGAAGACGACAGCAGCGTCCGCTACGTCCTGGCGGTCCGCGCCGAGGAGCCGTTCCGGCTGGAGAAGAGCGTCAGCTACGCCGCCGGGCCGGGCGTCCAGGACTCCGAACGGGACGCCGCGGAAACCGCCGAGGCCGGGCTCCGTCCCGTGGAGGACATCTTCGTCGAGAGCCGGGAGCACTACCGCGAGTACTGGGCCACCTCGGACATCGTGGTAGCCGGCCAGCCCCAGCTCCAGCAGGCCATCCGCTGGAACCTGTTCCAGCTGGCGCAGGCGACGGCGCGGGCCGACGTCGCGGGCATTCCCGCCAAGGGCGTCACCGGCTCGGGCTATGAGGGGCACTATTTCTGGGACCAGGAGGTCTACCTACTGCCCTACCTCACGTACACGAACCCCGACGGCGCCCGCAAGGTCCTGGAGTTCCGGCACGAAATGCTCCCGGCGGCCAAAATCCGGGCCAAGGAGCTGAGTGTGGACGGCGCCCTGTTCCCCTGGCGCACCATTAACGGCCTCGAAGCCAGCGCGTACTATGCTGCCGGCACGGCGCAGTTCCACATCGCCGCCGCCATCGCCTTCGCCACCAGCCGCTACGTGTGGGCCAGCGGGGACGACGCCTTCCGTGAAGGCACGGGCGCGGAGCTGCTGATCGAAACCGCCCGGATGTGGATCTCGCTGGGCTTCTTTGGCAAGGACGGGCTCTTCCACATCCACGGCGTCACAGGCCCGGACGAGTACACGGCGGTTGTCAACGACAACCTCTACACCAACGTGATGGCCCGCTTTAACCTGCGCGCCGCCGCGGCCGTGGAACACCAGGCGATTGACGATGCCGAACGCCAGCTCTGGGTGCAGGCCGCCAACCGCATGCACCTGCCCTTCGACGAAGACCTTGAGGTCTATTCGCAGGACAACGACTTCATGACCCTGGAGCCCTGGGACTGGACCACGCCCCGGTCAAAGTACCCGCTGCTGCTGCACTTCCACCCGCTGGTGATTTACCGCCACCAGGTGCTGAAGCAGGCCGACACCGTCCTGGCCATGTTCCTGCAGTGGCAGGATTTCACGGCGGTGGAGAAGCGCCGCGCCTTTGATTTCTACGACCCCATCACCACCGGGGATTCCACCCTGTCCGCCTGCGTGCAGGGGATCATGGCAGCCGAAGTGGGGCACCCCGGCGCAGCGCTGGAGCACTTCACCAACGCCGTCTTTATCGACTTGGATGACACGCACGGGAACACCATCGACGGCGTGCACATCGCCTCCACCGGTGGAGTCTGGAGCTCATTGGTCTGCGGCTTCGCGGGGCTCCGCGACCAGGGCCACATGCCGTTCTTCGACCCCCGGCTCCCCGCCGAATGGGAGGCGCTGACCTTCCACCTGAAAGTCCGGGGCCGGCTGCTGCTGGTCGAGCTCGACGCCGGCGCGCTCACCCTGAGCGTCCAAAGCGGCGGTCAGCTGGACGTGGATATCCGCGGCCAGGTGTTCCGGGTGGGCACGGACCCGGTCCGGGTTGCCCTGGAAGCCTTTGAGTGCCCCGAGCCCACGGTGTTCCCCAGCGGACCGCCCACCGCGAGCATGCCCGTCGTGCACGCGGCCGGCTAAGACCCGGGCGCAACGAGGATCCTGCCGCCGGCGGAGGGAGCTGACACCCGCTGGAAGCGGGGCTGCGTCAGTCTCCCGCCGCCGTGCGTTCCACAGCGGGTGCCGGTGCCGGGTCCAGCGGATGGGCTAGTTCGTCCTGGGGCATGCGCGCCGCGATCATGGCGATCACCGCCAGGACAGGGCAGACGCCGCCGGCGAACAGGAAGATCGCCCAGATGGGAAAGACCGCGGCGGCCGGACCGGCCAGCGCCATGGACACCGGCATCAGCGCGAGCGACACAAAGAAGTCCAGGCTGGAAACCCGGCCCAGCAGATGCCGCGGCACCCGCCGTTGCAGCAGCGTGCCCCAGATGACCATGCCCACGCTGCCGGTGGCACCGAAGATGAACATCGCGGCGGCAACGGTCCAGAAGCTATCCAGGATGCCGACGGCGGCGAGCGGCAGGCTGCCCGCACCCCAGCAGACCATCATCACCGTGAGGTAGCGGCGGGGGAGTTTCAGGGACGCTGTCACCAGCGACCCGATTGCCCCGCCCACGCCCATCACGGCGAGCAGGAAGCCGAACATCCGGGAATCGCCGCCGAGCTGGTCACGGACCACAAACGGCATCAGCACTTCGATGGGGCCGATCAGGAAGAGCACCGAAATACAGGCCCACAGCAACGTCCAGAGCAGCCACGGCGTGCGGATGGTGTAGCTGACGCCCTCCCGGAGGTCGTGGAAGAACGACGTCCTGGCCGGGCGTTCGTGGGTATCGGAGCCGGTCGGGTGGGAGTCGCCGTCGTCTGCGCCGCTGGATGGCGCCGCGAGGGCATGACGGCCCAGGAAGTTCAGGATGATGAACGCCAGCAGGTGGCAGCCGGCCACGCCCGTCACGGCATGGGACGGGGAGAGCGCGGCAACAAGGATGCCCGCGACAGCCGGTCCGGCAGCCTGCTGGAGGATGGGCCGCATGGTGCCCTCCATGCCGTTGGCCGCCAGCAGGTCCTGGGCCGGCAGGATCCGCGGCAGGATGGCGGAGTAGGCCGGGAAGAAGAACGCGGCCCCCACGCCCAGGACAAAGCTGCCCGCGGCAAGATGCCACAACTGCAGCCAACCGGCCATCGCCAACCCGCTGATGGCAGCGATCACGGCCAGGTTGGCGCCTTCGACGGCGATGATCAGCAGCCGCTGCGGAACCCTGTCCGCGGCGATCCCGCCGGCCAGGACGAAGGCCACCAGGCCCACGCTGCCTGCTGCCGCTACGAGCGAAAGTTCCAGCGGCCCGCCGCCGAGGTGGATCACCTGGTAGACCATGGCGACAGCCCACATGCCGGATCCAAAGATGGAAATGGCCAGGGCTGCGATAAGGACCCGGTACTCGCGGTGCGCAAACGGCCGCAGGGCTTGGAGTGTGGGCATAGGGCAAGTTTAGGCGGGGCCGGATAGCGGTGGAACCGAAAAGGGTACGTAGTGTTAAGCACCCTTACTGTTAAGGCAAGCTGTTAAGGAAAGCCGCAGCCTGGCTGCCGCGGCAGACGTACTACAGAAGCAGAGGTGACCATGGCCAAGCGCAGTAATCCCGCAGTACGCATCGCCCAGGAGACCGCCCACAACGCGGTGTTCGATGCCGAGGGCAAGCCGAAACCCGGCGTCCACAACATGCTCCTGAGGGCGGTCGAAATCCAACGGCCGCTTGTGGTCGCCTACGTCCGGCGGCTGCAGCGCAAGCACCCCGCCGCCAGCGCAGCCAGGCTCGCGGAAATCCTGGAGCGCGACTACCTGCGTGCGGTGACCGGCGGCGGCGCGCTCGTCGGGGCAACCGCGGTTGTGCCCGGCGTCGGAACTGTAGCCTCACTGGGTCTCTCCGCCGCGGCCACGGTCGGCTTCCTTGAAGCCACGGCGCTCTACGCCACGTCGCTGGCCGAACTCCACGGGATCCGCCTGACCAACCCGGAAAAGGCCAGCACCATGGTCATGGCCATCATGCTGGGCGAGGAGGGAACTGCCCTGCTGGGTACGCTGAGCGGGCAGGCCATGGGCAAGGGTGCCAGTGCCACCCAGGCATGGGGAAACGCGCTGTCCAAGTCCATGCCCACCGGTTTCGGCGCCATCCGGACGAAGATCCAGAAGGCCTTCCTTAAGAACCTGCTCAAACGCCAGGGCACCGCGCTCTTTGGCCGGGCCCTGCCGTTCGGCATCGGCGCTGTGGTGGGCGGTGCGGGCAACCTGATGATGGGCCGGGCCGTGGTGGCGAACGCCAAGGAGGCTTTCGGCCCGATGCCGGATACGATTCCGGGGGAGCTCAAAGCCACCGCTGCAGCTGCGGAGACCAACCCCGCGGCCAACAACACCCTGGAGGGTAAAAACCTTGGATCTTAACGCTGACCTCGGCGAATCGTTCGGCTCGTGGACCATGGGCGATGACGCCGCGATGTTCCCGCTGGTGACCAGTGCCAACGTGGCCTGCGGCTTCCACGCGGGGGACCCGGTCACCATGCTGGACAGCTGCCGCGCGGCGTTCGAGCTCGACGTGACAGTGGGCGCGCACGTGGGGTACCGGGACCTGGCCGGCTTCGGCCGCCGGTCCCTGGACATGTCCTTCGACGAGCTGTTCGGCGACGTCCTCTACCAGCTGGGAGCGCTCGACGGCGTCGCGCACGCGGTGGGTGCCTCCGTTGACTACGTCAAGCCGCACGGCGCCCTCTACAACCGCTTGGTGCATGACGCCGATCAGGCCTCCGCCGTGGTGGCAGCCATCCAGGCCTACGATCCCGGGCTGCCCATTCTTGGCCTGCCCGGCTCGCAACTGCTGGTCCAGGCCAAGGAAGCCGGCCACCCCGTTTTTGTGGAGGCCTTTGTGGACCGTGCCTACCAGGCGGACGGCACGCTGGTGCCGCGCTCGCAGGAGGGCGCCGTGCTGCATAACGTTGGCTCGATCGTGGAGCGCGCCGTGCGCCTTGCCACGAAGGGGGAGGTAGTTGCCGTGGACGGAACCGTGGTCCAGGTCAGGCCTGATTCCCTGTGCATTCACGGCGACACCCCCGGCGCCGTCGAAATGGCCTCTGCCGTCCGGGCCGGGCTCGAGGCAGCCGGCGTGGAGCTGGAGTCCTTCGCCTAGCCGAACACCAGATGCGCTGCGGTGAAGATGGCCAGTCCGGCGAGGGAGCCCACCACCGTGCCGTTGATCCGGATGAACTGCAGGTCCTTGCCCACCTGGAGTTCGATCTTCTGCGAGGTTTCCTCGGCGTCCCAGCGGGCCACGGTATCGGTGATCACGCCCGCAATGTCCGAGCGGTACGTCCGCACCAGGTAGCCTGCGGCGTCGCCGATCCAGGTGTTGACCTTGCCGGCCAGTTCGTCGTCATTGACCAGGCGTGAGCCGAAGTCCCGGACCGTTGCCTTGAACCTGACGGCGAGCTCGCTCTCAGGATCGTCCACGGCGCTGAGCAGGGCGTTCTTGACGGTTCCCCACGTCCGGGAAGCGAGTTCGCGGACTTCGGGATCGCCCAGGACCTGGGCCTTGATGTCCTCCGCGCGGGCGATCATGACGGGATCAAATTGGAGGTCCTGCGCAAGATCGGTCAGGTATTTATCGATCTGCTGGCGGACCTGGTGGTTCGGATCGGACTGCACGGCCCGGGTGAACTTCAGGATCTCCACATAGACCTTGTCGCCCACCAGGCCGTCCACGAACTGCGGGACCCAGGTGGGCGAGCGGTCGGAGACTAGCCGGCTGACGGTCTCGTGGTTGGCGTCCACCCAGTCCGCGGCCCGGTCCACCAGCAGGTCCACCAGTTTGTGGTGGTGCCCGTCGGCAAAAATCCGTTCCGCCATCCTGCCCACCGGAGGCCCCCACGGCGGAGCCACCAGGTGCTTGCGGACCATCGCCTCGATCACTGCCTGGACGTCGTCGTCGTTCAGAACCTTGAACGCGCCGCGGATGACGGCGGCACCTTCCTTGGCCACGCGCTCGGCGCCGCCGGGGCCGGAGAGCCACGCTCCGGCCTTCCGCGCCACGTCCAGCGACGCCAGCTTGTCCTGGACCACCTGCTCGGACAGGAAGTTGGTCTCCACGAATTCGCCGAGGGACGCCCCGATCTGGTCCTTGCGGCGCGGAATGATGGCGGTGTGCGGGATCTTGATGCCCATGGGGTATTTGAACAGGGCAGTGACGGCGAACCAGTCGGCCAGCGCGCCCACCATGCCGCCCTCGGCCGCGGCGCGCACGTACTGCAGCCACGGATGTTCCTTTTGCAGCGCGAACGCGAACACAAAAATAACCGCCATGGCAATGAGGAGTCCCAGCGCCACAAGTTTCATTTTCCGCAGCGCTGCCGCCTTTTCGGCGTCCCCCGCACTGAGTTGATGACGGACGACGGCGGCCCCCGTCTTCCCGTCCGGCGGCACCGCGCCGGGGGTCTGGGGCGGGGCTTGCCGGGTAGTTGGCTCAGAGTTCACCTGCATGTGCCCAGCCTAGTCCCGTGGGCCCGGGCCCGGTCCGCTAACGTGTCCTCATGACATTCGACGAGCCTGTTCCGGAGCGGCCGCTGGTTTTCGCCCACAGGGGTGCCAGTGCTGCCTTTGCCGAGCACACCCGCGCTGCGTACCTTCAGGCCATCGCCGACGGCGCCGACGGGGTCGAGTGCGATATCCACCTCACCCGGGACCAGCACGCCGTCCTGATCCATGACGCGAACCTCGACCGGACGTCGGACGGCACCGGGCCGGTGGCGGACCGGACGCTGGCTGAATTGCGGCTGCTGGATTTCTCGTCGTGGAAAGGTGCCCGGATCCCGGAGAAATATGGTGCCAGGTCCGAGCAGCTCCTGACACTGCCGGAACTCCTGAACATCCTGCGGGGCGCCGGCCGGCCCATGGGACTGGCCATTGAACTCAAACATCCCAGCCCGTTCCAGCTGAGGCTCGAAGACCGGGTGCTGGACGTGCTCCGGCGCCAGGGCTGGGACCCGGCGACGTCCACCCTGGACAACATCAGCATTTCGTTTATGAGCTTCAGCCCGGATTCGGTGAAACACCTGCTCAAGACTGTTCCGGCCGGACACATCTGCCAGCTTGTTGACGACATCGACGTCGACGAGATCCGAGACGAACTGAGCCTGGGACATTTGGCGGGTGGTGCCATTGCCAATGTCATGAAGGCGGCCCAGCTGGAAGGCGAACGGATCCTGGATGAGTGCGAGGTGGGCATCGCGGGGCCCGGCATCATCTACGTCCGTGAACATGCCAGGACCGTCCAGCGCTGGCTGGAATCCGGCCGCCGGTTCCGGGTCTGGACGGTCGACACCGAGCGCGACGTGGCTCTTTGCCAGGGGCTGGGCGTCCACGAGATCACCACCAACAAACCCGCCAGGGTGCTGGCGCAGCTCCAGTCGAGCAGCCAGCAGGCCCAGCTTCCGTCCTGACCCGCGGCGCCGGCTCCGGCGGCGGACCGTACTCCACTCGCGTGGCGCCGCGTTTTAACCGCGGGCGTTCCGCTGTGATTGAGTGGAGCCATGCCTTTTCGCTGGTCCGGCCGGGCCGTCCAAACCATCTCCGCGGCAGCCATGAGCGCGCTGTTGCTGACCAGCGCCATGAAGCACTTCCGGGAGCCACAGTTCTTCTCCCAGGTGGTCCCTGACTACCTCTGCCGCGAGGAACCGGTGACCGGCCCGGATGCCACGGGCGACGGAAACACACCGCACGACGGCGGCACGCGGCATCTGGCGGTGATGTCGCGGGAGGAATGGATCGCGGTGAGCGGGCTGCTGGAGGCGGGCGCCGCCGTCGGACTCCTGATCCCCGTGACCCGCCGCGCGACGGCCACTGCTGTGACGGCAATGTTCACCGTATTTCTTGCCGGCCACGCGGATGCCCTCCGCCGGGTCTACGGACCCAAGGGCTCGCCGGCACAACGCACAGCACATACCGTCAGGTTTCCCCTTCAGCTCCCGCTCATCCTGTGGGCCTGGAGCCTGCGGAGCACCCCTGCCGGGCGGCGGCCGTGAAGCTGCCCGCATCGCCTGCCGTCCGGGTGGGAATCTCCATCAGCATCGCCACCGGCCTGTACGGAATTTCGTTTGGCGCCCTCTCCGTCACGTCAGGCCTTGATTTTTGGCAGACCATGGCGCTCAGCCTCCTGCTGTTCAGCGGCGGGTCCCAGTTTGCGTTTATCGGCGTGGTGGCCGGCGGCGGTTCCGGCATCGCGGCCATGAGCGCGGCCACGCTCCTGGGCATGCGGAACGGCATCTACGGGATGCAGCTGAATGCCCTCCTGCGCCCGACGGGATGGCGGCGCTATGTTGCCGCCCAGGTCACCATTGATGAGTCAACGGCGACCAGTACCGGGCAGACTGATCCGGCCGAGCAGCGGCGCGGTTTCTGGACCGCGGGCCTTGGCATCTATGTGCTCTGGAACCTGTTCACGGCCGTGGGCGCCCTGGCGGGAAGCGGGCTGGGCGACCCCAAGCATTGGGGCCTGGACGGCGCGGCTGTCGCGGCCTTCCTGGGCCTGCTGTGGCCCCGGCTCAAGGGCAGGGAGCCCGCCGCGATTGCCGTGGTCTGTGCCCTGGCAACAGTGATCGCCGTTCCGTTCGTTCCCGCGGGCGTGCCGATTCTGATTGCCGCCGTGGTGGCCGCCCTGATCGGCTGGTTCAGCCACGGGCGCAGTGACGAGGGGCTGGAACCGGACGTTGATCCTTACGGGGAGCACCACGGACACCGAAGCGACGGACCAGGCAAGGTGGGTGCATGAACCTCTGGTTCTGGCTGCTGTTGGCATGTGTGCTCGCCTACGCGTGGAAGCTCGTGGGCTATCTCGTCCCGGCGAAGCTCCTCAAAGACCCCCGGATGTCGCGCGTGGCCGGGACCATGACCATCGGGCTGCTGGCGTCCCTGACCATCGTCAACACGGTAGCCTCCGGCCAGGCCCTGGCTGCGGACGCACGGCTGGGCGCCCTGGCCGCCGCCGCCGTCGCACTGGCTTTCCGCGCCCCGTTCCTGGTGGTGGTGATCGCCGGCGCCGGCACTGCTGCCCTGCTCCGGCTGATCGGGTGGAACTGACGCCCAAACTCTGGCGGTCACCGGTATCTGCGCTGTAGCATGAGGCAGGCTATGCAGTTGGCCGTGGATTCTTCGTGAGAGCGCTGACCATGGACATAAAGCTGCACGTAGCCCGCACCAGACCCCGCAAGCCCCGTCGTCCCACGGACGCAGGCTGGCGCGCGGGGCTGCCGGTGAAGCGGTTCTTTACGCGCTTCAGGTCCCTCGCCGACTTGCCGCCAGAGGACCTTGACATCCTGTCCGAACAGATAAGACTGGCTCTTGACGTCAGCCAGGAACCGGGCATGGTTACCCTCCATGCGGCGGTCCGAGCCGAGCTCCATAACCGAAAATCCGCGTCCGACGAATGATGTGCGGACTGAGAGCAGCTGTGATTGCGCAGCTGCGCCCAAAGAGGAGCCAGGTGAAATGAACGAACTTGTAGAGGAACACGCGCCCGAAGGCGCCGGCGGAGCCCACAACCAGGGTGCAGAACCTAAGTCGCGGCCGATTTACGACAAGAGCGCCTCCGAAGCCACCAGGGAATTACGGGATACGTCCCGGCGCCGCCGCGCCGCCGAAGAGAAGCTGCAGCAGCACCTGATCCAGGCCAAGGACCACGTTCCTCATCACTACGACCATGACGCCACCGCACAAGGCGACCTCCAGCAAGGCGACCTCCAGGAAAAAGAAGACTCCGGGGGCCACGCCGGCTGAACGTGGTTCATCACCTCGGTTCAGCCAGGCGGGCCCGTCGGAGTCGGTGGGCCGGTCACGTGCTCAGGCCGACTGCTCATCCTCTGACGGGGCCGTCCGGCGGGCAATTTCCTCCACAGCCAGCTCGTACCAGACCTGCGCGCCGAAATCAGGGGCGGGGGTGTCAAGGTTTTGGTAGAGGGCATCCAGGAGATTGGTGAGTTCCTCAGCGGCGAGCAAGGGCAGGACCTCTTCGGGGCCGCGCGGATCATTGATGAACTGGGAGAGCTTCGCGTGATTCACTTGGCGATCTCCGAAGCATGTTGAAAGTCCACAACAGAACGCATTTCTTAAACTCCTCTGGTTGTTCAGAGGCTGGCTGCGTAACCCTCCTGCGAGTCTAATCCAACGTCTGGACACTCTCAATGGCCCCCGCGGGGACCAGTTGCGGAGACCAGTGACGGTGTCGTGCCGGGGGCCTTGCCGGGCGGCCTCCGGCCGGGTTTGGTCAGGCGTAGGGCGGGCCCTGGAGTTGCGGTACGGGCAGGGGAATGTGTGCGGGGAGGGGCCGGCCGGACCGTTCAGTTCGGATGGCATCCTCGATGAGGGCCACGGGCCGGCGCCACGCGTCTGAGCCGGGTTCCATGGTGTCCACCACGCCGATCAGCATGGCCAGGAGCCGGAACATGTCGGTCATGGAGATATCGGGACGCAGGGTGCCTTGGCCTTGGCCCCGCACCAGGAGGACGCCGATGGATTCCATCAGCGAACCCGTGATCCCGGTGAGGAGTTCCCGGCGCCCCGCCACGGCACCGAGGAGGTTGGCGTCGGCGCTGGCGGCGGCCATGATGGCCTCGATGACGCGCAGCAGGCCTTTTGCGGCGTCCATGCCCGCCAAGGCGTCGACAATGACCGGGTCGACCGTTTCCCGGAGCTGCCGGTTGAGGGCGGCCAGGACCAGCTCCTCCTTGTCGGCAAAGTTCCGGAAGAGAGTAGCCGGGCCCACTCCGGCAGTCGCTGCAATGGTCTGCAGTGGAACCTCCGGACCGTGCTCACGGAAACACTGGCGGGCGGCCAGGATGATCTTGTCCACGTTCCGGGCAGCGTCTGCGCGTAGTGGCTTGCGGACGACAGCAATGCTCATCGGATCAGGTTAGCAACGCGGCAGACGGTCATCATGGTTACTGGAGGGTAGGCGGTTATGTGACGTCGACTGGCACCATTTGTCCGGTTCGGGTCTTTTGGCGGCATGAAAGACTTGCCCTATGTTGTTAGCCTTTTCTGTTGCCCCGTCCGGCACGCCCGTTGGCGGATCCCGTCCCACCGACGCCTCAGTCCACGACGCCGTCGCTGCCGCCGTGAAGATCGTCAGGGAATCCGGCCTGCCCAATCAGACGGACTCGATGTTCACCACCATCGAAGGCGACTGGGACGAGGTGTTCGACGTCGTCAAGCGCGCCACCGAAGCCGTGGGCCGGTTCGGCAGCCGCGTTTCGCTCGTCATCAAGGCCGACATCCGGCCCGGCTATACGGGCGAGCTCGGCGCGAAGGTGGACCGGCTGGAAAAGGCCCTCACCGACGGTTCCTAGACCGGCGCGGGGCCGCGTGCCAGACTGTGGCCATGTTTGAGCACAAGACCCAGCCAGGCTGGGTGGCAGTGGAAGATTTCCTCACGGCAACCGTGGTCCAGCCCGACGACGCGCTGCAGCAGGTGGTGAGCACCGCCGTCGACGCCGGCCTGCCGCCCATCGAGGTGACCCCCAATGCCGGCAAGCTGCTGAATCTCCTGGTCCGGATTTCCGGTGCCCGGCGCGTCCTGGAGATCGGCACGCTTGCCGGCTTCAGCAGCATCTGGATGGCTCAGGGGCTTCCCGACGGCGGCCGGCTGGTGTCGTGTGAATACCTCACCAAGCATGCGGAGATAGCGAGGGCCAACGTCGCAGCAGCCGGGCTGGCTGACAAGGTGGAAGTCCGCGTCGGCGCAGCCCTTGACACGCTGGCCGCGCTGGAGGCGGAGGGGGAGGAGCCGTTCGATTTTGTGTTCATCGATGCGGACAAGGAACACGACGCCGACTACCTCGACTGGGCAGTCCGCCTGGGCAAGCCGGGAACCGTCATCGTGCTGGACAACGCGGTGTGGGAGGGGGCCGTTCTGGATCCGTCCCTTGACGAGGTCAACGCGCCGGGGATCATCAGCGCGCTGGAACTGCTGGGGAACCATCCCCGGCTGGATGCGACCGTGATCCAGACCGTCGGGTCCAAGGGCTGGGACGGGTTCGCCCTCGCCAGGGTCCAGTGACCGGCAATTCATAAGTATGCTTAGAATGACCCCGGCCGATGCCCGTCCGGATCAGACAGCCTGCAGTGGAGGAATTCGATGAAAGCGTCACCCACCCTTGCCAGCAATCTTCAGATGGTTCTCACGGACCTGATTGAGCTTCACATGCAGGGCAAGCAGGCCCACTGGAACATCGTGGGCACCAATTTCCGTGACCTTCACCTGCAATTGGACGAGATCATCGCCAGTGCCCGCCAGTTCGCTGACGACGCGGCGGAACGGATGCGTGCGCTGCATGCCCTGCCCGACGGCCGAAGCCGGACTGTAGCCGCGGATACGCGCCTGGACCAGTTTGCCGCAGGGCTGGTTTCCACAAAGGATGCCGTCAAGCTGGTCACTGCCAGGCTCGAACGCACGGTTAAGACCATGCGCGACGTCCATGACGAGGTGGACGATGAAGATCCCACCAGCGCCGACCTCCTGCACGCCGCCATCGAGCGGCTGGAGCAGTTGGCCTGGATGGTCAACGCCGAAACCATGACACCCTCAGCGCCTGTTACCGAACCGGCAGAAAAGTAGGCCGGGGCTGACAGCCGCGTGACTGAATACCAACCGGTGACCGCTGCTCACGGCCGGGGCCGCCTTCCGATGCCTGTCCGCCTGGTGTCTGCTGATGCCGAACTGGCCCGCTGGGGCAGCCTGCTGGACTCCGTAGCGGCGGCTGCCGGCGACGTCCCGGCACTGCTGGCCGTTGCCGGGAATGTGGGAAGCGACTGGCCAAAGCCGGGGGACGGGCAGACCGGCCGTCTATGGGAACTGCTTGCTTCGGTGGCCGGGGTGGATGTGGCCGCCGGCCGCGTTTTTGAACCGCATCTGGACGCGCAGGCCATCCTGGCGCAGGCGGGCGTTGCACCGGAGGAGCGCGGCGGGGTGTGGGGAGTGTTCGCCGCCGAAGGTCCGGGAACCCGGCTGGAGGCCAAACGCGATGGTGATGGCATCCTGCTGAGCGGCGCCAAACCGTGGTGTTCCCTGGCGCCTCTTCTGGACCGCGCCGTCATTACCGCCCACACCGAAACCGGTGGGAGGGCCGCCTTTGCCGTGGACCTGCGGCACCCGGGAGTGACGTGCGAGGATCCCGTGTGGGTGGCGCGCGGACTGCGGGAAATTCCCAGCGGAACTGTCCATTTTGACCAGGTGCCGGCACTTCCCTTGGGCGGGGATGACTGGTACTTCAGCCGGCCGGGTTTCGCATGGGGCGGCATGGGTGTGGCCGCCTGCTGGCTTGGTGGAGCCGTGGCGGTGGCCAGGGACTACAAGGAATCCCTGGCTGCCGCTGCGGAGAAGGGCCGCGAACCTGACCAGATTGCGCTGGCAGCTTTGGGTGAGACGGACCGGATCCTTACCTCCACCCTCCAGTACCTGGCGCGTACGGCAGAGCTGATCGACGGCGGTGCCCTGTCTAACGCGGGTGCCCTGTCCGACGGCGGTGCCCTTCCCAACCGGACCGCGGGAGCGGACCGCAGCGCATGGAGCGAGGCCTTGCGGGTGCGCGGAACGGTAGCCGCCGCCGTCGAACGCGTCCTGTCCCTCGTGGGCCAGAACCGCGGGCCGGCGCCGCTGGCGTTCGACGAACCGTACGCCAAGCGGATGGCGGACCTGGCCCTGTACGTGCGCCAGCACCATGCCATGCGGGACGATGCCCAGCTGGGAAAACGGACGCTGACGGGGGACCACCCATGGTGAGCTTCTCGCATACGGACCCGGGCACTGACGAAGAGGACTGGGCTGCAAGCGGACTGGCTGCGCTCGCCGAACTGCCGTTGGCGCCGCAGGAACTGGGCGCCATGCGGTTTGTGGTGCTGGCCGCCCACCCCGATGACGAGACGCTGGGTGCTGGAGGCCTGCTGGCGCTGCTGCACTCGTTGGGCGCCGACGTCGAGGTGCTGCTCTGCACTGCCGGGGAGGGCTCGCACCCGAACTCCGCCACCATGACTCCCGGGCGGCTCGCCGCGGTCCGGCTTGACGAATTTGCGGCCGCGATGGACGTCTTGGGGCTGGCTGGGCGGTGGCGTTACCTTGGCCTGCCGGACAGCGGCCTGGCGGACCGTAAACCGGACCTCACCACGCGGCTGCTTGAGGCCATTCAGCAATATCAGGGGAACCCGCAGGAGCTCGCGATCGTGGCGCCCTACCGTGCTGACGGCCATGCGGACCATGACGCCCTGGGCGCGGCCGCGGCCGACGTCGCCCGCGAAGGCGGGCACGCCCTGCTGGAATATCCCATCTGGTACTGGCTCTGGGCCTCCCCGCAAGACCCCGTCTGGCAGTCCTGGGCCCGGCTTCCCCTCAGCCTTGAACAGCAGGCTGCCAAGACAGCGGCCATGGCCGCGCACACCAGCCAGGTGCGCCCGTTATCCGGACTGGCCGGGGACGAAACGCTGCTCGGCCCGGGCTTTCTGGCGCATTTCCAGCGTTCCTTTGAGACATTCGCCTGGACTCCGCCGGGACCTGTTGCCGCCGGTCCGGGCCGGCACGCCACGCCTCACACCAGCGGGGACGCGCAGCGGATTTTCGACGCCGTGCACTCGGAGTCAGCGGACCCCTGGGATTACACCACCAGCTGGTATGAGCGTCGAAAGCGAAGCCTGACCCTGGCCGCATTGCCACGGGAACATTATGAGTCGGGGCTGGAGATCGGGTGCTCGATTGGAACCCTGACCGCCGAGCTGGCCGGAAGGTGCGGCAGCCTCCTGGCAGTTGACGCCAGCAGCACGGCCCTGGGACGTGCCGCCGAGCGCCTTGCCCCCTTTCCACACGTCTCCACCCGGCAGCTGACCCTGCCGGCCGAGTGGCCCCACGGGCGCTACGACCTGATAGTTGTCTCCGAGGTGGGGTACTACCTCGCGCCCTCGGAGTTTGATCAGCTCCTGGACAGGATCCGGGCATCCATGCTGGCGGGCGGTACGCTGCTGCTCTGCCATTGGCGGCACCCGGTGTCAGGCTGGGAGCTCGACGGCGACTCGGTCCACGCGCTGACCCGGAACCGGCTGCGCTGGCGCACCGCCGGGCTGTACCAGGAACGCGATTTTGTGCTGGAAACGCTTGTGGCACCCGGTGATCCCGGCTCGTTGGAGGCCTGACGTGGAGCGCATCGGGGAGGTGGCGGTGGTGATACCCGTCCACAATGAGGAACACCTCCTGCCGGCAGCCCTCGCTGCCGTCTGTGCAGCTGCCGATGCCCTGCAGGCACAGCGGCCAGCCGTCGCCGTCAGGATCCTGGTGGCGCTGGACAGCTGTACGGACGGGTCGTCGGCAGTGGCGTCGCGTTGTGCTGCGGCGGACCACCGGATCAGCCTGTTGCAGGTCACGTTCCGGAGCGTCGGCGGATCCCGGCGGGCCGGGATCCGCGCGGCGCTGGGCAGCACCGGAACCGGGCTCCCTCATGATTCCCCGCAGCTCTGGCTGGCCAATACAGACGCCGATTCCTGCGTTCCGGAAAACTGGCTGCTGCGCCAGCTGGAGCTGGCCGACCGCGGGGCCGATGCTGTCCTGGGAACCGTGGAACCGGACCCCGAAAGTACGGACGGGGACCTCCTCCGGCGCTGGCACCTGCGGCACCCGCTGGGCGAGGATCACCCGCACGTGCACGGGGCGAACCTGGGCGTGCGGGCTTCAGCCTATGTGTTGGCGGGCGGGTTCCCCCGCCTCCGCTCGCACGAGGACAGTGGATTGGTGGAGCGGCTCCGCAAGCACGGGTCCACAGTGTGGTCCACGGACACCATCCGGGTCCGGACGTCCGGCCGGACCGATGCCCGCGCGCCGCAGGGATTCGGCTCCTACCTGCTGGCACTCAGAAGGGAACCGGCGGCGGCTTTGAAGGGCTGAGGCGCGTGGATTGCTGATGGCAAACAGGTCCGGCGCAACGGCGGCAGCCACCGCACGTCACGCCGCACGTCCAAGGGGCCGACGACGACTGGGGGGACTGGCCTCGGTCTCAGAAGAGGCCACCTCGCCGCCGACCCCGTCTCACACCCGCGGCATCATGCCACGGGAAGCTCAACGGATTGTCCTACATTGATTTTCCTCCAAGATGCAGGCCCTGCCTAGTCCCGACACGTTCCGGTTCCCGGCCTAGCGCTCCTCGCGCCCCGGGTCCTTCCCGGCGGCCCTGGCACGCACCTTGTCGCGGACCCTGTCCCGATGCCGCCCCAGGCCCTGGCTCTCGCGCCGGTCGCCGCTACCGCCCCTGCCTTCGTCGCCGTCGCCGTCTCCGTCCGAACCTTCCGCGTCCCCGGCTTTTTCTGCACTGTACTTTTCGCGGAGTTCGCGGCCGTGTTGAATATCTTCTTCTTCCTGTTTCTGCAGCTTTTCACTCTTCTTGGTATCCCGCGGCGGCAACTGGATGGTCTCCTCAGCCTCGATGCCCGCCTGCAACTGCCGCCCGCGTTCCATCTCGGCGTCGAACTCGGCACCAAACAGCAGGGACATATTCAGGATCCACAGCCACAGCAGCATCACGATCACGCCGCCGAGGGCGCCGTAGGTCTTGTTGTAGTTTCCGAAGTTGCCAACATAGAAGCCGAACCCCAGCGAGGCCAGCAGGAAGATGAAGAGCGCTATGCCGGAGCCAAGGCTCATCCATTTGAACTTGGGTTGCTTGACGTTGGGGGTGGCGTAGTAGAGCACCGCGATGATAGCGATGATCAGCGCGACCATCACCGGCCATTTGGCGATGTCCCAGATGGTGAGGAACACGCCGCTGAGACCGATGAGTCCGCCCACTGCCTCGGCCACGGGCCCGCTGAGCACCAGCATGCCTGCCAGGAGGGCCACGATGACGACGGCGAGGAGGGTTACCGCCAGCATGGTTCCGCGCAGCTTGACGAAGGGACGGCCCTCGTCCACTTCATAGATCCGGTTCATGGCCCGGCCGAAGGCACCCACGTACCCTGAGGCAGACCAGAGCGCGGTTCCGAGGCCGATGACCAGGGTAAATCCGGCGGCCGGGGCGCTGGCCAGTTCCGCAACGGGCCCGCTGACGGTGTTTACTGTTTCGGCGGGGGCGAAGCCCCGCACAATCTCCAGCAGGGCTGTGGTTGTCTTCTCTGGGTCTCCGAAGAGGCCGATCAGCGAGACGATCGCCAGCATTGCAGGGAACAGGGACAGAACGGCGTAGTAGGTCAGGGCTGCTGCGAGATCCGGGCACTGGTCCTTGGTGAACTCCCGGAGGGTCTTTTTCGCTATGTACTTCCAGGACGGTTTGGTGACATCGCCGGGGCTGTCCGGCTTCCGGGAATCGTCAGGTGCCGGGGCTTGGCCCGCCTTGGCAGTGCTGGTTTCGGATGCATCTTGAGCGGCCATGGGGTGTCCTCTCGGGTAGGTAATGGACAGGCCGGCCCTCCCGGAAAGGTGGACCGGCCTGTCAGTGATGCTGCTTGCGGTTATGGATGCCGGTCAGGTGTTCTGGACGGTGTCCTTGGCGTCGGTGGCGCGGTCTTTGACGTCGGCTGCTGCGACCTGGCCTTCGGCTTTGACGTGGTCGGCGGCGTCGGTGGCGGTGGCCTTGACGTTTTCCATTGCTTCGCGTGCCGGTTCCTTCAAGCCTTCGGCCATGTCCTTGGCGGCCTCGGTCAGTTGGGTGGTCATGGGTTCGGCGGCGGTTTTGATGGCGTCCGCTGCTTCGCGTTCCTTCTCGCTGGCCGGGATCAGGGAGGACAGCAGCATGCCGGCGCCGAAGGCGATCAGGCCGGCGGCCATCGGGTTGCCCTGGGTTTTGGCCTTCAGCTGTTGCGGTGCGTCGCTGATGGCTGTGCCGGCGTCATGCAGGGCGTTCCCGGCGCTGTCGGTGCGGGTGTGGACCCCGCCCTGGACGCGGTGGGTGACGTCGTCGGCTGTTCCCATGACTTTCTCCTTCACGCCGAACACGGCTTCTTTCACTTTGTCGGTTTGGCGGTGGACGATGTTGGACGGGGAGACTTTGTCGGCCACGGCGTCCACGTTGGTGCCCAGGCGGGCGCGGGTTGCTTCTATGTCGGAACGGATTGCGTCCGGGTTCTCGCTCATCGTTTTACCTCACCGGGTTTCAGGGTTGGGGGGATTTCTGAGAGTGTTTCGGTGGTCTGGGGCATGCCCTTGACCGTTTTGAGTTCCTTCTTGCCCATGGAGGCCAGGATGGCGGCGATGATGCCCCAGATGACGGCGACGACGACCGCGGACCAGCCGAGTCCCATCAGCTCGCCCAGGGCGTACCAGAGGGCGATGGAGAGGAACAGCAGGACGAAGTGCCCGGCCACGCCGGCGCCGGCGAGCATGCCGCCGCCCTTGCCGGCCTTGGACCCGGACTCCTTGAGTTCGGCCTTGGCGAGTTCCACTTCCTGCCGCATCAGCGTGGACAGGTCCCGGGTGACCTCACCGAGCAGATCACCCAGCGACGTGTTGTCCGCCTTCACATGTGCCTCCGACGGAGGAGGCTCAGGAATCTGGCTGCTCATCACAGCCTGCCAGTCTGGCCGTCCGCAGAGCGGTCCCGGGTCAGGGGGTCATTGGCCATGGGATCGTCGGCGAGTTCCCGCTCCCGCAGCGGATCATCCGCGAGACGGTTGTCCGACCACGGTTCTTCCGCGAGCTGGGGGCTGTCCAGCGGACTGGCGGGGCGGGAAGGGTCACCATAGCTGCTTCCCGGAGCGCCGCCGTCGAACCCTGCCGTTGTGGTGGCCGGACCGGGCAGCTGGACCGGAGGCGGCTGGATGGTCCCGCCGGCCGCAGGTGTATACGCACCGCCTGACGGCGTGTAGCCGCCCGGGCCTGCCGCGTGCTGGCCGCCAGTGCCCGTGTAACCGGCGGTGCCTGTGTATCCTGTGGCGGACTCCGGTGCACCTGCGCTGAGGCTGCGGGTGAGCCGCCCTGCCAGGACGCCAGCACCGGCGGCCAGAAGCAGGAAGGTGCCGGGACGCTGGCGGGCAAAGCTCTTGACCTCGTTCAGGAGCGAGCCGGGATCGCGGCCGTCGAGCCACGCAGCAACGGCGGAGGAACGGTCTGCTGCCTGGCGGACCAGATCCGAGGCAACCCCGGGCTGGTCTGATGCGCGGGCCATGGCGTGCAGCTCGTCCGAAACTGACCGCAGGCCACTGGCTACCTTCTGCTGCTGTACGCCGGCCTGATCGGTAAGGTCACTGCGTGCCTGGTACAGCAGGTCCTTGGCATTAGCCTTGGCCTCGGATGCAACGTTGGCCGCTTCCGTCTTGGCGGTCTCGGCCACGTTGTGGGCCGAATCCGCTGCGGTCCGGGCAACGTCTGCTGCCTCGCCCTTGACGGCGTCCGTTCGGGACCCGCCAACGCCGCCACCGGTGGGCGGCACAGAGGTTGCGGGCGGGGTGGAGACTCCGCCTGTCGTGGCGGCTGCGGGGAAGGTGCTGGCGCTGCGTTCTGCGGTGAAGCTTGATTCCTCTGTGGAGCCGGGAAGGCCTGAAGGAGCCGTATATGCCGAGTCCTCGGGCCGTTGGTTCTCTGTCATCTTCGCTCTCTCTTTCCAAAGAAGGCCGGTTGCTGATCAAGAACCAGCCATGCTGGCCGTAAAATAGTAAGCATGGTTACTAATAGAACATAAGTACCCTTGGTAGTTATTTTCAAACGAGTGACCGATCAGCGGGTCCGAGCCGTCAGCCAGTCCGGTGGCGCGGGGTCCGGCCGAAGCAGATGGAAAGAGGTGGGTAGCTTGGACATTGCACCCTGGGTTTGGGTAATTGTGGGCGTTGTTGTTGTGGTTCTTCTGGTCGCATTCCTGGTGACGGGCCGTCGCCGCAGGGCAATGGAGCAGAAGCGTGACGAGGCGAACCGCGAAAAGGCCGCCGAAATGCGCCGGAAGGCGGAGCAGGTGGAGCTCGATGCCCGCGAGAAAGAGGCCCGGGCGAGCCGGGCCCGTGCTGACGCGGAGCAGGCCCAGGTTGACGCCGCGCGGCTGAAGCAGGAAGCCGAGCAGAAGGCCAGCGATGCGAGAGCCCTCCGTGATGATGTGGCCAGGCAGACCGAAAAGGCCAACGCCATTGATCCGGATGTCCACCAGGACGGGGACCGGGATTCTCGCCGGCGCGACCAGGACACACGCCAGGATCTGGGGCGGGACACCGTGCGGGACGACTCCGGCGGCGTGCGCCACGCGGAAGCCCGTCCCGGGATTGCCCCGGCATCGTCACGCACCGCGGAGGAGCAGGCCGGGGATGCTCGCGGCATGGATGCACACACGCCGGATGCCCGCGGCATGGACGCGCACACGCCGGATGCTCGTGGCATGGATGCACACACGCCGGATGCCCGCGGCATGGACGCTCATAGCGCTGATGCGCGGTCGCGTGGCGACATCCGTGGTGACGTGACCGGTGATGGTGATTCCCGCATGGCCGGTGACACCGCCGAGCCCGCGCAGGCTGAGGATCTCCGGAGGCGCCGCGAGCGTGCCGGCCGGGACGTGCCGCCCTCCGGAATATAACAAGCCCCGGTGCCGGTTCACGACCGGCCGGCCGGCTGGTAAATGCCAGGCTGTCCGGCCGGTCGAACCGGCGAAGCA
The DNA here is from genome assembly GCF_014764445.1 of Pseudarthrobacter sp. BIM B-2242. Lineage (NCBI taxonomy): Bacteria > Bacillati > Actinomycetota > Actinomycetes > Micrococcales > Micrococcaceae > Pseudarthrobacter > Pseudarthrobacter sp. BIM B-2242. Next base: position 382,718 of record NZ_CP061721.1, read on the forward strand.
TTGTTTAATAAGCAGGCTTATGATTTCCTACTGCTAAGTCTTGCCGCAGGCTTTCGGACCCAGACCCGAAGGAACCGCCGACAATGCCTGAATACCTCGCCGTGCTTGCCGGAGCTACCGCTTCTGTCCGTCTGCTCCCCGCAGGTGTGCCACCGGAGCTGACCCTGCAGCAGCCCCCGGACCAGTCTGCGCAGCCGTCACAGCAGCCCCCGGACCAGTCCGCGCAGCACCCGCAGGAACCGGAGGCTGCACGCCCAACCGCCACAGGCGGGAGGCTGCGGCAGGCGTTTGAAAACGACCTGGTCCTGGATTACCTGGATCTCGCCGAAGCACTGGCTGCCCGCTTTGAAGCCCGCGGCCGGGAGCGGGCAGACCTCAACCAGGTGGCTTATCTTGGCCTCGTGAAGGCCGCCCGGGGCTTCGACCGGAGCAAGGGACACAGTTTTCCCGCCTACGCCGCCCCCACCATCACCGGCGAACTGAAGCGCTATCTACGGGACCGCAGCTGGATGGTCCGGCCGCCGCGGAACATCCAGGATCTGCGCTCGCAACTTTTCCGCGTCGAACCGGAGCTGGCCCAGGAGCTGGGACGCAATCCCACTGTTTCCGAACTTGCCGGGCACCTGGGGGTCGGAGCGGATGAGGTGCGGGAGGCCATCAATGCCTCCAGCAGTCTCCGCCCGGACTCGCTCGATGCCGTCCCGCCCCACGGCGGGGCGCTGCCTGTGTCAGAGATGCTGGCCTGTTCGGACATGCCCCTTGAACGGCTGGAGGAGCTCTCCTGCCTGCGTGAGGCCATGCAGGAGCTGGACGCGGCTGACCGGGAGTTGTTGTACCGCCGGTACTTCTGCGAGGAGACGCAGGTGGAACTCGGCAAGCGGCTCGGAATGTCGCAGATGCAGGTTTCACGCCGTCTGGCCCGCGTGCTGGTGGACCTCCAGCACAGGCTGCAGGACAGCAGTCATTGCGCCCCTGTCAGCTCAGCCGCGGCCGAGAGCACATCGTCCACTGTCACTCCCAAAAGGGCCGGGTCCGGGCTGTCCGCGAAGGGGTCCCCGCGGCGCAACCCGTCCCGCGTCAACACCACGTGAGGCCCGGGCGGCGGACCCCAGCGGTCCGGACCCACCGGCCCGAAAAGCACAACGGACGGCCGTGCGTAGGCGGAGGCCAGATGGGCTGCGCCGGTGTCTGCCGAGATCACCAGCCTCGCTTCGGCTATGCAGGCCGCAAACTCCCGCAGCTCCAGCTGTCCTGCCAGCACGGCGCTGCCCGGCAGCCCGGCCTGGCGGCAGATGTCCCGGGCGCGTGGCCGCTCGCGGGTGCTCCCCGTGAAAATTACGCGGTGGCCGCCGTCGGAAAGGCGCCGGGCTACCAAGGCAAAGCGCTCGGCAGGCCAGAGCCTGCTGGCAAAAGCGGCGCCCACATGGATGACAGTGGCGGCGGGGAAAGGCGTGGCGGCGGAGGGCATGTTCAATGCGCCGTCCCGGGGGTCGGCATCGATTCCATGCCACTGCACCAGCCGCGTCCAGCGCAGCCGCTCATTCATGTCCTCAACCCATTCCGGCCCGTCCAGCCCGCTGCCCCGGTGCGCCATGATGGCCCGGGGTCCTGCTGCCTGCAGGACGGCAGTGCTTTGCGGGCCTTTGCCGTGCAGGTTGACGGCGATGTCCACCCCGCCCCCCGGTACGGGAAGAACATCGTCCAGCCCGCGCAGGGGCAGCAGTTCGTAGCCGCCAACCAGCGTCACGGCGTCGGCCAGCCATGCGGGACCGGCATACAGCAAACGGTGGTCCGGAAAAGACCTTTGGATCGCGTGCAGGGCGGGCACGGCAACCAGGAGATCCCCGAGTCCGAGGGCGCGGAGGACCAGAAGCTGAGGGCGGGCGCTGCCGCGTCCCTCGTGGTGATGGCCCATCCGCCTGCCTTCCGCCTGGGTCCAGCTGAGCGTGCGGCCCGTATGTCTCCCCAAGCCGTGTCAAAGGATTCTATTCCGTGGAAATGCCGGCTGGCCTGTTTAGGGACTGCTGCGCGGGGGAACTACGTCCGTATGGGAAGCTCCGAAACGCCGCAGCTCAGGGCTGTTCTGTTCGATCGGGACGGAACCCTGGTGGTTGACGTGCCCTACAACGGGGACCCCGGCCTGGTCCGGGCCATGCCGGGAGCAAAAGGCGTGCTCGATTCACTGCGGGCCAGGGGGCTGGCGGTAGGAGTGCTCAGCAACCAGTCCGGCGTGGCGAGGGGCCTCCTGACAGCGGCGGACGTGGCCGGCGTCAACGCGAGGGTGGAGGAACTCCTGGGCCCCTTCGATGTGTGGGAGGTGTGCCCCCATGCTGAGTCGGACGGCTGTGCCTGCCGAAAGCCGGCCCCCGGTATGGTGCACAGCGCCTGCCGGCGGCTGGGCATCAGCGCGTTTGAGGCGGCGCTCATCGGCGACATCGGAAGCGACGTCCGCGCGGCAGAGGCGGCGGGGGCCCGGGGAGTGCTGGTACCCACGCCGGTCACGAGGCCGCAGGAGATCACCGAAGCGAAACTGGTGGCGCAGGACCTTGCCGGGGCCGTTGAGCTGCTGCTGGAGGGGTCATGACGGGCCGCGTCCTGGTGGCACGGCTGGACAGCCTGGGCGATGTCCTGCTGGCCGGCCCGGCTGTGCGTGCCGTGGCCAGTGGCCGCCAGCCCGACGGCAGCAGGCCCAACCATGTGGTGATGCTGTGCGGCCGCCAGGGTGAGGCGGCCGCGTCCCTGCTGCCCGGAGTGGGGGAAGTCTACAGCTGGGACAGCCCGTGGATCATGAATCCAGCGCCGAAGATGACGGGCCCGCACGCCGACCGGCTGATTGAGTATGTGCGGAATTCCAGGATTGCCGAGGCCGTCATCCTGACCTCGTTCCATCAGTCCCCGCTGCCCCTCGCCCTCCTGCTGCGGCTCGCAGGAGTAGAACGGATCACTGGCGTTTCCACGGATTACGCGGGCTCCCTTCTTGATATCCGGCTCAGACCGGGGGAGGACCTTCCGGAGGACCAGCCGGAGCCGGAACGGGCGCTGCAGATAGCGCGGGCGGCCGGCTTCCCGCTGCCGGCGGGCGACGACGGCAAGCTGCGGATACTGCCCGTCCCCGACGTGTCCGGGCTGGTGGGCGACCGACCTTACGTGGTGGTCCACCCCGGAGCAGCCGTGCCGGCCCGCGCCTGGCCGCCGCTCCACCACGCCGCCGCCGTCGAACTCCTGGCCGGGGCAGGGCGCCGTGTGGTGGTGACCGGCGGCCCGGCGGAAACCTCCCTCACCGCCACCGTGGCAGGGCCTTCCGCCCTCGATTTGGGCGGCCGCACGGACCTTCGCACCTTGGCCGGGGTCCTTGCCGGAGCGGAAGCGGTTGTGGTTGGAAATACCGGACCAGCCCATCTGGCCGCAGCCGTGGGAACCCCTGTTGCCTGCCTCTTTTCCCCGGTGGTCCCTGCTGTGCGCTGGGCCCCTTACGGCGTACCCCTGGAACTACTTGGCGATCAGAACGCCGCGTGCCGCCTGACCCGGGCCAGGATCTGCCCCGTTCCCGGACATCCCTGCCTGGATTCAGTGTCACCGGAAGACGTAATGCGGGCGGTGGAGCGCCTGATTGGCGGCGTCTCCTCGCTCAGCACCCGCCTCAGCACCCGGAGAAAGGACCGCAGCCGATGAGGATCCTCTTGTGGCACGTGCACGGATCCTGGACAGATGCCTTTGTCCGCGGCCGGCATGAGTATCTCCTGCCAGTACTTCCCGGGGGCGGCCCTTGGGGGCTGGGACTGGCAGGCAGGGACTGGCCTGACTCAGTCCGGGAAGTGTCGCTGGCCGGCCTCGACGCCGGCGAGGTGGACGCCGTCGTGCTTCAACGTCCGGAGGAAATCGAGGAGGTGACTGCCCGCCTGGGCCGGCGCCCCGGCGTCGACCTCCCGGCGGTGTTCCTGGAACACAACACGCCCAAGGGGAACTTTCCATTCACCCGGCACCCGCTCGCCGACCAGGACAGCATTCCCGTTGTGCACGTGACCCACTTCAACAAGCTCGCCTGGGATACCGGCTGGGCCCCCTCGCTGGTGGTGGAACACGGCATCCCGGACCCGGGTCAGCTCTATACCGGCGAACTGCCGGAACTGGCCGTCGTGGTGAACGAGCCCGTGCGCCGCGGCCGCGTGACCGGAACCGATCTGTTGCCGGCTTTCGCCGCCGCGGCCCCGGTCCATGTGTTCGGCATGAAAACCGAGGGACTCGCCGCAGCCGCAGGCTTCGAGAATGCCCGGCTCCGGATCCGCGGTGACCTTAAGACCCGCGAGCTCCACCGCGAAATGGCCCGCTGCCGTGTCTACGTCCACCCCATGCGCTGGACATCGCTGGGTCTGTCCCTCCTGGAAGCGATGCACCTGGGTATGCCGGTGGTTGCCCTCGCCACGACCGAAGCGGCCCGGGCCGTGCCGCCGGAAGCCGGGGCAGTATCCACTGATGTGGACGAACTGCTCCGCGCCGCCAGGCGTCTGCTCGCCAACCCGGAAGAAGCCCGACGGCGGGGCGTCGCCGCCAGGGAGGCCGCTTTGGCCCGCTACAGCCTGGGGAGGTTCCTGGACGACTGGGACACGCTGCTTGCGGACCTCCTGCCCGGGGACCCCGGTATTGAACGTCTCGAAGAGCAGATCCTCGTCCCGGCGCCAGAAAGGAAAAACCTATGAGAATCTCAATGGTTTCAGAACACGCCAGTCCGCTGGCCGCACTGGGCGGGGTGGATGCCGGCGGGCAGAACGTCCACGTGGCGGCCCTGTCCGAGGCCCTCGCCAGGCGGGGCCACAGCGTCACGGTCTACACGCGGCGCGACGCTCCTGAGCTGGACCGCCGCGTAAGAGTGGGGCCAGGGCTGGACGTTGTCCATGTGGACGCCGGGCCCGCCCGCCACATCCCCAAGGACGAACTGCTCCCCTTGATGGGGGAGTTGGCCGACGGCATTGCCCGGGACTGGGGGCAGCGGCCGCCGGACGTGGTGCACGGCCATTTCTGGATGTCGGGCCTGGCAGCGCTCGACGCGGCACGGCGGGACACCGCGTTCCGGGTCCCGATGGTCCAGACGTTCCACGCGCTCGGCACCGTCAAACGCCGGTTTCAGGGCGCAGAAGACACCAGCCCCCGCGAACGCCGCTGGCTGGAGCCCGGCGTGGGACGTGATGCCGACCGGATCATCGCCACCTGCCCGGACGAGGTCTTCGAACTGAAAGCCATGGGCATCGACACCGGCAAGGTGTCCATCGCACCCTGCGGCGTGGACCTGGGGCTCTTCACCACCGCCGCCCCTGCCGCCCCGCGCACCCGACGCCACCGCATCCTTTCCGTGGGCCGGCTGGTGCCCCGCAAGGGTGTTGACCTGGTGATCCGCGCCCTCCCGCTTCTCGCCGCGGCGGGACATCACGACGTCGAGCTCCTCATCGTGGGCGGCGGCGCCGACCCCGGGGTGCTTCACTCGGATCCGGAAGTGCGGCGCCTCATGGCACTCGCCGCCGGGCTCGGCGTCCTGCCCCAGGTGACCTTCAGGGGGCAGGTGCCGCGCGCTGACATGCCCGGGATCTTCCGCAGCGCAAACGCCGTGGTCTGTACTCCCTGGTATGAGCCGTTTGGCATCGTCCCGTTGGAGGCGATGGCGTGTGGCGTGCCCGTGGTGGCTGCCGCCGTCGGCGGGCTCCGCGACACAGTAGTGGACCACGGCACGGGGATCCACGTGCCGCCGCGGGATCCGGAGGCCATCGCCTCCGCACTGGGGCTCCTCCTCGGTGACCCGGCGCTGCAGGCAGAACTGGGCGCCGCCGGGCAGCAGCGGGCGCGCTCGCGGTATTCCTGGGACCGTGTGGCCGCCGAGACTGAGAAGGCTTACCAGGCGGCGATGTCGGGCATGGCCGCCGGACAGGTCCGGATGGAAGGAGCGGCGCTGTGACTGCCGAATGGTTCCTCCGGGAACAGGACCTCCAAGCCCTGGCCGGGGAGGCTGCCTTACCGGGGCTGGCGCCTGCGAATGAGGCAGCGAAGGCCGCTGCCGCCGATGCTGTGCGGGTCCATCTGGACAACGTCGTTCCGGCGCTGGATTCGCTCCGCGGCCAGTCCGCCCGCCTCGCCGCGTGGGGCGTTGAACTGGCGAACCGGATGCTCAGCGGCCAGCGGCTCCTTGCTGCCGGGAACGGCGGCTCCGCGGCCGAGGCCCAACACCTGACCGCCGAACTCGTGGGCAGGTTCGACGGCGAGCGCGTCCCGTTCTCCGCCATCTCACTGCATGCGGAAACCTCTGCGGTCACGGCCATCGCCAACGACTACGGCTACGAGGAAGTGTTCGCCCGCCAGGTCCGCGCGCACGGGCGCTCCGGCGACGTGCTGGTCCTGCTGTCCACCAGCGGCAACAGCCCCAACCTGCTCCGTGCAGTGGAAGCGGCCGGGCGGCTTGGCCTCACCACCTGGGCGCTCACCGGGCCGGGCCCCAACCCCCTCGCCACCGCGTGCGATGAGGCGGTCCTGATCGAAAGCCTTAACGCCAACGCCCAGGAAGCCCACCTGATCGCCCTGCATGCGCTCTGCCGGGCCTTCGAGTGCGAGGTTGACCGCCGAACCTCAAGGACGGGCCAGCCATGAGCATCGTCGTTGTAGGGGACGTGATCCTCGACGTTGACCTGTCCGGGGAAGCTACCCGGCTCAGCCCGGACGCTCCCGTCCCCGTGGTGGATGTGTCCGGCATCAGGCGCCGCGCGGGCGGAGCAGGGCTGGTGGCCCGGATGCTCGCTGAAGACGGCTGGCCCGTGACGCTGGTGACGGTCCTGGCGGACGACGACGCCGGGCGGCACGTGGAGGCTGCACTCGCCGGGGTGCGTGTGGTGGCCGGTCCGAGCGGCTCCCCGACACCGGTCAAGACGCGCGTCCGGGCAGGCACCCACGCGGTGGTCCGGATTGATGAGGACTGCGGCAGGCCGGTGGCACCGGACGTAACCCCCGCGATGCTGCGGGCAGTGGCCAAAGCCCGTGCCATTATTGTGGCCGACTACGGCCGCGGCCTGGCCGCCAACCCCCAGTTGCGGGAACTGCTCGAAAGGCTGGCCGATGACGTCCCGGTGGTCTGGGACCCGCACCCGTCCGGTGCCCCGCCTGTTCCCGGCGTCGCTGTGGTGACGCCGAACCTGGCGGAGGCGCACCAGTCTGCCCGCACCCGGCCGGCCGGTCCGTATGGACCGGCGGCTGCTGACGGGGCGGGCGAGGTGGCCGGCATCCTGCTGGATGAGTGGCACAGCCGCGCGGTCCTGGTCACCACCGGGGAACGCGGGGCAACCCTGCTGCTCGAACGGGACCGCACGCCGCGTCCCATCCTGGCACCGCGGGTTGAGGCAGCGGACCCTTGCGGAGCCGGGGACAGGCTGGCCGCGAGTGTGGCCGTGCACCTCCTGGAAGGCAGGGACCTTGAGGATGCCGCCGTCCTGGCCGTCCACGAGGCCGCCGATTTCCTGGCGGCCGGGGGTGTGGCCTCGCTGCCGGACCGGCGCGGACACGGCAAAGTCCGGCACCGCCCCGCCGAGCCCCTGCTGCTGGTCCGGCGGGTGCGGGAAAACGGCGGCAAGGTGGTTGCCACCGGCGGCTGCTTCGACCTGCTGCACGCCGGCCACGTGAGGTCACTGGCTGCCGCGCGGGAGCTGGGCGACTGCCTGATTGTCTGCCTGAACTCCGATGCCTCCGTGCGCCGGCTGAAAGGCGACCAGCGTCCCATCATGGGCCAGCAGGACAGGGCCGAGCTGTTGCTTGCCCTGGAATGCGTGGATGCGGTCATGATTTTTGACGAAGACACCCCCGAAGCCGTCCTGGACCGGCTCCGTCCCGACATCTGGGCCAAAGGCGGGGACTACAAGGGCGAAAGGCTGCCCGAAGCCGACCTGGTGGAAAGCTGGGGCGGGCGCTGCGTCACCGTGCCCTACCACCCGGCCCGGTCCTCCACCGCCTTGGCCGAAGCCCTCGCGAAAGTCAGCTGAACCAATCCCCACTGAAAGGAACACCATGAACACTGAGCCATCCTGGCCTGGCCGGGTCCTGGTCACGGGAGGTGCCTCCGGACTTGGCGCCGCCGTCGTCGATGCTGTGCTGAAAGCCGGCGGGACACCCGTGGTGCTGGACCGCGACATCAGCAGCGTCTCCGGCGTGAAGGCTTTCGAGGTGGACGTTGCAGACCGTTCAGCGGTGGAACAGACCGTCCGGGAGGCGGCGGAGTCGCTGGGCGGACTCGATGCGGTGGTCACCGCTGCCGGAATCGACCGCTGCGGAAAATTGGCGGACGTCGCGGCGGAAGAATGGGAGAAGGTGATCGGCGTGAACCTCCTCGGCACGGTATCGGTGGTCCGGGCCGCCCTGCCGTACCTGAAGACCTCGCACGGCAGGGTGGTGACGGTGGCGTCCACCCTGGGCAAGCGGGCCGTGGCGGATGCCACGGCGTACTGTGCCTCCAAGTTCGGCGTCATCGGCTTCACGCACGCCCTGGCAGCCGAGACCGGCGGGGAGATCGGCGTGACCGCCATGATTCCCGGCGGCATGAAGACCCGCTTCTTCGACGACCGGACCGAGCAGTACAAACCGCAGGACGATTCCCGTCTGAACAGCCCCGGGAACGTGGCCCGGGCCATCCTCTTTGTCCTGTCCCAGCCGCCGGGCTGCGAGGTGCGGGAGATGCTGATCTGCCATCCGGAGGAAGGCTCCTGGCCGTGACGGGTCAGTGCAACAGGCTGCGGACGTCCGCGTACACGTCCCCGGGCCGGATGCCGGCCACCAATGAACCGTTGTGCGGGCAGCGCGGGGCCGTCCACCCCACCTGCGTGACGTCCGCGCCGCACACCGGGCAGTTCGTCACCCAGGACAGATGGACCCGGTGCCTGCCGCGCCCCAGCGGACCGGAGGTCAGCGCGTTGCCGGCCCAGTAGATCCCCACTGTGGGCGTGCCGAGCGCCTGCGCCAGGTGGCGGGGGCCGCTGTCGTTGGCCAGAACCACGTCTGCGCGGGCCAGCAGTGCGGCCAGTTCCCCGAGCCCCAGCATCCCGGCGACGGAGGCAACCGGGGGCTCACCGCTGTGCGTGGACCTCCCGGTGGTTCCCCCTGCGGGACGCCCGACGGCGGCACTCACCACGGCGTCCGCCAGCCCCGTTTCACTGTGGTCACCGACCACCAGGACGCGGGCGCCGTCGTCGGCCGCTGCCCGGGCGACCGCGCCGAAACTGCCTGCAGGCCAGTGACGCCGCGGGTCGGTGGCACCGGGGTGGAGCACCAGCAGCGGCTGGCCGTCGGGCGGGAGTGCCGCTCCCAGGGTTTCCGGCAGCCGGGCCACAAACTCCGCCCGCGGATCGAGCCGGGCCTCCAGGTGGACGGGCGGGGCGCCGGCCAGTCCGGCAACTTCCAGCGAGCGCAGCGGTTCGTGCTGGTAGTACACGTAGGGCAGGGTGCGTTCCAGCGGGGCGGCGTCCGGTGTGCCGGAACCCACCGTATGCCGCGCCTGCAGTTGCAGCAGGAAGGGGTTGGAGAAGCGGCCGCCGCCGTGGAGCTGCACGGCAAGGTCGAACTGCCGTTCTCGTGCGGCACGGAAGAAGGATTCCATGGCGGCCGGATCCTCATGTCCGGGCCGTACCCCTTCGGCGACGGGCAGGACCATCACGTCGTCAAAGCCGGTGTGCGCGGCGGACACGAGCGCCTCGTGAACGGGCGTGCCCAGCAGCGTGACGGTGCTGCCGGGGTAGGCCGCTTTCAGCGCCGGCACGGCCGGGAGGGCGAACATCAGGTCGCCCAGGCCGCCGCCGCGCAGCAGCGCGATCCGGGAAACGCCGTCGAACCTGTCCAGCAGCGGCCCGATGCCGGTGGCGGTCTGTTCCATGCGGGCCCCTTCCGTATTGCGCACGCCCGTTTCCCGCTGCGTTCGTGCCGCGTGGTGCCACCCTACGGATGCGCGGCGCCGCTGGCTAGAGGGGCACCCTGCCTTGGCGCGGCTGTGTAAACACCTGTTCCCGGGGTACGGGACCGCAAGGACAAGTACGTACGGAGGAGTTCCATGCATACGACTGCCAAGCCCGGCACACCCACCGGCCAGACCCTTGACGGCACCGGACTGACCATCTGCGATCCCCGCACGGGAGAGTACCTGTGGTCCGTCCCCGAAGCTGAACCCGTCGCGGTGAACCATGCCGTCGAGGTGGCCCGGAGCGCGGCCGTCCGCTGGGCGGCCGTCGCACCGGGAGAGCGGGGCGCCGCACTCCGGGCCGCGGCGCGGGCCCTCGACGCCGCAGCGGGGGAGCTGGCCGGCCTGAACAGCAGCGAAACCGGACGCCCGTTCGAGGAGGCCCTGGCCGGGATAGCCGCCGGCGTCTCCACGCTGGAACAGTACGCCGAGCTCGGCCCCCTGCACCGCGGCCACAGCCTGCTGGGCAACCGGTCGGCCTCTGATTACACGGTTGCCGAACCCCGCGGCGTGGCGGTTCTCCTCACTCCCTGGAACGATCCGGTGGCGGTGGCCTGCGGACTCATTGGCGCGGCCCTGGTCACCGGAAACACCGTGGTGCACAAGCCGAGTGAACGCTGCCCACGCCTCGGCGAGGCACTGGGGGAAGTGCTGGCAGCGGCGTTTCCGCCAGGGGTCCTGCTCACGGTCTCCGGCGGCGCCGGGGTGGGCGCGCTCCTGACCGGTGCCGCCGTCGATGTCATTGCCCATGTGGGCTCCAGTGCTGCCGGCACGCGGATTGCCCGTGCCGGGGCCAAAACCGGAGCCCATGTGATCCGGGAGAACGGCGGCAACGATCCCCTGGTGGTGGACCGCGACGTGGACCCTGGCTGGGCTGCTGAGCAGGCTGCCATCGGTGCCTTCAGCAACAGCGGCCAGATCTGCACCTCGGTGGAACGGATCTACGTCCACGAAGCGATAGCTGCCCGCTTCTGCGCCGCCCTCGAAGCCGAAGCGGCGCTGCGCAACAGCAACGGCAGCGTCGCCCCGCTGGTGGATACCAGGCTGCGTGACACCGTCCACGCCCAGGTTGCCGGGGCCCTTGAGCAGGGTGCGCGGGCGGTGGAAGGCGGCGCTGTTCCCGCCGGGCCCGGCGCCTTCTACCCGGCCACGGTCCTGCTCGGCTGCACGGACAGCATGCAGGTGATGACCGAGGAAACCTTCGGCCCGGTGGCAGCGGTCCAGGTGGTCGAAAACTTCGACGACGGGCTGCGGCTTGCGGGCAGTGGCCGCTACGGCCTGGCTGCAACGGTCCTGACGGGGAGCATCGCCCACGTCCAGAAGGCCATCGCGGCCCTTCCAGTGGGCACCGTGAAAATCAACGAGGTCTTTGGCGGTGCGCCCGGCGGATCCGCCCAGCCGCGGGGTGCCAGCGGCGAGGGGTTCGGCTACGGCCCGGAGCTGCTGGACGAATTCACCCGGGTGAAGGTAGTGCATGTGGCAGCCCCGCCGGCGTTCGCCCTCCACCTGCCTGATGAACCGATGCCGGATCCGGTGCAGGCCGGGAACGTTGTGGAGGAACAGATCAGGGATGAGGAGCCCCTGCGGGGAGGGCCTGACCGGGGCCGGGACGGCGGCCCGCAGTGAGCGCGGCGAAGGCATCCGGCGCATCAGCCGGCCCCGGCGGGGCGGGCGACCTGTCCAGCCAGCGTGCCCTCTCCGGCGGGCTTCCCCGGCGGTTGGCTGCCGAAAGCCCGGCCATCCTGGTGATCGGCGACGTTATGCTGGACGGCTGGTGGAGCGGCACCATTGAACGGCTCTGCCGGGAGGCCCCCGCCCCGGTAGTGGACGTCACCAGCCGCGAGTTCGCCCCCGGCGGGGCGGCCAATACCGCCATGAACCTGGCCGCCCTCGGCGCCAGGGTATCCGTGGCAGGCATCATCGGAACGGACGACGCCGGTGCAACGCTTCGGCGGAAACTCGAGGCGGCCGGCATTGACCTCAAGCACCTGCATTCCCATCCGGACATGGTCACCACCACGAAGATCCGGATCAGCAGCGGCGGCCAGGTGATGCTGCGGATCGATGACTCGGCCACGGCTGTCCCGGCCGCCGCGCTGGCGGCGCTGGCCTCCTCGGTGCGCGCCGCCGTCGGACATCAGGACGCGGTACTGGTGTGCGACTACGGGACCGGGGTCCTGGCAGGCCCGGTCCGCGCCGCACTCGGGGAGGCACTGAGGGTGGCGGAAACCGGCGTCGGTTCGGTCGCTGACCGCCCCCTGACGGTGGTTGACGCGCATGACCCGCGCCCGTGGGCCGGGCTGCGGCCGGACCTTGTCACCCCCAACGCCCAGGAAACTGCCCGGCTGCTGGACCTGCGCCTGGCAGAGGGCAACGGCCGCGTGGAAACCGTGACCGGGCATCGGGACGCCCTGCTTTCCTCCACTGGGGCCCGGGCGGTGGTGGTGACGCTGGACAGGGACGGAACCGTGCTCTTTGCCGCCGACGGAACCACGCACCGCACCTGGGCGCGGCCGGCCGCTGAGAAACAGGCGTCCGGGGCCGGCGATACCTTCGTGGCCGCCCTGACCCTGGCCCGGTCGGCGGGTCTTCCCCTGACGGCGAGCCTGGACCTCGCCCAGGCGGCCGCGGACGTGGTGGTGCACCAGCCCGGCACGTCCGTCTGCAGCACTGCCCAGCTCGCCAGGCACCTGGAGAGCTTCGCGGACACGGCGCTCAGCGCCGACGAACTTGTGCTGCAGGTTTCCGCGCACCGGGCCCACGGCCAGCGGATTGTGCTGACCAACGGCTGCTTCGACGTGCTGCACAGCGGGCACACCCGCTACCTGAACCAGGCCAAACAGCTCGGCGACGTGCTGGTGGTGGCCCTCAACAGCGACGACTCCGTCCGCCGCCTCAAGGGCCCGGGCCGGCCCATCAATCCCGGGGCCGACCGGGCGGCAGTGATCGCTGCCCTCAGCTGCGTGGACTACGTGACCATCTTCGATACACCCACGGCCAGCCCTCTGATCAGGCAGATCCAGCCCGATATCTACGCCAAGGGCGGTGACTACACCCCGGAGATGCTGGCGGAAACCGACGCCGTGGAGGAATACGGCGGCCGCGTCGTCATCCTCGATTATGTGGCGGAGCGCTCCACCACCGCCGTGGTCCAACGGATCCGCGACGGTGCAGTGGCAAACCCGGGTTCCTGAGGCCGCCGATTTGGGGTGAACAACTAGGGTTGAAGCATGACTGAAGCGGCACACGGATAATGGCGAAACGCGGCAAGTCAGGCGGCAGGAACGGCCTGCGTCCGGTCGCGGGCGTGGTGGACGTGCCGAAAGGCACCCGGCCCGACGGACCGGTGGAGGGCGTCTACTACATCGATACCGGCGACTGCCAGCTGATCGCGGACCAGGACAACTCCACCGGCTGGCTGCTGAAGATCAACGGCGTGATGAGCTCCCACATCGACCTCGCCGATCCGCTGTTCCTGGACTTTGAGTACATGCGCTGGATGGCGGCGCTGATTGAATCGCGGTGGCCGACCAAGGCTGCGGCGCACAAGCTGCGCGGGCTCCATCTCGGCGGCGGAGCCTGCTCCCTCGCCCGTTACTTCCACGCCGCCTACCCGGATGCGCGGCAGGTAGTGGTGGAGCTGGACGGCAAACTCGCCGAGTATGTCCGCGGCTGGTTCGACCTCCCCAAGGCGCCGCTGCTGCGCCTGCGCGTGGGCGAGGCCCGTGAGGTCACCGAGACCCTCACAGCGGACACCCGGGACTTCATCATCCGCGACGTGTTCGCCGGGTCGCTGACCCCGCGGCCGCTCACCACGGCTGAGTTCACCGAACACATCAAGCGCGTCCTGGCGCCGGGCGGGATCTACGTGGTCAATTCCGGCGACGCCCCGGACCTGAAAAACGCCCGTGAGGACGCTGCCACCATTGCGGCCGCGTTCGAGCACACCGTCATCATCGCCGACCCCGCCATGCTTAAGGGACGCCGCTACGGCAACGTGGTGATGGCCGGCAGCGACACGCCGCTGGACGGCGATCCCCAGCTGGCCCGCAGGCTCCTGGGCGGCGCGGTCCCTGCCCACATCTGGAACGACGCCCAGGTGCGCGCCTTCGCCACCGGCTCCCCGGTCCGCCACGACCCCCAGCCTCCATCGATTGCTCCGTAAAGGTCCTTTTGGAGCTGGAAAACGCCCTTTACGGAGCAACCGATGACGTTTTTCCCCTCCCGAGCAGAAACTCCCGGTGCGCGGCGGTCTGCTCGCGCAACGCCTGCACCACGGCTGCCACCGCCGGGCGGCGCATCGAGTCGGGCCGCAGCACCATCCAGTAAGGGAGCAGTTCGGCGACGTCGTCCGGGAGCAGCCGGACCAGGTCCGTGTGCAGGTCGCCCATAAAGCAGGGCAGGAACCCGATGCCGGCCCCTGCCCGGGTGGCCTCCACATGGACAAACACATTCGTTGACGTCAGGCCGTCCCGCATGGCAGGCACCAGCCGGCGCGGGGCGTCGAGGTCGTCCACCTGCAGCATCGAATCCACAAAATAGACCAGCGGGTGTTCGGTCAGTTCGGCAACGGTCGCCGGCGTCCCGTGCTCGGCGAGGTAGGCGTGCGAGGCGTACATCCCCAGCATGTACTCGCCCAACCGGACCGCTTCGGCCCGGTGGACCTGCGGCTCGCCTACCACCACCTCGATGTCCAGGCCGGAACGCTGCTGCAGGGCGCGCCGGGTCATGGTCACCACCTCCACGCTGAGCCCGGGGTGGTCGCGGCGCAGCCTTGCGACGGCCGGTGCGGCAATATAAGCGCTGAACCCGTCGGTCGCCGTCATGCGTACGACGCCGGCAACCGGGTCGGGTGCCTGGCCTGCCGGTCCCAGCGCACTCACCGCGGCCTCCACCTGTTCGGCCACCCGCACGGCACGGGTGCCGAGCTCCGTCAGTTCCCAGCCGCCGGCGGCACGGGCCAGGACCCGGCCGCCCAACGACTTCTCCAGGGCGGCTATCCGGCGTGACACGGTGGTGTGGTTCAGTCCCAGGGCCTGCGCCGCCGTCGTAAATTTTGCGGAGCGGGACACCGCAAGCAGGACCAGCAAGTCATCAGGGTTGGTATCCATATCTGCAATTGTGCACATGATAGGTGCCGCATTGGTCATTGAATGCCCATGTTTGTGCAGTAATACTCAGTGGAGCCATTAGTGCTGTGGATCACAGCACGTGTCAAAGTGGACACTAAGGAGAAACTCATGAGCGTAGAGCAACGCTCGGCAGATAATAATGCCGCCGGCCCCGCATCCAAGGGATCCGGCCTCAAAAAAATCGTGGCCGCCTCGATGGTGGGCACGGTGGTGGAATGGTACGAATTCTTCCTCTATGCCACCGCGGCGACCCTCGTCTTCGGAAAATACTTCTTCCCCGCCACAGGCAACGAGCTGGACGGCATCATCCAGGCGTTCATCACCTATGCCGTGGGCTTCGTGGCCCGCCCGCTCGGCGGCATCGTCTTCGGCCAGATCGGCGACAAGCTGGGCCGCAAGCCCACGCTGCAGCTGACCATCGTCATCGTCGGCGTGGCCACGTTCCTGATGGGCTGCCTCCCGGGCTTCGCCGAAATCGGCTACCTGGCACCCACCCTCCTGGTTGCCCTGCGCTTCATCCAGGGCTTTGCGCTCGGCGGTGAATGGGGCGGCGCCGTGCTGCTCGTTGCTGAGCACAGCCCCAACAAGTCCCGTGGCTTCTGGTCCAGCTGGCCGCAGGCCGCCGTGCCTGTGGGCAACCTCCTGGCCACCCTGGTGCTGTACGTGATGTCCTCCACGCTGAGCCCCGAGGCATTCCTCAGCTGGGGCTGGCGCGTCGCATTCTGGCTCTCCGCCGTGATTGTGTTCGTTGGCTACTACATCCGCACGCACGTCACCGAAGCCCCCATCTTCCTCGAAGCGAAGGCCCTCGTGGAGAAGGAGCAGGCCGTCAGCTATGGCGTGTTCGAGGTGGTGCGGAAATACCCGAAGGGCATCCTGCAGGCCATGGGGCTGCGCTTCGCGGAGAACATCATGTACTACCTGGTGGTCAGCTTCGCAATCGTCTACCTCAAGAGCGTGCACAAGTACGACACCTCCTCGCTCCTGCTGGCACTCCTGATCGCCCACGTCATCCACTTCCTGGTCATCCCGCAGGTGGGCCGGCTCGTGGACAGCATCGGACGCAAGCCCGTCTACCTGATCGGCGCCATCTCCGGTGCTGCCTGGCCGTTCTTCGCCTTCCCCATGTTCGATACCCGCAACGCTGTGGTGATCGTCCTCGCCGTGACCATCGGCCTGTGCCTGCACGCGTTTATGTACGCCGGCCAGCCCGCCATCATGGCCGAGCTTTTCCCCACCCGGATGCGCTACTCGGGCGTCTCGCTGGGCTCGCAGGTCACGTCCATCTTTGCCGGTTCGCTGGCTCCGCTGCTGGCTACCCAGTGGCTCAAGGACACCGGTTCCTGGGTCCCCACAGCCATCTACCTGGTGGTGGCCTGCGCCATCACCACGGCGGCAGTGCTGAGCCTGAAGGAGACCAAGGGCATCGCCCTGGAGGATGTGGACAAGGCCGACGCCGCCCGCGAGGGACTGCTCCCGGCCGGCAGCCGCTGAGCTGCTTGAGTAACTGAGGACTGGGCGAACGATGGGAAGTGCGATGGAGAACAGTTTGAACGGCCGCAAGGCAGTAGTCACCGGCGGTGCCAGCGGGATCGGCGCCGCGTGTGTCAGGGAACTCGCCGCCCGCGGGGCGAAAGTGGTGGTGGCCGACGTCGATTCCGCCGGCGCTGCCGCACTCGCCGACGAAGTGGGCGGCACCTCATGGGCCGTCGACCTGCTGGATGTGGACAGGCTCGGGACCCTGAGCCTGGACTGCGACATCCTGGTGAACAACGCCGGGATCCAGCGCATCAGCCCCATTGAGGAATTTGATCCCGTGGAGTTCCGGCGGATCATCGCCCTCATGCTGGAAGCGCCGTTCCTGCTCATCCGGGCCGCCCTGCCGCACATGTACGCCAACGGGTTTGGCCGCATCATCAACCTGTCCTCGGTGCACGGGATCCGTGCCTCCCCTTTCAAGAGCGCGTACGTATCCGCCAAGCACGGCCTGGAAGGGCTGAGCAAGGTGACGGCGCTTGAGGGCGGGGAACACGGAGTCACCTCCAACTGCGTCAACCCCGGCTACGTCCGTACGGCGCTGGTGGAGAAGCAGATTGCAGACCAGGCGAAGGTCCACGGGATCCCTGAAGCCGAGGTGCTGGCCAAGGTCATGCTCACCGAATCCGCCATCAAACGCCTGGTGGAACCGGGCGAGGTGGCATCCCTGGTTGCCTGGCTGGCGTCCGATCACGCCGGCATGGTCACCGGGGCCAGCTACACCATGGACGGCGGCTGGTCAGCCCGCTGACCGGCCCCGTCCCTTAACCACCGCCACCTGCGGCCGCTAATCCTGCGGCCTCAGGTGGCGGTGGTCGTAGTAGAAGACCCCCGCCGCGGCTCCAACCTCCACAGACGGACCGCTGCGGGACATAACAATCCCCTCGTGGCGGCCGTTGAAGGGATCGTCCCCGACGACGGCATCGCCCACCCGGTAGGGGCACCCGGGGCCGAGGGCCGCGAGGACCCGCCCCCAGGCACGGGTGATGAGCGTGGATAGTTTGACGGGCCGGCCCATGCTGGCCAGATCCTGGACATGTGCTTTCACCATGCGAACCACTCCTTGAAGCGGCGTGGAGCCGCCCAGTGCGGGTGCGGTAGCCGGAAAGCTCCCAGCAGAGGATGGTCCTCCTATTCCTGGCTGGCACCTTACAAATACGGTAGGCGCTATTCACACCAGTCACACCAGTAACATGTACTCGTTTTTCCGCGGGGCGACTACTTAGGTTCGGCGCGGGTACTCCCGGCCTTTGACCTCGTGCATTGCTGCCGCGTTCAGCGCTGGCCGTTGAGGATTTCGTCGGCGTTGGTGTAGGCCCAGGCCACTAGTGGAACCAGCAGGGCAGTCAGCTCGTAGCCGCGATCCGTGAGGCTATAGTCAACGCGCGGCGGTATGACCGGCTGTGCCTTCCGCAGGACCAGGCCGTCACTCTCGAGCGTTTTCAGGGTTTGCGCGAGCATCTTCTCGCTGATCCCCTCGGCCCGGCGCCGGAGTTCGCTCCACCGCTGCTCACCCTCTGAGAGCGCAAGAAGGATCAGCACGCCCCATTTACTGGTGATGTGGTCCAGCACCGTCCGGCTCGGGCAGCCCGCCGGGAACACGCCGTCGGCAAAGGCTGCGGGCAGTTTGGCCGGAAATGCCTGGGTGTCCATGCACCAACCTTACCAAAAGGTGAGTACCTTACCTCAAAGTGCGTACTCTCTTGTGGGAAGCATTCCGCGACGGGGTTGGTTGTGCAGGGTGACCCCTTACAAATGGTGAAAGGAACCACCCATGAGCATTGTCATCACCGGAGCAACCGGACAGCTTGGCCGCCACGTCGTCGAGGCGCTGCTGCAGCGCAATGTCCCGGCCGCAGAGATCGTGGCCGCGGGCCGCTCCATCGGTAAACTGGCCGACTTCGAAGCGCGTGGCGTGCAGGTCAGGACAATGGACTACACGGATGCCGCGTCGGTGGCGCAGGCGCTCGACGGCGCCAGCAAGGTTCTGCTGATTTCCGGCAGCGAGGTTGGCCAGCGCGTTGACCAGCACCGCACGGTCATCGAGGCTGCCAAAGCCGCCGGTGTGGAACTCATCGCCTATACAAGCATCGCCAACGCCGACAGCACCGGGATGAAGCTGGCTGCCGAGCACCAGGCAACCGAAGCCATCCTCAAGGACTCCGGCGTCCCGTTCGCCATCCTCCGCAACGGCTGGTACCTCGAAAACTACACCGAGCAGCTGCAGGGAACGCTGGCCCAGGGTGCGCTGGCAGGCAGCGCCGGTGAAGGCAAGGTCAGTGCCGCGTCCCGCCAGGACTACGCCGAAGCCGCGGCCGCCGTCCTCATCGCCGAAAACCAGGCCGGCAAGGTCTACGAACTCGGCGGCGACGAAGCCTTCACGCTCACCGAACTGGCCCAGGAGATCAGCACCGCAGCGAACCAGGACGTGGCGTACCAGGATCTTCCGGCCAGTGACTACGCCGGCCTCCTGGCCGGCTTTGGCGTTCCGCAGGCCTTCGCCGACATCCTGGCGGACTCGGACCTTGGCATCGCCCGCGGGGACCTGCTCGTCAGCGGCTCGGACCTCCGTACCCTGATCGGCCGGCCCACCACACCCATGCCGGCCGCCGTCCGTTCGGCCCTGGCCGCCGTCTGACCCACCCCCCCGCACGCTCTCTCACTTAACGGGCCATTTGGGTCAACGCTCTCTCACTTCACCTGAGTGAGCGTTGACCAGGTGGCCCATGAGTGAAGGGGGATTGGCGGCAACTACGATTTGCTGCCGGTTAGCGCCAAGGTTCCGCCGAGGCCGATCATCATGACTCCGCCTGCGGCACTGAGGGTGAAAACGCGCTTCGGCGACCGGGCGAACCACTGCCGTGCAGTGCCGGCGGCAAGGGCCCAAATGCTGTCGGAGACAAGCGCTATCACCAGGAACACCGCGCCCAATGTCGCAAGCTGCAGTGGAATGCTGCCGGCCTGGTAGTCAACGAACTGCGGCAGTACCGCCACGAAGAACACGATCGACTTGGGGTTTGTGGCCCCCACCAGGAAGCCCTCGCGCAGCATGCGCGAGGTGGACGACGGCGGCACCCGGCCCGCCGTCGTCGTTCCGCCCCGGTGCCGGATCGCCTGAATGCCGAGATATGCCAGGTAGGCCGCACCGGCAAATTTGATGATGGTGAACAGCACCATCGACTGCGCCACCACGATGCCCACGCCCATGGCCACAGCGACAATTTGGGGCACCATGCCCAGGGCGTTGCCCAGCACGCTCAGGAGCCCGCCCTTGCGTCCCAGGGCGAGCGAGCGGCCGATCACAAAGAGCACGCTGGGGCCGGGGATGGCGATGAGGACCAGCGAGGCCAGGGCAAACGCCAGGAGGTTGGTGAACGGAACCATGCCTGATGATAGCCCCGGCCTCCGCCAGGGTCGACGCCGCCTAACTGCCGGCGGAAACCGCGGGCTCAACCACGGGCAGCGGTGAGGTCTCGTCCACCAGTTCCGCCCGGCGTCGTCCGTTCCCCTTGACCCAGAGGCGGTAGGCGATAACCAGCAGCCCCAGCCACGCCGCGCCCACGTAAAGTGCCACCCGGGTGTCCTCGAAGGCGCCCAGGACCGCGATCACCAGAGCCATAAACGCGATGGTCAGGAGGGACGCGGCCGGCCACCACGGAGAAGGAAATTCCGACGCCGGCAGGCCCTTCCGCGCGATCTCGCGTTTCATGGCCACATGGGACGCGAGGATCATGACCCACACCCAAACCGTGGCGAAGGTGGCAATCGAGGCGATCAGGAGAAAGACGTCTTCGGGAATGACGGCGTTCAGGACAACGCCCACCAGCAGGATGCCGGCCATCATCACCACGGTCATCCACGGGACTCCGTGCCGGGAAACCTTGCCGAACACTGCCGGCGCATGGCCCTGGCCGGACAGCCCGAAGAGGATCCGGCCGGCGCCGAAAATGTCGCTGTTGATGGCGGACAGGGCTGCGGTGATCACCACGGCGTTGAGGATGTGCGGTGCCGCCGGAATGCCCAGGCCGCCGAAGATCTGCACAAACGGGCTGCCGTTCGTGCCGATCTCGTTCCACGGGAAAAGGCTCATCAGGACGCCCAGGGTCAGGACGTAGAACAGCAGGACGCGGACCGGAACCGTGTTGACGGCCTTGGGAATGACCTTCTTGGGGTCCGCCGCCTCGCCGGCGGTGATGCCGAGCGTTTCAATCCCGCCGAAGGCGAACATCACGACGGCGAAGGAAGCCAGCAGACCTTCAAAGCCGAACGGGAAGAAGCCTCCGTGTTCCACCAGGTTGCCCAGTCCCGGCGCCACCGTGGAGCCCCCGGCCTGGAATCCAAAGGCAATGATGGCTGCGCCGCCGGCGATCATGGCGATGATGGCCACCACCTTGATCAGCGAGAACCAGAACTCAAGTTCACCGAACACTTTGACGCTGAGCAGGTTCAATGCCCCCAGGAAGAAGATGATCGCGAGGATCCAGATCCAGCGGTCCACCTCGGGGAACCAGAAGCCCATGTAGATGCTGAACGCCGTCACATCCGCGATGGCCACAATCGCCATTTCGAAGACGTACGTCCAGCCGGTCACAAATCCCGCGAGCGGCCCGAGATAGCGGCTGGCGTACTGGCCAAACGAGCCCGAAACGGGGTGCCGGACGGCCATTTCGCCGAGGGCCCGCATCACCATAAACACCGCCGCTCCGCCGATGATGTAGGCGAGCAGGACCGCCGGGCCAGCTTTTTGGATCGCGGAGGCCGAGCCGTAGAACAGGCCGGTGCCGATGGCCGAGCCGAGTGCCATAAACCGGATGTGCCGGACGTTCAGTCCGCGGTTCAGGGTGCTGTTCAGGACGCGTCCGACGGCGGTGCCGGGCGTGGTCTTGTCCGCTGGGCTTGCGTCGGGGCTGGCATTTTCGTGCGTGGCGGCTGGTTGCTGCATACAAATACCTTCTCGTCATTGGGGAGGGGATCGCTAACCAGCAGACCATTTTCGCGCCGGACGTGATGAGCCTCACGGGAGCTTGGTGTCTTCCATCTCAGACTGGGCGGCGAGGTTGACCTGCCCAACCCCGTGGTGTCGACAACTCTTGACATCATGTCTGGTTTTCTTTACTTTGAGGATGTCAGCTTTGTTTTACATCACGAGCTGTTTGCGACGGCGGATACGGCGGGAGTGAAGATGTCCTTCGAAGAGAAAAGCGCCTGGATCATGGGGGTGGCGGCTGTGGCATCCTATGGCGTGTACCTGGCCGTCATCCTGGGCCGGGCCGGCACCGCGAACCTTGCCGGGGTTCCGTACGTCGGTCCGCTGCTGTGGACCGTCGCGGCCTCCATCCTGGGGTCCATCGCGCTGCATGCCGTAATCGGCATTTCTTCGCCTCGGGATGCCGGCCGAAAGGACCAGCGGGACAGGGAGATCTACCGGTTCGGGGAGTACATCGGGCAGTCCTTTGTGGTCATCGGGGGAGTGGCGGCACTGCTCATGGCCATGGCCGAATGGGATCATTTTTGGATCGCCAATGTCATCTACCTGGCGTTTGTGCTGTCAGCAATCCTGGGGTCCGTGGCCAAGATCGTCGCGTACCGCCGGGGGTTCCAGCCGTGGTGAAGCCAACCCGGGTCACCAACTCCCTCCGCCGCCTGCGCTTTGAACGCGGCGAAATGACCCAGGCCGAACTGGCCGAGCGCGTAGGTGTCACTCGGCAAACCGTCATTGCCATCGAACAGGGCCGGTATTCGCCCTCCCTGGAGATGGCCTTCCAGATCGCCCACGTTCTCAATGTGCCGCTCGAAGTCGTCTTCCAGTACCCGCACCATGAAGGAGAAGCATCATGAAAGCTATCGTTCAGGACGTTTACGGCAATTCCGATGTGCTGGGGCTGCGGGACATCCCGAAGCCGGTGCCCGGCAGCGGCGAGGTACTCATCAAAGTCCGCGCGGCCGGCGTCGACCAGGGTGCGTGGCACCTGATGACGGGGCGGCCGTACCTCATCCGGCTCTTCGGGTACGGGCTGAAGAAGCCCAAGGTGCCGGTCCGGGGCAGGGAAGTGGCGGGCGTCGTCGAGGCCGTTGGTTCAGGGGTGACCCGCTTCGTGCCCGGCGACGAAGTGTTTGGGACGTGTGAGGGGTCGTTCGCCGAGTACGCCTGCGCGAAGGAGACGTTGCTGGCGCGGAAGCCCTCGAACCTTACGTTCGAAGAAACGGCGGCTGCCCCCATTTCGGCTGTCACTGCGCTGCAGGCCGTCCGCGACGCCGGGCACGTCACCGCAGGGCAGAAGGTGCTGGTCATCGGGGCGGGCGGCGGAGTGGGATCCTTCGCCGTGCAGGTGGCCAAAGCGTTCGGGGCAGCAGTCACCGGGGTCTGCAGCACGGGGAAAGTGGACCTGGTCCGGTCCCTTGGGGCTGACGCCGTCATCGATTACACCCGGGATGACTTTGCCGGCGCCGGGGTTCTCTACGACCTCATCATCGATACCGCCGGCAACAGGAGGCTCTCAGTCCTCCGGAAGGCGCTTGCACCGCGGGGGACTCTGGTGATCGTCGGCGGCGAAGGCGGCGGGAGCGTGACCGGCGGATTTGAGCGTTCGATGGCTGCTCCGCTGGCAGCCCTGTTCTCGGGACAGAAATTCAAGGGGCTCGTGTCGAAGGGGAATTACCTGGACCTTGAAGCGCTGGCCGAAATGTTTGAGGCCGGCCGCGTGAAACCCGCTGTCGACAAGGTTTACGCGCTCGCTGAAGCGCCGGCCGCCATCGCCTATCTTCGCGAGGGCCGGGTGCGCGGCAAGGTGGTTGTCAGAATCTGATGGCCTCCTGCTGCGGGCCCTTTTGGGAGCGGACGCGTGAGCCGCCCGATGGCCTGTTAGCCGCGTTGATCGGTTGCCCGGCCGCCCACACTTACGCAGGAACCCTGCACTGCCTTAGCCGGGGGATGTTATCCACATAGACGGTTTCCTTAGCGCCTTCTGTAGGTGCGTGCTGTGATGCTGGGGGTATGGATAACGCCGCAGGTGCAGAGGTTCTGGAGGCCATTGCGGCTTCTGCTTTGCGGCTGGCCGGTGTGTTCCGGGGCACGGATCCGGCCGACATCCCGACAGGCGCCTCGGCGGACGGCTCGGTGCCGGTTGGAGTGCCTGCCACTTGCCCAAGTGCTGGCGTGGCCGACAGCCCGCCAGTAAGCACGGCAGGCGGGCCGGCTGACGGCCCGGTGCCTGGCGCTTTCGCAACCGGCCCTTCTGCCGCTGACTCGGACCCGTTGCGTTGGCAGGCTGAGGCGTGTCTGACGGTCCTGTCCGGCGCGGCGGGGTTGGAGGCGATGGTGGCTGCGATAAAGGTCCATGCGGCCGGCGGGTACGACGAAGCCGCCCAAGCGATCGCGGGCCCCATCATGTCCCCGCAGGAGCACACCGCCCAGGACATGAGTATCGTGGCCGAGGTCGCGTGTGCCCTGACGGTCAGTGAACGTACGGCCGGCGGGCTGCTGGGCGAAGCCCACCGCCTCACCACCGCCCTGCCGCTCACGCTGGCTGCTCTGGAGGCCGGGACGTTGTCGTGGCAGCATGCCCGGATCATGGTCGACGAAACCACGAACCTGGAGCCCGCCGGCGCCCACGCGCTGGAAGCGCATTTCCTGGACCCGGAGGCGCCGAACCCGGCCCGCGGCCCCGCCGGCGGGATGGTCCCGGGCCGGTTCCGGGCCAAAGCCAGGACCTGGCGCGAACGCCACCACCCCGTCAGCATCGAACAACGCCACACCCGGAGCGCCTTGGACCGGCGGGTTGAGTATTCCCCGGACCGGGACGGGATGGCGTGGCTCTCGGCGTACCTGCCCGCCGATCAGGCTTCCGGGATCTGGAACCGGGCCACCACAGCAGCCCGGGCCCTGCAAGGCCCTGCCGAGGGCAGGACCCTCACCCAGCTCCGGGCGGATAACGTCGCGGCGTGGCTGCTCGGCGGCACCCAGCACGCCACTCAGGACGGGGCTCTGCACGGCACCCAGCACGCCACTCAGAACGGGGCTGCCGGGATGATCCCGACACCAGCGGCCCAGGTTCTGGTGACGGTTCCGGTGTTCGCGCTGATGGGCCTGACCGATGAACCCGCCATGCTCGACGGGTACGGGCCGATCCCGCCGTCCATGGCCCGCGCTCTCGTGGCCGACGGTGCCGAGTCCTTCCGCCGGGTCCTGACCGATCCCCGGGATGGGGCCCCGTTGGAGATCGGCCGGGAAAGCTACCGGATCCCCAAAGCACTGCGCCAATGGCTCCGGCTCCGGGACGGCAAATGCCAGTTCCCCGGCTGCTCCAACCCATCCCTGGACAACGAAGCCGACCACCTCAACGCCTGGGCCAACGGCGGGACCACCGGGATCTCGAACCTGGCCCAGCTCTGCCCCAAACACCACAGGCTCAAACACGCCAGACCCTGGCAACCCACCGAAGCCACCAAGGACGAGCCGCCCGGCTGGATCTCACCCACCGGCCGGCACTACCAAAGCGAACAACCCGACCGGGAACCACCCCACTGGCCGCAGCCGCTGGTGGATGATCCGGGATTTGCAGCCGGCACGCGGAGAGAGTGGGAGGAGACACGCCAGGAAATAACTGTCTGGTCGGATCAGGCGGAGACCGATAAGGAACCAGCCGCTTGGCCAGATCATGACAACCCAAGTCAGGAGGAGACCGATAAGGGACCAGCCGCTTGGCCAGATCATGACAAGTCAGGCCAGGAATGGAAAGTCCAGCGGAAGGACCTGCAAGGAGCTGACCAGGAAACTGGCGTTACCCAAGATGGGGAAGCCACACCCGACGATCCCCTGGGTGACGAGTCCTACGAGGAGTGGGCGTTACCCGTGACCGCAGGGATCCAATGAGTTACATAGGCAGGTCACTTCGATCTCAGGGCGCGAAGGTGATCCCACGCTCGCTGGCGGCCGCTTCGAGAATCCGCACGGCCTTCGGACCGACGCCGTGCATGGCAAGCAGTTCCCTGCGGCCCAGTGAGGCGACCTCAGCCAAGGAAGTGATTCCAGCATTGAGCAGGGCACTGTTGGCAGGCCGGCCAATCGGGGGCAAATCCCCGATCTGCGCAGGAACGTCCCGGGTGCTCATGCCTGCCGCGCCGCAGCTTCGATGGCGGCCCGGTGCGCGGCCCACTCTTCCGGGCTGCGCGGAGTCAGATTCGGGTCGCCTGGACCCTGACCGGCCGTGCCGTCGATGAGTTCGCGCAGTATGTCCGCGTGACCCAGGTGGTGGGCCCGCTCAGCAACCATGTGTACCAGAATCTGGTGCAGGGTGACCTGACGCCGGTCCTCCGGCCACCAGGGCACCACGCCCGGGGCGTCCACAGGCAGCGTCTCGATCGTAGCGTCGCTGTGAGCTCCGGCAAAGTGGTGCAGCTCAACGATGTCAGCCCGGCTCTCGTCGGCCCTCGCCCACAGGTCGGCATCCGGGCTTGCGTCGTCGTCGAACCAGGAGAGGTGCCGGCCACTGGGACGGCCGAAGACGTCGCCGAAGTATCCGAGTTCCATACTCGCCACGTGCTTGACCAGGCCCAGTAGATTCGTGCCGGTGGGCGTGAGTGGCCGGCGCACGTCGTACTCGCTGAGGCCGTCCAGCTTGCCGAGCAGGTTGTCCCGCCGGACTCGCAGGTAACGGTGCAGGGTCTCCTTTTCGTCCATAGCGGGCACTCTACCGAACGACCCGCCTGTTTCTCGGGCTGCAGCTCCTCGGTTTACAAGCTTCCCGGCCGTCCCAAGCTCCTCGGCGATCCCCAAGCCCCCTTGGTCATTGACAAGGTGCCCGGGCCTTTGACGCCTAACTGCGAATAGTCTGGTATTCCAGACACGGAGGTGCCGTATGCGGCACGGCAGGTGCGTGTGAGAGGCGCAAGCTTAAGTACGGTATCCCGGACACCGGGCAAAGACGACGGCGTTTCATCGGAGGACACACATGGCAGACACGGAGATAAAGGTGGTGACCTCCAAAGTCCCCGCTGCAGAAAACACCCTTCGTATCCTCAAACTGCTGGCCTCAAAGCGCGGGCCCATGGCGGCGTCGAGCATTGCCACATCCCTGGGCCTGCCCAGATCCAGCGTCTACCACCTCCTGGGCGTGATGGAGGCCAACGGTTTTGTCCTCCACCTGCACGAGGAACAGCGGTACGGGCTGGGCATCAGTGCCTTTGAACTGAGTTCGGCGTACTCGCGGCAGGAACCGTTGTCCCGACTCGGACGGCCGCTGCTGGCCTCGCTGGTGCATGTGATCGGCGAGAGCGCGCATCTGGCCGTACTCCATGGCCGGGACGTGCTGTATATCGTGGAGGAGCGGGCCAAGAACCGGCCGTCGCTGGTGACCGACGTCGGCGTCCGCCTTCCCAGCCACCTCACCGCCAGCGGCCGGGCCATCCTGGCGGCGCTGCCAAAATCGCAGGTCCGCGCGCTGTATCCAAACGCTGCCGCATTCACTGCCCGGCACGAGGTGGAAGGCGCCATCATGAAGTACTCGGCGCTGTCCTCGCACCTGGACCAGGTGAGGCAGCGGGGATACGCCACCGAACACGGCGAGGTGACGCCGGGCTTCGGGTCCATCGCAGCCGCCGTCACCGATCACCTTGGATGGCCCACAGCGGCCGTCGCCGTGACGTTCCTGGAGGACAAGTTGCCGGCCGACCAGTGGCCCGCACTCGCCGCAAGGGTGCAGAAGGTGGCGGACGAACTCTCCGTCCGCATCCACGGCCGCCCGGGCAAGTAGCGCCGGGTAGTCGGCTTTCGCTTGCGGGCGCTGCGTCTGGAATCCCGGACAGCACCACCCCTAAAGCCCTGTCTGCCCTGCCGTGAAAGGGCTTTAGTAGATACAGAACCTCTTCCCAGCACCGCGAACCGCACACTCGCCCACAAGATGAAGGAGCCCTCATGGCACCCGCCGATTTCACCACCGGTGCCCGCCCGGTCAAAGCAGCCCGCGGCACCAAGCTCACCGCCAAGAGCTGGCAGACGGAGGCCCCGCTGCGCATGCTCATGAACAACCTGGACCCCGAAGTGGCCGAGCGCCCCGACGACCTGGTGGTCTATGGCGGCACCGGACGCGCCGTCCGCAGCTGGGCCGCGTTCGATGCCATCACCCGCACCCTCGAAACCATGGAAAAGGACGAGACCCTGCTGGTCCAGTCCGGCAAGCCCGTGGGTGTCTTCCGCACCAACGAATGGGCCCCGCGGGTGCTGCTGGCCAACTCCAACCTCGTGGGCGACTGGGCCAACTGGCCCGAGTTCCGCCGGCTGGAAGCCGAAGGCCTGATGATGTACGGCCAGATGACCGCCGGGTCCTGGATCTACATCGGCACCCAGGGCATCCTGCAGGGCACCTTTGAAACCTTCGCCGCGATCGCCCGGAAGCTCACCGGCGACGAAGACGGCACCCTGGCCGGCACCCTGACGCTGACCGGCGGCTGCGGCGGCATGGGCGGCGCCCAGCCGCTCGCCGTCACGCTGAACGACGGCGCGTGCCTGATTGTCGACGTCGACGAGACCCGCCTGCGCCGCCGCGCCGGGAAGCGCTACCTGGACGAGGTGGAAACCGATCTCGACGCCGCCATCGCCAAGGTCCTCAAAGCCAAGGAAGAGCGCCGCGGCTGGTCCGTGGGCTACGTCGGCAACGCCGCCGAGGTGTTCCCGGAAATCCTGCGCCGCCACAACGCCGGCGAACTCACCGTGGACATCGTCACGGACCAGACCTCCGCGCACGATCCGCTGAGCTACCTGCCCGAAGGCATCTCGGTGGAGGAATGGCACCGTGAGGCCGAGGCCGACCCTGAGGGCTTCACCAAGAAGGCCCAGGCCTCGATGGCACGGCACGTCCAGGCCATGGTGGAATTCCAGGACGCCGGCGCCGAGGTCTTCGACTACGGCAACTCCATCCGCGACGAAGCACGCAAGGGCGGCTACAACCGCGCCTTCGAATTCCCCGGCTTCGTCCCCGCTTACATTCGCCCGCTGTTCTGCGAGGGCCTGGGCCCGTTCCGTTGGGTGGCACTGTCCGGCGACCCCGAAGATATCCGCGTCACCGACGAAGCCATCAAGGAACTGTTCCCGGAGAACAAGCACCTGCACCGCTGGATCGATGCCGCCCAGGAACGGGTGGAGTTCGAAGGCCTCCCGGCCCGCATCTGCTGGCTGGGCTACGGCGAACGCGCCAAGGCCGGCCTGCTGTTCAACCAGATGGTCAGGGACGGCAAAGTCAAGGCACCCATCGTGATCGGCCGTGACCACCTCGACTCAGGCTCCGTCGCCTCCCCCTACCGGGAAACCGAGGCCATGGCAGACGGCTCCGACGCGATCGCCGACTGGCCCATGCTGAACGCACTGCTCAACACCGCGTCCGGAGCAACCTGGGTATCCCTGCACCATGGTGGCGGCGTCGGCATCGGCCGCTCCATCCACGCCGGCCAGGTCTCCGTCGCCGACGGCACCGACCTCGCTGCGGAAAAGCTCGAACGCCTCCTCACCAATGACCCCGGCATGGGCGTCATCCGCCACGCCGACGCCGGTTACGGCCGCGCCCTCGACGTCGCCAAAGAACGCGGCGTCCGCATCCCCCTGAACGAAAACGCGAAGTAGGAATCATGACCGCCATTACCCACGAACCGCTCACCGTCGCCCTCGGCTCCAGCGGTGTCACACCCGAGGACGTCGTCGCCGTCGCCCGCCACAACGCCAAGGTGACCATCTCGCCGGACGCGCTGGAAAACGTCGCCAGGGTCCGCGCCCACATCGACGGCCTGGCCAACAGCGAGACTCCCGCCTACGGCATCTCCACCGGCTTTGGCGCGCTGGCCAACCGGCACATCCCCAACGAACTCCGCACCCAGCTGCAGAAGTCCCTCATCCGCAGCCACGCCGCCGGGATGGGCCCCGCCGTGGAGCGCGAGGTAGTCCGCGGCATCATGTTCCTGCGCGCCAAAACCCTCGCCTCCGGCCGCACCGGCGTCCGTCCCGTGGTCCTGCAGACCATGGTGGACGTCCTCAACGCCGGCATCACGCCCGTGGTTCGTGAGTTCGGTTCCCTGGGCTGCTCCGGCGACCTTGCGCCGCTGTCCCATTGCGCCCTGGTGCTGATGGGCGAGGGAGAGGCAGAAGGGCCCGGCGGCGTGACGTACGGCGGCCGCGGCGAACAGCCTGTCGCTGTCCTGCTCAGCGAGCACGGCATCGAGCCCGTGACCCTCGCTGAAAAGGAAGGCCTGGCGCTGGTCAACGGCACGGAGGGCATGCTCGGCATGCTCCTGATGGCCATCGCGGACATCCGCCGGCTGCTCACGACGGCGGACATCACCGCCGCGATGAGCGTCGAGGCGCTGCTCGGTACGGACCAGGTGTTCCTGCCCGAGCTGCACGCGGCGCTGCGCCCGCACCCGGGGCAGGCTGCAAGCGCGGACAACATGCTGCGCGTGCTCTCCGACTCGCCGATCGTGGCCTCGCACCGGGTAGGGGACTCGAAGGTGCAGGACGCCTACTCGCTGCGTTGCGCACCCCAGGTGGCCGGCGCCGTCCGCGACACCGTGGACCATGCGGCGCTGGTGGCATCCCGCGAACTCGCCGCCGCCATCGACAACCCGGTGGTTCTGCCGGACGGGCGCGTCAGCTCCAACGGCAACTTCCACGGCGCCCCCGTGGCCTACGTGCTTGATTTCCTGGCCATCGCGGTGGCGGACCTGAGTTCCATTGCCGAGCGCCGGACCGACCGGATGCTGGATCCGGCCCGCTCGCACGGGCTCCCCGCCTTCCTTGCCGCGGACCCGGGTGTTGATTCCGGTTTGATGATTGCCCAGTACACACAGGCCGGTCTGGTCTCGGACAACAAGCGGCTTGCCGTCCCGGCATCGGTGGACTCCATCCCGAGTTCCGCCATGCAGGAAGACCACGTCTCCATGGGCTGGCATGCCGCCCGGAAGCTGCGCAGGGCAGTCGAGAACCTCCGCCGCGTCCTGGCCATCGAACTTGTCACCAGCGGCCGGGCCATCGACATCCGCACCCAGCTGTCCGGGGGAAAGCTGCTTCCCGGGCCGGCGGGTGCCGCGGTCATCGGGTCACTTCGGAAGACGGTTGACGGCCCCGGCACGGACAGGTTCCTGTCGCCGGAACTGGAAGCGGCAGACCGTTTGGTCGCCTCCGGTGAGGTGATTGAAGCTGCCGAATCCGCCGTCGGAATTCTTGCCTAGGCGGGAATATTGTTCGGTACTCACGGCTTTTCGGGCCAATGCTGAAATATGGTGCAACACGCACATATCGGGTCCGGGAAGTGTAGTAGAACTGAAGGTGTAGTAAAAGTCACATCAAAGAGGCTGTGACGGGACGTATACAAAGGGGTAGAAGTTCAAATGAAAGCACGTGGGGCTGTCCTGTCGAGGCGCAACGCACATTCCGCCATCGTCTCTGACTGGGGAACATTCCAGGCCGGGGACAAAGTGGAAATCATCAAGCACGCTCATGTTATTGCGGCGGGCGAGGTGGAAGAAGTATCGCAGAGCGGGAATGTGTTGTGGCTCGTGCCGGCAGTGCCGTCCGAAAAACAACTCTTCCTTAAATCCGACGGTGTAGAGGTTCGGCGTAGCTGACCCTGAACGCAAAAAAGTCCCTGCCTCCCGGTCTGACCGGGAGGCAGGGACTTTGTCGTTAACGCAGGTCAGCTCAGGCGGCGATCGCTTCGTAGGTCTCGCCGAACGGGACGGACTCGTCGAGGGCGACGGTAAAGCGCCCGGGCCGCAGGCGGGTCACCAGGATGCCGCAGGCTGCATCCTTGGCAGTTTCGATCAGGGTGGCAACAGCGTTGTCCAGTCCTTCGCGCATCTCCTCGGCAGTTGCAAACTGCAGGTCGAGGGACCGGGCGTCTGAGGCCTCGGTGTCCGCAACGGCGGTCAAGGGGCGTTCCAATGTGGCTGTAGTCATAGGTTCAACTATACCGGCAGGATTCTCAGATGTCAGATGACTGCTATCTGAATGGAGGAAGCGCCCAAAAACCGAAGCCTGTTCGCAGGATCCCGCAGTGAAGCCGGGGCCGCGCGAACAAGCTTCGGTCTGGAGTCCCGCTTAGCGGCCCGCGCCGGCTTTGACCGCCAGCACCGGGCAGTCAGCCTCGAGCAGGATCCGCTGGGAGGTGCTCCCCATAATCAGTTTGCCCACCGGAGTGCGGCGGCGCAGGCCGATCACGATCAGCTGGGCGTTGTGTTCCTCGGCAGCATCGAGGACCTCCGCCGCTGCATCATGGCCGCGGACCGGCTGCTTGATGACATGGTCCACTCCGTGAGATGCCAGGCGCTGATCGATGCTTTGCACTTCGTCTTCCTGGGCGTACCGGTTATCCACCAGGGCGTCGCCCTTGGACGAGTTGATAACCACCAGCCGGGTATCGGACTTCCGGGCCTCCTCGATGGCCTGGGTCAGCGCCGCTTCGCCCTCGGGGGTCGGGACGTATCCCACCACGATCGTCATGGTTGCTCCTTCTTATTGGTGTGGTCGGACCGGTCTGCGCTTTCAGCGTCAGCGTCAGCGTCGGCACGGTGGCCGCCGTGGGTGCTGCCGCCCGCGTCGCGCGGAACGGTTGCCCCGGACGCGTTTGCGGGCAAAACCGCTGCCGGACGGTTGCGGCGGATCAGCTTGAACAGCAGCGGCCACAGCAGGATGAGGGCGATGATGACGTAAATTCCGACGGCGATCGGCTCGCTGAACAGGCCGGCAGGGTCGCCGGCGCTGAGCTGGAGCGTCTGCCGGAGCTGCTTTTCGATGCGTGGCCCAAGGATCACGCCGAGAATGAGCGGCAGGACGGGAAGCCCGAAGCGCCGCATCATAAAGCCCAGCGCACCGAGCGCCAGCAGGAGCACCAGGTCGAACGCCTGCAGGTTCACCGAGTAGGCGCCCAGTGTGGCGAAGAACAGGATGCCCGCATACAGGTACGGCCGGGGGATCTGCAGGAGCTTGGCCCACAGCGGTGCCAGCGGCAGGTTGATGATCAGCAGCAGGAAGTTGCCGATGAAGAGGCTCGCGATCAGCGCCCACACCAGGGGTCCCTGGCTTTCGAACAGCTGGGGTCCGGGCTGGATGCCGTACTGCGTGAAGGCTGCCAGCATCACCGCGGCCGTGGCGTTGGTGGGCAGGCCCAGGGCCAGCATGGGGGTCAGCGTGCCCGCGGCTGCAGCGTTGTTGGCTGCTTCCGGCCCGGCCACACCCTCGATGGCACCCTTGCCGAATTCCTCGGGGTGCTTGCTGAGGCGCTTTTCTGTGACGTAGGAGAGGAACGTGGGAATCTCGGCGCCGCCGGCCGGCAGGGCTCCAAACGGGAAGCCGTAGGCGGTGCCGCGGAGCCACGGCTTCCAGGACCGCTTCCAGTCCTGTTTGCCCATCCACGGACGTCCCACCGGTATGACCTGCAGAGGGGTGCGGCGCAGGTGGGCGGCAACCCAGAGCGCCTCGCCCACAGCGAAGATGGCCACTGCCACCACCACGATGTCCAGGCCGTCAGCCAGGAGCGGCACGCCGAACGTGAGCCGGGCCTGGCCGGTGACCGAGTCCAGGCCCACCAGGCCGATGGCGAGGCCGAGGCCGAGGGACGCGAAGCCGCGAAGCCGGGAGGAACCGAGGACGGCCGTGACCGCCAGCAGCGCGAGGACCATGATGGCGAAGTAGCTGGGTGCGCCCAGGCTGATGGCGAAGTCCACCACGATCGGGGCACAGACTGCCAGGAGGGTAGTGCCGATGGTGCCGGCCACGAACGAGCCGATGGCCGCCGTCGCCAAGGCCTGCGCGGCCCTGCCGGCTTTCGCCATCTTGTTGCCTTCGATGGCGGTGACCACCGACGACGATTCGCCCGGCGTGTTAAGCAGGATGGAGGTGGTGGAGCCGCCGTACATGCCGCCGTAGTAGATGCCGGCGAACATGATGAAGGCGCTGGTGGGTTCCAGGGCGTAGGTGACCGGAAGCAGGAGCGCCACGGTCATGGCCGGGCCGAGGCCTGGGAGGACGCCGACGGCGGTGCCCAGGACCACGCCGATGACGGCGTAGAGGAAATTCATGGGGGTCAGTGCGGTGGCAAAGCCGTCCATCAGGGAGGAGAAGACATCCATCAGAGAATCCCTTCCAGGAGACCGGCGGGCAGGTTAATGCCAAGGCCAAGGTAGAAGCCATAAAAGGTCAGGAGGGACAAAGCCAGGGAGATCAGGCCGTCACGGATGTAGTTCCGGCCGCCCAGTGCCCACACGCTGCCCCAGAACAGGACGGATCCGGAGATCACCCAGCCTGCCCAGTCGATGAGCAGGATGTTGGCGATGAAAGCCGCCACCAGGGGCAGAACGGTCTTCCAGTCGGCCGGATGGGTGAGGTCAACGTCTTCGCCGCCTTCGGCTTCGCCCTGGCCGCCGCGGATGACGTTGACGGCCAGCAGGACAGCGCAGACCAGCAGCAGGGCGCCCACGATGAAGGGGAGCGTCTTGGGGCCAACGGGGTCAGACTGGGAGTACGGGGTGACGATGCGGGCCGCGTCCGCGATGACCAAGGCCCCGGCCGCCCCGAGCAGGAGGGCGACCCCCAGCTCGGAGCGGCCTTTGAGCCGTGAGGCCAGTGTTGGTGAGGAGCTCACGCCAGGCCAAGCTTCGTGAGGACGTCCGCCACCCGCTTGTCCTGCTCGGTGAGGAAGCTTTCGAACTCAGCACCGGTGATGAAGGCATCGCTCCAGCTGTTCGTCTTCAGGGCTTCCTTCCAGGCAGCCGTGCCGTGCATCTTCTCCAAGGCAGCGATCAGCTTGGCCTTGTCGTCATCGCTGATGCCCGGAGGGGCCACGATGCCGCGCCAGTTGGTGAACACCAGATCGATGTTGGATTCCTTCAGGGTGGGGGCGTCCACGCCTTCGAGCCGGTTCTCGCCGCTCGTGGCCAGGACACGGACCTCGCCGGATTCGATCTGCTTGAGGTACTCACCTGCACCCGAAGCTGCGAAGCCCACCTTGTTGCCGAGGATGGCCGGGAGGAGGTCTCCGCCGCCGTCGTAGGACACAAAGTTCACTTTGGTGGCATCGATGCCCAGCGCACCGGCAAGCTGCATGGGCAGGAGGTGGTCCGGTCCGCCCGGGGAGGAGCCGCCGCCAACGCTGATGGAGGCGGGGTCTGCCTTCCAGGCGGCAGCCAGGTCATCGATTGTCTTGTAGGGCGAATCCTTGTTGACCATGATGGCGCCGGGCTCTTCGATGAGCCGGGCCAGGGGAGTGGTGGCCGTCAGCTTTGACTCGGACTTGTTGGTATAGCTCGCGCCCACCACGCCCAGGCCCATCAGCATGGTGAGGTCACCGTTGCCCTTTTCGTTCACGATGCGGGCCAGGCCCACGGTGCCGCCGGCTCCGGCGAGGTTGAAGACCTCGGGGTTCGTGGCGATCTTCTCGTCTTCGAGAACCTTGGCTGCCACGCGGGCGGTGGTGTCGTAGCCGCCACCTGCAGTGTTCGGGACCATGATCTGGAGCTGGGTCAGTGGGCCGGCGGGTGCGCCGGAGCTGGCCTCCGTGGTGCTTTTCCCGGTGGCACCGCAGCCGGTGGCCATCAGGGCGATGCCGGCGGCGACGGCGGCAATACGCAATGCGCGGATCTGGCGCATGGTGTTCCTCTTCTCTGAGTCAACAAAAAACTGATTGTGATCCGATGCTAGGCCCGCAAGTGATCGGCATCACTCTTATGTACGCAGAGAAAGTTAAGTTCATTGAGTACACGTTTCGGTCGGCTCACCGGGACGCTGCAATGGGCATAGTTCAGGTAGCCTGACCACCAGGACCCCTAATATCAGCGGGCCGCTAACCAGTTCAGCAGAAAGAACCACAGTGACTCGACGAAGAGGAATGTCCCTTGCGGGGCAGTACCTGGTTCTGCAGTTGCTGATTGTCCTCGCGGTCCTGGTTGCCGTGGTTGCCATCTCCCTCGCCCAGTCCGCTGCGGCGTTCGAACGGACCGAGGGCCGCCGGGCACTGGCCGCCGCCGAAGCCCTGGGTGCTAATCCCACGGTGCGTGAACTGCTCCCCGCTGCCGAGCCGCGCGTCGGTTCAGCCCTGCCTGCCGTGGCAGAGTCGGTCCGGACGGTGTCCGGATCCTCGCATGTGGCACTTGCAACACGTGACCGCACAGTGGTGGCCTCGTCCGATCCCGGCCTCCTGGGCCAGCCCCTGGAACTGGGCGGCAGCCGGGTGATGGAAGGACGGGCCTGGACCGGCGTGCTGGAGGGCACCGGTACGGAGGAGCTGTCCGCACACGTGCCCGTCCTCGATGACGCGGGGAACATGATCGGCATCGCGTCCGTCAGTCGGAACTATCCGTCCACCCTGGAGCGGCTGGGGGACGCCGTGCCCAACCTCCTCACCTACCTGGGGGTGGCGAGTGTCCTGGGCGTCGCCGGTTCGCTGCTGCTCGCCCGCCGAGTCAAACGGCAGACGCTTGGCATGGAGCCCAGCGAAATCACCGGGCTGGTGGAGAACCGCGAGGCCCTGATCCACGGCCTGAAGGAGGGCGTGGTGGCGCTGGACCCGCACGAGCGCATCACCGTGGCCAATGACAGTGCCCGCGCGCTGCTGGGGCTGCCCGCGGACTGCGTGGGCAAGAGGCTGCACAGCCTCAAGGTGGAGCCTGCCCTGAAGGATGTCCTCACGCGGGAGCAGCCGGAGCCGGACCAGCTGGTGCTCGTGGGCGACAGGCTGGTGGTGCTGAACCGGGTTCCCATCCGGTCACGTGGCCGGGACATCGGCTCCGTCACCACTCTGCGTGACCGCACCGAACTCTCCGCCCTCGAACGCGAACTCGGCACCACCCGGACGGCCACCGACACCCTCCGCGCGCAGGCCCACGAATTCGCCAACCAGCTGCATGTGATCTCCGGCCTCATCCAGATCGGCGAATACGATTCCGTGGTCCAGTTCGTCAACGGTGCCACGCTGGACCGGACCCGGCTCAACGATGACGTCACCAGCCGCATCCAGGACCCCGCGCTCGCCGCCCTGCTGATCGCCAAGTCCAGCCTCGCCACCGAACGCGGGGTCGCCCTGCAACTGGACCCGGACTCTGAGTTGCAGCGCGTGGACGATGAGTTGTCCCGCGACCTGACCACCGTCGTCGGGAACCTCGTGGATAACGCGTTCGACGCCGTTGCCGGGCTTCCGGAACCGGCGGTGCGGGTGCTGGTGGAGGACGCGGGCGACGACGTCCGGGTCACCGTCCGCGACACCGGCCCGGGCGTCACCGGAGATGCCGGGGAGATCTTCCGGCAGGGCTTCACCACCAAGGAACCCGGGCCCGCCGGCAGCAGGGGCTTCGGCCTCGCCCTCTCCCGGGTAGTCTGCCGGCGCAGCGGCGGCGACCTCACCGTGGCCAACGATGACGGGGCGGTTTTCACGGCACGGTTAAAAAGAACGAGGAAACTGGAGCCATGATCAAAGTCCTGATTGTCGACGACGACTTTATGGTGGCCAAGGTCCACGCCGGGTTTATCCAGCGCACTCCCGGGTTCGCCGTCGTCGGGGTTGCCCACACGGGCGCCCAGGCGGTAACGGAAACCGAACGCCTCCAGCCCGATCTGGTGCTGCTCGACATCCACCTGCCGGACATCAACGGCCTGGACCTGATGCACAAACTGCGCGAGGTGGCCCCGGAACTGGATGTGCTGGTAATCAGTGCGGCCCGTGAAGTGGATACGGTGCGCAAGGCCCTCCGCGGCGGGATTGTGCACTATCTCATCAAGCCCTTCTCCCAGACAGACCTGCAGGAGCGGCTGGAGCACTACCGCCTCGCCTACCAGGGGCTGGACTCGACCAAGGACGTGGCGGAGCAGTCGGACGTCAACCGCGTGTTTGGGCTGGACAGTGCTGCAGCCCAGGGCGGGCGGCCGCTGCCGAAGGGCTGCAGCGTTGAGACGCTGAAGCTGGTGGAAACCGCCCTGAAAGAGGCCGACGGCGACCTGTCCGCCAACGAAGTCGCCGTCCGGTTGGGCACGTCCCGGGTCAGCGCCCGCCGGTACCTTGAGTACCTCCACGACGAAGGGGTGCTGGAGGTCCGGCTCAAGTACGGCGCGGGCCGGCCGGAGCGGCGCTACGTGCTGAAGGTGTAGTGCCCTCAGCGTTCCCCGCCGGTGGTCACGCCCGGCAGGAACTCGGATGGAAGTTCAGCCACGGGGATGATCACCATGTCCTGGACCTTCCAGTCGAACTGGATGCAGGCCTTCCGGGCGGCCTCCAGCTGCTCGAGCGTGGGCATCCGGCCCTCCGCCGGGACCACAAACGACTCCACATGGAACACGTGGCCTTCGTCGCGAATCCTGGACTGCGCGGTTTCGGCCCAGTCGAGGCCGCAGAGGTATTCGTCCAGCCGGTGCCCGATCGGGTGCGGCTTCCCGTCGTCGTACGTCCTGGCCCGCTTGTCCATCAGCGCCGAGACGGCGGCACGCGTGTTGCGGACGCCGTCGTGCAGGATGCTGCCCGAGATGATCAGCGCCGCAGCATAGTCCGCCCACCACCAGCCCAGCCCGATGCCGGCCACGCCCACCGCTGCTGCCGCCGCAGTCATCCAGTCCGCCTTGTTCATGTCCGCGTCGGCGTACAGGACTTTGTCGTGAAGTTTCTCGGCCAGCTTCATCTTCACGTGGCCCAGGTAGATGGGCGGGCCCGCTGTGAGGAGCATCGCCGCCATCATCACCCAGCCCAGCCAGATGGTCTGGCCAAAGAAGTCGAAGCCGCCGATGGTGGGGTGCTCCGCACTCAGCAGGCCGATCCCCGAATCAACAATCAGGTAGGCGCCCATAACGGTCAGGGCGACGGCGGCCACCACGTGCGCGATTCCGACGGCGCGATGGAAGCCGTAGGGGTGTTCCTCGCTGGGCTTCCTGCGGATGATCCGGGCGGCCAGGAGGAAGGAGGCGGGAGGCAGGAAAGACAGGAGGTCTTCAACCCACGCCGCCTTCATCGCCTGCGAGTTGCCCAGGACAAGGAAGACCAGCACCGTTGAGGCGGCGAGGAAGCCGATCGTGATCCACTCGAACTTCACCGCTTTCCGCAGTGCGGCCTGCTGTTCGTCCGGGAGCTTGGTGTGTCCGAAGCGGGCGGGACTGTCATCGTTCAGAACGGTCATCACTGCTCCTTGGCTTCCATCAGGAACGTGTCCAGTTCCAGGAGGAACGCATTTTCACCGAGGGGCACCAGCATGACGTGCTTGTGCGGCGCCCCGCGGCTGTCGCGTGATTCCGCGTAGACCCGGGTCAGCCCGCCGTGCTGGGCCCAGGGTGTTTTGTCGTTAAGGCCGCCGATCACCAAGTCAAGTTCCCTGTGCTTGAGTTCTTCGGCCAGCACGTGTTCGGTCCCGGACACCCACTCGATGTCGGCACCGAGCCGGGCAGCAAACTCTCGAACGAGTTCCGCTTCGGTGCCCTGGACATCCTCATCCCGCCGCGGGCTGGCCGGCCGGGTGGCCTGACCGCCGCCGGAGGCCGCGGAGAACTTCACCCAGTCACCGTTCTCGCTCGCCCCCACACGGAGCGTCCCGCCGGCCACCCGCTCCAGCGTCCCTGACGGATCCGCGGGATACGTCCCGCAGCCGGCAAGGAAAACTGCCGTAACGAGGGCCAGGACGTTGGCCCACTTTCTTCCACGCTGTCCCATGCCGGCTCCCTCGGTACGCGCCCCTCACGTCAATAGACAGCCTACTTACTTTCCGGAGGCGCAGCGGAATCCGGGCGTCAGCGTAGTGTGGCGTCAGCCTGGTGGAGCAGCGTGTTCACCAGCCGGGCGGCAACCTTGGCCGTCCGGCCGTCAATGTCGAATTCGGGGTTCAGTTCGGCCACATCGAGGTGCAGGAGCTTGCCGCTGGCAGCCACCTGGCGGCAGACTGCGCTGATCACCGGCAGCGGCACTCCGTAGGCGGCGGGGGCACTCACGCCGGGAGCCGCCGACGCCGGCAGGACGTCCAAATCGATGGTCAGGTAGAGCACGTCCACGGTGTCCATAAAGTCCGCGACGAACGCCGCCACCCGCTCCGCCGTGCAGTCCTCATCCAGCAGGTACTGCACACCCAGCCGCTCCGCCGTCGTGAAAAGCGCGCGAGTGTTGTTCGGCTCGGAGATTCCGACGACGGCGTACGCGAATTCGCGCCCGGCGGCGGCTTCCGCATCGGCCATCTGGAGGAACGGCGTGCCGGAACTGGGCCGGGGTTCGTCGCGGAGGTCAAAGTGGGCGTCAAGGTTCAGGACGCCCAGCCGCCGGCCGCCGCGTACCGCTTCGGACCCTGCCACTCCCAGATAGCTGGCGTAGGCGGTTTCGTGGCCCCCGCCGAGCACCACGGTGAGGCTGCCGGCGTCGAGCATCGCCGTAATCGCCTGCCCGGCACGCGCCTGGCCGGCTTCGAGGGCGCCGTCCGCCACCACGATGTCGCCGGCGTCGGACACGGCACGGTCCAGATGGTAGGCAAGCGGACCGAGGGCGGCGCGGATGGCCGCCGGGGCTCCCGCGGCTCCGGTGCGGCCCTTGTTGCGGCGTACGCCTTCGTCGCTGGCGAAGCCGAGGATGACGGCCGGGCGCGGTGTGGCGCCGTCGTCCGCCTGAGCGCGTGCGTACGGCACAACTGCCTGCCACCAGCGCCGGTGCTCGCCGCCATCGCCGTCGAACCGCCCGGTCCAGGGCTGCGGCGGGACATCAACGGAAAGCACGGGGAGGATCATGCCTCAAGCTCACCGCACGCGCGGGGTGAAAGCCAGCAGGACCGCCGCAGTCCTGTCTGAGATTCCGGACCTCACGGGAATCCAGTCGGCCGCCGGCCGCAGCGCGTGTGGTGACGGCGTGACGGGGGCTACAGTGGAGCAATCCCCGTGGGCGTATCCGAAGTGGCGGCCCAGGGCAATGACGCAGGCCGGAGCCATATGTTCGAAGCCCCCAGTATCCTCTTCGCCGCGGCAGGGGTTGCCCTTTTTGTTGCGGCCATCCTTCCCAAACTCCTGCGCAACGCGCCGTTCTCGATGCCCATGGTGTTCCTGGGGGCCGGGCTGGCGGCGTTCTCCCTTATCCCCGGCCTGCCGGACCCGGACCCGATCGTGCATAGCGACCTTGCCCTGCACCTCTCCGAGGTCTGCGTCATCATCTCCCTCATGGGCGCGGGCCTGGCCCTGGACCGGCCGGTGGGGCGCCGAAGCTGGTCCACAACCTGGCGGCTCCTCGGAATTGCCATGCCGCTCTGCATCATCGCCCTGACCCTGCTGGGGTTGTGGTTCCTTGGCCTGGGACTCGGCGCTGCGCTGCTTGTGGCCTCCAGCCTTGCACCCACAGACCCGGTGCTGGCCTCTGAGGTGCAGGTGGGTGAACCTGCCGATGAGGAAAACGAAGCCGACAAGGAGGACGAAGTCCGCTTCGGCCTGACGTCCGAGGCCGGCCTGAACGATGGACTGGCGTTCCCGTTTGTGTACTTGGCTATCGCCATCAGCGTGGTGGGCGCGGCCCCGTCAGCGTGGTTCCCGCAGTGGATCGGTGTCGACGTCGTGTGGCGGCTGAGCCTTGGAGTGCTGCTGGGCTTCGGCATCGGCAAGTTGCTGTCCCTGCTGTTCTTTTCCGCCAAGAAGCAAAGCCTGCGGCTCGCCAACCACTCCGAGGGTTTCGTTGCCCTGGCCGCGACGTTCCTGGCGTACGGCCTCACGGAAATGGTGGAAGGCTACGGCTTCATCGCGGTGTTTGTCTGCGCGGTCACCATCCGTTCTGCGGAACATACCCATGGTTACCACCGCGTGCTCCACTCCTATGTGGAGCAGCTGGAACGGCTCATGACAGTGGTGATCCTGGTGTTGCTGGGAGGTGCGATCGCACGCGGGCTCCTGTCGGAGATCGGCTGGGCCGAGCTCCTGGTCGCGCTGGCGTTCCTGCTTGTGGTGCGGCCTGCTGCTGGCTGGATCGGACTGCTGGGCGGAAAGACGGGCCCGCGCGAGCGGATCGCCCTGTCGTTTTTCGGCATCCGCGGCATCGGCTCGCTGTACTACCTCGCGTACGCGCTGGGCAAAGGGCAATTCACGGAGCAGGCCGAATGGCTGTGGTCCTTCATAGGCCTGGTGGTTGCGCTGTCCATTGTTATCCACGGGGCCAGCACCTCGCCGCTGATGAACCGCCTGGACCGCCTCCGGGAGCGGAAGGCACTGGCGGACACCGGCGACGAGGGCAAGGCCCCCACCACGCCTGTTTAGGCGCGCGGGACCTGCGGCCGGGCTTAGATCATGCCCAGCGCGGCCTCGATGGGTCCCACGGCGAAGAACAGCAGGAACGCAGCGGCCACGGCCCACATCAGCGGGTGGACGTCCTTGACCCGGCCCTGGACCGTGCGGAT
Organism: Pseudarthrobacter sp. BIM B-2242; assembly: GCF_014764445.1. Lineage (NCBI taxonomy): Bacteria > Bacillati > Actinomycetota > Actinomycetes > Micrococcales > Micrococcaceae > Pseudarthrobacter > Pseudarthrobacter sp. BIM B-2242. Next base: position 424,712 of record NZ_CP061721.1, read on the forward strand.
GATGACGAACGCGATGAACCCGGCGCCGAGGCCGTTGGCGATCGAGTACGTGAACGGCATCAGGGTGAACGTGAGGAAAGCGGGGATGGCGATGCCCCAGTCCTGCCAGTCGATCTTGCCTACCTGGGACACCATCATGAAGCCCACTACCACCAGTGCCGGCGCCACCGCTTCGAACGGGACGAGGTTGATCAGCGGGGTGAAGAACATGGCCACAAGGAACAGCAGGCCGGTGACGATGGAGGCGACGCCGGTGCGGGCACCTTCGCCGATTCCGGCGCCGGCCTCCACGTAGATCTGGTTCGAGGATACGGATGCTCCGCCGCCAATGATGGCGCCCAGTGCGTCCACCTGCAGCACGCGGTCCACATCCGGGATGTTGCCGTCCTTGTCCACGGTGCCGGCCTCGTTGGCCAGGCCCACCATGGTGCCCATGGCGTCAAAGAAGATGCTCAGCAGGATCACAAAGGCCAGCAGCGTCGCAGCCACAACACCGAGGTGCTCAAATGCGCCAAATGGATTCGCCTTGCCGATCAGGGACAGGTCGGGGGCGGCCCAGCCGGAGAAGGACGGCGTCACCAGGGACCAGCCCTGCGGGTTGAACGGCTTGTCCGGGGCGACGCTGGGGCCGATGCGCAGGGTCAGTTCCAGGATCACGGAAATGGCGGTGGAGGTGATGATGCCGATCAGGATGGCGCCCTTGACCTTGCGGACCACCAGGGCGATGGTGAGGATCAGGCCGAAGACGAAGACCGCGGTGGGCCAGCCGAGGAGTTTGCCGTCAAAGCCCAGGCCCACCGGAACCGTAGTGCCGGCGACGTCGGGGATGCGGCGTACAAAGCCGGCGTTGACCAGGCCGATCAGCGCGATGAACATGCCGATGCCCACAACGATGGCGGTTTTGAGCCCGTCCGGGACGGCTTTGAAGACGGCGGTCCGGAAACCGGTCAGGACGAGGATCAGCATCGTAACGCCGGAGAGGACCACCAGCCCCATCATGTCCGGCCAGGTCAGGCCGGGGTTGGTGGCCACCGTGACGGCCACAAACGCGTTGACACCCAGCCCGGTGGCGAGCGCGAACGGGTGCCTGCCCCAGGCGCCCATCAGGATGGTGAGGATGCCCGCCACGAATGCCGTCACGGCGGCCACGGCAGCGAAGCCCAGGGTGGTGCCGTTGGAGTCGGGGCCGGAGAGGATGAGCGGGTTCAGCACCACGATGTAGCTCATGGCGAAGAACGTCGCAAAGCCGCCGCGGATTTCCCGCGAGAGGTTGGACCCTCGCTCGGTGATTCTGAAGTACCGGTCCAGGGCAGAGCCTTGCTTGAGCATTAGTCCTCCGGGGAAAGTGTTGTGGGGATACTTGAATCCTAAAGGGCAGCGGGCGTGAGGCCGGGATTAGGTGGGGCCCGTCACAGCCGGGCCGCGTGGGACGGCCGGCGCCCGCAGGCCCAAGCCTAGAATGACTGTCAGGAACCACGCGCAAATGATGGAGACATGATGACTGCTGCCACCACCACAGACGAGCAACTCAACGCGGTCCACGTGGCCGACAGCCACGGCCTGATCAGTGTGCAGGGTGCCCGGGAGAACAACCTCAAGGACATCAGCATTGAGATCCCCAAGCGGCGTCTCACGGTGTTCACCGGAGTCTCCGGCTCAGGCAAGAGTTCGCTTGTGTTTGCCACCATCGCCGCAGAGTCGCAGCGGATGATCAACGAGACCTACAGCGCCTTTGTGCAGGGGTTCATGCCGAACCTGTCCAGGCCCGATGTAGACCGCCTTGAGGGACTGACCACGGCGATCATCGTCGACCAGGAACGTATGGGCGCCAATCCCCGTTCCACCGTGGGCACTGCCACCGACGCCAACGCCATGCTGCGGATCCTCTTTAGCCGGCTGGGCAACCCGCAGGTGGGGCCGCCCACGGCATTCTCCTTCAACGTCCCCACCCGCAAGGCCAGCGGTGTCATGAGCACCGAGAAAGCCGGCGGCCGGGTGGAGAAGAGCGTGGTGCAGAACGCCGTCTACCTGGGCGGAATGTGCCCGCGCTGCGAGGGCATGGGTTCAGTTTCCGACTTCGACCTGACGGCGCTGTTTGACGAGAGCAAATCGCTGGCCGAGGGTGCCCTGACCGTCCCCGGCTACAGCATGGACGGCTGGTACGGCCGGATCTTCAGCGGCGCCGGCTTCATCATGGACAAGCCCATCGCCAAGTACACCAAAAAAGAAATGCACGACCTCCTGTACAAGGAGCCCACCAAAATCAAGGTGGAGGGCATCAACCTCACCTATGAGGGGTTGATCCCGAAGATCCAGAAATCGATGCTTTCCAAAGACGTCGACGCCATGCAGCCCCACATCCGGGCCTTCGTGGAGCGCGCCATCACTTTTCAGCCCTGCCCGGAATGCGAGGGTACGCGGCTCAGCGCGGAGGCAAGGTCGTCAAAGATCCAGGGCAAGAACATCGCCGACCTGTGCACTATGCAGATCACCGACCTCGCCGCCTGGGTCCGGGACCTTAAGGAGCCGTCGGTGGCGCCGCTCCTCAAAGGCCTGCAGCACCTGCTCGATTCGTTCGCCGAGATCGGCCTGGGCTACCTCTCGCTGGACCGGCCCGCCGGCACACTCTCCGGTGGTGAGGCACAGCGCACCAAGATGATCCGCCACCTCGGTTCGTCCCTCACCGACGTCACTTACGTCTTCGACGAGCCCACCATCGGCCTCCACCCGCATGACATCGAGCGGATGAACCAGCTCCTGCTGCAGCTCCGCGATAAGGGCAACACCGTGCTGGTGGTTGAGCACAAGCCCGAAACCATCGCCATCGCCGATCATGTCGTTGACCTCGGACCGGGCGCCGGCACCAAGGGCGGCAGTGTCTGCTTCGAGGGAAGCGTGGAGGGCCTGCGCGCCAGCGACACCATCACCGGACGCCATCTCGATGACCGGGCAGCCGTCAAGCCGGAAACACGTAAACCGGCCGGGGTGCTCGAGGTCCGCGGCGCCTCCATGCACAACCTCCGGAACGTCGACGTCGATGTTCCGCTCGGCGTCCTCTGCGTGGTCACGGGCGTCGCGGGTTCGGGCAAGAGCTCCCTGATCCACGGCTCGGTTGCGGGCCGCGAGGGCGTGGTGGTGATCGACCAGGGCGCCATCAAAGGCTCCCGCCGCAGCAACCCCGCCACCTACACCGGCCTGCTTGAGCCGATCAGGAAGGCGTTCGCGAAGGTCAACGGCGTGAAACCGGCCCTGTTCAGTTCCAACTCCGAAGGCGCCTGCCCCACCTGCAACGGCGCCGGCGTTATCTTCACCGAGCTGGGTGTCATGGCCACTGTCGAGTCAACCTGCGAGGACTGCGAGGGCCGCCGCTTCCAGGCCTCGGTCCTGGAATACACGCTGGGCGGGCGAAACATCGCCGAGGTTCTGGCCATGTCCATGACTGAGGCGGAAGCGTTCTTCAGCGACGGGGAGGCCCGCACGCCCGCGGCCCACAAGATCCTGGACCGGCTCGTGGACGTCGGCCTCGGCTACCTCACCCTCGGCCAGCCGCTCACCACACTGTCCGGCGGTGAGCGGCAGCGCGTGAAGCTGGCCACCCAGATGGCGGAGAAGGGCGATGTCTACGTCCTCGATGAGCCCACCACGGGCCTGCACCTCGCTGACGTCGAGAACCTGCTGGGCCTCCTGGACCGCCTGGTGGACTCCGGCAAATCGGTGATCGTTATTGAGCACCACCAAGCCGTTATGGCGCACGCGGACTGGATCATCGACCTCGGACCCGGCGCAGGGCACGACGGCGGCAAGGTGGTTTTCGAGGGCACTCCCGCCGGGCTTGTGGCGGCCAAGTCCACGCTGACCGGCAAGCATCTCGCCGCGTACGTGGGCAGCTAGCGGGGGAGCGGCCCGGGAAGACGGGGCCAGCCTAGCCGTCAGCGCCACCGGCTAGGCTGGAAGGACCAACTTTGAGGGAGTAGTCCACCGATGCGATCCATCCGCCGCCAGCTGCTGAGTGCCGTGCTGGGGTTTTTCGTTGTTGCCGCCGCCCTGCTGGGGTTCTCTGCTCCGGCCATGGCGCACGATGCCGCCGAATCCAGCAGCCCCGCGCAAGGTGCCACCCTGGAAGCGCCGCCGGAGAAGGTGTCCGTCACCTTCAACAAGAACCCGCTGGGCCTCGGCGCCGAGTTTTCTGTCAAGGATGCCAGCGGCGTTGAGTGGGCCGACGGCCCGGTTGAGATTGTGGACAACGTGGCTTCGCAGAAGCTCAGGACCGGGGGACCGGCAGGGGCCTACACGGTTGCCTGGCGCGTGGTCAGCTCAGATTCCCATCCGATCGAGGGGACGTTCGGCTTTACGGCGGCCGCCGCGGCGGTGGGGGCATCGCCGTCGGGCATTTCACCAACCGGAACCACCGCGGGCCCGACGCCGACAGCTGACGTTCCGGGGATGGGAACCGCCCAGCCGGGAACCACAGCGGCGCCGGAACCTGCCGCCGACGCATCCGAACCGTTTCCGTGGAGCCTGGTGATCTTTGCCGCGGTGGCCCTTGGCCTGCTCGTCACCATCGGGATCCTCGCGAAGCGCCGCCTCACAGCCGGCGGGGATGACGAGGACACCGAGGCGCCCTAGCCGGCGGAACTCCCGGCAAGGATGGCCGGACCGGAGTCAGGGTAGACCTTGGATGAGATGGCCTGGCCGACGGTTTTTGCCTGCCGCAGGACTTCCTTGGGGGAGGGGGTAATAAGGTCGCCCACGCCCACCAGGTAGATGCCGATCCTCCGCATGGCTGCGACGAGGTTGCGGCCAACGCTGATGCCGAAGTCGCTGATCATGCGCCGGAGCTGGCTATGCGCACAGCGGGTCAGCACAATGTGGTCTGCCAGCAGAATTCCGTTGGGGGTATGGACTTCCCATTGGAGGGCCGGGGACTCCCCGGGCGAGGCGGCGGCCGGTGCGCCGGGGACGCCGCCCACCATGGTCAGCTGAACGGCCCGGGTGGTGTTGCGGACATCCATGTGGTGGCTGGCGGCATAGTTGCGCAGGTGCCGCAGGATCTCGTTGCGTTCCCGGAGCGAATCGGAGTCTGCTGCATCGCAGCGCTGCAGTGACGTGGTGTTGGCCGGTTGCCCGGCTCCCAGGATGTCCAGCCCGTCCACCACAATGGCGTCCACGCCGCGCCGGCGCAGTTCCGCCCCGACCGCAAGGCCGGAGAGCCCGGTGCCGATGATCACCGTGGTGGTCCGCTCTGTCCCGCCGGTTACAGGCATGGTTGACACTACAGTTCTCCTCCTCAAAGGCTTTCGGCTGATGCAGGCGTCGTCGCACTGCATGCGTCCCGTTACCCCCAAAGTCCGGCCGCAGCACCGGCCCGCGATTCACCCTTGCAGAGGGCATCGACGGACCGGCAGTGCCTCGAAGACTACAGAAGATTGGTGACGGGGGATAGCCCAAAACGCAACATTCCCGTTAACGATGGATGCGGTTGCCGTTTGGGTTGCCAAAGGCTGTGGATAACGGGCTGTCCCGGGCCGCCCGCGGCTTGCTAACTGTGTCCGGACCGAGAATAGTGATGAATGGAAGCAGGGCGCTCCTGACGTGCCGCGATGTCCCGATCGCGGGTGCAGGCGAAGCGCCCGGCTTCTGGCAGAATGACCGGACCAGCAGCCGGAACATAAGGCAGTATCGCGAGGAGGCGGCCCGATGGGCGCACAAGAGATGCAACCGGACCCTGAACGGGAGAACGCAGCCAATTCTGCCGCTCCCCGGGGAATCGTTGTGGGCGTTGACGGATCGGACCACGGCCAGTGCGCACTGGTGTGGGCAGCCCGGGAAGCCGAGCGCCGTCGTCGGCCCCTGCATATTGTCACAGCGTATTCGGTGCCCATTTTCGCGGCGTCCGGGTTGGACGGCGGGTACGCCACGGTGGATGATTCCGTGATTCGCGAGGGCGCCGAAGCCATCATCCGGCAGGCCGTGGACAAGGTTTCCGGCTACAACATCGACGTCGATGCCTCCGTGGAGAACGGCGACGCCTCCGGTGTGCTGCTGGAGATGTCGGAAACGGCGGAGCTGCTGGTGTTCGGCACGCGCGGCCGCGGCGGATTTGTGGGCCGCCTGCTGGGCTCGGTGAGCAGCGCACTTCCGGCCCACGCCAAGTGCCCCACCGTTACGGTGCCCCTGGTCTGTTCCGACCGGCTCGGCGAAACCACCGACGACAAGCGCATCCGGGCCGAACAGGCGAAGGAAGACCACAAACGCGTTGACAACGTGGTGGTCGTGGGCGTGGACGGATCGGAGCAGGCGCGCGTTGCCGTGCTGGAGGCCGCAGATCAGGCTGAACGCCTCGGCGCGACCCTGCGCGTGGTCTGTGCGGTGCCCCAGTTCAGCGGGTCCCTGGCCTGGGTTCCGGCCCCGATGGACCGGCGGGCCTTGTTTGAGGACATTGAAACCCAGCTCGAAGCCGGGAAGGCCTGGCTGAAGAGCCATTACCCGAACCTTCGCGTGGAGTCGGAAGTGAAGGACGGCTCGGCCGTGGACGTCCTGGTGGATGCCAGCAGGCACGCGGAACTCGTCGTGGTGGGCACCCGCGGCCGTGGCGGCTTTACCGGCATGCTGCTCGGTTCAACGTCCGCCGGGGTCCTGCACCACACCAAGGGCCCGGTTCTGGTGGTTCCGGACCGCGACGACCCGCGGCTGGCGGACCGGGCGAAGTTCGGGCCCATTCTCGGCGCGGCCTGACCGGACGTCTGCGCAGCAGGAGCCGTGAACGTGCCTGGCGCCGGCGGACCGCCCCTGATCCTCGGATTGGAGGCTGTTAATGCCGCCATGGTGTCCGTCGTTGGCGGGAAGGCGGCCAACCTGGGGGAGCTTCTGGCCGCGGGAATGCCGGTGCCGGCAGGCTTTTGCCTCACCACCGGGGCGTACCGCCACGCCACGGCGGGCGGTACCGGCGATGGTGCTGACCCGCTGGCCACCGTCCACCAGGCACTCAAAGACACCGCCGACGCCGACCTCCCCGCCCTGGCCGCGCTTGCCGGCCAGGCCCGGGACGTGATCCGGAGCGCGCCCGTCCCGCCGGAGATAGCGGAAGCCATCAAGTCTGCCTACGCCGCGCTTGGCCAGGACGTCCCCGTGGCAGTGAGGTCCTCGGCCACGGCCGAAGACCTCCCGTCGGCGAGCTTCGCCGGCCAGCAGGACACCTACCTCAACGTGGTGGGTACTGCGGTCGTGGTGGAGGCGGTGCGCAACTGCTGGGCGTCGCTGTGGACTGACCGGGCTGTCAGTTACCGTGCCACCCGGGGGATCGATCCGGCCGCAGTGGCACTGGCAGTAGTGGTCCAGCAGATGGTGGATGCCACTGCGGCCGGTGTGCTGTTTACAGCGAACCCGCTGACAAACCGCCGGCAGCAGGCTGTCATTGATGCCAGCCCGGGGCTCGGCGAAGCGGTGGTGTCGGGGGCGGTGAACCCGGACCACTTTGTGGTTGATCCGCTCACCGGAAAGGTCCTTGAACGGCGCCTCGGCGACAAGCGCATCGCGGTCCGGCCGCTCTCGGGCGGGGGAACCCGGGCCGTGGCCGTCAGCAACGGCGGCGCCACGGCCTGCCTGACGGACCGGCAGGCGGCAGAGCTGGCGGCCCTGGGTCACCGGGTGGAGCAACACTTCGGAGCACCGCAGGACATCGAATGGGCCATCGACGGCGGCGGGCGGCTGTGGCTGACACAGTCGCGGCCCATCACCACCCTTTTCCCCGTACCCCGGCGGACTGCCCTCCGGACCGGCGACGCAGCCGGGCGTGCGCAGGCGGACAGCGCCCGCGTCTATCTTTGCTTCAGCCTGGCGCAGGGCCTCACCCGGCCCATCACGCCGATGGGTCTGGCAGTGTTCCGGCTCATTGCCTCGTCCGTTGCCCGGGCGGCGCAGTTCGATGTCCCCCAGCCACACAACGGCCCGCCGCCCTATGCCGAGGCGGGCCAGCGGATGTACTTTGACCTGACGGCCGTTGCCCGCAGCACCACCGGGCGCCGGATCGTGCCCAGGGTCTTCGACGTGATGGAGGCGCGCTCAGCCACGGTGCTGCGGAAGGTCTTCGAGGATCCGCGGTTTTCCGTGACCCGGCGGACGCCGTTGGGCCTGCTGCGTCACGTAGTGCCCGCTGCCGCGCATGCCCGCGTGCCCGAGACACTGCTGAGGGCGCTCCTCCGGCCGGACACGGCCCTCCGCCACGCGAACCGCAAGGCGCGCGAATTCGGGGACTCACTCCAGCTTCCTTCCGGTGCCACTCCGCTGCAGCGGCTGGACCATGCCGAACACGTCATCGGGACGCGCCTCTTCTCGGTGGTGCCGTCCATCCTTCCCCTTCCCGCACTCGGTTTCGCCTCGCTGGCGTTTGCCGGGAAACTGCTGGGGGGCGGCCGCTGGGATGACCTGCAGGTTGTGCTCCGGGGGCTCCCGAACAACGTGACCACCGAAATGGACCTGGAACTGTGGCGCCTGGCGCAGGTGATCAAGAACGACGGCGCCTCCCGCAGCGCAGTGGCCGGCCGGACACCCGCCGTGCTCGCCGAGGACTTCAAGGCAGGTGAGCTGCCCTTCGTGCTGCAGTCCGGGCTGGCGCGGTTCATGGATCAGTACGGGCACCGCGCGGTGGCCGAGATCGACGTCGGGATGCCACGCTGGTCAGACGATCCCACCCACATCATTGGAGTGCTGGCCAATTATCTGCGCTTGGACGCCGACGCCATGGCACCGGACGTCCAGTTCAGCAACGCCGTCGAGGAAGCCGAAGCCCAGGTGCAGGCCCTGGTGGCGGAGGCGCGGTCCCGGGGCCGGCTTCGGGGCGCGGCGGTCCGGGCAGCCCTGCGGCGGACGCGGCTGTTTGCCGGGCTGCGCGAACTGCCCAAGTCCCAGTTGGTGGTGGGACTGGCCGAAGTGCGGAAACAACTGGCGCTGGTGGGCGGGGCGCTCGCCGCGGCCGGCACCGTTGCCGAGGCTGACGACATCTTCTACCTGAATTTCGACGAAGCCAGGGCCGGTCTCCTCAAAGTGGCGGCAGGCGGGCCGGGCGGGAAACCCGGGCCAGGCCCTGTTGACCTGCATAGCGTCGTGGCTGAGCGGCGCGAGGCGTATGCCCTGGAACTGGAACGGCGCCATGTGCCCCGGCTGCTCCTCTCCGACGGCACCGAACCTGAGGCGCTGCTGCGGGCCGGTACCCCCGGGCAACCGGCGGTGGCCGGGACACTGACGGGCAGCCCGGCCTCGGCCGGGACGGTCACCGCGGCCGCCCGCGTCATCCTGGACCCGGTGGGAGCACATCTTGAACCCGGGGAAATCCTGGTGGCACCGTCCACGGATCCCGGCTGGACCCCGCTGTTCCTCACGGCCGGAGGGCTGGTCATGGAGATGGGCGGGCCCAATTCCCACGGCGCCGTGGTGGCCCGGGAGTACGGCATCCCGGCTGTGGTGGGCGTCCCCGACGCCACGCTGAGGCTCTCCACCGGCCAGCAGATAACGGTCGACGGCGGCGCGGGCACCGTTGTGCCTTCGTAACCGTTCCGGGACCCCGGGAGGGGTGTGCGCGGCGATCCCCAGGCGTAATCTGAATTCATGGGCTCCAAAGATGAAGCGGGGCTGGCATGAACCGCGCATGGAAGCGCTGGGTGCCCGCCGCAGCTGTACCCGCACTTATCGCCGCCGGTGTTCTGGTGGGATCCATTCCGGCGCGGGCCGGGGATCCGCTGCCGGAGAAGACCCCGGCGGAGGTCCTCACGCTCCTGGGCCAGCACAATACCAAAACGTTCTCCGGCACCCTGGAGCAGGTTTCGGACCTTGGACTGCCGGAGCTTCCGGCCGCCGGCCCCACGTCCGGCCCCGCCTCAGCGGGCGGCACGGCATCGATGATCGAGTTCCTGACCGGCGAGCACAGCGCACGGATTTTTATGGACGGTCCTGCAAAGATGCGGGTCCAGGTGATGGACCGGCTGGCTGAACGCGATGTTATCAGGCGCGACCAGGACGTCTGGTTCTACAACTCCAAGGACAACTCCGCCGCCCATCTGACCCTGCCGGCCTTCGCCAACGATCTGCCCCTCGCCGTTCCAGACGCTCCCGGCATGCCGTTGCCTGCGCCTCCGGACCCCGGCACGGTGCCCGCCCCGGACATGAGCAAGCCGGTGCCGCCCACGCCCGAGGACCTGGCCGCGAAGTTCCTTGCCATGGCTGACAGCTCCACAGCGGTGACTGTCGGCCCCGAGGTGCAGGTGGCCGGGCGCCCGGCGTACAGCCTTGAACTGGTGCCGCGCACTGACGGGACCCTGCTGGAGAAGGTGGCTATCGCCGTCGACGGCCGGACCGGGATGCCGCTCAGGGTAACGGTGTCGGCGCGGGGCCAGGCGGAACCGGCATTCAAGGCCGGCTTCACGAGCCTGTCGCTGGAGGCGCCCGACGCGGGCATGTTCAATTTCGTGGCCCCGCCCGGTGCCACGCTCAAGGAGTTGCAGGTCCCCCCGGCGCCCTACCCGCACGGGATGCCCGCGCATCCTGTAGAGCCGGGAACGGTCACACCGGACCAGATGCCGGCACCGGACCGGATGCCCGGCTATCACGCGCGCGAGCACGGTGACAAGCCACAGCCGACGGTGACCGGCGAGGGTTGGGAAACGGTGATCGGGTTCCCCGCGCCACCTGACGGCCAGGGCGCCCGGCTGGCCGAAGCACTACTGAAGGATCCGCTGCTGTCCCAGGCCGCCGTCGCCGTTCCCGGCGGACGGCTCCTGTCCACGTCCCTGGTCAACGTCCTGCTGACCGACGACGGCAGGATCTTTGTGGGGATGGTTCCGGCGGACCGGCTGCAGGCCGCCGCCGGCACAGCGTGACAGCGGCCGGCAGCGTGGCTGCCGGGCTGAGCATCGAGACCCAGGGCTTGACCAAGCGGTTCGGCCACCAACTGGCGGTGGACAACGTGGACCTGGCCGTACCGCATGGCGCCGTGTTCGGCTTCCTGGGGCCCAACGGATCCGGCAAGACCACCACCATCCGGATGCTGCTGGGCCTCGCTGCTGCGTCGGCCGGAACGGTCAGCGTCCTGGGCCTGCCGATGCCGCAGCGGCTGCATGAGGTGCTGCCGCGCGTGGGGGCGCTGGTGGAGGGGCCGGCGTTTTATCCGTTCCTCTCCGGTACCGCGAACCTGCACCGGCTCGACGCCGCCAGCCGGCACGGAACGCCGGGCACGCGCAAGGCCCGGGTGGCTGCGGCGCTTGAGCGGGTCGGGCTGTCGCATGCCGGCGGCAAGCGCGTGCACGCCTACTCGCTGGGCATGAAGCAGCGGCTGGGCATCGCCAACGCGCTGCTCTCGCCGCGGGATCTGCTGGTCCTGGATGAGCCCACCAATGGTCTTGACCCGCAGGGCACGCGCGAGGTGCGGAGCCTGGTCCGCTCGCTGGCCGCCGACGGTGCCACCGTCTTCGTCTCCAGCCACCTGCTGGCGGAGGTGGAACAGATCTGCACACACGCAGCGATCATGAGCGCGGGCAGGCTGGTGGCGCAGGGGCCGCTGGCGGAGCTCCGGCAGGCCGGCGGCACACGGATCCGCCTCTTAACGCCCGACGCCGGCACAGCCTGTGATGTCCTGCTGCGGTTGGGCATGGCCCCGGAAAGAGGCAACGGCCGGGCCGGAAGCGATGAGGCCGGTATGCCTGGCGTTGACGGCGATGTGGTCACCGCGGGTGCGGCTGCTGCGGCCCGGCCGGATTTGCCGGCACCGGAAGACGTCGTCGCTGAACTCGTGGCCGCAGGCGTGCGGGTCCGCGGATTCTCGGTGGAACGGGAAAGCCTCGAGGAGCGGTTTGTTGCCCTGACGGGGGAGGGGTTTGACGTTGCCCAGTGATTCTGCTGACGCTCTCAGCATTCCGACTGCCCGCAGCGCCCCTGCGGGAGGGTCCAGCCTGTCCCTCCTGGCATCAGAACTGAAGACTCTTTTCCGGCGCCGCCGGACCGTGGCCATGCTGGTAGCCCTGGCCGCAATCCCGGTGCTGATCGCCGTCGCGGTCCGGCTCTCCTCAACCGTTCCGCCCGGACGCGGACCGGCATTCCTGGACCGGATCACCCAGAACGGGCTGTTTGTGGCCGTCACGGCGATGCTGGTGTCCGTGCCCCTGTTCCTGCCCCTCACTATCGGTGTGGTGGCGGGCGATACCATCGCGGGCGAGGCCAGCCTGGGCACCCTGCGGTATTTGCTGGTGGCACCAGCCGGGCGTGTCAGGCTGCTGCTGGTCAAGTACGCCGGTGCGCTGGCCTTCTGCCTGGCCGCCCCAGTCACGGTGGCCCTGGCCGGAGCCGCGATCGGAGCGTCATTGTTCCCGATCGGCCCGGTGACGCTCCTCTCCGGCGATGTGGTGCAACCACCCGAGGCAGCCCTGAGGCTGCTCCTCATCGCGGCGTACCTGGCGGTTTCCCTTGCCGGGTTGTCGGCGATCGGTTTGTTCCTGTCCACGCTGACGGTGGTGCCCGTCGGTGCCATGGCGGCCACGGTGGTGGTTTCCGTGGCATCGCAGATCGCAGGCGAACTGCCCCAGCTGGAGTGGCTGCATCCCTGGCTTTTTACCCACTACTGGTTCGGGTTCGCCGATGTCCTGCGCCAGCCGGTGCTGTGGGACTCCTTCGCCAGCAACGCCCTGCTGCAGGCCGCCTACATAGCTGTGTTCGGGGCGCTGGCGTACGGCCGGTTCGTCACCAAGGACGTCCTGTCCTGACAGCCCCTGTTGCTGGCGCTGCCCGCCGGAGCTGTGGGTGCGTCTGTCTGTGGTGACCATTGTGGTGACCATTGCCGCAACAGGTGAAATGTGCTTCACTATTTTTCACGGAGGGGAGTATCCCCTGATTGTTCCGTCGTCAGTCCGGCCGTCCCTGTACGGCCCGGCGGGACAGGGCACCTGTTTGGGCGGCCGGGAAAGACCTCCAGTTGGTTTACTGACTGGAAGTGGGTTTGCCTGATGAATGTTCCCCTTTGGGCCTGGTTGGCTGTCCTCGGCATCATTGTCCTGATGCTTGCCGTGGACTTGTTCGCGCACCGCAGGGCACACGTCATCGGCGTCCGGGAAGCGGCGGTGTGGTCCGCGGTCTGGGTAGCCTTCGGGACTGGTTTTGGTGCCCTGGTGTGGCAGCTCTACGGGGCGGAGTTTGGTCAACAGTATTTCGCCGGGTACCTGATCGAGAAGTCCCTCGCGGTGGACAACGTGTTCGTCTGGGCCATCATTTTCACGTACTTCGCGGTTCCCAGGGAGTACCAGCACCGGGTGCTGTTCTTCGGTGTGCTGGGGGCGCTCATCTTTCGCGGCGGGTTCATCGCGGCAGGGTCAGCGATCATCGCCAGCGCTGGATGGGTGCTCTACCTGTTCGCGGCATTCCTGCTGATCACCGGCTACCGCATGATCCGGCACCGTAACGAGCATCTGGACCCGGAGAAGTCCAAGACCTTGGCCTTCTTCCGGAACACGGTGCCCATGACCAACGACTTCCATGGCCAGAGGTTCCTTATCCGCAAGAAGGGGGTCGTGCTTGCCACCCCGTTGCTGGCGGTCCTGGTGGTGGTTGAGGTCACGGACATCATTTTCGCCGTGGACTCCATCCCGGCGATCTTCGCCGTCACTGATGAAGTCTTCCTGGTCTTTACGGCCAACGCCTTCGCCATCCTCGGGCTCCGCGCCATGTACTTCCTGCTCGCAGACCTGATCCACCGGTTCATCTACCTCAAGATCGGGCTCGCACTCGTCCTTATCTGGGTCGGCGTCAAAATGCTCCTTAAGATCGATATCTACTACATCCCCACACCCCTTTCGCTCGCCGTCATTGCCACCATCCTGGGTGTATCGATCGCGATGAGCCTGTGGGCCACCCGCGGGCAGGGGCGACGGAAACTCCCCACTCCAGCAAAGCCGCCCTTCGGAATCGCCGCGGCCCAGGACCTGGAGGCGCTGGAACCGCTGTTGCGGAACCGTCGTTACGCAGCACCCACGAGGAAGGAGCAGCTTTCGGCGGGTCGACAGGAGGGCTCGGACACCAGTTTGCGCCCAACCAGCGAAGGACACGAATGAGTGGGGATGCGCTCGGTTCCCCCATGAATCACGACGAAACATTGCGTGCGTCCGGGCCCGGAGGCCGGCAGCGCGGCTGGACCTTTCTGACGAACCATGGGCACGTCCTGCTCGCAGTCGCTACCGACCCCGGCATCCGGATCGCGGAGATCGCTGATCGTGTTGGTATCACGCCGCGGGCGGCCCTTCAGATACTCAAAGACCTTGAAAGCGCAGGCTATCTGCACCGTACCCGGGTGGGGCGCCGGACCCACTACGCGATTGAACCCCACCAGCACTTCCGCCACCCGGCCACCTCAGCACAAGAAATTGACGGGCTGATCCGCCTGTTTACGCAACCTGCTCCAACAGACCAGGAGAAGCCCGAGGAAGTTTCCTAAAAGCAAGTCATCCAACATCCGCCGACACCGGTGTGTCGCTGACCTGAGCTGCTTCCGGCGGGCAGGCGCCGTTTAGTAGCGGGCAGCGTAGGGGTGGAGCTGCATTCCGGCCATCCGGCTCAGCTGCGTGACGCCGATACCCTCATCCGGGTTCAGGGCCTGCACCACTTGTCCGTTGCCCAGGTAAATGGCGACGTGATAGAAACCGGGGGCCGAACCCCACACCAGCAGGTCGCCGCGCCGGGCCTGGGAGATGGGCACATGCAGCGGAGCGGCGGCGTACTGCTGGGCAGCGGTCCGGGGCAGGTACTTGCCGGCCGCGGCAAAGGCAGTCTGAACCAGGCCCGAGCAGTCAAAGCCGCTGGGCCCTGTGCCGCCGTATTGGTAGAAGTACGGCGATCCCGCTTTGGATAAGGCGACGGAAATAGCTGTTTCGTAGTTTCCGCCCGGCGCTGGTGCAGGTACCGGAGCGGGAGCCGGGGCTGGCGCAGGCGCGGGTGCCGGAGCCGGGGCCGGGGCTGGCGCGGGCGCGGGCGCCGGAGCCGGGGCAGGCACGGGTGCCGGAGCAGGAGCGGGCGCAGGCACGGGTGCCGGAGCAGGAGCGGGCGCAGGAGCCTGTGGTGCAGGCGCGGCCGGTGACGCGGGGGCGGCAGCAGACTGGCCGGATGCGGTCCGTTCGGCGGCCGCGGTGATTGACGCGAGCCTGGCCTCTTCGCGCTGCCGGTCGAGTTCATCCACCCGCGCCGTTTCCATCACAACGGTGGTGTTCCTCAGCTGCGCCAGCTGGTCCACCAGGACGGTCCGTTGTGCTTTCGCGTCGGCAACGGCCTGGATCTGGGCTGCATTGGCCTCTTCAGCCTGGGCCTTGCGGGCTTCGGCTGTTCTGGCGGCGTTGTCGGCAGCGCGGTTGGCGTCCTGGGCCGAGGCGGTCAGCGACTGCGCTGCGGCGGCTGCTGTCTCCGCGGATTCGAAGGCCCGGCTGCGGCTGGCCGAAAGGGCCTGCAGCGTGGCGGCCTGCTGCAGCGCTTCCCCGTTGCCGCTGACGAACGTGGTCAGCGTCGGGTTAAGGCCGCCGTTGCGGTACAGGTCGCCGGCAAGCTGGCCTACCTGCTTCCGGGTCCTGTCCTGCGCCTTCGTCGCCGCCTCGGCCCTGGCTCTGGCCACGTCGGCCGCGCCCCGACGGTCCTGTAGTTCCACCAGGGCCTCGCTGTAGGCGTTGTTTGCCTGCAGGGACAAGGCAAAAGTAGCTTGCTGGGCGGCTGCAGCGTCCGCCAGGAGCCGTTCGATGGCGGTGACCTGATCCGCCGTCGCGCTTTCAGTGGACTGTGCCGCCGCAATGTCTTCCGCGGACGGGACCTCCGGTGCAGCAGGACGCTGGACGGTCAGAGGTGCAGGCGTGGGCGATGCCTGGGCAGGAAAAGCGAGGGTTCCGGACAATACAACGGCGGTACACAGCACGGCGGCCTTCAGGCCGGATCCGGACAAACCCATTCGCAGAACCTCGCAGGACAGTCAGGCTGGGGAGCGAGGTCTGGTGGCGGCACGAAAGGCCCCTCTGCTGATCGCCCAGCAGTCCGAGGCTACGTGACACCCTGCGCATTAGCAACACTGGTCACATCAATAACATAAACAACACGAGCTGGATTCCGTCATATCGGTACCGGCGTGTCGCAGAGTTGCTGGCGGTCCGCCTGTCCGCACTACCGCCGGTCCTCAGGCGTGCTGGGCTGATTCGTGTTCGGAATGGCTGGCCGGCTCGAGCTGGAACGTGCAGTGCTCGGTGTCGAAATGGGAGCCCAGGCAGGCCGTGAGCTTGTCCAGCAACTGGTCGGCGCCCCGGGCGTTCAGGACACCGTCCTCCACCACCACGTGGGCAGAAAACACGGGCACCCCCGAGGTGATGGTCCAGATGTGGATGTCGTGGACGTCAACCACGCCGTCGACGCTGAGGATGTGCTCACGGATCATCTGCACTTCCACGCCCTTGGGGGTTGCCTCCAGCAGGACGTCCACCACGTCGCGCAGCAGGTTCCATGCCCGCGGCAGGATCATCAGCGCAATCAGGACCGACGCGATGGTATCGGCGGCCTGGTAGCCGGTGAACATGATGACCAGGGCCGCGGCGATCACGGCGAACGATCCCAGCAGGTCGCCGAGCACTTCAAGGTAGGCGCCGCGGACGTTGAGGCTGTCGTGGTGTGCGCCGTGCAGGATCAGCAACGACACCAGGTTGGCAACGGCGCCCAGGATTGCGGCGAAGAGCATGATGTCGGTCTGGACTTCCGGGGTGGAGCCGATCCGCCGGATGGCCTCCGTGAAGATGACCACCGAAATGACAATCAGGATCAGCGCGTTGGCCAGGGCGGCCAGTACTTCAGCCCGCTGGTAGCCGTAGGTCCGCTGGTCGCTCGCGGGCCTGCCCGCGATCCAGGCGGCCAGGAGCGCGATTGTGACACCTGCCGCATCGGAGAGCATGTGGCCGGCATCCGCCAGCAGGGCCAGCGAGCCTGAGAGTGCCGCACCCACCACCTGGACCAGGACCACGGCCAGTGTGATGGCAAGGACGGCGATGAGGCGCTTGCGGTGGCGGCCCGTGGCGGTGATGCCGTGGGTGTGGCTGTGGTCGTGTCCCATGGCTACAAGGCTAGTCCCAGCCGAGTTCGTGCAGCCTGTCGTCATCGATGCCGAAGTGGTGCGCGATTTCGTGCACCACCGTCACGGCGACCTCCTGGATCACCTCGTCGCGCGAGGCGCAGATGTCCAGGATGGGCTGGCGGAAGATGGTGATCCGGTCCGGCAGCGAACCGGCGTCCCACCAGGAGTCCCGTTCCGTCAGCGGGACGCCTTCGTAGAGGCCAAGCAGGACAGTATCGGGGTCCTCGCCCGGGCCGGGCGTGTAGTCGTCGTCGACAAACACCGCCACGTTGTTCATGGCCGCCGCAAGCTTCGGGGGAATCAGGCCCAGCGCATCGGTGACAGCAGCTTCAAAGTCGTCTGCGGTCATCTCGAAGGGAAGCGGTTCATGCGGACCCTCCGGAACGATGGGCAGGCCGGGCGGCAGATTGGCGGGCATAAGTAGACTCTAGTCCGCGGCCGGGTTGGCATGCATACTGAAAACCCGTCCCTGACCCCCATTGAGGAACCGGATGTCCCTCCAACACCGCCTGTTTGCCGCCGCTTACGACACTCTGCTGAAGTCGGCGGAGCGCAGGGAACTCGCTCCGCGACGGGCGCAGCTGCTCGCGGGGCTGCGGGGAACTGTGGTGGACGTCGGCTCAGGAACCGGAGCCAATCTTTCACACTTCCGCCACGCTGAGCGTGTTGTCCTCGTGGAACCGGACCGGTTCATGAGGGCCAGATTGAGGACGCGGCTGGGGGAGTCATCCGTTCCGGTCACGGTTTCCGACGCCGATGCGGAGCACCTGCCGCTGGCCGACGCCGAAGCGGATGCCGTCGTGTTTACCCTGGTGCTGTGCTCGGTGCCGGATCAGAGGCTTGCCCTGCTGGAGGCGCGCCGGGTACTCAAGCCGGGCGGAACCCTGGCCGTGCTGGAGCATGTCCGCCGTCCGGGCCGTGCGGGCCGCTGGCAGGACAGGCTGGACGGTCTGTGGGGCCGTTGCGTGGCGCCGGGCTGCCACCTCAACCGGAACACCGTGGAAGCCATCGCCGAGGCCGGGTTCGACTTTACGGAAATCAGCAGGTTCGAGGCCCCGGCCCTTGCCCTGGCCACGCCGATCATCGCGGGTACGGCGGTCCTGCGGCCTGCGGATCGCTAAGCCGGGCGATCCGGTCCGCAGCCGGACACTACTGTCCACCCGCGTTGGCAGCTGGACGTTCCCGCCTCTGGCGCGACCGGCGGCGGGTCAGGCCCACCCCCACCAGGCAGACCACGCCGCCCACCAGGCCCCACACGGAGGGAGCTTCACTGAGGAGCAGCCAGGAGATCAGGATGGTGGTGCCGGGGACCAGGTAGGTGGTGGCGGCCAGTTTTCCGGCGTCGATCAGAGACAGCGCATACGCCCACGTGGTGAACGCGATTGCCGTGGGAAAGACGCCGAGATATGCCAGCCCCAGCGTCGCGGACAGCGGCGCGGCCTGGAGCTCGGACACCAGTTGGCCGCTGAAGGGCAGGCAGCAGACGGTGCCCACCATGATGCCGAACCAGGTGGCCTGGGCGGCCGGGATCTTCCGCAGCACCGGTTTCTGGATGATCACGCTGACTGCGGCGAGTACGGCGGCAAGGAGGCAGAGCAGCACACCCGCAATATCCGCCGTCGAACGTTCACCCGACGCCGGGCCGGAGCCCAGCGCGATCAGCGCCACCCCGCCAAAGGCAACCATGCTCCCGATGATCAGCCACCGCGGGAAACCTTCCCTCAGGAAGACGCCCGCCATGATGGCGACGAGGATGGGGTTGACGTTGATCAGCAGCGCGGCCGTGCCGGCGTCCAGGAGGTGCTCCGCAGCATTCAGCGCCACGTTATACCCGCCGAACCACATCACGCCGTACCCGAGGATGGGCCACCATTCACGGCCGCGGGGCAGTGCCTTGCTCCTGCGCAGTTGCGGCAGTACCAGCGCACCGAGCACGACGGCGGCAACGGCCAACCTGCCCAGCGTCAGGGACCCGGGGGAGAAGTTTGGCCCAATCGCCCGGATGCCCACAAACGCCGACGCCCACAGCACCACCGTGACCAGCACGGCGGCGATGCCGAGGGCGCTGACGCCGTCCGGTGGGGCGGGACGCGCAGCTGACTGTGCCGGGTTGGTGGAGGACGTTGAGGCCATGGTGCCAATCTAGCCCTGGCGCGGTGCCAACGGCTGGCGGAAACCGGTCACGTCTCATCAACATCCTGCCAACGCCCGGGCCGCATCGCGGCCTGTGAAGCCGCGGCCTCGGTTAGGATGCGTTTTATGGTCTCAGGTTCAACGTCATCCCGAAGGTCCACCCCCGGCCCCGCCAAAAGGATCCGCCTGGTCATCTGGATCCTGCTCGGTGTCATCGTGGTGGCCGGCGGCGCCTGGTACGCGATGCTGACACTCAACAAACCCGCGCCGGCGCCGGCACCGCATGCCGGTTCGGAACAGCTGGTCCGGGCCGATAGCCACCGGCTCACCTCACCCGCGGTTGAAAAGGCACAGCTCGTGGAGTTCCTAGACTTTGAATGCGAAGCCTGCCGCTCCATCCAGCCCTTTGTGGACGAGCTGAAACAGGAGTATGGCGACAGGATCACGTTCGTTAGCCGCTACTTCCCGTTGCCCTCGCACCCGAACTCCGGCCCGGCCGCGCTCGCCGTGGAGGCTGCCGCGCAGCAGGGACAATTTGAGGCAATGGCAGCCAGGCTGTTTGAAACCCAGGACCAGTGGCACGGCAAGCCCGAATCGCAGGGGCCGCTGTTCCGGACCTTCGCGGAGGAACTTGGGCTGGATCTTGCCGCGTTCGACGCCGCGGTGGGTGACGGGAAAACGAAGGAGCGTATCCGTAGCGACATCTCTGACGGCACGGCATTGGGCGTGACCAGCACCCCGACGTTCTTCCTGAACGGCGAAAAACTTACCCTGACCACCAAGCAGGACTTCCGGCAAAAGCTTGCCAACGCCGTGAAATAGCTCCCTGCGTCAGGCCTTCCCGGCCGCCCACTGCAGAAGCCTGTCCAGGGGCCAGGTCGTCACGATGCGCTCGGCCGGCACGTCATTCAGGGCGGCGCGGGCGGCGCCGTACTGGAGGAAGTCCAGCTGCCCGGGGGCATGGGCGTCGCTGTCGATGGAGAACAGGCACCCGGCCTCCAACGCAAGCTGGATCAGGTCATCCGGCGGGTCCTGCCGCTCGGGCCGCGAGTTGATCTCCACCGCCACGTTGTTTTCGGCGCAGGCAGCGAACACCTTTCCGGCGTCGAACTCGGACTGGGGCCGGGTGCCCCGTCCCCCTTCGACGAGACGCCCGGTGCAGTGGCCCAGCACGTTGGTGTGCGGATCCCTGATGCCTCCGAGCATCCGTTGCGTCATGGTGGTCCGGTCCGCGCGCAGTTTGGAGTGCACGCTGGCCACCACAATGTCCAGCCGGTCGAGCATTTCCGGGGACTGGTCCAGTTCGCCGGATTCCAGGATGTCCACTTCGATGCCGGCCAGGAGACGGAAACCGTTTGTGTCGCCGGCGTCCTTACTGTCGGCATTAAGCTCCGCGACGACGTCCAACTGTTCGGTGAGGCGCTCCACGCTGAGCCCGTTGGCGATGGTCAGGTTCGGCGAATGGTCTGTCAGGGCCAGGTATTCGCGGCCCAGGATCCGTGCAGCCTCAGCCATGAGCGGGATGGGGGAGCCGCCGTCGGACCAGTCGCTGTGGCTGTGGAGGTCGCCGCGCAGGGCTGCATGGAGCTCTGCCCCGCCGTCTGCCAGCGGCTCCGACCCGCGCTGCCTCAGGTCCGCCAGGTAGTCGGGCACCTCGCCGTCCACTGCCTGCCGGACCACCTGGTATGTCCTGTCGCCGATGCCCTTCATGCTTTTGAGCCTGCCGTCCCGGGCCCGGGCCTCCACCTCGGCCGGAGCGAGGCCCGCGATCACGCCGGCTGCCTTCCGGAAGGCCTGGACCTTGAAGGTGGCAGCGCGCCCGCGCTCCAGCCAAAAGGCGATCTCATTGAGCGCAGCGACGGCATCCATCTGTCCATCTTCGCCTGTTACGGCCGTTCCGTTGAGGGCTTTGGCAGCCGATTTTGGATTATTCCCTCCGAGGCCCTATAGTTTTAGAGTCCAGTTCGGAGAAACACGAAACGACAAAGACTGAAGGCATCGGCCCGAAGCCTTTTCTTTTGTGCCGAACGGGTTCTGGCCCCCATCGTCTAGCGGCCTAGGACACCGCCCTTTCACGGCGGCGGCACGGGTTCGAATCCCGTTGGGGGTACGCAAGGAACTGGTCTGGCAGGCAGAAAATGTCTGGTAAGCTGGAAGCCTTGAAAAAACGCGGTAGGCATACTGCGAAGCAAGAAAAGCAAGGCCCTGTAGCGCAGTTGGTTAGCGCGCCGCCCTGTCACGGCGGAGGTCGCGGGTTCAAGTCCCGTCAGGGTCGCTCTGGTTGTCGGAAGCAATTTCGGCGGTCATGGTGACATGTCACCTAGGCTCTGTAGCTCAGTTGGTAGAGCGTTCGACTGAAAATCGAAAGGTCACCGGATCGACGCCGGTCGGAGCCACCACTGGGAAGCATCAGTTCTTCGGAACTGGTGCTTTCCTTCTTTAACCCGGAACTCTTTCCCGGAGCTCTCCCCGGACGCGCAATCGGGGTGGGGACGCGCCGTGGACTCCGGGACGCGCGACGACGGGTGTCTCCCTGCCGTTCCCGTGTCCCCAAGGTATTCCTGCACGTTGTCACGGCCAGGGGATAGTCTTGGGAACAACAGAAGGGGGAAGTGTCTGATGGAATACCAGAACCCACAACCCAGCGCGGGCCTCGAGCGCGAGCTCGCCACAAGCCAGGTGCCGGCCAGCCAGCTTGCCGCCGGCCAACTTGCCGCCAGCCAGGCGCCGGTGCCAGGGCATGGCCGTACGGTGATCGCCGAGACCGCTGTGGCAAAAGTCGCAGGTATCGCTGCCCGTGCTGTTCCCGGGGTCTATTCCCTCGGCTCCGTTCCGTCCCGGGCGCTGGGGGCCATCAGGGACGCCGTTGGCAGCTCAGACCATGCTGCCGGTGTCCGTGCCGAAGTGGGCGAGACCCAGGTGGCCGTGGATATCAGCCTTGTAGCCTCGTACGGCACACCGCTCCACTCCCTCGCTGACCAGGTCAGGGCCTCCGTGTACCGCGCCGTCGAGGAACTCGTGGGCCTGCAGGTCATCGAGGTAAATGTCGAAATAACTGATGTCTACGTGGCGCCACCGCCGAAGTCGGCTGCTCCTGCGGGCACCGAGAGGGAGGCACTGCTGTGAACCTGACCGTTGTGGGCATCGCCATAGGCGGGTTCGTGGCGTTTATGTCGTTCCAGTTCGGATTGTGGGGCTTCCTGATTGCGCTCCTTTTTATGGCCATCGGCGCCCTCCTGGGCCGCGCTGCAGAAGGGAAACTCGACCTGCGCGGCGTCCTGGACGCCATCATTGGCCGGCGCTCCTCGTCATGATTGCAGATGCGCCCTCCCGGCTGCCGCATGTGCTGAGCGGGCATAACCGCATCAGCACGCAGGCCCTGACCAGCCTTGCCAAGGCGGCGGCGGCCGAGGCCCTCGGAGTGGACGCCCAGGATGTCCGGGCGGACTGGGCGGACGACGACGGGCTGCTTGCTTTGGCTCTCGTCTCACCTATCCGGATACCGCCGCTGGCGGCGGTGCTCCGGGATCCGGGCAAGGTCGCCGCTTTCGGGGGGTCCATTTGGGACCGGACAGTGGAGGCCAAAAGCAGGATCCTGTCCACTGTCACTGTCCTCAGCGGGGCACGTCTCAGCAGGGTGGACATTCGGATCAGCGGCGTCAAGCCAAGCGAGGGAGGCAGGGTCCTATGAGTCACAAGCTAGCGGGCGAGGACCAGGCGGGCCCAACGGTGTCCGGGCCAGCGTCCGCTCGGAGGCAGCCGGACATGCGCCGTGTGCTGTACCGGGAGACGCATTCCTCGCGTGCTGCGGTGGCGGTTGTGGCCGCAGTCCTGGTGATGGGCCTGGCCGGCTACGGGCTCCTCGAAGCAGCCGTGCATGCCATTGGGCAGCCGGCGTGGCTGATCGAACCCCAACTGGCAGCGGAACGAATTGTTGCCCTGCCGGCCGGTGTGCCGCCCCTCTTGCTCGGGGCCGCTGGTGCCGTGATAGCCATGATCGGCCTGTTTTTCCTGCTCAACGCCGTGCTTCCGGGTAAGCGCGCGCGGCATGTGCTGAAGGGCAGCGGTTCCTCCACCGCAGCGATTGTGGCGGATGACGAGGTCATCGCGTCGGCCCTGGCACGCAGCGCACGGATTGCCGCCAACGTCACCCCGGAGCAGGTGATGGTGGTGGTGTCCCAGCGCCAGGTCCTTGTCAACGTCCGTCCCACCTCAGGCGTGCCGGTGGCTGAGAATGCGGTGCTGGCGGCTGTCCAGGACGAACTCCGGGAAATGTCACCGGATCCCGTCCCCGAAGTCCGTGTGAACATATCCACCGCAGGAGTGATTGGCGCATGACCAGCACACCGTCGCTCCTTAACCGCATCCTGATCGGACTCCTCGGACTCAAACTGCTCGCTGTGGGCGTCCTGTTACTCTTGCTCGCCTCGGTTCCCGCTGTCGGCGCGTGGTGGCATGCGTGGTCAGGCGCAACCTGGAGCCGGGTGAACCAGGCGTTCAACAGCACCCGTTTTCCCGGCCGCCCGGAAAGCTGGCTCTGGATTGTTATTGCCATCGTGCTGGCCATCCTGATCGGGCTGATGGTTGCCTGGATCGCCCAGCAGGGCAAAGGCCGCAGCAACGTGCTGGTGGCCGAATTCGATCCAGGTGCCGTGCCCGGAGATGTCCGGATCAGCGGCGGAGTCGCGGAACAGGCTTTGAAGCACGCCTTGGCAGAACGGCCGGATCTGGCAGGCGCCACCGTGGCCACATATGAGTTCAAGGGCAACCCGGCCCTTAAGATCAGGCTCCAGCCCCGCCAGGGAGTCGCGCCGCACCTCCTGGGGGCCGAAGTCGCTGCCCTCGTGGGTGCCCTCGACGCCGTGGTGGGGAAACAGA
The DNA here is from genome assembly GCF_014764445.1 of Pseudarthrobacter sp. BIM B-2242. Classification (NCBI taxonomy): domain Bacteria; kingdom Bacillati; phylum Actinomycetota; class Actinomycetes; order Micrococcales; family Micrococcaceae; genus Pseudarthrobacter; species Pseudarthrobacter sp. BIM B-2242. Next base: position 448,845 of record NZ_CP061721.1, read on the forward strand.
CGCCGGTCCTGATCCACATCGGAGCCGGCGCGCGGACGCGGTTCAGCCGGGCCGAACGCGTCCGTTAACCCGGTCACCTCCGCCGCCCGGCTACCAACAGGATCCTTCCCGAAGGCGCTTTGCGGCGCCCGGGCCGCCTTCGCATGCCGTCGCTCCGCCGTTTTTATTGTTATGTCTCCTTTCGGACACGACGCGGTGTAAACGCTTGCATTTCTTCCGGGACCTTAATTAGTCTGTGATTCATACCACGCCTCACCGTTCCACAACGTGGATCGCACCCTTTTCTGTAACTCACCGAGGAGTCCTCAGCTGATGAAAAACCGCAAATACCTGCTACCGATAGCCGCTACGGGAGCCTTGGCGCTGGCCCTGACCGGGTGCAGCAGTTCGGGGGGTGGAGGTGGAGCGGAAACCAGCGACGTCGACTGCGCTCCGTACGAGAGCTATGGCAAGCACGAAGGGAAGACCGTCTCGGTCTACTCCACCATCGTGGACATCGAGGCCACAAACCTCGAAACGGCGTTTGCTCCTTTCGAGCAGTGCACCGGGGCCACCATCAAGTACGAGGGCAGCAAAGAGTTTGAGACCCAGATCGGCGTCCGTGCCAAAGCAGGCAACGCGCCGGACATCGCCATCTTCCCCCAGCCGGGACTGATGGCCGATCAGGCCAAGGCGGGCAACCTGAAGCCCGCACCGCAGGCCGTCTCGGACCTGGTAGATAAGAACTGGTCCGCGGACTGGAAGAAGTACGGCACCGTAGACGGTGTTTTCTACACGGCTCCCATGCTCGCGAACGTCAAAGGCTACGTCTGGTACGCCCCGAACACGTTCAAGGACAAGGGCTGGGAAGTTCCCAAGACCTGGGACGAAATGTTGACGCTGTCCGACAAAATCGCCGACGACGGCACCATGAAGCCCTGGTGTGCAGGCTTCGAATCCGGCGAGGCCACCGGCTGGCCGGGCACGGACTGGGTGGAAGATGTTGTCCTCCGCGTCCAGGGCCCCGAGGTCTATGACCAGTGGGTCAGCCACGAGATCCCCTTCAACGATCCCAAGATCGTGGATGCCATGAATAAGACCGGCGAGATCCTCCTGAACGACAAGTACGTCAACGGCGGTTTCGGCGACGTACGGTCAATCCTGAGCACCGGCTTCGCACAGGCGGGCCAGCCCGTCCTCGATGGGCAGTGCGCCATGCACCACCAGGCCAACTTCCAGGCCGCCAACTGGCCGGAAGGCACGGTTGTGGCTCCTGACGGTGACGTGTGGGCTTTCATGACGCCCCCCACGGACGCCAGCAAGGGCCAGGCCATCACCGGCGGCGGCGAGATGGTGGGCGCTTACAAGGACACCCCCGAGGCCCAGGCCTTCCAGGCCTACCTGGCCAGCGCAGAATTCGCCAACAACCGGGTCAAGCTCGGCGGCGTCATCAGTGCCAACAAGGGACTGGACCCCGCGAGTGCGCAGACGGAACTCGACAAGCAGTCCATCGCCCTCCTGCAGGATCCGGACACGGTCTTCCGCTTCGACGGCTCTGACCTGATGCCGGGCGCCGTAGGCTCCAACTCCTTCTGGAAGGGCATCGTTGCATGGATCAACGGCGCACCGGCCCAGCAGGTGGCCGACAGCGTCGAAAGCAGCTGGCCGAAGGGCTGACCTCCTTCACACCGCGCCCTTGGGACTTCCAGTCCCAAGGGCGCGGTGTCGATTCCGCACTATCTGATCCACGCACACCTCGGAGGTTGGGCAATGGAATTTCTTGGAGGAAAGTTTCTTCAAGTTGCAATAGCTCTAGCGGTTTTTGCCGCACTGATTGGGCTCATCATGCTGATTGTGGACAGGGCTCCCAAATCAGTCAAAGACAAAGTAACGATCGTTGGCTTCCTGGCGCCGGCGGCAATCCTGATGTTGGTAGGCCTCGTATACCCGGCCGTACAGACGTCGTTTTTGGCATTCACGAATGCTTCAGGCCAGCCAAACGGCGTGGATAACTTCGTCTGGATGTTCACCCAGCCCGAAGCGCTGGTTACCCTCCGCAATACGGTTATTTGGACAATCCTGGTGCCACTGCTGTCCACCGGTTTTGGCCTGGCCTACGCGGTCTTCATTGATAAGGCCCGCGGTGAGAAGGCCCTCAAAGCGCTGGTGTTTATGCCCATGGCCATCTCCTTCGTGGGTGCCGGCATCATCTGGAAGCTGGTCTACGACTACCGCGGTCCCGCCATCGAACAGACCGGCGTTATCAACGCAGTCCGCGTCGCCCTCGGCATGGACCCCAAACAGTTCCTTCTCGATGCTCCCGAGAACACCATCTTCCTCATCATTGTGATGGTGTGGATTCAAACCGGCTTCGCCATGGTGATCCTCTCCGCAGCCATCAAGGGCGTCCCCATGGAGCTGGTGGAGGCTGCCCGCCTCGACGGCGCCAACCCGTGGCAGCAGTTCCGGAACGTCACCATTCCCGGAATCCGCGGCGCACTGGTGGTGGTGCTGACCACCATCACCATCGCCACCCTGAAGGTCTTCGACATTGTCCGCACCATGACGGCGGGAAACTACGAAACCTCTGTTGTGGCAAATGAGATGTATACCCAGGCCTTCCGTGCCGGCGAACCGGGCAGGGGCGCAGCGCTCGCCCTGGTTCTCTTCCTCCTCGTCCTGCCCATCGTGGTCTACAACGCCCGCGTACTCCGTCAGCAAAGGGAAATCCGATGACCGTCATGCCAGCGCCGGATGAGGCCGCCAACACGTCCCGGACACAGACGCGCCCCAGCAAGGGCCGTCCCGTTTCGCCGGAGGATTCGGCGCCGATCATGCGGCGCGTCAAAACCAAGCTGACATCACGATGGGCCACCGCGGCCGCCGTGATCATCGCAACAATCTGGACGGTGCCCACATTCGGGCTCCTGGTGTCCTCCTTCCGCCCGGCGGCCAAACAAGTGGGACCGCGCTCGGACGGCTGGTGGAACTTCTTCACCGACTGGGACTTTACGTTCAAGAACTACATTGACGTCACGGCCGCTGCCGGATCGCAGTCCGCCAACCTTTCCCAGTACTTCGCCAACTCCGTGGCGATCGTCATCCCGGTAACCGTCTTTGTGCTGGTGCTTGCCTCCATGGCGGCTTACATCTTTGCCTGGGGAAATTTCAAGGGCAGGGAGGCGGCGTTCATCTTCGTCTTCGCCCTGCAGATCATCCCCCTGCAGATGGCGCTGATCCCGCTGCTGACGCTGTTCACGCAGGTGCTCCAGATCCCGCCGGGGTCCTACGCCCAACTCTGGATTGCCCACACCATGTTCGGGCTTCCCCTGGGCATCTTCCTCCTCCACAACTTCATCTCGGAAATCCCGGGTGAAGTGATTGAGGCGGCCAAGGTGGACGGTGCCGGCCACACCACCATTTTCTGGCGGATCATCCTGCCGCTGTCCGTGCCCGCCCTGGCCTCGCTCGCCATCTTCCAGTTCCTGTGGGTGTGGAATGACCTGCTGGTGGCGCTGGTGTTCTCCGGCGGCACGGCGGACGTTGCTCCGATCACCCAGCGGCTCGCCGAGATCTCCGGTACCCGTGGCAGCAGGGATTACCTGAACCCCGCAGCAGCCTTCGTTTCAATCATTGCGCCGCTGGTGGTCTTCTTTGCCCTCCAGCGCTACTTCGTCCGTGGTCTGCTCGCGGGCGGACTGAAGGGCTAAGAGCACCGTGGCCGGCGCAGGGAACTGTGCCGGCCACACTGGTCCGGTAACACTATGAACCAGAGGAACCCGCCAAATATCATGTCGTGGGGGTAAGCGCAGGGAACTGCATAGTCTGCACGAGCCCATGAGGGGAAAACTGTGGCACGCAGTACGGAAAGGTCGCAACGCGGCGGCCACAGCGGGGTCAGCATCGAGGATGTGGCAGCGGCCGCCGGAGTGTCCACAGCCACCGTGTCCCGGGCCGTGCGCGGGTTGCCCCGGGTCTCACCTGCCACGCGCGAAAAGATCCTGGAGGTGGCCAGTGCCCTGGGCTACGTGGCGTCCTCCTCAGCCTCCGGACTTGCCACCGGCCGCACCAGGACCATCGGTGTGCTGGCGCCGTTCGTGAGCCGCTGGTTCTTCTCCAAGGCCATCGAGGGCGCGGACCGCGAACTTCACGCCCGCCAGTACAACCTCTCCCTCTTCAACCTGGGCGGGCACGGCAGCAACCGGGAACGGCTCTTCAGCAAGACCATGGTCTATAAGCAGATAGATGCCCTGCTGGTCCTGTGTATGGCCCTGACCCACGACGAGTTGGAACACCTGCAGAAGATCGACATCCCGCTGATCGTGGTGGGCGGCCATGTCGAGGAATGCGCTTACATCGGGATCGACGACTACGCGGCCTCCTCTACGGCCGTCCGGCACCTGATCGACCTCGGCCACCGGGACATTGCGCTCCTGCATGGCGACGACGAAACGGACCTCAACTTTGACGTTCCCCGGGTCCGGATCCTGGCGTTCAAGGAGGTCATGGCCGCCGCACAATTACCCATCCGCCCCGAGTGGGATGAGTGGGGCGACTTCACGGTCCGCAGCGGCCAGGAAGCCTTCCGGCGGCTGTGGGCGCGGCCCGGACTCAAGCCCACCGCCATCTTCTGCGCCTCGGACGAAATGGCCATGGGCGTGATTTTCGAAGCCGCCCGGGCGGGGGTCCGCGTGCCCGGGGACCTCTCCGTGGTGGGGATCGACGATCACGATTTCGCCGGCCCGATGGGCCTGACCACCGTGGGCCAGCGGCCCGACGAACAAGCCGAACTCGCCACCAAGATGCTCCTTGACGAACTGAGCGGCATTCCCGGGGCGGTGCGCTCCGCCGTCGCGCCCCACCAGCTTATTGTCAGGAGCACGACGGCGCCGCCTCCTTCCTGAGGCAGCGCGCCGCCGGCGCAGGGGACAGAGAGTGCCGGGTTTGGGAACGCTGCGGTCAGGACGCGCGGGCGAGCTGCCGGATGGGAATCCAGCGGGAGGCCAGCCGGCGGTAGGCAGCCGCCGCACCCGTCATGTCGCCCTCGGCCAGGCATTCGATGCCGAGCCGGATGTCCATGGGCGACTCGTCCGGGTACACCTTGTCCGCGACCGCGCCATAGTCGAGTTCCACCATGGAATTGACGTGGAACATCTCCAGCCACTCCGTCAGCTGCGCCAGGTCATCCAGCATGTCAAGATCCGGGGCGGCGAGGGCCAGGTTTGCCACGGCGTAGCGTGCCCGTTCCATGGCATCGGTGATGGGGGCCCACACCCTGACGGTAAGGATCCGGCCGCCGGCCTCCACCACGTCCTTGTGATCGCCCTCGGCAAAAAGCGAGAACCAGCTAAACGGAATGCCCCACGTGGAGGCGCGGGTGTGGACCCGGATACTGCCGTCGCGGGCCTTGACCTGGTCGATCCGCTCCTGGTGTTTGTCGCGCTGCTCCTCGGGAATCAGCAGTTCAGCCAGGGGGCCGTGGATGCCTTCCATCAGCGCGTTGGCGGCGAGCCCGGCGCGCAGGACCAGCTGGCTGGGACAGTACAGCAGGACGCGATCGGCTGCCGCTTCGTCGCCGGTGCCGGCGGCAGCATCGGCGTCGGGCGCCCCTGTTTTCGGGCTCCGGCGGGGCGGTACGCCGGGCGCGGTGGTGACCCGGACCAGATCCGTCCGCCCGGTGGGGAAGGGGTCCCCGCCGGGGCGGGTGATCCGGCCCAGCGAGGCCAGCAGCTCAGCATTCTCGACGGCGGCCCGGGACGCCGTGCGTGCACCGGCTGCCCGAATGGCTTCCCGCTGCCCTTCGGGGAAGGCTTCCAGCGGCTCGTAGACCCGGAGCGTGGAGGAGAATGGCAGGCCGGCCTGGCCCCGGTAGAGGTTTCCCGTCATGACAGTCTCCCTTCCAGGGCCCCGGCAGCAGCCATCAGTCGGCCAGCTCCACCAAAACCGGTGCGTGGTCCGAAGCGCCCTTGCCCTTGCGCTCCTCGCGGTCAATGGACGCGCCGGTGACCCGGGCGGCCAGGGCGGGGGAGCCCAGGACAAAGTCGATCCGCATGCCCTCCTTCTTGGGGAAGCGCAGCTGCGTGTAGTCCCAGTAGGTGTAGACGCCGGGCCCGGGGGTGTACTCGCGGGCCAGGTCCTTGAATCCGGCCTCTTCAAACGCGTGGAACGCAGCGCGTTCGGGCGGGCTGACGTGGGTGAACCTGTTATTGACGAAAAGGTCGATGTCCCAGACGTCGTCGTCGAAGGGTGCGATGTTCCAGTCGCCCATGAGGGCCACCTGGGCGTTCGGATCGGCACTGACCAGGCTCTGGGCGTGGGTCTTTAGGGATTCAAGCCACTTGATTTTGTACGGCATGTGTTCGTCGTCGAGGGACCTGCCGTTAGGCACGTACAGGCTCCAGATCCGGACGCCCCCACACGTGGCAGCCATGGCGCGGGCCTCCTGCACGGGGTCCTTGCCTTCCTTGCCGAACGGGGGCTGGTCCAGGAACGTGCGCTCCACGTCTTCCAGGCCTACCCGCGAAGCGATAGCCACGCCGTTCCACTGGCTGACGCCGAAGTGGGCCACCTCGTAGCCCATGCGTTCAAACAGCTCCCACGGGAAATTCTCGTCCTTGCACTTGGTCTCCTGGATCGCCAGGACATCGCAGTCACTGCGTTGCAGCCAGGCCTCAACACGGTCGGCGCGGGCACGGAGGGAGTTCACATTCCAGGTAGCAATCTTCACAGTCCCTAACTTACCTTGGCGGCGCCGATGCGGGGAAAGCCCCGGGATGGCGCTTCGCTCACAGTCCGCCGGGGGAGCCTTCAGCCTTTCAGCCCGGGAAAATCAGCGTCGGAGTACTCGATTCCAAAGCCGCCCGCCGCCTCTCCCGCCGTCTTCCCGGCTGCCTTCCCCGCCGCTGCGTCGGTGCCTGAGCCGTGCCTGGCTTCCTCCCGCTGGCGCAGCTCCACGCGGCGGATCTTGCCCGAGATGGTCTTGGGCAGTGCCCCGAATTCGAGCCTGCGGATGCGCTTGAAGGGCGCCAGGTGTTCACGGCAGTACCGCAGGATGTCCTCGGCCAGCTCCGGCCCCGGCTCCAGCCCGGCCACCAGGACCACGTAGGCCTTGGGGAGGGAAAGTTTAAGCGCATCCGGCGACGGCACCACGGCAGCCTCGGCCACCGCGGGGTGCTTCAGGAGCACGCTTTCCAGTTCGAAGGGCGAGAGCCGGTAGTCCGATGATTTGAAGACGTCGTCATCCCGGCCCACGTAGGTGATGATTCCGTGCTTGTCCCGCCGGGCCATGTCGCCCGTGTGGTAAAAACCGTCCCGGAACGCCTCCGCGGTCTTCGCTGCGTCCCCGTAGTAGGACTTCATCAGCCCCACGGGCCGCTGGTCCAGGCGCAGGCACAGCTCGCCGTCGTCCGCTTCCTCCCCTGAGTTCGGATCCACCAGCACCACGTCGTAGCCCGGAAGGGGCTGCCCCATGGCGCCCACCGTGACCGGCTGGCCCGGTGTGTTGGCCACCTGGACCGTGCTCTCGGTCTGGCCGAAGCCGTCACGGATGGTCTGTCCCCAGGCACGCTTGACCTGGTCTATCACCTCGGCGTTCAGGGGCTCACCGGCGGAGACCACTTTGGTGGGCGGAGTCTTCAGCAGCTTCAGGTCCGCCTGGATCAGCATCCGCCAGACCGTGGGCGGGGCACAGAAACTGGTGACCGACTCGCGGTCCATCTGCTCCATCAGGGCGCGGGCGTCGAAGCGTTCATAGTTGTAGACAAAGACGCACGCCTCTGCGATCCAGGGGGCAAAGAAATTGGACCACGCGTGCTTGCCCCAGCCCGGCGAGGCCACGTTCAGGTGCACGTCGCCAGGTTCCAGCCCGATCCAGTACATCGTGGACAGGTGACCCACCGGGTAGGACGTGTGCGTGTGCTCCACCAGCTTGGCCTGGGACGTGGTTCCGGACGTGAAGTACAGGAGGAGCGTCTCGTCCGCCCGGGTGGGCGCGCCGGGTGTGAAGGTGTCCGGCGCCGTCGCCGAATCCGCGTACTGCAGGGCTGTGGCGGTGACGTCGGGTGCGGAGGCCGCAGGGGTGCTGGCAGCGCCGCGGCCGCCGACATCAATGAGGCGGTAGTTGCCGGGAACGCGGGCAAACTTGCCGAGGTTCGAATGCCCGACGGCGGCCCAGCCCGCCTCGCCGCGCTCCACCCGTTCAGCCAGGTCATCGGGGCCCATCAGGGTGGTGGTGGGGATCAGGACGATTCCGAGTTTGATGCCGGCGAGCATCAGTTCCCAGAGCTCCACCTGGTTGCCCAGCATCACGATCATGCGGTCGCCGCGGCGAACACCCTGGCTTTGCAGCCAGTTGGCGGCCTGGTTGGAGCGGGAGGCGAGGTCAGCGAAGGTCCTGCGGGTGGCCGAGCCGTCCTGTTCCACGATCACCAGGGCCGGGTTGTTGGCTTTGGCCGGGTCGGCGGCGATCTGGTCGAACCAGTCGAGGGCGAAGTTGAACTCCGAAAACCGGGGCCATGCGAACTCCCGCCGGGCCCGGTGGTAGTCGGAACGGAGGGCCAGCAGGTGGTCCCGTGCTTCGCGGAAATCATCGGTCACTGACAACGGGGAGACCTTTCGCCACGTGATGCTGATCACTGATATCCAACCCTGTGCAATATACTAGGACATCCAAGAGTTTGGAAGACCGAAGGGACGCAGACCCGTGCAGCCACAAGGACGTGACAGTGAGGCCGGCCGTGATGTAACAGGCCCGCCGCCATTCCCCGAAGCCGACCTGATGTACGTCGTGGACCTCCTCCCGGCCGCCGAGCGGGAGCGGTACCTGGACATCCGCGCTTTCCTTCAGGCCACGGTCCGGGCTGCTTCCATTGATTACTGGAACCGCGAGGAATTTCCCTTCGGCCTGCTGGCCGAGATGGGCAAGCGGGGGCTGGGGACATTGCAGACCGATGGCACCTCCAAGCTCTTCAAAGGCCTGATGTACGTTGAAGTGGCCCGGGCGGACGTTTCGCTGTCTGCCCTCGTGGGGATCCATAACGAACTGATCGTGGGCATGATCGACTCGCTGGGATCCGAGGAACAGCAGCAGCGGTGGCTGCCGGGCCTTGCCACGTTCACCCAGCTGGGGGCGTTCGCCCTGACAGAGCCGGAGCACGGCTCGGACATTGCCGGCGGACTGGAGACCTCCGCGCGGCTGGAGGGCGGCGAGTGGGTGATCAACGGCGCAAAGCGCTGGATCGGTGCGGGCACCATTGCGGACTTTGCCCTGGTGTGGGCCCGCGACCAGGCGGACGGCCAGATCAAGGGCTTCATTGTGGAGACCGACCGTCTGGGCTACGTAGCAACGAAGATTGCGAACAAGATCGGCCTGCGGATCATGCAGAACGCCGACATCGTGCTGGACAACGTCAGGATCCCGGCGTCAAACCTGCTGCCGGGCGCCACGGACTTCACCAAGGCCAACGACCTTCTGCGGGATTCCCGGGCATGGGTGGGCTGGCAGGGCGCCGGCATCCAGCTGGCCGCGTTCGACATCGCCCGTGCCTACGCCCTGGAACGGCGGCAGTTCGGCAAGGAACTGGCGCGATTCCAGCTGGTCCAGCAGCAGCTGGCGGAGATCCTGGGCAATGCGTCGGCCTCACTGGCGCTGATGGCCCAGCTGGCCCGGATCCAGACGGACGGCAAACTGGAAATGGCCCAGGCCGCCATGGCCAAGTCCACGTGCACCCGCCTGGCACGCTCCTCGGTGGCCATGGGCAGATCACTGCTGGGCGGCAACGGCATCAGCGCGGACTATGAAATGGGAAAGCTGTTTGGCGACGCCGAAATCCTTTACACCTACGAAGGCAGCTATGAAATCAATTCGCTTATTGTGGGCCGGGCGGTAACTGGCAAATCGGCATTCGTCTGACGGCGTTTCGTTCTGGCAACACGCAGCCTTGGATTTCGCGCAACAAAAAACTGCCCTGGCCATGCTGGGAAGCACGGTCAGGGCAGTTGATCAGAACCTTACAGCGGGCGAATGTTCTCTGCCTGCGGGCCCTTGGGACCTTGGGTCACATCGAATTCGACTTTCTGGTTCTCATCCAGCGAGCGGTAGCCGCTGCTGGCGATTGCGGAGTAGTGCGCGAAAACATCGGCGGATCCGTCGTCCGGAGCGATGAAGCCAAAGCCCTTTTCAGCGTTGAACCATTTAACTGTGCCTGTTGCCATTGCTAACTTCCTTTGTAACCCTTTTCTGGTCCTGCTCGGACGGCAGGCAGATGCGGAGACTGTGGTCCGCTCTCTCAAACCTAGGGGGTGCGCGGTGGCCGTGCAATAGCTGCGGTCATCAACTGTCACTCCTGTTATTGAATAGTCTCTGCATGACGGGCCGTTGCGGACCGCCGAAATCAGCCATAAGCCGGCCTCCGGACTGTCCTGGCCGTGACTGCCGGCTAGCGCATGCCCTCCCGGCGGATGGCCGTTGCGATGGCCGCGGCGCGGGTCTCTACGCCGAGCTTGGCGTAGATATGCGCCAGATGGGTCTTGACCGTGGCTTCGGAGATGAACAGCCTTTGGCCCAGCTCGCGGTTGCTGAGCCCTTCGGTCAGGAGGCTCAGCAGTTCCGCTTCCCGGGGTGTCAGGACTTCGTCGGGGTTGCGGAGCTGCTGGAAGAGCCGGGAGGCTACGGGGGCGCTCATCACGCTTCGGCCCTGGACAGCGCCCCGGATTGCCGCGAAGATTTCGTCCGGAGTTGCGTCTTTGAGGAGGTAGCCCATGGCGCCGGCGTCCACCGCACGGACGATGTCAGCGTCCGAATCGTAGGTGGTGAAAACCAGGATGGCCTGCCGGCTGTTGCGTTGCCGCAGCAGCCGGATGGCCTCGATCCCGTCCATTCCGGCGCCCATGGCCAGATCCATCACCACCACGGCGGGCGCGAGGTGTTCCACGAGGTCCAGGGCTTCCTCGCCGGAGGCGGCTTCAGCCACCACCTCGAGGTCCGGCTGGGTGCCCAGAAGTGCCCGCAGCCCGCTTCGGACCACCAGATGATCGTCCACGAGCAGGACGGTGATACCGGTCATGCGTCGGCCCGGGTTGTCCGGGGCAGGGGCGGCCCGGGCTGCACGGCCGGCACTTGTGCGGCCACAATGGTCCCTTCACCGGGGGTACTTTCCACCGAGAATACTCCGCCCAACTGCTCCACCCGCTGGCGCATGGCCCGCAGCCCGTAGCCTCCGGCGTCCGACGGCGGTGCTGCCGCCGACGGGTCAAACCCGCTGCCGTCGTCGTAGATGTCCAGGGTGACGGAGTCCGGAAGGAAACCCAGCGTCAGGGTGGTGGTGGCGACGCCTGCGTGCTGCTGGATGTTCGCTGCCGCGCTTTGGACCACCCGCAGCAGGGTGTGCCGGACTTCTGCCGGCACCGGGCGCGGTTCGCCGGTGACCTGGAGCTGCATGTGCGGGACGTACTGCGCGGCGGCCAGGTGCAGGGCTTCGGGCAGCGGCGACGTGTCAAGCTTTGGGGAAGCGAGCTCGTGCACCAGGCTGCGGGTCTCGGAAAGGTTCCGCCTCAGCAGTTCGGTGGCCTGGTTAAGCTCCCGGCGGGAACCCGGGCCGGGCCAGGACCGGTCCGCTGCTTCCAGGAGCAGCAGGCTGCTGGCCAGGCCCTGCGTCACAGTGTCGTGGATTTCTCGCGACACCCGCTCGCGTTCGGCGATGGTTCCCGCCCGGCGCTCGCTGGCCGCCAACTGTCCCTGTGCCAGCGATACCTCGGCATGAAGCCGCCGCTCTTCGGCCGCGTCATGCTCGAGCCGGTCATAGATCAGCGTCAGCATTATGCCGACGGCGAGCGGCCCCAGCAGCATCGCGAGGTCTGTCCAACCGCTGAGGCGAATCAGCCCCGCTGCCGTGGCGGCAGCCGTCGCACCTGCCGCCACGTATCCCACAGCACCCGTGAAAGCCGTCCGGCAGAGGAAGAAGATCGCAAACGAACACCATGCAAAGCTGGGTGCCGCAATGACCAGGACTGCCCAGACGGCCACAAAGACCAGCATCCAGACTGCCCAGGGGCGTCCCTGCCGGGCGAGGACAGCGATCACGGCGTACAGAGCGCAGACTGCTCCCGCGAGCCCCAGGACCAGAACATTGTCCTCAAGGCTGTGCCGCATGGCGTAGCGGACAGCCGACGCGACGAGCAGAACCGCGAAGCCCACGTGGACGGCGGTTTGGATCACCTCGAACCGGCCCTGGACTGCGCTGGGCAGGGCAGGTCCGGCAGGCAGCTCCGGTTCAACAGGCAGGGGTTCACGTGGGGATTCTGGGGAGGGCATGTGGTCCGGCTTCGGGTCAGGGGAATGCTCATCCCATGCTATTGCCCGCGCCGTTCCTGGTCTCTCAGTCTTTTGGCTGATACCGCTGGCCGTTCGGGTGACCGGACCACGGCCGAACGCCTGATGCCTGGCACGGCGGGGGCTGGGCAGGATTGAGATGAGGCCGCAGCCGGACCCGGACGACGGTCCTGCCGCGCCACCCAAACCCACAATCAAGGAGAGCCCCGTGAAGAAGACCAACAAGATCGCCGCCGCTGCCGCCGCCGGAGCTTTGCTGCTGACCGGAGGCCTCACCGCCGCGGCCAACGCCGGGACCAGCCAAGGTGCTGCGCAGGCTGCCGTGCCCGCTCCGGCCGCAGTATCCGGCGTCGTTCCCGGCGTCGTTCCCGCCGCCGACATCCCGCAGGCAGCGGCAACAGTGGTGACGCAGAACCGCATCACCGTGGGCGCATCCGCGGACGCCGTCCGGGCAGCCCTCGCCAAATGCCAGGCGGACAAACTGCCGTTCGTCACGGTGGCCCTTGTAGACAGGTTCGGCACGGTCCAGGCCCTCCTGCGGGGAGACAACGCCGCCGAGCACACCATCGAGGCAGCAAAGCAGAAGGCCTATACCGCGGCCGCCTTCGGCGCGCCAACGTCCGAGCTGGCCAAGCGCATCAACGGCACCGGGCCCGGGATCGCGGACCTGCCCGGCACCCTGTTCCTGGCCGGCGGCGTGCCGCTGAAGGTCAACGGTGTATCTGTGGCGGGCATCGGAGTGGGGGGTGCGCCGGACGGCACCCTGGACGAAGCCTGCGCCAACGCCGGCGCCGAGGCAATCGCGGCAGCGGCCGCCGGCTCAGCCAAGTAGGCTCGGCTGCATGAGGTGGTCCGGGCCATGGCGCCAAGCGCGGGAAGCGGCGATTCTTACTCTGGCGGGTGGCATTGTGGTGTTCTTGACAGCGTGCCAGGCGGGCCCCGGTGAGCCGCCGGGGGCGGAGCCGCCGCCGTCCACCGCTCTGGACACCCCCGCTGCCCCCGCACCGCCGCCTCCTGCCCCGACAGCTCCGCCCGCTTCCAACCCGCCACCGCCGCTGTCCGCCGATGCCCGGGCACAGCTGGACCAGGAGCTGATCGCCGCAGCGAAAGCGAACAACGCGGCGCTGGTGCGCGAGCTCATCGGCCGGGGCGGCAATGTAAATGCGAAGGACGCCCTTCAGGACTCGGCGTTCCTCTACGCCGGAGCCGAGGGGTTCAACGAGGTGCTCCAGCTGACACTGGCAGCCGGCGCTGACGTCGCCAGCACCAACCGCTACGGCGGTACGGCGCTGATCCCGGCCAGCGAACACGGCCACGGAGAGACGGTCCGCATCCTCCTGGCCGCCGGTGTACCGGTCAACCACGTGAATAACCTTGGCTGGACCGCCATGCAGGAGGCCATCCTGCTCAACAACGGCGGGCCCAGGCAGCAGGACGTAGTGCGGCTGCTCCTCGACGCCGGCGCGGACCCCGATATCCGCGATCCTGAGGGCCGGACCGCACTGGAGAACGCCGAGCGTCTGGGCTTTGTGGAGATCGCCGACCTGATCCGGGCCCGCTAGCCGAGGTGGTGGGTTCATCGGTTGCTCCGTAACGGCCCTTTTGACTGCTCAAAACGGCCACTACGGAGCAACCGATGGTGGTGGGCTCACACGGCTTCGAGCACGCTGACGTAGTTGGCGATGCCCACGCCGCCCATGTTCTGCACCGCCGCGCGCCGGGCGCGGCCCAGCTGCATGTCGCCGGCGGTGCCGGTGAGCTGCATGGCGGCGATGACGTGCTGCGATACGCCGGTGGCGCCCACGGGGTGGCCCTTGGCCTTGAGCCCGCCGGAGACGTTGACGGGCAGCTTGCCGTCCTTGAAGACCCAGCCTTCGGTCACGGCACGGGAACCCTGGCCAGGTTCAGTCAGGCCCATGGCCTCGTACATCAGCAGTTCGGCGATGGTGAAGCAGTCGTGGACTTCGGCGAAGTCCAGGTCGTCAAGCCCGACGCCGGCCATCGCCAGGGCGCGCTGCCAGGACATGCGCGTGGCCGCGAACGCCGTGGGATCCCGGCGTTCGGCAGGGAAGAAGTCGTTGGCGTGACCGAACCCGGCCAGCCGCACCGGCGCAGTCACCCCGCCCGTTGGCGAGGCGGAAAGCACAACGGCGGCGGCGCCGTCGGACACGGGGGAGCAGTCGGTGCGGCGCAGCGGATCGGCCACCATGGGGTTTTTGTCCGAGACGGTGCGGCAGAAGTCCTCGCCGAGGTCCTTGCGAAGCTGGGCGTAGGGGTTGTCCACGCCGTTACGGTGGTTCTTCGCCGCGATTGTCCCCAGCACATCCGACACTGAGCCATAGCGCTTCTGGTAGTGCTTCGCGACGTCGGCGAACAGGCCCGTGAAACCGGTGGTGGAGGTCTGGCCGGCCATGTCGTAATCAGCGCCGAGGAGGGCGGCGCCCACCACGTCGGCCCCGGCGTGCGTCATCTTCTCCGCGCCGATTACCAGGACGGTCTTCGCGGTGCCGGCCAGCAGGGATTTGGTGCCCTGCTGGAAGGCAGCCGAACCGGAAGCGCACGCGTTTTCCACGCGGGTGGCGGCGACGTTGGCCAGGTCCGGGGAGACCTGCAGGGCCAGGGAGGACGGGAACGCCAGCGGCATCATGCCGGAGTTGAACTGGCCCAGGTAGATTTCGTCGATCCGGCCGGCCTCGATGCCGGCGTTGCTGATGGCCTCGGTGGCCACCTGGACGATCAGGGATTCGAGGGTCTCGTCCGTCAGTTTGCCGAACCGGCTGTGGCCCCAGCCGGTGAGCAGGACATCCTTGCCGAACTGTTTCTGCAGGCTCATGCCGTGGCTCCTTCCAGTTCAAGGGCAACGTCGAATGCCGCTTCCGTCTTGTCGCGGATCTCGGCCACCGTGACGCCCGGCGCGAGGCGGGTCAGCGTGAGCTGGCGTGCGCCGCCGTCGTTCTTCACAACATCGAAGACCGCGAGGTCACTGATGATCCGGTCCACACAACTCAGCCCGGTGAGCGGCAGGGTGCACTCGGTGACAATCTTGGGCGTGCCGTCCTTGGCATTGTGCTCAGTCAGAACCACCACGCGCGGCGTGCCGGCCACCAGGTCCATGGCGCCGCCCATGCCCTTGACCATCTTGCCGGGAATGGTCCAGTTGGCGAGGTCGCCGTTGCCGGAAACCTGCATGGCACCCAGGATGGCGACCTTGACGTGGCCGCCGCGGATCATGCCGAAGGACGTGGCGGAGTCGAAGATGCTGCCGCCGTCGAGCACGGTGACGGTCTGCTTGCCGGCATTGATGAGGTCGGCGTCTTCCTCGCCTTCATACGGGAAGGGGCCCATGCCCAGCAGGCCGTTTTCGCTCTGCAGGACCACGCGGATGCCCTCGGGCAGGTTATTGGCCACCAGTGTGGGGATGCCGATGCCCAGGTTCACATAGTCGCCGTCGTTCAGTTCCTCGGCCGCGATGGCAGCCATTTCATCCCTGGTCCAGGCCATGGGGTTCTCCTTAGGTAGATTCAGGGGGTTATGCAGATGCGAGTTCGGCGCGGGGCCGGACGGTGCGCTGCTCGATATCCTTCACTCGGTCAGTTGCCTGCACCAGGTGCTGGACGAACACGCCCGGGGTGACAATGTGGTTGGGGTCGAGTTCACCGGGCGCCACGATGATTTCCGCTTCGGCGATGGTGACGGCGCCCGCTGTGGCCACCACCGGGTTGAAGTTCCGGGCGGTGTAGCGGTAGATCAGGTTCCCGTCCGTGTCGGCAGTGTGCGCATGAACCAGTGCGACGTCGGCGCGGATGGCGCGCTCCTGGACGTACGTTCCGCCGTCGAACTCTGCCAGCGGCTTGCCTTCAGCAACCAGTGTGCCCACGCCGGTTTTGGTGTAGAACGCGGGGATGCCGGCGCCGCCGGCGCGGAGGCGCTCCGCCAAGGTGCCCTGCGGGGTGAACTCCACCTCGAGTTTTCCGGCGAGGTACTGCTCGGCGAAGAGCTTGTTTTCCCCGACGTAGGAGGCGATGACCTTGCGGACCTGGCCGGCTTCGATCAGGATGCCCAGGCCTTTGCCGTCCACCCCCATGTTGTTGGAAACGACGGTTAGGTCGCGCACGCCGGCATCGCGGACAGCCTCGATCAGGTCTGCCGGGATGCCGCTCAGGCCGAAACCGCCCACGGCGAGCGTCATGCCGTCCCGGAGCAGGTCCTCCAAAGCGGCTGCGGCGTTGGATCTAAGTTTGGACATTCCATCTCCTCGTCATCGAGCGGTCAGAGCGCCTCAGTGATATCCACTTTGTGGACAATGGGCCTGATCCAGGAGCCTATGGTGGCGCCCGAACTCGGTCAACGGCGCAATCCGCCCAATAGCGCTGTTCTTTCACAGCGTGGACGCTAGGCTTTAGAGTGTCCACATTGTGGAGGAATTCTTTTACAGGAGGCCTGTATGGCACATCCAGTCCAAGGCACGCAGGTGGTGGGCCGCGTGGCTTCGCTGCTGCGGCTCGTTGGCCGGAGGCCTGAGGGCAGCTCCCTCGCGGGATTGGTGCGGGAGTCCGGACTGACCCGGCCCACCGTCCACCGGCTCCTGGCCTCCCTCGCCGCCGAAGGCCTCCTGGATCACGATGCCAAAAGCGGCAACTGGATCCTTGGCCCGGAGATCTTCCTGCTGGGATCCGTGGCGGCGGCCCGCTTTCCCTTTGAGGACATCGCCCGGCCTGGCCTGCGCCGCCTGGCCGAGGAAACCGGGGAGAGCGCCTTCTACTCCATCCGCCGGGGCCACGAAACGGTCTGTGTGCTGCGCGAGGAGGGCAGTTTCCCGGTACGGTCCTTCGTCCTGCATGAGGGCGTCCGTTTTCCGCTCGGCGTGGCCTCAGCCGGGACGGCGATCATGGCCTTCCTGCCGGACGACGAACAGGAGGACATCCTGTCCAGCTGGGAGCAGCACGCAGGAGCCTTTACTGCCGGCCACCGCAAGGACCTTGTCCGCAGCAACCTCGAACGGACCCGGCTGCACGGCTATGCCGTTAATCCGGGGCTTGTCCTGGAGGGCAGCTGGGGGATGGGGGCTGCCGTGTTCGACCAGCTGGGGCGGCCGGTGGGGGCCCTTTCCCTCACCGGCATCGAGCCTCGGTTCCGCCCGGAGCGGCAGGAACTTCTCGGCAAACTCCTCATGGAGGAAGCTCACCGGATGAGCGCCAGGCTGCCGGCGGAGCGGGCTGCCCGGCAGACCTGAACCCCGTCATCCCGGCCAGGACGCACCGGCCCGGCGCCCCCTAGAAATTAGTAGGAAGTCCGAGTAGATTCGGGTTCAGGGACGACCCCCACATGCAAAGGAGCATTCGATGGTGCACGAGCTTTCACACTACGTCGGCGGCCAGCGGATCGACGGCACGTCCGGGCGGTTCAGCGATGTCTACGATCCCTGTACGGGCCAGGTGCAGGCCAGGGTACCGCTGGCCAGCAAGGAAGAAGTGGCCAATGCGGTGGCCACCGCCGAGAAGGGCCAGCTGGAATGGGCGGCCATGAACCCGCAGCGGCGGGGCCGGATCCTGCTCAAATTTGTGGATCTGGTCAACGAGAACATGGACGAGCTCGCCACCCTGCTGTCCTCCGAGCACGGCAAGACCTTCCCCGATGCCAAGGGCGATATCCAGCGCGGCATCGAAGTGGTGGAGTTTTCCGCCAACGCCCCGCACCTGCTCAAGGGTGAATTCTCGGACGACGCCGGCACTGGCATCGATGTCCACTCACTCCGCCAGCCCCTCGGCGTCGTCGCGGGCATCACCCCGTTCAACTTCCCGGCCATGATCCCGCTGTGGAAGTCCGGTCCGGCGCTCGCCGCGGGAAATGCGTTTATCCTCAAGCCCTCCGAACGCGACCCGTCCGTGCCCCTGCGGCTCGCCGAGCTCTACAGCCAGGCCGGTGTTCCGGACGGCGTCTTCAACGTGGTCAACGGGGACAAGGAAGCCGTGGACGCACTCCTTGAAGACCCGCGGGTAAAGGCCATCGGCTTTGTGGGCTCCACCCCGATCGCCCAATACATCTACGCCACGGCGGCCGCGTACGGCAAGCGCGCGCAGTGCTTCGGCGGCGCGAAGAATCACATGGTGATCATGCCCGACGCCGATCTCGAGATGGCTGCCGACGCCCTGATCGGTGCCGGGTACGGTTCCGCCGGGGAACGCTGCATGGCCATCTCCGTTGCCGTTCCCGTGGGCCAGGAGACCGCCGACGCCCTGGTGGCCAAGCTGACCCAGCGCGTCAAAGCTCTCAAGGTGGGCCACAGCCTGGACAAGGAATCCGACTTCGGGCCGGTGGTGGCAGCCTCCGCCAAGGACAGGATCGAGGGCTACATCCAGGCCGGCGTGGACGAGGGCGCCACGCTGGTGGCCGACGGCCGCGGCCTCACCGTGGACGGCTACGACGGCGGCTTCTGGGTGGGCCCAACGCTCTTCGACAACGTCACCAAGGACATGAAGATCTACAAGGAAGAAATCTTCGGCCCGGTCCTCAGTGTCCTCCGCGCCGCCGACTACGACGAGGCGCTGAGGCTCTGCTCCGAGCACGAGTTCGGCAACGGCGTCGCGATCTTCACCCGGGACGGGGACGCTGCCCGCGACTTTGCCAGCCGGGTGGAAGTGGGGATGGTGGGCATCAACGTCCCCATTCCGGTGCCCATCGCGTATTACACCTTTGGCGGCTGGAAGGCCTCCGGCTTCGGGGACCTCAACCAGCATGGCGCCGATGCGTTCCGTTTCTACACCAAGACCAAAACGGTCACCACCCGTTGGCCCTCCGGCATCCGCCAGGGCGCCAGCTTCGTGATGCCGGCCGGCAGCTGATGACTGATTTTCCGGGATCGGAGCAGGCACCCGAGGTCCTGTTTGAACGCCGCGGACACCTGGGCGTCATCACCCTGAACAGGCCGAAGGCCGTCAACGCGCTGAACGCCGGCATGGTGGCAGCCGTGCTGGAGCAGCTCACTACCTGGGCCCAGGATGACGCCGTGGCCACCGTCCTGGTCCGCGGCGCAGGGGACCGTGGCCTGTGCGCCGGCGGTGACATCGTGGCCATCTACCAGGACCTACTGGCGGGAGGCAGCGCCACAGCGGAGTTCTGGACCACCGAGTACCGGCTGAACGCGCTCATTTCCCGTTACCCCAAACCGTACGTGGCTTTTATGGACGGCCTGGTGCTGGGCGGCGGCGTAGGAATTTCCGCGCACGGCTCCCTCCGCGTCGTCACGGAGCGGACCCGCACCGGGATGCCGGAAACCACCATCGGTTTTGTGCCCGACGTCGGCGGGACCCTTCTGCTGTCCCGCGCGCCAGGGGAGTCCGGCACGCATGCGGCGCTCACCGGCGCCCACTTGAGCGGGGCCGACGCCCTGTTCCTCGGGCTCGCGGACCACTTTGTGCCGTCCGGCAGCCTCCCGGCGCTCGCCGAAGCGCTGGAAAGCGCGACGGCGGCAGACGCCGTCGGGCGCTTCGCGGAGGATCCGCCGGCCTCGGCCCTTGCGGAACGGCGGGAATGGATCGATGCTGCCTATGCCTCCTACGACGCGGAGGAGATTGTCCGCCGGCTCCGCGCCGCGGGCGGGGAAGCGGCGGACGCTGCAGCCACCATCGAGGCGAAGTCGCCCACCGCCGTGAAGCTCACGCTTGCCTCCCTGCGGCGCGTGCGCGGCTTCTCGCTGGAGGAAACGCTGGCGCAGGAATACCGGGTGGGGCTGCGCTCCCTGGCGGGGCCGGACTTCCGCGAAGGCATCCGTGCCCAGGTGGTGGACAAGGACCGCAACCCGCACTGGAAGCCCGCGACCCTCGCTGAAGTGACCGCGGCCGACGTCGAACACTACTTCGCGCCCCTGGGCGACCGTGAGCTCCAACTTCACACTAAGGAGTCCGACCATGTCTGACAGAGCAGCTTCCGGCACCATCGCCTTCCTTGGCCTGGGCCATATGGGCGGTCCCATGGCGGCCAACCTGATCAAGGCCGGGCACGGCGTGGCGGGCTACGATCCGGTGCCCGCGGCCGTGGAGGCGGCGAAAGCACACGGCATCCCGATGGCTGCTTCCGCGGCGGAAGCGGTGACCGGCGCCGCCATTGTGCTCACCATGCTGCCCAGCGGACAGCACGTCCTGGACGCCTACCGCGGCGTGGACGGGGCGCCCGGCCTGCTGTCAGTGGCCGCACCGGACACCATGTTCCTCGACTGCTCCACCATCAATGTTGACGAGGCCCGCGAGGCCGCTGCGATCGCCTTGGAGGCCGGGCACCGCTCCGTTGACGCACCCGTTTCCGGCGGTGTGGTGGGGGCCGAAGCGGGCACCCTGACATTTATGGTGGGTGCCCTGCCGGAAGACTTCGAAACCGTGAAACCCGTCCTGGAGCTGATGGGAAAGCGCGTTGTCCATTGCGGGGACCACGGCGCCGGGCAGGCCGCGAAGGTCTGCAACAACATGATCCTGGGTGTGTCCATGATCGCCGTCAGTGAGGCTTTTGTGCTTGGCGAGAAGCTCGGCCTGACGCACCAGGCACTGTTCGACGTCGCCGCCAATGCCTCCGGCCAATGCTGGGCGCTGACCACCAACTGTCCCGTTCCCGGGCCCGTACCAACCAGCCCGGCCAACCGCGACTACCAGCCCGGGTTCGCCGGCGCGCTGATGGCCAAGGACCTGCGGCTCGCCCTGAACGCCCTGGAAAGCACCGGCGTGGCGGCACAGATGGGGCCGCTGGCGTCCAGGATTTATGACGAGTTCGCCGCAGGGGGCGGGGCAGGACGCGATTTCTCGGGCATCATCACGGATATCAGGGACAAGTCAGCCACGTAGCGTTGCACGTGGACAACTTTTTCACTCACACACTAAGGGGCACGGCTTGGCGCAGCACTACGAAAACATTCTTGTGGAACAACGTGGCCGGGTGGGGCTGGTGACCCTCAACCGGCCACAGGCGCTCAACGCCCTGAACAAGGCCACCATGGAGGAGGTTGTAGCCGCCACCACCGCCATGGACGCCGACCCCGCCGTGGGTGCCGTGGTGATCACCGGCTCGGAGAAGGCCTTCGCAGCGGGCGCGGACATCAAGGAAATGTCCGCCAAAGGCTACGTGGAGATGTACGCGGCGGACTGGTTCCGGGGGTGGGAAAGCCTGACCCGGCTGCGGATCCCGGTGGTGGCTGCGGTATCCGGGTTCGCCTTGGGCGGCGGCTGTGAACTCGCGATGATGTGCGATGTCATCATCGCCGGCGACAACGCCAAATTCGGCCAGCCGGAGATCAACCTCGGCGTCATCCCGGGCATGGGCGGGTCCCAGCGCCTGACCCGCGCGGTAGGCAAAGCCAAGGCAATGGACATGGTCCTCACCGGTCGCATGATGGATGCCGCCGAGGCCGAACGCGCGGGACTGGTTTCACGGGTGGTCCCGGCGGCATCGGTGGTGGAGGAAGCACTGAAGGCTGCCGAAGTGATCGCGTCCAAGTCCAAGCCCGCCGCCATGCTGGCCAAGGAAGCCGTGAACGCCGCCTTCGAGCTGGGCCTCGCGCAGGGCGTCCTGTTCGAACGCCGGATGTTCCACTCGCTGTTCGCCACGGAGGACCAGAAGGAAGGCATGGCCGCGTTCAGCGAAAAGCGCCAGCCGGAGTTCAACCACCGCTAACCAACCATCCATTGCTCCGTAACGGCCGTTTTGGACGCTCAGAACGGCCGTTACGGAGCAATCGATCAGTCCGTGAAGTCGCCGGCGGCTTTGCGGAAATCGCCCAGGACCCGGAGCAGGTGCTCCACGTCCTCGTCGGCGAAACCGGACTTGCCGAACACCTCGGTGTTGAGCGCCGCCGTCGAGCGTTTCGCCAGGGTGCGGCCCTCGGCGGTGAGCTCAATCAGGGTGGTCCGGCCGTCGGTGGGGTGCGGGGAGCGGGCCACCAGGCCCGCCTGTTCGAGGCGGTCGACGGCGTTTGTCACCGAGGTGGGATGCACCTGGAGCAGTGCGCTTGCCTTGTTCATGGGCAGCGCGCCGCTGCGGGCGAAGCTCAGCAGCGCCAGCAGCTCGTAGCGGGCGAACGTCAGCCCGAACGGCTTGAGGACCGCCTCGATCCGGGCGAGCAGGATCTGCTGGGTGCGCATGATGGCCGTGATGGCAGCCATGGGCGCAGCGACGTCTCCCCAGCCGTGGCGTTCCCAGTTCTGCCGTGCCTCGGCGATGGGATCGCGGGGGAGCGGAGTGCCCACGGTGCCTCCTGACATTGCCGGGCCAACAGCCCGCGTGATGATCTCACCAGCAATATACTAGGACTTCCAAGGGTATGGAAGGTGGTGCGCTGCGGCCTACTTCCACCAGGTGTCGAAGATGGTGACCGGGACGGTGCGCTTGTGCCGGGTCCGGAGGTACTTCTGCTCGATCAGCTGGGCGGCGGCTTCCGGGATGTCCCGGCCTTCGAGGTAGTCGTCGATCTGGTCGTAGCTGACGCCGAGTTCATCCTCGTCCGTGCGTCCCGGCTTGTCATCCAGGAGGTCCGCTGTGGGCACCTTCTCCCAGACGCGGGCGGGCGCACCAAGCTCGGCCAGGAGCTCGCGGTTCTGGCGCTTGTTCAGGCCGAACAGCGGCAGGATGTCCGCGCCGCCGTCGCCGAATTTTGTAAAGAACCCGGTGACGGACTCCGCGCCGTGGTCCGTGCCGATCACCAGGTAGTTGTGCTCGCCGGCCAGGGCGTACTGCGCGATCATCCTCGTCCGGGCCTTGGTATTCCCCTTGTGGAAATCGGAAATCCCGTTTCCAACAGTCTTCTCGAACTCGTTCTCGAAGCCGTCCACCGCAGCGGAAATGTTGAACGTCCACTCGGTCTTGGCCTGGATGAAGTCCAGGGCGGCCTGCGCATCGTCTTCGTCATGCTGGACCCCATAGGGGAGCCGGACGGCCACAAAGTTAGCCTCCACACCCTCCGCCTCGAGCTCCTCCACGGCCAGCTGGGCCAGGCGCCCGGCAAGCGAGGAGTCCAGCCCGCCCGAGATGCCCAGGACGAAGCCCTTCGTCTGGGTGGCCCGGAGATACTCCTTCAGGAAATCAACGCGCCTGCGCACCTCCCCGCGCGGATCGATCCGGGGCTGCACGCCCATTTCTTCGATGATGGTGGCCTGGAGTTCGCGCATGTGATCCAGCCTAGTCAGCGCTGTCAACAACGCTCAACTGTGTCCCTTGTGAGGGGACGTGTCGCCGGGAAGAGCTACGACGCCGCCGGCGCCGGCCCGGTGGAGCCGCGGACGGTGAGGTGCGTAGGCATCAGGGAGCGGCTGCGGCTGCCCCCGCCGGCCAGCGGGTTGAGCTGGGCCAGCAGCATGGATACGGCCACGCGGCCGGCCTGCTCGATCGGCGAGGCCATGGTGGTCAGCGGAGGATTGCAGAAGTCAGCGCCGAAGATGTCGTCGCAGCCCACCACGCTCATGTCCTCCGGTACCCGGATACCGCGTTCGCGCAGGCGCTGGAGCATTCCAATGGCAATCAGGTCGTTGAAGGCGATGCAGGCGGTCACGCCGGAGTGCACGGCGGCGTCGGCGGCGGCAGCGCCGGACTGCGTCTTGGGGGCGAAGGGACCGAGCCGGCGGACATCCACGCCGCGTTCCTCGGCGGCGGCCGCCAGGGCAGTCCAGCGAAGCGTGCTGGACTGGGAGGTGAGCGGCCCTGCCATATAGGCGATGTGCGTGTGGCCCAGCGAAATCAGGTGGTCCAGGGCCTGGCTGGTGGCCGAGGGCGTGTCGATGACCACGGCGGGTACGCCGGCCACATCCCGGTTGATGGTGACGATCGGAATCTTCGCGGCCGCGGCCAGGAGTGCGTCGTCGCTGAGCCTGGACGCGGTGACGATGATGCCGTCGGCGCTTTTTCGCAGCTGCTCCATGCTGCTGGCTTCAACTTCATCCGACTCCTCCGTGTCCACCAGCAGCTGCGTGTAGCCGGCCGCCTTGAGCTGCAGCTGG
Organism: Pseudarthrobacter sp. BIM B-2242; assembly: GCF_014764445.1. Classification (NCBI taxonomy): domain Bacteria; kingdom Bacillati; phylum Actinomycetota; class Actinomycetes; order Micrococcales; family Micrococcaceae; genus Pseudarthrobacter; species Pseudarthrobacter sp. BIM B-2242. The sequence goes on from NZ_CP061721.1 coordinate 473,124, forward strand.
GTGCCCCGGATCAGGTCGAAGTAGAACGGGTTGGTGATATCAGGGACCAGGACGCCCACTGCGCCCGTGCGCCCGGAACTCAGGGCTTTCGCCTGGCTGTTTGGTGTGTAGTTCAGCTGGGCGGCCGCCGCTTCGATGCGCGCACGGGTGCGGACGTTGACCCTGTCGGGGGTGGACAGTGCACGCGACACCGTGGACGCAGCCACCCCGCACATGGCGGCAATGTCGTGGATGGTGGCAGGACGGTCTGTTCCGGCTGCTTGCATCGCCATGGCGTTCCTCTCTGAACGGGACAATGAGGGCACTGTGACGATAACCACAGCCCTGATGCTCCTAGATTGCCACAAGATGTCAACATTTGGCAATCGGTTGTCATCATTTCCCAACATGTCTAGACTGAGTGCAGAACTTTGTGAAGCAAGTCACCCGCGCACCGGAGCGGCACCCAGGCTGTCCGGTTGCGGGCAAACCTAAGGAGATCCCTGTGACCACAACGGCAAACGAAGCAACCAGGACTGTTTGGCAGCTCTCAGGATTCGGCGACGAAGTGGATCCGGATCCGGCTGTCCAGGCTGCCGTCATGCTGGCTCTTGGCGCCAGCTACATCGAAGTCCGCAGCGCGTGGGGCGTCAACGTCTCCGAACTGACCCCCGGACAGGTTGCCGAACTCAAGGGCATCCTCGACGCGAAGGGCCTGAAAGTCTCGGCTGTGGCAAGCCCGATTGGCAAGGTGGACATCAGCCTGCCGGTCGAGCACGAGGTGGAGCGCCTGCGCCAGATCATCTCCGTGGCCAAGGGACTGGATACCAAGTACATCCGTATTTTCTCCTTCTACAGGAGTGAAGCCCAGACTCCCGAAGAAATCCGCGACGACGTCATCACCCGCATGCGGGCACTGGCCGCTGAAGCCGAAAGCGCCGGCGTCGTCCTCCTGCACGAGAACGAAAAGGATATCTACGGGGATACGCCCCAGCGCGTTTTGGACATCATGGAATCTGTTGATTCCCCCGCACTGCGCGTTGCGTGGGACAACGCAAACTTCGTCCAGGTGGGCGTCCGGCCGTACACCGAGGGCTACGCCATGCTCCGCCCATACCTCGAGTACCTCCAGGTCAAGGACGCCATCATGGCCACAGGCGAGGTTGTGCCCTCCGGGGAGGGTGACGGCGAACTCGACGCCACCATCGCCGCGCTGAAGGCGGACGGCTACGCAGGCTTCGCATCCTTGGAACCCCACCTTGCCAGCCATCATGAGCTTGGCGGCTTCTCCGGGCCGGTTGCCTTCGGCACCGCCGCCCGGGCGTTCGCATCGCTCGCTGCCAAGAACGGGATCGAGCTTTCGTGACCGGCCTGAAGGCCGCGGTCATTGGCTGCGGCGACGTTTCGGCTGTCCACTTCGAGGCGATCGCGAAACTCGACGGCGCGCGGCTGGCCGGCGTCTGTGACCCGGACCCCGGGCGCCTTGCCGCCGCCGTAGCAGCCTACGGTGTTCCGGGATTCGCGGACCACCACAGCCTCATCGAGGCCATCGGTCCCGACGTTGTGCATATCACCACGCCGCACAACACGCATGCCGCAATTGCCGCGGACTGCCTCGAGCGGGGCGTCAATGTGATTGTGGAAAAGCCGCTGGCGCACACGCTAGAGGAGGGCCGCCGGCTGGTGGAGGCCGCGAAGCTGAGCAGCGCCAAGATTGCTGTCTGCTTCCAGAACCGCTACAACGCCACGGCCCAGGCCATGCATGCGCTGCTGTCCACCGGCGAGCTGGGTGCGGTGGTGGGAGCTTCGGCCACCGTGATGTGGCACCGCGATGCTGACTACTACCGCAGCCGGCCCTGGCGCGGCACGTGGGAAGGCGGTGGCGGCGGGCTCATGATGAACCAGGCCATCCACACCGTGGACCTGCTGCAGTGGCTGGTGGGCGACGTTGTGTCGGTGTCCGGCCATGCGGCCACCCGGTTCCTGGGCGAAACGATTGAGGTGGAGGACACCGCGGAATTCGTGGCAGAGCACGCCAGCGGGGTCCGCAGTGCTTTTTATGCCACGTTGGCCAATGCCGTCAATGCGCCGGTGACGTTGGACATCGTGACCGAGAAAGCCACGCTCAGCCTGCGCGGAGACCTGACAGTAGCGCATGCGGACGGCCGCGTGGACGTAGTGCCCGAACGTGTGGTGGAATCCGGCGGACGCGCCTATTGGGGCGTCTCGCACGAGCTGCTTATCAGCGACTTCTATGCCCGGCTCGGTGAACCCGGGCCCTTCTGGATAGACCCGGAAGAGGCGGAGAAATCGCTGCGGATCGTCAAGGATATCTACCGACAGAGCTACCCCGAGGCGCTGGCGCAGGTCTCCTGAAGTTAGCGGGCAACCGGTTGTAGCTGTTTGAACGTTTCATTTGCGGCTCTTGGATTTTAAAGTTGCAACAAAAATGACAATCGGTTGCCAAAGTTGGCAATCATGCGTACTCTGAATCTCGCAAGGTCGGTGTGGCCCGCGCCACACCGACCGGATTCGTATCTCTCACGTTCCACAGATTCAGGAGCCAACAATGAAGTTAGGTCCCAAAGCGGCAGCAGCCGCTCTTATCGTCAGCTCGGCAATGGCGCTGACAGCCTGCGGCGGGGGTGCCCCCGCCGGCGCGGGTGCCACAGCCAAAACAGCCTCGCTGACACTGGGTGCAGTTCAGGAACTCCGCTCCTGGGACCCGGCACAGGCCCACGTGGGCCACTACCTCCAGCCGTACCAGGCTGCCTACGACTCGCTGCTCCTGCGCCAGCCGGACGGCAAGCTCAGCCCCATGCTTGCCACCGAGTGGAAGTACAACGACACCAACACCAAGCTCACGTTGGACCTCCGCACGGATGTGACCTTCAGCGATGGCGCCAAGTTCGACGCCGAAGCGGCCAAGGCCAACCTGGACCACTTCAAGAAGGCCAACGGCCCGCAGATGGCCCAGCTGACCGCCGTCGCCGACGTCGCAGTGGTGGACGCCGACACCATCGAACTGAACCTGAGCGCCCCGGACCCGTCCCTGGAGTTCTACCTCAGCCAGGCCGCCGGCCTGATGGGCAGCCCCAAGGCACTCGGAACTGAAGCCATCAAGACCGAGCCCGTCGGCTCAGGCCCCTACGTGATGGACAAGGCCGCCACCGTCAAGGACTCCCAGTCCGTGTTCACCGCCCGCGAAGGCTACTGGAACAAGGACCTCCAGAAGTTCGAGAAGGTCACCTTCAAGATCCTGACTGACCTGACCGCGCGCACCAATGCCCTCGTGTCAGGCCAGGTGGACGCCACGCTGCTGGATCCCAAGACGGGCAAGCAGGCCGAGGGCGCCAAAATGACCCTTACCGCGAACCAGGTGGACTGGCAGGGACTGCTCCTGATGGACCGCGACGGTGCCAAGAACACACCGCTCGGCAACGTCAAGGTCCGTCAGGCCATCAACTACGCGTTTGACCGCAAAACCATCCTGGACCAGGTCCTGCTGGGCCAGGGCACACCCACCTCGCAGCCTTTCGGCAAGGAGAGCGGCGCCTGGGTTGAGGAGCTCGAAAACAAGTACCCGTACGATCCCGCGAAGGCCAAGGCCCTGCTGAAGGAAGCCGGCTACGAAACCGGAGTCACGCTCGAGGTCCCGTCCGTTCCCGGCTTTGAAACGCAGATCGCCGTGGTCAAGCAGCAGCTGGCCGACATCGGCATCACGCTGAACGTTGGCTCCGCGATCACAAATACCTTCACGTCCGACGTGGCTGCGCAGAAGTTCACCACCATGTACTTCTCGCTCTTCCAGGGTGAGCCGTGGGTTGCCATCAACCAGATCGTTTCCACCAAGGCGCTGTACAACGCCTTCAAGAACACCACCCCTGACCTGCAGGCAAAGATTGACGCTGTCCAGACCGGCGGTGCCGATGCAGCAAAGCTGGCCCGGGAAGTCAACAAGTACGTTGTCGACGAGGCCTGGTTCGCACCGCTGTTCCGGGTGAACCAGATGTACTACCACAACTCCAAGATCACCGTGACGCCGCAGGTCCAGCAGGCCGTTCCGTCGATCTACAACTACGCGCCCGCCAAGTAATCCAGGGCCCGTAGTCAAACAAAACAACTGCACAGGTCCGGCAGGCCACCATCGACGGTGGGCTGCCGGACCGGGCACCCAATCCATTCCAGTTCAATGGAGCCAGCAATGATCCCCTTCATCCTTAAACGCCTCGGCAGCGGCGTAGTCGTCCTGCTTGCCGTCTCGATCCTTACCTTTTCCCTGCTCTACGTATCGAGCGGCAGCATCGCCCGGAACATCCTGGGCGACCAGGCAACACCGGAGCAGCTGGCCGTCAAGGAAGCCGAGCTGGGGCTCGATCAGCCCATTATCACCCGCTACTTCAGCTGGCTTACCAGCGCACTGGGCGGAGACCTGGGTGCCTCCTGGTTCACGTCCGAACCCGTTGCCAACGCCCTCGCCACCCGTATTCCCGTGACCATGACCATGGTGGTTGTGGCTATGATCTTCATTTCCATCATCGCTACCCTCATTGGTGTCGCCGCAGCCGTCAAACGCGGCTGGGTGGACCGAGTGGTCCAGATCGGTGCCATCATCGGCGACTCGATCCCCGGGTTCGTCATCGGCATCATCCTTGTCACCATTTTGGCCATCCAGATGGGCCTTTTCCCCGCCACGAGCACCATTTCGCCAGGCGTGGGTGCGGATGCGTGGGTTCTCTCCCTGACCCTTCCGGTGATCGCCCTGCTCATCAACGGTGTCACCGGCGGTGCGCAGCAGATCCGCAGCGCATTCATCAAGCAGCTCGAACGTGATTACGTCCGCACCCTCCGCAGCCGCGGCATTGGTGAACGGGAAGTGCTCTTCAAGCACGTCCTGCGCAGTGCGGCGCCCGCCGGGCTCACCGTGCTCAGCCTTCAGCTGATTGGCATGCTCGGCGGGGTTGTCATCCTCGAGTCCATCTTTGCCCTTCCGGGCATGGGGCCCATGGCCGTAACGGCCACCATCCAAAGCGATCAGCCGGTGGTTATGGGCGTCGTTATGTACACCGTCGCCGTTGTGATCGTGGTCAACCTCATTGTTGACATGCTCAACGGCTGGCTTAACCCGAAGGTGCGTGTCTCGTGACCGAGTCCGTCGAAACCTCAGCCCTGACACCGGCGCCCGGCACCCCCGCTCCCGGGAGCCCCGTTCCCGGACAATCCGGCCAGAGCGGCAAAGTGGTCCGGTCAACAGTCCTCCGGCGCCTCTTCAAAAACCCGCTTGGCATCATCGCCATCGTTATTCTGGCGGCCTTGGCCGTCATGGCCGTCTTCGCCGATGCCCTGGCACCGTTTGACGAGAACTTCGCGAACATCTCCAAGACCCTGGCGGCGCCCGACGCCGTCAACATCCTCGGCACGGACAGCTCCGGGCGCGACGTCTGGAGCCGGCTGTTGTTCGGCGCGCAGCTGACGCTGCTCTCAGCGTTGCTCTGCGCCGCCGTCGCCATTGTGATCGGCCTTCCTGCCGGCCTCGTGGCAGGCTACTACGCCGGGAAATTTGAGGCCGTGGCCAACTGGATTGTTGGCATCCTCATGAGCCTCCCCGGCCTGATCGTGCTGATGACCATCCGCTCGGCCTACGGTCCGTCCGTGTGGATCGCCATGATCGCGTTCGGGGTCCTGATCAGCCCCTCCTACTTCCGGCTGGTGCGCTCTGCGGTCCAGTCGGTCCGCAACGAGCTCTACGTTGACGCGGCACGCGTCTCGGGACTGTCCGACCTGCGCATCATCACGCGCCACATCTTCTCGGTGGTCCGGGCTCCGATCATCATCCAGACCGCAGCCATCACCGGTGTTGCCATTGCCATCCAGTCCGCCCTGGAGTTCCTGGGCCTGGGTGATCCGGCCAAGGCAACCTGGGGTGTGATGCTCAGTGAAGGCTTCAAGAACGTCTACCTCACGCCGTCGCTGCTGTTCTGGCCCGCCTTTGCCATGGCACTGGCCATCGGTTCCCTTGTCCTGCTGGGCAACGCCATCCGCGACGCCCTGGAAGACGGCGAGAAGATCAAGCACCGCCGGAAGAAGGCCCATGCGGCGCAGGATGCGGCCGCCGCCAGCGCTGCCAAGGCAGCACGCAAGACCATTGCCGCCGTCGAGGCCGGAACCGAACACCACCTGGTCAAGGTGACCAACCTCGGCGTGGGCTATCCCCAGGCGGACGGTTCCATCAAGAAGGTTGTCGACGACGTTTCCTTCCACGTGGACCGCGGCGAAATCCTGGGCATTGTGGGCGAGTCCGGTTCCGGTAAGTCCCAGACTGCGTTCTCCATCCTGGGCCTGCTGCCGGACACTGCGCGCATTGTGGCCGGTGCCATCCAGTTCGACGGCAGCTACACCGTGGCGCCCGGCGAGGACAAAGTGAACCAGGACCGGCTGTCCAAGCTGCGCGGCAAGCGGATTTCCTACATCCCGCAGGAACCCATGAGCAACCTGGACCCGGCGTTCACCATCGGCTACCAGCTCGTGACCCCCATGGTGCGGGTCCTGGGAATCTCCAAGGCCGAAGCCACCGCCCGGGCCATGAAGCTCCTCGCCGACGTCGGAATCGTCAATCCGGAACGGACCTTCAAGGCCTACCCCCACGAGGTTTCCGGCGGCATGGCCCAGCGTGTACTGATCGCCGGTGCCATCAGCTGTGAACCGGACCTCATCATTGCCGACGAGCCCACCACCGCCCTGGATGTCACCGTGCAGGCCGATGTCCTGGACCTGATCCGCGACCTCCAGCGCCGTCTCGGCGTGGGCGTCATCATGGTGACCCACAACTTCGGCGTGGTGGCCGACCTCTGCGACCGCGTCGTGGTCATGCAGAACGGCCGCCTCGTGGAGGAAGGCCCCGTGCGGGAGATCCTGCGCAACCCGAAGGAAAGCTACACCCAGACACTGCTGGCTTCCATGCTCGAAGGCAAGGAACCGATGACCATGCTGGTGCCCTCTACCGTAAAGGAGAACGTACTGTGACCGAGACTGCAGCCTTGAACGCCGCGGAATCAGCCCCGGCACGGGACGGACTCCTCCGCGTGGAAAACCTGGTGGTGGACTACGCGGGCAAGGGTTTCCGGGCGAAAAAGTTCCGGGCGCTCACCGACATCAACATCAGCATCGGCCAGGGGGAGACCCTGGGCCTGGTGGGGGAGTCCGGCTCCGGCAAGACCACACTGGGCCGTGCGGTGCTTGGCCTTGCGCCGGTAAGCGGCGGAAAGATCACCTTCGAAGGCCAGGACATCAGCCACGCCACCCGGAAGCAGCGCCGCATCCTCAGCCGGGACATGCAGGTGGTCTTCCAGGACCCCTACACGTCCCTGAACCCGGCCCTGGAAATCGGCGACATCCTCGCCGAACCCTTGGGCGTGCAGGGCATGGAGGCCTCGGCCGCCAAGAAGCGCGTGAAGGAGCTCCTGGACCAGGTGGGGCTCCCCTCCGACGCACTCCACCGGCTGCCCCGTGAGTTCAGCGGCGGCCAGCGCCAGCGCGTAGCGATCGCCCGCGCTCTGGCGCTCTCTCCCAAACTCATCGTCTGCGACGAGCCGGTCAGCGCACTGGACCTCTCCACCCAGGCGCGGGTCCTGGATCTCTTCCTGCAGATCCAGAGAGACACAGGTGTTTCCTACCTGTTTGTCTCCCATGACCTTGACGTCGTCCGCCACATCAGCCACCGTGTGGCTGTGATGTACCGTGGAGAAATCGTGGAGCAGGGGCCGGCTGAGGTTGTCACACGCGACCCCGAGCACCCCTATACCCAGCGTTTGCTCCTTGCCTCCCCGGTGCCGGATCCGGACCGCCAGGAGAAGCGCCGTGCCGACCGCCACCGCCTGCTGGAAGAGCAGCGGCAGCAGGCCGAACAGGCTGGCGTCCCCGCCTAGGGACCGCACCAGAACCAACCCAACCGCAACAACAACGGAGGAATATCGTGGCCAAAATTGGCGTACAGGCAATGATGCTGAGGGAAAGCTTCACCGAGATCGGGGCGTTCGAAACGCTCCGCAAGGTCAGCGACATCGGCTACAACGCCGTCGAGATCTCCCAGATCCCGATGACGCCGGAGAACGTGGCTGAGCTGGATCGTTCCCGCACCGAGCTGGGCATGGACATCGCAGCACTTTCCGTGGCCATGGAGACCCCTAAAGGCCGGCCCGGCGATTCACTGGCGGAGCACTTCGACAAGATCGTCGAGGACGCCAAGAGCCTGGACTCGAAGCTGCTGCGGATCGGCATGCTGCCGTTCGAGGCAATGACGTCCATCGGTGCTGTGATTGACTTCGCCAAGAAGGCCAACGAATACGCCGAGCGTCTTCAGGAGCAGGGCCTGAGCCTGTACTACCACAACCACCACATCGAGTTCGCGAAGTTCGACGGCAAGTACATGCTGGACATCATCGCCGAAAATTCCCCGGCCATGGGCATGGAAATCGACGTGCACTGGGTGCAGCGCGGTGGCCTCGACCCCGTCCGCACGCTCGAAAAGTACGCCGGCCGCACCGCCATGGTTCACCTGAAGGACTACCGGATCGGCCAAATGCCGGAGTCGGCCATGGGACTGCTGGACGCGGGCGACTTCGTGGGTTTCATGACCGAGTTCAAGAACGTTGTCCAGTTCGCCGAAGTGGGAGAAGGCAACCTGGACTTCGCCTCCATCATTCCGGCCGCCCAGGCTGCCGGCGCCGAGTACCTGCTGGTAGAGCAGGACGAACTCTACGGCCGCACGGTCTGGGAAGCCCTGCAGACCTCCTACGACAACCTCATCGCACTGGGCCAGTCCGAACTCTTCTAACCTCTGATCCCGGCCCAACACGTTCAACCAACGAAAAAGGAAACTAACTGTGAGCAAGAAAGTACGCCTCGGCATCATCGGCCTGGGCCAGCAAGGCGGCGCCTACGCCAAGTTCATCACCGACGGACTGGTTCCGAACATGGAGATCGGCGCCATCTGCGACATCGATCCGGCCAAGAAGACCGTTGCCTCGGAGACCTACCCCGGCGTCCCCTTCTACGAGGATTACATCGCCATGCTGGAAAGCGGCGACGTTGACGCGGTGGTGACCTGTGTCCCGCACTTCCTGCACCCCGAGATGGGCATTGAAACCCTCAAGCGCAATGTTCATGCCCTTGTGGAGAAGCCGGCCGGCGTCTACACCAAGCAGGTCAAGGAACTGAATGAGTTTGCCGCGGGCAAGCCGGAACTGTCCTTCGCCATCATGTTCAATCAGCGCAACAACCCGCTGTACCAGAAGCTCAAAGAGATCGTGGAAAACGGCGAGATCGGCAAGATCCGCCGGACCAACTGGATCATCACCACCTGGTGGCGGCCGCAGGGCTATTACAACTCCAGCGAATGGCGTGCAACGTGGGGCGGCGAGGGCGGCGGCGTCCTGGTCAACCAGGCTCCGCACCAGCTGGACCTGTGGCAGTGGATCTGTGGCGTGCCGAAGTCGGTGTACGCGAAGGTTGCGTTCGGCTTCAGGCGCGACATCGCCGTCGAGGATGAAGTGACGGCAGTTGTTGATTACGGTGACGGCGCAACCGGTGTATTCGTCACTGCCACGCACGATCTGACCGGCACCGACCGCTTCGAAATCCTGGGCGACCAGGGCAAAATCGTGGTCGAAAACAGCAAGACCGCCACCGTGACCCGCCTGCACAAGCCCGAGCGCGAGCTCAGCGAAGGCATGGACATGGACGACGTCCGCAAGCTCTTTATGGGCGAGCTGAACCCGGCGGAGTACTACACCTCCGAGGTCATCGAATTCGAGTCCGCGTGGGGCGCCCAGCACTCCGGCGTCCTGGAGAACTTTGCCGCCAACATCCTGGACGGGACGCCGCTGCTCGCGCCCGGCTCGGACGGGATCAACGGCGTGCGCCTGGCCAACGCCATCCACCTTTCGGCCTGGACCGGCAAGGAAGTCGGGCTGGACTTCAACGAAGACGAGTTCCTCGCCGAGCTCAACAAGCGCATCGCCGAAGAAGGCAAGTTCCCCGCGCGTTCGTAGCCGGGTGCGGGGCCGGCGGGCAACCGCTGGCCAACTTTGCCCAACTGGGTCGCAGTTAATGTCGTTATGGGCGTCCAAAACGACATTAACTGCGACCTACTTGGGTGGTTTCCTCGTTAGGATGGGGCGGTGACTGAACCCAAGACGCCGGACGCCGCCAGACCCGCGGGGCCGGTCAAGAAGCACGGCCGGGACGGAAAATCCAACGCGACCATCTACGACATCGCCAGGGTTGCCGGCGTCAACGCCTCCACGGTCTCCCGGGCGCTTAGCAAGCCCGGCCGGGTCAGTCCCAAAACCCAGAAACTCATCGAAGACGCGGCTGCCGAACTGAACTATCAGGTCAATCCGTTTGCCCGTGCGCTCCCCACGGGCAAGACCAACACCTTTGGCCTGATCGTCGCGGACATCACCAACCCGACGTTCTTTGACATCATCCGCGGCGCCGAGACCACGGCGACGGACCGTGACTACACCTTGGTCTTGGCGGAGTCCGCGGAGTCCGCCGCCACTGAACTCACTGCGGCCCGCCGCCTGATGGCAACGGTGGACGGCCTCATCCTGGCGAGCCCGCGCATGGACGACGACAACATCCGCGCCCTGGCCCAGGACAAACCCGTGGTGGTGATCAACCGCGAAGTGGCGGGTGTGCCCTGTGTGGTGCCGGACGTCCACAAGGGGATCAGCGAGGCGGTGCGAAGCCTGGCCGGCCACGGCCATCACAAGGTCGCCTATGTGGCAGGGCCGCCCGAATCCTGGATGTCCGAACGGCGCTGGGAGGGTGTGCAGGCAGCCTGCGACTGGTCCGGGCTTGAGGCCGTGCGCCTCGAGTCCAGCAAACCAACGGTCGACGGCGGCCGGCAGGTGGCGCGTGATATCCGCGCCAGCGGTGCCACGGCAGTGCTGACCTACAACGATCTCCTGGCCATTGGGCTGATGCAGGAGCTCCAGGCGGCGGGCATCACCGTGCCCGACCAGATCAGCATCGTGGGATTCGATGACATTTTCGGCGCGGACTTCACCACCCCGCCCCTTACCACCGTGCGTTCTCCGCTGGGGGAGTGCGGTGCCGGGGCAGCCACACGCCTCCTGGACCTCCTCCACGGGACCGGGGAACCGGCAGGCACACTGAGCGTGGAGACTGAACTGGTGCTGCGGGGTTCCAGCGGCAGGATTCTGCCCGCCAAGTAGGCCCGGGGCGGCCGGTTGCAACATTTTGGCAAATCATGGCAACCGGTTGACAAAACGGTGAGCCGAGCCGATTATTGACGTATGTCACAGTCGATTGCTGCCAACCCAGACAGGCTCCTGCCCGCCGACCCAGGAACGCGCAGCATTGCGCGCGACCTCCTGCAGCGCGTCCAGGACCTCCCCATCATCTCTCCGCACGGGCACGTTGACGCTGCTGTCATCGAGCACAACACGCCGTTCCCTGATCCGGCGGCGCTGCTGGTCAGCCCGGACCACTACGTCACCCGGCTCATCCACGCCAGCGGCGTTACCCTGGACAAGCTTCGCGCCGGCGGTGCCACCACCCCCGAATCGCGCGATATCTGGCGCACCTTCGTCGAGGCGTGGCCGCTCTTCGAGGGCACCGCCTCCGGCTACTGGCTGCGCACCCAGTTCGACAGCGTGTTCAAGCTCGGTGCCGATCTTGGTGACATGTCCGCCGATGCCAGCTACGACGCCATCGCGGCCAAGCTCGTCGAGCCGGGATTCCGTCCGCGCCAGCTCTTCAAGGACTTCAACATCGAGGTCCTGGCCACCACGGACGATCCCCTTGACGACCTCGCCAGCCACAAGGCAATCGCCGAGGACCCCACGTTCGACGGCCGGGTCCTGCCGACCTTCCGCCCGGACCAGTACCTGAACATTGCCCATCCCACCTGGAGCGCCAATGTTGACCGGCTCATCGAGGCCGCAGGTGACGGTGCCAGCGGATACGGGGCCTACATCACGGCCCTCGAAAACCGCCGCCGCTACTTCGTGGAGCACGGCGCAGTCTCCGCAGACCACGGCGTGGCCACCCCGGCCACGCTGAAGCTGGACCGCGCCGAAGCCGAGCGGATCTTCGAGCTCGCCCGCGCCGGCAAGGCCACAGCCGCGGACCGCAACACCTTCGAAGCCCACATGATGTACCAGATGGGCCGCATGTCCGTAGAGGACGGGCTGGTCATGACCATCCACCCGGGGTCCTTCCGCAACCACCACACGCCCACGTTCGAGGCATACGGCGCCGACACGGGCCACGACATTCCGTTCGCCGTGAACTACACCGAAGGCGTCCGCGATCTGCTGCAGGACTTCGGCACCGCCAAGGATTTCCACCTGGTCCTGTTCACCATGGACGAAACCGTCTTCTCCCGCGAACTGGCACCGCTGGCCGGGTTCTACCCGTCCGTCTACCTTGGCGCGCCCTGGTGGTTCCTTGACGCTCCGGATGCGATGCTTCGTTTCCGCTCCGCCGTCACCGAGACCACCGGGTTCTCCCGCTCGTCCGGCTTCATCGACGACACCCGCGCCTTCTGCTCCATCCCGGCCCGCCACGATGCGTCCCGCCGGATCGAGGCCTCCTTCCTGGCCCGCCTGGTGGCAGAGCACCGTGTCAGTGAAGAACGTGCCCACGAACTCATCGTGGACCTCGTCGATTCGTCCCCGCGAAGGGTTTTCAAACTGTGACTACCGACCAGACAAACGCCGCCGACGCCGCTGCTGCCGCACTGCCCCGGCTGAACCGCACCCTGCACGCGGCCTCGAAGCCGCCGGTCCGGATCGTGCACCTCGGACTGGGGGCCTTTCACCGCTCGCACCAGGCCTGGTACACCAGCCAGGCAAGCGACGCAGCGGACTGGGGCATTGCGGCCTTCACCGGACGCCGCCCGGACGCCGCGGTGGCACTCGCCGAGCAGGACGGGCTCTTCACGCTCGTCGAACGCGCTGACAGCGGCGACTCCTTCGCCGTCGTCGGAAGCATTGTCGAAGCGGTGGACGGCGCAGACGTGCAGCGGCTCGCGGAACTCGTGGCAGCGCCGGCAACCGCCATGGTGACGCTGACCGTCACCGAAGCCGCGTACCGGCTGGGTGCCGACGGGCAGCTCGATACCAACGCGTCCGACGTCGCCGCGGACCTTGCGCTGCTGTCTTCCGGCAGCGGAAACCCGTCGACGCCGCTGGGCCGTCTGGTCTTCGGCCTCGCCGCCCGCCGGGCAGCCGGAGCCGGGCCAATCGCCGTCGTCTGCTGCGACAACCTCGCCAACAACGGCACCGTAGCGCGCAACGCTGTGACGGGCCTGGCGCAGGCCTGGGACGCGGACCTCGCCGCCTGGGTGGAAGCGAACGTCAGCTTTGTCAGCACGTCAGTGGACCGCATCACGCCCCGCACCACGGAAGCGGACATTGCCGCCGTCGAGTCCGCCTGCGGGTACCGGGACAACTCGCCGGTTGTTGCTGAACCCTTCACCAACTGGGTGCTCAGCGGCGACTTCCCCGCCGGCCGTCCCCGGTGGGAAGATGCCGGGGCGGTCTTCGTTGACCACATCGAGCCGTTCGAGAACCGCAAACTGTGGCTCCTGAACGGCGCGCACTCCCTGCTGGCGTACGCCGGCCAGCTCCGCGGCCACACCACGGTGGCCGAGGCTCTTGCGGACCCGGAATGCCGAAAAGCCGTCGAAAGCTTCTGGGACGAGGCCGAAGCCAACCTGTCCGGTGCAGCCGCCGGCGGGGCCGACCTGCAGATCCCGGCGTACCGGGAGGCCCTGCTGGCCCGCTTCAGCAACGCGCGCATCGCCCACCACCTGGCGCAGATTGCCATGGACGGCAGCACCAAACTGCGCATGCGCGCCGTGCCGGTCCTGCAGGCTGAACGTGCCCAGGGCAGGACCGGAAACGCTGCCGCACGGATGATCGCGGCCTGGATTGATTTCGGCGCAAGCGCGGACAATTTCCACGATCCGCTCGCAGCCGAAGTGGCTGAAGCGAACAAGCTGGCGGGCCGCGAACGCGTCCAGGCACTGCTGGAGCTGGTTGATCCTGCCCTGGCGGCCGATGACGGTGTAGTGGATCTTGTTGCCAGCCTGAGCGGTTCATTCACGGCAGGACCGTAGCGAACCACTAAGACGGATCAAGTACAACAGCACTGCCCGGTCCGGGTTTCCGGACCGGGCAGCGCTGTTTTCCCTGACCTGCAGTTTCATTAAGTTTCAACAGAAATTATTGGCAACCGCTTGCCATTTTATTGCCAAGTGACTAGGATTACAGCAACGACTTACCACCGGCGGCACACCCGTCCGGATGTGGATTTGCCGGTTAGGCATAGCCCAAGGGTTCACAGCTGCATAGCATTTCAATAGTTAGCCGGCCCCCATGGCGGCAAGGGTAAAGGAGCCCAATCATGAAAAAGCTAAACAAGCTCAGCATCATCGGCTATGGCGCCGGCGATGCCGCTAACAACCTCGCTTTTACAACCGCCACCATGTTCCTCCTGGTGTATTACACGGACGTCGCCGGCATCTCCGCTGCGGCCGCCGGGACCCTGCTGCTCGTGGTCAGGTTGTTTGACGCCTTCGCGGACGTCTTCGCCGGCCGGCTCGTGGACCGGACCTACAGCAAGCGCTTCGGCAAGTTCCGCCCCTTCATCATGTTCGGCTCCATCCCGCTGCTCCTGCTGAGCGTGGCAACGTTCTCCGTGCCGCAGCTCGGTGAATCCGGCACGCTGCTGTATGCCTACGTCACCTACGCCGCCCTGGGCCTGGCCTACAGCCTCGTGAACATTCCGTACGGCTCGCTGGCCGGCGCCATGACACAGGATCCGGGGGAGCGCGCCAAGCTGGGCTCGGCCCGCATGATCGGCGGCCTGCTGGTGGGCTCGGCCCTTGGCATCTTCGTGGCACCGCTCATCAAGCCCGGCGCAGACCTGCAGTCAACCTTCACCACCATCACCCTGGTGTTTGTCGTGATCGGCGCAGGCCTCTACTTCTTCACCGTCCTGACCGCCAAGGAACGCGTCCACCGCGCCGTCCCGAACGTTTCCGTCAAGCAAAGCATCGAAACCCTCAAGGGCAACAAGCCGCTCCTGATGCTGTGCGTTAGCTCCTTCTTCTTCCTTTCCGGCTACCTGGCACTGACCTCCGTGCAGCTGTACTACCTGCGCGACGTCCTCGGCCGGCTGGACCTTTACCCCGTGCTGTCCATCATCCAGCTGGTCCTGACGTTCGCACTGGCAGCGGTTATGCCCAAACTGGTCCGCAGCATTGGCAAGAAGAACATCTACATCTACTCTTCCCTGGTCACTGTGGCCGGCGGTGTGGTGATCTTCCTTACCCCCGCAAGCATGGTCATGGTGGGCTTCGGCGGCCTTGTCCTTAGCCTCGTGGGTGTCCTGGCGATGAGCATCGTGGTGTGGGCCCTCGAAGCCGACACCGTGGAATATGGGGAATGGAAGACCGGAGTCCGGACCGAGGGCATCACCTACGCTCTCTTCTCCTTCACCCGCAAGTCCGGCCAGGCTGTTGGCGGGGCCCTTGCCGCCTATGCACTCGCCCTCGGCGGTTACAAATCCGGTGGAGTGGCCCAGACCCCGGAAGCCATCTTCGGTATCCAGATCGCAGCGGGTGCGCTCCCGGCCATCCTGACTTTCCTTGCAGTCCTGGTGATGACCAAGTACACGCTGACCGATGTCAAGCATGCGGAAATCCTCAAGGAAATTCAGGAACGCCGAACCAAGACGGCACACCCGGGCCCGGTTGACGCCGGCAACGCCGCCGAAGAGACCACTCCTGCAACCACCCCCGCCGCCGGCAGCACCTCCGCCGCCGCCAGCGGGCCTGCTGACACCAGCAAGCCCGCAGGCCAATAATTCATAGCTCCACCACCTGACCTGAAGTTCCCGAAAGGATCTGCCGTGAAAATCATTGCCGCTGAAGTGTTCGTGACCAGCCCGTCCCGTAACTTTGTGACCCTGCGCATCACTACGGACGACGGAGTCACCGGCATCGGTGACGCCACGCTCAACGGCCGCGAACTGGCTGTTGCCGCCTACCTCAAGGAGCATGTTGCACAGCTGCTGATCGGCAAGGATCCGCACAAGATCGAGGACACCTGGCAGTTCCTGTACCGCAGCTCGTACTGGCGCCGCGGCCCCGTCACCATGGCGGCCATCGCCGCCGTGGACATGGCTCTCTGGGACATCAAGGGCAAGATGGCCAACATGCCGGTCTACCAGCTCATGGGCGGCGCTTCCCGCAACGGCCTCCGTGCCTACGGCCACGCTTCCGGCGCGGACATCGAATCGCTGTTCGATTCCGTCCGCGAACACCTGGAACTGGGCTACAAGTCGGTCCGCATCCAGACCGCCGTCCCGGGCATCAAGGCCGTTTACGGTGTGGCCGCCCAAGCCCAGGCCTCCGGTGAGCGGTATGACTATGAGCCTGCCGGCCGCGGCGCTTTCCCCGTGGAAGAGGACTGGGACACCCGCGCCTACCTCCGCCACCTGCCCACCGTGTTCGAAGCCGTGCGCAACGAGTTCGGCCCCGAGCTGCCGCTGCTCCACGACGGCCACCACCGCATGACCCCCATCCAGGCCGCCAAGCTCGGCAAGGCCCTGGAACCGTACGACCTCTTCTGGCTCGAGGACTGCACCCCGGCCGAAAACCAGGAGGCCCTGCGCCTGGTCCGCCAGCACACCACCACCCCGCTGGCCATCGGTGAAATCTTCAACACCGTGTACGACTACCAGACCATCATCAAGGAACAGCTGATCGACTACGTCCGCGCAGCCTCCACCCACTTCGGCGGCATCTCCCCGCTGAAGAAGGTCATGGACTTCGCCGCCCAGTACCAGATCAAGTCCGGCTTCCACGGCCCCACCGATATCTCCCCGGTGGGCTTCGCCGCCCAGCTGCACGTGGGCCTGGCCATCCACAACTACGGCATCCAAGAATACATGCAGCACTCCGACAAGACCAACGAGGTCTTCGAGCAGTCCATGACCTTCGTGGACGGCTACCTGCACCCGGGCGACAAGCCCGGTATCGGCGTCGAATTCAACGAAGAGGCTGCCGCTGCGTACCCATACCAGCAGGCTTACCTGCCGTACAACCGCCTGGTAGACGGCACTGTCCATGACTGGTAAGGAACCGCTGGTGATCAGCCAAACTGCCTCCTCAAGCACGGGGCCGCGCGTCATCGTGATGGGCGTGTCCGGCTGCGGCAAGACCACCATCGGTGACCTCGTGGCCCGCGAACTCCGTGTGCCGTTCCTCGACGCCGATTCCCTCCATCCCGTGGAGAACGTCGCCAAGATGGCAGCGGGCATCCCGCTGACGGACGAGGACCGCTGGCCGTGGCTCGCCACGGTGGGTTCGAAACTGTCAGCGGCCGGAAACGGCGGCCTTGTCCTGGCCTGCTCCGCCCTGCGCCGCAGCTACCGGGACGCCATCCGCGCCCAGGCGCCGGACACCATCTTCCTGCACCTGCACGGCAGCAAGGAGGTGCTCGGGTCACGGCTGGAAGGCCGTTCCGGTCACTTCATGCCCGCAGCGCTGCTGGAATCCCAGCTGGCCACCCTCGAACCGCTCGAAGCGGACGAGAAGGGCGTTGTGGTGGACATCGCGGGCCCGGTTGCCCAGGTAATGGTGGATGCGCTGGCGGGCATCGCCAATGCAGTGAAGGCCGACGGCGGAACACTGTTGGGTGCCTCAGCGGGCGGTGCTTCCGGTACCGGTGCTTCCGGCGCCGCGGGCACCCAGGGCCGCCAGTTCGACGTCGACCTTAAGGCCGCGCCGTTCAACCTCGATGACGCGGCGGTCGACTGGGTGAATTCCACCCTGGAGTCCATGACGCTTGAGGAGAAGATCGGCCAGCTCTTCATCAACCACAACAACGACTACTCCCCGGAGTACCTCGACGGTGTGCTGGAGAACTACCACGTGGGCGGCATGCGGTACCGTCCGGGCCCGTCGGGCGCCGTCCAGGAGCACATCCGGTACGCACAGTCCAAGACCAAGGTGCCGCTGCTGATCGCATCCAACCCGGAAATGGGCGGCGCGGGAAGCTGCGACGACGGCACGTTTGTGTCCACCCACCTGCAGGCCGGGTCCCACCCGGACAAGGCCATCGCACGCCAGATGGGCCAGGTTGCCGGCGTCGAAACGGCTGCGCTGGGCTGTAACTGGGCTTTTGCGCCGATCGTGGACATCCACTACAACTGGCGGAACACGGTCATCTCCACCCGTTCCTTCGGCAACACCCCGGAGGTCGTGGTGGAGCGCGCCAAGGAGTACTTCGACGGCATCAGCGAGTCCCCGACCGTCTGCGCCATGAAGCACTTCCCGGGCGACGGCCTGGACGAGCGCGACCAGCACGTGGTCACGTCGTACAACACCTTCGGTTACGACCAGTGGAACAAAACGTACGGCCACGTGTACCGCGAAATGATCGGGCACGGTGTGCAGTCGATCATGATCGGCCACATCGGAGCGCCGGAACTGTCCCGGCACTTCCGTCCGGGCCTGGCCGACGCGGACATCAAGCCCGCCACGCTGGCTCCCGAACTGCTGCAGGACCTGCTGCGCGGCGAGCTGGGCTTCAACGGGCTCATCCTCACGGACGCCTCGCAGATGATCGGGCTGACCCAGGCCATGAAGCGCAAGGACCTGGTCCCTGCCACCATCGCCGCCGGTTGCGACATGTTCCTGTTCTTCCGCAACGCTGACGAGGACTTCGCGTACATGCTGGACGGCTACAAGTCCGGCGTCATCACGGAACAGCGCCTGCATGATGCCCTGCGCCGCATCCTGGCGCTGAAGGCATCGCTGGGCCTGCACCTGAAGGCGCGCGAGGAGCTGGTTCCGGCCACCGACGCACTGGCCAGGATCGGCAGCGCAGAGCACCGGGCCATTGCCGCCGGGATCGCCGACAAGACGGTCACGCTGGTCAAGGACACGCAGCACAACCTGCCCATCACGCCGCAGACGCACAAACGGATCCGCCTGTACGGCATTTCCGGCGGCTCGGACTTCACGATGGCCGATCCGCTGGCCTACCTGGACGTGGTGGCTGAGGAGCTGGAACGGGCCGGCTTTGAGGTGCACGTTTTCAAGACCGCTGCGCAGCGCAAGGCAGCCGGGGAAGAGGGCGTGAACTTCATGACCGTCATCTCGGAAGAGGGGATCGGCGACTACGCGGACAAGTACGACGCCGCGTTTGTGTTCGCCAACGTCAAGGGCTTTGCGCAGGAAGCGGCGATCCGGATCAAGTGGTCCACGCCGATGGCTGCGGAAATACCCTGGTACGTCACCGAGGTACCCACGGTGTTCGTATCGCTGAACCAGCCCAACCACCTCATTGACGTGCCGATGGTCAAGACCGCCATCCACGCCCATGCGGGATCAGTGGAGGCCATCCGGGCCACCATCGAGAAGATCATGGGCAAGTCGGAGTTCCAGGGGACGTTCAACGAGAACGTCTTCTGCGACTCCTTCGACACCCGGCTCTAATAAGCTCCGGACACGCTTACCGCGCCGGGACGCACAAGCGGCCTGGGGATACCCGAATCCGGGTGTCCCCAGGCCGTTTCCGCTTCCCGGGGCCGTTGGCGCGTCCACGGCTGCAGCGTAGCGTTAGGGCATGGAGCGAACGGGGTGCGCAGTTGCGGGCGGAGGGCCTGCGGGCATGATGCTGGGGCTGCTGCTGGCCCGGGCGGGCGTGAACGTCACGGTCCTCGAAAAGCACAGCGATTTCCTGCGGGATTTCCGCGGCGACACCGTGCACGCCTCCACCATCCGGCTGATCGACGAACTGGGCCTGGGTGACGCTTTCCGTGCACTGCCCCAGAGCCGGCTGACCAACGTCGCCTTCCCCATCCCCGGCGCCGGCCTGGTCACGTTCGGTGATTTCGCCTCGTTGAAGCCCCCGTACAACTACATCGCCATGATGCCGCAGTGGGACTTCCTGAACTTCCTGGCTTCTGAGGCCGCCCGGGAACCCTCGTTTACGCTCCTGATGGAGCATGAAGCAACGTCCTTAATGTTCGACGACGGCGGCCGGGTCGCCGGTGTCCGCTACCGGACGCGGGCCGGTGGCGAAGGCGCACTCCGCGCAGACCTCGTGGTGGCCACGGACGGGCGCCACTCGGTCCTCCGAAGGGCCGCAGGCCTGCAGCCGAAGGAATACCCGGTTCCCTTCGACACGTGGTGGTTCAAACTTCCGCGGCATCCTTCGGAAAAGGGTGCCGTGGCGGGCATCGTCCCCGCCTTCCGGGACGGGGAAGCGATGATCGCACTCTTCCGTGACGACTACTACCAAATGGGCTACCTCGGTCCAAAGGGAGAGGATGCGCGGATCCGCGCTGAAGGGGTGGAACGGTTCAGGGAGCGGGTGGCCGGCCTGCGCCCGGACCTGGCGGACCGTGTGGACGCCATCCGCTCCATCGATGACCTCCACTGGCTGGATGTCCGGCTGGACCGGCTGCGGCGCTGGTATGTGGAGGGGCTGTTGTGCATCGGGGACGCCGCCCATGCGATGTCTCCCGCGGGCGGGGTGGGCATCAACCTCGCTATCCAGGATGCGGTGGCGGCGGCGGCCCGGCTGGCTCCGGCACTTCTCCGGGGGCAGGTGGCAGTGAAGGACCTGGCCGCGGTGGAACGCAGGCGCAGGATGCCCACCGTTGTTGTCCAGACCGTGCAGCGCATCATGCACCGGGCAGTGTTCGTCCCGTTGTTCGCCGGAAGGAGGTCCGGGCCGCCGCCGGTCCTGCTGTTCATAGTCCGGCATGCCCCCATTGTCCGGCGGCTTATGCCGCGGCTCATCGCCTTCGGGCCACGGCCGGAGCACGCGCCCGCCTTCGCCCGCCGTGTGCCGCGGGAAGCTGCCTAACCTGCCGTTGGGGGGCGCGCCGTCACACATCCGGGAGCCACTAAACTGGAGCCCATGACTTCTCCCAGTGACCTTGCAGCCAACGCCGCTGCCGATCGTGCCCGCCTGCTGGAACTCATTAAGGAACTCGCCGTTGTCCGCGGCAAGGTGATCCTCTCCAGCGGTGCGGAGGCTGATTACTACATCGACCTGCGCCGTATCACCCTGCATCACGAGGCCTCCAAACTGGTGGGTAGGGTCATGCTGGCCCTCGCGGACGACGCCGGGATTGACTTTGAGTGCGCAGGTGGCCTGACCATGGGCGCCGACCCCGTGGGCACCGCCGTTATGCACGCTGCGGTTGATGCCAGCCGCCCCGTGGATGCTTTTGTGGTCCGCAAGGCCCAGAAGTCCTACGGCATGGGCCGCCAGGTTGAAGGGCCTTCTGTTGAAGGCCGCAAGGTCCTGGTGCTGGAAGATACGTCCACCACCGGTGGCTCAGCGCTGACGGCCGTTGAGGGCGTCCGCAAGGCCGGCGGCAACGTGGTGGCCGTGGCCGTCATCGTGGACCGCGATACCGGGGCCAAGGAAAAGATCGAAGCCGAAACGGGCGTGCCCTACCTGTTCGCGTTCGGCAAGGATGAGCTGGGCCTCTCCTAACATCCCGGGGCAGCAACCGGACCGAGCAACACGGCATGGCGGGCAAGGCCGGTATAATTTCCTCAGGCCTTTTCGCACCAATGGGAGAACGCACGCCATGCTGCCCTCAGAATCACCGCTGAACACCACCGCCCACATCCAGAACCTCATCCTGGACAGCCTGGACTTTGAGGAGTTCCTCAACGAGCTGGCGAGGTTTTCGGCGCATCAGATGGCAGGTGACGGTGACGACGCCCTGTGCGGGATCACCCTTCTGCGCGACCGCAAGGCTGCCACCATCGGCTGGAGCAGTGACGATGCCCGTGAAGTGGACGAAATCCAGTACTCGCTCTCGCAGGGCCCCTGCCTGACGGCGGCGGAGGAACAGTGCGAAGTCAACGTTCCGGACCTGTTCGAGGAGGACCGGTGGGGGCCGGCCTACGCTGATGCCGTGGCGTCCCATGGGCTGCGTTCTGTCCTGTCGCTGCCCTTTAACCTCCAGGGCGAGGCACGGGCGGCACTCAACCTGTACTCGGATGTGCCGAACAAATTTGACGAGCGGGCCGCGGCCAAGGCCCGCGGTTTCACCAGGGAGATTTCCCAGGCGCTGCGGCTGGCCGTCAGGTTCGCCCTGCATAGCGATAACGCCACGAACCTCCGTGCCACGCTGGAGTCCCGCACCATCATCGACATTGCGATTGGCGTGGTGATGGCGCAAAACCGTTGCAGCCAGGACGCAGCCGTGGAGATCCTGACGGACGCCTCAAGCAACAGCAACACGAAACTGCGCGATATTGCCAAGGCGCTGGTGGACTCCGTGGGAGGTGCGGGCACCCGCACCCATTACCAGCAGCCCGGACAGGCGCAGGCGGGCTGACGCCCAGGGCCCGGTCCGTTTGTGCCGGTCCCATCCGGAGGCTAAGCTTGCCGAGGTTGAGCCGTCGGCCATAGACACCCCTTGATTTGGAGTACCTATGGACCACCCTTTTAACGCCGACACCAGCTTAAATGCCAGCACCAGCCATGACGGGCTGACAAACACCGTCCGGATCAACGTCCTCGGGAACCTCAGCCAGGCGTCCCGCCCGTCCCTGGTCCACATGATCCACGACCTCCGCAGCAGGGGCGTCCAGTCCCACGTCAACGTGGACCTGTCCCGGGCCTCCCTGGTGGAATCGGCCGCGTTGGCCGGGCTCCGCGAGGACCTGAACGCCATGGAGGGCGCAGTCGGAACCGCGGGAGGCGGCGTCTCGCTGGTGCTCACAATGGACGAGGCCGCGTGGCAGAGCGGTGACAGCGAAGAGGCCAGCCAGCCGTCCCTCGTGGCGCTGCCCGGCCGCCCTTTGGAGGAATACTCCGACGACGAGCTCTTTGCGGCCAGCGACACTGTCTTTTCCCTTCTTGATGATCCCGGGACGGTCCGCGGTTCGGACCTGCTGGGCCGCTACAACGACATTGGCCAGGAAATTGTCCGGCGGACTCCGCTCAGTGAGCTGCTGGACCCGTCGTTCGTGAACCCGCCGGCGGAGAACCAGTCGGTCAGCTGACGCGGCTCCGCTTGCGGGGGCGGCTTCCCATATGGCTACGGTAGAGACGTGCCGTACAGAGAGGAAGCAGAACCGCTGGAACAGCCAGAGCAGCCCGGAATCCACCAAGCCCGGCTGCTGTCGCAAGCGGCTGCCCTCAAGCGTTTTTCACGCCGCGGATTCCTGGCCGGGACAGGTGCCTCCGCCGTACTTGCCGCGGACATGCTCTTCACCCGGTATGTCCAGGCCGAGCGGCAGGTCAACAGGATCCTGCAGGTCCCGGACGACTTCGCAGACGCCTACTATCCCAACGCCAGCTGGTTCCTGTTCCCGGGCTACAAGACCAGCTGGGAAGAGGCACAGTGGATCCTGAACGCCCTGCGCGGTGCGCTGAACAAGCGGGGCCAGCTTGCCGCCGTCGGGTATTCCAATCAGGGACTGGACATCGACCAGGTGGTAATCGCCGTCATCGAGCACGTCCGTGCGAAGAAGCTCACCAAGCTCTACTTCTACGGCCACAGCTTCGGCGGCATGGTTGCCACCCAGGTGGCGGCGCGGCTTCGCGAATTCCACGGCGTGGAGGTGGACTTCATCCTGCTCGATTCGAGTCCTTACAGCCGGAGCGACGTGCTGGATGAGAGCTGGTTCGACGGCGTGGTGTTCCTTTATGAGCGCGGCTTCCGGGTGCCCTCGGTGCTGCGCGGCAGCTATGAACTGGGGGAGCGGGTCATCCACAAGGATGAGCGGACCTGGCGCCAGATCTTCGACCAGACCATGGAACAGCTCTCGCCGATTGCACCCTCCAGCGTGCTGATCCAGTCGGAGTCGGCGTACATCTACCACTTCGACGGAAACCGCTTTGTGGACCAGCTGGGCAGCACCCGCATGGCCTACATCGGCAACCCCAGGGACCGCACGGTGCAGTACCAGACGGCCCGCGACGCATGGTCGGCCGCGTTCGGCCCGCACATGGTGTCCATGGACCGGCAGACCGAAGGAGCCCTCCCGGCCCACGCGAGTCCGGGCTGGAGTCCCCTGGTGTACCGGCCCATCGTGGAGGGCCTGATGGACGACTTCTTCCCGCTGCCCCGCGGCGGCTCGAAAGTGAGCGTCTTCTAGATCTGGTTCTTCAGGTCCGCCACGGAATTCAGGACCTGGTTTGGCCGGAACGGGTAGGCGGCAATGTCATTGCGCTGGGTGATGCCGGTGAGCACCAGGACAGTGTGCAAGCCGGCCTCCATGCCCGCAATGATGTCCGTGTCCATCCGGTCCCCGATCATGGCCGTGGTTTCGGAATGGGCATCGATCTGGTTCATTGCTGACCGGAACATCATGGGATTCGGTTTGCCTACGATGTAGGGTTCCCGGCCGGTGGCCTTGGTGATCAGCGCCGCGATGGCCCCCGTGGCAGGCATGGGGCCGTCTTTGGACGGGCCGGTGGCGTCCGGGTTGGTGGCGATAAAGCGGGCGCCGGCCAGGATCAGCCGGATGGCCATGGTGATGGCCTCAAAGGAATAGGTGCGCGTTTCGCCGAGCACCACAAAGTCCGGGTCCTGGTCGGTGAGGAT
The DNA here is from genome assembly GCF_014764445.1 of Pseudarthrobacter sp. BIM B-2242. Lineage (NCBI taxonomy): Bacteria > Bacillati > Actinomycetota > Actinomycetes > Micrococcales > Micrococcaceae > Pseudarthrobacter > Pseudarthrobacter sp. BIM B-2242. The sequence continues at coordinate 497,736 of NZ_CP061721.1, forward strand.
AAAGCCCGCCTCGTGCAGCGCCGTCGTCAGCCCTGCCTCCCCGATGGTGTAGGCGCGGTTTCCTGAGCCGGACCCCCGCACCTGGTCTTTGAGGAACTGGGCGGTGGCCAGGGCGGAGGTCCAGATGTTCTCCTCGGGGATCTCCAGGCCGGAGGCACGCAGCCGGGCCGCCAGGTCGCGGGGAGTGAAGATGGAGTTGTTGGTCAGCACCAGGAAGCGCTTGGACGTATCCACCCAGCGCTGGATCAGCTCGGCGGCCCCCGGGACGGCCTGGTTTTCGTGCACCAGGACGCCGTCCATGTCTGTCAGCCAGCATTCGATCTCCTGGCCGCTGCGGTAAACCGCCGGATTTCCTACTACCTGGTCTGCTTTTGCCACGTCAACCTCCACAAGAAGTGCCTGTTTTCCTGGTCCAGTCTGTCATTCTTTGGGTCCGGCACCTGAGAGGGCGGAGGCGCCATATCGGTGGCGGCCGGGTGAGGCAGGCGCACCGGGCCACCTCGCCTGTCGGCTAGGCTCGTTGCTGGTACCACGGTGCCCATCGGCTGCGGATCGGGGGATGGCCGCGGTGGTTTGTTCGTGCCGGCCTGCGCCGGCTGGTCCCCGTCATCGGAAAACACCGGGTGCCGCGCGAACCGCGGATGCCCGCCAGCACCTGAGAGGGACCGCCATGAGCAACAACTTCAGCGCGCCGCCGCCGCCACACAGGGATGCAGCGGGCAACCCGCTGCCTCCGGAGCAGGGCCTGCAAAACTGGCAGAATCCGCAGCCCCCGCACAGCAAAAAGAACCTGTTCATCGTCCTCGGCAGTATTGCCGCCGCGGTGATCGTTGCCCTCGTCGCCGTCTTCGTATGGGTGATTCCCACTTTCGCCACACCGCGGGGTGCGGACGATCCCGCTCCCGTGCCAACGTCCGGCGCAGCGGAGGAAAGCGCTGCTCCGGAAGATTCAACGCCGGAGGATGCGGCGCCGTCGGACGCTGCCGCATCGGAGGAGGTGCCCGCCGGGGCCTTCGCACTCCCGCCCGGCTGGGCCGATCTGCAGGGGCCCGCGAACATTCCTGCCGAAGGTGACCCGCTGTTCAGCCGCTTTGTCACCGGCGAGTCGTCCTTCCAGTACCTCGCCGCCTGGACAGGCGATGACACGTTCGGGATCACCACCGACCCCGTCTCCGGCACCCCCATGCAGCAGAAAGCACAGGGTACCGAGGAACGGGACGGGGACGGCATCGCGCTCGCATTCGCCTTCTTCGCCGAGGCCGAAGAGGGCAAACACGGCAAGGAACCCGCCAAGGTCCGGGCCGCCATCCAAGAGATTGAAGCCAAGTTCACGGCCATGCCGGCCGCCGAACTGCCGCAGCACCTCGTGGGCCACAAGTGCACCGGCAACTTCGAAACCACCACCCCGGAAATCCGCGAGTTCCGCCGGACCGAGGCGGTTGTCATCGGCTTTGCCTGCCTCAACGCCCGCGGCGAGACCATCCAGGCAGTGAACCTCTTCAGCGTCACGCCCTGGGGCACCCCGCAGATGGTGGGCGTCAGCGGACACTCGACCTACTGGAATGAAAACCCGGAACTGCTCGAGAAGATCGCCAACTCCTACCGCGCCAACCGCTGGAAGCTGGGCGGCTGACCCCGGCTAGAGTTGGAGGGTGACTGACCACCCCCAAAAGCCCCCGCTGCCCGTTCCGCCGCCTGAGGAGGAATACGCGCCAAAGCCGGAGGTCGGCGTCGGGCCCTGGGACGGCGATCTGCCCGAAGGTGACCACTGGGACCATGAACTGCTGGCGGACGGCGACCGGCGCAACGTGGTGGACCAGTACCGCTACTGGAAGCACGACGCGATCGTGGCGGACCTCGATTCCAAGCGGCACAACTTCCACATTGCCATCGAAAACTGGCAGCATGACATGAATATCGGCACGGTGGTGCGCACCGCCAACGCGTTCCTCGCCAAGGAAGTCCACATCATCGGACGACGCCGGTGGAACAGGCGCGGGGCCATGGTCACCGACCGCTACCAGCATGTCCGTCACCACCCCACCGTGGAGGACTTCGTGGCGTGGGCACAGGGCGAAGGGCTGGCCATCATCGGCATCGACATCTTCCCGGACTCTGTGCCACTGGAAACCTACGAACTGCCCAAGGACTGCGTGCTGGTGTTCGGCCAGGAGGGCCCCGGGCTCACTCCCGAAGTCCATGACGCCGCCCTGGCCACCCTGTCCATTGAGCAGTTCGGCTCCACCCGGTCCATCAACGCAGCGTCGGCGGCCGCGATCGCCATGCACGCCTGGATCCGCCGGCACGTGTTCAACCAGCACGTTTCCTAGCCGCTCTTCCGCGCGCGAGGTGACATTTCGGCGAGGCCGCAAGCGAAAGTGTTACCGGTGTGCGTGACCGGAAACACTGCGGATGCGGAGAAATGGCTAGGATGGTGGCTAGCCGTAAGAGGTCTACTCCAGGGTCACAACCCACAGACGAAAACTCAGCATAGGAGTCAGCATGCCCATTGCAACCCCAGAGATCTACTCCGAGATGATTGACCGTGCCAAGGCCGGCGGCTATGCGTTCCCGGCCGTCAATGTCACGTCCTCGCAGACGCTGAACGCCGCACTGCGCGGCTTCGCTGAGGCCGAGTCCGACGGCATTGTCCAGGTCTCCACCGGCGGTGCCGCGTACTGGTCCGGCGCCGCGACGAAGGACATGGTGGCCGGTTCGCTCGGCTTCGCCGCGTTCGCCCGCGAGGTGGCCAAGAACTACGGCGTCAACATCGCCCTGCACACGGACCACTGCCCCAAGGACAAGTTGGACGGTTTTGTCCTGCCGCTGCTGGCAGCATCGGAGGCCGAGGTCAAGGCCGGCCGGAACCCGATCTTCAACTCGCACATGTGGGACGGCTCGCACGAGCCGCTCAACGAGAACCTGAGCACCGCGCGGGAGCTGCTGGAGCGCACGGCCGCCGCGAAGATGATTCTCGAGGTTGAGATCGGGATTGTCGGGGGCGAGGAAGACGGTGTGGAGAACGCGATCAACGACAAGCTGTACACCACTGTTGAGGATGCGCTGGCCACGATTGAGGCGCTCGGTGCCGGGGAGAACGGCCGCTACATCACGGCCCTGACGTTCGGGAACGTGCACGGTGTGTACAAGCCCGGCGGGGTGAAGCTGCGTCCGGAGATCCTGAAGGACATCCAGGCCCAGGTGGGTGCGAAGCTCGGCAAGGACAGCCCGTTTGACTTGGTGTTCCACGGCGGGTCCGGGTCCTCGGACCAGGAGATCGCGGACGCCGTGTCCTACGGTGTGATCAAGATGAACATCGATACCGACACCCAGTACGCGTACACGCGTCCTGTGGTGGATCACATGTTCCGCAACTACGACGGCGTGCTGAAGGTGGACGGTGAAGTGGGCAACAAGAAGCTCTACGATCCGCGCGTCTGGGGCGCCTCCGCCGAAGCCGGACTGTCCGCCCGTGTGGTCGAAGCCACCAAGCAGCTCGGTTCCGCCGGAAAGACGTTCTAGTATGTCCGACGAGTTTCGCAAGAACCTGATGGGCCCCGAGCCCACCCTCCTTCCTGCGGAGACCGAGGTTTACCAGCACCTGGCCCTGGGCCAGGAGGCACTTGACCTGGTGGAGAAGCACCCCACCTCGTCGCTGTTGTGGGCCATCCTGGCGGAAGAGGCGTGGGCCGAAGGCCGTACCATCGATTCCTACGCCTACTCGCGCGTCGGCTACCACCGCGGGCTCGACTCGCTGCGCCGCAACGGCTGGCGCGGCGTGGGCCCCATCCCGTGGGAGCACGAACCCAACCGCGGCTTCCTGCGGGCGCTCTACTCGCTCGGCCGTGCATCAGCAGCCATCGGCGAAGCCGAGGAACCGGAGCGCATCGAGAAGTTCCTGAACGACTCGGACCCGGCCGCGAAAGCAGCCATCGAGGCCTCATAGCCTGGACAGCAAGGCGGTTAAAGTGCGACGGCGGGCGGTTACCTTTCGGAAGAAAGGTGACCGCCCGCCGTCGTCTGCGCCGGGTTAAGTCAGCTGGCAGCTTTCGCGAGGCCGGTGCGGGCCATGGCGTCTGCATAGGCGACCCGCATTTCCTCGAGGTACTGCTCCTGGCGGGCCGGTGTGCCGGCGAATGCGCGGCCGCTCAGCGAGCGGACCTTGTAAGTCTTCAGGCCGCGGCGCCAGATCATGGGGACCTCGGTCTTCAGGAGCAGGTTGGCCAGGCGGTTGGCTTCGGTGCCGTGGGCAACAATGACCGAGGCGCGGGGAACCAAAGCCAGGAACTTGAGCAGCGGCTTCAGACCGGAAGAGATCTGGTCCGGCGTGAACTTGCCGTTGAGCTCGCCCGGGGTGTGCCACGGGTGGACGTTCCACGGCATCACAAATTCCGGACGCAGGCCCAGCTTCCACTGAATGCCGAGCATGCGGGTGGCGGCGTCGTCGTCGCCGGCGGTGATGAAGCCGGACGGGTCGGCCTCGCCGATGTTGGAGTAGAGGCTGATGATGCGGCACTCGTCCACGTCGTGCATGGGGTCGACGTAGGGGACCTGGGTGTGGGGCTTGACGCTCTGCAGGGAATCGCACAGCTCGTTGACGGCGGCGACGTTGGGCTCGTAACGGCGGCTCATGAGCTGTTCACGGAAAGATTCGGGGGCCAGGGCTGTCATGAAGTGAAGTGTCTCCTGCGGGGCTCGGTGCTGCGCCAATCCGGAAAATGGGCGCGGGGAGGCGCAGCCATTCCAGGATGGTTTTGAAATGTGGTGTGGACCGATTCCTAGTCGATCTATATCAGTCTATCAAGTCCCGCAAAGCGAAACGCCGGTGTATGAATGGTTTAATCCGTATCGGCGTCAGCCGCAAACTAGTCACGGACATTGACTTAATCCGTATAGCTTGGTTGGCTGCTGTCACAGTTCGCAACAGAGATTGTGTGGCTGGTTCGCACCCTACTTGCACTCGAAAGAGGTAACGCCCCGTGAAGCAAACTCTGGCAACCTTGAAGACGCTCGCCGTTTCCGGAGCATTGGCCTTGGCGGCGGTGGCCGCGCCGGCGCCGTTGGCGAACGCCGTGGGCGAAGGGCCCAACTATGACGGCAACGGCCAGATCACCACGTCCAAACTGGCCACCTATGACCAGATGGTCACCTTCCTGCAAGACCAGGACGCCCGCCAATCCGCCATGGAACTGGAAGTGATCGGCCAGACCGTCAAAGGCCGGGATATTCATCTGGTGAAGTACCTGTCGGATCCGGCCAAGCCCACCATCCTCTATCTGACCCAGCAGCACGGCAACGAGCAACTCACCACCGAGGGTGCCCTGGAATTCGTCAAGCACCTCGGGACCGGAAAATCGGCGGACATTCTCGGCGGGGTGAACGTCCTTATCGTTCCCATGCTCAACGCCGACGGTGCGATGGGAGACGTCAACTTCCCGCTTGATGACTATCTGGCTAAGGGCGACCGCAACATGACGCGGTACAACGCCGAGGAAGTGGACCTGAACCGGGACCATGTGGCCAAGGTTCAGCCCGAGACGCAGGCGCTGCACAACAACGTGATGACCAAGTACAAGATTGACTACATGATTGACCTTCACCACCAAGGCATCAGAAGCGAGCGCGACGGGAAACTGGTCTCCGGGTCCATCCTGTACCCAACTACCCCCAACGCCGATCCCGCTGTTGTGGACAAGTCCAAACAGCTGGGTGCCGTGGTGTTCAATAACGTTGACTCCACCGGCTGGGGCCACTTGGGCAAGTACGTCGGCGGCAGCGCCGAGACAATCAGCCGCAACGGCATCGCAGTGGAGTACGGTATCGCCACCCTGCTCTTCGAAATGCGGGGCATGTCGGATCATTACCTGGATGGCTACGCCCTCGGTCTCCGCAGCAACGGTTACCTCATCAAACAGACAGTGACCACGCTGACGGCCACGGCTGCGGCCATCGCAGATGGGTCCATTGCCGACGCCGACACCTCCTTCTGGGACAGCCTGGCCACCCAAACGTCCCGGCCGGGCGAGGAAGCCGACAGCGAGTAGTGCCTGCCCGTGGTCCTTTGTCGCTCACGAAGGGCCACGGGACGCCTCCTGAATGGAGAAAGTCTGTGATCGGCTAAACTTGGGTGGTAAGAGCCCCGGAACTCTTGCGTGGCCGGCCGCCGTCGCGGTCCGGACGGGCGTTGCCTCCGGGGCATTCTCATGAACGGCGCCGCACCGGATCTGCCATTCGGTGGACAAACTGTGCGGCCCGAACGAATGGGGGAGGATCCCATGCCAGCAATCGTGATCGTAGGAGCCCAGTGGGGCGACGAAGGAAAAGGCAAAGCCACCGATCTTCTTGGCGGCCGTGTTGACTACGTCGTCAAGCCGAACGGCGGCAACAATGCCGGCCATACCGTCGTCGTAGGCGGTGAGAAGTATGAGCTTAAGCTCCTTCCGGCAGGCATCCTGAGCCCTAACGCGGTTCCGATCATCGGCAACGGTTGCGTGGTGAACCTCGAAGCACTGTTCGAGGAGATCGACGGACTGGAGGCCCGCGGAGCGGACACCTCCAAACTCCGTGTGTCCGCCAACGCCCACCTGGTCGCGCCTTACCACCAGGTGCTGGACAAGGTCACCGAGCGCTTCCTCGGCAGCCGCGCCATCGGCACCACCGGCCGCGGCATCGGCCCGGCTTACATGGACAAGGTGGCCCGGCTGGGCATCCGCGTCCAGGACGTCTTCGACGAATCCATCCTCCGCCAGAAGGTGGAAGGCTCACTGCGCCAGAAGAACGAACTCCTGGTCAAGGTCTACAACCGCCGCAGCGTGGTGGTCGAGGAGATCGTCACCTACTTCCTGTCCTTCGCCGAGCGGCTGCGCCCGCTGGTCATCGACAGCACACTGGTCCTGAACAATGCCCTGGACGAGGGCAAGGTTGTGCTGATGGAAGGCGGCCAGGCCACGTTCCTGGACGTGGACCACGGGACATACCCGTTTGTGACCTCCTCCAACCCCACGGCCGGCGGTGCGTCCGTTGGTTCGGGCATCGGTCCCACCCGGATCTCGCGTTCCATCGGCATCATCAAGGCCTACACCACCCGCGTCGGCGCCGGCCCGTTCCCCACGGAACTGTTCGACGACATGGGCGTGTACCTGCAGAAGACCGGCGGTGAGTTCGGCGTCAACACCGGCCGTCCCCGCCGCTGCGGCTGGTACGACGCCGTCCTGGCCCGCCACGCTTCCCGGGTCAACGGCTTCACGGACTACTTCGTCACCAAGCTGGACGTCCTGACGGGCATCGAGCAGATCCCGGTATGCGTTGCCTACGACGTTGACGGCGTCCGCCACGACGAAATGCCGATGACCCAGACCGAGTTCCACCACGCGGTGCCCATCTTCGAGTACTTCGAAGGCTGGACCGAGGACATCACCGGAGCCCGCACCCTGGAAGACCTTCCCGAGAACGCCCGCAACTATGTGCTGGCCCTCGAAAAGCTCTCCGGGACGCGTTTCTCCGCTATCGGCGTGGGCCCGGACCGGGACCAGACCATCGTGGTGCACGACCTCATTAACAGCTGACGTTCCGGAACGTCCGACGGCGGCGGGTCACCCTTTTCGGGGGTGGTCCGCCGCCGTTTTTGCGGGACAGGCGGACGGTCCGCGGGTGGATGCACGCAATTTACACAGGGTTAACGCCGCCGGTCTTGTGGGGCTGCAGGCGCGGCCGGGAGACTTTTCACATAGGGTGAATGGATCAACAGATCGTTCGACCAGACCCGCGGGAACATGGCGCAGGGATGCGTCCGGGCCTGCCACGTGACAACGACGCCACGAGCAGGAACCCCGCCGACCGGAAGGATTTTTGTTATGGCCGGAATGTTTGAAGTTTTTCTCGACGCTGATTCCCTCTTCAGGTTCCGCCTCAAGGCCCCTGATGGCACCGTGGTGGCGGTGTCCGGGGCTTTCGCGGACAAGTCCGCCGTCGCAGCCGGAATCGCCGCCGCCCGCGAGTGCGCCGGAACCGGGCTCGTGACCGATCTTTCCGCCGCTGAGCGCCATGACCGGCGCACCCCTGCACGGGCTCCTGTGCCGGCCCGGTCCGTGGCCGTACCATCCGTCGCTGTGCAGGCCCCCGCAGCCGAACCTGCTTGTGACGTGCAGCGTGTGCCGGTCAGCCGGGTCCGCGCGTTTGCCCACTTCAATGCCGTGCGCGGCAGCGTGTAAGAAGCGTTTTGGCGCGGCGCCGGGGAAGGCGCCGCGGCCCAAGCCAAGAAATTTAAAAATTCTTAGTGACCGGGCGTAACCCCCGCCGGGTCCGCAACGATTACCCCTTTGTAGCGCCGGTTTGGAACTTGTCCCCCATCAGGTTCCAGGCCGGCTCTTTTGCTCCTCAACGGTGCACCGCCCGCTGCCGGCGGGCATGGTTACCGGCGGGTAAAGTTAGCGGGGCAGGCAGAGCCCCCTCACCGAAAGCCCTATGTCCGTGACCTATGCGCTGACAGACGACGTTTGGCATGCGCGCGCCCTGGAACCGGAGCTCTTCAGCATCGTGTACCGGTCCTATGCATCACAGGTCCTGGGCTACCTCACAGCCCGCGGGGTAGAAGATCCGGAGGCTGTTATGCAGGAAGTGTTCCTGGCGGTCCTTCCTCTGCTGCAGACGGTCACCGGCGGTGTGGCAGGACTGCGGACGTTTGTCTTCTCGGTGGCCCACGCGCGGATGGTGGACGACCACCGGCGGCGGCGCCGCACCCCTGTTGTCCTTCCCTTCGAACCCGACCTGGACGTGCGCGAGGAGTCCTCTGCCGAGGACGAGGTGATGGAGCGTGTCTCACCGGAGGAGGTGCAGGGTCTGCTGAGTGTCCTTCCGGATGACCAGCGTGAGGTCCTGACGCTGCGCCTGATAGCGGGCCTGACCATTGAGCAGGCGGCGGAGGTTATGGGCAAAAGCGGAGGCGCCGTGAAACAGCTCCAGCGCCGCGCTTTGATCCGGCTGCGCGAGCAGTCCGCAGTGAAGGAATATGTGATGCCATGACCTCCAACACCAGCCCTCTGCTCCGCACTGTGGATGAGATGCTGCTCGACGCCGGCGAAACGGACCCAGGCCTTCGGGCCACACTGCTCTCGTTGGGTGCGCTGGCGTCCCTGCCGGTTCCGGCGCCCGGCGGGGAACTGGCGGCACTGCTGTCGGCGCAGCCAAGCCAACTGGCCCGCCATCGCCTGCGCCGCAGCCACCGGACCGCTGCTGCCAGCCTTGCCGTCATCGCGGGGATGGGCCTGGGCGTCACCGGGGTGGCGGCCACGGCCCCGGCTCCGGGTCCCAACGCCAGCCGCTCCGTCCAGCACATGCTGCAGGACTGGGCACCGTCCTGGACCGTCACCGGGATCCCTGTCGCCGAAGCAGCCGGGGACCTGCCTTGGCCGCCCGCGGCCGGGCCCGGCTCCCCGGACGCAACCGTGCGGGACGGCTCAGGGCCGGACGATCCACTGTCGGACGGCTCATCGCTGCCCGGGCAGGGAACCAGCCATCAGGTGACCGGAGAACCGGGACCTAACCGGCCGGGAACCGGCGCCCCCGGGAACGATGTGCAGGGGAGTGCCGGGCAGGGCAACGGTCCCGGCCGAAGCCAGGACCCCGGCGGGGCCACGGTATCACCGGGTAAGCCGGCGGCCGACGGCGGGGCGTCCCGGAACGGCGCCGCCACCAACGGCGGCGGCAGCTCGCCGGACGGTACCGCGCCGGAAGGCCAGGGGCCTGGCGCTGCGCCCGGCACTGACCTCGCCGCCGGGCTGGAAGGAGCAGGCAGGCTCGTGGGCGGGGCCTCCGCCGCCGTCGTGGACAACCTGACGCCGGCAATCCTTGGACCGGCAACAACAGACCCGGCAGGAACAGAAAAAACCGGAGCCGGCAATGCCGGTCCCGGTTCAATCTGGCTGAAGAAGTTCAGCCGCTAAGCAGGGTAGTCCTCAGGGAGATGATGCTCTGAGGACTACCGCTCCTGTCATTTCCGTCAGGACAGGAGCTGCCGCTTGGAGGAGATGACGCCGGTGTCGAAACCGGCCAGGTGCAGGCCGCCGTGGAAGCGGGCGTGCTCGATCTTCACGCAGCGGTCCATCACCACGTTGAGCCCTGCTGCCTCCGCATCGGCGGCCACTGCCTCGTGCCAGGAGCCGAGCTGCAGCCAGAGGGTCTTGGCTCCGGCCGCGATGGCTTCGTCCAGGACGCCGGGGAGGTCATCGTGCTTGCGGAAGACATCTACGATGTCCGGACTTTCGGGGAGATCGGCCAGCGACGCGTACGTCGGCTCGCCCAGGATCTCCTTCACCACGGGGTTGACGAAGTAGACCTTGTACCTGGTGGATGACTGCAGGTAGGTCGCCACGAAGTAGCTCGCCCGCGACGGCTTGTCCGAGGCGCCCACAATGGCAATGGACTTGGCTGCACGCAGCAGGTTCAGGCGCTCCGGTGCGGAGGGGCCTTCCCAGGTGCGGGTTTCGGTGCTCATGCGCGTGCTCCAATCGTGCAGGAATCAGCTTCCAGGGTGAAGTCTTCCTCAGCGGCTGAGACCGCCGAGGCCTCGGTCAGGGCCTGGTCCAGGTCCCACAGGATATCCTCGATGTCCTCCAGGCCCACGGAGATGCGGACCAGGTCCTCGGGCACACCGGCCGTTGCCAGCTGCTCCGGGCTGAGCTGCTGGTGCGTGGTGGAACCGGGGTGGATCACCAGGGTGCGGGAATCGCCCACGTTGGCCAGGTGTGAGGCCAGCTGCAGGGCTTCGATGAACTTCTGCCCGGCCACGCGGCCGCCCTTCACGCCGAAGGAGAACACGGAGCCGGGGCCCAGTGGCAGGTACTTCTTCGCCCGCTCAAAGTGCGGGTGCGAGGGGAGCCCGGAGAAGTTCACATAGGCCACGCGGGGATCGGCTTCGAGCCATTCGGCCACGGCCTGCGCGTTCTTCAGGTGCTCGTCCAGGCGCTGCGGGAGGGTTTCCACGCCCTGCAGCAGCTGGAAGGCGGACTGCGGGGACAGCGCCGGGCCGATGTCGCGGAGCTGTTCGCAGCGCAGCTTGGTCAGGAAGCCGTACTCGCCGAAGTTGCCCCACCAGGAGACGTTGCCGTAGGAGGCCACCGGCTCGGTCATCGTGGGGAACTTGCCGTTGCCCCAGTTGAACCGGCCGCTTTCGACAATCACGCCGCCCAGCGTGGTGCCATGCCCGCCGAGGAACTTCGTGGCGGAGTGGATCACGATGTCGGCGCCGTGTTCGATCGGCCGCACGAGGTACGGCGTGCTCAGGGTGGCGTCGACCACCAAGGGGATACCGGCGTCGTGCGCTACCTTGGCCAGCCCGGCAAGGTCCTGGACTTCCGACGACGGGTTGGCCACCACCTCGACGAAGATCGCCTTGGTGTTTTCCCGGACCGCCGCGGCATAGTCCGCGGGGTCGGTGCCGGGCACGAACGTGGTGTCCACACCGAACCGGCGCAGGGTCACGTCCAGCTGGGTGACGGTGCCGCCGTACAGCTGTGAAGCGGCCACGATGTGGTCGCCGGACTGGGTCAGGGCGGCGAACGTGATGAACTCAGCGGCCATGCCGGAGGACGTGGCCACCGCGCCGATGCCGCCTTCCAGCGAGGCGATGCGCTCCTCGAACGCAGCCACGGTGGGGTTGCCGATGCGGGAGTAGATGTTGCCGTACTTCTGCAGTGCGAACAGGTTGGCCGCGTCCTGGGTGTCCTTGAACACAAAGGACGTGGTCTGGTAAATGGGCACTGCGCGGGCTCCGTGCTCGGCGTCGGGAGTGCCGCCGGCGTGCAGGGCGCGGGTGCGGAAACCAAATGTGCGATCGGACATTAGACAGCCACCTTTTCAGAGGCTAGGGGGCGGGTGGGGATCAGTTCCGTGCCGTTCTTGCGGGCGAGGTCGGCTTCGAGTTCGCGGACGATCGGCAGGATGTCCTGGCCGAACGCCGCCACTTCCTCCTGGAAGTGCAGGTAGCCGGTGAGGAACAGGTTCACGCCGATCTTCTTGTATTCGACGATCCGCTCGGCGATCTGCTCCGGGGTGCCGATCAGCTGGGTCTTGAAGCCGTCGTTGTACTGGACCAGGTCCTCGAAGCTCGAGTCTGCCCACATGCCCTTGCCGTCCTTGGTGGACGCGCCGGCTTCCTGCACGGCGTCGCGGAAGCCCTGGACTGCCGGCTTGTGTGCCTTCGCCACGACTTCGCGCAGGGTGTCGCGGGCTTCCTTTTCTGAATCGCGGGCGATGACAAAGCCGTTCAGGCCGAATTTGGGTGCGTCAAGCGGGCCGCCCGTGCCGCGCCGGGTCCCGCCGGCAGCGCCCACCACACCGGCGATGTTTTCCTTGAAGCCTTCCAGGTCCTTGCCGTTGGAGAAGTACCAGTCAGCCACGCGGCCGGCGGTAGCCTGCGCCGCCGTGGAGTTGCCGCCGAAGAAGATCTCCGGGTGCGCGCGGCCCGGAACGTCAACCGGTGCCGGGTTCAGGGTGAAGTCGGTGATGTTGTAGTACTTGCCGGACTGGCTGTATTCCTGCTCGGTCCAGAGGCCCCGCAGGACCTTGATGAACTCCTCGGTGCGGACGTAGCGTTCGTCGTGCTCCAGCCATTCGAGGCCGAAGTTGGTGAACTCGTTCTTGAGCCAGCCGGAGACGATGTTAACAGCGGCGCGGCCGTTGGAGATGTGATCCGCCGTGATGATGTATTTGGCCAGCACGCCCGGGTGCCACATGCCCGGGTGGACCGCGGCGATGACCTTGAGGCGCTCGGTCGCGGCCAGCAGGGCCAGGCTGAACGAGGTGGCTTCGTGCTGCTTGTCCGCGCCGTAGGAGGCGGCGTAGCGCGTCTGGGTCAGGGCGTACTCGAAGCCGGAGTTCTCGGCGATCTGCGCCAGCTTCTTGTTGTAGTCGAAGTCCCAGCCGGTCCGCTGCTCGATGGTGGAAACCACCAGGCCGCCGGAAACGTTCGGCACCCAGTAGGCGAACTTCAGCGGCTCAGAGAGACGGGCTACGTTGCTGATGTCTGTCATGAATTTTCCTTTGCTAGGGTCCGCTCGCGCAGGACGTCCTGGATGCCGGCGATCGCCGGTTCGTTCTGGAGTGAGGTGGTGTCGCCCAGGGCGGTCCCCTCAAAAAGCTGCGTCAGCAGCCGGCGCATGATCTTGCCGCTGCGCGTCTTGGGTACGTCAGGAACCACGACGACGTCGCGCGGCTTGGCGATGGGGCCGATCGCCTTCGCGACGTGGTTGCGGAGGTCCGTGGCACAGTCTTGCGCAGCGTCGCCCCGTAAAACGACAAACGCCACAATCGCGTGTCCGGTCTTCGGATCAGCCACCGGACAGACGCCGGCCTCCACCACGTCCGGGTGGGACACCAGGGCCGATTCGATCTCGATGGTGGACAGCAGGTGTCCGGAGACGTTGAGGGTGTCATCCACGCGGCCCAGGATCCAGATATCGCCGTCGGCGTCGTACTTGGCACCGTCGCCGGCCAGGAACCAGCCCTGCTCGGCATACTGCCGCCAGTAGGAATCGAGGTAGCGCTGGGGGTTGCCCCACACGGTCCGCGCGATGGACGGCCCAAAGGCGTCAACCACAATGAACCCCTGGACGCCCGGCGGAACTGTCTTGCCGGCGTCGTCCACGATCCTGGTGCTCACCCCGGGCAGCGGGCGAGCCGCGCACCCGGGTTTGAAGTCGGTGTCCGTGGGGGCGGGGGAGAGGATGGTCGCTCCGGTTTCGGACTGCCACCACGTGTCCACCACGGGGGCGGTGCCGGCGCCGACGTTCTGCCGCAGCCAGCGCCAGGCCTCGGGGTTGACAGCTTCGCCCACGGTGCCCAGCATCCGGATGGAGGAGAGGTTGTAGGTGTCCGGCACGCCGTCCGGGAACCAGCCCATCAGGGAACGGACAAGCGTGGGAGCCGTGTAGTACTGCGTGACGCCGTACCGCTCGATGATTTCGAAGTGCCGGCCCGGATGCGGGGTGTTCGGGGTGCCTTCGAAGATCACCTGGGTGACGCCGTTGGAGAGCGGTCCGTAGATTTCGTACGTGTGCGCGGTGACCCAGGCGAGGTCCGCCGTGCACCAGTGCACGTCGCCGTCACGGAGGGCCGGATCCGGGTTGCTGAACAGGTGCTCGTAGCTCCAGGACGCCTGGGTGAGGTAGCCGCCGGAGGTGTGGACCAAGCCCTTCGGCTTACCCGTGGTGCCGGAGGTGTACATGATGAAGAGGGGAGTCTCGGCGTCGAACGCTTCCGGCTCGTGGACGTCCGCAGCGTTTCCGACGGCGTCATGCCACCAGACGTCGCGGCCTTCAGTCATGGAAACGGCAGCGAGCTGGTCCGCCGGGGTGGTGCGGTTGACCACGAGGACGTGCTCGATGGCATTGTCCCCCGCGACGGCCGCATCGGCGTTGTCCTTGACCGGCACGGCCACGCCGCGGCGGAACTGGCCGTCCGTGGTGACCAGCAGCCTGGCCTGGGTGTCCTCCACACGGAACTTCAGCGCCTCCGCGGAGAAGCCGCCGAACACCAGCGAGTGGATGGCGCCGATGCGGGCCACGGCGAGGGTGATGATGACGGTTTCGGGGATGACGGGCAGGTAGATGACCACGCGGTCGCCCTTGGTGATGCCCAATGCCAGGAGCGCGTTGGCGGCCTTGGCCACTTCACGCTGGAGTTCGGCATAGGTGATGGCACGGCGGTCTCCCGGTTCGCCCTCGAAGTAGAGCGCCACCTTGTCGCCGCGCCCTGCCTCCACATGGCGGTCCACGCAGTTGTAGGCCACGTTCAGGCGTCCGCCGGCGAACCATTCGATGCGCGGGACCGAGTATTCCGCTTCGTCGGCGGGGACGTCGGGGCCGCTGAGGAGCTCTGCCTTCTCGAACGTGTGGGCGGTGTGCCACGGTTCGGCCCAGTCCAGGCGCCGGGCCGCGTCCTCCCAGAACGCAATCCGCTCGGCTTCGGTGCCGGGGTGCTTGTTGTGTGCGGTTTCAATCGCGTCCACGGTGCTCAGGCCCATCGTTTTACCGCCCATTTCTCTGCCAGGCCCAGGAGGGCATCCGTCAGTTTTCCAATCACGGCCAGCAGCACGATGGCCAGGAAAAGCCTGTCGGTGCGGCCGTTGTTTTGTGAGTCGATCAGCAGGAAGCCGAGCCCCATGGAGGAGGCGATCAGTTCGGCAGCCACCAGGAACAGCCAGGCCTGCGCCAGTGCCAGGCGCAGCCCGGAAAAGACTGCCGGCACCACAGCGGGCAGCTGCACAGTGGTCAGGAGCCTGACGCCCTTGAGCCCGAAGGCGCGGGCCGCTTCCACCAGATTTCGGTCCACGTGGCGCAGGGCCAGGGACACGGTGGTGAAAACGGGGAAGAAGGCGCCGATGATGATCAGGGTGACCTTGGAGTCTTCGCCGATCTTCAGCCACAGGATCAGCAGCGGCACCCAAGCCAGGGACGGGACGGCGCGCAATGCACCGATGGTGGGTGCCAGGAGGGCGTCGGCAATTTTCGACAGGCCCACAGTGGCTCCCAGGATGAGGCCCAATGCGGCGCCGATGAGGAATCCGATCACCACACGCTGGGTGGAAATGGCAATGTGGGTGCCCAGTTCGCCGCGGCCCAGGAGTTCGCCGGCTGCGCCCAGCACCATTGCAGGGGGCGGCAGTTGGACCACACTGAACATGCCGGTGGACGATGCCACCTGCCAGGAGACCAGCAGGATCGCCGGAATGATCACGCCAAGGGGCAGGCGCGCCCAGTTCCGTGAACGGACCCCGGCGGGAGACCATCCCTTTGCCGGAGCGGTTGCCGAAGCATCCGCCCGGGCGGCGCCTGCCGATGTTGCGGGAGCGGCTGCAGCGCGCTCATCCGCAACACTGTTGCCGGTGAGGAAGGTGTGTTCCGGATTGCTCATCAGGAACCCTTAATGGCTGACGGATCAGCCTTCTTCACCAGCGAGTCGTCGAGAAGGGAGGCCACGGCGTCGTCGATCTGCTGCTGAGTCTTGACGTCGCCGGTTTCCACAAACGTGGGGCCGATCTTCTCCAGTACTTTGCGCTGCGCCTCACCGGGCGCGGCGTCTACGTCCAGGTTGCTGCGTTCCAGAACCACGGTCTTCGCCACGGCCAGATCCAGTCCGGCAACGTCGGCCAGGATCTGTGCCGTTTCGTCCGGGTTGGCGGCGGCCCAGGCGCGGGCCTTTTCGTAGGCGTTCACCACGGCCTGCGCCAGTTCGGGCTTGTCCTTGAGGAAGGACTCGGTGGCGTTGAGGAAGCCGTAGGTGTTGAAGTCCAGGTTCCGGTAGAAGAGCGTCGCGCCCTTCTGCTCGGCACCGGCCATGATCGGGTCCAGGCCGGACCACGCCTGCACGGAGCCGTTCTCCAGGGCCGTGCGGCCATCAGCATGCTGCAGGTTCTGCACGGTCACGTCGCCGGGCTTCAGTCCGGCTTCCTCGAGGGCCTGCAGGAGGAAGAAGTAGGGGTCGGTGCCCTTGGTGGCGGCCACGGACTTGCCCTTGAGATCGGCGACGGACGTGATGCCGGAACCGGCGGGGGCCACCAGCGCCGCCCACTCCGGCTGGGAGTAGATGCTGATGGTGCGGATGGGTGAACCGTTGGAGCGGGCCAGGAGGGCTGCGGAGCCTGCTGTTGATCCGACGTCGATGGCGCCCGAGCGGAGGGCTTCGTTGGCCTTGTTTGAGCCGGCGGACTGGATCCAGTTGACGGTGACGCCCTGGTCCTTGAGTGAGGCTTCAAGCCAGCCCTGGTCCTTGATGACCAGGCTGAGCGGGTTATAGGTGGCGAAGTCAATGTTCAGCGTCCCGCCCGCCGTGCTGCCCGCAGCCGCGGCCTGGCCGGAAGAGCCCTCACCAGCAACGCAGCCGGTCAGCGCCAGGGCCGAGGCGGCGGCCACGGCGGCTGCCCCAAGGAGGGAACGGCGGGTGAAGGGACGTGCGTGCTGCATGGTTTTCCTTTGCGCTGATGGTGCGGAGGGCGCAAGTTCCGGCCGCGGGTTAATGACCGACGGCGGGCTTTTGCGTTTGTGGGTGAGCGGAGTGGATCTGTGGCCCGGAGGGCCGGGGCTATGCCGGAAGTTGCGGGCGTCAATGCCCGTCGACACCCAGGCTGGCCAGGAGGGAGACGCGCAGCGTGGCGAGTTCTGCCGAGGCTCGGTCGCGGGGACGGCTGCCTGGCACATCAACGGTCCGCACGATCGTGGCGCCCTGGCCGCCGTCGGCAGTTCCGAGAACGATGATCCGGTCCGCCAGCTGCAATGCCTCGTCAACGTCGTGGGTGACCAGGAGCACTGTGGTGGGTTCGGCCTTGTGCACGTCCAGGAGCAGGTCCTGCATCTTGATGCGGGTCAGGGCGTCCAGCGCACCGAACGGTTCGTCGAGCAGCAGGACCCCGGGGTTGCGTGCCAGTGCCCGGGCCAGGGACGCGCGCTGGGCCATTCCGCCGGAGACCTCGCGGGGGCGGTGCTTGGCGAAACTGTCCAGGCCCACAAGTTCCAGCAGGCGGGACACCTTGGCTTTGCCTTCTTTGGCGCTGCAGCCGGTGGGCAGGCCGATGGCCACATTGGCCTGCAGGGTGTGCCAGGGGAGCAGCCGCGGTTCCTGGAAAGCAAACGCACAGCGGGGATCGATGCCCTGGACGGCGCTGTCCTGGATGACCACGGAACCGGCGCTCGGGGAGTCCAGGCCCGCCGCCGCGCGCAGCAGGGTTGATTTGCCGCAGCCGGACGGTCCCAGGATGGCCAGGACTTCCCCTGCTTCGACGTCGAAGGTGACGTCGCGCAGGACAGTGCGGGCGGCGTCGCCCGTCCCGAAGGTGCGGCGCAGACCGCGGAAGGACACAGGAAGTGCTGAGGAAGAGCCGGTGGTCTTGCCGGCACGCTCGGAAGTCAGGACTGCAGTCATGGGATCACTCCATCGGTCCTGGCAGTAGCACCCTACGGAGTCGAGCCTTTTGCGGAGTGGTCAGTTCCGCTTACCCAAGGCTTTTTCCTTGCTATCAGCGTGTGCCGTGGGGGCGCCCGCTGACCAGGGTTGCTGCGGCTTCATCGATCCAGGTCTCTCGGCCGCTCGGGATGGTCACTCACCACTACACCCCATGTGAATCAAACAATCCAAATCCGGACTTGTAGTGTGTAATGTTCGTTCACATGCCATCCCGCCCCCTCGTGCCGGTCAAAAATTCGGCATGAGGAACTTTTGCAAAGCGGCGTAGGCTTGGGGCATGGGCAACACCAACGATCCTGCAGTCATGGAGCGCCTTATGCGAACCAAGGGGCGGTGGGCCATCGTGGGCCTGACCACCAACGAGTGGCGCGCCGCCTACGACACGTCCCTTTTTATCCGCGACAGGCTCGGGATGGAGATCATTCCCGTGAACCTGCCGGGCGACCCGGTGCACGGCGAAACCGGGTACCGCACCCTCGCGGATATCCCCGCCGAAAAGCAGCCCGTCGACGTCGTGGACTGCTTCGTTAATTCTCAGAAGGTCGGCGCTGTGGTTGACCAGGCCATTGCGGCCGGCGCCAAAGCCATCTGGATGCAGCTGGGCGTCATCGACGAGGCAGCAGCTGAGCGTGCGAAGGCCGCAGGACTGGATGTTGTGATGAACGTCTGCCCGGCGCAGCAGGCGTGGAAATACAACCTCTGACGGGGCGGATCCGCCCGGCCGGTCATCAGCGCTGCATCAGTCCCGGGTAGTGGCGTTCGGTGACATCCGGGTGGGCGCGCATCCTGCCCTTGAGCATGTTCAGGCCGAATGAGGCGAGCATCGGGTTGGTCGGATCGTCGGAGAGGCCGCGGGCCTGGGCCTTCAGCTCAGGCGGCAGCGGCACGGGATCGATCACGGCATCCAGGCGCGGGGACCAGAAGAACGGCACTGAATAGCGGTCCACGCCGGGCGGCGGAGCCTTGACCCGGTGGATGGTGGCCATCAGGTAGCCCTCGGTGGCTACCTCCAGCATCTCGCCGAGATTCACCACCAGCGCCCCCGGAATGGGTTCCACGGTGGCCCACTCGGTGGTTCCGTGCGGCAGCACTTCCAGCCCGCCCACCTCGTCCTGGAGCAGGAGGGTGACAAAACCGTAGTCCGCGTGTGAGCCCACACCCTGGTCGCCGGCAGCTTCCACCACGCCGCCAACGTAGTGCACCAGCTTGCCCATCCAGGCCGGCTCGTCGCCAAAGGGTTCGTCGAAGTGGTCCTCCGGCAGGCCGAGGGCCACGGCGATGCCGCGCAGGAGTTCCATGGCGACCTCGGACATCAGCTCGGCCCAGGCCATGGCCGCTGGCTCAAGCTCCGGCATTGCCTCGTCCGGCCAGAGGTTATGGCCCTGCAGGAGCCAATAAGGCTGATCCGCCGGATAGTCCACGACCGGCTCGCGTTCCGGCGAAAAGTCGATCTGCTCGCGGGCATCGGCCCTGCCCTGCGTGACTTCCGTGCCCATCCGCGTGTAGCCGCGGAAATGCGGCGACAGCCGGTTATCGAGCTTCATCCGCTCCTCAAGGGGCAGGTCGAAGAAACGCTTGATGAGGGCCAGGAGCTCTTCGGCCTGTCCGGGAGCGGCGCCGTAACCAGTGATCTGGAAGAAGCCCACGTTATGGGCTGCGTCCCGCAGCTGGTCGATGAATTCCGGGCTAAAGGAACCGTACGGCTGGCGTGCGGTGCTCATGTCCAGAACGGGGATCGTGGCCTGGTCGGGTGACATCTTCGCAGACTAGCACCGGACGGGAGGGCTTTGTAGGCTCGCACCATGGACCCAGCACAGCTCAAGGCAATCTGCCTGTCATTTCCAGGTGCATTCGAGGATTTCCCCTTTGGCCCCGAGACGTCCGTGTTCAAGGTCCGCGCCGCCGTTTCCGGCGGAGCCCGGCAGGAAGCGAAAATGTTCGCCCTGTCCGCCATGGACTCCGAGGACTGGTCGGTGAGCCTGAAGTGTGAGCCCGCGCTGGCCGAGCAGCTGCGCGCCGCGCACCCCGAGATTACCGGCGCCTGGCACATGAACAAGACGCACTGGAACGGTGTGCGCCTGGATGGAGCACTGCCTGACGACATGGTCCGGGACATGGTGGAGGACTCCTACGACCTGGTGGTGGCCACGTTGAGCCGCAAGCAGCAGGAACAGCTCGGCTGGGCACGGCTGTCCGGAACCCCTTCAGCGTCCGCTCTCCCGGGAGGACGGCCGTGAAGGGCAAGCGCCTGGTGGGCGGCCGGCTCGATTACCCGGGGGTGGGCGCCACTGAGAACGGCCGACCGCCGGAGGGATTCCCCTGCCTGGTATCCCAGGTCTATCTGGGGGAGGGCGTTGAACTGTATCGCCGGGTGGCGAAGGGAATCCTGTCCTGGGAGCTGCAGCGGCGTTCGGGGCTGCGCGTCCGGGCCGAGTCCGACGTCGTCCGTCCGGGAACGCGCGTGGTGAGCGGCTTCGGCGTCGGGCCTTTCCGGATCAATGCCCCCTGCGAGGTGGTGTGGGTCCGGCGGCCCGTGCCCGGCGACGGTCCGCAGTCAGCCGGTTTCGGTTACGGCACGCTGCCCGGACATCCGGCGCGCGGCGAAGAGGCCTTTGAGGTGGAGGTCGATGACACGGGGCGGGTGTTCCTGAAGATCACCGCGTTCAGCGTGCCTGCCAACCGCTTCTACCGTGCAGGTGCCCTGGTGACCCGGGCGGCGCAGAGGCATGTCACTTCGCGATACGTTGAAGGGGCACGCCAACTCGCCGCAGGTGAAAGCTGATCAGGAGAAGGTACATGCTGGACCAACAGACCCTTGACCGCCTATGGAACTTCACGGACCCGGCTTTGTCCGAACAGCGTTTCCGGGACGCCCTTGCCGACCCCGCCTACACCACCGACGAAAAAGCCGAACTGACCACCCAGTTGGGCCGGGCCATTGGCCTGCAGGAGCGCTACGAAGAGGCCGATGCGCTGCTGGATTCAATTGACTGCGAGGAAGAACCCACAGTAGGGGTCCGGGTTTTGCTGGAGCGCGGCCGGCTTCTGACCTCTAGCGGCCATGCAGCCATGGCGGCTCCGCTGTTGGAACAGGCTGCCGAACTGGGCGACCACCTCGGCGAGGAGTTCCTCGCCGTGGACGCGTTGCACATGCTGGCGGAGGCAGATCCCGCACACGCAGAAGCCTGGACCCGGAGTGCACTTGAGTACGCCTCCACTGCGCACGACAGGCACACGAGGCGGTGGATGGCGGAGCTGCACAGCAGCCTGGGCCGGATGTTGCATCGTGCCGGCCGGTTCACCGAAGCGCTGGTGGAGTTTCAGCTCGCTGAGCAATGGGCCGAGCAGGCCGGAACACCCGTGCAACAGCAGCAGGCCCGCGAAGCCATCCTGGCCTGCGAGCTCGACATGGCAACAAACTGACGGATTCACACACGAACGGAAGGAAATCCCATGATCTTTATTGTGGTTAAGTTCAAGGTCAAGCCCGACTGGTCAGACCGCTGGCTCGGCCTTGTGGACAGCTTCACCAAGGCCACCCGCGAGGAACCCGGCAACCTCTGGTTCGACTGGTCCCGCAGTGTGGATGATCCCAACGAGTTTGTCCTGTTGGAAGCCTTCAAGGACGATGCCGCCGGAGACCACGTCAACAGCCCCCACTTCAAGCAGGCAATGGCCGACATGCCCCAGGCCCTGGCTGAGACGCCACAAATCATCAGCCGCCAGTTCGACGGCGACGGCTGGGACCGGATGGGCGAGCTCACCATCTGACCCCATCGGTTGCTCCGTAGGTGTCGTTCTGGGTCCTCGGAACGACACCTACGGAGCAATGGATACGATTAGGGCATGTGGGTCGGCTGGATTGAATTCGACATCCTCCTGGGCGATGTCCAGAGCCTGAAGGAGAAGCGGTCCGTTATCAGGCCGCTGCTGGCCGAGCTCAAGCGCCGCTTTGACGTCTCCGTCGCTGAGGTGGGGGACCACGATCAGTACCGGCGCTCCCAGGTGGGCGCCGGCCTGGTGGCCGCAGACCGGGCGCACCTGGTGGAAGTGCTCACCGCCGTCGAACGTTTTGTGGCCGCGCGGCCGGAGATTGAGCTGCTCAGCGCCCGCCAGCGGGAGCTCCACAGCGAAGACTGACCATCGATTGCTCCGCAACTGCCGTTTTGAGCCGGGAAAACGGACGTAACGGAGCAATCGATGGGGGGTGTGGATAACTTCTGCAGCGCCCGCCGTATTCTGTTCTGATGAGTTCATGAAGACCCCGCGCCCGCTGCCTGCGGAACTACAGGACCGTCCGTTCACAGTGGTTGAGGCAGCGCGCGCCGGCGTTTCGCATAGGCGACTGCGACACCGGGCACTGAAGCGCCTCGGCAAGGGGATCAGGTCGGAAGGCCCGACGGCGGAGCTCCCGTTGAGTGACAGGGTCCGGCCCTTCATCGAGGTCAATGAGCGATGCGCCGCATCCCACCTCACTGCGGCGGAGATGCTCGCGCTGCCGCGCCGTCAGCAGAAGGGGACTCCAGAGATGTTTCATGTCATCAGGCCTGAGGGCTCGGCACACCTGAACAGGCCGCATGTCATTGTGCACCGGATGAAGCTGTACAGCGACGAGGTCACCACAGTTGACGGAATTCCCGTAACCACTCCGGAACGGACGTGGCTGGATATGGCGGAAATGCTCACAGTGGATGAACTGGTGGCCATGGGCGACAGCTGTGTGCGCCTGCCGAGGGCGGCTCTTGAGGACCGGGATATGCCACTCTGTGGCGTGGCAGACCTTCAGCGGATGATCGACAGGCACAAGGGAAAGCGCGGGCTGCGCAGGGCCAAGGAAGCCATCAAACTCATCCGGGTCGGTTCCGACTCGCCGCAGGAAACCCTCCTGCGGCTGGCCGTGGTCAGGGCCGGGCTGCCGGAACCGGAGCTGAACGTCCCAATCATCGGCGAGGACGGCCGCCGCCATCACGAGCCGGACCTGTCGTTTCGGAGGTACCGGATCGGGATCGAGTACGAAGGAGAACATCACGGCGAGGAGGGCCAGATCGTCCGGGACATTTCACGCTCTGAAAGCTACGAAACGCTGGGCTGGACTGAAGTCCGCATTTCGAAACGGCACATGCTGGACGACGCAAAGGCCGCCGTGGCCAAGATCCGGGCGGCTCTGTTCCAGGCAGGGTGGCGAAAGGGCCCTTAAGCATCGATTGCTCCGCAACTGCCGTTTTGAGGGTTCAAAAGGGCCGCTACGGAGCAATCGATGAAAGGAAGCGGTGGGGCTTAGCCGAAGTACTTCGGCAGCGTCCCTTCGTGGGCTTCGCGGAGGGCGTCGAGGGACATGGTGTCCACGCCGTTGATCTCCAGCTTGTTGCTGGCCGCGTCCACCACGCCGATCCGGACGTGGGCAAAGCCGCGCGCCGTGCACATGTCCTTGAACCGGACTTCCTCGGAGCGGGGAACGCCGACAATTGCACGGCCCTGGGTCTCGGAGAAGAGCGCGGTGAACAGGTCCACGCCGTCGCGGTCCAGGACGTCCTGCAGGGCGATCCGGGCACCCACGCCGTAGCGCAGTGAGGACTCCACCAGTGCTGCCGCGAGGCCGCCTTCGGAGAGGTCGTGTGCCGAGTCAACCATGCCGTCGCGTGAGGCGTTGATCAGGATTTCACCCAGCGCGCGTTCGGCGGCGAGGTCAACCTTGGGCGGAAGTCCACCGAGGTGGCCGCGCATGTTTGCCCATTCGGAACCGTCCAGCTCGGCCGCGGTCGTACCCAGCAGGTAGATGGCCTGGCCATCTTCGCGCCAGCCCGACGGCGTGCGGCGGGCAACGTCGTCGAGCTTGCCCAGTACCGCCACCACGGGGGAGGGGTGGATGGGGGTGGTGCCCGTCTGGTTGTACAGCGAGACGTTGCCGCCGGTGACCGGGATGCCCAGTTCCATGCAGGCGTCGGACAGGCCGCGGATGGCTTCGGCGAGCTGCCACATCACGTCAGGGTCTTCGGGGGAGCCGAAGTTCAGGCAGTCGCTGACGGCCATCGGCACGGCACCGGAGGTGGCCACGTTGCGGTAGGCCTCGGCCAGGGCAAGCTGCGCGCCATGGTACGGGTCAAGGTAGGTGTAACGGCCGTTGGCGTCGGTGGCCAGGGCCACGCCCAGGCCGGTTTCCTCATCCACGCGGACCACGCCGGCATCGTCAGGGAACGCCAGGGCCGTATTGCCGCCCACGTAGCGGTCGTACTGGTTCGTGATCCAGTCCTTGGAGCACATGTTCGGCGAGGCGACGAGCTCCGTAACGGCGGCAGCCAGTTCCGCGGGTGCGGAGGGGCGGCCGGCGTCCTGCACGGAACCGGTGAAGGAATCGGCCTGGACCGAGTCCTGCCACGAGGGGCGCGCGTACGGGCGGTCGTAGACCGGGCCGTCATGGGCAACCGTGCGCGGGTCGACGTCCACGATGACTACGCCGTCCCACGTGATGATCAGGCGGCCGGTGTCTGTGACTTCGCCGAGCCAGGAGTACTCCACAGCCCACTTGTCCATCACGGCTTCGAAGGCTTTGATGTTCTCCGGGGTGACCACTGCCATCATGCGTTCCTGCGACTCGGACATCAGGATTTCGCCCGGAGTCAGCGTGGGGTCGCGCAGCAGGACGGAGGTCAGCTCAACCTGCATGCCGCCGTCGCCGTTGGAGGCCAGCTCGGACGTGGCGCAGGAGATGCCCGCGGCGCCGAGGTCCTGGATACCTTCAACCAGAGAGCCCTTGAAGAGCTCCAGGCAGCACTCGATCAGGACCTTCTCGGCGAACGGGTCGCCCACCTGCACTGCGGGGCGCTTGGACGGCTTGGTGTCGTCGAAGGACTCCGAGGCCAGCACCGAAGCGCCGCCAATGCCGTCGCCGCCGGTGCGGGCACCGAACAGGACCACCTTGTTGCCCTTGCCGGAGGCGTTGGCCAGGCGGATGTCCTCGTGGCGCATAACGCCCACGGCCAGCGCGTTCACCAGCGGGTTGCCCTGGTAGATGGAGTCAAACACCATTTCGCCGCCGATGTTCGGCAGGCCCAGGGAGTTGCCGTAGCCGCCGATGCCGGCAACGGCACCGTGCATCACGCGGGCGGTGTCCGGGTGGTCGATGGCGCCGAAACGCAGCGGATCCATGACCGCCACCGGGCGGGCGCCCATGGAGATAATGTCGCGGACGATGCCGCCGATGCCGGTGGCGGCACCCTGATAGGGCTCCACGAACGACGGCGAGTTGTGGGATTCGATCTTGAAGGTCACGGCCCAGCCGTCCCCAAGGTTGGTCACACCGGCGTTTTCGCCGATGCCCACCAGCATGTCCTTCTTCATCTCCTCGGTCACCTTGTCGCCGAACTGGCGCAGGTGGTTCTTGGAGGACTTGTAGGAGCAGTGCTCGCTCCACATGACGGAGTACATGGCCAGTTCGGCGCCGGTGGGGCGGCGGCCCAGGACCTTGACCACCTCGTCGAACTCGTTCTGCTTCAGGCCCAGCTCGGCCCACGGCAGTTCGGTGTCCGGGGTCTTGGCAGCGTTCTCGACGGTGTCGATGTTGAACTTCTTGGTGGTTTCCGTGGTCACTTGGCGCCTCCCACAATCTTGTTCAAAACGGAGGTGAAGAAGCCCAGGCCGTCGGTATCGGACCCGCCGATGCCGTCCAGCGACTCCGGGCCGAAGCCAACTTCCACCGCATGCTCCGGGTGGGGCATTAGGCCCACCACGTTGCCGGCGGCGTTGGAGATGCCGGCGATGTCGCGGCGTGAACCGTTCGGGTTGAAGCCCACGTAACGGAAGACAACACGGCCTTCGGCTTCGAGGGCGTCCAGGACCTTTTCGTCGGCGATGTACTGGCCGTCCTGGTTCTTCAGCGGCACAGTGATTTCCTGGCCGGCCTCGTAGTCCAGGGTCCAGGCGGTGTTGCTGTTTTCCACCCGGAGGACCTGGTCGCGGCACATGAACTTCAGGTGGTCGTTCTTGATCATGGAACCGGGCAGCAGGTGCGACTCGGTCAGGATCTGGAAGCCGTTGCAAATACCCAGCACGGGCAGCTTCGCGTCGGAGTTCGCGGCGTCGATGATCTTGGACATCAGCGGAGCGAAGCGGGCGATGGCGCCGGCGCGGAGGTAATCACCGTAGGAGAACCCGCCGGGAATCACGACGGCGTCCACGTCACCGAGGGCGGTGTCCGCGTGCCAGAGCGGCACTGCGGTGCCACCGGCAAGCCGGACTGCACGGGCGGCGTCGCGGTCGTCAAGGGTGCCGGGGAATGTGACAACGCCTATGCGGGCACCCGCGAGCCGGGGCTCGGCGGCGACGGCGACTGCCTCGCCGATCAAGGGAAGTTCAGTCATCTCAGGCCTCGACGACCTCGACGTTGACGACGTCCTCGATCACAGGGTTGGACAGCAGGGTCTCGGCTGCTTCACGGGCCTGGGCCAGGATTGCATCGGTCACCTCGCCGTCAACCGTCAGTTCGAAGCGCTTGCCCTGGCGGACAGAGCTAAAGCCGGTGAAGCCCAGACGGGGGAGTGCACCCACGATGGCCTTCCCCTGCGGGTCCAGAATCTCGGGCTTGGGCATGACGTCAACAACGATCCGGGGCATCCGGCAACTCCTGTGCGTGAGCTTTGGGTAAGGGCGCAGCGGAGTGGTGCCGTCTTACGCCGTTCCGGAAATGGGGGACTGCGTGGAAACAGTGCCTTTGCAACGGTGGGACGGGCGCTCCGCGAGCTTGCAAGCCCATTCTACCGGCCGGAGCGCCGGACCCTGTATTCGGTGGGCTCCGTCACTGTTATCCGGTGGGAAGTGGTTTCGGGAGGTGAAGAACGACGGCGGCTCTGGCCCCGCAGGGCCGGCGTCACTAGGATTGCCGAATGGCTGAAAAATCGAAATCCCTGCTGTTGCCGGTTATGGCCGTTGCCGTTTTTGCCGGCCTGGGCCGGATGGTCATGCAAAAGATCAAAGCGGACCGGGCTGCCCGGGACACCCGCGTGGCCGGGCCCGTGGATGAGAAGACCCGCCAGTGGATCAGCGACGTGGTGCGCACACCCAGGCAGTAGCCGGACCTGCCCCTGACAATTGCCCTGTAGCGGGCGTTCCCCGAGTGGGGACGCCCGTTTTTTGTGCCTGTAGGCGCCCGACCTTCGACGGCGGCAAGGACCTGCGGCGGACATCAGGTCCGGTCCCGCAGGGGCCTTCTTCCGTGTCAATTCAGGGCACTCCTTGACCGCTCACCGTCATCGGCGCTCAATGGATCTATCGAGGGAACTCAAGGCTGGTGCCCCGCCGGGTGTTGAAGCAGAGGAGAGGCGAGACATGGAAAGACGCTAGCGCTCCGCCCTCCTGCAGTTGACTGATTCGAAGACACGTATGTGTCCTATGTCATATTTAGCTCTCAGTCTGTACTGTTTGAATCGGCTGGTTCACAGCATTACAAAACCTGTAAAGCTGTGTGCCGTTCCCAGCTACTTCAGACCGGCAAATGTGGCCGGCCCGTTCCTCGTGAAAGGTGTAGTCGCTCGTGAAATCAACTGGAATAGGCCCCGCTCGGGGCGGAGGGCTCCGGAAGGCCGCGGCATTGGCCGTGGGCCTGCCGCTGCTCCTCAGCTCGATGGCGATGAGCCCCGCTACCGCGGCGCCCGCCGGGCAGGATACGGCAATAGCCGCAAAGACAACCGCGGCCACTGACTTCAAGGATGGCCGCTACATTGTGGTCCTCGCAGCCAAGGCCGCAGCCGCCTATGAAGGGGAGACCCCCGGCCTGCTCGCCACAAAGCCGCAGGACGGCCGGAAGCTGGACGTGGACGGCCCCAATTACAGGGCCTACGACGCACACCTTCGCAAGACCCAGCAGGACGTGGCCAGCCAACAGGGAGTGACGCCCACCAAACAGTTCACTGCTGCCCTCAACGGTTTCACGGCCGACCTGACCGCAGCGCAGGCAGCCGAGCTCGCCAAGGACGCGAGGGTCCTCACGGTGGCGCCCGACGTCGAAAATGCCCCCGACTACACCACTAACGATTTCCTGGAACTCACGGGCGAGGAAGGCGCGTGGGAAACCCGCTTCGGCGGCGAGGAGAACGCCGGCAAGGGTGTTGTGGTGGGTGTCATCGACTCCGGCTACGCCCCGGACAACCCCTTCCTGCAGGGCGAAGCGGTGCAGCCGCTCAGCGGACCCGCCCAGGTGGGCGTGCCGTACCGTACAGCCGAGGGCCGCATCGCGATGCTCAAGGCCGACGGCACCACGTTCCTGGGCGAATGCCAAAAGGGTGTGGGCACCGGCGCCGCCTTCGACGGGACGCTGTGCAATTCCAAAGTCCTGAGTGCCCGCTACTTCGCGGACTCCTTCCTGCAGTTCGTGAAGCCTGAAAACCGTGCCCCCCAGGAGCTGATCTCCCCGGTCGATGTAGGCAGCCACGGCACGCACACGGCCACCACGGCCGCCGGCAATGCCAACGTAGAGCAGGTACTCGACGGCGAGAGCTTCGGCAAGAGCTCCGGCGTGGCGCCCGCTGCCAAAGTGTCGGTCTACAAGATCTGCTGGGAGGATGACAATCCGGCTACCGGCGGCTGCTACTCCTCCGCCTCTGTGGAAGCGATTGACGCTGCCATCAAAGACGGCGTCGATGTCCTGAACTATTCCATCTCAGGCAACACGAACAGCACCACGGATCCCGTGGCACTTTCCTTCCTTAACGCCGCCGCCGCCGGCGTGTTTGTGGCGGCATCAGCCGGCAACTCGGGCCCCGGTGCCTCCACGGTCAACCACGCATCGCCGTGGCTGACCACGGTGGCGGCCTCCACATTCCCCAGCGACCTCCTCGGAACCGTCAAGGTTTCGGACGGAAGCCTGTACCGCGGGGCCTCCATCATGAAAACCGAGGTTGCGGACAAGCCGGCCATTGTTGCCGCGGACGCTGCAGCCGCCGGTGCCGCGAACCCCAACCTCTGCGGCCCCGGGACGCTTGACCCGGCCAAGGTTGCCGGCAAGGTTGTGGTGTGTGACCGTGGCGTAGTGGACCGGACGGCCAAGAGCCTTGAGGTCCAGAACAAGGGTGGCGTGGGCATGATCCTCGTCAACCTTTCCAACAGCTCCGAAGACGCTGACAACCACGTCATTCCCACAGTCCACGTCAACGCCCCCGACAGCCTCGAGCTGAAGTCGAAGCTCGCCGCCGACACGGCCCTGACGGTCAGCCTTGTTAAGGGCGACCTGACCGGTGAGCCGCTTCCGCCGGCGCCGCAGGTGGCGGGCTTCTCCTCCCGCGGCCCCACCCTCGCCTCCGGCGGCGACCTCCTCAAGCCGGACATTTCCGCCCCGGGCGTTAACGTCCTGGCCGGAGTGTCCACCATCGGCAACGATGGTGAGCAGTTCGGATTCATGTCCGGCACGTCCATGGCCGCACCGCACATCGCCGGTTTCGGCGCGCTGGTGCTCGGCAAGCAGCCGCTCTGGAGTCCGGCACGGGTCAAGTCCGCCATGATGACCACCGCCTACCCTCTGGTTGACGCGGACGGCGAACCCAACCGGAACCCGTTCGACGGCGGCGCGGGCCATGTCGATTCCCTCAGCGTTCTGGATCCGGGCCTGGTCTACGACTCGGGCGTTAAGGACTGGCTGGCCTTCCTGAATGGCCAGGGGGTAGCTACAGGTGCTCCGCAGGCCGGGACGCTTGCCGCCCAGGACCTGAACCTGCCTTCGATTGCCCTCGGCAGCCTGGTTGGCGAAGTGACAGTCAAACGCCAGCTGACGGCACTCGTTCCGGGAATGTACCGGGCCGATGTGGAGCTGCCCGGCTTCAGCGTTGACGTTGAACCCAAGGCGCTGAATTTCGCGAAGGAAGGCCAGACCCGCGAGGTGAGCATCACCATCCGCAATGACAGCGCCACGGTAGGTGAGTTCACGGCCGGCACGCTTACGTGGAAGGGTCCGAGGACCGTCACCTCACCCATCGCCGTACGGCC
This sequence comes from Pseudarthrobacter sp. BIM B-2242, assembly GCF_014764445.1. Taxonomy (NCBI): domain Bacteria; kingdom Bacillati; phylum Actinomycetota; class Actinomycetes; order Micrococcales; family Micrococcaceae; genus Pseudarthrobacter; species Pseudarthrobacter sp. BIM B-2242. The sequence continues at coordinate 527,661 of NZ_CP061721.1, forward strand.
CGTAGATGCGCGGATTGCGCCGTCCTTCTCCTTCGGTTCAGCCACCGGGACGGGCAGCGGAACCATTGACCTCGTCTCCGGCACGGATGCACCCCTGCCCGTGGCAGTGGAGGGTCTGGCGCCGTTGGAGCAAACGGCGGCCACCAAGACGCCGGGTGCCTACGCGCGGGCCGACGATGCGCATAACGCACGCGTCTTCGTGACAGTCCCGGCAAATGCCAGCTTCGCCCGGCTCGGCATCCAGGCGGAAACGAACGACGTCGACTGGGACATGGTGGTGTACGGACCAGACAAGTCGGTCACACAGGTGGCAACGGCTGCAGCCAGTGAGTTCCTGGACCTGGAGTCACCGCAGGCCGGCACGTACGAGATTGTGGCCAATCTCTACTCCACGCCGGGCGGAGGTGCTGCCAACGCAAACGTCCAGGCCGTCTCCTTTACCCCCTTCGAGGCGGGCACGGAGAACCTGACGGTCACCCCCAACCCGATTGTGGCGCCGAACGGTACTGCCACCACCGCCACGCTGAACTGGACGGGCCTGCGCGACGGCTCGTACATGTCCAGGCTGACGCTGGGGGAGAACGGCATCAGGACCATGGTCAACGTCAAGGTCGGAGCCGGCGCAGCAGCGTCCCCGGCCGGCTGATCGCGGGATAGGACACAAGTAACCATCTGAAACGTCCCGGCCGGCATTGCTGGCCGGGACGTTTCAGGTCCGGGACTACACCAGGGACCTAAATCCGGGATGTTCCGTATGTACGGTGATTTCCGGTTGCCGGGGGCGTCCCGCCCAGGAGCGCCGCCAGCGAATTCCAGCGGGCGATCTCGCACCCGTCCGTCCGCCGAAAAACGGCCTGGACGGGCCGCCCGTGAAAGCTTCCGGTGACGCGGGCAACCTGCGGTCCGCCGTACTGCTGGGTGCAGAGCTTGGGCGGCCCCGGCTTCGGGAAGAAGATGTCTTCACCGAACCGCTCCACCGCCTCCAGTGCGGCGGCGGGCGCAGGCAGGGTGGATCCGGCCATGATTCCGCCGTCCTCGGCGAACAGGTGGAAGACGTACTCGACGGCGGCCGGGTCCTCCTGGAGCCGGATGGTGAGCTCAACCCGGTTCGCTGCGTTCGGAGCCGCGGCCGCACTCATGGCGCCGCCGGCTCGGCCAGCGGCGCCAGTGCCTCGGCCAAGCGTCCGCGGAGCACGGCAGCCTCCTCCGCGAACGCCCGCTGGTGCTCCACATAGGCAGCTTTTCCGCCGGGGGTTTCGATGGCGATGGGCGGGTAGCCCCACTCTTCAAGGTCGTAGGGCGAGGCCTGCATATCCATGGCCCGGATCCGCCAGGACAGCTCAAAACAGTCCATGACCAGTTCACTGGGGAGTGCGGGCAGCAGTTTGTAGGCCCATTTATACAGGTCCATGTTGGCGTGCAGGCACCCCGGCTGTTCCAGTTGACGCTGGTTTTCACGGCTCGGCGTCAGCTCGTTGAGCCCGATGGCGTCCGGGGTATAGAAGCGGAAGGCGTCGAAGTGTGAGCAACGGATTCTGTTGTCTTCCACCACCTTGTCCGTGCCGGCGGAGCCAAGCCTTAGCTGCAAGTACTCATGGCGCAAATCGAACTTGTCCTGCCGGTAGACCATGGCCCATTCGTGCAGGCCAAAGCAGCCGAACTGTGCCGGCCGGGCAGCGGTTCCGCGGAGGATGATCCCGGCGAAGGCCACCGCCTCCTGGCGGTCGGCCACAAAGGAACGGCGGTCGAAGGTGACCGCCGTGGTCCCTGACGGCAGCCCGACGGCGGCGAGTTCGCCGTCGTCGAGCGTGCTGTAATGCTTCCAGCCGCTCCGCGCCGCTGCCCCGTCGCCGGCCAGGACGACGCCGGTGCCCGGGTGCCAGCGCAGCAGCTGGCCCGGTTTCTGGGTGTAGTAGGTGAAAAGAAAGTCCTCCACCGGGTGCTTCCGGCCCGCCGAGCGGCGGGCAAGGTAGGGATCGGCGTAACGGCGGACGCGTTGCTGGTGCGCTTCTTCGCGGACATGCCAGGCGTCGGCCGTGAGCAGGTTAAGCTGCTCCATCGCTGGCACCCAGGACGTCCCGGGCAGCGTTCCATTCGCCGATTTCGCAGCCGTTGGTGCGGGCGAACCCGGCGTCCACGGGCGTATTGTCCACAATCCCGGTGACTGTGGCCGTCTCCGGGCCGCCGTACTGTTCGGTGCACACCCGGTCTTTGCTCGGCGGCACAGGGCTGAGGAGCGCTGCGTTGTTCTTCAGGGCAGCGCAGGCCGCATCGGCCCTGGGGTGATTGCTTTCCGCGGCGGGGACGCCGTCACGGCAGACCAGGGTGTAGTTCACCGCAGGGTCGGCGGACGTTGGCTTCACCATGATGGAAAGTTCGGCGTTGCCCGCACCGGGTCCCGCAGTCGGGGCCGGGGGAGCGCTGGGCGACGGGGCGGGAACGCTCGTCTCGGTATCCGGGGCGGGGGCATCGGAGGCGCCCTGGGTGGCAGATGAACTGACAGACGGAGTGGCGGACGACGTGGCAGCGGGGCTGGTGGATGACGGCGGGGTGTTGTCCGGCGTTCCCGTGCAGGCGGCGAGCCCGGCCACAGCGAGGACCGCCACAAGCGGCCGTAGTGTTCGCAGGCGCATGAACCCTCCTAGGTTGCTGCCATTTTACGCTCTGCCCGGGTTCCGGGTGACATCTTCAGGAACGTCCGCAGTGGAGTCCCGGGCGGCGTCGTCCGCGGCGGCCTCCGTGGCGGCGATGAGGGCCATCATCGCCTTGTGCAGCTCGCCTACCTCGTCACGGGTGAGTCCCAGCCGCTGCATCATGGTGCCGGGGACGGCGAGGGCCTGCTCCCGCAGCGCCGCACCCGCGGCGGTCAGCCCTACCGCGAGAGCACGTTCGTTCCCGTCCACCCGCTGGCGCGTCACGTAACCCGCCTCCTCCAGCCGGCGCAGGAGCGGCGAGACGGTGGCCGGCGCCTGGGCGAGGGCGTCGCTGATGTTGCGAAGTGTCCGCGGGGCGGATTCCCAGAGGCACAGCATCACAAGGTATTGAGGGTGGGTCAGCCCCAGCTTTTCCAGAACCGGCTTGTAGGCTCCTACGACACTCCTGGAGGCCACGGTGAGCGCAAAGCAGAGTTGCTGTTCAAGTAGGAGGTCATCGTCCTGATGCCGTACGGCCTCAGATGTTGCCGTCATCACAATCCTCCAATAGTTAGTGCACTAATTATTAGCGTACACTGGAACGAGCAATCAGTTCTATCGAAGGGTGCACGTCCATGGGCAAAGGCAACTCGGCGGACAAGGGAAACGCTTCCCAACGCTTCATGCGGGCAATGGGCAGGCTGCGGATCATCCTCGGCCCGGCCAACCGCAGTTCCCTTGTACACGACATGACCGCCGAGAACCGGGTCCTCCTCGCGCAGCGCGAACGCGAAACCCAGCAGTGGGAAACGGTCACCCGGCCGGACGGCAGCACGTACGTTGTGCCCCGGAACCCGGACGATCAGTCCTTGCGCTAAGCCCTTCACGCGCCTGTTTAGGCCGAACTTTCCGGGGGCCTTTTTCGGGTTCCGGGCGTAAAATAAGGGCACTGTCTCCATCCGGGGGTCAGTGGCTCTTTCGCCCGCAGTGTGGGAAGGGGGTGGAAATAATGGGACACGCGCTCACAGGTTTTATCAACGTGACCGACAGGCTCCGTTTTGTCTTCGGGCCGGCGACGCGTCTGGACTCGGATGCACCCGTGGTCCACAAGCATGACGAATTCGAGCAGGCCTCCGACGAGGACCTTTCGCACTTCCTCGTTGAAACCGATTCCGAAGGCCATCACTACGCGGTGCGCCGCGAAGATCTGGACAAACTGACCTAAGGCAAAAGCGGCGGGGGTCATTCCCTGCCCGGTCGACCTTCGTTGACCGGGCAGGGAATGACCCCCGCGTTGCTTAAGAGCGGTTTGGGCCTAGCGGCCGGTGCCGCCGTAGACGGTTGCTTCGTTCTCGCTGTCCAGGTCAAAGGCCTTGTGGATGGCGCGGACGGCGTCATCGAGAAGATCGGCGTGCGTCACCACGGAGATCCGGATTTCCGAGGTGGAGATCATGTTGATGTTGATTCCGGCGTCGGAAAGTGCCTTGAAGAACGTTGCCGAGACGCCCGGGTGGGACCGCATGCCGGCTCCGATGAGTGACAGTTTGCCGATCTGCTCGTTGTATTCGATGTTTTCGAAGCCGATGTCGGACTGGGCGGCTTTGAGTGCGGCCAGGGCTTCTGCGCCCTCGACGATCGGGAGGGTGAACGAAATATCCGTCCGGCCCGTGCCGTGCGTGGAAACGTTCTGCACGATCATGTCGATGTTCGAGTGGGCATCGGCGATGACCTGGAAGATCGCGGCGGCCTTGCCGGGGATGTCAGGGACACCCACCACGGTGACCTTCGCTTCGGAACGGTCATGTGCAACGCCGGAGATGATTGGCTGCTCCAAGGCAACTCCCTCTTGAGTGGTGATCTTGTCTTCGGCGCTGGGGATGACCCAGGTGCCTTCGTTCTGGCTGAATGAGGACCGGACGTGCAGGGGAACGCCGAACCGGCGGGCGTATTCGACGCAGCGCAGGTGCAAGATCTTCGCCCCGGACGCGGCAAGTTCCAGCATTTCCTCGCTTGAGATCGTGTCGATCTTCTGGGCGGAGGCAACCACGCGGGGGTCGGCGGTGTAGATGCCGTCAACGTCGGTGTAGATCTCGCAGACGTCCGCTTCCAGGGCCGCGGCCAGGGCAACGGCGGTGGTGTCCGAGCCGCCGCGGCCGAGGGTGGTGATTTCGTTGGTGCTGCGGCTCATGCCCTGGAACCCGGCGACGATGGCGATGTGGCCCTTATCCAGGGACGTGCGGATGCGGTGGGGATCGACGTCGATGATGCGCGCCTTGCCGTGAATGCCGTCCGTGATCATGCCGGCTTGGGACCCGGTGAAGGACTGGGCGGACGCCCCCAGCTTGTTGATGGCCATGGCCAGCAGCGCCATGGAGATGCGTTCGCCGGCGGAGAGGAGCATGTCCATTTCGCGGGCTGGAGCGGAGTCGGTTACCTGGCCGGCGAGGTCCAGCAGTTCGTCGGTTGTGTCGCCCATTGCGGAGACCACCACGACAACTTCGTTGCCGGCCCGGTGGGCGTCGACCACGCGTTTGGCGACGCGCTTGACGCCGTCGGCATCCGAAACGGAGGACCCGCCGAACTTCTGCACGATCAGCTGTTTGGTCACGGCAGAGCCTTCGGGCAGCGTCTGTGGCTGCGTTGCTGCGGGCACTTCGGAAGTGGGCGTACTCATGCGCGTACCTTCACTGGATCAATCGGAGTTCAGGGGGTCAGGCACGGCCAGAGCGGCTGGACGGCGTGACGTGTTCAGCCCAGTTTATCGCCGCTGGCCGCAGGCGTGGAATTGTGACCGAATCTCAGCCTTCCGGTGGACACCGCCAACGTGGGGCCGGGCGTAGGCTCAGACAGGTATGCATGCGACGTTTTGGGGGGAACAGGTGCTCAGGGAATGACAGAAAACCGGGACAAAACAGACATTCCGGCCAACCCGGAAAGCCCGCGCCAGGGCGGCATCACGGCCACGGCGGTGAGCCGCAGCTTCGGGCAGGTGCACGCCGTCGAGCACATGGATTTTCACGCCCCGCCGGGAAAGGTCACCGCGCTGATCGGTCCCAACGGTGCCGGCAAGACAACCCTGCTGCTGATGCTGGCTTCGCTGCTGGCGCCGGACGCCGGAACGGTCACGGTGGAAGGGCTTGATCCGCAGCACCACAGGGCGGAGGTGCGCAGGCGGATCGGCTGGATGCCGGACACCCTGGGTGTCTGGGAGAGCCTGACAGCCCGCGAGATTCTCACGCAGATGGCCCGTTTCTACCGGCTGCCCAAGGCCGGAATCGCGCAGCGGGTCACCGAAATGCTGGACCGTGTACGGCTCAGCGACCTCGCGGACCAGCCCGCCCGTGTCCTGTCCCGTGGACAGCAGCAGCGGCTCAGCCTGGCCCGCGCCCTGATCCACGATCCGTCCGTCTTGCTCCTCGATGAGCCGGCGTCCGGGCTGGACCCGGGGTCGCGGGTGGAGCTTCGCGTTATGCTGCGGCAGCTTGCGGCGGAGGGAAAGTCCATTGTGGTCTCGTCCCATGTGCTCAGCGAGCTTGACGAAATTGCCGACGCCGCCGTGTTCGTCAACCGGGGACGGACGGTCCGGCATCAGACCACCGACGAGGCTGCTGCCGCCGGGCGCCGCTACGCGATCACCGCCACGGACAATGCTGCGCTCGCGGCAAAACTGACCGAGCTGGGCCTTCAGTTCCGGGTCGAGGATGGGCGCCGTCCGTCGGTCACCCTGTTATTGATGAACGACGACGACGCCGCCCGCCTCCTGCGCGACCTGGTGCTCGCCGGCGTCGCAGTGAACTCTTTTGCCCCCGCCTCGGGTGCCCTGGAAGAGACGTACATGAACCTTGAAGGGGAGCGGCGATGAGCCAGCTGACAGACAGGGCGCACCACGCGCCCGCCGCCGGCCGGGCCGCCGGCTACCTCGCCGGTATTTGGGACGTTGTGGTCCTGGAACTCAAGCAACGGCTGCGGTCCCGCGGCTGGTACATCATGCTGGCTATCTGGTTCATCCTGACCGGCCTGGTGACGTGGCTGACGTGGGCCAGCTGGAATGCCCAGCGCGAAGCGCAGAGGGCCTATTCGAACTTCACGCCGCCGGACACCGGGCCGGGGTCCATGATCTTCGAAGTGGTCCTCGCCTTTGTCCTTCTCTTCGCGTTGCTGGTGGCCCCCGCCCTGTCCGCAAACGCGGTCAACGGCGACCGTGCCGGCGGCACGCTGGCCATCCTGCAGGTGACGCTGCTGCGGCCCGGGCAGATCCTGTGGGGGAAGTTCTTCGCGGCGTGGGCCGCAGCCCTGGCCTTCCTGGTAGCGAGCACGCCGTTCCTTGTTGTTGGCGTGGCAGCCGGCGGGATGACTCCGGGACACGTGGTGGTGGCACTGCTGATGCTTGCGGTGGAGGTGGGCGTGGTCTGTGCGATCGGTGTCGGCATTTCCGCTCTGGCCGGCCGCCCGCTGTTCTCTATTGTGGTTACGTACCTTGCGGTGGCCGGTCTGGTTTTCGGCTCGCTGATTTCCTTCGCCCTGGGAACGGGGCTCTCGCAGGGCACCATCGTGGCCAACCAGGCACAGTACCGCAGTTACGCGCCGTACGAGCCGATGGAGGAGCAGCCTGCGCCCATGGAGCCGGAATACACGTGCTCAGGACCGCTGCAGGAACAGCCGGCTGTACACACCGAGCGCGTTGCCTGGATGCTGGCCATGAACCCCTACGTGGTGGTCGCCGATGCCATCCCTTACCCGGTGCGGACGTCCAATGCCTTCGGGATGTCGTCTCCGGTGGGGGCTATCGAGAACATCAGCCAGGGCGCCCGGTACGCCATGGCCGGCCCTGAGGGTACGTATCCTTGCGCCAACGGCGAGGCCAAGCCCCGGTATCTGGCTCAGTCCACTCCGTTGTGGCCGCTGGGCCTTGGCCTGCAGTTGCTGCTGGCCGGGCTGCTGCTGTGGCTGGGATGGCGTTCGCTGCGCACCCCGGCCCGCCGGCTGGCAAGGGGAACCCGCATCGCCTGAAGGTTTAGGTCAGGGCGTTGCGGCGGCCCTCGAAGGCGCGGCCCAGGGTGACCTCATCGGCGTATTCAAGGTCGCCGCCTACGGGCAGGCCGGAAGCGAGCCTGGTGACGGCGATTCCGATCGTCTTCAGCATGCGGGCGAGGTAGGTGGCCGTCGCTTCGCCTTCGAGGTTGGGGTCGGTGGCGATGATGACTTCCTGGATGGCGCCGTCGTTCAGCCGGGTCAGGAGTTCGCGGATCCGCAACTGCTCGGGTCCCACGCCGGCGATGGGATTGATGGCCCCGCCCAGCACGTGGTACCGGCCGCGGAAGGAGCGCGTACGTTCCACGGCCAGGACATCTTTGGATTCCTCCACGACACAGATGACTGACGGGTCACGGCGGGGGTCCCGGCAGATGTTGCAGAGTTCCTGCTCCGTGACGTTGCCGCATACGGTGCAGAACTTCACACGCTCCTTCACCGTGGTGATGGCTTCGACGAGGCGTTTCATGTCCTGCGGGTCGGCCTCAAGGATGTGGAAGGCCAGCCGCTGGGCAGACTTGGGACCAACACCGGGCAGGCGTCCGAGCTCGTCGATTAGCTCTTGGACTGCACCTTCGTACACGTTTTCCTCTTTTGGTTTGGCTTGGATGATGCTCTGGGTGGCTGCCGCAGGTCCGGCCGGCGGCTAGGAACCGACGCTTAGAAACCGGGAACGATCGGGGTGCCGTCCAGGGAACGCTCCTCGATCAGCTTCCCGCCCAGAATACGCTCGACGGCGGCGCGTCCAAACACGCCCGATTCCTCGATTGTTTCGTCGTCCGCGCTGGGGACGTCCTGGACGTAGGTGGCGGCTGCCGCACGGGCCGGTGCCTTGGCACGGCCGGCCTCGGCCTCCGGGCTGTTGGACAGCCGCTGGTAGAGACTTTGCCGGGCCTGAGCAGCCGACGGGGAGGTGGCGGGTGCCGGCTGCAAAGGTGCCGTGGCCGGGGCCGCCGCCATGGCGTATTCGCGGACCACAGCCGGCTCCGGGGCAGTAGTTTCCCGAGCCTGCTCCACTGGGGGGCTCTGCCGGGTTCCGGTTCCGGGAGTGGTGTATTCAGCAGGACGATGCGCAGCGGGAGCCTCATCCGGCACGGCAGCTTCCACCTCGACTCCGCGGACGCCAGCTGCACGGGTGTCTGGCGCCGACGCGTCGGCTGCACGGACATCAGGTGCAGGCTCGCCGGCGGTGGCAACGCCAGACGGGAAGCCGGGCGGCGTCACAGGGGGCAGCCCCCAGCTGGCATCCGCCTCGGACTGCGTCCTGACCGAGGGGCCGGGGATCTGAGCCGTGGCAGGCTCGTAAGCGGGGGCCGGAGCAGCCGTGACGGCGTCGTCCAGGGTTGATGTGGCCGGACTCTTGCCGATGTTGGGTTCTGTGCCAACCACCCAGACGCCGGGCGCCTGCTCGACGGCGAGGCCCCACGGGTCGTTCGACGTAACGGGCTGTGACGACGCGGGCGCCGTGGCAGGCGTGGCCTCTGAAGCTTTGGCGCCTACAGGCCGAGAACCAGTGCGTGCCGGCCGCTTGCCGGAGGGCGCCGAAGCGGGCGCCGGTTGCGACGGGGAGCGGCGTGGTTCGGCCGGAGCCGAAGGATCCCAATCCATGGGCGGTTCCTCCTCCAAGGGAGGAGCGTCTTCGTCCCGCGGGGGACCCCAATCGTCATCGGAGTAGGCGTACGAGCCTGCCTCGGGCTGATCGGCCCGGGGCTGATCCTGTGGTCCAGGCTCCGGGCTCGGAGGGGACGCTTCCTGGGCCTGCCCGCTGTTAGGTGTGGTGGCTTCGACAGCTGTCGAAGCCACACTCGCCGAGGCCGGGGCCGGGGCCGGGGCATGGGCGGGCGCCGGGGGAGCAGCAGGACCTGCTGAAGCCGACGGGACCGGGGTTGGCGCTGCGGCCGGGGACGGGGAAGCTGCAGTGCCGGTGGTGGGTCCGGATGCTCGTGCGGCGGCAGCCGATGCCGCAGGGGCTGGTACAGGTACAGGTGCAGGTGCAGCTGCCCGCGCAGGCTCAGAGGCCGGGGCCGGGCCTGCCGGCGTGGAAACCGCGCCTGCCGGCATGGAAACCGCACCCGCAGGGGCCAGCCCCCAGGCGACGTCCGCTGAACTGGCCGGGGTTTCCCGGCTAACGGGTGCTTTTGGGTTTGGCTCAGAGCTCGCGGGGCTGTTTGGGCGGCCAGCGCCGGACGCGCCGCCGGCGACCGCTGTGATCTGGCAATCGATGCCCACTGTTTTGTGGATCGCCTGCCGCAGGTTCTCCGAGTGGTCCGCGCGGCCAAACGCCCCGGCCAGGCCGGTGGTGGCGAAGGAGAGTGTCAGCATCTGGCCGTCAAAGGCTCCGACCTGTGCGTTCGGCTCTACCAGTGCCCACGTGCTGCGCTTGATCTTGGACAGGGTCTGCAGGACCTCGGGCCAGGCGCGGCGGAGGACCTCCACGTCGCCGGTTGCGGCCGGACCGGCCGGAGCCGCTGTGGCTGGCGGGCCAATGACGGGCGACGACGGGGCCAACGTACTGTCTACGGGTCCCGTGCTGACGGGCCCCGTGCTGCCGGGCGCGGAACTGCTCTGCTGATCGGACGGGGCAGGCCGCTGCGGCGCAGCTGCAGGACGGTTTCCTGCCGACTCGTCCACAGGCCAGTCGTTGGTGCTGACCCGTGGCGGCGTCAGTGAAGTCCTCGTGTTATGTGGCGCTGCGGGCTCCGGCGCTGCAGGCCCAGGCGCGACGGCCTCCGGCCGGGCCGAGTCAGGAGCGCCACGACCGCCCTGCATGGGAGGCTGGGTGACGCCGGCGGGGGCAACCGGCGCAGGAACGTGAGGCGGCGCGGAAACCGGCGCGGCCTGCACGGGCGCTGATGGCGTAACGCCGGCGGGTGCCGCAGCCGGCGGCATGGAAACCGGGACGTCCGCAGCAGCAGCCGCGGGGGCGGATGCGGCCGGGGCGGGAGCGCCGACGTCGTTCCCGGCGTAGTTCAGACGCCGCTCCACACGGTCAATCCGGGCAGCCATGCCCCGTTCGGTCTGTTCCGAACTGGGGAGCAGGATACGGGCGCAGAGAAGCTCGAGGTGGAGCCGGGGGGACGTGGCGCCGGTCATCTCCGTCAGGGCAGTGTTGGTGACGTCAGCGGCCCGCGAGAGTTCAGCGGCGCCGAGGTTGTGCGCCTGGTTCTGGAGCCGGGCAATCTGGTCCGCCGGCATGCCCCGCAGGATGACCTGGGCGCTTTCCGGCATGGCCTGGACGATGATGAGGTCGCGGAAGCGTTCCAGCAGGTCCTCGACGAAGCGGCGTGGATCGTGGCCGGTCTGAATGACGCGGTCCACGGCCCGGAAAACAGTGGCGGCATCTGAGGCGGCAACGGCTTCCACCACGTCATCAAGCAGGGACGCGTGGGTGTAGCCGAGGAGGGCTACCGCCAGTTCATAGTCGAGGCCGTTGGCGCCGGCGCCGGCCATCAGCTGGTCCAGCACGGACAGGGAATCACGGACGGATCCACCGCCTGCCCTGACCACCAGCGACAGGACTCCCGGGGCGACCGGCACGTTTTCCTGGTTGCACAGCAACTCCAGGTACGCCATCAGCGGTTCAGGCGGGACCAGCCGGAAGGGGTAGTGGTGGGTGCGGGAGCGGATGGTGCCGATGACCTTGTCCGGTTCCGTGGTGGCGAAGATGAACTTGATGTGTTCCGGCGGCTCTTCGACGATCTTCAGGAGGGCGTTGAAGCCGGCGGGCGTGACCATGTGGGCCTCATCGATGATGAAGATCTTGTAGCGGTCGCGGACGGGGGCGTAGGTTGCGCGTTCACGAAGGTCGCGGGCGTCATCCACACCGCCATGGCTGGCGGCGTCGATCTCGATGACGTCGAGGGAACCCGAACCGCCGCGGGCAAGTTCAACACAGCTTGGGCATGTTCCGCAGGGTGTGTCCGTGGGGCCCTGGGCGCAGTTCAGGCAGCGGGCCAGAATACGGGCGGACGTGGTCTTGCCGCAGCCGCGTGGGCCGGAGAAGAGGTAGGCGTGGTTGACCCGGTTTTTGCGCAGGGCCGTCATCAGCGGCTCCGTGACATGTTCCTGCCCGATAACGTCGGCGAAGGAGTCCGGACGGTATCTGCGGTAAAGGGCGGTGGTTGTAGCAGTCACGTAAAAACCCTACCAATCCGGGCCGACAATCAGTCCCTCGCGGGCGGCCGCCCATTGCGGGAATAGTAAAGACCCCCCATGCACCCGCCAGAGCCCGTTTACCCTTGCTACCTTCCGGTCCTGGGGGAGTTCAACAGGATGACGCCACATGAGGGGCCGCAAACAACTTTACCCGAACTTTCGGCGTGGCTCGAACCGGCGCCAGCGGTCCCCGCTTTGCGTCACCGGCGCCAGCCATCCACCGGCCAGGTCATCAAAGCCGGTTCCTCATAAGGGTGCGCCGCGCGCAACGCCAGCACGACGTCGTCGAGCATGTCTTCCTCCACCACGCACTCGACCCGCACTTCGGGCACTCGTTCGCGTACCCCACGGCTCCCGTGAAAGGCATAGCGCCGGGCAGGGGCGTAAACCGGCCCGTCCCGGGAACCACGAAAGAGCAGTGTGAGTAGTTGCCGATTTTGCCCGCTCCGGCGTCGCCGATCGCTGCGAGCAGTGCCTCGGAATGGGTCTCCGGAACGTAAACCACCAGGGCGTGGAGCTGTGTCATGGCTATATCCTGCCAAAGCGGCCGGCGTTAAAGGCCGCAATTCCGTTGCTTATCCGGCGACCAAGGTCGATCATGGGTATGTACACCGATTGGGGCAATCTCAAGGTTGTGAGCTGCAGGGCCTGGCTGGAGGGCCGGACCCGGCAGCTCAACAGTGTTCCGTAGGAATGGGCGCATTGGGGGCGTCCATTTTGACGTTAACAGGCGTCTTGAGGGGTCAATTGGGCGATGCCGAAAACTTCAGGTAGTCTAGTATCTGCTTTTGATTCAGAAGCAGCTGGAGAATTCGCCTAGCGGCCTATGGCGCACGCCTGGAACGCGTGTTGGGTTAACGCCCTCGGGGGTTCAAATCCCCCATTCTCCGCCAACGAAAACCCGGTTCTGACCTCGTCAGGACCGGGTTTTTGCTTTGCCCCCGGCCGGGTCCGCTGCCTCATAGCCCAAACGGCGGAGCCGTGCCCTGGCTGCCTGCTCGCTGGGCCCGGGCCTGCGGCCCAAGGCAAGATGTACGACGCCGAGTGTCACCTTTGTTGCCAGCCGCACCGGGAGCGGGAACGGACCCAGCCGGGGTACTTCGAGCCCCAGCATCTGCCGGTACTGCGGTTCCAGGCTGTAAACGGCACCGGCGAAGATGATCCGGTAACCGGGCCGCAGCAGGGGGTGCAGCGGCGGGTTGCGGAGGAAGCCTACGGTCTCGGCAACCCGGTTGTCGGCCAGCAGCTCGCCGTTGCGGAAGTAGCGGTCCAGCTGCTGCCGCATGTCCGCCTCGGTCAGAGGGGGATCATCCACCCCCATCAGCCGTCCGGCCTGGGCCCATTCGCGGACATAGGCGTCCGGACCGCCGGGGATCTTTCCGCCCCAGATTTTGTGCGAGGTCAAAAATGCATCAACGAAAGCGATGTGGACCCAGCGCGCCAGCTCCGGATCGTTGGCTGAGTACTGATTAAGCGATCCCTGGCGGTCACGGAAGTTGCCCTGGACCGGCTCGTGCAGGCGGCGTACGCGGGCTGACGCTTGTTCCGCAGCGGCAGTGGAGCCATAAGTGACAGTGAAAATCCACCGGATGGTCCGCGCCAGCCGGCTCAGTGGATCTGTCCGGAAATCGGAGTGCTCATGGATGCCGGCCAACGCGCCGGGGTGCAGCGCCTGCATCAGCAGCGCCCGGATTCCGCCCACGATGGGTGTCATGGAACCGTGCACTGCCCAGACAGCCGAACCCGGCAGGTGATAACCGGCGTCGTCCCCTTCGGCCAGCCGCGGAACCCACTCGGGTAACGCGTCCACGCTTCCCGTGAAGGCGCGCTTGAGTTCGCCCTGCAGATCCCTGAGGAAATTGCGCATAACACCATTGTTGCCCACGCGGGCGGCAGTGCTTTTGCCGAAGATCCCGCAATCGGTCCGCAGTCTGCAAATACGGGGTTCACAGGCCCGGGGCTTTGTGGTCCCATGGGATGGTAAACCCGTCAAGATTGGGGTCTGGCGGGCAAGCAGGGAGTTCAGCGAGTGGGAAATCATTGGGGATCCGGCCGGGACGAAGAGGCCTCGGGCCCTTGCCTGATAGCGGTGCGCGTACTGGCCGGCAGTGCTGCTGCTGCCGCGGTAATTCTCGGGCTTGGATTGCCAATGATTCCCTTGGGGCAATCCGGTGCCACAGGGTCGGTGGGGGGCATTGGCCACGTGGGGCATGCCGGTCTGGCTCCCGCGATCCTGATAGACAGCAGGGCCCTTGTTCCATTCGGCCGAACGCTGGTGGGAACCGTGGCCAAGGGCGGGAATGCTCCGCTGAATGTGGCTTCCGTCGGACTGAAACGTCCGCCGGAGGGCTCGCTGATGGCACCCTTGGAATCGCTTGCGTCCAGTTCGCCCTTTGGGTTCCGGGTCAGCCCGATCAACGGCAGGAGTGGCGACTTCCATCTTGGCCAGGATTTCGCGGCAGGCTGCGGCACCCGGGTTTACTCCGCCGACGCCGGGGTGGTCCGGGCCGCTGGCTGGCACCCCTGGGGCGGCGGGAACCGGGTGGAAATAGACCACGGCAACGGGCTGATCACCACCTACAACCACCTGGAGGCCATCGCCGTCCGGACGGGGGAGTCCGTGCAGGTGGGGCAAGTGATCGCACGGGTGGGGACCACGGGATGGTCTACGGGCTGCCACCTGCATTTTGAAACCATTCTGAATGGAGAACATACGAGCCCGCTGAACTGGAGACTCCTCCCCATCCTTCAAGTGGACAAGCTGGCAGACATTGCAATGGTCAGTTACGAAGGCAAGACCGCAAACGCTGCTACAGCCCTGCCGTGGGCCATCCCCGTTGCTGCAGACAACAGCCACACAGTCCTTCATGGCGAAGACGAACTGCCGGAGGCACCGGAGGTGGCGGAAGTGGACACACCGCCGGCACCCACGGAAACCGCTCCCACAGGCGGACCGTCCCCGGACGGAACGGCTACCACCAAACCGCCCACGACAACCGCACCGCCGACGCCCACGGAAACCACTCCCACGGACGAGCCGTCGTCGGACGAAACTTCCTCAGATGAGCCGTCGTCGGACGAAACGACTACGACCACTCCGCCGACGACGACTGCGCCGCCGTCTACGAGCACTCCGCCGACGACGACTGCGCCGCCGTCTACGAGCACTCCGCCGACGACGACTGCACCGCCGTCTACGAGCCCTGCGCCGACGACGACTGCACCGCCGACGACGGGCACTCCGCCGACGACGACTGCACCGTCTACGACGACGGCGCCGACAAGTACCCCGCCAGCGACCCCGCCGCCGTCGACGACCGTACCGGCGACCGAGACTGCCGCTCCGCCGCCGTCGACCACGAGCGCGCCGCCTCCTCCCGTGGCTCCGCCGCCGCCGTCGACCACGAGCGCGCCGCCTCCTCCCGTGGCTCCGCCGCCGCCGTCGACCACGAGCGCGCCGCCTCCTCCCGTGGCTCCGCCGCCGTCGTCGACCACGAGCGCGCCGCCTCCTCCCGTGGCTCCGCCGCCGTCGTCGACCACGAGCGCGCCGCCTCCTCCCGTGGCTCCGCTGCCGCCGCCGTCGACCACGGCCGCCGCGCCACCTCCCTCACCGGAAACGTCCTCGGCCGAGCCCGAAACGGCTGCGACCGGCACGACCGGGCAGGCGCCGGGGACCCCCTGACAGAAAACTTCCAGCATGCTCCCGTACGCTTGACGGTTGGCAACGAATCACCTGCATGACCCAACCTCGCAAGGACGGCGCTGTGACCTCTCTGTACCCGATCCCGCTCACGCTTAACGACGGCACCCAGACCGATTTCGGCCGGTTCAAAGGGAATGTGGTGATGGTGGTCAACGTGGCGTCGCAATGCGGCTTGACCCCGCAGTATGGGGGACTCGAGACGCTGTACGGGAAGTTCCGGGACCGGGGCTTTGAGATTCTCGGAGTGCCGTGCAACCAGTTCGCCGGCCAGGAGCCGGGCACCGACAGCGAGATCGCAGAGTTCTGCGAACGGAACTTCGGGGTGTCCTTCCCCCTGACAGCCAAGGCCAACGTGCGCGGCAAGGACCAGCACCCGCTCTACTCGGAGCTGACCAAGTTCAGGACCGGCGTGCTGCCCGGCCTCGTGAAATGGAACTTCGAAAAGTTCCTGGTAAACCGTACCGGCGAGGTAGTGGCACGCTTCGCCCCCACCGTCGAACCGGACTCCGCCGAAGTCCTGGACGCCATCGAAGCGGCATTGGCCGAATTTGATGTGCCGAAAAACGCATCAGCTGATTCGATTGCTTAAATCTTTTGCCTTTTTCCAACTTGCCGGTGGGAATTTACTCAAAATTTCCCCAAAATCTGGTTTGATAATAGTTACTGAAGGGTAGAAGGGAAGCGCCGTTTCCCACCGACCACAGAGGCAGCAATGAAGCACATCGAGGCCGAACATCCCCGGCCACGCCACTTCCTTCTCCACCTGAGCGACCCCCACCTGATGGGAGGTCCGGATCCCCTTTACGGAGCAGTTGACAGCGAAGCCAAGCTCATTCAGCTTTTTGACGAGGTCAGGGCTTCCGGGGCCCGCCCCGAAGCGGTGATCTTCACCGGTGATCTTGCCGATCAGGGCCATCCGGAGGCGTACGCAAAGCTGCGGGCCATCGTTGACCCAGCCTGCGAGGAGCTGGGCGCCAAAGTCATTTGGGCCATGGGCAACCATGACAACCGGGCCAACTTCCGCACCGGCCTGCTGGATGAACCGGCCAGCGAAGCGCCGGTGGACCACAGCTACTCCATTAACGGCCTGCGTATCATCACACTGGACACGTCCGTCCCGGGCTACCACCATGGCGAACTCAGTGAGGCGCAGCTTGAATGGCTGGCCCGCCAGCTGGAAACACCGGCTCCGGACGGCACCATCCTGGCACTCCACCATCCACCGGTCCCGTCCGTCCTGGACCTTTCCGTGCTGGTGGAACTGCGTGACCAGGCCAGCCTCGCCGCGGTGGTCCGGAACTCGGACGTCCGGACCATCCTCGCCGGGCACCTGCACTACTCCACCTCGGCCAGCTTCGCGGGTATTCCCGTCTCCGTGGCCTCGGCCACGTGCTACACCCAGGACCTCAACGTGTCCGTCGGCGGCACCCGCGGGCGGGACGGCGGGCAGGCCTTCAATCTCGTGCACGTCTACGAACACACCATTGTCCACTCGGTGGTTCCGCTAGGCAGCACACCGACGGTGGGCGAACATGTCACACCCCAGATGACAGCCGAGCGCCTTGCCGCAGCCGGCGTCAGCATCCCCGAGAAGGCGAAAGTCGGCGCCGCGAAGGTTGCCTTGCCTTCTCCGAGCTAAGGCAACCAGCTGGCGTGACGCGTTGTGCGGGCCTGAAAAAGCTCAGTCCCGCACAACGCGGAGGGTACAGTTCCCTGCCGTTAGAGTTCCCAGGGCGCCTTGATGGGGTAGTACTTCTCCAGGAAATCAGTCACCAGCTGTGCCCGTTCATCTGCAGGGACCTCCGGAAAGCTGCCGTCATTGAGGCAGAAGAAGTCCATGTTCCGCTTGGCCAGCAGCTTCGGCAGCGAGTTCAGGCCCGCGCGGGCAGTGGTGTCCACGTACCGCACCTTGGCAGCTGTCTGGGTGACGGCAAGCCCGGTGAGCAGGGCGTAGTAGTGGTAGAACGAATTCGTGACGGAGATGTTGTCCGCGGCGCGGAACCTGCTGGCCGCGGTCTTCCTGAATTCGTCAGGGAATTCACTTTCCATCCTGGAGACCACGCTGCGGCGCAGCGGGGCTGCGGTGTGCTCCAGATGCCGGGTGGTGATCCGTCCGAAGCGGTTCCAGAGCAGCTTGCGGTTAACCCGGGCCGCGTTCTCGAAACCGCTGCGCTCGGCGTCGTTGTCGCCCAGCCCGATCCGGGTCTCCGCCTCGATGAACTTGGTGATGCCACCGGGAGTGAAGAACATGTCCGGACCAACAGGCCGGCCGAAAAACATGTCGTCGTTTGAATAGAGGAAATGCTCGGACAATCCCTCGATGTTGTGGAGCTGGCATTCCACAGCCTGCGAGTTGTGCGTCGGCAGCACAGCGGGGTCGGAGAAGAATTCCTCGCTGCGGACGATTGTCACGGACGGGTGCTCAGCCAGCCATTCCGGGGCGGGCGAATCCGTAGCGATGAAGATGCGGCGGATCCACGGGGCAAACATGTACACCGAGCGCAGCGCGTATTTGAGTTCGTTGATCTGGCGGAAGCGCGCCTCGTGGTCATCGCCTTCGCCCAGGACCACACCTTTTTGCTGGGCACGCCGGGCAGCTATGTATTCAGGTGAGCTGCCGTCAACCCAGGAAAAGACAAGGTCAATGTCAAAGCTGATGTCGCTGGCGTGGTCCGCGAACATGTTTTCGATGGTGGGCCAGGTGTGCCCGTAGCGCTCCACCGTCCCGCGGACCGCATCCTGGGCCAGCATGGTGCGCCGGGTCAGGGAGTTCTCGATCGGCAAGGTGATCTCGTTACCGTCAAAGCTCCAGAGTTCAATCTGGACGCCTGCTGAGGAACCGAACTCGAAGCCGCCGTCGGGCTCCACTCGCGGACGGTAGAGCCGGAAGATGCGCGCCTGCCGGTTGGGGGAGAGTTCCCCGTCAGCCACCAGCACGGAGGATTTCTTCTTGGCATCAACGGTCATGGAGTAAACGGGTTCATTACGGCACGCTGCCACCAGGGCGGTCCGCAGTTTCTTGCGGTCCTTCCAGTCCAGGGCAATAACGGGGCGGTCACTGTTGCCGCGGACCAGAAGGTAGTCCAGCCCCGCGCCGGCCAGGACGCCGCGCAGGAACAGCAGATCTTCAACCATGGCCTGGAACGGCGTCCGGTTGTGGTTGATCAGGGCGTACCGGCCCTTGTGCCTGACTACGTCGGGTCGGTGCTTGAGCCGTGCTTCGGCAGCCGGAGATGTTACCTCTGCATGGGCGTGCGGCTCCGCGGACGCCTGGCCGCCATAGTAGATCTCGTCCTGGACAGCTGATTCGGTAACGGGTGCTTCTGTAATGGTTGTCTCCGTCGCGGTTAAATGGTAGGCGTGCTTAGTTGAATAATAGCGTGACCACCAAAACCGGAGCGCGCGGTACGCCGTCCGGCAGGGCTCAGGCTCCCACGGACTCCCGCCAGTTGTGGAGGAAAGCCCCGCCGGCGTCGTCGTGGATCACATCATCCGATAGACCCAGGTCCGCAGCGGTCAATACATCGTACGGTTTGACCGGGACACCGTCCGCCGGACGGACGTCGACGTGCTTTACGGAATGGTCGTTGTGATGCAGCCAGTCCGCCATGGCGTAGTCGGTCCGGGAGTCACCAACGGTGCGCCACGCCTGCGGCGTGATGCCCTGCGCGGCGAGCAGTTCAACGGCGCGGCTCGCGCCAAGGTCCTTCCCCAGCCGGACTGACTCAATATCGGTGGAAATAATGGTGGGATCAACGCGGTAGTCCACGGCGTCGTCGGAATCCGGTACGTGGTGGTCCAGACGGACCACACCGAGGCCGTGGCGGGCCATGAGACCCATTGCGTCGGATTCGAACAGCTGCTGTTCGGCGAGGTAGTCAGCGGAGGGCACCTCGATGTGCTGTTCCACGGACACCATGGCACGTTTGGTTTCGTCGAAGAACATGTGCGCCGAATAGTCCTCCGCCACGAGCCTGCGAACGTCATCGCCGTAAGCCTTGGGCACAGCCAGTTCGTGGTCCATGTGGATGGGCCCGGCCCCGGCAGCGGTGTAGCTGAACCAGACTGCGCCCTTTTCACAGATGGCGTGGATGACGGTCCCCGAAGGCATTCCGGCGGCGATCATGGGCTCCATGACCTGTTCCCGGATGAAAGTATCGGAGCGGCCGGTGTTGAAAATTACGGGAATGCCTGCGGTTGCCAGCGCCACCATGTCGGCGATGATCGCGGGCTGCACGTCACGGGTGACCGGACTGGCCACGGGACCGTCCACGTCCAGCAGGAGGGCCAAAGGCGGGGCGGACAGCGGGCGGACGCCGGGCGTGGAACTGGCAGGGAAGGCGGGGGCAGTCATGGCTCCATTGTGTCAGCCGGCGGCCAGTGCGCACGTGCGGGCAACCCAAAGTTGGCGGCGTGTGACAGATGGTCACCGTTTGGCTACAACCTTGGAATGGCGCGGTCCGGACACTTCTCTTGGAGCCCCAAGGTGCCTAGGGTTGCAGGGTGATCTTCAAAGCTGTGGGCGAGGGACGCCCGTACCCTGACCATGGTTTCAACACGCCCAAACAGTGGGCATCGCTTCCGCCGCGGCCTGTCCGCCTCGATGAACTCGTCACGACAAAACGGACCCTGGACCTTGAGGCGCTGCTGGCAGAGGATTCCACATTTTTTGGCGACCTGTTTCCGCATGTTGTGCAGTACCAAGGGGTCCTGTACCTGGAGGACGGGCTGCACCGTGCTGTCCGGACAGCACTGCACCAGCGCACCGCCATCCACGCCCGTGTGCTGGTGATAGATGGTTAAGAAACCCAAGGATGTCCGTGTCCTGCACGGCCACCATGTTGTTACCGGGCCCGAACTCCGTGCCACCTTTGAAGCCGCCGGCGATCCGGACGATCCCGTCCGCCTCCGCCGCCGGGTGGTGCACGGCGTAGTGCTGGTCCTGCTGCTGGGACTCATCGCAGCTGGCATCATCACCGCTTTCGCCATCCTCAACGGGCAGCTGAAACTCCCGGCGACGGAGACCGCCGAAGAGCCAGGCAGCGTCTGCCCTACGGCTACTTTTGACTACGTCCCGCACGAGCAGATCAACCTCAACGTCTACAATTCCACCAGCCGGCCCGGCCTCGCGCGCTCGGTGGCCGACGAATTGCTGGGCCGGAAGTTTCTTGTGGGCAACGTTGCCAACACCGAAGCGTCCTACCGCGGCGTGGCCGCCGTCGTGTCGGGAGCGGCAGGGCAGTCTGCCGCCTTCACTGTCCAGCGGAATGTGCCTGAGTCTGACTACTTCCAAGATGACCGGACCGACGCCAGCGTGGACCTGATCCTCGCAGGCGACTACAAGGAGCTGGCCGCCGCGGACCGCGTGGACCAGACCCCCGGGACACTCAGTTGCCCGCGGGAAAGCCGCCGGATCGCAGACGAGGCCAAGTGGCCCGTCATTCCGACCGCGGTCGCCACGCCCTAGCCACTCCGCACGGCCCTGCTACGACGAAGGCCAGGCTATACAACGCGCAGGGGAGTGCCGTCGTCGTTAAACCTGGCGCCGGCGCCCAGCTGGATGAACCGCACCGTCCGGGCAATCCGGGCCTCGAGCTCGGCTGGCTCGTTACTGCCGCGGGCGGCGCTGGAGGACAGCGTGCCGTGAATCAGCTGCGCCTGCTGGGCAATGTCGGCCTCCGGCAGGTAGCCCTGGGCCATGCCGTCGCGGAGGATGCCCTGCAGCATCACGCTCAGTTCGCCCACGTGGTCGGCGAGTTTTGCAAAGGACGACGGCGACAGCACCGCCGCCATGGCAGGTCCCGGCGGGAGGTGGCGCCGGCTGAGGTCTTCCACCTGGGTGCGCACGTACAGGGCCAGCCGCTCCACGGGGTTCTCCAGGGCTGCCAACGAGTCCCGCAGCTCGGCGAGGAACCGCTCCGTCTCATCCAGGGCATAGGAAATCAGCAGTTCTTCGATGTCCGCGTAATAGTTGTAGACCGCCGTCCGGCCCACGCCGGCATGACGTGCCACGTCCGTCATGGTCAGCCCGGGCAGTCCGTGCGTAAAAAGCAGCTCACCAAAGGCTGTCAGGATCCGGCGCTGCGTTTCGGCGCGTTGCGCGGCATTGGTGGCCGCCGAAATCCTAGGCATACAGACACGTTACCGCGATGTGTCAGTAAAGCAGGTTGTTGTGTTGCTGAGAGTGTCACAGCAACCGGCGCCGCGGTCAGACCGGCACTGCGGTTAGACTGCGCAGCCGTCCGGGCCGCAGGCTTCGCCGTCGGCGGCGTTGACCAGCACCAGTGGGTTGGTCTCCTGCCACGCCTGGGTGAGCGCGGCGGTGAACGTCTCGGCGGGCTGCGCACCGGAGAGGCCGAACTTGCGGTCGATCACAAAGAACGGGACGCCGGTGATGCCCAGGGCGCGGGCTTCCTCAAAGTCGAAGCGGACGTCATCTGCGTATTTGTCAGTGGTGAACAGTTCCGCGACTTCGTCGGCGTTGATGCCGAGGGCCAGGCCGAGTTCGGTCAGGTAGTCCTGGGCGCCAATATCCTTGCCGTGCTCGAAGTGGTCACTCAGCAGGCGTTCCTTCGCGGCATCCTGCTGCCCGTGCCGGGCGGCGAGGTGGATCAGCCGGTGGGCCGTGAAGCTGTTTGCCACCACCACCTGGTCGAAACGGTAGTTGAGTCCTTCACCCTTGGCCTGGGCGGCTACGTGCTCAAACATCTGCGCGACCTGCTCCGCGGCCATGCCTTTGATTCTGCTCAGGTACTCAAGTTCGCTGCCGTCGTAGTGCTCCGGAAGGCTGGGATCCAGCTGGTAGCTGCGCCACGTCACCTCCACGGAATCGCGGTGCGGGAACTCGGCCAACGCCGTCTCAAACCGGCGTTTGCCGATGTAGCACCATGGACACGCGACGTCTGACCAGATCTCAATCTTCATACGTGCCACAACCCCTTCCGTCCCGGGGGCATTCCGGGAGGGGGTGTCGGATTTGTCACACGGGGGCTTGAAATGTTGGCCCTCCCGGGGCGATAGTCGGAACGACGGGTTAAGCAGAGGCCTTTTCAAAAACAACCAATCGCCAGGCGCTGGGGGCGTGGCATGGCATCCTCCCGGAGGAAGCATGCGTATAGGACTTGTTGCTGCGCCATGGATTCCCATTCCCCCTGCGGGCTACGGGGGCATAGAAAGGGTCATCGACTCCCTTGCCCGGGGTTTCATGGCCGCCGGACATGACGTCCTGCTGGCCGCGGCATCGGACAGCACCTGCCCGGCGCCGCTGGTGCCGGGGATGAGGCCGGCAGAACCCACCCAACTCGGGTTCTCCCTGTCAGAACTCAGCCATGTCATCAGGGCCTATGAGGGCCTGCATGAGGTCGACATCATTCACGACCACACGCTGGCAGGGCCGCTGGTGGGCGGCCGGAAGCACCCCGCCCCCGTGGTGACGACGATCCACGGACCCCTCATCCCGGCGTCGGCCGATCTGTACCGCGCGATGGCCGCTGACACCGCTATCATCGCCATCTCACGTGACCAGGCCTCCGGCGTGCCGGATGTCCCGGTGACCCGGGTGATTCATCACGGGATGGACGTTGCGGCAGTTCCGGTCGGCGCGGGGCAGGGCGGTTACGCCTGCTTCGTGGGCAGGATGTGCCCGGACAAGGGTGTGGTTGAAGCCATCCATATCGCGCGCAGGGCGGGCATTCCGCTGCGCATTGCCGCGAAGATGCGGGAGCCTGAGGAAATCGAGTATTTCCGCTCCGCCGTAGAGCCCCTGCTGGGCAGCAATGAGGAGTTCCTTGGCGAGTTGGCGGACGCCGAAAAGTACCGGCTGATGGGTGACGCCATGGCGTTCCTCAACCCCATCCAATGGTCCGAACCCTTCGGACTGGTGATGATTGAATCGCTTTCCACGGGCACTCCTGTGGTGGGAACGCCGATCGGCGCCGCACCTGAAATCGTTGATAGCGGCAAGACCGGATACCTGGCGCCGACCGACCAGCTGCATCGCTTCCTGCCCCTTGCAGCGTCCCTGGACAGGTCCCACTGCAGGGACAGGGCACTGAGGCTTTTCAGCACCGAACGGATGGTTGGCAACCATCTGGACCTCTACGCCAAACTCGTCGAAAAGAGAGAGGCTGCAGGGCTTCCTGACGATACCCTTGTGCAGCAGAATCGAGAACGGGGGGCAGTTATACGGGCCCTGGGCGCGGACACCATGGCCAACCGGCGGCAATGAGGCAATGAGGCAAGGAGGGCAGCCATGACAGCATGGAACGCCGACACGGAAGCCGATGTCGGCGGCGCCGGCGCAGTCACTCTGGTGGAAGGCTCGTCGTTCTGCATCTCCTCCCACAGCGGCGACATAAGCGCCGAGGGCGGAACCAACGGGGCGTTCTACCGCGATACCCGGATTGTGTCCCGGTGGGTCCTGCGCATTAACGGCGCCCTCCGCGAGCCTCTGGTGGCGCAGCGGCCGGATGCGTTCGAGGCCGCCTTCGTGGGCCGCGCCAAATGGCCGGACGGCCGCTTCGACAGCCCGCTCGTGGTCCGTCAGCAGCGTCACATCGGACCCGGTCTGCAGGACGACATCACTCTGCAAAACTATTCCTCGGAGGCCGTCGACTGCGAGATCGAACTCCTGGTGGACGCAGACCAGGCCGACCTTTTTGATGTCAAGGGCGGCCGTCCGATCAGTGAGGACAGCCTGACCCGGACTGTCAAAGGCGCGGAACTGTTGGTCGAGACCTTCCGGAACGGGCAGCGTCGCGGCTCGGCGGTCCGGGCGGCGGGCGCCGAAGTTACTGTGGACGCGCTGCGGTTCAAGGCGCACATCCCGGCGCGGGGGAAGTGGTCCACCAGCGTCATTGTGGTGCCCTTGATTAATGGTGCGGCCCCCAGCGAACCCTTCACCGAAGCGGGCCTGCCCCGTCACCGGACGGGCGTGCAGCGCCACCTGGCGTGGGAGGAGAATGTACCTCGCATCTCTGTGGGGGACCGCAATATCGAGGAAACCCTGCAGCGAAGCCAGTCCGATCTGGGGTCGTTGCGGATCTTCGATGCCGACCATCCTGACCGTGCGGCCGTTGCAGCCGGTGCGCCCTGGTTCATGGCCCTTTTCGGCCGCGATTCGCTCCTGTCCTCCTATATGTCACTGCTGGTGGACTCGACACTGGCGGTAGGAACCCTCCAGACCCTGGCAACCCTGCAAGGGTCGAAAGTCGATCCGGACTCCGAGGAAGAGCCGGGCCGCATCCCGCATGAGGTACGGCTGGGCGTAACGGCAGGGCTGTCCCTGGGCGGAACCGCCTATTACGGCACGGCGGACGCCACACCCCTGTTTGTCAGTCTCCTCGGTGAGCTCAGCCGGTGGGGACTGTCGGATGACGTTATCGATTCCCTTCTGCCGCACGCTGACCGGGCCCTCGAATGGATTGAAAAGTACGGAGACCGCGACGGTGACGGTTTTGTGGAGTATCTGCGTCCCAACACTCACGGCCTGGTCAACCAGGGCTGGAAGGATTCCTGGGACGGGATCAACTTCGCCGACGGGCGGATAGCTGAGCCTCCCATCGCCCTGTGCGAAGTCCAGGGCTACGTCTACGCCGCCTATGTTAGCCGCTCGTTGCTGGCCCGGTCGGCTGGAGACACCGCAACGGAGCAGCACTGGGCTGACCGCGCCGCAGCGCTGAAGGAAGCCTTCAACGCGAAGTTCTGGCTGCCGGACAAGGGCTACTTCGCCATCGCGCTGGACAAGGACAAAATTCCGGTTGACGCATGCACCTCCAACATGGGCCACAGCCTCTGGGTGGGGATCGTCGACGAGGAAAAAGCTGCGTCGGTGGTGGAGCGGCTCATGTCGCCGGAGATGTTCACTGGCTGGGGGATCAGGACGCTGGCCTCGGACATGGGCGCCTACAACCCGGTGAGCTACCACAACGGATCAGTGTGGCCGCATGACTCGGCCATCGTGGCAACGGGCCTCATGCGCTACGGCTATGTGGCGGAGGCCAAACGGCTGGCGCGGGGGATCTTCGACGCCGCAGCACATTTCGACGGACAGTTGCCGGAACTGTTCTGCGGCTTCGACCGCAGTGAATACCATGGGCCAGTGCCGTACCCCACGGCGTGCTCCCCACAGGCCTGGGCCGCTGCGGCGCCCATCCAGCTTGCCCGTATCCTGCTTCGCTTAGATCCGGACTTCACCCGGGGTGTTGTCCACCTGGCACCGTTCCTCGCCGAGGACAAGGGCGATTTCAGGGCCGACAACGTCCGGCTCGGCCACTCCAGGATCTCTATCACCGCGCGAGGCACGGAAGGAAACATCGAAGGCCTTCCGCCGGGCATGAAACTGCTGAAGGAGCCGCGGCCGCCCCTTGACGAAAATCTGGGCGGACAAGCGGGGGACTAGGGGACGGCGCGTTCCATCACGAAGTCGTGTTCCACGGTTGTGCCCAGCCTGAAGGACTTGCTCCCCACCTTGCGGAAGCCGGACTTCTCGTAAAAGCGGACGGCCCGGGCATTCTGGCTGTTGACTCCGAGCCAGATACCGGCCGCGCCTGCTGCTGTGGCCGCCTCGAGGCTCGCATGCATCAGTTCGGCCGCGGCGCCGAGCCCGTGGTGTTCCGGGTGGACGTAGCACTTGCTCAGCTCGATGGACGGCCGGAGCGTCAGGGCCTCCGCCACATCCGGATCCTGAGCCTGCCGGTTCACGAGGAGGCTGTAGCCGCGGAGGGCACCTTCGACGTCAAGGACCAGGATGAGCGTGTCCGGGTCGGTGAGGTAGCCGCGGAAGTGGTCCTCGCTCAGCGTATTGGCCAGGTGCGTTGCGACGTCCTCAGGCGACGACGACGGCGGGCACGCCAGCGGGAAGGTGACTGCTGCCAGGTCGGCGAGCGCGCCGGCGTCGTCCGTTGTTGCCTTTCGGATGGTGTGGGTCATGCACGCAGTCTAATTTGCTACTGCTTGAACGCCGCGTCGAAGGACGTGTTCGACGGCGCGAAGTCGAACTTCTTGAGGGCGGCGAGGGCCTCGGGCGCGCCGTGGAGGCGGTCCATGCCGGCGTCCTCCCATTCCACCGAGATGGGGCCGTCATAGCCGATCGCGGTCAGCGCGCGGAAGGACGATTCCCAGGGGACGTCGCCCCGTCCGGCGGAGACAAAGTCCCAGCCGCGGCGTGGGTCGCCCCAGGGCAGGTGCGAGCCCATGACGGTGTTGCGGCCCGTGGGGCGGAGCTTGGTGTCCTTGCAGTCCACGTGGTAGATCCGGTCCTTGAAGTCCCAGATGAAGGAGACAGGGTCGATGCCCTGCCACATGAAATGGGACGGGTCCCAGTTGAGCCCGAACGCCGGACGGTGCCCGATCGCTTCGAGGGTGCGGACGGTGGTCCAGTAGTCGTAGGCGATTTCACTTGGATGGACTTCGTGGGCGAAGCGGACCCCGCATTCGTCGAAGACGTCCAGGATGGGGTTCCAGCGGTCGGCGAAATCCTGGTAGCCGCCAGATGGAGGATCCGGTGAACCCGACGACGGTGTCCACGCCCAGGGCTTTGGCGAGCCGGGCGGTGTGCTTCATTTCCTCGGCGGCGCGGGTGCGCACGCCTTCGGGATCGCCGTCGCCCCAGACTTTTGACCCGACGATGGCTTCGTGGCGGAAATCAATGGGGTCATCGCACACGGCCTGGCCCTTGAGGTGGTTGGAGATAGCCCAGACCTTGAGGTTGTACTTGTCCAGGACGGCGAGTTTGCCTTCGACGTAGCCGGGTTCGTCCCAGCGCCAGGCGTCCAGGTGGTCACCGGACACGGCGATTTCGAGGCCGTCGTAGCCCCAGCCGGAGGCGAGCCTGGCGACTTCCTCGAACGGAAGGTCGGCCCACTGGCCGGTGAACAGGGTGTACGGGCGGGGCATGTCAGGCTCCTTCAATGGCGCGGACGGGGGCGGTACTGAGTTGAACGGTGGCGGACTTGGCGTTGGCGGATTCTTCGATGGCCGTCAGCACCCGCTGCACGGCCAGGCCTTCTTCGAACGACGGCGACGGCGGGGTTCCGCCGTCGACGGCCGCGAGGAAGTCCCTGATTTCGTGGGTAAAGGTGTGTTCCCAGCCGATCACATGGCCCTGCGGCCACCAGGCAGCCATGTACGGGTGTTCCGGTTCGTTGACGAGGATGCGCCGGAAACCCTGTTCGCGGACCGGGAGTGTGGCGTCCTGGAAGCTGAGTTCGTTGATGGTTTCCAGGTCAAACAGGAGGGAGCCCTTGTCCCCGTAGATTTCGACTTTCAGGCTGTTCTTCTGGCCGGTTGCCACGCGGGAGACCTCGACTGAGGCGATTGCTCCGGAGTCCAGGGTCAGCGTGGCCCATGCGGCGTCGTCGACCGTTACCTGTTCCGGTCCGTCCGCCCCGGGGCGGGCGGAAACGAAAGTGTGCAGCCGGCCGGAGACCTCGGTGACGGTGCCGCCGAGCAGGAACAAGACCTGGTCGATCGCGTGGGACGCGATGTCTCCCAGCGCACCCGAACCTGCGGTTTCCTTGCGCAGGCGCCAGGTCATGGGAGACCCGGCGTCGGCGAGCCAGTCCTGCAGATACGCGGCGCGCACGTGCCGGATGGTGCCAAGCCTGCCTTCAGCGATCAGTTCCCGGGCAAGCGCCAGGGCCGGCACGCGCCGGTAATTGAAACCGATCATGGACTGGACGCCTTTGCCGCGGGCGGCTGCCGCGGCGGCGGTCATGGCTTCGGCCTCCGCAAGGGTGTTCGCGAGCGGCTTCTCAACCAGGACGTGCTTCCCGGCCTCGAGTGCCGCGATGGCGATCTCGGCGTGCATCCAGCCCGGGGCACAGATGTCCACGATGTCGATGTCCCCGCGGTCCAGGACGGACCGCCAGTCCGTCGCGGTCTCTGCCCAGCCGTACTTCGCGGCGGCTTCCGCCACTCCGGCAGCGTCGCGGCCCACGAGGACCTTCTGCTCGAAGGCCGGGACGTCGAAATAGGACGCCACGTTGCGCCACGCGTTGGAGTGGGCCTTGCCCATAAACGCGTAGCCGATCATCGCGACGCCGAGCGTTTTCCTGCCTTGCGAGGGGCCCTGGGGGGATGGATTCTGTGCGGTCATGGTGCGGCCCCTAAAGCGTGGCGGTTTCGGGCGCCCAGTCCTCGGGGAGGGCGGGAGACGCTGGTGCGGAGCTTTCGACGTTGACAAATGTGCCGGAGTCAACGGACTCAGAGATTGAGACCATGGCATCGAGCACGTGATAGGCCAGGTCCCCGATGGCGCGGTGGGGCACACCTGCGCGGATGGACCGGGCCATGTCCAGCACGCCCATGCCGCGGCCGTTGGCCGGGCCGGTTGCGGGAATCGTGGTCCACTCCTCATCCTCTGCCCGCCAAAGCCGGACGTCGCCGTCGAAATAGTTCGGATCGGGCAGGGAAAGGGTGGCCTCCGTGCCGGTGATCTCCACGAAACCCATCCTGATGCGTGGCGATTCGAAGGAGAAAACGCTGTGCGAGGATGCCCCGCGGCGACCCAGTACGTGTCCACTTCAAGGACAACGTCCGGATCCAACCGGTCCGCGAAGTACTCCAGCGCGGTGCGGCCCTCCACTGTGGACTCCAGCTCCCACTGGTGGTTGTGGTACCCCACGCGGATGCCGTACTCCGCGCCTTTCCTTGCGGCTTCGTTGAGTTTCGCCGCGGTGGCCTGGATGTCCTCGGCCCGCTGCCAGGACCCGGCCGGGATGAAGGGGTCGATGACGGTGGAGATGCCCAGCTGCTTGGCCGCCGCGAAGATCCGGTCCTGGTCCTGGCTGAGCAGCGGGGCGTGCCCGGACGGGGCGGTCAGCCCGTTTTCCTTCAGTGCCTCCCCGAGTGCTTCAGCCGTGTCCACGAAGTTGTAGGGCTCCACCTGCGTGAAGCCGACGTCGGCGACCCTGCGGATGGTGCCCGGAAGGTCCGCCTCCAATGCATCGCGGAGGGTGTAGAGCTGGAGGGAATACTTCATTGGGTCTCCTGTGAGCAGACGAATCCACGGTGACTGGTTGCCAAGTGTGGCCTTCACTAAAACTAGGAGCACTTATGTCGAGCGTCAAGCAAAAGTCGAATGCCCACTGACATCCTTTGTTCGGTGTGGCAGACAGAAGCATGGTGTGTTATTCATGAACCATGATCCCCGCCCCCGCAACCGAGATTGCTTCCCCGGACCAACCGGGCTTTCCCCGAGCCGGCGATGTCTTCCAGCTCCTGCGGGACGGCAGGGCACGCACCCGTTCGGAGATGGCCCTGACCACCGGGTTGGCACGTTCAACCGTGACGGCCCGCATCGATGCACTCATCGCATCCGGCCTTGTGGGCCCGGCGGGAGAAGGGAACTCCAGCGGCGGCAGGCCGCCGTCGCGCTTTGCGTTCAACCCAGCAGCACGCGTAGTTCTGGCGGTGGACGTCGGTGCCACCCACGTTATCGTGGCAGTCACCGATCTCAGTGGCAATGTTCTGACGGAGCGGCGGCTGACCCAGGACGTAGCCGCCGGTCCGGACACCGTGCTGGGCAGGGTGGTCAAGGAAGGCATGGTCCTGCTCCAGAATGCAGGAAGGGGCACTCGCGAGCTGGCCGGCGTCGGGATCGGCCTGCCGGGTCCCGTGGAGCATGCTACCGGGCGGCCGGTCAAGCCCCCGATCATGCCTGGTTGGGACGGCTTCGACGTGGTCCGCTATGTGCAGGGCTCGCTGCCGGTGCCGGTGCTGGTGGACAACGACGTAAACATCATGGCGCTGGGGGAGTGGACGTCGCACTGGCCCGACCACGGGGATTTCGTGTTCATCAAGGTTGCCACTGGCGTCGGCTCGGGGATCATCAGCAGCGGCGAACTGCAACGCGGCGCCAACGGGACTGCGGGCGACGTCGGCCACGTGCGCGTTCCGCGGGGCGACGACGTGCTCTGCCGGTGCGGGAACTACGGCTGCCTGGAAGCGCTCGCATCAGGGCCGGCGCTCGCCGCTGAATTGACGCGGCATGGTGTCCCCGCTCGCAAGGGCAGCGATGTGCTGCGGCTAGTGAGTGAGGGCAACGTGAAGGCCATCCACGCCCTGCGCCAGGCGGGTCGCGATGTGGGCGACGTGCTGGCCACCGTGGTAAACCTGCTTAACCCGTCCGTCATCGTGATCGGCGGAAGCTTGGGGCAGGCTGGCGAACACCTGATGGCCGGCGTCCGCGAGGTGGTGTACCGGCGGTCGTTGCCGTTGGCCACCAGCCACCTGCGCATAGCCCTGTCGTTGGCCGGGGACCAGGCGGCGATCCTTGGGGCAAGCCAGCTGGTCACGCAGTACGTGCTGTCGCCGGCTGCCATTGAGGCAACCATCCAGGCGGCCGTCTAGGACTAGCCTTCGGCGCGCCGCCAGCAAATCACCCGGCAGCGATCACCCGCACCGGCGACCCCTCAAGCCAGGCTTTGACGTCTTCGAACGCCCCGCCGTAGAACTGCCGGTAGCTTTCTTCCGTGACGTAGCCAAGATGCGGGGAGAGCACCGTGTTGGGCGTGCTGAGGAGCGGGTGGGCCGCCTGGATCGGTTCGGCATCGAACACGTCCAGGGCAGCCCCGCGGATCCAGCCCTCGTTCAGCGCGCGCACCAGGGCGTCCTGCTCCACAAGGGGGCCGCGTGAAGTGTTTACCAGCAGGCCCTCGGGCCCAAGCTGCCGCAGCTCCCGTTCTCCCACGATCCCCTCGGAACGGGGAGACAGCCGCAAATGCAGCGTGACGACGTCGGAATTCCTGAACAGGTCCTCTTTACTGACCCTCTGCACTCCGGCCTCGGCGGCGGCCTCTTCGGTGAGGTTCTGGCTCCAGGCCAGCACGTCCATCCCGAACGCCTGACCATACCCGGCAATCCGGCGTCCAATTTTGCCCAGGCCCACAACGCCCAGGGTCTTGCCGGACAGCTCCATCCCCACGGTGGTCTGCCAGGTGCCGGCACGCAGCGAATTTTCCTCGGCCGGGAGATGCCGGGCCAGCGCCAGCAGCAGCCCCCACGTCAGTTCCGGGGCTGCGGTAGGCGAGCCGGGCGTGCCGCAGACGGTGATGCCGAATTCTTCTGCGGCGGCCACGTCGATCGCGGCGTTGGCCATGCCAGTGGTCACCAGAAGCTTGAGCCCGGGAAGCCGCTCCAGCACGGAGCGCGGGAACGGCGTCCGCTCCCGCATCGCCACCACGATCTGGACGTCGGCAAGTGCCGCAGCCAGGGCATCCTCCGACTGGAACGGCTCCCGGAAGACGGACGTGGAGACCCCCTTCAGCGAGGCCCAGTCCGCGAAGCCATGCGCCACGTCCTGGTAATCGTCGAGGATGGCAAGCCGATGCTGCATGTCTTTTCCTTTGTCCAACGGTTCGCGGGCACCTACCGAACCCGTGCGGGGCGGCGTGGGTTTATCGTATGCCAGGGCTGCCCGCCGCCGGCGGTGGTGTCCTGATCACCACGGCGTGATAGCAATATCGGGTGATCAAATCGTTTTTAACCCGCCAAGGTATCTCATGAGCGGACGCTTCCTCGCGAAGGTTCCGCAGTCATGGATCCTGCTGGCCTGCATCGGACTGCTGGCGCTCAACCTGCGTGGTCCCTTCGTCGCGGTGGCCCCCGTGGTGGACCTGATCCAGGCGGATCTCGGACTCTCCCCGGTGATGCTTGGCCTGCTGACCAGCATCCCGGTGTTGTGTTTCGCCGTCGCCGCCCCGCTGGCGTCCCTGTCCACCCGGAAGTTCGGTGCCGAGTTCGCCGTATCCCTCACCATCCTCGGTGTGCTGGCGGGCGTTATCGTCCGGTCTGCGGGCGGCCCGGGGCCGGTCGTGGCAGGCACTGTCATCATCGGCCTGGCAATCACCGTAGGTAACATCGCGGTGCCCTTGATCATCCGCCGCGACTTCTCCCCGTGGCGGCAGGGCACAGCCATGGGCGTTTACACCGCAGCCCTCAACATCGGATCCTTTGCCACGTCCGTGGCCACGGCGCCGCTGGCAGAAGTGGCCGGCTGGCGTGTGGCACTCGCATCCGTCGGTGTCCTGGCGGTGGTGGCCATTGTTGTCTGGACGTTCGCAGTGGGACCCCGCACCGCGTTTGTGCCCTCCGGCGTTGTGACCAATGGCGGGCAGGAGCACGCTGCCGTCAGCGGTTCCGGCTGGATCACCGCCGGCCTGACCTTCGGTTTCGCCGGCCAGGCCTTTTCCTACTATGCCGTCACGGCGTGGCTGCCCAGCTACCTCAACGACGAGCTGGATATGTCCGCAGCGGCGGCCGGGGCGGGTTCGTCGCTGTTCCAGATCTTCGCCATCGTCGGAGGGCTCGGCGTCCCGTTCGCGGCCAAATACTTCAGTACGACGACGACGGCAGTCGCCTTGGGCGTCCTCTGGACGGCCGTTCCGGCCGGGCTGCTGCTGGCACCGGAGCTGTGGTGGCTGTGGTCTGTGTCCGGCGGCATCTCCCAGGGCGGCGGGATCACCATCATCTTCATCGCCATCATCAAGCTGGCCAAGGACCAGGTCTCCGCCGGCAAAATGTCCGCCACGGTGCAGGGCATCGGTTACTGCTTCGCCGCTGTGGCTCCGCCCCTTGTCGGTTTCGTGCACGACACCGCGGACTCCTGGACCCCGGCGTTGCTCGTTATCCTGGCCTCCACGCTCGTCTTCTTCGTCAGCACAACCCTCTCCGTGCGGCTGGTGCCGAAGGGGCGCTGACGCGTCCCCCACCCCCCAACGCTCTCTCACTTAATGTGGCTTCCCTCTACGTCAGGCTGGTTGTGAGTCAGCCAATGATTGATGAGGAGCAGGAGCAGACATGACTGTTGGTGCGCGAGGTATTAGCCGCGATGAGATTCGGGAGTTGGTGCATCAGTATTACGTGCAGCCGTACGGGACGAGGAAGGAATGGCTTGCCTCCCAGCCAGTGACTGAGTGGACGTTCCGGCGCTGGCGGAGGATGGTGCAAGAGGGTGACCTCGACCGGAATCTGATTCCACGAGAGCATGGGAACATGGCCCGCACGAATGGCGAGTGGTCCGCGTTTGAGAAAGCGCGCGCCAAAGAGATCGCTGAACACCAGTCCGAAGTCGAACAGCTCAAGGGCCGTATTCGTGATCTTGAAGGCACGAATACAGCCTTGGGAAAAGCTATCGGGCTCTTGCACGAGTTGAGCGTGCCAGAGCCCGATACGGCCCGGACGAAAGATCCGAAAGGTTCATCGAAGCCGAGAACATCCTCGTCCGGCAACTGACAACGCTCACCGGCTCGCAACGGCAAGCCCTCGAGTTCGCCGGCGTATCCCGCTCGACCTGGCACTACCGGCAGAATCCCCGCGCAGGGGTCCAGGACCCGCTCGGACAGTCTGAACGCGCTTACCAGTCACGTGTCAGCGCCAATGACCGCGACCGGATCTGCGAATACATCCTGGTGGGCTGGGCCAACCAGGTCTCCGTTGATCATTCCTACGCGGCTGCCTGGGACGCGGGGGTGATGCTCGCTTCCCGCCGCACATGGTGGCGGGTCGCGGCGCAGATCGAGGACCAGATGCTGCGCCCCGCGATCCCGACCAGGACAGGGAAGAACCGGCCCCCGCGGGAGAAGCCCGTGGTGATGGCCACGGGCCCGGGGCAGGTCTGGTCCTGGGACATCACCGATCTGTATTCACCCTGGCGGGGACGGTCGTTCAAGGCCTACTCGGTCCTTGATATCTACTCCCGCCGCATGGTGGCCTGGCGGGTCGAGGAACGGGAGGCGGACCATCTCGCTGTGGAGATGTTCGAAACCGCGATCGCCCGGTATGGCGCACCGCGCATAGTTCACGCCGACTCGGGGCCGGCGATGCGATCAAACCTGCTCCGCGAAGCTCTCACCGGCCACGGCGTGGAGCTCTCCCACAACCGGCCCTACGTCTCGAACGACAACCCCTTCTCCGAGTCCGGGTTCCGGACCATGAAGTACAGGCCCGGCTACCCCCGTGTGTTCAAAGAAGTCGAGGCCGCCCGGGCCTACCTTGCCGACTACGTGCCCTGGTATAACACCCAACACAAACACTCGGGCATCGCACTGTTCTCGCCCGCCGAAGTCCATGACGGCTCATGGAAGGAAGTTTGGAAAACCCGGGACCAGGCACTACAGCGCTACTACAACAAACACCCCGAACGATTCCACCAGCGCCCAACGACACCAGCCCCAGCCAGCCATGCCGGAATCAACCTCCCGACAACAAAAACACCCACACAACAAACCCAATGACTCCACACAGCTTGACAACCTGCGCTTAACCGCCGACGCTCTCTCACTTTTTTGAAGAAAGTGAGAGAGCGTCGGCGGTTTTCCTGCATTAAGTGAGAGAGCGTCCCGGGGGCGCCCAAGGGGTGTTCCGTCGCCGGGCCGGCGCCCCGGATCTCGGGGGTGCCTGTTGCGAAGGGCGTGCCTGCCCGGCGGACGGAAATCTGTGCGTCTCTACGCTGCGGCGAGCTCCTCCTGGGTTGCCTTTTCCCGTGCCTCCGTGAGGTAGCGGGCGTAGGCGGGGAGGGTCAGGAAGGACGGGAAGTCCTGGCTGAGGGTGACTTCTTCGAAGATGTCGCGGGCGTCTTCGAAGCGGTCGCCGTCGAAGCGTTCCAGGCGGGCGAACTCTTCGTCGAGCAGTGCCTCGATCCAGTGGTGGGTGATGATTTCGCCGTGGTCGGTGATGGCGGAGGCATACATCCACTGCCAGAGCTGGGAACGGGAGATCTCCGCGGTGGCGGCATCTTCCATGAGGTTGTGGATGGCGACGGCGCCGTTCCCGCGCAGCCAGGACTCGATGTACCGGATCCCGACCTCGATGTTGTTCCGGATGCCCTGTTCGGTGATGGTGCCTTCGGTGGCGGCCACGTTGATGAGGGCGCGGTCATCGGGGATGACGTCCTCGCGGGTGCGCTGCAGCTGGTTGGGGCGCTCGCCGAGGGTTGCGTCGAACACTTCGCGGCAGACCGGAACGAGGTCCGGGTGGGCCACCCAGGAGCCGTCGAACCCGTCGTTGGCCTCGCGGGATTTGTCTGCGCGGACTTTTTCGAAGGCGTTGGTGTTGGCCGCTTCGTCCTTGCGGTTGGGGACGGCGGCGGCCATGCCGCCGATGGCCATGGCGCCGCGCTTGTGG
Source organism: Pseudarthrobacter sp. BIM B-2242 (assembly GCF_014764445.1). NCBI lineage: Bacteria > Bacillati > Actinomycetota > Actinomycetes > Micrococcales > Micrococcaceae > Pseudarthrobacter > Pseudarthrobacter sp. BIM B-2242. The sequence goes on from NZ_CP061721.1 coordinate 563,307, forward strand.
CAGGCGCGGACCAGCTGTTCGGTGTAGGCGCGCATAAAGGGCTGGGTCATGGTTACCTGGGCGCGGTCCGGCAGGACGAACCGGGGGCCGCGGGTGCGGAAGTTCTTGATCAGGGAGAAGATGTAGTCCCAGCGGCCGGCGTTCAGCCCGGCGGCGTGGTCGCGCAGTTCGTAGAGGATTTCCTCCATTTCGAAGGCTGCGGTGATGGTCTCGATCAGCACGGTGGCGCGGATGGTGCCCTGCGGGATGCCAAGCAGGTCCTGGGCGAGGATGAAGATGTCGTTCCAGAGCCGGGCTTCGAGGTGGTTCTCGATCTTCGGCAGGTAGAAGTACGGGCCCTTGCCCTGGGCCAGGAGGCGGCGGGCGTTGTGGAAGAAGTACAGGCCGAAGTCCACGATGCCGCCGGCTACCGGGGCGCCGTCGATGATCATGTGCTTCTCGGGCAGGTGCCAGCCGCGGGGGCGGACCACGATGGTGGGCAGTTCGCCCGCGGGACGGAGCTTGTATTCCTTGCCCTCGGGGGAGGTGAAGTCGATCCGGCGTTCCAGCGCATCGGTGAGGTTCAGCTGGCCCTTGATCACGTTGCGCCAGGTGGGGGTGGAGGAGTCTTCCATGTCCGCGAGCCAGACCTTCGCGCCGGAGTTCAGGGCATTGATGGTCATCTTCTGATCCACCGGGCCGGTGATTTCCACGCGGCGGTCCTCCAGGCCCGGAGCCGGGGGAGCGACGCGCCACGACGGGTCGTTGCGGATGTCCTCGGTCTCCCGAAGGAACCGCGGATCCTGGCCGGCAGCAATCTCGGCCCGGCGGGTCCGGCGTGCCTGCAGCAGCTCCTGCCGGCGCTCAGCCGTGGCCCGGTGCAGCTTTGCGACGAACTCCAAAGCATCCGGAGTCAGAACCTCGTTCTGCCGGCAGATAGGCTGCGCGGTCAAAGTGATTCCGTTGATAGTGAAGTTGTCTGTGAAGCTGTTCATTTCTGTCTCCTTAAAGACGAAAGGGAAGTTCGACGGCGGCCGGCGGCACTGCGCTGAGCGAGGTACAAGGCCGAAGGAGCCGGTAACGCGGCAGCCTGCGTAAAAGGGGCCCTGTGCCCGCCCCCGACCGAGTTCTACGAGGTCATGGGGCGGGCATGGGGAATAGCAGGCAGAGCGATGCCGGTCCGAAGGCCGGAGGTGAGCGCCGCCGTCGGGAGTTTTAGTGGAACTGGCCCTCTTCGGTCGATCCGACCAATGCGAGGGTGGACGCGTTCGGGTTGAGCGCGGTAGCAATGTCGTCGAAGTAGCCGGTGCCGACTTCGCGCTGGTGCTTGGTTGCGGTGTAGCCGCGGGACTCGGAGGCGAATTCCTTTTCCTGGAGCTCGACGTAGGCGCTCATGCCTTCACGGGCGTAGCCGTGGGCGAGATCGAACATCGAGTAGTTCAGGGCGTGGAAGCCGGCCAGGGTGATGAACTGGAACGTGAAGCCCATGGCGCCGAGTTCACGCTGGAACTTGGCGATGGTGGCGTCGTCCAGGTGCTTGCGCCAGTTGAAGGACGGGGAGCAATTGTAGGAGAGCATCTGGTCCGGGAAGTCGGCCTTGACGGCTTCGGCGAACTTGCGGGCCAGCTCGAGGTCCGGGGTGCCCGTCTCCATCCAGATGAGGTCGGAGTACGGTGCGTAGGCCTTGGCGCGGGCGATGCAGGGTTCGATGCCGTTGCGGACCTTGTAGAAGCCTTCCGGGGTGCGTTCGCCGGTGACGAATTCCTTGTCGCGGGGATCAACGTCGGACGTGATCAGGGTGGCTGCCTCGGCGTCGGTACGGGCGATGACCACCGACGGGGTGCCGGCGACGTCGGCTGCCAGGCGGGCGGCGTTCAGGGTGCGGACGTGCTGCTGGGTGGGGATGAGCACCTTGCCGCCGAGGTGGCCGCACTTCTTCTCGGAGGCGAGCTGGTCCTCCCAGTGCACGCCCGAGGCGCCGGCCTGGATCATGGACTTCATGAGTTCGTAGGCGTTCAGCGGGCCGCCGAAGCCGGCCTCGGCGTCGGCAACGATCGGGACCATCCAGTCCTCAACAGTCTGGACGCCTTCGGAGAATTCAATCTGGTCGGCGCGGAGCAGGGCGTTGTTGATGCGGCGGACCACGGTGGGAACCGAGTTGGCCGGGTACAGCGACTGGTCCGGGTAGGTGTGGCCGGAGTTGTTGGCGTCGGCGGCAACCTGCCAGCCGGAAAGGTAGATGGCCCGCAGCCCGGCCTTGACCTGCTGCACGGCCTGGTTGCCGGTCAGGGCGCCCAGGGCGTTGGTGTACTTGCCGGTCTTGTGCTCTTCGGTGAGCTGCTTCCAGAGCTTCTCGGCACCGCGGCGGGCCAGGGTGTGTTCTTCGGAGACACGGCCGCGGAGCTTGACGACGTCGGAAGCCTTGTAATCACGGGTCACACCTTCCCAGCGGGGATTGGCGGCCCACTCAAGCTCCAGTGCGGCGGCCTGCTCTGCGGGCGTCTGCTGGGTGGGCTCAAATGCTGCAGTCATCGTTGATCTCCTTGGTTGAGCTCCGGGTTATCGCCGGCCGGGCTGCCTCGTTGCAGATCCGGCCGGCTGTCCCGGTGCGGTGTTTCTTTCCGTGATCACTACTTTTCAGCACTTCCAAACACTTCTCTAGGGGAAAAGTATGGAAAGAAATGCACTTCTTCGCGTATTCTCAAGAAATGTCACCTGGAAGCTGGAATCGCGAAGCCGCACCGCCGCCGTCGTCCGCCATCGCACCGGAACTGGACGTCATCAGCCTGGGCCGCCGCGTGCGGCACCTGCGGAAGCAGGTTGGGTACACGCTCGATGACCTGAGTGCCGCCGTCGGGACTGCGCCGAGCCAGCTGAGCCTGATCGAAAACGGCAAGCGGGAACCCAAACTTTCGCTGCTGCAGGGACTCGCCGCGGCCCTCAACGTGAGCATCGACCAGCTGCTGGGTGCCGAGCCGCCGAGCCGCCGCGCGGCCCTGGAAATCGAGCTGGAACGCTACCAGCGCGGGCCCCTTTACGAGTCGTTGAATCTGCCTAAGATCCGCATCAGCTCGCGGCTTCCGCTTGATGTGCTGGAGGCCCAGGTGGGGCTGCTGCACGAGCTGGAACGCAAGCTCAACGAGCAGGTGGCGACGCCCGAGGAGGCACGCCGCGCGAACGGTGAACTGCGTGCCATGATGCGCGAGCGCGGCAACTATTTTCCGGAGTATGAGGCTGAGGCGCAGAAGGTGCTCGGGCTGGTGGGCTACACCGCAGGACCGCTCAGTCAGCACGTGATCGCCGACATCGCCGAGAAGCTCGGATTCAGCCTCCATCACGTGGGCGATCTGCCGCATTCCACCCGTTCCGTGACAGATTTGAAGAACCGAAGAATTTACCTGACGCAGAGCCAGCGGCAGGATCACGACCCCCGTTCGGTACTGCTCCAGGCCTTGGGCCATTACGTTTTGGGGCATGAGACGCCGCGCAGCTATGGGGATTTCCTGGCCCAGCGCGTTGCCACCAACTACTTCGCGGCGGCGCTGCTGCTGCCCGAACAGGCCACCGTTGACTTCCTGCAAAAGGCGAAGACGGCCAAGGAGATCGCTGTTGAGGACATCCGCGACGCCTTCGCCGTGTCCTACGAAACCGCTGCGCACCGTTTCACCAACCTGGCCACGCAGCACCTCGGGATCACCACCCACTTCCAAAAAACCCACCAGAGCGGCATCATCTACAAGGCCTATGAGAACGACGGCGTGACGTTCCCGATGGACCACACCGGCGCCATTGAGGGCCAACCGTCTTGCAAGTCGTGGACCTCGCGGGCCGTGTTCGATGTGCCGGACAAGTTCAGCGCCTACAGCCAGTACACGGACACACCGTCGGGGACATTCTGGTGCACGGCCCGGACCGAGCGCTCGGCAACCGGCGAGTTCTCGTTGTCGATCGGCGTTCCGTACCAGCATGTGAAATGGTTCCGCGGCCGGGAAACCACCGCCCGGGAGAAGTCCACCTGCCCGGACCCCAACTGCTGCAAGCGGCCACCCGCGGCGCTGGCCTCTGAATGGGCCGGCAACGCGTGGCCCTCGGCCCGGGCCCACTCGCACCTGCTGGCCGCGATGCCGCCGGGCGCATTTCCCGGCGTGGACGAAACCGAGGTGTACAGCTTCCTGCAGGCCCACTCCGCCACCTGACCCCGGGCGGACGCTCTCTCACTTAATGCGGGTTTTACCGGGACGCTCTCTCACTTTCTTCAAGAAAGTGAGAGAGCGTCCTTGGTTTTTCCACATTAAGTGAGAGAGCGTCCGGCTTAGCCGTGGAGCTCCCGGTACGCGGCGGCCGCGGCGGGGTGGAGCGGCAGGCCCGGGGTGTTGATCAATGAGTCGGGACTGAGGAACTGCACACCCAGGCTGGAGCGCGGGACCAGCTCCTCGGCATGGTCCACCAGAATCTCGACGGTCTTTTTCACAGTTTGGGCGTCCGCGTCGCTTCGGCACAGGAGGAGGTTCGCCACGCCCACCGTCCAGACTGCCGGAATGCCCGGGTAGGCGCCCTCCGGGATCAGGACGCGGTCATAGAACAGGCCATGTTTGGCACGCAGCGCCGGTAGCAGCGGGGAGAGGTCCAGGAGCCCCAGCCCGGCGTCGGCGTGGGCCGCCGCGATGGCCGCGGTAGGCACGCCGCCGGACCAGAACAGGGCGTCAACGGACCCGTTCCGCAGGGCGGCGAGCCCGTCGTTGAGGCCAAGATTCAGGACACTGACGGTCCCGGCGTGTGCGGGGCCAGCGCCCAGAGCGGTGGAACTCAGCCCGGCAGCGTCAAGCAGGCGCGGAGTGGTCAGCGACGTTCCGGACCCGGGTTCGCCAACGGCTACCGTCCGTCCAGCCAGCCCCGCCACGTCCCGGATACTGCTGTCGCGCCGGACGACGCAGTGGACATAGTTCTCGTACACCTTCCCGACGGCGGAAATTCCGACGGCGGCTGCCTCACCTGCCGCTGCACGCCGGGCTGCCGAGTCAGAGAGTGCGACGGCTAACGTTGCCCTGCCTGAAAGCAGAAGGTCGAGGTTCTCCAGGCTGCCACCGGTGGTCAGGGCGGTGGCTTGTCCTGCTGCACCGTGGCGTTGCAGGGACTCCGCCAGTAGTCCGGCGAACTCCAGATAAAAGCCCCCCGGTTCGCCGCCGGCCACGGTCACGGTGTCCGGACGGCCCTCGGGTGTGCAGCCGCTTAGAGCCGGCAGCAGGAGTCCGGTCAGCCCGGCGGCAACGCCGGCTTTCAGGGCGGTTCGTCGCGGGAACGCGGTGGATCCGAAGCGGTCATTCATTCGGATCCTCCCGCCCCGGCGTCCCGCCCCGTCCCGGCGTTCCGCGACGGCGCCAGCGGAAACTCGAGGCGCGCAACCAAACCGTGTGGCGAGGCGTCAGCCAGGACCAGGCGGCCGCCATTGGCCGCCGCCAATTTGTCCACAATGGTCATGCCCAGGCCGTTGCCGCGGATGCCATGGTTGCGCGGTGAGCGCCAGAACCGCCTCGTGGCTGCTGCCCGTTCGTCGGCGGAAAGCCCGGGGCCGTCGTCGGACACCTCGATCCATACCGCGCCCGGACGTAAGCGGGCACCGACCGAGATGTGGGCCCCTGGTCCTGCAGCAGGTCGGGCGTATTTTATGGCGTTGTTGATCAGTTCAGCTACCATCTGGGCCAGTTCGGCGGGGTTGCAGGCGATGTGCGCGGCCGGTTCCGGCGGGCTCTGCAGCAGGATTGTCGCTCCGTTGCGCCGTGCTGCGGGCTCGGCCCTTTCTGCCTCTTCCTGGAGAATCGGGCAGGGATCGACGGGTGCCTGGACTCCGCCCACAGATGCGCGGGAAGCGTCCGCCGGGCTCCGGGCAGAGTCTTCACTCGCCCTGTGCTCGGCTGCTGCGAGTTTCAGGACCCCCTCCAGGATGTCTTCCACATGCTCGAGCTCTGCCAGGACTCCCGCCGCCGCATCCTTCTGGCGGGTGGTCTGCAGTTCCAGCTGGAGCAGATCGATCCTGAGCCGCAGGGCACCCACCGGATTTCGGAGCTCGTGCGACGTGTCCGCGATCAGCTGCCGCTGCGATTCCAGGCTGTTGCTGACGGTCCGGGCCATGGCGGTGAAGGAACGGCTCAGTTCCCGCAGCTCCGGAGGTCCGTCTTCTGGAAGCTGACCGGTCCGTCCGGTTGCCTCAAGTTCCGTCACAGCCGAGTTCAGGCGATGGACCGGGCGCAGAACCCAGCGGGTCACCCGGGCAGCGGCCACGAGAAGCATGGCCGCGAGCGCGGTGGCTGCCAACCCGACGAAAAGCCAGCGTTCCCGCAGTTTCTGCCGGGCTGCGTTCAGGTCCACCTCCAGGACCACCTCGCCCAGCACCTGGCTGGCGCTGCCGAAAGAACGGGACAGCACCTCGGAGTCCGCCCCGAACGGCTGAAGAGGGGTAATGGTGGTGTCGCTGAGGTTCAGGTTCGCCCTGGCCACGGCGTCCCGGACCTCTGCCCGATCTTCACCCAGGCCGCCGGACCGCAGCGTCCCGTCCTGGAGCCGGATCAGGACTCCTTCGCCATAGAGGTCGGAGTATCTGTCCATCTCCGTCTGCAGCCCCGCGGACTCGCCGGCCGTTGCGGCGTCGAAGGCCACCTGGGCAAACCGGTTCAGCGCGGTGACCCGTTTGATCTGGAGTTCCTGGGTCAGCTCCCGGCTGACGGACGCCAGGATGGCCGTGGAGCCAAAGATCACCAGCAGGACGGACAGCACACTCAGGATGCCCAGGACGCGCAGCTTCACTCCGGGTCCGCCTCGATCCGGTAGCCCACGCCGCGGACATTGATGATGAATCCCGGCAGCTGGAGCTTGGAACGCAGCCCTGTGAGATGCACGTCGAGGGCGCGGGAGGAGGCCACGAAAGCGTCTCCCCACAGGGCGTCGAGGATCTGTTCCCTGGTCACCACCGAACCGGCATGGCCGGCCAGCAGGGCGAGCAGGTCGAACTCCGTGGCGGTCAGCGGCAACGCCCCGGCGCCACGGGTTGCCACGCGTCGTTCGAGATCGATCTCGAGGTCTCCCAGGACGATGTTCCGCTGCGGCGTGTCGAAGTGGCGGCCCGCGCGGCGGGTGACCGCTTCGATGCGGGCAAGCAGCTCGACCAGCTTTACGGGCTTGACGAGATAGTCGTCCGCTCCGGACCGCAGCCCGAGCACCACGCTGCGTTCGTCGTCGCGCGCTGTCAGGATAAGGATGGGCACCGGGGTGACCTGGCGCAGCTTCCTCAGGACGTCGAGCCCATCCATGTCCGGGAGCCCCAGGTCCAGCAGGATCACACCGAACTTCCGGTGGACCAGGAGGGCATCGGCCCCGCGGGCAACCCTGGTGGGATTGTGGCCCGCGGTCACCACCGCGGCGGCGAGCGCGGAAGCCATGGCGTCGTCGTCCTCGACGATCAGCAATTCCATGGTCCGGTCTCTTTTCCTCAAGCGGGCACCAAGATCTGCCCGCTTTGGAGATTACCCCCAGGCCCCGGCGAAACCTAAGGAAGTGTTAGGAAATGGCCTGCCGCGTAGGTTGTGCCGTGCATCACCCATACCGTGGATGAGGCCCTCGGCGTGTGCGGGGGACCGTCAATGTCGAGGAGGAACCATGGGCAATGTTGCCATGGACAGCAGGAAATTAAGCCAGGAAGCCGCGGCGCCGCAGCTTAGGAAGGTTCAGCGATGAGCACCCAGCAGACCGAAGTGCAGAGCGAGGCAGCCCAGACGCGCAAGGCCGTGGGCAACATCCTCAAGGGTTCCGCGGGCAACCTCGTGGAGTGGTTTGACGTCTACATCTACACGGCGTTTTCGGCGTACTTCGCGTCCCACTTCTTCAGCTCCGCAGACCCCCTGCAGAGCAATCTGGAGGCCATGGCCGTTTTCGCCGTGACCTTCCTGATGCGCCCGATCGGCAGCTGGTTCTTCGGCCGCTACGCGGACAGGAACGGCCGCAAGGCGGCACTGACCCTCAGCGTGACCATGATGTCCGCAGGCTCGTTTGCCATTGCCGTGCTTCCCACCAAAGACGTCATCGGGACCTGGGCGCTGATCCTGCTGGTGCTGATCCGTCTGATCCAGGGATTCTCGGTAGGCGGCGAATACGGCACCAGTGCCACCTACATGTCCGAAGCGGCCACGGCAAAGCGCCGCGGCTTCTTCTCGAGCTTCCAGTACGTCACGCTGATCGGCGGACAGATGCTGGCGCTGCTTACCCTGGTGATCCTGGAAAGCACACTCGGCAAGGAAGCACTGGGTGAATGGGGCTGGCGTATTCCGTTCGCCATCGGCGGCGTCGCAGCCCTGGTGGTCCTGTGGCTCCGGCGCTCCATGGAGGAGACCATCTCCGCAGAGCAGACCGCGGCCGCCCACGTCCGCGTGGACGGCGAGGCCCAGCCGGGCACCCTGAAGCTCCTCTTCACCAAGCACTGGAAGGCGCTGCTGATCTGCATCGGCGTCACCCTGGGCGGCACCATGGCGTTCTACACGTACACCAACTTCACGCTGTCCTTCATGCAGAACACCAGCGGAATCCCCAAGGAGCAGACCTCGGTCATCAGCTTCTGGGCACTGTTCATCTTTATGCTGCTGCAGCCTGTCTACGGCATTATTTCGGACAAGGTGGGCCGCAAGCCGCTGCTCCTGTGGTTCGGCATCACGGGCGTCCTCTTCACCTGGCCGCTGCTCTCCACGCTGGCCGGCACGAAGGACCCCTTCATGGCATTCCTGCTGATGATGGGTGGCCTGCTGATCGTCGGCGGCTACACGTCCATCAACGCCCTGGTGAAGGCCGAGCTGTTCCCTGCCTCCATCCGCGCCCTCGGCGTCGGCCTGGGTTACGCCATCGCCAACTCGCTCTTCGGCGGCACCACGCCGCTGGTGGGTGCCGCCCTCCAGAAGGCCGGGCAGGTTGAGGTGCTGTTCACCTACATCACGGTGGGCATCGGCATCTCGCTTCTGGTCTACATCTTCGCGCTGAAGAACAAGAAGGCCACCCACCTGGACCGCGAGCAGGGCGACGCCTGGAATCGCCCCGCCAAGGATGACGACAAGGATCTCATCAACGCTTAAGGATCCGCGGGGGCGCCTCCGGTGACGTACGACGGCGGGCGCCCACCCGCCGTCGTCCGCCCACCACCCAGCAACGCTCTCTCAGTTAATGCGGGTTTTCCCGGAACGCTCTCTCACTTTCTTGAGGAAAGTGAGAGAGCGTTCCGGATTTTCCTGCGTTAAGTGAGAGAGCGTCCGGGTGGGGTCCTGACGGGCGTTCAGGCGGCGGGGCTATATTGGCCCTGTCGGCTCATCAACCAGTCAGCCCATCAACCTGATCGCGGGAGTGTGCACTCATGGCCAAGGAACTCGCCACCCAGCTCATCGAACAGCTTCAGGCTGCCGGCGTCCAGCGGATCTACGGGATTGTAGGCGACAGCCTGAACCCGATCGTCGATGCTGTCCGGCAAACCGGCGGCGCCAAGGCGGGCGGAATTGACTGGGTCCATGTCCGGCATGAAGAGGCCGCCGCCTTCGCCGCGGCCGCGGAAGCCCAGCTGACCGGAAAGCTGGCGGTCTGCGCAGGCTCCTGCGGCCCGGGCAACCTCCACCTGATCAACGGGTTGTACGACGCGAACCGGTCCGGGGCCCCCGTGCTGGCCATCGCCTCCCACATCCCCAGCAAGCAGATCGGTAGCAGCTTCTTCCAGGAAACCCACCCGGACCGGCTGTTCAACGAATGCTCGGTCTACTCGGAACTGGTCAGCACGGCCGAGCAGGCACCGCGCGTGATGCATAGCGCCATCCAGCATGCCCTCGGGCTCGGGGGAGTCGCCGTCGTCACGCTCCCCGGTGATATTGCAGGGCTGGAAGCGACGGCCGAAACGCCGCTGCCCGCCACGTTCCGGCGCGCCACGCTCACCCCTGATCCCGCCAGCGTCCGGGAATTGGCGGATGCAATCAACGGCGCCGGGAAGGTGGCCATCTTCGCCGGGGCCGGCGTGGAAGGTGCCCATGACGAACTGATCTCACTTGCCGAACTGATCAACGCGCCCATTGGCCATTCACTCCGCGGCAAGGACTTCGTCCAGTACAACAACCCGTACGACATCGGGATGACGGGCCTGCTGGGCTACGGCGCCGCCGCCGAGGGGATCGAGGATGCTGACCTGCTGATCCTGCTGGGCACCGACTTCCCCTACGATCAGTTCCTGCCGGAAACCCGTACCGCGCAGGTGGATCGTGCCGCCCACCGGCTGGGCAGGCGGACCGACGTCGACATTGCAGTCCACGGCGACGTGCTGCCCACCCTTGCCGCGCTGATGCCGCTGCTGAAGCCCAAGAAGAGCCGCCGGTTCCTGGACCAGATGCTCAAGAAGCACGACCGGCTGATGAACAAATCTGTCCGCGCCTATACCCGCAAGGTGGAGAAGAAACAGCCGATCCACCCCGAATACGCGGCGTCCCTGCTGGACCAGGTGGCGGCCGAGGACGCCATCTTCACGGCGGACACCGGCATGTGCAACGTCTGGACGGCCCGGTACATCAACCCCCTGGGCACGCGCCGGCTGATCGGCTCCTACCTGCACGGTTCAATGGCCAACGCCCTCCCGCACGCCATCGGCGCGCAGCTGGCCTATCCGGAACGCCAGGTGGTCTCCGTCTCCGGCGACGGCGGGCTGTCGATGCTGCTGGGCGAACTCATCACCGTGGCCGCCCACAAACTGCCTGTCAACGTGGTGGTCTTCAACAATTCCACGCTGGGCATGGTCAAGCTCGAAATGCTGGTGGACGGGCTGCCCGATTTCGGCGTGGACGTGCCCGACGCCGATTATGCCGCCGTCGCGCGGGCGCTGGGTTTCCATGCCGTGCGGGTCACGGATCCGGCGCGGATCGAGGGGGCGTACCGCGCAGCCTTCGCCCACCCCGGCCCGTCGCTGGTGGAACTGATCACGGATCCGCAGGCCCTGTCGCTTCCGCCCAAGATCTCCGGCACGCAGGTGCTGGGATTCGCAACCGCCATGTCCAAGGTGGTGCTGAACCGCGGTGCCGGTGAGGCGGTCAGCATGGCCCGGAGCAACCTGCGGAACATTCCGCGGCGCTAGCGAAAGGCCGACCGGGCGTATCACTCCCCGCGCGAGATCAAAACGAGTGCAAAGCGTGACCCTGCCGGCATCGTCTCGGGCCGCCGTCGCTGTTTGACTGGGAGGAGGCGGATTCCCGCCCTTCGTGCGCCGCAGGAGGCAACTGACATGTTTCGTTTACAGCGGATGGTGGCGCTCGGTGCGGTGTTGGCTGTGGCTGGGTGCGCGGCGCCTGCCCCTGCCCCGGCGCCGCCGGAACTCCTCACGGCCGACGGCGTCGAACGGGTTTCGGTGGACCGCACGGCGTATGCCGCCGAGCTGCGTTCCTTCCGGGCTTCCGCCCTCATCCTCGGTGAGGCCCTGCTGACCGACGGCGGCGACGGTTCCGGCGGGAACGTGGTGTCCTCGCCCGGGAGCCTCCTGATTGCCCTCGCCATGCTTCGGGCGGGTGCATCCGGCGGGACAGCGGCGGAGATGGACAGTGTTCTGAGGTTTCCCGCGGAAAAAGGCGATGAGGCCATGAACTCTGTTCTCCGCTCGCTCGAAACCTTCGACGGCGACCCCGGCGCTGTGGACGAAGAGAATCCGCCGCGCAAACCGGTTATGCATGCCGCCAACGGGCTGTTTGTGGACAAGGATGTGCCCACTGGGGAGTTCTTCCTCGCCACACTGGCCCGGCACTATGGAGCCGGAGTGTATCCCGTGGATTTCAGCGATGAGGGAACAACGAAGCCTGCCATTGACGCCTGGGTGAACCGGAACACCGGCGGCCGGGTCAAGGAAGCGCCCGCAAAATACGATCCGGACAACACGTTCAGCCTGCTCAATTCCCTGTACTTCGCCGCGGCCTGGAGTGCACCGTTCGACCCTAACGACACCTCAGACCTGCCCTTCAGCACAGCCGCGGGCGAGGAAATCGAGGCACCGGCGATGCATAACGAACTCACGATGAAGTATGCGGAAGGGGCCGGCTGGAAGGGTGTGGACCTTCCCTACGCCGACGGCTTTGTCATGCGTTTGGTTCTGCCCGATGACATGACCGATCCTGCAGCCGGCCCTGCTTCTGCGGCATTCGGTGCGGACAAACTGACGGAAATTGCCGACATCTTTGATGCCGCCGGGCCCGTGTCTGTGCGGATCAAGCTACCCCGCTGGGACCACAAGAGCAGCTTTGACCTGCGCAAAGTCTTCGAGTCACTGGGCCTGAAGAAGATGCTCGCCACCACGGAGGACTTCAACAACATTCAGCCGCAGATGATGATCACCCAGGCTGCCCAGGCCGCCAACATCACGGTGGCCGAAAAGGGCACCATCGCCGCCGCCGTAACGCAGATCAACGGAGAGGCCACCAGCGCCCCGCCGCAGCCCGAACGGACCATCGATTTCGACCGGCCGTTCCACTACCAGATCGTGCACGCTGAAACCGGACTGCCGCTGTTCATGGGAACGGTGGCCGACCCGCGTTAGCGGCGCGGCCGCCGTCGTCCGTTACTTCAGACGCTCTCTCACTTAATGCAGGAAAATCGACAACGCTCTCTCACTTTCTTGAAGAAAGTGAGAGAGGGTTGCCGGAAAACCCGCATTAAGTGAGAGAGCGTCCCGGGGGTTGGGGGTTGGGGGTGGGGCAGCGGGTTAGCGCGCGCCGCCCTGCCAGAGAGCGTCGAACGGGGCGCCCGAGGCTACCCGGTTGCGGATGCCCGCCGTGACGAATTCCTTGGCCGTCCGCGCAGCCGCCAGAGGGGTGGCGCCCTTGGCGAGTTCCGCGGTCACCGCGGCGGCCAGGGAGCAGCCGGCGCCCGAAACGGCCACCTCGCCCACCTTGGGAGAACTGAGGACTTCGAGGGTGTCGCCGTCGTAGTAAACGTCGACGGCGTCCGGGCCTGCCAGCCGCACGCCGCCCTTGGCAAGCACCGCCGCGCCGCTGAGCTCATGGATGCGGATGGCCGCGGCCTTGAGGGACTCGACGTCGGTGATCGCCAGGCCGGACAGCGATTCGGCTTCGAAGTGGTTCGGCGTGACGAACGTAGCCAGGGGCAGGATCTGAACCTTCAGGGCCTGGTCGGTGTCCAGCGCGTGGCCTGGCTCCTGGCCCTTGCAGATCAGTACGGGATCCAGCACCACGTTCCGGTAATTGCCCGCACCCAGTGCTGCTGCCACCGTGCCGATAGTCGCCGGGCTCCCCAGCATGCCGATCTTTACGGTGTCCAGCACGGGCCTGCCGGGGTGCGTAACCGCGTCCGACGCCGGACCGTACGCCGCCGTTGTGGCTTCCAGCTGGTGGGCGATCACCTGCTGGTCCACCGGCGTGAACCGGTGGTTCCAGCTGTCGTTCGGGTCGAAGGACACGATGCACGTGAGGTTGGCGATGCCGAACACACCGAGTTCCTGGAAGGTCCTCAAATCAGCCTGGGCGCCGGCGCCGCCGGTGGACTCGGAGCCCGCAATCGTCAGGACAACGGCGGGGGACTGGGCAGCGGTTGTAGCAAAAGTCATGGATCTATCCTGCCATTCCGCGGCCGGTCTCCGCGCTCGGACTAGTCCCGGCTGAGTCCAGCCGCTTCGCGCGCGAGCCTGGTGATCTGGTCCCAATCATTGCTTTCCACAACTGCGCGCGGGGTGAGCCAGCTGCCACCCACGCAGGAGACATTCGGGAGCTTCAGATACGCGGGTGCGGAGTCCAGGCTGATCCCGCCGGTCGGGCAGAACTGCACCTGCGGGATGGGTGCTCCGATGGCGGCGAGATAGTCCGGGCCACCGGCGGGTCCTGCCGGGAAGAACTTCATGGCCGTGATGCCCCGTTCAAGGAGCGCCATGACCTCGCCCACGGTGGCAACCCCGGGGAGGACGGGAACGTCGAGGGTCAGCATGTGGTCCAGCAATGCCGGCGTGACGCCGGGGCTCACCAGGAACTGCGCGCCGACTCCCACCGCGGCGTCTGCCTGGGCGGGTGTGAGGATAGTGCCGGCGCCCACCAGGATGTCCGGGACTTCGTTCGCGATGCGTTTCAGCGATTCGAGGGCGCTGTCGGTCCGGAGCGTGAGTTCGATGATCCGCACGCCGCCGTCGGCCAGCGCCCTGGCCACGGGAACGGCATGCTGTGGGTCGGCTATGGTGACGACGGGAATTACGGGGGAAACGTGCAGGACGCTGGTTGCGTCAGCCATGGGGTGTTCTCTTTTCTTAGGCCGTCCAGCCTGTCGGTGTCGATGATGCGGTACCAGCCGTTGCTGCATGGGCCCGGGTCTGCTCCAAGCTGGGGATGAAGCCGGTGCCGCCCTTGCCGCCAACCACCAGCGAAGCCGCCGCTGCACCCAATCGGGCGGCCACGGGAAGGCTGTCGCCGAGGACCAGCCGGGCAGTCAGGGTGCCCACGAACGCATCGCCGGCCCCCGTCTGGTCCACCACGGACGGGGCCGGGACGGAGTCCATCCACGCGCTGTCCCGTCCCTCGCCCTCGAGCTGGATGCCCTCCGCTCCGCAGGTCACGGCGACGTTGGCAGCGCCGAGGCTCCGGAGCTTCGCCGCCGCCTCGGCCGCCGTGGAGCAGCCCAGGAGCGCGGACGTTTCGCCGGGAAACGACGGCGTCACCAGGAAGGTGCGCGGCGCGAGTTGCAGGAGTGCCTCCGTCGCGTCCTCCACGGACGTGAGCCGCGGGCGGAAGTTGGGGTCGAAGACGAAACGCCGGGCAAGCGCGGCGGCCTTCACCACCGCTGCGCGGGTGGATGCCGAAATGGCGCAGGCGATGCCGCCTGCCACTACTGACCCGGCGGCCGCGAAGACTGCCGGGTCGACGTCGTCGGGGCCCAGGCTGGAGCCGACGCTGCCGCTGCGGGCGTAGGAGAATTCGCGCTGCCCGTCGGGGTCGCAGTGAACCAGGTAGACGCCCTGCTGTCCGGCACGGAATGTCAGGAGCCCGGGGGAGATGCCTAGTTCAACAATCCGGGCGGCGATGGCCTTGCCCAGGTCGTCGTCGGTCAGCACCGATAGCAGGCCAACGCGGGCACCGGCTGCTGCCGCGGCCGCTGCGACGTTCAGGGCGTCACCGGAAATGCCGAGCTGAGCCGGGACACCGTGGGCGAACGCGACGTCGGTGGCTACCTCAACGAGGATCTCGCCCATCACGACGACGTCGAAGGGCGCGGCGGTCAGTCGGGTTGAATTGTTCACCAGTCATGTGCCGATCCGTCGAGCCGCCGGTTGATCGGCAGGTATTGGGGTCAAGGGGGAAGCGGGCGGCGGCTTCCCCGTTGAACTTTACGCCTATTCGGGGTGCCGGCGCCGTGCCTGGTTTCCACCTCGGAAGGGTGTGCCTACGGGGCCACGTCATCATGCGTTGTGACGAGGCGAACCACCGCCAACCGTCCGATTGCGGCGCAGACTCCAGTCCAGGGGATCAGTCCCCACATGGTGAGCCACCCGCCACCTGCCATGAAAAGAAGCGTGAGCAGGCCCGTGGCTAGCCCCACCCCGGCGATGGCTGCAATGTGCAGCACCTGGTCGCGGACAGGCCGCATCATGATGCCGACGGCCAGGGCCAGCGGCATCCCGAGCAGGAGCGCCGCAGCAATTCCGAAAACGTAGCCCGTCGCACCGAGGGGCACGCCAAAAAGCACCACGGTGATGCCGGCACTAAGAAGGAACGCGCCGGGGCCGAACGTCACGCGGTGGGCCCGGCTCACCGCTTGGCGATGCTAAGAAGCGCGCGCCCCAGCTCCGGCTGACGGAAGATGAACCCGGCATCGATCAGCTTCTGCGGCTGCACCCACCGGCTCTTCAGCACCAGCTCGGTGTCCGTGCGGATCAGGACGGCGCCCAGCCTGAGCAGCCAGGCCGGGGTGGGAAGGCCAAGCCTGGCGCCGTACGCCCGCCGGACGAAGTGCATCAGTTCGCGGTTGTCCACCACGTCCGGGGAAGCCACATTCACCGGACCGGAGATGTCGGTCCGGGCGTGCAGGAAGCGGACGGTGCGGTAGAGGTCCTCCAGATGGATCCAGCTGAACTTCTGGCCGCCGCGGCCCATAGGCCCGCCCAGGCCGAGCCGAGCCAGGGTGGCGAAGGGGCGCAGCGCGCCGCCGCCCGGCCCGAGGACGATGGCGATCCGCAACGCAACCTTCCTGGTCCGGGGAGTGTCTGCGGCCTCCAGGGCGGCTTCCCAGGCGCGCGCGACGTCCACGGAAAAACCGCTGCCGAGGTCGCCGTCGGACTCCGTTTGGGGACGGTCGTCCGCATTCCGGTAGATGGTGCCCGTGCTCGCGTTGAGCCAGGTCGACGGCGGCACCCGGCACCCTTCCAGGGCGCGGCCGAGCGCGGTGGTGGTGGCGACGCGGGAATCGAGGATGGCGGCTCTGTTCCGCGCGTTATAGCGGCAGTTGACCGATCGTCCGGCGAGGTTGACCAGCAGGTCGGCACCGTCCAGCACCCGGGTGATGGCGGCGTCGTCGTCCCAGCGTGCGGACTCAGCCGAACCCTTGGCTGTCCGGCGGCCGATAGTGCGCACTGACCACCCCGCCTGCTCGAAGCGCGCCCGGAGATAAGTGCCGATGAAGCCCGAGGCTCCGGCGACCACTACGGTTTTTGCCTTGTTCATTTCTTTTCCCATGATGTTCAGGTGCGGATGCTGCGGCTCAGGCTAAGGACGTCGTCCATGACCTTATTGACCCCCGGAATCCTGGCCAGCGACAGTCCCCGGGCGATCAGCGGGACGGCCCCGTCCACGAGTTTCCGGGTGCGGCGCTGGCCTTCCGAGGTGTCGTACACCCAAAACAGGGCGATCCCCATGTAGCCCAGCCACAGGAGCTCGGGCAGATCGGCGCGCAACTTCTTGGGTGGGAGAGGGCTGGCGCCGTCAACCGCGGTCCGGAAGATGCCCAGCGAGGCTTCGCGGGCCGCCGTCGATTCTCCTGCGAAGGGGTTGACTGGCGACGTCGGCCGGATGGCCGTGGCCACGAAGTCGGCGCCGAACCGGTGGTAGGGCGCCATGACGTCGAGGCCCGTGTGGAGGGTGGCTTTCAGGCGGCTGGCCAGGTCCTTCAGGCCGTCGAGCGCTTCGTCCGCCTTTGCGGCATGCTCGGCCTGGACCTGGACGTAGAGTTCCTGGACCAGGTCATCCTTGGACGCAAAGTAGTAATAGGCGTTGCCTACTGAAACCCCGGCCTCGGCAGCGATGGCCCGCATGGTGGTCTTCTCGAAGCCGATCTCGCGGAACATGCGCAGCGCGATGTCCGCCAGGTGTTGCCGCGTGTGCTCGCTCTTGGTGGTTGCCACTGTTTCCTTTTTTGAACGTGTTCAGAAATGAGTATGACACGGAACTGAACGTGTTCAAAACTTTCGCGCCCCGGAGTGGTGGGACAATGGCGTGACAGTGCTAATACAGCCGGCGCACCGCCCAGCCCCCGTTGAGGGGGCAGGCGCCGAGCGAACCACTATGAACGGACACCTCCATGCCTTCCCCCTCAGGCCGCGACGCCCTGCCCATGGCAAACCCCGCAGGCACAGCAAAATTCGCCTCCATCGGCTCGCCCTACTTCGGCATCATGCTCGCCGGGATGGCCGTGGTGCTGATCCTGTCCAACATCGGCGCGTCCAAGGGCGTGGCCATCGGCCCGATCATTACCGACGGCGGCTTCTTCCTCTTCCCGCTGGCCTACATCCTGGGCGATGTAATCAGCGAGGTATACGGCTTCAAAGTGGCGCGCAAGGCCATTTTCACCACCTTCGCCCTATCCGTCTTCGCCTCGATCTGCTACTGGGTGATCATCGCGCTGCCGGGCTTTGACGACGAATTTGGCACCTCCAAGCAGGCCGCCCTCGAAGGTGCGCTGGGCCCGGTCCCGCAGATTGTGCTGGCCTCGCTGCTGGCGTTCCTGGCCGGCCAGACCATCAACTCCTGGATCCTGGTGAAGATGAAGGCCCGCTCCGGGGAGAAGTCTCTCTGGGCGCGCCTCATGGGCTCCTCCGGCGCCGGCGAGTTCGTGGACACCCTGATCTTCTGCAGCATCGCGGCCTCCGTCATCGGCATCACCGATTTCGGCACGTTCGTGAACTACGTCGTGGTGGGTTTCGTCTACAAAACCCTGGTGGAGTTCCTGTTCGTCCCGGTGACGTCCCTGGTGATCGGCTGGATCAAGAAGCGCGAACCGAGCTACGGGGCGTAAGTCGCCGCGATGGCACCGGTGACGAACGCCGCGTAGCCGCCGCCCGGCGTCGGACTTTGTAGCCCCATCCTTTGATCCCCACCGGCACCCTAACCTCGCAAGCTCGGCCAGGGAACCCTGCCGGCGTGGGCCCTCGGCCGTTTTGAGCCTTCAAAAGGGCGGTTACGGAGCAATGGATGGGTTTGGCCGGTCAGGCCTTCAGTGTCCCGTCGAGGAGGGTGCGGAGCTCGGCGAAGTGCCGCTCCGAGGCCTCGGCATGGAACATGGACGTGTCCGCCATCGTGTAGCCGTGCGGCGCCCCGGGGTAGACCTCGTTGGACGCCTCAAGCCCTGCAGCAGCCAGCGCCTCGCCCAAGCGTGCGACGGCGTCGGAATCCATGCTCTTGTCATGGTCCGCGTGGCCGAAGACGAACCGCGCCCTGGCTTTGCCGAGCTCCAGGTGGGGGCTGTCCGGGGCATCGCTGGCGAGCCCGCCGCCGTGGAATCCGCCGCACGCTGCCACCACATCGGGGTAGGCGGTGGCGGTCCGCACCGCGAGCCGGGCGCCCATGCAGTAGCCGAACGTGCCGATGGGACCCGGTGCGACGCCGTCGAGCGTTCCCAGTGCCGCAACCCACGCATCAATGTCCGGCAGCGCCTTGTCCGTGGTCAGGCGCCCCACGCGCGCGAACGCCGCCTTGCCGGCGGCAGCCCGGCCGTCAGGGGTGGTCATGTCCACGTTTGGTGCGAGCTGCGCGGCCGTCCCTTCCCGGTAGAAGACGTTCGGTGCCAGGACCACATAGCCCCAGTCGGCGATGCGCTGCGCCATCTCCTCGATGCGCGGGCGCAGGCCAAAAGCATCCATGTAGAGGATGACGCCCGGGAACGGCCCGGCGCCTGTGGACGGACGGGTGACCAGGGCCTCGGCAACGCCGTCAGCGGCAGGGATCTCGATGAGCATTCGGTCAGGATATCGGAGCGCGACGGCGGGACGTGCCTTTGGGCGCGCGGCGCCACCCGGGATCCGGGTCCCGGGAGGGAACGGGCTCAGGAGTAGTACTGCGCCAGGGTCTCGGCCTTGAACTCGAAGAAGTTCCCTGATTCGATGGCCAGCCGGGCGTCGTCCACCATCTTCACCACAAAACGCTCGTTGTGGATGGAGATTAGCGTGGCGGAGAGCATCTCCTTGGCTTTGAACAGGTGGTGGATGTAGGCGCGCGAGTAGTTGGCGCAGGCGTAGCAGTCGCAGCCGTCCTGGAGCGGGCCGAAGTCGCGTTTGTACTTGGCGCCGGACAGGTTGTAGCGGCCGGTGGGGGTGTAGAACGCCGAGTTGCGGGCCACGCGGGTGGGGGAGACACAGTCGAAGGTGTCGGCGCCGTTCTCGATGGCGGTGAAGATGTCGTCCGGCTCGGAGATGCCCAGCAGGTGCCGCGGCTTGTCCTCCGGCAGTTCCTCGTTGCACCAGCGCACAATCGTGCCGAGGTTTTCCTTCTCCAGCGCACCGCCGATGCCGTAGCCGTCGAAGTTCATGGCCCCGAGGTCCTGGCAGGCCTTCCGGCGGAGGTCCTCGTACTGGGCGCCCTGGATCACGCCGAACAGGGCCTGGTACGGCTTCCCCGAACGCGACTCCGTCAGCCGGAAATGCTCGTCCAGGCAACGCAGCGCCCAGAGCCGGGTACGCTCCAAAGACTCTTCCTGGTAGCCGCGGGAGTTCTGCAGTGTGGTCAGCTCGTCGAAGGCGAACATGATGTCCGCGCCGATCTGGTGCTGGACCTGCATGGAGATCTCGGGAGAGAAGCGGTGGCGGTCGCCGTTCAGGTGCGATTTGAACCAGACACCGTCGTTGTCAATGTGGGCCAGGCGTTCCTTGCCCGGGGCCACAGCGTCGTCAGGCCCCGAGCTGTCCACGGACTTCATGTCGATGACCTTCTTGAACCCCGAGCCCAGGCTCATCACCTGGAACCCGCCGGAATCCGTGAACGTGGGCCCGGACCAGTTCATGAAGGCACCCAGCCCGCCGGCCTCGTCCAGGATGTCCGCGCCGGGCTGGAGGTACAGGTGGTAGGCGTTGGCCAGCAGCGCCTGCGCCCCGAGCTCCGCCATGGACTCTGGCAGCACCGACTTCACGGTGGCCTTGGTCCCGACGGCGATGAACGCCGGCGTCTGGATCTCGCCGTGAGGGGTGGTTATGGTGCCCGTGCGGCCCAGGAATCCGCCGCCGTTGGCTGCCTCCTGCGCGGCCGACGGCGCGCAGCTTTCGGCCAGCCGGGTGCCAACTGTGAAGGAGAACCGGGACTGGGTGGCAGGGTCGGCGGACAGGGCGGAGGCGGGGTTGGCTGGCACGGTTCCAGTGTGCCAGCAAACCCCGCCGATCCCTCAGTTGGCGGCCTTCTCTGTGGGGTAGTTCTCAGCCCGCCACCCGTCCCAGGACGACTGGATGGACTCCAGCTTGTGGGCACCCAGGTCGTAGGTGGAGGCAATAACCATCGCGCCGCCGTCGGGCCTTACATCCTCGATGACGGGCTGATCCGCGACGATCAGCAGGCCGTCGCCGTGCTCGGCGTATCCGTGGACGGTGAGCCCCACCTGGTGGTTGCTGCGGTACCAGACCTTGCCGGAGATATCCTCCCCGGTGGGCAGCGTCAGCTGGTACGGCTCGCCCGGCTTGGGAACATCAGACAGTCCCAGCTTCTCGATCGCCGAACCGTGGCCGCCCGGGAACTCGAAGAAAAGGGTGTGCCGCTTGCCGTGCGGATGATGTTCCAGGGCGAACCGGAGCTGCTGGAGGAACGTCAGCCAGCCCTGGGTGATGTCCTCATCCCACGCCGCCCACTCGGAGTTGTGGTCCAGGGCAGCCCGGGTGATGCTGACCTGGGTCCCGCCCGGCACAGGCTTCAGATCAAAGACGTCGCCGCCGTTGACGGTCAGACTCGTGTGGTCCGGTGCTTCGACGACGTTGCTGCCAAAGTAGATCTCGTTGATTTCGGCCGGCAGTTCGTCAGTGTCCCAGCCGTGCCACTGGGCCACCTTGGCCGGTTCGCGCAGCATGATCCAGACCTGCGGCGCATCAGCATTAATCACTACGCTCAGATTGTTCGTCATAGCCCCGAATCTACAACTCGGGCGCAGCCCCGGGTAGGGGGCATTTTCTTCAGGCCCGGACGGCCTCGAGCTCGTTGCTGATCCGGCGCTGCAGTTCGCCGAGCCCGATGGTCTCAGACCCGCCGTGGGCCCGCAGGAAGAGCAGGGATTCCAGACGCAGCAGCCGCCACTCCCGCTCGGCCTCGTGGTTGGAATTGTCGATGGAGCGGAAGATCTCTTTGTCGTACAGGTTGGGTTCGTTCAGGGAACGCTGGCGGACCTTGGCGTTCATGCGTGCCTTGAAAGGATCCGTTTCCTGGCTCTCCGGAGTCCGCAGCAGCTTCTCATACACCTCGGCGCGGTCGTCCTGCCGGTCCTGGCGGCAGATGTAGCTGGACAGCGCCAGTGACGCTTCGACGGAGGCCCACCTGCCCGGATTGCCGTCGAAGGGCAGGACGTTGAGCAGGTCCGCCACAGCCAGGGCGCCGTCGGGATCCTTCAGCGTGATGAACAGCTCGTGGGCGAGGTCGCTCAGGTCCTTCAGGCAGCTGCCCGACTTGAAGTTGATGCCCTTTGCCAGCTTGTCCGCCAGCAGCAGGACACCCACGGCGTCCGGATGTTCCTCGGCGGCAGCCGCCACTACGGACTCCGGGGTGCCCTGCGGCTCGGGGATGCGCGCGAGTTCCTCCGCGGACGGGCCGCTCACCGCGGGCGGGATGGCAGGCAGGGGAGGCACGACGACGGCGGGAGCCGCCGGGGCTGCCTCCGCCGCTGCGGGGGGCTGCTTTTCCAACGGTTCCGCGCCGCGCTGTTCGTCCCGGGACGGGTGCGCTGCCGCCGGAAGCCGGGTAACGGCGTCGGACGCCGGGTTCTCGTTTGCTTCGTCTTCGAGCATGAGGTCCTGGAGGCTGACATCGTGGACAACGCTGTGAGCGACCCTCACCGTGGAGCCCGCCGCGATGCGGATGGTGCCGCCGCCGGTGAGGCTTGCCAGAACCACGGCAGGGGTCCCGAAATCATCCGGCTCAAGCTCCACTCGCTGGATTTCGGCGGTGCGTTCACCGTCGGGAAGGAGGAGATGATCGCCGGACGTCAGAGATCCAGCCTGCTGTTCGCTGTAGTGCCGGGCGGCTGGGGTTTCGGTCATGGGGGTCCTTAAATTCTCTTGCGGTCCGCCCTACAGTCTACAAAGGAGGGCTCTCCAAATCCGGGACGCCGGGGATCCCGCGGGCGTCAGAAGCCCACTCCAGCGAAGGCCAGCGCCTGGCGGACCAAGGCTCCGCGACCGCCGCTGAATTCGAGTTGCACGCCCGGGCTCAGCACTTCTTCCGGGGTCATCCAGGTCAGTTCCAGGGCGTCCTGGCGCGGCTCGCACTCGCCCGTCACAGGGATGACGTAGGCCAGGGACACGGCGTGTTGGCGGTCATCGGTGAAGCCGGTGTGGGACGGGGCGGGGAAGTATTCGGCCACCGTGAACGGCACGGGGCTGATGGGCAGCTGCGGGAAGGCGAGCGGTCCCAGGTCCTTCTCCATGTGGCGCAGGAGCGCGCCGCGGATGGTCTCGCGGTAGATGACCCTGCCTGACACCAGCGAGCGGATCATGTTGCCGTCTTCATCGGCCTGCAGCAGCGTGCCAACCTCGTTCACGAACCCCAGCGGATCCAGCCTGACCGGAACAGCCTCTACGTAGATCATGGGCAGCCTCCCGCGGGCCTCAAAGAGGTCTTCCTCGGAGAGCCAGCCGGGATTGGGGTCAGGAGTGCGAACGTTCATGGTTAAGTTCTACCCCATCGGACGCGTCCGGGCCGGTGAGAGGTGAGCTCTCAGCGTAAAGGACGGCTTTTAGCGCCGGGAAGTCGCCTCTGGATCTCAGTTTTCCCGGTGCCGCTGCGAAATCCACAGTGTGGGCGGGATGCTGGGTGCCGGGTTCGCCGTGCTTGCGCCCTCGGCGTCGGGGTTGGCCACGTGGAGGGTCCGGCCGAAGGCCTCTTCCGTTTCGCTGACCTCCAGTCCGGCCGCGGCGAGCCGGTCGCGCAGGGTGCCCACATCGCCGTCGTACTCAAATCCCAGGCCCGACCGCGAGGGGCCGGACGCCGGCCGGACCATCAGCACCCCGCCGTTCTTGGCGGTAAAGTCCGCGGTTTCGTCGGCGTCGGGGACAGGACGGAACCTGGCGCCGATGTCCTGCAGCGTCATGGCGGCCGGACCGGGATCGGCCGTGAACCAGACGCCGACGACCGTCACCGCAGCATCAGCACCGCTGCCGTTCACCTCGCGGGCACCGGGGTCCGCTAGGAAGGTGAAGCCGTCCCGGCCCGTGATGCGGCAGGATTCGCCGTGGTCCGCGGTGATGAGCTCGGCAGTGGTGCTGCCGGATTCGTCCCCGGCCAGGCTGGTGCGGCGGGCAAACTCGGCGAGGTCGCCCACTTCGACGCCGAACGACGTCGTCCCGTCGTCCGGTGAGCCGGCCTCGGTGACGTGGAGGGCCAGCCTGCCCGAACCGGCGTCGAACTCCCGCCACGGACCGTGGTCTACGGTCTTGGCGAGGCCCAGGGCCGCCAGGAGCTCCTCCCATTTTTCCGGGCGGGACGTGAAGTGGACGGGCCTGACACGCAGCATGGCTTCTCCTCGAATCCGGGACAGTTACCGCCATCATGCCACCACTTTTACCGGCCGGCACCGTGCAGAATAGGGCCATGGCCATTGAACTTGAGGAACTGCTGGTTAAGGATGCGGCCGCATGGCGGGCCTGGCTGGAAGAGCACCACGCGGACAGCCCCGGCGTGTGGCTTGTCCTCCACAAGAAGGGCGGCAATGTCACGGAACTGGACTACGACGCCGCGCTTGATGAGGCGTTGTGTTTCGGGTGGATCGATGGACAGGTCAATAAGCGCGACGCGGAGACCTACAGCCAGCGCATGACCCGCCGCACCCCGAAGAGCCCCTGGTCAGCCCGGAATGTGGGGCACGTTGCCCGGCTGGAAGCCGCGGGCAGGATGACCGACGCCGGGCGGGCCGCCGTCGAAAGCGCCAAGGCGGACGGCCGCTGGGAGATCGCTTATGGCGGACAGGCAACCGCAGAGGTTCCGCCCGATCTGGCGGCGGCGATCGCAGCCGTCCCGGCGGCGCAGGCGATGTTCGATGTCCTCACATCCGTCAACCGATACGCCCTGATTTACAGGACGATTTCGGTGAAGCAGGCGGCCACGCGCGAACGGAAAATCGCAGGTTTTGTGGAGATGCTGGCCCGTGGCGAGACACCGTTCCCGCAGAAGCGGAAGCCCGCCGCCCCGCCCAACTAAGTAGCGCTAACTGTCGTTTTGAGGGCTCAAAACGACAGTTGGCGCTACTTAGTTGGGATCAGTCGTCCAGCGGAAACGCCACGCCTTCCCCCACCACCCGCAGGCAGAGCTCCATGCCGGGCCGGGCGATCGAGGCGTTCCAGTGCCGGATGGTGATGATCTCGCCGCCACCGGGATAGCGGTGGTCCTTGCCGCCGGCCAGTTCGGGCGGAACAGCCAGCTTCAGCCGCACGGTGGTTTCCGGGCCGAAGTAGTCGGTGTCCACCACGACGCCGCGGATGGGGCCGCCTTCGGCGATCCTGATCTGTTCGGGCCGCAGCATCAGCTGCACGCGGCCCTGTGCCGGCGGGCGGCGGACGGGGATTCCGCCGAGCGAGCAGTTGGCCAGCGAGCCTTCCATCCAGGCGTCCAGGATGACGGCGTCGCCCAGGAATTCGGCCGTGGCACGATCGGCAGGGCGCGTGTAGACCACAAACGGGTTGCCGATCTGCGCCAGCCTGCCGCCCCGCATCACGGCCACCTGGTCGGCGAAGGACAAAGCCTCGGCCTGGTCGTGGGTGACCAGGATGGTGGTCACCCCGGCGGCAGCCAGGACCTTGGCCACGGCCCGCCGGGTGGCCACCCGGAGTCCGGCGTCGAGGGCCGAGAACGGCTCGTCCAGCAGCATCAGTTCCGGTTCACGGGCCAGGGCGCGGGCCAGGGCAACACGCTGCTGCTGGCCGCCGGAGAGCTGGTGGGGCCGCCGTTTTGCCATGGATGAGTCCAGGGAGACCATCTCCAGCAGTTCGCTGATCCGGGCAGTGACAGCACCGCGTCCGCCGGGGAGCTTGCGTGCATCCAGGCCGAACGCGATGTTCTGGCCCACGGTCAGGTGCGGGAACAGGGCACCGTCCTGGGCCACGTACCCCACGTGGCGTTTATGCGCCGGCAGCCACACGCCGTCGCCGGCCACCTTGGTGCCATTGAGCGAAATGCTGCCCGTGGCCGGGTGTTCAAAGCCTGCGATCAGCCGCAGGAGCGTGGTCTTGCCCGAGCCGGACGGGCCCACAATGGCCGTGGTGCCGCCCTTGGCCACCGACAGGTTGACACCCCTGAGCACAGCCTGGGACGCGAAATTCTTGGTGACGTCGGTAATCTGCAGGTGGCTGTTGGTCGACGACTCCACTGATGCTGAGATCCGCGGTTCGGGGAGCCTGGAAGGGGCATCGCTCGGAGTGTAAAAATCGGTCACTGTCCGGCCACTTTCTTGGACTGCTGGAAGAGAAGGTATGTCATGGGTGCCGAGAGCAGGATCATCAGCAGTGCGTAGGGGGCGGCGCCGGCGTAGTCGATCTCGCTGCTCTTGGACCAGAATGCGGTGGCCAGGGTGGTTGTCCCGTTGGGGGACAGCAGCAGCGTGGCAGTCAGTTCGGTCACCACGGCGAGGAACACAAGCGCCGCGCCGCCGGCGGCCGCCGGAGCCGTGAGGCGCAACGTGATCTTCAGGAAGGCATTGAGCGGCGACCTGCCCAGGGCACGCGCCGCTTCGTCCAGCTCTTTGGGAGCCTGCGCCAGCCCGGCACGGATGTTCACCAGCGCGCGCGGAATGAACAGCAGCACGTACGCCGCCACCAACAGCGCGGTGGTTTGGTAGATGTCCGGGGCAACGTTGATGGCCACGGTGACGAAGGCCAGGCCCACCACAATGCCGGGCATGGAGCTTGTGATGTAGTTGGAGAGCTCCAGGGACTTGCTGAACCAGCCCGGATGCCGGACCGCCAGGTACGCCATGGGGAAGGCCACAACGGTCGCGGCCACAGCGCCCGCCAGGCCCAAGCCCAGCGTCTGCAGCAGCGCGGGGACAAACTCCGCAACATCCCAGATCTCTGCCCCGCCTGCCACGATCCACCGGATGACAAACCACAGCGGCAGGCCGAATGCCAGGCCGGTGAGCGCCAGCAGTCCCAGCTGGGCAGGAATCTGGTAGCGGTGCAGCGCCAGGCGCAGGGGTTTGGACTGGGCACCGGACCCGATCCGCGCGTAGCGGGCCGTGCCGCGGCTGCGGGCTTCCAGGACCAGCAGGATCAGGCAGAAAAACACCAGGACGCTGGCCAGCATGTTTCCGGCCGTGCCGTTGAACGTAGAAGCGTACTGCTGCATGATCGCCGTCGTAAACGTCTCAAAGCGGATCATCGCGAAGGCGCCGTACTCGGCCAGCAGGTGCAGGCCCACCAGCAGGCCGCCGCCGGTGACGGCGATGCGCAGCTGGGGCAGCACGACGCGGAAGAAGACCCGCCACGGACCCAGGCCCAAGGACGCCGCTGACTGCTCGATGGCCGGATCCAGCCGGCTGAGCGTGGCCGCGGCCGGAATGTAGACCAGCGGAAAGTACGACAGCGTGGCGATCAGCGCGCCGGACCAGACGCCTTCCAGGGAGGGGATGGCGGACACCCAGCCATAGCTGTTCACAAACGCGGGAATGGCCAGCGGCGCCGCCAGGAGCACGGCCCACCACTTGTGGCCCCGCAGCTTGGTGCGTTCCACCAGCCAGGCGCCGCCCACGCCGACCACCAGGGTCGCGGGCACCACGATGAGCATCAGCAGGAGGGTGTTGGCCAACAGTTCGCCCACCCGGGGGCGGAAGATCAGCTCAATGCTCGTGTCCCAGCCGGTGACCGCTGTCATGTAGATGACATAGCCCAACGGGATGAGGCCGAACAGAGCCAGCAGGGTGGCAAGGAGCGCAACCGCCAATGGCGGGCGAGGGCTGTTGCCCTTGCCCGCCATCGCTGAAGCCGCCTTGGCGGTTAGTTCTGGGGTTGAAACCAAGTGTTAGAGCAGACCAGCCTTGGTCATCAGCTCCGTGACCTTCTTGGAGTTCAGCTTGGAGGAGTCAACAGTCGGTGCCTGCAGTTCTGCCAGCGGAACCAGCTTCTCGTTCGAGGCAACACCGGAGCCCACGGTGTATTCGAAGTCCTTGCCAGTCTGGAGCTGCTCCTGGCCCTTCTTGCCCGTGATGAAGGCGAGGAACGCGTCTGCAGCGGCCTTGTTCTTGGAGGACTTCAGCACGCCACCGCCGGAGATGGAGACGAACGCGCCCGGATCCTGGTTCTTGAAGTAGTGGCTGGCGACGTTGTTGGAGTTCTCGCCGGTCTTGGCCTGATCACCGAAGTAGTAGTAGTGGTAGATCACGCCACCTTCGATCTCACCGGCGTTCACGGCCTTCAAAACAGCGCCGTTGCCCTGGTAGCCCTTGAAGTTTTCCTTCATGGCTGTGAGCCACTCTTCGGTTTCGGCCTCGCCCTTGAGCTCCAGGTAGGCGGAAACGATCGCCTGGAAGTCGGCGCCGGACGGCGATGCGCCCCAGCGGCCCTTCCATTCGGAGCCGGCCAGGTCTGAGAGGGACTTGGGCAGCTTGTCTTCGGTGAGCTTTTCCTTGTTGTACACAAACACGGTGGAGCGGGCTGCGACACCGGTCCACTTGTTGGTGGAGGGCCGGTACTCGGCCGGGACCTGGTTCTTGACCTCGTCAGTGAGATCGGCGAACAGGCCTGCGTTTTCCACCTGGGTCATGGCGGGGGAGTTTTCGGTGATGAAAACATCTGCGGGGGACTTGTCGCCCTCCTGGATGATCTGGTTGGACATCTCGGTGTCCTTGCCCTGGCGCAGGGTCACCTTGACGCCGGTCTCCTTGGTGAACTCCTCCACCCAGGCCTTAGTCATGGATTCGTGCTGGGCGTTGTACACCGTGATTTCGCCGGAAACGGCTTCGGCGGAAGCGGAAGCGGAAGGGGAAGTGGTGGCTGCCGGGGTGGTGCTGCCGCCGCAGGCGGTCAGTCCGAGGGCTGCCGTGGCGGCGAGTGCGATGCCGGCCAGGGCGCTGGAGCGGATCTTCATTGAAGGCTACTTTCTGGGGAAAAGTGTTGTGGGCCGTAGGGTCCGTGTGAGCGCGGGGAGTTGGGATTGCTCACTCGTGAAAACTGTAGGTTAGCCAAACCTAAGACACCAAGCGCCGCGGGGCTTAAGTGATCAGGATCACATGCATTACGAAACTGTTGCGTGACCTAATTCGTTGAGGGTCCCTGCTGAACCGAGGCGGCAGCCTCCAATACCATCCAGGCCTGCAGCTGGGTGGAAAGTTCGACGCCGGCGCCCGGGGGATACGTGGCGTCCGCCGGCTGCGCTGCGTGGATGGAAAAGACCGGCCCGCCTTGGGTGCGCCGGCCCGCCCAGAATGCTCCCGCGGTAGCGGTCACGAGCTCGCCGGCGGTGGTGCGGGCGCCCTCCGGAAGCCTGGCATCGGCGGCGGCGAGCGCCAGGTAACGGCAGAGGATCCCGGTGAAGAGTCCGCCGTCGCCCGTCCCGTCGCAGCGGAGGATGCTGGTGCGGCTGTCCGGGGGGCTCCCCGGCACCACCGCGTGCGCAGGTACCGTCAGGTGCTTGTCCACGGCGCGGATGAGCGTAGCGGCCCGGGCCAGGTTGGCCTCGCCGCCGAGCTCCAGGAGGGCTCCCAGTACCGGGCCCTGGTTGTACGTATAGATGGTGTTCTCCACCGTGATCTCACCGGCCGCGTTGAGGCGCGCCCCGTCGACATAGAGCCCCTGTGCCTGATCGAACAGGACCGTGTTGAGCCAGTCCACAAGGCGCTGCGCCTTGGCCTGCTGGCCGGTGCGGGCGTAGTAGAGAGCCACGGGAGCGGTGGCCGGCGTGTTCTTGAAGTCCCGCTTTGTGCTCCAGAACGTCCCGCCGCCCAGATGGTCGGTGGAGGCGGAATCAAACTGCAGGGTCAGTGTCTTGTGGATCCTGGCATTGCGCCGGCGGCCCGGTTTGCGCGTCTCCCTGGCCAGGGCCTCCAATCGAAGGGTGGCGAGTGCCAGCCAGGCCATGTCGTCGTAATAGCTGTTGACAAACGTGAAGGCGTTCCGCAGCCGGATGCCCGTGACCAGCCTGGACGCCAGCTTGCCGGCGCTGGGGCTGCCCGGGCCGTTGAACCGTGCCGCCGGGGTTGCTCCGTTGCCCAGTTCGCGGCGCCCCGCGTCCACCAGGCAGTCCACGTAGTGCGCCTGCCACCAGTAGTGCCAGGGGTGGAGGAGGCTATCAAGCACCTTTGATGGCCAGCGGACCGCCGCGAGGTGGGTTCCAGGCAGGAACAGCAGCCGCCGGCCGAAACGCTGCGTCACCGAACGCGCGGCCTGGTTGGCCCGGCCCGGCCAGTCTGCGGGCTCCACATCCGGCATTGTCATGCATGTAGCCTAGCGGGTGCAGCGGGCCGGCATTTCAGTTAACATGCACTAACTAACAGTCTGCGCGCCGGGTTGCGTGGGGCCACATCAAGGAGGATGTATGGACGTCAACGGTACGGTCGCGCTGATTACGGGCGGGGCGTCCGGTTTGGGCGCCGCGACGGCAAAACGCCTGTTCGACGCCGGCGCCTCGGTGGTGTTGATCGACCTGCCTTCGTCCGCCGGTGCGGCTTTCGCCGCGGAGCTGAACGCCGGCGGGGGTGCTGCCGCGGGTGCCGGCTACCCGCAGGCGGTCTTTGTCCCCGCTGACGTCACCAGCGAAGCGGAGGTGCAGGCCGCCGTCGATACCGCTGTAACCCTGGGGCCGCTCCGGATCGTGGTGAACTGCGCAGGGATCGCCACGCCCGGCAAGGTGCTGGGCCGGGACGGCGTCCTCCCGCTGGAGACGTTCAACCGGGTCATCCAGGTGAACCTCGTCGGGACCTTCAACGTTCTGCGCCTGGCTGCCGCCGCCATGGCTGCCACAGAGCCGGTCAGTACGGAGCTGGGCGGCCCCGAGCGCGGCGTCATCGTGAATACGGCATCCGTGGCGGCCTTCGACGGGCAGATCGGGCAGCCTGCCTACGCCGCCTCAAAAGGTGCCGTCGCTGCAATGACGCTCCCGCTGGCACGGGAACTGGCGCGCTCGCTGGTGCGGGTGGTGACCATCGCCCCCGGAATTTTCGAAACCCCCATGATGGCGGGCCTTCCGCAGGACGCGCAGGACTCGCTGGGCCGGCAGGTTCCGCACCCCTCGCGCCTCGGCAAGCCTGCAGAGTATGCCAATCTGGTGGCCCACATCGTGGAGAACGCGATGCTCAACGGCGAAACCATCCGGCTCGACGGCGCCATCCGGATGGGCCCGAAGTGAACGGGCTCCCAACGGCCGACTTCTTCGCATTCGAGTCGCTCCTCAGTCCGAAGGAGCGGGCCAAGCTGGCCGGGCTGCGCGAATTCCTCGCCGCGGAGATCGCCCCCTATGCCTCGGACTGGTGGAACAAGGCCGAGTTTCCGGCGCATATCCTGCCCAAACTCGCCGCCCTGGAACTGAGTACACCGGCCCAGCGCGGCTACAGCAACCTGTTCGCGGGACTCGTCATTGCCGAAATGACGCGCGTGGACACCTCCATAGCCACGTTCTTCCTGGTCCACCACGACCTGTTTGTGGAGTCGCTCTACGGCTTTGGCTCGGCCGGCCAGAAAGACCGGCTGCTGGCTGACGCGTCAAGCCTGCGCATCACCGGAGCCTTCGCCCTCACCGAGCCCGGGCACGGTTCCGATGTGGCCGGCGGGATGGAAACGCGGGCGCGCCGGATCTCCAGCCGCACCGGAGAGCCCGACGACGACGGCGACACCTGGGTGCTTAACGGCGCCAAGCGCTGGATCGGTAACGGGACGTTCTGCGACTACATGCTTGTGTGGGCCAGGGACGAATCCGCAGGCGCCGACGCTCCGGGCGCGGTCCGCGGGTTCATTGTTGATGCTTCCCTGCCGGGGGTAAGCCGGAGCCGGATCGAAAATAAGATCGCGCTGCGGACCGTGCAGAATGCCGACATTGTCTTCAAGGACGTCCGGGTGGCAGAAGCTGACCGGTTTGCCGGGATCAACAGCTTCGAGGACACCAACCAGCTCCTGCGCGGCTCACGGATCATGGTGGCCTGGCAGGCGGTGGGGCAGCAGCTGGCGGCATTCGACGTGGCCCGGCAGTACGCCGTCGAACGCCAACAGTTCGGGCGGCCGCTGGCGAAGTTCCAGCTCATCCAGCAGCAGCTCGTGACCATGCTGGGGAACACCGTGGCGAGCATGGGGATGATGGCGCGGCTCGCACAGCTGCAGGACGACGGCGCGGCGGACATGCCGCAGGTGGCCCTTGCCAAGTCCTACACAAGCGCCCGGATGCGCGAAACCGTGGCGCTGGGCCGGTCCATCCTCGGTGGCAACGGCATCGTGACCGACTACCGGATGGCCAAGATTTTCGCCGACGCCGAGGCGATCTACACCTACGAGGGCTCGTTCGAGATCAACACCCTCATTGTGGGCCGTGCGGTCACGGGGGTCTCGGCGATCGTCTGACGGCCCAATCACCGGGGCGGACCTCAGTCCGCCAGCGTGGGTTGCTTCTCGCCGGCTTCGATCCTCGCGTCCAGGCTGTTGTTTTTCACCGGCATGGGGCATGTGCCGAATGGCGTGAATGCGCTGGGGTAGTTGATGGCGCGGTTGAAATCCAGGACCACGGTGGCGTTGCCTTCCTTGTCAACGCGGGGCCGGGCCGTGGAGACCTTCCGCCACTCGTCTGTTGTGTCCCCGTTGGTGCCGTCGTGGAAGGTGATGGTCAGTGCGCCGAGCTTCTCCTCTTCGGCATGCAGGCGGTATTCATGGTCGATCCCCGGCAGCCGAAAAACCACCTCGCCCACCGAAAAGTGCAGGCCGTCCACCAGCGGATTGGCCGTTCCGATGGGGACGGCCACCGGCTCCGGATACGGCTCGTAGGCCGCCTCGATCACCAGGTCCGGGTTGTAGCCGAAGGTGGGGACGCCGTCGAACTCCGTCAACACAGGTGAGGCAGAATCCCGGGTGCGGATGGCGTACCGGTCCGCGCGCATGGCCAGTTCAACCACCACCTGCTGCCCGTCAGCGCCGCCGTACTGCACCCACATCAGCGAGTCCTCGTTGGTAAGGGCGGCGCTGATGGTGCCCACAACCGGCTCCCCGGTGGCCACCAGCGTCAGTCCGTCCTGCGCGGCGGCGGTGAGTGCCGCCGTCGTACCGTCCGTTGACCACAGGCCGGGGGCGAGGTCGACGGCGGACGGTTCGGATTCCAGCCACTGGAAGGAAGTGAGGGTCAGCCAGCCGTGGCGGGTGGCGAGGGCCTTGTGGCGGTTGGTGCGGAAGCGCTGCCAGCGTTCCAGCTGCGCGGGTGCGGCGATGCTCATGGGTTCCTCCGGACGGTTCTGGTTCGCCCCCTACAACCACGCTGGCAGGGCCTTCATTCCGGCGGGGTATTCCGCCAGGGGTATTCGTTGCACGGGGCGAGTAACGTCTGACGTATTGGACCACCGCGGGACGGACTGGAGTGATCATGAAGATTGCAGTACTTGGCACCGGAAGCGTGGGTCCGGCCCTCGCCGCGGCCTTCGCACGGCTCGGCCACGATGTGGCGATTGGAACCCGTGACCCGCAGGCAACGCTGGCACGCACCGAACCCGGTGCCACGGGAGGCCCGCCGTTTACCCAGTGGCATGCAGCCCACCAGGAGATAGCCGTACGCACGTTCGCCGACGCCGCAGCCGCCAGCGAACTGGTGGTCAACGCCACCAACGGCGCGGCGTCGCTCGCAGCTCTGGCCGAGGCCGGTGCGGAGAACCTGGCGGGGAAGATCGTGGTGGACGTGTCGAACGCCCTCGATTTCTCCCAGGGCTTTCCGCCGTCGCTGAATCCCGTCAATACAGACAGCATCGGCGAGCAGATCCAGCGGGCCTACCCGGAAGCCCGCGTCGTCAAGACGCTGAACACCATGGCTAACAGCGTGATGGTTGATCCCCGGCACGTAGCCGGCGGCGATCACACCGTGTTTGTGTCCGGCAACGACGCCGGGGCGAAGGCGGCAGTCACTGACATCCTGACGGCGCTTGGCCACACGGACGTTCTTGACCTCGGCGATATCACCACCGCCCGCGGTGTGGAAATGATCCTGCCCCTCTGGCTGCGGATCTGGGGTGCGCTGGGGACGGCAGACTTCAATTTCAAAGTGGCCCGCTGAGGCGCCCGCCGGGGCACCCCTGCGGCGGAGGTCAAATGCACGGACATGATCTGAGACGGATTCCCCCTTCGCCGTGCGGGACGGGTAGCATCGGTAGGTAGTAACGCGGCTCACAGTATCCAGCGCAGTGTACGAGCCAGGTCCCGAACCCTCGAAAGACAGTTTCCATGGCTAACACTGCAGTGAATCCCACAACCGATCTCGCCTCTGAACTGAGGGCCGACGTCCGTCGTGTCACCTCCTTGCTGGGCGAATCCCTGGTGCGCCAGCACGGCCCTGAGCTCCTCAACCTCGTGGAGCAGGTCCGACTCCTCACCAAGGAGTCCAAGGAAGCAGCCCGCGGGGGAGCTGATGCCACCGGGCCCTGGAGCGCGCACGACGTCGTCGAACAGGTCCGCGAACTTCTGGGCTCCCTGCCGATTGAGCAGGCAACCGACCTGGTGCGCGCGTTCGCCTTCTACTTCCACCTGGCCAACGCAGCTGAGCAGGTCCACCGGGTCCGCACCCTGCGGACCCGGGAGGAAAAAGACGGCTGGCTGGCCAAAGCCGTGGCCGAGATCGTAGCGCAGGCAGGACCCGGACGGCTCCAGGAAGTGGTGAACGGGCTGGACGTCCGCCCCATCTTCACCGCCCATCCCACCGAGGCCTCGCGCCGTTCGGTGCTGGACAAGATCCGCAAGCTCTCCGATGTGCTGTCAGAATCCACCAAGGAAGGCACCACGGCCCGCCGCCGCCAGGACCGTCAGCTGTCGGAGGTCATCGACCAGATGTGGCAGACGGACGAGCTGCGCCAAGTGCGGCCCACTCCGGTGGACGAAGCCCGCAACGCGATCTACTACCTCTCCGGCATCCTGACCGACGCCATGCCCGAGATGCTGTCTGACTTCTCAGAACTGCTGGGTGAGCACGGCGTCAGCCTCTCGTCGCAGGACGCCCCCATCCGGTTTGGCTCCTGGATCGGCGGCGACCGCGACGGCAACCCGAACGTCACGGCTGCGGTCACCAGGGAGATCCTGCAGCTCCAGAACCAGCACGCCGTCCGCATCAGCATCGCCATGATGGACGAACTGATCTCCATCCTGTCCAACTCCACGTCGCTGGCCGGGGCGGACCAGGGCCTGCTGGACTCGATCGAGGTGGACCTGAAAAATCTTCCGGGCCTGGACCGCCGTGTCCTGGAACTTAACGCCCAGGAGCCCTACCGCCTTAAGCTCACGTGTATTAAGGCCAAGCTCATCAACACCGGCAAGCGCGTGGCAGTGGATTCCAGCCATGAACACGGCCGCGACTACTTTTCCACCGGCGAGCTGCTGACGGACCTGGAACTGCTGGAGCTGTCGCTGCGAAACCACTCGGCATCGCTCGCCGCGGACGGTGCGCTGGCCCGCGTCCGCCGCGCCGTCGCATCGTTCGGCCTGCACCTGGCCACCCTGGATATCCGCGAGCACGCCGACCACCACCACGACGCCGTCGGCCAGCTGATGGACAGGCTCGGTGGCCCGGGCCTCCGCTACGCGGAACTGAGCCGGGCGGAACGCTTCGAGGTGCTGGGATCTGAGCTTGCTTCCCGCCGGCCGCTGTCCGGCCACCCGATTAAGCTCGACGGCGTCGCTGACGGAACGTACGACGTCTTCCGTGAGATCCGCCGCGCCCTGCGCACTTACGGTCCGGACGTCGTCGAAACCTACATCATTTCCATGACCCGCGGCGCTGACGACGTGCTGGCCGCGGCAGTCCTGGCGCGCGAAGCCGGCCTGATCAATCTCTTTGGCGCCTCGCCGTACGCAAAGATCGGGTTCGCGCCGCTGCTGGAAACAGTGGAAGAACTGCGGGCCTCGGCTGAGATCGTGGACCAGTTGCTGTCCGTTCCGTCCTACCGCGACCTGGTCCGGCTGCGCGGTGACGTCCAGGAGATCATGCTCGGCTATTCGGACTCGAATAAGGAATCCGGGGTGATGACCAGCCAGTGGGAGATCCACAAGACGCAGCGCAACCTGCGTGACGTCGCGGCCAAGCACGGGGTCCGGGTCCGCCTCTTCCATGGCCGCGGCGGTTCCGTGGGCCGCGGCGGCGGTCCCACCTATGACGCCATCATGGCCCAGCCCAACGGGGTCCTGGAAGGCGAGATCAAATTCACCGAACAGGGCGAGGTCATCTCGGACAAGTACTCCCTGCCGGAGCTTGCCCGGGAGAACCTGGAGCTCTCGCTTGCCGCGGTGCTCCAGGGCTCGGCGCTGCACCGCGATCCGCGCACCTCCGACGACCAGCGCGAACGGTACGGCCACGTTATGGAGACCATCTCCGACGGCGCTTTTGAGCGGTACCGGAAGCTCATCGATGATCCCGACCTGCCCGCGTACTTTATGGCTTCCACCCCGGTGGAGCAGCTCGGTTCGCTGAACATCGGCTCCCGCCCGTCCAAGCGTCCCGATTCCGGGGCCGGACTTGAGGGTCTGCGCGCCATCCCGTGGGTGTTCGGCTGGACCCAGTCCCGGCAGATCGTCCCGGGCTGGTTCGGTGTCGGCTCGGGCCTGAAGGCGGCCCGCGAAGCCGGCCACTCCGGTCAGCTACTCGAGATGATCGAGCACTGGCACTTCTTCCGCTCTGTCCTCTCCAACGTGGAGATGACCCTTGCCAAGACGGACCTGGACATCGCCGGCTACTACGTGGCCACCCTGGTTCCTGAGGAACTGCACCGCATCTTCCGCACCATCCGCGAGGAGTACGAGCTCACGGTCAGGGAGATCCAGAGCCTTACGGGTGAGAACACGCTCCTGGACGCCCAGCCCACGCTCAAGCGTTCCCTCGAGATCCGCGACCAGTATCTTGACCCCATCAGCTACCTGCAGGTGGAGCTCCTCCGCCGCGTACGGGCTGCCCGGGCGAACGAAGGCTCCGAGGAATCAAGCATCAGCAACGCCGAGATCGACGACCGCCTCCAGAGGGCCATGCTGATCACCGTCAACGGGGTGGCAGCCGGCCTGCGCAACACCGGCTAACGCCCCACCACCCCCGGGACGCTCTCTCACTTGATGTGGGTTTTTCCCGGTCGCTCTCTCACTTTCTTAGAGAAAGTGAGAGAGCGACTGCCGAAAAGGCGCATTAAGTGAGAGAGCGTCCATAGGTGGTCGGCCAGCCGGTGCCTGACGATGGGTAGGGTTGAGGGCATGCCTTCGTTCCAGACCCGCCTGAAGATCACCGGCCTGAAACCCGGCAACCCGCCGGAGGCGGTGATGGCCGCGGCCGTGGAGGCCTTGGAGACCCGCCACCATGTGGAGGCCAACCAGATCGAGCTCGCCGGGGGCGTCCCGCAGCTGAACCTCCGGTTCCTCGTGGAGGCGACCGAATACTCCGGTGAGAACCAGCAGGCGCGCGAATCGGCAGCGATGATGCGCGACGCCGTCGAACGCGTTGCGCTGACCGGCTCACTGATGGTGCTGCGCCGCAACCGCGGCCGCTGGGCACCTGTGTAGCCCTGCCGTACTTGTCACTTAGTCGCCGGGCGCGGGCTCAATCACCGGCGGGGGTTCGTCGACCGGGGAACGGGTGCCGCGGCGGCGCGTGACGATGACTCCGACGACGGCGCCGATCACCAGGCCCAGCCCCACCCCGATGAGGGAACTGGCCCAAAACGGCAGCCTGGTTGCCGATCCCGTGAAGTAGCCCAGGCCCACAAGCCAGCTGGCCCACAAAACCGCACCAAGCCCGGCGCAGAGGCTGAAGCCGCGGACGGACACATCGGCAATACCTGCTGCGGCCGACGTCGCCAGCCGTCCGCCCGGGATGAAACGGGCGCCGATGATGGCCCCATAAGTGGAGGAGCGGCCTGCCTTGGCGATCGCATCGTGGATGCCGTGGTGGATTTTCCTGCCCCAGCGCCACCGGTCAAGGACGTGGCTGAGCCGCCGCTTGAAGAGCTGGAAAACCACCATGTCGCCGATCCACGACGCCGCCGCGGACAGGGCTGCGACGAGGAAGTAGTTTGCCTTTCCCTCAGCAGAGAGCGCGCCGCCGGTGATTACCACCATCTCGGACGGGACGGGAGGAAAAATGGCGTCACCGAGCACCACGGGGATGATCCAAAAATAGATCGCCGCCCCCCAGCTGTCCGCGTTGCCGAAGTCCATGGCCACAAAGTACCGCACTTTGGGTGGCGGGACGGCCCGGGGGTCCCTGCCCTCCTTACATGCCGCCGGAAACCAGCCCGACGCGGGGACGGAATTCCGAAACAAGCCCGCTTAGCTGGTTTGAGGGCAGGACGCCAAGTTCACTTTCCAACCGGCTGGCAAACATCGTGAAGGCTCGGACTGCAGCTGCCCTGTTTCCCGCGGCAAGATGGGCCTTAACCAGCAGGAAGTGCGCCGATTCCCTGAGGGGCTCGATGCTCGCCGCCGACAGCGCCGCGATGACTGCGTTGTCCGCTTCACCCGCCGCCAGATGCTGCCGTGCCATTCGTTCGAGGGCGCTGAGGCGCATTTGCCGGAGCCGCTCCTGCTCGAAGATCACCCAGTCGTCATACCAGCCGGGCAGTAGCTCGGCCTTGCTCAGATGGTCCAGGTAGTTATCGGGGATCCGGGCCTCAGGCTGCGCGTACATCTGCGCGACGCGCCGCTGCAGGGCTGCGACATCCACACAGACCGATTCCTCCAGTTCCAGCGTGTCGGGCCCGGTCTGCAGGAGGTGCGGGAACGCATGGGAGATGCACCAGACTGTGGTGCGAAGGTTTCCCGCTGCCTGCGTTTCGCTGCTCTTCGGCCACAAAAGGCCTGCCAAAAAACTCCGATGGCGGCAGCCCAGCAGCCCCACGCATGCGATGAGCCGCTGCTCACGGGTGGCTACCGTCACTGTATTGCTGCCGCAGCGCAACCGCCAAGCCCCCAGCAGACTCAAGTGCCAATCCTGTGCGAGAGCAACGGTCATGCTTATCCCTCTCAAGCGGCCGGATTCCACGCATCCCCCAGCTACCATCGTGGCACTTGCCCAAGTCATGTCAAGTCATTTTAGTAACGGGGGTAGGGCCATCTATCAAGTGGGGTAGGGCCCAATTCTGCGTGGGGTAGGGCGGCTAGGCATTGGCCCTGCTGTCTTCCGGTTGCAGCGAATCGAGCCAGCGCTGGACAGCCTTCAAAACCTCGTCTGAATCGCCTGCAGCCTCAACGAACTCCCCGGTCTGGCCGGGCCTGCTGGAGATCAGACGTGCGCGAATCCGGTTATTTGATGCCGGCTCGGCCCATGCGCGGATAACCATCGTGCCTTCAATGTCCGCCATGAGCGGGCGCCCTGCTTTCCTGTCTGCAATTCACAAAGTATCTACGGATATTACTGCCTGGTATCACCATCCTAGGCATAGTTTATTGAGCTCCCAACTCAAAGGCTGTCACACCATAATTTCCAAAAACAACGCAAAATAACATGTTTAGTAACGAGGTGCCACGGCGGGTGGCGCTGACTGATCGGGAGCATCTGCTGGTAGTTCGACGGTCTGTATTTCAGGATCTGTTAAACGGCGGGCATGCTCCAATGCAGGGATGATTCCCAGCGTCTTTAGTGGCAGGGTGCGGAAGCAGGGATAGTGACAACCTAGCGGGCAAAGTGACAATCGCTCCGGATGCGGTGCTTGCCGCGGCGCTGGGCCCTTCACCGGGGATGGTTTTCATTCAGGCCCCGTTTATCAGGAACTCTGAACGTGCGAAACTGGCGGCATGCGGATCGATATTCTCCAGGCCGACATCACCACCCGGGCCGTGGACGCGATTGTGAACGCGGCCAATTCCTCGCTGCTGGGCGGCGGCGGGGTGGACGGCGCCATCCACCGGGCAGCCGGGCCTGAGCTGTTGGCAGCCTGCCGCGCACTCCGCGAGACCGAGCTGCCGCACGGGCTCGGAGTGGGTGCCGCCGTAGCCACTCCCGCGTTCCGGCTCCCGGCCCGCTGGATCATCCACACTGTGGGGCCGAACCGGCGTGCCGGGCAGACCAACCGTGCGCTGCTCGTCTCGTGCTTCAGTGAAAGCCTGCGGCTGGCGGATTCGCTCAGCGCCGCGTCGGTCGCGTTTCCGGCGGTGGGCGGCGGCGTTTACGGCTGGGCCGGCCGGCAGGTGGCAGAGGCCGCGTACGACGCCGTTAACGGCTTTGGTGCCTCGCATCCTTCCAGCGCACTCGAGGCGGTGGAGTTCGTGCTGTTCAGTGCCGGGATGGAGGAAGACTTCAGCGCGGTGTTTGATCAGGGCGGCGTTTGAGCCGCCTCGCTGAGCTCCAGCCGACTGCGGTATTCCACGGGCTGTTTGCTGATCGGGTCCACGAAACGGATGCCGCGGGCCAGGAGCTGCAGCGGTTTGGTGTAGTCGTCCGGCGCCTTGTCCAACAGGTCGGGATAAAAGGAATCGTTGACGATGCCAAGGCCCAGCGAGGCCATGTGCACCCTCAGCTGGTGTGTCTTTCCGGAGTGCGGCTCCAGCCGGTACCGCGCGAGCCGGGAAGCAGCATTGGTGACACCGGCACCCCCGGACGCGCTGCCGTCGAAAGTTTCCAGCCGTTCAATGCGGGTCTCTGCGTTCGGTTCCCCGTCAATGACCTCGGCCAGCAGGTAGCTGCGCGACTTGGTCATCCGGTTGCGGACCACTACGGGGTAGTCGACCGCCGGGTAGCCGTCAGCGGGCTCGGCTGCGGAAACGCATTCGTATTCCTTCTGCACCTGCCGCTTTTCGAAGAGCACCTGGTACTTGCCGCGGGTTTCGGGGTTGGTGGACAGCAGCAGGACACCGGCGGTCATCCGGTCCAGGCGGTGCATGGGAATGAGGTCCGGCAGGTCCAGCTGGTTCCGCAGCCGGACCAGGGCGGATTCCTGGATGTAGGTGCCGCCGGGGGTGGTGGGCAGGAAGTGCGGCTTGTCCACCACCAGCAGGTGCTCGTCCTGGTGGAGGATGCTGATGTCCACGGGGATGCGGGTCTCCGGCGGCAGCGTGCGGTAGTACCAGATGAAGGTGTGGTCATCGAGCTTCGTGGCACGGTCCAAGGGGATGCCGCCCTCGCCAACGATCTCGCCGGCGTCGAACCTGTCCTCGATGCCCTGCGGATCGATGTGCCCCCAGCGGTGCATCATGTAGTCCATCGCGGTGGTCCACGGCCCCTCGTCCGGGAGGCGCAGGCGGGTGGCGTTGACGCCGTCGCGCACGGGGAGGGGGGATTGCATCACCGGTCCATTCTACTTTGCGGTGCGGGGCCTGCTCTGCACCCCGGGCGGACCCGCGACGTAGAGCGGGCCTCCCCGATAAGATTCCACCGACGGGAAAAAAGTTCTTGACAAGAAAAGTTGTCGGTCGGCATGATGGAGGCATGTTGGACATCGAAGTGATCGAGGACCCGGCCGCGGCGGAAGCGTCGCTGGATCCGATCCGCACCCGCATCCTCCGGGAGCTGGCGGAGCCGGGATCGGCCACACAGCTTGCGGCCAAGGCGGGACTGCCGCGGCAGAAGGTCA
Organism: Pseudarthrobacter sp. BIM B-2242; assembly: GCF_014764445.1. Taxonomy (NCBI): domain Bacteria; kingdom Bacillati; phylum Actinomycetota; class Actinomycetes; order Micrococcales; family Micrococcaceae; genus Pseudarthrobacter; species Pseudarthrobacter sp. BIM B-2242. The sequence goes on from NZ_CP061721.1 coordinate 604,413, forward strand.
ACTATCACCTGAAGGCCCTCGAACGGCACGGGCTGGTGGAGCTGGTGGAGGAGCGCCGCAAGGGCAACGTCACCGAACGCGTCCTCCAGGCGACGGCGGCCTCCTACCTGATCTCACCCGTGGCCCTCGCATCGGTGGCACCGGACCCGCACCGGTTCTCCGACCGCTTCTCCGCCTTCTGGCTGCTGGCACTCGCCGGCCGGATGGTCCAGGAGGTGGGCAAGCTGATCGCCGGTGCCGCAGTGGCCCGGCAAAAGCTCGCCACGTTCGCTATCGACGGCGAGATTACGTTCCGCACCGCCGCAGACAGGGCCGCTTTTGCCGAGGAGCTCGGCGTTGCGGTGACCCGGCTGGTGGACAAATATCACGAGGGCGGCGCCCCGCGGGGGAGCGCGGGCGGCGGGCGGAAGCACCGGCTCGTCGTCGCGCTTCACCCCGCACTCAAGACCCCTACCAAAACCCTTTCAGCGAAGGAGCAGGACAATGACTGACAAACGCGAATTTGAGATCGTCTACGACACCGAGCTGCCGGGCACTCCCGAGCGCGTCTGGGAGGCGGTGACCAGCGGCACGCCGGCCTGGATGTTCCCCACCGACCAGTGGCCGGACGTCAAGACCGTGAAGGAATTCCCCACCCACCTCGTTTCCCGGATGGACGGCCCGGATGGCTGGTTCAACCAGCTGGAGCATGTCCTCGAGCCGCTCGAGGGTGGCCGCGCCAAGCTCCACTATGTGCACAGCGGGATCTTCGCCGACAACTGGGACGGGCAGTACGACGGCGCCAGCAAGCACACCGCGTTCTACCTGCACACCCTCGGCCAGTATCTGGCTCACTTCGACGGCAAACCGGTGGTGTTCACGGACATTCAGGCGCCGGCGGCCTTGCAGACCCCGGACGGGTTTGAGCGGCTGAAGAAGGCGATCGGCGTTGAGGCTGCGGCCCAGGGTTCGCCAGTGGATGTGACGCTCGACGGCGTGGGGCGGCTTACCGGGGAAGTGGACTTCGCCAATGAGAACTTCCTGGGGCTGCGGACCGCGGACACGATGTATCGGTTCTTCGGCCGTAACGCCTTCGGTGCGCCGGTGGGCATGACGGTGCACGACTTCAGCGGCAGCGGCGACTCCGAGACCACGGCCAAGGCCTGGGGCGGGTTCCTTGCGAAGGTCTACGCGTAGGCGGTTTCGCTTAGGACGCGCATCTTCCCCGGTGACGCGCAAGCGGCTTGGGGACACCCGAATTTGGGTGTCGTCAGGCCGTTCCTGTGTCACTGGGCCGTTGCCGTGTCGCAGGCCCGGCGTCCGCTCGGTCGCATGCTCAGGCGATGGCGACAGCCGGGGCGTTTGTCAGGGTCCGGCGGAGCTGCGGGGCGGCGTCGAGCCTGTCCTGGGCTGAGCGCAGCGCCCGGACCGCCTTCTCAAGCTTGTCCGGCGGCAGCGTAAACGGCACCCGCAGATACTGCTCAAATGCCCCGCCCGCGCCGAACCGGGGTCCGGCGGCCAGGCGGATGCCGAACTCGGGTGCGATGACGGTGAGCGCTGTGCTCGAAGCGGCGGGCAGCCGGCACCAGACCGTGAGGCCACCGGCCGGCCGCTCGGGCTGCCAGTCCGGTAGATGGTCGGCCAGCAGGTCCAGCAGAACCGCCCGGTTCCCGCGCAGCGTGGCAAGCCGTGCGCCGAGCGGCTCGTCCAGGGACCGCACCATCCCTGCCGCGGCCAACTGTTCAACCACGGGCCCGCCCAGGTCCATGGTGGTCCGGGTGGCAATAAAGCGGCCCAGGAGGTCTTCCTCGGCCCGGATCCAGCCGGTGCGCAGCCCCGCCCAATGCGACTTGCTGAGCGATCCGATGGACACCACGGCGGGACTGAACGCTGCCAGTGGGGAGGTGGTGGCGCCGTCGAGGTTTAACTCCCGCAGTGTTTCGTCCACCACCAGCACCGTCCCGGCGGCCGCGGCGGCGCGCACCAGGCGGCGGCGCTGGAGATCGGACATCAGCCGGCCTGTGGGGTTGTGGAAGTCCGGGACCACGTATGCCATGGCGGGGCGTTGTTCCTGCAGCGCGGCCACCATCATGTCCATGTCCCAACCCGGGGTTGCCGCCTCCACGGCAGCCGACGGCGCCCCCGCACTAGTGGCCGGCGGAAGCGGCACCGGGATGATCCGCGAGCCGGAGGCGCGGATGGCGTCGAGCGCGTTGGGGTAGGTGGGATGGTCCACCAGGACTTTGTGCTGCCGGCCGGCAAGGGTCCGCAACACGATGTTCAGGGCGTGCTGCGCGCCGGAGGTCACCAGGATCTGGCTGGGCGTTGTGGGCACACCCGCGGCGGTGTAGCGGTCCGCGATGGCTTCCCGGAGTGCGGGAAACCCCACCGCGTCGTAGCCGAAGCCGGGCAGCAAGGCCGGCAGGTCCGACAAGGCATCCGCAAAAGCGCGATGCACCACCTCGCCGGCGGCGGGAAGCGAGGCGTAGGCCAGGTCCAGGATTCCGTCAGGCAGGGCAACTCCGGGCGCGCTGACCGGCACTGTGCGGTGCGGAATGCCGGTCCGGCCGCGGCTGCCTTGGCCCCCGCTGAGGAATCCTTGCTCCCGCAGCGCCGCATAAGCGGCGGTGACAGTTGTCCGGCTCAGGCCCAAAGCCTCGGCCAGTGCGCGCTCGCTTGGCAGCGCGACCTCCAGCGGGATGCGGCCGTCCATGATCAAAAGGCGTACGACGTCGGCAAGCTCGCGGTAGGCCGGTGCGGCGCCGAGGTGCCACGCGCCCAGGAGGCGGGCCAGAGCAGGCGGACTCAGTGAAGCGGACACATAGCCAGTATCTCAGACTGGCTATGTAATTCAATGCCAGTTTCCTGGCAAAGTGATCGCTATGTTATCCCGCAGACTCCTACAGCTTTTTGTCGGCCTGGCCATCTATGGCATCTCTCTGGCCATGTTCATCCGCGCCGGCCTCGGGCTGGACCCTTGGGATGTCTTCCACCAGGGACTGGCCGGTTTGAGCGGGTTCAGTATCGGCACGGTCGTTGTGGCCGTGAGTTTCCTCGTGTTGTTGCTGTGGATTCCGCTGCGGCAGAAGCCCGGTTTCGGAACACTGGCCAACGCTGTCCTGGTGGGGGTGTTCGCCGACGTCGGGCTGGCGCTGATCCCCGCGTTCTCACACCTTGGTGGCCAGATTGCGATGCTCGCCGGGGCCGTGGTCCTCAATGGCATCGCGTCGGCCTGCTACATCGGCGCCCGCTTCGGTCCAGGCCCGCGCGACGGGCTGATGACAGGTCTGGCGCGGCGCACGGGCTGGTCAGTGCGGCTGTCCCGAACCCTGATCGAAGTGGTGGTGCTCGGCATCGGATGGCTGCTGGGCGGATCCGTCGGGGTGGGAACGGTGGTCTATGCCCTGGCCATTGGGCCGCTGGTCCAGCTGATGCTGCCGTGGTTTATGGTTCCGGCCGCAGTCCAGGACGGCGTTGTGGCGCCTGAGTCGGTGAAGGGCGCAGGCGAGCCACAGTCCCTGGAGTCCGAGCCGCTGGAGCCAACCGCCCTTCGCCCTTAGTCCAGCAGCGGCTGGCACTGGGGGCAGAAGTAGATGTCCCGCTCTTCGTCGCCGTTGAGCTTCCCCAGCGCAGCCCGCCGGATGGGTGTGCCGCATTTCAGGCAGGGTTGGTGTTCGCGCCGGTACACCCAGTAACCGGGGCGCCCTGCCATCCTTCCCACGGGCATCCCGCGCGGGTTCAGGATGGTGACCCGCCTGCCCGGGCCGAGGTTGGCTTCCAGCAGTTGCTTCGCATCGTTCATCATCGTTTGAAGATCGGCGACGGCCGAGCTGGGTGACGCCGGATGGACGCCTGACAGGAAACAGGTCTCGCAGCGGTAGATGTTGCCGATGCCCGCGAGGTTGCGCTGGTCGAGCAGAGCGACGCCGATGGGGACGTCGGGGGCCGAACGGATCCTTCGTTCCGCTTCGTCCGGATTCCAGTCCGGACCGAGCAGGTCCGGGCCCAGATGACCCACGATCGTGTCCTCGTCTTCGGTGCGGACCACCTCCACAATTCCCAACGAGAATCCGACGGCGTCCGCCACCGCGGTCCGCAGCACGCACCGTGCCGTAAATCCTGGCTTCCGCCAGCGTCCGCCGGGTGGATAGACCTGCCAGGCGCCCTCCATTTTCAGGTGCGAATGGATGGTGAGTTTACGCTGATCAGGTCCCTCGACCCGCATGAGGAGGTGTTTGCCGCGCGGCACAACCTCGGTCATGGTCCAGCCGGCAAGGTTGAGGGTGGCAAAACGGGGCACCCTGAAATCCGAGCCGGTGAGCGTTTGCCCTGCCAGCGCCTTGTGCAGTTGCGATGCGGCGCGCCAGACTGAGTCCCCCTCAGGCACGGACCCCCGCTTTCCTCGAGGTGGTCATGTGTCGCTTAGGCACGGATCCTCAGCCCCTTCGGAGTGGAGTAGGCGCCGGCGGCCGCCAGGGCTTTGGCCACAGGGGTGTCGAGGATGTCGTGGCCGTTGACCTTCTCCATGATCAGCTTGTCCACGGCCCCGCGGGTGACCACACCCACCAGCGCGGCGCCGGCGGCCGACAGGATGGCCTCGTCCCCGCTGAAGGCCAGCAACGTCTTGCCGCCACGTTCCACATAGAGGATCAAGGCACCGTCCACGAGCACCACCAGGGCACCTGCCTTCCGTCCCGGGCGGTGGCCGGTGCCGGCCTCCTCGTTGAGGGCCGGCCAGGGAAGTGCCGCACCGTATGGGTTCGCCGGATCGGTGGCCGCGAGGGCCAGTGCAACGGGCTCGGGCTTCGCGAGCTGGCTGTCCTCGGAGTAGGACCGCAGCCGGTCCACGGTGGCCGGGACGGCGAACTGGGCCGCGCCTAGATGCTCGATAAAATACCCGCGGCGGCACCGGCCCGCTTCCTCCAGCCGGGCCAGGACCTTGTACATCAGCCCGAAGCCCCCCAGGATCTGTTCTGCCATGACCGATCCCCGGGTCACCACGCCGTAGCGGTCCAACAGCAATTCCGCGGTGGCACGCGCATGAATGGTGGCATCCAGCTCCGGCAAGGGCAGTGCCGACCACCGCCCGGCAGCCATCGGCGGAGTGGCCGCCGCACCCGAAGACGAGCCGTACCGTCCGCCGCTGAGCCCCGGTGAGCCCGAACCCGACGATCCCAGGAGCCCGGTGCTGTGGGAACGGCCAAGCCTGCTCAACCTGGGCGCCCGCGACCGTGGCGCGCGTGCCACCTGGCGGTGGGCAGTGTGGCCGCCGGCGATAAGTGCGCGTACCGGGGCGAACGTATCCCCGGTAATCCGCCCCGCCCAGGCCAGATCCCACAACGCGGAGACCACGTCCTGGTCACTCAGCACTGAGTCCATCCCGCCGGCGACGTCCGTCAGCTGCCGGAAGAAGTATCCGCCGCCGTTGTTCCGGAGGTGGTCGAGGAGCCGTTGCTGGGCATCCCCAGGCTCGTACTCGATGGCGGGATTCAAGGTCAGGTCGGCAGAATCGGCCAGGTGCATGCTGACCCAGCCATCGTTGCCGGGAAGTGCGCCGGCCCCGGACCACAGGACTTCGCCGGCGGCCATGAGCTCGTCCAGCATGGCGGGCTGGTAGTTGGAAACGCGGCTTGCCAGCACCAGCGGCTCCCAGGCCGAGGCCGGCACAGGAACACCGGACAGTTGGTCGATCGCTGTGACAATTCCGTCCAGCCCGCGCAACGACGGCTGGCCGCGCCCCGAACCGGGAGTCCGGACATTCTGCCAGGCGGGGAGGAAACGGCCATAGGCGGCCGCATCCACCGGTTCCACTTCGGCGCGCAGAGCCGCCAGCGAACGACGGCGGAGCTTGCGAAGAACGTCGGCGTCACACCATTCGCTGGTGGTTGCGGGCTGCTGGTCCTGGAGGCGGGGTTCCCGGGGGACCGGCTGTGGTGGTTCGTGGTCCGTTCCGGTTCCCATTCCCGATGCCGGGCTTTCGGGCGCCTGACTTTCGGGCGGTACGACGTGCGGCCGGAACTCGCCCTCCACCACGCGGCCGTCCGCCGCGAGCCGCTTCAATGCAGTGCCGACCACCGCGACGCCCAGGCCCAGCCGTGCAGCGGCTTCCGCTGCTGTGAACGGTCCGTGCGTGCGTGCATAGCGGGAAACGAGGTCGCCAAGGGGATCCGCCACCGGTTCGATAAAGGCGAGCGGTACGCCCATAGGCAGCGGTACACCGATGGCATCCCGCAGCCGTGCGGCGTCCTCCACGGCGGCATAGCGCTCAGCGCCGCCGATGTTGACCTTGATGGCGCGGTTGGCCCGCTGCAGTGCAGTCAGATGGGCCGCGGCCAGGGCGGTATCAGCATGCGGGGTTTCGACCGGAACAGCCGGCTCTCCCGCCTCGGGCTCGGGCGGCGCAACCGCTCGCCCGGGCTCAGCCACGTGCCCGGGCGAGTCCGCCGTCGCAGATTCAACCACTGCCGGGTCCAGCCGGGCGGCGGCTTCGTCGGGCGTCAGCGGACCCAGCAGCCGGAGCAGGTCCGCCACGCCTTCCATCCCGCGGGCACGGCGGTCCGGCGCAAGCCGCTGCAATTCAAGCTCCGTGGCGTCGATGACTTTCGCGTCGAGCAGCTCGCGGAGCTCCACACGCCCCAGCAGCTCATTCAGCAGCGTCGAATCCAGGGCCAGGGCAGCGGCCCGGCGTTCGGCCAGCGGCGAGTCGCCTTCGTACAGGAACTGCGCCACATACCCGAACAGCAGGGACTTGGCGAACGGCGACGGCTGCTGCGTTGTGGTCTCGACGATCCTCAGCTCGCGGCGTTCCACCGATGCTGCAATATCCTTCAGCGCCGGAAGGTCATACACGTCCTGGAGGCATTCACGGACTGTCTCCAGCACAATCGGGAACGTAGGGTACTTCCGCGCGACATCGAGCAGCTGGGCAGACCGCTGGCGTTGCTGCCACAACGGCTGCCGCTTGCCCGGAGTCTGGCGGGGCAGCAGCAGGGCACGCGCCGCGCACTCCCGGAACCGCGAAGCAAACAGGGCGCTGCCGCCCACTTCCGCGGTGACTATCTGCTCAAGTTCCTCCGGATCGAACAGGAACAGCTCGGCTCCCGGCGGTTCGTCTTCCATCATGGGCACCCGCAGCACGATGCCGTCGTCCGCCGCCATGGCGGAGCCGTCCAGGCCGTACCGCTGGTGCAGGCGCTGTCCGACGGCGAGTGCCCACGGGGCGTGCACGGGCATGCCGAACGGGCTGTGGAGGATCACCCGCCAGTCGCCGAGTTCGTCGTGGAACCGTTCCACCACCAGGGTGGTGTCGCTGGGGACCACCTCGGTGGCGAGCTTCTGCTCGCCGAGGTACTGGATGAGGTTGTTCGCGGCGAAGGTGTCCAGCCCGCTGGCCGTACAGCGTTCGGTGGCAGGCCCGACGTCGGACGCTGACAGTTCGCGGACGAACGCACCCAGGGCGCGGCCCAGGTCCACCGGCCTGCCCAGGGAGTCGCCCTTCCAGAACGGCAGCTTGCCGGGCTGGCCGAAGGCGGGGGAGACCAGGACGCGGTCATGGGTAATGTCCTCAATTTTCCAGCTGGTGGCGCCGAGGGCGAAAACATCACCCACCCGGGACTCGTAGACCATTTCCTCGTCCAGCTCACCCACCCGTCGGCCGCCCTTGGCAGGGGACGCGGCAGGTTTGCCGTCAGCGGATGGCGACGCCGAGCCCTCAGCTTCGGTGCCGATGATGTAGACCCCGAATAACCCGCGGTCCGGAATGGTGCCGCCGGAGGTGACAGCCAGGCGCTGGGCCCCGGGCCGGCCCTCAATGGTGCCCGCATTGCGGTCCCAGATGATCCGTGGCCGCAGTTCGGCGAATTCGTCGGAAGGGTAACGGCCGGCCAGCAGGTCCAGGGTTGCCTCGAACGCGGACCGGGGTAGCGAGGCGAAGGGCGCGGACCGCCGGACCGTTGCGAACCATTCCTCCACATCGATGCTGCCCAGGGCTGTTGCGGCTACGGTCTGCTGGGCGAGGATATCCAGTGGATTGGCCGGGACAAAGAGCCGCTCGATCTTCCCTTCCAGCATCCGCTCAACGGTGATGGCCGTGTGTACAAGGTCCGCCCGGTGTTTGGGGAACAACACACCCTGCGAAATCTCGCCCACCTGGTGACCGGCACGGCCCACGCGCTGAAGGCCGCTGGCCACCGACGGCGGGGATTCCACCTGCACCACCAGATCCACGGCGCCCATGTCGATGCCGAGTTCCAGGGAAGACGTGGCCACAACACACCGCAGCCGGCCCGACTTCAGGTCATCCTCGATCATTGCCCGCTGGTCCTTGGACACCGATCCATGGTGGGCGCGGGCCAGCAACGGATCGGCTCCCGAGGTGCTGCCCGCCTGAGCCATCATGTGGGCCGGTGTGGCCGTGGATGCGGGGACACCAGTCAAGCCCGGTTCCGGTCCCTCAGCGCCCGGTGCGTCCCAGCCCCCGCCCACAGCCACAAGCTGCCGCTCCGCGTAGATCTCATTCAGCCGGGCCGTCAGCCGCTCGGCAAGACGGCGCGAGTTGGCGAACACGATGGTGGACTGGTTGGCCAGCACCAGGTCGACGATCTTCTCTTCCACGTGCGGCCAGATCGAGGCCTGCGGCTGCAGCCCGGATGCCGGACCCGAATCGAAGGCGCCCGCAGCACCCTGGAGGTCTGACATGTCCTCCACAGGCACGGAAACGGTCAGGTCCCAGGTCTTCCGCGACGGGGGCGCCACGATCTCTACCGGCGCGGAACCCGCCAGGAACTGGGCTACCAGCTCGCGGGGCTCCACCGTGGCAGACAGTCCAATCCGCTGGGCGGGTTTCGGCAGCAGCGCGTCGAGCCGTTCCAGCGAAACCGCCAGGTGCGCGCCGCGCTTGGTGCCTGCGACGGCGTGGACTTCGTCCACGATGATGGTGTCCACCTCGGTGAGCGTTTCCCGTGCCCTGGAGGTGAGCATCAGGAACAGCGACTCCGGTGTGGTGATAAGGATGTCCGGCGGGTTGCTGAGCAGCGAGCGGCGGTCCGCCGCCGTGGTGTCACCGGACCGGACGCCCACGGTGATGAGCGGGGCGGGCAGGTCCAGCCGTTTGGCCGTCTGGGTGATGCCGATCAGCGGCGCACGCAGGTTTCGCTCGACGTCAACGCCCAGGGCTTTCAACGGGGAGATGTACAGAACACGGGTCTTGCGTTTCGGTTCCCGCGGCCGGCGGCCTTTTGCCGGCGGTGCATCCAGCCCCGGCAGTTCAGGCGCAGGGGCGGGCGCCGAAACCAGCAGCCGGTCAAGGGCCCACAGGAAGGCAGCGAGCGTTTTGCCGGAACCGGTGGGCGCGACAACCAGGGCATGGGAACCGGAGGAAATGGCGTTCCAGGCGCCGTCCTGGGCCGGAGTCGGCTCGGAAAAGGCACCCAGGAACCAGTCGCGCGTGGGCCGGCTGAACCGTCCCATGCCGGTGCCGGGAAGGGCGTCCGGACCCGCTCCCGGCGGTAGCTTCTCCTGCATTCCTCCATCATGCCCTACCCCACTGACAGCGCTGCCGGGCGCATCACCGGGCCCGGGATTGCCGGTCCCGTCCGGACAGATCAACCCTTCGCTGCCGGCGGGAGGTTCTTCGTGGCGGGGCCTTCGAGGAGCTGCCCGTCACTGCCGAACCGGGAGCCGTGGAGCGGGCAGTCCCAGGTGAGTTCGCTGTCGTTCCAGCGGACGATTCCGCCCAGGTGCGTGCAGACGGCGGAGAGCCTGCACGTGGTGCCGCCGACTGTGGACACCGCCACAGGCCGGGCGCCGTCGCGATACACCTTACCGGCGCCGTCGGGCGGTGGCGTGGTGCCATCCGACGCCAGCTTTCCCCATCCGGTGGCAAGAGTCGCGGCCACACCGGCGTTGAGCGCCACGGCTGACAACGCGCCCGCTGGCGAGGTAATGCGATGGCGGATGGTGTCCGCCCAGGGGATCTGTCCGCCCAGAATGTCAGCTGACATTCCGAGCGCAACCGCGACGGCGTTGGTCATGCCCCATTTGTTGTAGCCCGTGCCGAATAGTATCCGTCCCCGTCCCCGCGGCAGCTTGCCGAAGAACGGCATGAGGTTGGTGGCCTGATAGTCCTGGGCCGACCAGGTGTGCGTGGTTGAGGCGCCGGGGAAGTGTGTTCCCGCCCAGTCGAGCAGGCCGGTGAGGTGGGACTTTTCCGAGGCAGTGCGCCCCACGTGATGCCCGTGTCCGCCTACCAGCAGCAGCCTGCGCCCGGAGGCCTCGTAGTCCCGCAGCGAATGCGTGGGCTGCTCTGCCGAGAGGTACATGCCCGGCGGCGGCGTCAGCCCGCCTGGCAGTTCCAGTGCTGCCGCGTAGGAGCGCTGCGGCTTGAGTTTCGCGAAGTACAGGCCGCGGTCCAGCACCGGGATCCCGGTTGCCAGCACCAGGTGGTCAGCCGTGACATCGCCATGGTCGGTCTTGATCGTGAGGGGTCCCCTCCCGGCGGCGTCCCGGAGCCTGACCCCGCTCACCACGCTGCCGCCGCGGGCACGGAGGTCACCCAGCAGCGTGTCCAGCACGTCCATCGGGTTGATCTGGGCCTGGCCGGCAAGCATCAGGGCGCCCTGGATGGTGAAGGGGAGGCCGGCGTCGCGCACGTACTCCACGTTGAGCCCCGCGGTGGTTGCCGCGATCAGTTCCTCGCGGAGCCGCTCGGCACCGTCACCGGTGGTGGCGTAGGTATACGCAGTGCGGCGCTGGTACGGCACCCCGTTCTCGTCGAGGTAGCGCAGCAGCCAGGCCTGCCCCTCCCGGTTCGCCTCGACGTAGGCTTTCACCTGCTTGTCCGGATACTGCCGGGACAACGAGGCCAAAACAGTTCCCTGCAGCAGGCTGACCTTGGCTGTGGTGTTCCCGGTGGTCACCGCGCCCGGGTAGCGGGCTTCCAGCACGAGCACCTGCTGCCCGGAGCGTGCCAGCAACAGCGCTGTGACCAGTCCGGTGAGCCCGGCCCCGGCCACCACGGTGTCGTATTTCGCTCCTGCCTGAAAAGGGTCAGGGCTAAAGGTACTCTCGCGGTCCAGCCAGAGGGACGTCATGGAAGCTAAGTGTACTTATCATTGCTGCCTTCGCCCAGAGCCTGGGCTGCTAGGCCGCCTGGAAGGCCCCGATGGTCAGGAGTTCGATGTTTGCATTGCTGCAGGCCTGGGTGGGCTGGGCCAGGAACAGGGAGGCCGTATCTTCCGGCGGGTAGATCCGGTACCCGGCGGCGGGCGTCAGCGTGCAGTCGGAGTAGTTGGCTGCCTGCGTATAGCGGAGCACGGCATTGCCGCCCTGGCCGGGGGCCAGGAGCACATCCGCAACAGGTGTTGATTCGTCGCGTTTCGCGGCGGCGCCGATGGGAGCGCCGTTGGCGTCCGCGGCCAGGGATACGCCCGGGTACCCCTTCAACAGGCACGGCTCGGCACCGGTGTTCGTCAAAGTGAGCGTCATGTAGACGCTGCCCGCGGCCCCGCCGCCTGTGGCGTCAGTGGCGGCGGACAATGTGGCAGCCTTGCAAAGGAGCGGCCCGGCTGTTGCGTCAGTGGTCGACGACGGCTGGGGCGTCGCGCTGGGCGGCGGCGCCGGGGATGCGGAGGGGCTGGGGGAGTTCGTTCCCGGTTCCGTGGTTCCCTGCGGTTGCGGCTGCGCCTGGCCCGGACCGCAGGCGGTGAGCAGCAGCGCGGCCGCAGCGGCCGCCATCGTAATAACAAAGCCCTGTGAAATGCGCTGAGACGTCATGGCATAACCTTTGTTGCTGCTGTGACCTGAGTCAACGATGCCACGGGGTGCCAAGAGGATTTGATGCCCGGATCGTGATGATCCGGGCATCAAATCGAGTGGTCGGAACCGTTACTGGCTGGCCGTCCCGGCCTCCTGCCTGCGCTTGGCGCCGCTGCGGACGAACGCCGCACCGCCGAGGGCCAGCCCGCCGAGGCCGGCCACCAGGCCTGCCCAGCCGCGGGCGTCCGCGCCGCTGTCAGTCACGGCAGCTGCCTGTTCGGTATCGGCATGCGCTGTCCCGGCGGCAGCCGTGGTGGCCGCGTGGCCGGCGGTTCCGTGGGCTTCGGCGGCATCGGTAATGGTGATTGACGGCGCCGGGGCCTTCAGGGAATGCGGGTCCTGGCCGTCCTTGGCGATTTCCGACCAGTCCGTCTGGCCCGTTTCGCAGGACTGCAGGGTGGGGAAGTGGAGCGTGGTCCCGGCTGCATCGGGCAGCTTCACGGACAGCACCAGGGCATCGCGCAGACCGTCAGGCAGGGGCGCCTTGGCGGTGTAGACAATCTGGCTGGTGCGTTTGGTGATGGATGAGCCGTCGGCCAGTTTCTTGGGCTCGGCCAGCTCCTCGGTCACCTTTTCCACAGTCCAGTTGGGGTTCACCGTTGGTGTGGCATCGTTCAGTTCGGCGGGCAGCGTGATGGCGATTTTGGTGGTGCCGGACTCCTCGCAGCCGTGCGGGACGCCGAAGGTCAGCAGGGCATAGGAGTTGGCGGCGGTCTTGTCCGGGCTGACACCAACATGGGCCGCTGCGCCGCTGGCGGCTGTCAGCAGGAGGGCGGCGGCGCCGGCAGTGGCGGATGCGGAGGTGAGGGTACGGCGAAGTGTTGAGGTTTTCATGGGGATGCCTTTCAGACGCACGCCCGTTTCGGGCGCGCGGAGGTACAGGAATTACGCCCGCTTACCGGGTCCGGTACGGGCTGGTCAGGGAAGCACGACGGCGGAAGGCGGGCCGCGCCGACTGTGTTGCCGAAGGTTCCGCCAGGGGCGGAGGGGAAGAACCGCTGGCGGGCCGGGCACCCAAGGGGGCGGGCCGGCGTCGGGCGTTACTGCTTCGGGGAGCCTGACGAGCGGCCGCAGCCACGCCGCGAGGGACCAGAGCGCGGCTTCACCTTTGGTAAGCAGAAGGGCGCACGCGGCAGTTGCCACGGTGTGCGTCACCAGCATGACCAGGCCGCCGGTGGTACCCGTGGCGTGGAGGTGTGCGGCGGCTTCCAGTGCGGGCAGTGCCGTGCCGGAAAGGTGGTGGGTTCCCGTCGGGGCCGGGCCTGCCGCAATGACCGGAGTGCTGAACACGGTAAAGACTTCGTGCAGGGCCAGTTGCCCGGCGCCCAGGAGGGCGGTCATAGCGGCGAAATTCAGTTTCAGGCGGGTGGCGGTGGTGGCTGCCAGGACTGTGAGGGCCAGGACTGCCAGCAGGATGCCGGCCGCAGGCAGCTCGCCGCCACCCAGCACGTGGGCTCCGGCCGCGAGGCTCAGGATCCCGGTGGAGAGCAGGGCGGCGCGGAGGAAATGGAAGGGCGCCCGAACATGGTCTGTACGCACGGATCCTCCCTTGCTTCAGCGCTGCCGACGGTGTGCCGCCGCGCTGGTGGGCCCTGCGCGGCATTGCAGGATCTTACAGGCGCCACCCGGCGATGACCAGATCCTACCGGTCCTTGGACGGCCGGCCGGTCCGGGACGGGGCGTGCAGGGCCACCACGTTGGACTCGGGTTCCTCGGCGCCGGACAGCTCATCGGCTGTGTCCAGGTAGCCCGCGGCCAGGTCCACGCACTGGACGGCTACCGGGGGAACGCGATAATGCGTGTCGGCGTCCACCAGCCCCAGTTCGGCAAGCAGGCCGAGACTGCGCCGGGCTTCCATAGCTGCGTACGACGCGTAGATCGCTTCAAGGCGGGCCTCATCCTGGCTGGCGTCGGACAGGTCCGGATCGTCGACGATGCCGTGGTCCGGGAAGGCCTCGCCTAATTCCATCGATGCCAGGGCTTCGAGCTGCGCGACGGGCACGGGGTCTTCCGTCGTGCCGTACGTGAGGACGGCGAGAACCGTCCCACCCACCGATTCCACGTCCCACACGGCATCCGATGAACTGAGGACGCCTACCAAGAGCACCACGGCCAGCATCCGCCGGGCTTTGAGCCGTTCCCCGACTTCCGCACTGTTCCAGGCAGCAGCCTCGGGGCCGGGTACGGCGCGGGTGGATCCGAGCCGTATCAGGCCCGCGCCGACCAAGGCCGACCAGACTTCGTTGAGCACCGGTACGTCGAACATGCTGCCGACTTCCAAAGGGCCGTCCGGCCGTTCCCCGGCGGACTCCGTGGCTGGCCGCTTGGCGCCACGTTTTCCACGGGCAAGGACTTCGACGGCCGCAGCAGCCGGCTCGATGTCCTTGAGCCGCAAAGCGCCGGTTGCGGTGACTTCCTTGCCCGCGCCCACCCATTCCAGGAGCGCCGACGCCCGCCGGATCAGGGGCATGGCGTCGAACGCCGATTCCTGCTCCTCGTCGCTGAGGCGGGGCACCACAATGTCCGGGTGGTCCGGGGCAGCCGCGGCAGGGCCGCTGCCGAGCACCGCTTGAAGCTCAGCGTAGGCGCCCTCAGTACCTGTCCACCGGCCGGTCCCTTTGAGGAACCGGACATAGGATTCCAAGGCGAAGTAAAGGTCGTCGAAGGCATCATCGGCATGTTCCGGGTCCAATGCTGAGGCAATTGATTCAACCGCGGCCTCAACGCCTTCTCCGGCGATAGCCGTGGCCGAGCTCGATCCCTCAATGGCATGCTGGGCGGAGAGGAAAACCTTGACAAGTTCGAGGCACTCGAAGGCCTCGGCAGGGTCGCGGAACTCAGCCGCGCTCCACTGAATAAACTCGACAGCCATCGAATCAACCACCCGATGGTTCAGGACCAGCTGCAGGGGCATCTTCGGGGCAGACGGTACTGCCTTCAGGTGCCGCTGGTTCTTGTTCCTGGTCTTGGACCTGCCGGTCTTTTTAGCCAAGGATTGCCTCCAGTTCCAGGGGCGACTTCACCACCTGCATTGTCACGTTCGATTGCATCCGGATATACGAGCTTACAAAACAGGGCCGCCGGCGAGCAGTTCGGCCAGAACGTCTGCGGCCGCGTCATGCCGGATCAGTGACGCCGCCTGGCCCGCCCAGAGCGACATCAGCGCGGTGTTTTCCTGGGCGGCTGCCTCTGGCCGGAAACGGCCGGTCAGCCAATTCTGGACAGGGAACGGTGCCGTCCCTGCCGTTAGTGAGAGTTCAGTGATGATGCGGTTAGGAATGCCCCGGGCAAGCCGTCCGCTCAACGTCCGGGTCAGCACCGTTTCCTGCGCGGCCGGGCTGTGGAGGATATCGCGGTACGCCGGCACGGCCGCGGATTCCCGTGTGGCCAGGAAGGCGGAACCGACCTGGACCGCGTCCGCGCCGAGCGCCCGTGCAGCCGCGTAACCGCGGCGGTCCACGATGCCGCCGGCGGCGATCACGGGAATGCTAACGGCGTCCGCCACCTGCGGGACCAGGGCAAACGTACCGACGAGCGACTCTTCCGCGGGTTTCAGGAAGGAGACCCTGTGGCCGCCGGACTCCGAACCGCTGGCCACCACGGCATCCACGCCGCCGGCCTCCAGCGCAACGGCCTCGTCCACCGTGGTGGCGGTACCCACCAGCACGATACCCCGCCGGTGTGCCGCCTCCACGAGGTCCGGCGCCGGGACGCCGAAGACAAAACTGACGACGGCGGGACGCGCCTCCAGGGTGGCGGCCACCTGCTCGTCGAAGTCCGGCATGTAGCGGTCGGGCATTTCCGGGAGAGGCAGGCCCACTTCGTCAAAGTAGGGCTTCAGCGCCTGGACGTAGTGCTCGAAGTCCGTTTGGGGGATCTCGGTGGTTTCGTCGCCGGTGGGAACCCAGAGGTTGAGGGCGAACGGCTTGGGTGTGGCCTTCCTGAGTTGCGCGGCCGTGGTGCGGATGGCGTCCGCACCGTAGCCGTACAGGCCGTAGGAACCCAGCCCGCCGCCGTCGCTCACTGCCGCCGTCAGTTCCACGGAGGAAACTCCGCCGAAGGGGCCCAGGACCACCGGCACGTCCGTACCGAAGAGCTCCGTGATCCGGTTTTTCTGCGGGGCGGAGGTGCTGGGAACGGGCGTCATAAGGGCTCCTGCGGGTCACGGGTGGTTTTCGCGACCAGTCTCGCAGGCCCTGCTGCTCGGCCCAAGTCTGCACGGTCCGGATACGCGTCTCCGACGGGTCCAGGGGGCTATGTACCGTGACATTGGCCAGGGCTAGACTGCTGGCGTAAGTCGCCAACTACCTCAGGGAGCACATGATGAACTACTCAGGCACTGGCAACGAGAAATCGGTTCTGGCCAGCGAGCTCAACCGGACCCATGTGGGCCAGACCGTCAGCTTCGAACCGGACGAATTCACGTTGGTGTTCGGCAAGATTGCTGCCATTGCCCGGAAGGAGGGCGGCGTCACCATCGCATTGCAGGGTGTCGAAACAAGCGGCGGCCTGCAGTCCAGCTACAGCCTCCCCGGCAGCAAGCATGTCTACCTCCAGCCGGACATGCTGACGAACACCGAGTCCACCATCAAAGACCTTTTCGGCAAGGTCCAGGAAAACCTCCGCGGTGGCGGGCACAAGGGAGATGACAGGACGGACAAGCTGTGACGGTCCTGTCGTGACTGTTGGACTCCGAATCTGACTAGGCGAACGCCCCGGTTTCCCTTCTTTGAGGGAGCGAACCGGGGCCCTGCTGCGTTGAGCGAGGTGTGGGTTTACCTTCGCCACAGGGCGCGAATCGGGCTGGGCGTAGGGTGGAACCCGGACGAAAGGAATATCTCATGAAGAAAATCCTCATGGTACTGACCAGCGTTTCCGAGATCGGCGATACCGGAGAGAAGACCGGCTACAACGTGGCCGAGGCTGCACACCCCTGGAAGGTTTTCAAGGATTCCGGGCATTTCGTCGACTTTGCGTCTATCAAGGGCGGCCAGCCCCCGCGCGACGAAGTGGACTCCCACGATCCCATCCAGGTCTCCTTCACGGAGGACGAGACCACGCGGGCCGGCCTCTACAACACTGCCCGCGTCGACGTCGTTGATCCAGAGCAGTACGACGCGGTGTTCCTCGTGGGCGGCCACGGCACCATGTGGGACTTCCCGGACAGTAAGGGCCTGCAGAACCTGGTGGCCAGCGTCTACAACGCCGGCGGCTTGGTGGGGGCGGTCTGCCACGGACCGGCCGGCCTGCTGAACGTGGAACTGGCGAACGGGCTCCGCCTCGTCGAGGGCCGGAAGGTGGCCGCCTTCACCAATGACGAGGAAGTTGCCGCAGGGAAGGACAAAGTCATCCCGTTCTTCCTGGCAGACCGACTTGAAGAACAGGGTGCCACCCACGTCTCCGCTGGTCTCTTTGAGGAGATGGTGGTGGTCGACGAGAGGCTGGTGACCGGTCAGAACCCGGCCTCCGCCGCTGGCGTGGCCAAGGAGATGGAGAAGCTCTTCGCGGAAGTTATCCACCAGGAAAAGGCCGACGAGCAGCACGACGCGGAGGCAGTGCGCGCAGCGAAGGACGCCGAGAAGAACGCCAAGAAGGCAGCAGCGGCAGAAGCCGGGCACTAGCGCCGCAGGGTTCTTCGGCAGAGCACAAGGCACTACTTCCTTGAGTTATCAGGGAGGTAGTGTTTTTTGTGTGCTCTAGGGGCGCTCTCCGGGTTGAGCTGCATCGAAGAACCGGAATTCCTCGCTGACAGGCTCCGTCACGCCTCTTCCCTTGTCCCGGATGAAATCGAGGTCCTCACGCGAAAGGATCATCTGGCCATGCCCGTCGACTTCGCCGTGCCCCGCGCAATTCCGCTGGATCATGGAGGCGACAGTGCGCGGCACCATCACACATCCCGGGTTATCCAAAAGCCATTGACGCGTCTTTGTATCAAGGCGGTCCCACTCGTCTTTGAGTGTCATCTCGTACATTCCCTCCCAATTCCCCAAACCCGTCCCGGGCTTGGGATTCCGCTAAGAGTACGTCCCGGGTGGACAGAAGAACAGGGCCTTTGACGATCCTCCCCATTCACAGAATTAATCGCGCCCCGGCGGTCGTTCTCCCGTCGTGCCTCTTCAAGGGCCGGTTGATTGGCTGTCCGCGGAAGAACACGGGCTGGTCGGCGTCCACGGACGGTACGGTCGGGACGAGGCCGTCCGGCACCAGGCCTGGGCGCGCGGCGTCGTTGGAGCTTTGGGAACGTGCTGGCTCTGGGCATTTCCGCCGGGCCTTCCCAAAGATCCGGCTTACCCGTAGATAAAGAAAGGCCCCGCCTTCCCTTGGTTATCAGGGAGGCAGGGCCTTACTCATTGGCGGTGACGGTGGGATTTGAACCCACGTTGGCTTTGACACCAAACAACATTTCGAGTGTTGCACCTTCGGCCGCTCGGACACGTCACCAACCTGAATAGGGTACCGGAGCAAGGCCCACATCCCCAAAACGGCTGGTGATCTATGTTGTGGGAATGGACTACTACGGCGCTTTAGGCTCGACGGCGGGACTGACAGTTTTCGTTGCCGCTGAGTTATCCACATAGGCGGTTTGCTTAGCGCGTGCTGTAGGTGCGTGCTGTGATGCTGGGGGTATGGATAACGCCGCAGGTGCAGAGGTTCTGGAGGCCATCGCGGCTTCTGCTTTGCGGCTGGCCGGTGTGCTCCGGGGGACGGTGGACATCTCTACGGGCGGGGATCTGGCAGGAAGCCCGGTGCCGGTTGGAGTGCCTGCCACTTGCCCAAGTGCTGGCGTGGCCGACATCCCGCCAGTAAGCACGGCAGGCGGGCCGGCGGACGGCCCGGTGCCTGGCGCTTTCGCAGCCGGCCCTTCTGCGGCCGACTCGGACCCGTTGGGCTGGCAGGCTGAGGCGTGTCTGACGGTCTTGTCCGGCGCGGCCGGGTTGGAGGCGATGGTTGCTGCTGTGAAGGTCCATGCGGCCGGCGGGTACGACGAAGCCGGCCAAGCGATCGCGGGGCCCATCATGTCCCCGAAAGACCACACCGCCCAGGACATGAGTATCGTGGCCGAAGTCGCCTGCGCCCTGACCGTCAGTGAACGTACGGCCGGCGGGCTGCTGGGCGAGGCCCACCGCTTACGTAGTGCCCTGCCGCTCACGCTGGCGGCCCTTCAGGCCGGGACGTTGTCGTGGCAGCACGCCAGGATCATGGTCGACGAAACAACCAACCTCGAGCCGGCCGCCGCCCATGCCCTGGAGGCGCATTTCCTGGACCCGGAGGCGCCGAACCCGGCCCGCGGCGCGGCCGGCGGGATGGTCCCGGGCCGGTTCCGGGCCAAGGCCCGGACCTGGCGCGAACGCCACCACCCGGTCAGCATCGAACAACGCCACACCCGGAGCGCCGTGGACCGTCGGGTCGAGTATTCCCCGGACCGGGACGGGATGGCCTGGCTCTCGGCCTACCTGCCCGCCGACCAGGCAGCCGGGATCTGGAACCGGGCCACCACAGCAGCCCGCGCCCTGCAAGGCCCAACCGAGGGCAGGACACTCACCCAGCTCCGTGCGGACAACGTCGCGGCGTGGCTGCTCGGCGGCACCCTGCACAGCACCCCGCCCGCCACCCCGGGCGGCACTCTGGACATTACTCAGGACGGGGCTGCCGGGAGGATCCCGTCACCGGCAGCCCAGGTTCTGGTGACGGTTCCGGTGTTCGCTTTGATGGGTCTGACTGATGAACCGGCCGTCCTCGACGGGTACGGGCCGATCCCGCCGTCCATGGCCCGCGCTCTCGTGGCCGATGGTGCCGAGTCGTTCCGCCGGGTCCTGACCGATCCCCGGGACGGTGCCCCGTTGGAGATCGGGCGGGAAAGCTACCGGATCCCCAAGGCACTGCGTCAATGGCTCCGGCTCCGGGACGGCAAATGCCAGTTCCCCGGCTGCTCCAACCAGTCCCTGGATAACGAAGCGGACCACCTGAACGCCTGGGCCAACGGCGGGAGTACCGGGATCTCAAACCTGACCCAGCTCTGCCCAAAACACCACCGGCTCAAACACGCCAGACCCTGGCAACCCACCGAAGCCACCAAGGACGAGCCGCCCGGCTGGATCTCACCCACCGGCCGGCACTACCACAGCGAACAACCCGACAGGGAACCACCCCACTGGCCCGGTGCGGCTATTGATGCTGTTCAACGATTCCATGACGTTCAAGGATTCCCGGGGGATCCGTGGGCGCTCTCGAACGACCAACCGCCACGAGTTCCAGTGCCTTTGGAATGAACAGACCACCTTGACGGGTCCCGGCTTCCGTGTCCCGCCTCAATCGGACTAGATTCATAAGCAAGATGACTAAAGCAAACGGACCAACACAGGCAACCCAGGCAACAGCATATTGGACCACCGGAACGGAGCAAGGCGAGCTCCGGTCCGAGGCACTCCACGGTCCGGGGCCCGGCGAAGCGCTGGTCCGGACGTTGTATTCGGGTATCAGTAAGGGCACGGAAATCGTGGTTCACACCGGCTCCGTCCCCTCACGAGTGGCCCAGGCAATGCGTGCCCCGCACCAGGAGGGCTCTTTCCCTTCCCCCGTGAAGTTCGGCTATCTGTCTGTAGGTATTGTCGAACAGGGCCCCGATGAATGGATCGGCCGGACGGTGTTCTGCCTGAACCCGCACCAGGACCGCTACGTAATTGCCACAGACGCCTTGACCAGTGTTCCCGACGGCGTTCCGGCTCGTCGCGCCGTGCTTACCGGCACCGTGGAAACAGCCGTCAATGCCCTTTGGGAAGCCGGGCCGCGGCTGGGGGACCGGATCGCTGTGGTCGGTGCCGGCCTCGTGGGCGGCATGGTGGCCACACTCCTCCGGACTTTTCCACTGGCCCGGCTGCAGCTCGTGGACCTTGATCCCGAACGCCAACAGCTCGCAGGCAAGCTCGGCGTGGAATTCGCCCACCCCGATGACGCCAAGCCGGACTGCGACATCGTGTTCCACTGCTCGGCATCCCAGGAAGGACTGGAGCGCAGCCTGCAGCTGGCCGGCGACGAAGCCGACGTCATTGAGATGTCCTGGTACGCCAATCGCGACGTCACCCTGCCGCTCGGCGAGGATTTCCACGCGCGGCGGCTCTCCATCCGGGCCAGCCAAGTGGGCGTGGTTGCCCGGGCGCGGCGGCACCGGCGAACCAATGCCGACCGTTTAAATCTTGCAGTGTCACTCCTCCAGGACCCGGTATTCGATGCTTTCCTGACCGGGGCCTCTCCGTTCACTGACCTGCCGGACGTGGTGCAAAACCTGGCCGACGGCAAGCTCGAGGCCCTGTGCCATGTGATCGAATACCCCAACGCTGACACTTCCGCAGGTGCCAGTGCAGCCAAAACCACCCCCGAAGACAAGAGGTAGCCCATGTTCAGCCTGACCATCCGACGTCACTTCATGATCGCCCACAGCCTCCCGCGCGCAGTTTTTGGTCCCGCCCAGGGCCTGCACGGGGCCACCTTCGTGGCGGAGGTGACATTCCGGCGTCGTACCCTCAGCGAAGACGCGATCGTGCTGGACATCGGGGCGGCCGGCGGCATCATCGAAGACGTGCTGGCCGGGCTCAACTACAAAAACCTCGACGAGCACCCGGACTTCGCGGGCAAACTCAGCACCACCGAGGCGCTGGCCGAGTACGTCGCCCAAACCGTGGCAGGGAAGCTCAAGAATACCGACGACGGCCGCGAGATCACCGGTATCGATGTCACCCTGCGCGAAAATCCGGACGCATGGGCTACGTATGCCCTGGATCTGTCCGCCTGACCGTGCACCTGAGATTCCTGGTCCCTGCCAACATCCGCCACAACTCCGGCGGCAACGTCTACAACGCACGTCTGGCCGAGGGCCTGGGGGCCTTGGGCGTTGAGGTTGAGGTGCTCGCGGTCGATGGGTCCTGGCCCGAGGCCAACACCAATGACCGACGGCGGCTGGGCGGCCTGTTGAGCGAACGCCAGGCAGGGACGGAACATACGTCAGGAACGGAACATACGTCAGGAACGGAACGTACGTCAGGGACGGAACATACGTCAGGAACGGAACATACGTCAGGAACGGTCACGCTCGTGGATGGGCTGATCGCGTGCGGGGCACCTAACGAATTCGAAGCTGCCGCTGCGGCCGGCCACCCCGCTTGGGTCCTGCTGCACATGCCGTCGCCCACGCATCCCGACCGCGAACGACGGTCGCTGCGGGCGGCAGCCGGTGTCATCTGCAGCAGTTCGTCGGCGGCGGATCATGCCACGAAACGACACGGCGTGCAGGATAGCCGGGTTGCGCTGCCAGGGACGGATCCGGCACCTGTAGCTGCCGGTTCGCAGCCACCGCACATCGTTGCGGTGGCTGCCGTGCTGCCCAACAAGTGCCAGTTGCTGACGGTGGAGGCGCTGACGAAAGTCCAGGACCTGGAATGGTCAGCCTCCTTGGTAGGGACGCCTGACGCCGATCCCGTCTATGCAGCACAGGTCCGGGCCGCGATCGACGCAAGCGGACTCGGCCATCGGATCCAGTTGGCGGGGCAGTTGGTGGGACAGGAATTGGCGGACGAATGGCATCGGGCGGATCTGAGCCTCCTCGTCTCGCGCGCTGAAGCTTTCGGCCTTGTGGTGACAGAGTCGTTGGCGCGCGGCATCCCGGTGATCGTCCGGGCCGGAACCGGTGCCGTCGAGGCGTTGGGCATGGGTAACCGTGCGCCCGAGGGCAGGGAAGAAGCCCTGCCGGGAACCGCCGTCGTGCTCCCCGGTCCCGACCATAATGATCCGGAAGTGCTCGCAGCGGTGATCCGGAAGTGGCTGACGGACGCAACCCTCAGGGCAGAATGGCAAGCCGCTGCCCTTGCTGCGAGGGAACGCCTGCCCGGCTGGGACACCACGGCCAGGGACGTGCTGGGCATATTCGCGGCCGGGTACACGAAACCGCGGTGAATGAACCCAATGTTAGAAACCGGAGGGCCGCCGGGTGCGCCTGGCCGGCTAAAGCCTGCTGCGGTGGGCGGCGAAGAAATCCCTGAGCAGGGTGCCGCATTCGACTTCCCGGACGCCGCCGTACACCTCCACCCAGTGGTTGAGCCGGCGCTCGCGGAGGATGTCGAACACTGAACCGGCGGCCCCGGCCTTCTCATCCCAGGCGCCGAAAACCACTCGGGGGATCCTGGCCAGCACCACCGCGCCGGCGCACATGGCACACGGCTCCAGCGTGACAACCAGGGTGCAGTCCTCCAACCGCCAGCCGTCGCCGGTACCACCGCCCAGCTTCGACAGCTCCCGCAGCCGCTCCGCCGCCTGGCGGATGGCCACCACCTCCGCATGGGCAGTGGGGTCGCCGAGTTCCTCCCTCTGATTCCGTCCGGAACCCAGCACGCCGCCGTCGGGCCCTATCACCACGGCGCCGATGGGGACGTCATCCGTGGCCAGTGCACGCCGGGCTTCGCCGAGGGCAAGGCCCATCCATTCGTTGTGGGTCTTTTCGCCGGGCACCATGGCTCAATGATAGTTTCGAGGGATATCCGTCCTTGCCACCCCACCGACGCCAGGAGGAACCCGTGGACCTCGATACATTTCGAGCCCGTTTAGGTCATTGGTTCAAACCGTACGCAGCCTTGTGGCTCACGCTGCTGGTCGGTGGGGTCCTGGTAGTGACCATGGCGCTTCTCGGTGCCGAGGTCTACGACAACGTTGTGGACGACGAAGGGCTGGCGTCCCTTGACCTGCCGGCGCTCGAGTATTCACAGAGCCTGAGGAACCCTGCGCTGGACGCGGGAGTAACGGCATTCACCAATATCGGCGGTGGCATCGGCATGCCCATCCTGGCGAGCATCCTGACGGCCTGGCTCACGTTCCTGAGCAGGACCTGGCGGCCGATCATCCTGGTGGGCGGCGCGGCGGCTGTCTCCACCCTGGCCACCACGGTCGGCAAACGCCTGGTTGGCCGTACCCGCCCGGACCACGTCGAGGCAGTCCCGCCGTACGAAACGTCGCCGTCCTTCCCCAGCGGCCACACGCTGAACACGACAGTGGTGATCGGCGTCCTGGTGTACATCATGTGCCTGCAGTTCGAGATGGCCTGGGCGCGCATCACCGCCATCTCCGCCGGGGTGGTGTTCATCATCGCCATGGGCCTGAGCCGTGTGTTCCTCGGCCACCACTGGCTGACAGACGTTATGGCCGGCTGGTTCCTGGGACTCGCGTGGGTGGGGATCGTAATCCTTGCGCACCGGCTGTTCCACGTCCTGCGAAAACGCGAGCACGCCGGCCCGGCACCCACATTCGAGCACCCCGCCATCCGTGACGACGAGCACCCCGCCGTCCGGGACGACCAGCCCAGCTGATCCCCGGCAGGGGCTGCCCGCCCGGATGATAGTTTTGACCCATGCGCACTCTTGTTGTGGACCACCCGCTGGTCGCCCATAAGCTCACCGTCCTGAGGGACAAAAACACGCCGTCGCCGGTCTTCCGGATGCTGACGGAAGAGCTGGTGACACTGCTCGCGTACGAGGCCACCCGCGATGTGCGCACGCAGCCGGTGACCATCGAAACACCTGTGAGCACCACCGTTGGCACCGCTTTCACCAAGCCAACCCCGCTGGTGGTACCCATCCTGCGCGCGGGCCTCGGCATGCTGGAAGGCATGACCAAGCTGGTGCCCACCGCTGAAGTCGGCTTCCTGGGCATGGCCCGCGACGAGGAAACCCTGGACATCATCACTTACGCAGAACGCCTGCCGGAGGACCTCACGGACCGGCAGATCTTTGTGCTGGACCCGATGCTGGCCACCGGAGGCACCCTCCGCGAAGCCATCAAGTTCCTGTTCAAGCGAGGCGCCTCTGACGTCACCTGCATCTGCCTTCTGGCCGCCCCCGAAGGCCTGGCGAAGCTGGAAGAAGAACTTGCTGATGCCAACGTAACCATCGTGCTCGCTTCCATCGACGAGAAGCTGAACGACAAGTCCTACATTGTTCCCGGGCTCGGCGACGCGGGTGACCGCCTGTACGGCATTGCCGGCTAAGCGGCAGTATTTGCCGGGCAGAGGGTAGCATCCAGGTCTTTCGGTTTTAAGAGGCCGCCGCTAGCCTGTGCGGATGGACTGGAAACTTGAACTCGTCTTTGTCCCTGTGTCCGATGTGGACCGCGCGAAGGATTTTTACGTCAACAAGGTTGGCTTTAATGCCGACTTCGACGAGCGGCCCATGGACGGCATCCGCTTTGTCCAGCTGACGCCACGCGGCTCCGGCTGCTCCATCTGTATTGGCGAGGGCCTCAATGATGCCCCGCCGGGCACAGCCCCGAGCCTGCAGCTGGTGGTCAGTGACATCCATGCCGCCCATGACTACCTCAAGAACAACGGGGTGGACGTGAGCGACGTGGACGTCCAGGCCTGGGGTCACTTTGTGTACTTCGCGGACCCTGACGGCAACAAGTGGGCCGTGCAGTACATCCCGGGACGGGAAGCCTAGGACACTCGGGACACGAAGCCTGGAACATCTGGGGCAAGATGGAGCGATGAGCATTCCAGCCCCCGCTTCCACCGTCATGCTTTCCTGCCGTGCAGTCCTCTTCGACATGGACGGCACCCTGGTGGACTCCACCGCTGTCGTCGAGCAGGTGTGGGGTGAGTTCGCCGCACGCTACAGCCTGGACATCGCAGAGATCATCCGGACTTCACATGGTGTGCAGGCCATTGACACTGTGCGGCGGTTCGCGCCGGAGGGTGCAGACGTGGCCGCCCTCACGGAGGAACTCGGCGCAATGGAACGCGTGCGGACCGAGGGCATTGTCGCGCTGCCGGGCATCGCCCGCCTGCTACAGAGCCTCCCGGCTGACGCGATCGCGCTGGTCACTTCCGCAGACCGGCTTCTGGCGGATATCCGCATGGAAGCCGCAGGGCTGGCCATGCCGGCAACAGCCCTCACTGCGGACCTGGTGACGCGGGGCAAGCCGCATCCTGAAGGCTACCTGCGGGCCGCTTCACTGCTGGGCGTGGAGCCGGAGGATGCCGTGGTGTTTGAGGATGCGCCGGCCGGAATTGCCGCCGGTGTGGCCGCAGGCATGCGGACCGTGGCCGTGGGTCCTAATACCGGCCCGCTGCCTGAAGGGGTGCTGCATATCCAGGACTACAGTTCAGTCACTGCAGCAGTGGATGCGGACGCCACGGGCCGCAGGATCATTTCATTCCGGCTCTAGGGCCGGCATCCACTTCCATTTGTGCGCAGGAACGGCGCTGCCCCGTCACCGGACACGCAGGGTCCGGCAATGCCGGATGCCGTGGGCTCCCGCTCACGACAGCAGGCCCTGAACCGGGGGATTCAGGGCCTGCTGCGCATTACGGATGCTGAAAATCTGGCTTAGTACCAGTTGTTCGACAGGTGGAAGTTCAGCGCACCGCACGGTGACTGGTAGCGCTCCTGGATGTAGTTCAGTCCCCAGTTGATCTGGGTGCGGTAGTTGGTGAGCCAGTCCGCACCTGCGCTCGCCATTTTCTCGGCGGGGAGCGACTGGACGATGCCGTAGGCACCGCTGCTGGGGTTGGTGGCCGTGGTGGTCCAGTCAGATTCCTTGGTCCACAGGGTCTGCAGGCACTGCATCTGGTCCGGCGCCCAGCCGTAGCTGGCCAGCTGGCCAGCCGCATATGCCTGGGCTCCGGCGGGGTCGTCCACGGCTACAGCCGGGGCAGGCTCAGGGGCGGGTGCGGGCTCGGGGGCCGGGGCCGGTGCCGGTTCAGCGGCCTGCGGGGCAACGCTGATTTCGGGCTCCGGGGACGGGGCGGCCTTGGCCTGAACCTCTGCTTTTTCCATGCTCAGCTTGGACTCGAGGTCGGCCGTGGACAACTGCTGGGTGTCGCTGGCAGCTGCCAGCTGGCTGGCTTCGTTTGCCTGGCCTGCTGCGCCCACACCGATGAGGAGAGCGCATGCCGCGGTGAAGACGGCTGCCCGCTGGGCCAGGGAGGGAATCTTGCGGTGATTTTTGGTGGACCCGTTCTCCGGGCGCGTTTGTACCTTGGATTCAGACATGATGGATCGCCTCTCACACCTGCGGAGTTAGCTGTCGGGTTCGGATGAGGGCATCCGGCCACACGGAAACATCACGTGCTGGCTTCACCCCAAGGGCATTTACGCCCGGGACTCTGGGTCCCCCGCCTCTGCCTCTGAATACGGGATCCGGGAAGCGGCAGAGCTTGGCGACATCCGGATATGCGGCCCGAACGGGAACCGCACCCCATTGACGCTACAGGAGCGCGGAGCTTAAGTCACATTTTGGTAACGGAGATCACGACGTCGGCGCGTTGCCTTGCGGTGCCGTAACTCCCATGGGAAGGCGCAAAACAAACGCCGTGCGTCCAGGGCGCGATGCTACGTCAACCGTGCCGCCGTGCGCCTCGGCGATTGACTGGACGATGGACAGGCCGAGGCCGCTGGTGCCTTCGGCGGCCCCAACGCCGGACGCGGGCGCAGTGCCTTTGCGGGCCGCGTCTGCGCGGGCAAACCTGGCAAAAACGTGGTCCACGAATTCCGGTGGGATGCCGCCGCCGTCGTCCGTCACGGTAACGACTGCACTGCCGGCGGACTTTTCCACACTGGTGACCACGGTGGTGCCCGGGGCCGTGTGCTTGCGCGCGTTGGAGAGCAGATTTACCAGTACCTGGCGAAGCTGCGCCGCGTCGCCATTGACCGACACCGGCTCATCAGGGAGTTCCAGGCGCCAGTTGTGGCCGGGTGCGATAACTTTTTCATCGCTGACTGCCTCGATCACGAGCTGGGTCAGGTCAACCTCGCTGAGTTTCAGGGGCTGCCCTTCGTCAAGCCGGGCGAGCAGGAGCAGGTCCTCCACCAGGGTGGTCATGCGTTCGGACTGGCTCTGCACGCGTGCGAGGGACTTCCGGCCGTCCGGCGTGAAGTCTTCGGTCATCCGCATCAGCTCCGTGTACCCGCGGATGGCGGTCAACGGGGTGCGCAGTTCATGCGAGGCATCGGCAACGAACTGCCGCACCTTCGTCTCGCTCCGCTGACGCGCCTCAAGGGCGCTGGCGACGTTGTCCAGCATCAGGTTCAGGGCGTGGCCCACGCTGCCCACTTCGGTTCCGGGATTGGCGGTCGACGGCGGGACGCGCACCGCGAGGGCCACCTCGCCGGCGTCCAGCGGGAGCCGCGCAACCTTGGTTGCCACCTCGGACAGCTGCTCCAACGGCTGCATGGTCCGGCGGATCAGCACCGTTCCGGCGAGTCCGATCAGCACCAGCCCGCCCAGCGAGACAAAGACAAAGGTCCACACCAGGGAAGCGAGGGTGCTTTCCTTGCCGGCCAGGGGAAGCCCGGTGACCAAAACGTCGCCGAAGCCGGTTTCCACGGCCACAATCCGGTAATCCCCGTTGGAGAGTGGGCGATCCACGGGATTGCCGTTCCGCGTCAGCGCCAGCAGTGTTTGCTTGTCTTCAGAGCTGAGCGCAGACCGGGTGGTGTCCGAGTCGAGGTAGCCGCCAATGTTGATCTGACCGTTGACGATGCGCGCATTCAGGGTTCCGACACTCTGGCCACGGGCATCCAGGGGATCCCTGCCGTTGAAGCCACCCTGGGGCGGGCGGCCGGGATCATTCGAGCGGTTGGCGGCCTGGCTCAACTGTTCATCCAGCTGCCTGGTAAGGAACGAATCCATGGAGGCATAGCTGAACAGGCCCACGGCGCCGCAGATGGCCACCAGCAACGTCATTGCCAGCAGGATCAGGCGCGTGCGCAGGTGCCAGGTTGCCGGTTTCAGCCAGCTGCGGCCAGGGTGCGTGATTTCTCGCGGCATGGACGGCGGCGCTATTCGGCCGGTTTGATGACGTAGCCGGCACCCCGCACGGTGTGAATCATGGGCGGGTGCACTGCATCCACCTTCTTGCGAAGATAGGAGATGTAGAGCTCCACAATGTTCGCCTGGCCGCCGAAATCGTAGTTCCAGACCCGGTCGAGGATCTGCGCCTTGCTGATGACGCGCCTGGGGTTCTCCATCAGGTAGCGGAGCAGCTCGAACTGGGTTGCCGTCAGCTGCAGCCCGTCACCGGCCCGGGTGACTTCACGGGTGTCGATGTTGAGGACAAGGTCGCCCACCACCAGCTCGGCCGTGTCCATCGCAGCCACGCCGGACCGCTGAACCAGGCGGTGCAGCCGCAGCAGGACCTCTTCCATGCTGAAGGGCTTCGTGACGTAGTCGTCCCCGCCGGCGGCCAGCCCTACAATCCGGTCCTGGACGGCGTCCTTGGCAGTCAGGAACAGCGCAGGTACCTCCGGGGCAAAGGCGCGGATCCTGCCCAGCAGCTCAACGCCGTCGAACCCCGGCAGCATGACGTCCAGTACCAGGACGTCCGGGCGGAACTCCTTGGCGAGCTTTACGGCCTCCGGGCCGTCCGCGGCCACGGCAACGGACCAGCCGGCCATGCGCAACCCCATGCTCATAAGCTCAGAGAGGCTGGGTTCGTCGTCGACTACCAAGGCGCGGATAGGGGAGCCGTCCGGGTGGGTCAGCTGCGGAAGGTTGTTGGTCATGGAGTGCGAAGTGGCCATGGGACAACTCTCTGATCTTTCGGTTAGCTCACGCTATGGGGTTCCTGTGTGCACGCTGTGAATCTCAGCCTAGCGAGCTGAACGGCCCGCCGGCGCGTCCCCCGGTCCTATGTGCGGAACGGCACCACGGGGCCTAAAGACCGTGTTAAGCCGCTTCCGTTGCCGGTTTGGACGAAATTCCCGGCTGCAGGAGCGTCCGCGGGTGGACAGAAGACAAAACGGGAGGCGCAATTTCGGTAAACCATACGTCGATGAATTTCAAGAGTCCGTGCCTGGTTCCAGCCGAATAAAGTTCGTCAACTTTGCCTGCACGGGCGGTTCTTCCGGATAACAAGTGTTATTTTATCGTTCTGCCAGAATCGTGATCTACACCACAATTTGCGGTTTTGTCTCACAATGCGGAATGACTGACCCTTTGTTACTTGCAAGTTTTCATTGTTACGTTGCACACTTTCAATTGTGAACAAGAACTCAACAGCACCTGCAGCCGCAGAATATTGGCCCAGCACATCCGCTGCTGCCGACATGCGCTGTTGTCGAATGCACGCCTGACCTTCAAACCCCACGAAGTTCTTAGGCATTCGCCTACTCCCCCCGGTCCAGAGTCGGGCGCCCCTCCCTTCCAGATTTTCATTGCAGGCAACCCGAGCATTCGAGCCGCGATGACGGCCATTCACATTGAGGTAAGCATTCATGTCAGTTGCATCCGGATACGTCCACATCTCCGTCCGTAACGCAGGTAAGCCCAGCCAGGCAGCCGGGCTCCGCCAAGGCTTTGGCACCCGGCCCGCGTTCGCCCCGGCCACCTCCGGAACCAGCTTTCCCGCTCCCGGCTACGTCCCCCAGGGTTACAACCCCAACTCCTACGGCCAGCTGCGCGCCGTCCAGCCCGCCGAAGCCGCGCCGTTTACCGCGCCGACGCCGGTGGTATCGGGGCCCAACACCGTGCGCCCCGTCGCCAACGACAACGTGGCCCGTGGATTTGTCCTGTACATGGGGATCGATGAGGAGACTGCCGCAGCTGCAGGAACCTCCATTGCCAAGCTTGCCCAGGAAATCCGCGCCTATGCGCAGTCCCTCATCACCGGTGCCGAAACGTACGCAGCGGTCGCCATGGCTCCCGCGGGCGCCCCGGGTTCCGCGCTCGACGTCGTCCGTTCCACCTTTGGCGACCCCACCGTCAACGCACAGAAGCGCACCGAAACCGCCCGGCTGCAGCAGTCTGCGGAGCCGCGTCCGTCCGGTGTGCTGATCGACCTTGCCCGCCGCGAAGTCCACCTCGACGGCGAATCCCTGAACCTGACCTTCAAAGAGTTCGAACTCCTTAACTACCTCGTCGAAAACGGCACCCGCACGGTTGGCCGCGATGAACTGCTCGAGGGCCTGTGGCGCAACGCCGAGGAGGTCCCGAACGAGCGCACCATCGACGTCCACATCCGCCGTCTCCGCTCCAAGCTCGGCCGCCTGGCCAACACTGTCCGCACGGTCCGCGGCCAGGGCTACCGCTTCTACGAGCACCCCGAAGTAGTTGTCTGGGCCGCTCCGGAATACTCGATCTAGTCCTTCAGCGACGCGCGAAAGCGGCTGCACCCCTCGGTGCGGCCGCTTTCGAGCGTTCCGGGCCAGCGAGCATTGGCCTCCGCGGCTATAGGGTGGAGGCATGAGCGACCACCACATTAAGCGCCTGGTGATCATGCGCCATGCCAAGGCGGACTGGCCCGGCGGCGTGGCTGACCACGAACGGCCGCTGGAGGAACGCGGGCACCGGGAAGCACCCCTGGCCGGAAAATGGCTGGCCAAACACAACATCTACCCGGACTTCATCCTGTGTTCCAGCGCGCTTCGCACCCGTCAGACGTGCACGTGGGTGTGCTCAGAGCTCGGGGACAAGGCGCCGACGCCGAAACTTGAGGACGGTCTGTATGCTGCCTCCGCGTTGCGTATGCTCACTGTGGTCAACCACGTGCCGGACACCGTCACCACGCTGATGCTCATCTCGCACATGCCCGGCGTCCAGGACCTGGCCATGCACCTGGCATCCCGTGACTCGGACCATGACGCCTACATGGACGCGGCAACGCGCTATCCCACCAGCGCCCTGACGGTCCTGGAAACGGACAAGTCCTGGGCCGAACTGGACGGCCAGGACGCCCGGATCACCAAATTCAAGGTTCCGCGCGCCCACTGACCTGCGCCGGGAGACTCGCCGCCGGGAGACACGTCACGGCTGCTACCGAGTCCAGCCTGTGTCCACCATTGGTCCGCCGTCCGGCGCTCTGTCAGAGTTGAACCGTGAACCTCCGACACTCCCTCCTGGCCCTCCTGGTCGCCGTTCTCTGGGGCCTGAACTTTGTGGCCATCGATATGGGGTTGCACACCGGCAGCGGGGAGGTTCCGCCGCTGCTGTTCGTTGCCATGCGGTTCGTCCTGGTGGTCTTCCCTTTGATCTTCTTTATCCGGAAGCCGGATGTCAGCTGGAAGGCGATCATCGGCGTCGGGCTCTTTATGAGTGCCGGCCAGTTTGGCCTCCTGTACCTGGCGATGGCCCTGGGCATGCCGGCCGGCCTCGCTTCCCTTGTCCTGCAGGCGCAGGTGCTGCTGACGGTGCTGCTGTCGGCCGGGTTGCTCGGGGAGCGGCCCAGCCGAAGCCAGCTGTTCGGCGTTGTGCTTGGCGTTGCCGGCCTGGCGGTGGTGGCGGTGGGACGCAGCGCCGTGGCGCCTGTCCTGCCGCTGATCATCGTGCTTGGGGCAGCGCTGTCGTGGGCTGTCGGGAACGTGGTGGCCCGCCAGGCTAAGGCCGCGTCAGGACTCGGGCTGGTGGTCTGGTCCGGTGCCGTGGTGCCGCTGCCGCTCGCCGGACTCTCGTTCCTGGTGGACGGGCCCGCGGCGGTTCTGGGAACGCTGGCCAACCTGCAGCCGGTCACCATCCTCAGCGCGCTCTACACCGCCATTTTCGGCTCACTGGTTGGGTACGGAATCTGGAACCGGCTGCTTGCGCGCTACCCGTCGTCCGCCGTGGTTCCCTTCACGCTGCTGGTCCCCGTGGTGGGGATGAGTGCTGCCTGGCTGGTCCTTGCCGAGGTTCCGACGCCGGCCGAACTGGCTGGCGGCGCAATCCTCCTGGGCGGGGTGGCGACGGCGGTGCTCACCGGCGGGCGCACGTCCCGTCAGCGGCGGGACGCCGAATTGGTGCCGGATTTGGGGGCCGGCTTGAGCGCCGGGTTACGCACCGGGGACGCGGACGCCGACGTCCGCTTGGCCGGCACGGGTACCCGCGCCCCCGCGGGCAGCCGGGCAGGGGCCCGGGCGCCGGAGGCGCGCTGAGCGCCCCCGCCCGAGGCTGAACTCCGCTGCGCGGCAGCGCCTTCCCGTGACGCTGCTCCGCTCCGTGACG
This sequence comes from Pseudarthrobacter sp. BIM B-2242, assembly GCF_014764445.1. Lineage (NCBI taxonomy): Bacteria > Bacillati > Actinomycetota > Actinomycetes > Micrococcales > Micrococcaceae > Pseudarthrobacter > Pseudarthrobacter sp. BIM B-2242. Next base: position 637,158 of record NZ_CP061721.1, read on the forward strand.
CTGCTCCGCCCCGGGCTGCGGTACGCCGCGCACCAGCCGTAGTTCCCGCGGCTGGCCGTCGCTGCCCCGACGGGGAGTTGCGGTCCCCGGCAGGAAGCCGTCCGCCGGCACCCAGCCGCTTGCCTGAGGGCCACACAACCCCGATGAACAGGACCAGCACCGTGGCTACGGCCGAGGCTGCGGCCCAGAAGAAGTAGTTGTCCGGGTCGTCAGTGGGGAGCGGGGTACCAACGATGGTGGACTGGTCAACAAACGCGAGCTCCCACGTGCTGACGAAGGCCAGGAAAAAGGCCACCGTCAGGCTGGTACCAACGCCCGTGGCCAGCAGGGCGAGGTTGCGGCGCCGCAGCACAACGTCGGCCACCGCGGCGACGTATGCCAGTGCCACGAGGCCCAGGAACGTGGCCGTGACGGCTTCCTCGAGCGTGATGGCGGTGAGCACCAGCATGCCCAGGGCGGCGACGGCCGTGATCAAGGCGAACTTTCCGCTGATACCCATGTGGCGCATGGGATCAATCATCCCCGAGGGCGGAGTTACTTCAGGACGTAGCCGCGCATGATTGCCATGATTGCTGCAACACTTTGGTCACGGCTCCGCTCCGGGTTGTAGGTCACGCGGTCAAGGCCCACCACAAAGCAGGCGCCGAAGATCGCCGTTTCCAGGCTGCCGCGCGATATGGACGGGTCCACGGGGTGGACGGCCGCCACGGATTCAATGGCATCCCCGATCACGGCCAGGAGTTCGGTCCTGAGCACAGCAAAGGTATCGCGCCACACGCTGGGCGTACGCCAGTTTTCACTCACCCACAGGCGGGCGAAGGACGGGTAGTCGGCCATAAAATCCATGGCCTGGCCGATCATTTCCTCCATGGCCACCAAGGGGTCAGTTCCGGGTTCACCCGCAAGGCCGGGGCCGGTGGAGGCGCTCAGCAGCCGGGCCTTCAGGATGTCCACGCCATGCCGCAGCAGCTGCGCGATCAGGTCGGACTTGCTGCCGAAGTTGTAGTAGACAGTGCCCTTGGAGACGCCCGCCGCCGCGGCGATCTCATCCACGGTGACGCCGGCAGCGCCCCGCTCACCGATCAGCTCCATGGAGGCGTCGAAGAGCTTCTGCCGGGTGGCGTTGGTCCGGGCGGGCCGGAGTTTCTTCTCAAAGGGACTGTGTTCCGACATCACGGCACTCATACTGCGATCTCGGGCTTGAGCGTCTTGAGCGTCCAATACTTGTGCTTCCGGACGGCAAACGTGGACATCGCGGCGCCCAGGAGCGTGTAGCCGAGAAGCCCCAGGACAGTGGGCACAATCATGGACAGGTCGGCGCCATAAATCAGGTGCCGCATGCCCGTGACCACGTAGCCCATGGGAAGGACCTCGTGCACCACGTGCAGGGGCTGCGGGGTGGTCTGCCACGGGAACGTGCCGCCCGAGGAGACCAGCTGCAGCACCAGCAGGATGAGCACCACCAGCTTGCCGGGCGATCCCAGCAAGGCCACCACACCCTGGATGATGGCACTGAACGCCATGGCCGCGGCCAGCATAAACAGCCACATCAGCACGGGATGTGCCGGGTTGAGTCCAAGCGCGAGGTTTACCACCAGGGTCAGGAGGGTGGCCTGTACTGCTGAAACGGCCAGGAAGGGAAGCCAGCCGCCGACGGCGATTTTCCAGGCGGGGGCGTTCGACGCCAGGGCCCGCTGGGTGATGGGCCGCATGGCCTGGACCAGCATAAAGATGCCGATCCACAGTGCCAGGGTCAGGAAGAAAGGTGCCAGGCCGGCGCCGTAGGAATCCGCCTTGGCCTGGGAGACGTTGCTGACCGCCACCGGATCGGCGATCACCTGCGACAGGCTGTCCTTCTGCGCATCGTCCGGGTTGGGCACCTGGCCGGCGCCCTTGGCGATTTCGTTGGCAAGTGTCCGGGAACCCTCGGCGGCGGTGCCGGCGCCGGCGGCAAGCTGCCCCGCACCGGCGTCCACCGATTTAGCTCCTTCGGCGAGACGGCCGGCCCCGTCCAGTGCGGCCTGCTCGCCGGTTGCCAACGTGGCGGCCCCGGTGTGGAGCTGGTCCGCGCCGGCGGAGGCCTGGGTAACCGCGTCCTTCAATGCGGGCATGCCCGCGGCGAGCTGTGCTGCCCCCACGCTTACTGCCGCGGAGCCGTCCGCCAGCTGCTGGATCTGGGCGGCGTCGGCCTGGATGGTGGTCTTCGCCGCGGCCACCGGGCTGGAGGTGGCGGCAGAATCGAAGTCGGCCAGAATCCTGTCTGCCTGCTCCTGGGTGATCACTTGCCCGGCGACCAGGCGGGTGTTCGAGTCAATGACCCGTGCCCGCAGCCCCTGGTCCGCGGCGTCGAGCTGCGTGACAACGTTCTGGATCCTGGTGTTGAGCTGGGCGTTTCCTGCAGCCACACCCGCGGCCCCGCCGGCGAGCGTCTGGGCGTCCGTCGGGAGGGTGGCGGTCTTGTCCTTCAGCACGGTCAGGCCGCTGCTGAGCTGTCCGGCGCCGTCCGTGAGCTGGTTGGCGCCGTCCCGCAGTTTCAGTTGCCCGAGGTAAAGCTCGCCGGCGCCGGTACTGAGCTCGGACGTTCCGGTGTGCAGGGTTCCGGCGCCTTCACGCAGGGTGGCCACGCCGTCGGCCAGCTGACCGGCGCCATCGCCGGCTTTGATCATCTGGGCGTGGATGGTGCCGAAGCCGGTGAGGAGCTGGTTTGCGGTCTCTTCACCCACCTCCGTGGCCACGGTGCTGTGGACCGACGTGGTCAGTTTGTCCACGATGGTGCTCAAAAGGTAGTTGTTGGCGTCGTTGGTGGTGACGTTGAGCATGGCCTGGCTGGCCGAGTCGAAGCTGCCGGGGGAGACCAGGTTGGTGGAGAAGTCCTTGGGAATCTTCAGGGCGAAGGAGTACTTCCCGCTGCTGACACCCGCATCGGCTTCCTCCGCCGTGGCGACAGGCTGCCAGTTGAAGACGTGGCCGTCGATCAGCCCGTCAGCCACGTCCTTCCCGGCCTGGAGTTCGGCGCCGTCGGCGGATGTGGCTCCGGTGTCTTCCACCACCAGGGCGGCGTCGATCTGGTTCAGGTTCCCGTACGGGTTCCAGTTCGCGTAAAGGTATACGGCCCCATACAGGAGCGGCACCATGATCAGGGCCAGGATGGTCAGCTTCGGCAGCAGCCCGCCGGTCATCCGCTTGAGTTCGGAACGGGCCAGCCGCAGCACGGTCACTTGGCATCCTCGGTTTCGAATAGGAGGGATTCTGTTTCGTCGTCGGCAGGGTCAGGTTCACCGGGCGCTGTGTCCTGCCGTTCCACCGCATTGCCAATCACTGCCACCGGACCCGTCCACGAGTCCGGGAGGGCAGTGACGGTGGCGACGACGGCGAGTGGCCGGCCGCCGTCGTACGCCAACTGCTGAAGCCGCGGCAGCCAGTCCGCAACACTGGCACTGTGCCTGTCCGGGGAGTCCACCACCAGGAGGTCCGTGTGCGGGTTGGCCAGGGCAAGAGCGGTGAGCAGCTCCATGCGCTTCCCGGCGGGCAGCTGTTCGGTCCAGAGGTCCGCGATGTCCTCGAACCTGTTGACCTTGAGCCAGGGCTTGCTGAGGAGGGCCCCGCGGTACCGCCGGGGGACCAGGGCGAGGTCCTCGGTGACGAGGTCCCGGACGCTGAGGTGCGGCTCGGGTTCGTTCACTGCGGGGGAATCAACAAGGGCGCTGGCGAGCCTGAGGTTCTTGATCTGCCCGTTCCCTGCCCAGCCGATCTGTCCGCCGGTGGGCTTCATGCGTCCGCTGATGGTGAGGGCGAGCGCCGTCCGCTGGTCCTGCCGGTCGGCCGTTACCAGGAGCAGCTCACCCCGGCTGACGCGCAGGGAGGTGGGCGGCAGAAGATCGTCGCGCCGGCCTTTCACATGGAGTTGCTGTGCAGAGAGCAAGGGGACCTTTCGACGAAGACTGTCTGCACCCAGACTAACCGAACTGACCGGTCAGTTCAAATAGTGGCTAGAGGCCGTACTTCTCGAGGAGCCGAAGCCACACCTCACTGATTGTGGGATAGGAGGGCACCGCGTGCCACAGCCGGTCCAGGGGGACTTCTCCCACCACGGCAATCGTGGCAGCGTGCAGGAGCTCGCCCACATCGGGCCCGGCGAAGGTGGCTCCGAGGAGCACTCTGCGGTCCTCGTCCACTACCAGCTGCGCCCAGCCTTCGTAGTGTTCCGAGTGCAGGGACGATCCCGCCACCTGGATGGGCAGGTCCACGGATGAGGCGTTGTAGCCGTCCGTCCGGGCCTGCTCCAGCGTTCGTCCGACTGCTGCCACTTCGGGGTCTGTGAACACCACGCTGGGCACGGCATGCTGGCTGGCGGTCTGGGCGTAGCGGCTCCAGGGTGCCGGCGCGCCCTCAAGTTCGCCCTTGGCGCGGGCGGCGATGGCGTCCCCGGTAGCCCTGGCCTCGTATTTTCCCTGGTGCGTGAAGTAGTTCTTGCCGGCGGCGTCGCCCACCGCGTAGAGCCAGGGTTCGTCGCCCGCGGCGCCGTGGACTAGGCCGGTTGAATCGGTATCCAGCCGGAGCGGCTCCCCGTCCTGTGCCCCCAGGCCCACGCTCTCCAGGCCGAGGCGTTCGAGGGTGGGGTGCCTGCCGGTGGAGACCAGGACCTTGCTGGCCGTCACGGTGCGCTTTTCGCCGGCGGTCCGGTCGTGGAGGGTCAGGGTGAAGGTGCCGTCCGCGTTTTCCCGGATGCTTTCCGTGGCCGTGTTGAGGCGGACTTCCACGCCGTCCGCACGGAGCCCCGCCGTCACGAGCCTGCCAGCCTCGGCCGGGAAGGTGCGCAGGAGCCCGCTCCGCGCCACGAGCGTCACGTCAGCGCCAAGGCGGGCGAACGCCTGCGCCAGCTCGGTCCCGGCCACTCCGCCGCCGACCACGGCAAGGCGTTCCGGGATTTCCTTCGCTGACGTGGCTTCCCGTGTGCCCCAGACCTTGAGTCCGGCCAGACCGTCGATGGGCGGTTGGTTGGGCGTGGAGCCGGTAGCGAGCACGACGGCGTGACGTGCGTTGAGCTGGTACGTATTGCCGTCCAGTCCGGCTACTTCAACCTCGCGGACCCCGGTGAGCCGGCCGTGACCGCGGACTAGTTCGATCCCCGTGTCTTCAAGCCACTTCACCTGGCCGTCATCCTGCCAGTTGGACGTCATATAGTCGCGGCGCCTGAGCACGGCTGCGACATCGAGGGTGCGCGTGACCGCTTCTTCTGCGCCCGGAACCGTCTGGGCCCCGTGCAGGGCGGTCCCGGGACGGAGCAAGGCCTTGGACGGCATGCAGGCCCAGTAGGAACATTCCCCGCCCACCAGTCCCGCTTCGACCACCACGGCAGTAAGTCCGCCCTGGATCACCCGGTCTGCCACGTTTTCGCCCACGGCGCCTGCGCCGATCACTACGACATCAAATTCGCGTTCCACGGTCCGGGGCGTCATTTCTCCAGCCTACGCCCGGCTCCCGCGCGGCGGGGAGCGCCGGTTGCCTGCCGTCAGTTACTTAAAGCAGAAGGCCCGCACCGGCGAACCGGTGCGGGCCTTCATTCTGTGCGCCCAAAGGGATTCGAACCCCTGACCTTCTGTTCCGTAGACAGACGCTCTATCCAGCTGAGCTATGGGCGCATATTCTGCTTCGCGGAGTATCTCGCTCCCCGAACCTCGAATTACTTTACGCGAGTGGGGGCCTGAGTACCAAATCGAGAGGCGTGTAATATACGCGACTAGACCGGTCTAGGTGACCTTCGTCACTTAAATCCAGCGTTTTGCTGCGCCGTTCCTTGAATTTGCGCGGTTTCCGGTTCCAACGAGCAGAAAGGTGCAGTTAGAGGGCCGCCTGCGACCCTCGGGCGGCCAATAGCATTTAGGACACACCGATGAACCCGAGGAAGGGAACCGCAATGGGCGATCTGGCGCAGAAGCCGCTGCTTGAAACAGCACCCACCACGCATGCAGCACTGTTGGCATGGGTCGAAGAGGTTGCTGAGCTTACGCAGCCCGACCGGATCCACTGGGTTGACGGGTCTGAACAGGAAAACACGCGTCTCACGGACGAGCTCGTCGCAGCAGGAACGCTGACGCGCCTGAACCAGGAGCTCTTCCCCAATTCCTTTGCTGCATTCTCTGATCCCGCGGATGTAGCCCGTGTGGAAGAGCAGACCTACATCTGCTCCGAGAAGGAGCATGACGCCGGCTTTACCAACAACTGGATGGCGCCGGCCGAGATGAAGCAGAAGCTGCGCGGGCTGTTTGCAGGTTCCATGCGCGGACGCACTATGTACGTCATCCCGTTCGTGATGGGGCACCTGGACGCTGAGGATCCGAAGTTCGGCGTCGAGATCACCGACAGTGCCTACGTTGTCGCCTCGATGCGCATCATGGCCCGCATCGGTACCGATGTCCTGGACCGCATGACCGAGACCGATGCTTTCTTTGTGCCGGCCCTGCACTCTCTGGGTGCACCGCTCGCCGCTGGTCAGGCCGACGTGCCGTGGCCGTGCAACCCGGACAAGTGGATTGTCCACTTCCCCGAGGAGCGCTCCATCTGGTCCTACGGCTCCGGCTACGGCGGAAACGCCCTGCTGGGCAAGAAGTGCTACGCCCTCCGCATCGCCTCCGTGATGGCCCGCGACGAAGGCTGGCTGGCCGAGCATATGCTCATCCTGAAGCTGACCTCCCCGGAACAGAAAAAGTACTACATCTCAGCAGCTTTCCCGTCCGCCTGTGGCAAGACGAACCTCGCGCTGCTTGATCCCACCATCGAGGGCTGGAAAGTTGAAACCCTGGGTGACGACATCACCTGGATGCGTTTCGGCAAGGAAGGCGAGCTCCGCGCCGTCAACCCCGAGGCCGGCCTCTTCGGCGTGGCTCCGGGCACCGGCTGGGGCACCAACCCCAACGCGATGCGCGCTATCGCCAAGGGCAACAGCATCTTCACCAACGTCGCACTGACCGACGACGGCGGCGTCTGGTGGGAGGGCATGACCGAGGAAGTGCCTGCCCACCTCACCGACTGGCAGGGTAACTCCTGGACCCCGGACTCGGACAAGCCGGCAGCCCACCCGAACTCCCGCTTCTGCACGCCGATCGACCAGATCGACATGCTGGCCGAGGAGTACAACAACCCGGACGGCGTGGAGCTTTCCGCGATCCTGTTCGGCGGCCGCCGCAAGACCACCATCCCCCTGGTGACCGAGGCCCGCAGCTGGTCAAACGGCATCTTCATGGGTTCCACGCTGTCCTCCGAGACCACCGCCGCGGCGGCAGGTGCGGTGGGCGTGGTTCGCCGCGACCCCATGGCCATGCTGCCCTTCATGGGCTACGACGCAGGCGATTACCTGAACCACTGGGTCAACCTGTCCGCAAAGGCCAACCCGGAGCGCCTGCCCAAGATCTTCCTGGTCAACTGGTTCCGCCGCACTCCCGAGGGCGGCTTCGCCTGGCCTGGCTTCGGCGATAACGCGCGCGTCCTCAAGTGGGCCATCGAGCGCCTTGAGGGCAAGGCTGACGCCGTCGAGACGCCCATCGGGTTCGTTCCCACGGGCGAGTCCATCGACCTCAAGGGCCTGGACATGACCCCGGCCCAGGTTGAGGAAGCCGTTCGCGTGGATCCGGCGGAGTGGGCCACCGAGCTGGCATCCATCGAGGAATGGTACGCCAACTTCGGCGATTCGCTCCCCGAAGCACTGCAGGCCGAGCTGGCCGGCCTGAAGGCCCGCCTGGGCTGACACATCCCATAAAGTACGACGACGGCCCCGCACCTTTATTGAAAAGGTGCGGGGCCGTCGTCGTTACTTCTGCTATTAAGAAGCCAGCCAGATGTCCGGGCCGAAAACCTCGTAGTGGATCCTGGTGGCGGGGATGCCGGCATTGATGGCTTCGTTGCGGATGTGCTTCATGAACGGTAGCGGACCGCAAGATACAGCGACGCGTCGGCAGGCAGGTCCACTTCACGCAGGGACATAAATCCCTCGCGGGACCCGGCGCGTGGTTCCTCCAGCCAAAGCTGCAGATCGGCACCCGCGAGGCGGTCGACGTCGTCCGTCATCTGGCTGCGCAGGGCCCAGCTTTCCAGGGTGCTTTCCGCGTGGAGCACCAGGACCTGCCGCTCCGACCCCGCTTCGGCGAGGGAGCGCAGGATGGACGCGGTGGGCGTGCAGCCGATGCCGGCCGAGGCGAGGACCACCGGGCCGTCGCCGTCCTTGAGTGTGATCTCGCCGTAGGGGTTGGAGATCTCCAGGATGTCGCCCACCTCGACCGTGTTGTGCAGCACGGGGGAGACCTCACCGCCGTCGTCGAGCTTGGTAGTGAAGGTGCGGCTGATGCCGGCATCGTCGGACAGCGAATACTGGCGGACCTGCCGCAGGCCGTCCGGCAGCCGGACCTTGACGCTCACGTACTGGCCGGGCAGGGCAACCGTGATGGGGGTATCGTCCGCCGGTTCCAGGGTGAAGGTCATGGCGCCGGTGCCTGCAGGGGTCTTGGCTGCGACCCGCCACGGCGCCCACATTGTGCCGTTGGCCTGGGCGGCATAAAGGCCCTTCTCGATTTTGATGAGGGCATCTGCCATCAGCCAGTACACCTCGGTCCAGGCCGCCGCGATCTCCGGCGTGATGACGTCGGCCAGATCCTCGGCAATGGCCGCGAACAGGTGCTCGTAAACCACTTGGTACTGCGGCTCGGTGATTCCCAGCGAAGCATGCTTGTGGGCGATCCGGGAGAGGACGGTTTCCGGGAGGGTGCCCGGGTTGTTGACCAGGTGGGTGGCGAAAGCGGCGATGCTTCCGGCGAGTGCCTGCTGCTGGTTGCCCGAGCGCTGGTTGGAGCGGCTGAAGAGTCCGTCGAGCAGTTCCGGATGGGCTGCGAACAGCCGCGCATAGAACTTGGGGGTGATTGCGCCGATCCGCGAGCCGACCAGCGGCAGGGTGGCCTCAATGACAGGGCGGGATTTGTCCGAGAGCATGCGTACTCCTGAGGTAGGTGACCGGGGCCTTCGTCCGGTCCGGCAATACATGCATCTCAAATGCCTGTATTGATACCTCAATTTCTACACCTCGTAGAAATCGAGATCAAATCGGGTTCGTCACAGAAAGTCTGAATAGCGGGCGAAAGGCCCGGATCAGGGGGCCGGGATGGCTTCGGCCTTGATGCCGGGGCGCAGGCCGATCATCTGGAACACAGGGGCCATCTGCCTGGATCCCGGCAATTCAGCCACCACCACGTCGTCGAGTTCCCGGTAGAAGGCCTCACGGGCCCGGCCAAGGGCGGCCCGGAGTTTGCACTCGTTGATCAGCGGACAGTCGCCGCCGGGACCGATGCAGTCGGCAGCGTCCAGCCGCGTATTCAGTGCCCGCAGGACGTGGCCCACCGTCGCGAGCCTGCCTGCCGGACTTAGCCGGGCTCCGCCGCTCCTGCCTCGTTCAACGTCGATCAGGCCCAGGCCCCGCAGCTTGGCCATCGCCTTGCTGACGTGGTTGTACGGTGTGCCAACGGCATCGGCGATGTTCTGAGTGGTGAGGAGCGTGGCCTCGGGAGCGGCGGCAAGGACCATCAGGGCCCGAAGGCTGACATCGGCAAAGGCGTTGATTTTCATGGCCATCCGCCGCGGTCTAGTCCACCCAGATGGCGGGCTCATTGGTGTCGGCGGCCAATTGGCCGAACTCCCATTCGCGGCTTGCGGTGTTGGCGGCGTAGGGGAGGACCGCGGCGAAAACCGAGCCGTCCCGATGCTCTGCGGCCACGTGGATGGCGTCGGACTCTTCCTCGACCAGCGTGATATCGCAGACCACCGCGGCGGCACGGAAACCGGCCCGGTTTTGGCGGAGCACTTCGGTGAGGTCGCTGATCATCGCATCCGCGTCGAAGTCGCCGTCAGAGCCTTCCTCGGCATCCGCCGGCGTTACGGCCATCAGGCGGACTTCGCCGTCGTTCTCCACCACCAGCGCGAACGGCAGGAAGCCGCCGTTGCGTTCCAGCTGTTCCTGCGCGGCACCGATTCCGGTGCCCATCAGGTTCTCCAGATCCGCGGCGCTGGCCTCCGGCACGGAATCCCGCCAGGATTCCCCGGCGGCCGGGCTGTCTGCGGGTTCGTGCGCCACGTGCGGTTTAGCGCCGGACATTGGCCAGGACGCGGTCGCGCACGCGTTCCATCAGCGGGCGGTCCGTGGCTTCGACGTTCAGTCGGAGGAATGGCTCGGTGTTGGACGGGCGGAGGTTGAACCAGTAGCTGCCGTCGTTGGCGGTGAACGTGCTGCCGTCCATGGTGTCCACGGTGATGTCCTCAGCAGCGAAGTCGACGCGAACACGCTCCACGGCGCCGGCTTTGTCCTCAATTTCGGAGTTGATCTCACCGGACGAGACGTAGGGCTCGTACTCATGGCCCAGCTCAGACAGCGGGCCGTCCTGCTCGCCAAGTGCTGCGAGGACGTGCATGGCCGCAAGCATGCCTGTGTCTGCGTTCCAGAAGTCGCGGAAGTAGAAGTGGGCGGAGTGCTCACCGCCGAAGACGGCACCTTCCTCGGCCATGACTGCCTTAATGAAGGAGTGGCCCACGCGCGTGCGGACGGCGCGTCCGCCGTCGTTCGCCACCAGTTCGGGCACCGCGCGGGAGGTGAGCAGGTTGTGGATGATGGTGGGCGTCGCCTCGCCCTGGGCCTGGGCGCGTGCGATTTCGCGGCGCGCCACCATGCCTGTGATGGCCGACGGCGAGACGGGCTCGCCCTTTTCGTCGATGACGAAGCAGCGGTCGGCGTCGCCGTCGAAGGCCAAACCGATGTCGGCGCCGTGCTTGACGACGGCGGCCTGCAGGTCTAGGAGGTTCTCGGGCTCGAGGGGGTTGGCGGGGTGGTTGGGGAAGGAGCCATCCAGCTCGAAGTAGAGCGGAATAATGTCGAACGGGAGCTTCGGCAGGAGCGCATCGCCCAGGACGGCGGGCGTGGTGAGGCCTGCCATGCCGTTTCCTGCATCGACCACAACTTTGAGCGGCCGGCTGCCGGACAGGTCCACCAGTTCGCGCAGGTATTCGGCGTAGCCCTTCAGGACGTCGTGGACTCCGATCTTGCCGAGTGTGGCGGCCACCGGGATTGAGCGGGTATTCAGGTACTCCTCGGCGAGGGCCTGGATCTCCTTGAGTCCCGATTCGGAGGAGATGGGCTGCGCTCCGGCCTTGGCCATCTTGATCCCGTTGTATTCGGCCGGGTTGTGGCTGGCGGTGAAGGTTGCACCGGCGGCGTTCAGGGAGCCGCAGGCGTAGTAGAGCTCGTCGGTGGAGATGAGGTCAAGGAGCTGAACGTTGGCGCCACGGGTGGCGGCGCCGTCGGCGAAGGCCTTGGCGAACTCGGGGGAGGAGGGGCGCATGTCGCCGCCCACCAGGACGGTCTGGCCTTCCAGCCCGAGGACATCCACGAACGCGGCCCCCACGGCTTCGACGATTTCGGCGGTGATTGAATCGCCCACAATGCCCCGGACGTCGTAGGCCTTGAAGGATGCCGAAAGGTCAAAAGTCTTTGTCTGTTCGCTAGTCACGGGTCTTATCTTACGTGGAAGTGCCCAGGCCCCTGTTGAGGGGGAGTGGGCGCCCGGGTATGTGACGGCGGGGCTCCCGATGCCGGCGTCCGGACATGTTGGATTGTCCACATAGGGGAACTGCGGGGACGGGGGTGTCGGTGGGGGCTGGGATACTGAATCAATGGTCGATACCCAGAACGCCGCCCTTCTTTCCGCTTCCCCTGATTCACCGTCCACTACCAGGATCCAGGCGCTGGAGGTCCTTCGGGAACTCGTGGGGCATCCCGCGGCGGATTTTCACGATGGGCAGTTTGAGGCAATCGAGGCGCTCGTCGACGGCGGGCGTCGGGCCTTGGTGGTCCAGCGCACCGGTTGGGGAAAATCGGCGGTGTACTTTGTGGCATCGCTGTTGCTGCGCCGCCGGGGAGCCGGACCCACGCTGATTGTCTCGCCGCTGCTCGCCCTGATGCGGGACCAGGTTGCCGCCGCGGCACGCGCGGGGGTGCGCGCTGTGGCCATCAACTCGGCCAACCAGCTGGAGTGGGACACTGTGCGGGAACAGCTTGCTGCCGATGACGTGGACGTCCTGCTGGTCTCGCCCGAACGGCTCACCAACCCTTCCTTCCGGGAACACCAGTTGCCGGAGCTCATCCGGCGGATGGGCCTGCTGGTGATTGATGAAGCCCACTGCATTTCCGACTGGGGCCATGACTTCCGGCCGGACTACCGGCGCATTGCGGACCTGATCACGCAACTGCCGGAATCGGTTCCCGTCCTGGCCACCACGGCAACGGCCAACTCGCGCGTGGTCCACGACATCGAGGAACAGCTGGGCGCCGGCGTTCTGACCATCCGCGGCACGCTCGGCCGTGATTCCCTCCGGTTGGGTGTCCTGGCACTGCCGGACTCCCGCGAACGGCTCGGCTGGCTCCTGACCCACCTCGCCGATTTGCCGGGCAGCGGGATCATCTACACCCTGACTGTTTCCGCTGCGGAGGACACTGCACGGCTCCTCGCCGAGGCAGGGCATCAGGTTCAGGCCTACACCGGCCGGACCGATCCTGCGGACAGGGAGCGCGCCGAGCAGCTGCTCAAGGACAACCAGGTCAAGGCGCTTGTGGCCACCTCCGCCCTGGGAATGGGCTTCGACAAGCCGGACCTCGGTTTTGTGGTCCACCTCGGTGCGCCTTCATCCCCGGTGGCGTACTACCAGCAGGTTGGGCGTGCCGGCCGTGGCGCCGCGAACGCCGATGTGCTGCTCCTGCCGGGGTCTGAGGACCGCGACATCTGGCAATACTTTGCCACGGCGTCCATGCCGTCGGAGGAAAAGGCCACTGCTGTACTTACCGCATTGGCTGAGGCCGGAACCGCCGTCTCAACGGTTGCCTTGGAAGCCCGCGTGGACCTCCGCCGTACGCCGCTGGAGCTGCTGCTGAAGGTGCTGGCCGTGGACGGCGCGGTGGAACGCGTCGGCGGCGGCTGGCGCTCCACTGGCATTCCGTGGGTCTACGACGCCGAGCGCTACAGCCGGATTGCCGAGGCGCGCGTGGATGAGCAGGACTCCATGGTGATCTACCAGGACACTGCGGGGTGCCGGATGGAGTACATCACCTCCGTCCTGGACGATGAGACCGCGCACCCGTGCGGGCGCTGTGACAACTGTGCGGGCCGCTGGTTCCCGGCAGATATTGCCGCTGACGCCACTGCCGCCGCAGGCCAGACGCTGAGCCGCGCAGGCGGCATCCTGGAGGCCCGGCTGCAGTGGCCCAGCGGCATGGACCGCCTCGGTGTCCCGGTCAAGGGCAAAATCAAGCCGGACGAAGGAACGGCCAACGGCCGCATCCTGGCCAGGCTCACTGATCTGGGCTGGGGCGGGTCACTGCGGGAACTGTTCGCGGCCGGGGCAACGGACCGTCCTGTCGATCCGGCCATGCTGCAGGCCTGTGTGCAGGTCCTGCGTGAATGGGCCACCGGTGACGGCCGCAACCCGGGCTGGAGCGGGGCCGGAAGGCCGGCCGCGGTTGTCAGCATGCCTTCCAGGACCAAGCCGGAACTGGTCCGGTCCCTCGCCCGGGGCATTGCCGATATCGGCCGGATGCCGTACCTCGGCGAGCTGTCGCTTGGCCACGGCGGCCCGACGGGAAGCCGTGGCGGCAACAGCGCCTACCGCCTGGCCGGCGTCTGGGACAGGCTGGTGGTGGGCCCTGAGCTCGAGGCGGCCCTGGGTTCACTGCCTGGGCAGGGCGTGATGTTGATCGACGATCTTGTGGACAGCCGGTGGAGCCTTACCGTGGCTGGACGTGCCCTGCGGCAGGCGGGAGCGGGGGCTGTTCTTCCGCTGGTGTTGGGTCAGGCGGGCTGACGGCCTGACTGACCGGGCCGCCGGGTAGGGTGCCAGCGGGAGCGCCCGGACCGCCGGGGCCACTCGCGCCGCTGGGACCGGCGGGGCGACTGACCTCCGCCCCGGCATGCCGGTGCAGGGACAGGCTGTCCGCCGTGCTGAGGAGCATCAGGACCGCCATGGCGAGGAACGCGCCCCGGAACGGGCCGGCTGCGTCCGCGTCGAAGAGTGCCACGCCGTCGAATACCCGGATCAGCAGCGCGCCGACGGCAATCCCGGAGCCCGCGGCCAGCTGAACGAGCGTGGCTGAAACCGAGTTGGCCGATGTGAGCTGCCCCGGCACGATGTCCGCATACTGCACCGAGGCGTACGCGGAGAACCCTATGGAGCGGAAAGCCCCGCTGCACACCAGCAGGGCAAAGATTACGGCCTGAGGCGTGTCCGGAGTCAGCAGGGCACACAGTGCGAAGGTGATGGCGGAAGCCAGCGAGCCCAGGACCAGCATGGCCCGGAACCCGAACCGCCGGATCAGGGGCGTGGTGGCCGGCTTGATGCCGATGTTGCCGATGAACACGGCCGCCACCATGATCCCGGCGTGCAGCGGGGACCAGCCGAAGCCGGTCTGGAACATCAGCGGCAGCAGGAATGGCACCGAACTGATGGTCAGGCGGTACACAAAGCCGCCCGTGGCCATGGCCCGGAAAGTCCTCGTACGAAAGACCGAAAGATCAAAGAGCGGGTGTTTGGCCCGGCGCATCCAGAGCACGGCACCCGCAAGGGACGCCACTCCAGCAGCCGCGCAGAGTGCAGCCCACGGTCCGTCGGGATGGGCAGTGGCCAGTTCCAGGCCAACCACCAGCGACCCCACCCCCGTTGTGGTCAGTACGAGCCCGAACCAGTCCAGCCGGCGGGCCGGGTCACCGGAAACGGCCGGCACAATCCGGAGTGCTGCAATGAACGCGGCCGCACCAAGCGGCAGGTTGATGAGGAAGATCCAGTGCCAGGAGAGGTAGGTGGTCAGTGCACCGCCTACCAAGGGCGCCAGGACAGGAGCCAGGAGCGCCGGCCAGACCAGGAAGGCAGTCGCCCGCAGGAGTTCCGACTTGGGTGTCCCGCGGAGGACCAGCAGCGTACCCACCGGGACCATCATGGCTCCGCCCGCCCCCTGGACGATCCTGCTCGCCGTAAGCACGGTCAGGTCCGGGCTTACGGCGCAGGCCAGTGAAGCGACGGTGAAAACGGCAATTGCGAGGCAGAAGACTTTCCGTGCCCCCACCCGTTCGGCCAGCCAGCCGCTGAGCGGAATGCCCATGGCCACGGTCATGAGATAGGCGGTCATAGTAATGTTCACGTCGGCCGCGGGCACGCCGAAGTCCCCGGCAATGTTGGGAATGGCCGTGGTGAGGACGGTGCCGTCCAGAAATTCCATAAAGAGCGTGGCGGCAACCAGCAGCGCGAGGCGGGGATTCCACGCCTGGCTGGTGGCGGTTTCCACCGTCGGAGTCATGCGTGCTGCCATCCCACTATCCTGCCACCGGCTGCCCGCACGTCGCCCATGTAGGTAGCAGTTGAAGCCGTTATGACGGCTTATAAGGACATCTGCTGCTACCTACATGGGGGAGGGGGAAGGGTGGGGTGGGGACGGGGCGGGACCGCAGGTCCCAGCAAAAGCTCCGGGAACGCAAAAGGCCCCGGTCCAGGACCGGGGCCAAACGCGGAGACGGGGGGATTTGAACCCCCGGTGGAGTTGTGCCCCACACTTCATTAGCAGTGAAGCCCATTCGGCCGCTCTGGCACGTCTCCAATTGCTATTCCTAGCCCACCAAGGATACGCAGAACCGGGCACCGAGCGCAAAACGTCCAACGCGGTGTCACTCCCCGCCCCTAAAAGCCGGGTTATTGGGCGTCAGGTGACCCCGCGTTGCCGGTGGTTGCCGGAGTGCCGGTCGCTGCCGGGTGCGGTGCAGGAGGCAGAGCCCGGGTCGCCTCAGACAGCAGGCTGCACGGCGCGGACCATCCTGATGTCGCGGAGGTTTTCCCAGTCCGGGATGGTGTCCTCGGCGCCGTCGGGAGAAAAGCCGAACCGGGTGTAGAAACCGATGGCCTTGTGGTTGTCGGCGGCCACCCACAGGCTTGCCGCCCGCGTGCCCAGGGCAGCTTGGAGAAGCCGGCGGCCCAGGCCCAGCCCCTGGTGCGACGCCAGCAGGTACAGTCCCCACAGCTCCAGGTCACCGGACGCCGGCGGCGGGTGGCCCTCCGGTGAGCCGGGAGCGGGCAAGCGGCGGATGCCGGCGAATCCCACCACGGTGCCGTCGTCGCAGGCTGTCCACACCTCGGCAGGTTCAGGCCGGTCCAGCAGTTGGTGCCACAGCGCGAGGCGTCCTGCCGGATCAACGGCGGCCAGGAAAGCGTCGGAGAGCATGCCGCGGTATGTCTCCCGCCAGCAGCGGATGTGGACCTCGGCCAGCCGCTCCACGTCAGCGGCCACTGCCCGCCGCACCGACAACTCAGGCATCATCCGCCAGCCAGCGTCCGCCACAGGAAGTGCTGGCTGCGGGCCTGGAGCGCGGCAGCCTGCCGGTTGTCCGACGCTCCGGCGTGACCACCTTCCAGGGCCTCGTGGTACCAGACGTTCGGGATGCCCATGGCCTCCATCCGTGCAGCCATCTTTCGGGCCTGCACCGGGCCCACCCTGTCGTCCGACGTGGCAGTCCAGATGAACGTTTCGGGGTACTCCACACCGTCCTTGAGCAGGTGGTACGGCGAGAACGTCCTGATGTACTCCCATTCCTCCGGCACGTCAGGGTCGCCGTATTCGGCGATCCAGGAGTGCCCGGCGGAGAGTCTGGTGTAGCGGCGCATATCCAGCAGCGGCACGCCACAGGAAACTGCACCGAACAGTTCCGGGTAGCTGGTCAGCATGTTGCCCACCAGGAGGCCGCCGTTGGACCCGCCGACACAGCCAAGCCGCTCCCGTGAGGTGACGCCGCGGGAGACGAGGTGCTGCGCTACGGCGGCGAAGTCCTCGAAGGCCCGGTGCCGGTTTTCTTTCAGGGCCGCCCGGTGCCAGCCCGGTCCGTATTCGCCGCCGCCGCGGATGTTGGCCACCACGTAGACGCCGCCCCGCGAGTGTTGCGATGCACCGGCTCCTTCGGTCGCCGTGGTCCGCCGCTCCAGCCAGGCCCTGCCCACGGTCCCGCTGTAGGCGGGCGTGCGGGAGACTTCGAAGCCGCCGTAGCCGGAGAGCTGGGTGGGGTTCTGCCCGTCCAGGACCAGGTCCCGCGAGGCCACCTGGAAGTACGGGACGCGCGTGCCGTCCGCGGATACGGCGAAGTGCTGCTGCACTTCGTAGCTGGCATCATCAAAGAACGACGGCGATGCCTTCACTTCCGCGTGCCGGCTCACCACGCCTGTACTCACCGCACTCACCGCGTCGCTGCTGGCCTCACTGCCCGCCGCAGCGTTCGCGGAACCTGAGCTTCCGGCAGCAGCGCGCTCCAGCGTTCCGCGCATCAGCGTGCTGGGAGTGGTGAAGCCCGTGGCGACGAGCCAGAAATCGTCGCCGGCACCGCCGTCGGCCGGGCCTTCATCCTCATCGTCCACGGCGTAGGCGTTGACGTCGTGCAGCGGCGGGCACGCATCCAGCAGCGACGACGCCCACGAGCCCGAACCGGTAGGGGATGTTGCCGGGGCCGCCGGATCCAGCACCCGGATTTCGGAGGATACGTCCCGTAGGAGGTTTAGGAGCAGGAAGTTCCGCGTCCAGCTCCATGACTGCAGCGAGGTGTGCGCGTCCGGTGTGAACAGCACCAACAGGTCCCGGGACCCGGCGAGGTAGTCGTCGAAATTGGCGGCGAGCAGTGAACCGGCCGGGTACGTCCTTTCGCCGACGGCCCAGTCCTGCTGGGGCCGGAACAGCAGCCACTCGCGGTGGGCGCTGAGGTTGACGTCAGTGGGAGCTTCGATCTCCAGCCAGGATTCCCCGGCCCGGAGGAAGGTGCTGCGGTTGTGGAAGTCGATGTAGTCCACGGCGAACGTGCGCTCGAAGCCGGGAGTGGAATCGTGCGCCACCACAGCCAGCATGTGGTCCTCGGGAATCTCGAACAATCGGGGAGCCGCGGCAAGGGCCTCTCCTCGCCGCAGGGTCACGGCCGTGCGGGCGTACCCTGAAGCCGTCGCGGGCAGCCCCACGGCTGTGGAGGCGACCAGCAGCGTATCCGCATCCAGCCACGAGAGGTTCCCCTTCGCCGTCGGGAGGTCGAAACCGCCGGCGGCCGCATCCACGAAGGTGCGGGTGTCGACGTCGAACTCGCGGTAGCGGTTGGCGTCACCGCCGTCGGGGGAGAGCGCCACCAGCGCCAGGCGGTAGCGTTCGCCGGCAGCCGGGCGCAGGAAAGTGGCTCCATGGAAAACCCACTCGACCCCCTCGGCCGCGGCCAGCGCGTCCACGTCCAGCAGGACGTCCCATTCGGGGGAGTCGGTGAGGTAGCTCTCCCAGGTGGTGCGGCGCCACAGCCCCTTCGGGTTGGTGCTGTCCTTCCAGAAGTTGTAGTACCAGTCGCCACGCTTACCCACCATGGCGATCCTGTCCGTCGAGTCGAGCACCTCCAGGATGCTTCCCTCCAGGGCCGCGTAATCGGCGTCCTCCAGGAGGTCCTCGGTGCGGGCGTTCTGCTCGCGGACCCAGGCCAGGGGCTCTTCGCCGTAGACGTCCTCCAGCCAGACATTCTCGTCAATGGGCTCAGGGGCAACCGCGGAGGGGGTGGCGGATGATGAACCGGGCGCTTGATCAGCTGCAGTGGTGGTCATGCGCCCCATCCAAACAACATCTGCGCATGGCAGCAAGTCAAGCGGTGCAGGCCCGTGCCGATACTCTGTATGCCGTGGGTAAATCGTCGAGCATCAGGGTGGCCATCATTGGCGCAGGCCCGCGGGGTACCAGCGTCCTGGAGCGCCTGATCGCCCACGCCGCCGCCCAGACCGGCCCGGTGGCAGTCCACATCGACGTCATCGACCCCTATCCGGCGGGGCCGGGGCACGTCTGGCAACCCGGACAGTCCCGGCTGTACCTCATGAACACCCAGGCCTTCTACCCCACAGTCATTCCAGAGGATCCCAGGCTCGCTCCGCCCGTTGCCGGCACTACCTTCGACCGCTGGCGTGCCGGGCAGCTGCTTAACCCCTTGCCGTCCCTGTCGCCGGAGGAGCTCGCCGAACTGGCCGCCCTGGACTCACGGGATTTTCCCAGCCGTGCCCTGTACGGCCGCTATCTCCGCTGCACCGTGGAGGAGCTGCTGGGCCGGCTTCCCGACGGCGTCACAATCGTTTTCCACGAAACGGAGGCCTTGTCGGTGCGTGCCTCGGCAGACGGAGGTACCGGCACCACAGGTACCGCGTTCGACGTCGGACTTGCCGGCGGCGCTTCCCTCACTGCCGATTCGGTGGTCCTCGCGCTCGGACATATCCCTTCCAGGCTCAACATCGAGCAGCGTGAACTGCAGGCATCAGCCGGGCAGTTGGGCCTGCGCTACTTCCCTCCGGCTGTGCCCGCGGATGTGGACTGGTCCGCGATCCCGGCGGGCGAGCCGGTCCTGGTCCGGGGCATGGGGCTGAACTTCTTCGACGTGATGGGCCAGCTCACTGAGGGCCGTGGCGGAAAGTTCATCGACGCCGGACCGCGGCTCGAGTACCAGCCGTCGGGCCAGGAGCCGCTGATCGTCGCCGCCTCCCGCCGCGGAACCCCGTACCGTGCCAAGGCTGCGCTGGACGGCTACTACCCGTCGTCGGTCACGTTGCGCTATCTTACCGACGCCGCGCTGGAGCGGTTCGGGTCCGCCGGGATCCGCCCGGGCTTCGACCACGACCTCTGGCCGCTGCTGCACCGTGACGTTCTCTGGGCGTACTACTCCACCCTGGTGCGCTCGCAGCCCGGGGCCGTCCCGGACCAGGAGACATTCCTGGCCGCCCTGGACGAGGCACTGCGGCCGCACGCCCACGGCTCAACCCACTGGGAAGACGCGGTGGAGAGTGTCCTGGCCGTGCACGTCGTGCCGCGGCACCGGCTGGATCTGCTGGGCCTGGCCGCACCCTTGTCCGGGCGGTCGTTTGCCTCGCGCGCTGAACTGGACGCCGCCGTCGTCGATTACCTCATGGATGACGCGCGCCGCTCCGCGCTCGGTGAGCAGGACCCGGTGAAGATGGCAATCGGGGCGCTGCACCACGGGCGCGCTGTTCTGAAAACGGCCGTGGCCGACGGCGGCATCACCGATGAGTCCTGGGTGGCCGGACTCCGTGGCTGGTTTGAATCGTTCGTGGAAGGGCTGGCCAGCGGGCCGCCTGCGCTGCGCTCCGAGCAACTGGCCGCCCTGGCGCGCGCCGGAGTGGTCAGTTTTGTGGGGCCCGACCCCCGTTTCAGTGTGGATCGCCGGGCGGGCAGGTTCACCGCTGTGTCACCGTGGGTGGGCAGCCCGCCAATGACGGCGACGACGATGGTGGAGGCCCTGGCGCCCGGCAACCGGGTCTCCGCCAATGATTCACCCCTCCTGCAGCAGCTCCTCGCGGACGGCCTGGTGCGGCCCCGGCTGATGATGACGGCGGAGGGCGCCCCGGTCCAGTCGACCGGGTTGGAGGTCACCGCGCATCCGTACCGTCCGGTGTCCGCGAACGGCTCAGTGGGCGAGGGGCTGTATGTGCTGGGCCTGCAGCTCTCCTCGAACCAGTGGGGCACGGCTATCGCTGCCGAAGCCTTCCAGCCGGGTGGCCCCGCCTATGCGAGCGGGCAACGGACACTCCGCGATGCGGACGAAATCGCCCAGGCCGTCCTGGGCTACTGACAGCTCCGGGCAGGCAGCTCCCGCGTCATAACGGGACATCGTGCACAGAAACATTTGCGGGCCTCCAGCGCTGCACCGCCGCGGCCCGATGTGCGTGACTTGACTACGCCTGCAGGTGCGGTGCCTGCGCAGCATCCGGGGGTGGACTGACATGTCATTGGACGTCGCAGAAGCGTCGCCCTGTGGCCAGCCATGACAGCGCGTTACCCGGTTGCTTTACCCCTGATGGCTCAACGTTTCGCCATGCGTCCCGCAGCCTGCCTTCGAGTCGGAACACTACGCCGCGCTGCGGCCTGTGACCGCTGATTTCCCGCTATTTCCTGCCGTTTCCCGCCATTTCGCGCCGTGAACGAAGCCCTTTTGCCGCCGATTTTTCTCTGTTCTAGTGGTTGCCACAAGCCAGCCGGCCGGACCCCCGCCGCCGGTTCCAACCACCAGGCCAGGAAGATTCCGCCATGACAAACCGAAACCCATCCCCACCAGCGGCACATGCCGCAGCCAGCCAGGCACACAGGGCAGCCGGCCGGGCAGCACGCAGGACTGCACGCATCGCAGCTGCCGTTGCCACCCTGGCGCTCTCGCTGGTGCTGACCGGTTGCGGCGGCGCAGCGACGGCCCAGCCCGGCGCCGCCGGCAGCAGTTCCGGTGGCGCCGAGGTGAAGACGGTCCGTTACCAGGGGTCACCCAACACCGTCGCCCTGCTGGAAGTCGCCGAGGACCTCGGCTACCTCGGCGACGTGAAGCTCGAGTGGGTCAGCAACACCACCAGCGGCCCGCAGAGCATCCAGTCCGTCGCCACGGACCAGACGGACATCGGGGGAGCCTTCACCGGTGCGGTGATCAAACTGATCGAGGCCGGCGCCCCCGTCCAGGCCGTCATCAACTACTACGGCGAGGACAAGGAAACCTTCACCGGCTACTACGTGGAGGAAGGCAGCCCCATCCGGACGGCGAAGGACCTGATCGGCAAGAAGATCGCCGTGAACACCCTCGGCGCCCACCACGAAGCAGTCATCACCACCCACCTGAAAAACAGCGGTCTCACGCCAGAGGAGATCAAGCAGGTGCAGCTGGTGGTGGTGCCGCCGAACGAAACTGAAGTGGCCCTCCGCAAGAAGCAGGTTGACGTCGGGACGCTCGGCGGCGTGCTCCAGGACCGGGCGCTCGCCGAAGGCGGCGTGCGGGCACTGTTCACGGATACCGGGGTGATCGGTGGCCCGTTCGACGCCGGCCAGTACGTTCTCCGGAAAGACTTCATCGCGAAAAACCCGGAAACCAGCAGGACCGTGGTCACCGGCGTCGCGAAGGCCATCGAGTGGGAGCGCACCACTCCGCGGGAACAGGTCATTGCCAAGTTCGAGGAAATCATCGCCAAGCGAGGCCGCAACGAGAGCACAGAGGCGCTGAAGTACTGGAAGAGCGTAGGCGTTGCCTCGCCGGGTGGCCGGATCCAGGACACCGATTTCACCCGCTGGGCCGACTACCTGAAATCCGCGGGAATCATCAGCGGCGAACTGGACACCCAGAAGCTCTACACCAACGAGTTCAACGGCCTGGCCACCGCCGACGCTCCTGCAACCTCGAAGGGATAGACAATGACCCCCAAGATCAGCCTCCACAACGTCACCAAGGAATTCGTTATCCGCCCGGGCAAAGGCGCAGGCAAGGGCCCGGGTAAAGGCGGCCGACGCCCGGAAGGGCCGTCCGTCCTGACAGCACTGGATGACCTCAGCCTGGACGTGGCCGCCGGCGAATTCGTCACGTTGGTAGGGCCCAGCGGCTCCGGCAAGACAACACTCCTGGACCTGCTCGCAGGGCTTTCCCGGCCCACTTCAGGGAAGGTGCTGGTGGACGGCAAGGAAGTGACGGGGCCGGGCCAGGACCGCGCCGTGGTCTTCCAGCAGTACGCGCTGTTCCCCTGGCGCACGGCATCGGCCAACGTCTCCATCGGACTGGAGAACACCGGGCTGTCCAGGAAGGAAAGAGCGGCCAAGGCCAGTGAATTCCTTGACCTGGTGGGCCTGGCCGGCTTCGAGGACCGGTATCCCCATGAATTGTCCGGCGGTATGAAGCAGCGCGTGGCCATTGCACGAAGCCTCGCCTATGAGCCGGACATTCTGCTGATGGACGAGCCGTTCGCCGCCCTGGACGCGCAGACCCGTGAACAGCTCCAGGACGAGCTGCTGAAAATCTGGAAGGCCACGGGCAAAACCATCATCTTCATCACCCACGGCATCGATGAAGCCGTCTACCTCGGGCAGCGGGTGGCGGTGCTCAGTGCCCGCCCCGGCCGGCTCAAGGAGATCGTGGACATCAACATCCCGGACCGCGACGGCGACGCGGACATCCGCTCGCATCCCGCCTTTGTGGAACATCGGCACCAGGTGTGGTCCCTCCTGCACAACGAGGTCCGCCTCGCCCAGGATTCCGGCCACCGCAAAATCCTGCCCGATGGAACCGCCCCCGACGAACAGCCCCTGGAAAGGAGCGCAGCCTGATGAGCACTGTGTTGACCCGACCCCAAGAGGCGGCTGCCGCCGTCGAACGTTCACCCGAACCAGCGCGGCCGGGACCCTCGCGGAAGGACCAAGGAGAGCGGACGACGGCGGCTGCCGGACTGCGTGCCTTCGCGGGGGCCGCCGGACGGGCAGGCTGGAAATCGCTCGCGGTGCTGCTGTTCCTGGCCCTGTGGGAGTTCGGGCCGACCTACCTCGCCAGCCCGGCCACCCGGGTGTTCCTGCCGCCGCTCCACGAAGTCATTGCCGCCGGCGTGAAGCTGGTGGAAAACGGCCAGCTGCAAAGCCACCTGCAGGCGAGCCTCACCCGCTCCGTCTCCGGGTTCGGGATCGCCGTGGTGTCCGCCGTGGTGCTGGGGCTCCTGATCGCCTGGTACGGGTGGCTGAATTCGTTCCTGAACCCGCTCCTGGAGCTCTTCCGCAACACCGCCACGCTGGCACTGTTGCCGGTGTTCACGCTGCTGCTGGGGATCGGCGAGGAATCCAAGATCACCATCGTGGCCTACGCGGCGTTCTTCCCGGTCCTGCTGAACACCATCGCCGGTGTTCGGACCGTGGATCCGCTGCTGATCCGGGCCGCGAAGTCCCTGGGCCTGAACAGCTTCCGGCTCTTCCAGAAGGTGATCCTGCCCTCCGCGGTCCCCACCATCTTCACCGGCATCAGGATGGCCGGAACCTCGTCCATCCTGGTGCTGATCGCCGCCGAAATGGTGGGCGCCAAAGCCGGGCTGGGCTACCTGATCGTCAATTCCCAGATGAGCTTCCTGATCCCGGACATGTACGCCGGCATCCTGACCGTCTCGGTCCTGGGCCTGGTGGTCAACGTCCTGCTCGTGGCCCTGGAACGGCACTTCTCCAAGTGGCGCACCGCCGTCGGCTCCACCTCCTAGCTCCCGATCTTTGAACCGCCCTTCTGATACTGCAAAGGAATACTCCATGACTGTCATCACCGAAACCAACGTCGCTACCGAAGCCACGCTCGACTTCACCAAACTGGGCTCCCGCATCGGCGCCGAAATCCGGGGCCTGGACCTCAGCGCAGACCTGTCCGAGGACACGGTGGCACAGATCCGCGAAGCCCTGAATGTCCACAAGGCCCTGGTCTTCCGCAACGCCAACATCCGCACCGACGAGGACCAGGTGCGCTTCGCCAGCCGCTTCGGCCCGCTCACCAAGGCCCACCCCACAGTTGCCTCCGTGGACGGCAAGCCCGCGGTCCTGCCCGTGGACAGCGAAAACGGCAGCGCCAACAACTGGCACACCGACGTCACGTTTGTGGTCAACCCGCCGCAGGCCTCCACCCTCCGCAGCATCACCCTGCCGGCCTATGGCGGCGAAACCCTGATCGCCTCCTCGGCCGGCGCCTACCAGGACCTGCCGGCGGAACTGCGGAACTTCGCTGACGCCCTCTGGGCCATCCACACCAACGACTACGACTACTCGGTGCCCAAGAACCTGGAACACGCCAACGCCGACGAGCGGCGGAAGGAATTCACCAGGATCCACTTCGAATCCGCCCACCCCGTGGTCCGCGTCCACCCGCTGACGGGGGAGCGGGGCCTGTTCATCGGCGGCTTCGCGCAGCGGCTGCGGATCGTGGGGCTTTCCAACACCGAATCCAAGGACATCCTGCGCCTCCTGCAGGCCTACATCACCCGCCCGGAGAACGTGGTGCGCGTGAACTGGGAGCCGGACCAGCTGGTGCTCTTCGACAACCGCATCACCCAGCACTACGCACCGGCCAACTATGACGGCCAGCCCCGCCAGCTGAACCGCGTGACCATCGCCGGTGACGTTCCCCGCGGAGTGGACGGCCGCAGCAGCACCTCCCTCAAAGGTGACTCGTCCGCCTACTCCGAGACCGTCGTCGTACCCTCTGCCACTGCCGGCGAAGCCGCTGGGGTCCAGGCGTGAGCGCGGCAGAGAGCGGCCCCCGGCAGCTGCACCTGAACGCGTTCCTGATGAGCACCGGCCACCACGAGGCGTCGTGGCGGCTGCCCGAGAGCAACAGCCGCGCCGGCACGGACGTGCAGCATTTCCAGAAGCTGGCACAGACGGCCGAGCGCGGCAAACTGGACTCGATCTTCTTCGCCGATTCGCCGGTGCTGCACGGCAACGTGGGCCAGCGGCCGTACACCAGCCTCGAGCCCACGGTGCTGCTCGCCGCCATCGCGGCAGTCACCGAGAGGATCGGGCTCATCGCCACCGCCTCCACCACCTATAACGAGCCGTACAACCTGGCCCGGCGGTTTGCCTCCGTGGACCACATCAGCGGCGGCAGGACGGGGTGGAACGTTGTGACCACAGCGGGTGACGCGGCCGCCCGGAACTTCTCCCTCGCCGGCCAGCCAGCGCACTCGCAGCGGTATGAGCGGGCCGCAGAGTTCCTGGACGTGGCGAAGAAACTCTGGGACAGCTGGGAAGACGATGCCGTCGTGGCGGACAAGGGCGCCGGCGTGTGGGCCGACAGTTCCCGCGTGCACGCGGTCAACCATGAAGGCCGGCATTTCCAGGTGGAAGGCGCCCTCGACGTCCCCAGGTCCGCCCAGGGGCACCCCGTGATTGTGCAGGCCGGCTCCTCCGAGAACGGCAAGGACTTCGCGGCCCGGTACGCGGAGGCAGTCTTCACGGCGCACCAGACCCTCGCCGATGCGCAGGACTTCTACGCCGACCTGAAAAAGCGGACGACGGCGGCCGGCCGGGACCCGCAGTCCATCAAGATCCTGCCGGGCATCGTTCCGGTGATCGCCGCCACCGAGGCCGAAGCCCTGAAGCTGGAGCAGGAGCTGGACGAACTGATCCTGCCCGAACACGCCCGCCGGCAGCTCGCCAACGTGCTGCGGGTTGCACCTGAATCGCTGAAGCTGGACGCCCGGCTGCCGGCGGATCTTCCGTCCGAGGACGAGATTGAGGGTGCCAAGAGCCGGTACACGCTGATCGTGAACCTGGCGCGCCGTGAGCAGCTCACGGTGCGCCAGCTGATCGGCAGGCTGGGCGGCGGCCGCGGGCACCGGACCTTCTCCGGTACCCCGGAGCAGGTGGCGGACGCCATCCAGGACTGGTTCCAAGCGGGCGCGGCGGACGGCTTCAACATCATGCCGCCCGTGCTGCCCTCGGGCCTGGACATCTTTGTGGACCAGGTGGTGCCCATCCTGCAGGAACGGGGCCTGTTCCGGCACGAGTACTCCGGACGCACTCTGCGCGAACACTACGGACTGGCCGTCCCGGCCAACTTGTTTGCCGAAGCGGAGGCCCCGGAACGGGTCCCGCAGCCTGCCTAAAAAGGCCCCAAACAAAGAGAGGTGCCCCGTCCTGACCGGACTCCGGTCGGGGCGGGGCACCTCTGTTCTAAAGCGGGTGCAACGCTGGCGTCATCAGACCGGCATCAGGCCGGCATCAGCCGCGCAGGCACTGCTGGTACTGGAACCAGGCGATGCCGTAACGGACCCAGCCCAGGATGTCGTACCACCTGGTGGGCGGTTCGGGGGCCGTGCAGACAGGCTGGACCGGTCCGCCAGCGCCCACCTGAACCGCGGTTTTCACCACGGTGCCTGACTCGGCGGCCGTGAGGACCAGGGTGCCCGGTCCTGCAGCGGCCCCCGCCGGAACCGTGAGGTTCACGGTGGCCGCGCCGGCGGTCACCGGAACACTGCCGAGATCGGTCACCGTTCCGGCGGCGTCGGTGAATGCCGCGGCCAGGGAGGTGTTGACCGGGCTGCCCAGGGAGGTCAGGTCCAGCTTGCTGACGGTCAGGGTCATGGCATCGCCGGGCTTGACCTCAGCCGCCGTGGTGTTGGTTACGGCCACGGTGCGTCGGGCGAAATCAGGTGACACCGGGTTGTGCCCCTGGAGGTATTTGATCCAGGCGTCACGGTCCACCAGGCCGGAGTCCCGGGTGCCGGTTCCGTCCTTGAAGACCCGGAAGTTGTCGCCGCCGGTTGCCAGGAAGCTGAACGTGCCGATCCGGTAGGACTTCGCCGGATCGATGAGGACGCCATCCACCCGGATCGAGGTGATCCGGTCACCTGCGGCGCGGGAGGCGTCGTAGGTGTAGTTGACGTTCCTGGACAATCCCAGCTGCTGGTAGGCGCGGCTGGGAACCGTGCCGTCGGCGTTGGTCTGCCACTGCTGCTCCAGCAGCGTCTTGAACTGGGCACCGGTCAGGGACGTGGTCCACAGGTTGTTCACGAACGGCAGGACCGAGTTGGCTTCCGCGTAGGTGATGGTTCCGTCCGGAGCGTAGTACAGCTCGTTGCGGAGGCCGCCGGGGTTGACGACGCCGATTTCCGCGCCGCCGAGGTCAGCAGGACTCAGCGAGTCGCGCAGGGAGTCCGCAACCAGGTTGCCCAGCGTGGATTCGCTGGCACGGTCATCGCGTTTGGCCGGTCCGCCCGCCGGGTCCGGGCTGAAGGCGGTGGTGATATCAGCGGTCAGCGCGCCCACCGGCTGGTTGCCGATCTCGGCTGCGGCCGCAAGGGCCTTCTGCACGATCGCGTCCACCGCTGCCACTCGCGGGTAGGCGGTCTTCAGCTCTTCAGCCGGGCGTGTGGTCCGCTTGACGTTGCCCGCCGTGTAGGCCGTGACCTGCTTGCTGGCAGTGTCCACCGTGAGCTTGATCTGGCCGATGTTTTCGCCGTAGTTGCCGGTCTGGACGATCGGCCGGGTCTTGCCCCCGGCACCGGGGACCGGGGCGTCCCAGGCGTATTCCTTGTGGGTGTGGCCCGTGAAGATGGCGTCCACGTCGGCGGAGGTTTCGGTGACCAGCTTCGCGAACGGGCCGCCCGCTGCCACTTCCTGCTCCAGGGTGGCACCCTCCGGGGTTCCGGACCCGGCGCCGTCGTGGTTTTCCACGACGATCACATCGGCGAGGTTCTCTGCCGTGATCTTTGCTGCCACACGGTTGATGGCGTCCACGGGATCACCGAATTCAAGGTCGCTGATGCCGGCCGGTGTCACCAGGGACGGGACTTCCTGGGTGACGGTGCCGATGATGGCAACCTTCACACCGTCCATCTCCAGGACCGTGTACTCCGGCAGGACCGGTTCGGTGGTGCCCTTTGTGTAGACGTTGGCGCCCAGGTACGGGAAGGCGGCGTTGCTGCCGCCGGCAATGACGCGGTCGCGCAGGTCTGCCCAGCCGCCGTCGAACTCGTGGTTGCCCACGGCGGACGCGTCCAGCTCCAGGGCGTTCAGCACGTCGATGGTGGGCTGGTCCTTGGCGACAGCCGAGGCGAACAGCGAAGCACCGATGTTGTCCCCTGCGGACAGGAAAGCGGTGGCGCCCGGAGCGGACGCGCGCAGCTCTTCGACGGTGCCCGCGAACAGGACGGTGTTCGCGTCGATGCGGCCATGGAAATCGTTGATGCCAAGGAAGTTCAGCTCAACGCTGGCCGGGGTGACCGGGCCGGCAGGCAGGTCCAGGCCCACCACCACGGGATCGTGGTCGCTGGCGCGGAACTGGTCCGGCGCATAGTAGTTGGTCACATTGTTGTTATACCTGCTGTATTCCAGCGCCACGGACTCTACGGAGTTAATGTTCCAGATGTCGGCACCGGTCACCACTGCATCGGCTGCCGGGGAAGCGAGGATGTGGTCCAGGGAACCCACCAGGCCGCCGAAGAGGTAGGAGTGTTTTGCGGAGCCGTCGGCGTTCTTGGCTTTTTCGTCCTGGTTGACGTAGCCGGCCGCCCGGAAGACGTTCATGGGGTCTTCGTGGGCGTAGGAGTTGAAGTCGCCGATCAGGAAAACCCTGGCGGTTCCCTTCTCCGACTGCAGCTTCGTGGAGAAGTCCAGGAGTGACTTGGCCTGGGCCGTGCGGGCGAGGTTGGACGCGCCCTGGCCCATGTCGGTGTCCTCCGGTGTGGCGGCGGAGCCCTTGGACTTGAAGTGGTTTGCGATGGCGATGAACGTCTTGTCATCGGCCGCACCCACAGGTTTGAAGGCCTGGGCGAGCGGCTTGCGCGCGCTGGCGAAGGCGACGGTGTCGTTGTGGATCACGGATTCGCCGACCGGTTCCGCCACGGCCTTCTTGAAGATAAATGCGGTGCGGATCATGTCTTCATCGGCCAGCGGGGGAGCATTGGCAGGCGTGCGGACGTAGTCCCAGATGCCGGGTGTGGCGATGTTGAGGGAATCCACCAGCTTGGCCAGGGCGTCGTCGCGGTCCTTGCCGAACTGGGCCGAGTTCTCGATCTCCATCAGGGACACAACATCGGCGCCGGACTTTGTGATGGCGGCAACGATCTTGTCCTGCTGGCGTTTGAAGTTCTCGGCGTTGGCAGCGCCGCGGGCGTCGCAGCCGCTGCGAACCGTGACGGGGTTGCCGTCGCGGTCCTCGTAGAACGTGCAGCCGGCGAGCTGGTCACCTGTGGTGGGGAAGTAGTTCAGCACGTTGAAGGAGGCGATCTTCAGGTTGCCGCCCACGCCCGCCGGAGCCTCTGTGCGGGTGGCGCCGAAGCTGGCCGGCTGGACGGTGCCCCTGTTGGCCTCGGTCAGGTGGGCCAGCGGCTGGAACTTCCAGGAGTTGTTGGCGTAGCTGAGCACCACATTCGTTGTGAACGTCACCGGGGAGCCCACCCGGACGGGATCCGTGGCCGTCAGGTACGGAAGCACCTGGGCCTTGGTGGCGGCGTCCCGGAGGAAGTTGGTGGTGGAGCCGTCGTCGAGCTTGATGCCGCGGGCGGCGTTGTCCGCCACGGTGGCCTGGTATTCGGCAGAGCCGTAGGGCGCGACGGCGGTGGGCTGCACCAGCGTCGTGGTTCCGCCTGCGAGCCCGATTTCGCCGTACTGGTTCAGGGAGTAGTTGTCAGTCACGGTGACCGGCCCCTGCGGGGCGAGCAGCATGCCTTCGAGGGCTTCGCGGAAGGTTTCAGCGGCAGGCAGCGTGAAGTTGGTGGCCTTGACCTCCGGCGCGGCGTCCGTCAGCTTGGTGAGGCTGGCGGCATCCACCACGCTGACCTGGGTCATGCCGTTGAACTCGGACACCGTGCCGCTGACTTCGACGAAGTCGCCGATCTGCACGGAACCGGCGGTGGCAGGGGAGTACACAAATACAGCGTCCGACGCCGTCTGGCTGGCCGGGGTGAGGTCCCCGCCGGTCCCCGGGGTCTGGACGTAGTAACCGGCGAAACCGCCGGTGGGGAACGCCGCGGTGACCTTGCCACGCGTGGTCACCGTTGATCCGGCGAGCGGGCTGGCAGATCCGGTGCCCTGGATCTCGGCGATCGTTTTTGCCCCGACCGGTGCGGGGTCGGTCGGCGGATCAACGGGAGGATCAACCGGCGGGGTAACGGCGCCGGTGGAGGCCTGCGGGGTGATGTCGGCCTTCAGTGTGAAGTCCGCGGAATTGTCATTGCTGTCAGCAAAGCCGGCGCGGTTCAGGCTCTTGACGTCGGTGTTGCCGGCCGGGGCGGCAGCAGCCTTGGTTTCGAAGGTGTTCGACGTGCCATACCCCAGCAGGTCGGCGACACCGGCCGCCCCGATGACGGAACCGGTGGCAAGGCCGCTCAGGGCGGTGGCCTGCGTGGCCAGGATGACCGTGCCGGTGGTGCCGGAGGGGTTCAGATTGGTGGCATTAACGTCGGCGGCCGGCAATTCAGCGGCCGTGGACGTGCCGCTGTTGGTGCCGCCCTTCACAAGGAAGTGGCCCTTCGCCGGAATGGTACCGGTCAGGGGTGCCACACCGGTGGGCGCGGCGCTGCCGGTGGCTGAGCGGTACTGGATGGACCAGCCGTCCAGGGAGACCGGGGCGTCGGAGGTGTTGTACAGCTCGACGAACTTGTTTCTGTAGGCCGCGCCGGCGCTGCCGCCGCTGAGGTAGGCCTCATTGATGACAACGGCCGATGTGCCGGCAGCAGCTGAGACCTCTGCTGTGGCGTCAGCCCCTGAGACTTCCGCGACGGCGGGCACGGTTGCCAGCGGGGCAGCGATCAGCCCCACTGAGAGCGCTGTGCCCAGCGCTAATTTCCAAGGTTTGGTTTGCATCCGCTCTTACTTTCATTGGGGTGTCCCGGGTAGGGGACCCGATGGAATGGTGTCCGGGTTGTACCCAAGGACAAGGCCGGACTCCGCCCCAGGTCAGGTGGTGTCCGGCACAGCAAAGCAGCACTGAATGAACGCAGGGTTGATTCCCCGTGTAGCGCTGTCTGCGGCGCGAGGTTGCAGGAGCAATGGTTGACCGGCCACCCCCAGGTGTCCGTCATCACAAAAGAATACCGGCCGGTAGCTTCGAGGGAAGCTGCCGGCCGGTATTTGTCCGGAAAATTTACTTAGGCGATGATCTTGAATATCGCGCCGGTGGGGTCGGCCAGCGTCGCGAGGCGCCCGAACGGCGAGTCCTCGGGGCCGTCAAGAACCGCGGCCCCCAACGCAACAGCCTTCTCGATGGAGGCGTCTGCGTCCTCCACATTGAAGTAGACCTGCCAGTTGGAGGGAACTTCAGCCGGCAGGTACCCTGACGCGTCCATGATGCCCGCCTTGGCCGAATCGCCGGCGCCCAGGGTGGTGTACCGGAACCCGGGGGTGTCGCTCATAACGTCCGTGTCCCAGTTGAAGACGTTCTGGTAGAACTTCACGGCGGCGTCGTAGTCCTTGGTGTGCAGCTCGTGCCAGGCGGCAGCGCCGGGCTCGGCAACGAGTTCGTACCCGCGCATTTCGCGGGGCTGCCACACGCCGATGGCAGCTCCGGAGGCATCCCCGATAATGGCCATGTGGCCCTGCTCCGGGACGTCCATGGGTTCCATGTGCACCTGGCCGCCGTTGGCCGTGACGGCTTCGGCGGTGGCAGCTGCGTCATCCGAGCGCAGGTAGGTGGACCACACGTCGGGCATGCCGGCCTGTTCCGCGTCCTTTTGCATGAGGCCTGCCACGGTCTTGCCGTTCTTCCGGGCGGTGGTGTAGCCGCCGTACTTTTCCTCATCGCCGGTCTCGTACTCCCAGCCGAAGAGCCCGCCGTAGAACTGGCGGGCTTTGGTGATGTCCGATGTCATGAGGTCGATCCAGCAGGGTGCGCCGGGGGTGATCTCGGGTGCAGGCATGGTGGACTCTTTCTGTTGAGGGATGGCAACAGCAAAGACCCTATGCGGGGGCTCCGACAGTTTCAACGGGTGGGCGCCGGCCCGGAAACGAAGGAACCCCGGTTCGCCATTTACTGGCTAACCGGGGTTCCATTCGCGGAAGGTAAGAGATTCGAACTCTTGGTACGGGGTTACCGCACACTAGTTTTCAAGACTAGCTCCTTCGGCCGCTCGGACAACCTTCCCTACCCAGTAGTGTTTCATAGGCAGTTGGCTGCAACAAAACAGAGTCTGCCGTGCGTCCGGTGCACACTGGTTCTGGGGCACGAATCAGCTAGAAAACGGGAGTACTCCATGAAAGCCATCTACATCGCAGAACCCGGTGGTCCGGAGGTGCTGGAAGTCCGTGAAGTGGACGCTCCGGTGCCCGGCCAGGGGGAGGTGCTGATCGACGTCGTCGCCGCCGGCCTGAACCGCGCGGATGTGCAGCAGCGCCGGGGCTTTTACCCGCCGCCGCCCGGTGCGTCCGAGATTCCTGGCTTGGAGGTCTCCGGGAGGATCGCAGGGTTCGGCCCCGGTGTGACGAAAGCGTTCTCCGTGGGTGACAAGGTGGTGGCGCTGCTGGCCGGCGGCGGTTACGCGGAGAAGGTTGCCGTGCCGGCGGAGCAGGTCCTGAGGATTCCCGACGGCGTGGACCTGGTCACTGCCGCGTCCCTGCCCGAAGTGGCGGCCACGGTGTACTCGAACCTGGTCATGACGGCGCAGCTGCAGGCGGGCGAAACCGTCCTGATCCACGGCGCCACCGGGGGGATCGGCACCATGGCCATCCAGATGGCCAAGGCCTTGGGCGCCAAAGTAGCCACCACTGCGGGGTCTGACGAGAAAGTGGGGACAGCCAAAGCCTTCCTGGGGGCGGACATCGCCATCAACTACAAAGAGGAAGACTTCCCGGACAGCCTGCGCCGGCAGAACGGCGGCAAGGGAGCGGACGTCATCCTGGATGTGGTGGGCGCCAAGTACCTGGCGAAGAATATTGACGCGCTGGCCGACTACGGCCGGCTCGTGGTCATCGGGCTGCAGGGCGGCGCCAAGGGCGAGCTCGATCTCGGCCAGCTCCTGCGGAAGCGGGCCGCCGTGGTGGCAACAGCGCTGAGGCCCCGCCCCGTGGCCGAGAAGGGCGCCATCATGAGTGCCGTGCGCGAGTCGGTGTGGCCGCTTATCACCGACGGCAGCATCCGTCCGCTGGTGGCAAAAACTTTCCCGCTGAACCAGGCGGGGGAGGCGCACAAATACTTTGACACGGGCGACCACGTGGGAAAGATCCTGCTGGTCATGTAGCGGCCAGGCCGTCGGCCCCGTGAATACTGAGTATTGCTTCTGGCGGGGCGTCGGGTTACTCTCGAGCCATACGCAGTATGCACGCGTCCTGGGGGTCCGTGCATGCCACAGGCTCACGCCCCCGCCAGGAGTGACATGTCCATCCGCCACAGCCTCCTCGCCCTGCTGCAGGACCAGCCGCGGTACGGCTACCAGCTCAGGGTTGAGTTCGAGAACCGAACCGGATCCACCTGGCCGCTGAACATCGGGCAGGTGTACACCACGCTGGACCGCCTGGAACGTGACGGACTGGTCAGCAACGATGGCAGCGACGGCGAAGGCCACGTGGTCTACAGCATTACCGCCGCGGGCGCGGCGGAAGTCGAAGGCTGGTTTGCCGCCCCCGTGGAGCGCGCCAACCCGCCACGCAACGAACTCGCCATCAAGCTCGCGCTCGCCGTGACGCTGCCCGGTGTGGATGTGCAGGCCATTATCCAGGCCCAGCGGGTGGCGTCCATCCGGGCGCACCAGGATTACACCAGGTCCCGGCGGGATACGGCCGCCAACCAGAAGCCGGCGGACACCGCCTGGCTGCTGGTACTGGATTCGCTCATCTTCCAAACCGAGGCCGAGGTCCGCTGGCTGGATCTCTGCGAGGCGCGGATGGTGCAGCAGGCCCAGAACGCAGGCCCGGGAGCCAACGGCCAGGGCACGCCACGAAAACCGTCCAACGGCGTCACGACGGAAGAAGCTGCCCCGCTCACCCCGGAAACGCGCCGATAAGGATCCAGGAGCTGCCGCAGATCGGAAGTTTTACCAGGACATCAACCCGGGAGGTGGGGGCCTGACCAGCGGCTTCGGTATGCCGGCCGCCGCAATCCGTTACGCCGTTGGGTCTTTTCCATTGGAAGCCGCAGGCCTACGGTGGGGGCATGAGGTCTGTCATTGGACGCCTCCAGGCTGCCGCTCGCCGCAGGGACACGCGACACGGCGGTTACCGTCCCCGTGGCGGGGCGGCGTTGGTAGGGTGCCTCTGAGCTATCGATCGAAGCACAAACTCTCAAGGAGGAGACATGGCCACCAGGCCTGAGGAACCGGCAGGTTCAGCGAAACGGGGCGGCCCGCTGACCGCCAACCCGGACCTTCCGCCCACTGCCGTGGACGAGGCCGTCCGCGAGGCTGAAGAGAAAAAATGGACGCCGGCCAAGATTGCCTTGTGGGCTGCCATCGCACTGCTCGGGGGTGTGGCCTGGTTCATGGTGGCAATCATCCGCGGCGAGACCGTCAACGCCATCTGGTTCGTGTTCGCCTCGGTTTGCACCTACCTGATCGGCTACCGCTTCTATTCGAAGGTGATCGAGCGCTACATCACCAAGCCCGATGACCGGCGCGCCACGCCTGCTGAGTACAAGGCTGACGGCAAGGATTACGTCCGGACTGACCGCAACGTCCTGTTCGGCCACCACTTTGCCGCCATTGCAGGTGCCGGGCCTTTGGTCGGTCCGATCCTCGCGGCCCAGATGGGCTACCTGCCCGGCACGATCTGGATCATCATTGGCGTTGTGCTCGCCGGTGCTGTGCAGGACTACGTGGTGATGTTCTTCTCCATGCGCCGCGGCGGCCGGTCCCTGGGCCAGATGGCCCGGGAAGAACTCGGTGTCATCGGCGGCACAGCGGCACTCATCGCCACACTCCTGATCATCGTCATCATCGTGGCGATCCTGGCGCTCGTCGTGGTCAACGCGCTGGCTGAAAGCCCCTGGGGTGTCTTCTCCGTCGGCATGACCATTCCCATCGCACTCTTTATGGGCGTTTACCTCCGGTTCCTCCGGCCGGGCAAGGTCATGGAAGTGTCCCTCATCGGCTTCGTCCTGCTGATGGCGGCCATTATCGGCGGCGGCATCGTGGCCGAGACCGAATGGGGCGCAACGTTCTTCACGCTGGACAAGGTGACCATCGCGTGGGGACTGATCGTATACGGCTTCATCGCGGCCATCCTTCCGGTCTGGCTCCTGCTGGCACCCCGCGACTACCTGTCAACATTCATGAAGATCGGTGTGATCGTTATGCTCGCACTGGCCATCATTGTGGTTCGCCCGGAAATCACCGTCCCGGCCTTCAGCGAATTTGCCGGCCGGGACAACGGACCGGTCTTCCCCGGGGCACTCTTCCCCTTCCTGTTCGTCACCATTGCCTGCGGGGCGTTGTCAGGCTTCCACGCCCTGATCTCCTCCGGCACCACCCCCAAACTCATCGAGAAGGAGCGGCAGAGCCGCTACATCGGCTACGGCGGCATGCTGATGGAGTCCTTCGTGGCCATCATGGCTCTCGTTGCAGCCATCTCGATTGACCGCGGCCTCTACTTCGCCATGAACGCTCCTGCCGCCCTGACCGGCGGAACCGTGGAAACTGCCGCAGCCTGGGTCAACAGCCTGGGACTGTCCGGCGTGAACATCGGACCGGAACTGCTCGCCGAGACGGCCAGGAACGTCGGCGAAGAAAGCATCGTCTCCCGCACCGGCGGCGCACCCACCCTCGCGGTCGGTCTTGCCCACATCATGCAGCAGTTCATCGGCGGCACGGCCATGATGGCGTTCTGGTACCACTTCGCCATCATGTTTGAGGCGCTGTTCATCCTGACCGCGGTCGACGCCGGAACCCGCGTTGCGCGCTTTATGCTCCAGGATTCGATCGGCAACTTCGCCCCGAAATTCAAGGAACACTCCTGGCGCCCAGGCGCGTGGCTCTGCACGGCCATCATGGTGGGCGCCTGGGGTGCCGTGCTGCTGATGGGAGTGACCGATCCGCTGGGCGGAATCAACACACTCTTCCCGCTGTTTGGCATCGCCAACCAATTGCTCGCCGCGATTGCGCTTTCTGTCTGCCTGGCCATTGTCGCCCGGCGCGGAACGTTCAAATACCTGTGGATTGTGGCGCTTCCGCTGGCCTTTGCGGCGGTGGTGACAATCACCGCGAGCTACCAGAAGATCTTCTCGTCCACGCCCGCCGTCGGCTACTTCGCCAACAACGCGGCCTTCAGCAAGGCCCTCGCGGATGGCAAGACCGAGTTCGGTACCGCCAAGAGTGTTGCCGCCATGGAAGCCGTAGTCCGCAATACAGCAATCCAGGGCTGGCTGTCGGTGATCTTCGTGGTGCTGAGCATCATCGTGATTGCCACGGCCGTCATCGCTACCGTCCAGGCCTTCCAAAACCAGCAGGCCGGACGGCCGAATCCCAACCATGAGGACCCGGCCCGTCCGTCCAAGGTTTTCGCACCCGCAGGGCTGATCCCCACCCCGGCGGAAAAAGAACTGCTGGCGGAATGGAACAAGCTGCCCGCCGACGTCCGGTTCGACAGCGCACGGCACCACTGATGAGCACGGGTCTGGACGTCCTGGCAACGGGGTTCCGCGGAATCGCCCGGTACCTTGGCGGTGTTATGGGGGCGGATGCTTACACAAAGTATGTGGAGTTCCACCGCGCAGCAGGACACCAGGAACCGCCCTTGAGCGAGCGTGAGTTCTGGCGCGACAGGACGGACCGGCAGGACTCCAACCCCCAGGGCCGGTGCTGCTGAGGCTGACCGCCTCAGCCGCCTGCACAAGCCCCTCACAAGCCGGCCAGCCTTCACGGGCTGGCCGGCTTCCGGCTGTCTGGCCTTCGTGCGCGGGACAGCGATATCCATCGTCGCGGGTGTGGCCGGCCGGCGTCGGGAGTTGTACTGCGTCATCGACTGGACCGCGCGCCGCCAGCCCGTGAGAGTATGAACGCATGAGCGATCCGAACGACACTCAGCCCGACGACGTTCTTGTGGAGGGCAAAACCCTTGAGAACGGCCAACCGGTTGCACCTGCTGCCGCCGGCCCATTCGCCGCCGGGCCTGCCGGTGCCGGCCCGGCCGCCAACAAGGCAAAGGGCAGCAGCGTGCAGGACCTGGTGGACGAGCCCGCGAAGGTCATGCGGATCGGGACCATGATCCGGCAGCTCCTGGAAGAAGTTAAGTCAGCGCCCCTGGATGAAGCTGCGCGCGAACGCCTGGCCGAGATCCACGAGCGGTCCATCAAAGAGCTGGAGGACGGGCTGGCCCCCGAACTCGTGGAGGAACTGGAGCGGATCAGCCTGCCCTTTCCTGAGGATGCCACGCCGTCAGACGCAGAGCTCCGGATCGCCCAGGCGCAGCTGGTCGGGTGGCTGGAAGGCCTCTTCCACGGCATCCAGACAGCCATCGCTGCCCAGCACGCAGCCCGCGAGCATGCTGTCGCCCAAATGCAACTGAAGCAGCTGCCGCCGGGCACCATGATTGCCCCGGGTGTGGTGATCGGTGAGAACGGCGAACCGCAACGGGCCACTGCAGGCCAGCAACGGCCCGGCCCGGCCACACCCGGCCGTCCGGACGACCCGGACCACGGCCCCGGACAGTACCTCTAGGTTTCTTTCGTGGGATTCTTTAATGCCGCCCGCCAGGGGCGCAAAGACGATGCCGAGCTCGGCAAGGGTCTGTGGCGCCGCGCCCACGATCGCTTCCACCGGGGACTGGACCGCTACCACCAGGTACTTGAGGGCGTCGAAGACGAGCAGCTGTACGCCGAACTGGTCCAGGTGGCCAATGAATTGGCTGATCTCCTGGACCGGGTCCGCACTGTCTGCGTGGAGGCCCAGCGGCGATCACCCAGCGACGGTCTGGACATTCCGGGGGCGCTGGCCGGTGTCCACCGGTCGCTGTCCAAAGCCGGCAACTCGCTGGCCACCACTGCTGAGGCCGCTGCTATGCTGCGGCTGGCTGTCGGACCAATCCCGGTGGGAGCGGCGTCAGTGCGGCGCCGCGCGGAATCGGTATTCGAGCAGGTGGCAGACGCCGAACGCCGCCTTGCAGAGGATGCCTCAGGCCGGCCGGAGACTCTCTCCGGCTAGTTCACGGCGTGAAGTGTCAGGCGGCGATCCGGGACTGTTCCACCGCGACCTCGTCAATGACGGCCCAGGAGTCCTCGCTAGTGCAGTTCCGGCTGGCAAAACGCTCGGCCTCCGCGCGGGAGTCGAAGCTTTCGTTGCGGATCCGGCCACAGTCGGCGTCGAAGTAGGTGACGTGGTATTCGTGAGCGAGTTGGTTTTCCATAAATCCAGTGTGCAACCGGGGTCTGACAATCACTGGTCATCAGTCCCGCGTGTTGCCCAGCCGGAGGACCCGCTCCTGGGCGAGCACGGCTGAACGCTCTGCCTTCCGGGCCGCCCGGGCCGCTTGTTTGGCTTCGGCTGCGGCGGCCGCCTGCTGCCTACGGGCCCTGTCCAGCTCCTCCTCAGCAGTCTTCAGCCGCGCCCGGAGGTCCCGGGTTTCGCGGACCAGCTCCGCAACCGCAAGCTCTGCCTCCTCAGACTGCTCTTGCCGGTCGGCGGCCAGCCCGGCGGCCTCCTCCTCGGTTTCCCGGGCCTCTGCCAGGGCGGCTTTGGCTTTCTCCAGGGCGGAAGGCGACGACGGCCGGGGAGTCTCCCGGACAGCCTTGAGGCGCGGCTGGTCCGAGGGTTGCCCGGTGGCGGGTTCCGCCGTCGCGCGTTGCCGGTGTGCTTCCTGCTTTGGTGCGGCCGCCCTGGCAGGCGTGGGTGGAGGCGCTGCGGCTGTGCGCGGCAGGGACGTGCGGGGAACCTGCACGGCTCCGGGAACTGCCACGGCGCCGTCGAGGTCCACGGTGTCCACGCCGTCGGCGGACAGCGTTTGCACCAGCAGCCCGCTTTGTACCGCGGCCGCGGCTCCTTCGTCCGCGATCAGGGCGCCGAACGTCCGTTCGACGTCGGCGGCGATGGTGGCACTGATGGCGCGTCCCTGGCGTTCGGCGACAGAACGGGCGGTGTCGACGGCGGCGGCCAGGAGGGCGCGTCGCTCCCGCGTCAGTTCCCGGAGGGCGGCGGCATCGAAGGTGGCCTGGGCAGCGCGCATCCGCTGGCCCAGGTCGGCGAGCTGCGCGAGAACCCCGGGTTCATGGACCGCCATCATGTTGACGGCCCAGGCAGCCACGGACGGTTTGGGGAGGGCTTTGACGGCGGCAGTGAGCTCCTTCGGGGAGCCGGGTGATGCTTTGGCCGCCGCTGTCCTGGCCGCCATGAATTCCTCGAATGGCAGGGCATAAAGGTCCAGCGCGATGGCCGTCAGTGCCTTGTCATCCATGCACGCCATCATAGGCGGAGCCTGGCGGGCCGACCCTCGGGGACCCAATAAATGCAACAGGCCCTGCCTAGACTGTTCCCAGCCAGCTGCGCAGCGATGCGTTGAACAACCCGGGCTGCGCCAACGGCATACCGTGTCCAACGCCCGGGTGGATCTGGAGCGAGCTGTTGCGCACCTTTGAGTGGACGTCCTCCATGGCCCGCACGAGCCGGGTCTCTTCTTTGTCGCCGGCCATGAGAAGAGCCGGGATGGGGGAGCTCAGGACTTCGTCCGGGACCGAAAAGGAAAAGTTTGCCTGTATCAATCGCCGGAGTGTTCGGGCCGAGATGGACCGGGACAAGGCGTAGTAGTCGTCGAACATCTCGGCAGGAACAGCGAGTTGAGCGGCCTGGGCCCGGGCGAAGCACCGGCTCCTGGACAAAGGAGCGGAGGCCGCTGCCAGGACGCCGAAGACGGTTGCTCCCGGCCAGGGGCTCATGAGGGAACTGACCACCACGAGGCGCTCCACGTGGTCAGGGTACAAAGCGGCCAGTTGCGTCGCCGTCTGGCCGCCGAGGGAGAAGCCAATAACGGTCACCGGACGGGACAGGCCCAGAAGACCTGTCTCCCGGGCGACTTCTTTTGCAGCCTCGGCGTGCGTGGAAAAGGAAGATGGGTCGTGCAGGTGGTGGCCCGGGAGGGTGGGGGTGAGTACGGAATAGTCAGCGGAAAAATGGGCTGTTTGGTCCGCCCACATCCAGGGTCCCACACCGCCGCCGTGAATGAATACAAGGGTGGGGCGTTCCCTGCCGGGCGCTGACGTCATGGGCCAAGTCTTTCATCCGTCGATCCGGCCACGGCTGGATGGCGGACCCCCGTAATGGGACCCGGAGGCCCAGGCCGGATTCCCGCCCGGCGTGGGGCCGTTAGGTAGGGCGTTGCCTTGAAAGGGTTCCCGTTAGGTAGGGAGTTACCTTGAAGGGGCACCGGATCCGCTGTAAGACTGCTTGGTATCCCTTACCGCACATATCCTCCCGGAAGAGGTGTCCCGCATGGCTCGAACTCCAATCAGGCTCATGATGAGTGCGTTCCTGATGCTGCTCATGGCAGCCTTCCTTGTAGGCGCCCCGGCCGGGGCGGCCAATGCCGCGGATAAGCCGCTCATCGGCCTGACGTTCGACGACGGGCCCTCGCCTCAGCGCACCGCTTTCGTCCTCGACGTCCTCAAGCAGAAGGGCGTCAAGGCGACGTTCTTCCTTCAGGGCTCCAACGCGCAGCAGTACCCCGATCTCGTCCGCAGGATCAAAGCCGAAGGGCACGTAATCGGCAACCACTCGTGGGACCACGCGAACTTCCCCGAACTCAACCAGACGAGGCAGAGGCAGCAGATCGACCGTACCAACGCCGCCATCCAGGCCATCACGGGCGAGACCCCCAGGCTCATGCGCTTCCCGTTCGGTAACAGCACCCCCTACGCGTTGAGTTACCTCAGGACCATCGGTATGAGCGGCGGGATACTCTGGCGCTGGCACGTCGGCCAGCCCGGCGACTTCGAGTGCCCCGGTGCCGCCGGCGTCCAAAAGTTCGTGATGGACGAGGCTGCACCCGGTGCAATCATCCTGCTCCACGATGCTGAGGACGTCTTGTCCTGCCCGGCATCGCAGTGGAACTACCTGGCCACTACCATCGACGCACTGCGGGCCAAGGGCTACGGGTTCGGTGTGGTCGCCCCCTCTGCCACGGCCAACCCGCTCAACGAAGGCTCCCCGGCCGTCGTTGTCCCGCCCGCCGGCGGCTAACCGAAGCTAAACCCCGCGATGCCAACGACAGACCCCCTGGATACCTGATTCCAGGGGGTTTCTCGCGGGCTTCTAATCAGGGCCGGACTCGTGGGTTGCCGGGGGTATTGTCAGGCTGATAATAATGCTGTTAGAGTCGTTCTTGTCAGCTTGATAATAACGATGGGAACGTCATGAACGCCCTGCTTGACTGGATGAACTCCGCAGCCATCCCCAGCCTCCTCGGCAACCCCGTGAGCTGGATCGAGATCATCGGCTTCGTGACAGGTGCCGCGTGCGTCTACGGCGTCGCCCGGCAGAAGCTGTGGAACTGGCCCGTCGGCATCTTGAACAACTTCGCCTTCATCATCCTGTTCCTGGGGGCCGGTCTCTATGGCGAAACCGTCCTGCAGGTCATCTTCGCCGCCGTTGCCGTTTACGGCTGGTTCAATTGGGTCCGCGGCAACGCCGCCACCGCAGGCAAGAACGACCTGCCCATCCGGGATGCCACCGGCAAAGAGATGCTCCTTGGACTGGCCGCCACCCTCGTGGGAACCGCCGGCGTCGCCATGATTCTCACCCACGGCACGGACTCCCAGGTTCCCTGGCCGGACGCCTTCGTCCTGACCGCCTCCCTGGTCGCCACCTACGGGCAGGCCAAGAAGATCTTCCAGCACTGGTACGCGTGGATCTTCATCGATATCGTCTCCATTCCGCTGTACTTCAGCCGGGGTCTGACGCTCACCGCCATCCTCTATGCCGGCTTCCTGGCCCTGTGCATCTACGGCCTCATCGACTGGAAGCGCACCCGTGGCCTCAAAACAGTCCGCACACCCGAGACCGTTATGTCAGGAGCCTGAGATGTTCAAGAACGCTATGGTCATCGGCAAGTTCTACCCGCCGCACGCCGGACACGCCCACCTGATCAACACCGCTGCCGCCCAGTCGGATAACGTCTCGGTCCTCGTCCTGGGCAACCGCTTCGAATCCATCACTGTCGCGGACCGGGCCAAGTGGCTGGCCGCCGAGTTCGCTGACACGGCCGGGGTCCAGGTCATCGGGATGCGGAACGACTGCCCGGAGGACTATCACTCGGAAGAGATCTGGAAGGCCCAGGCAGAATTAATGCGCCTGGCCCTGAAATCCCGCGGTGTCACAGCAGTGGACGCGGTCTTCAGCTCCGAGGAGTACGGTGCCCGGCTGGCCGCGGCGTTTGGTGCCGGCCACGTCCTCGTGGACCAGTCCCGGACCACCTACCCGGTCAGCGGCACCTTGTGCCGGGATGACCTCGGGGCTGCCTGGCCGTACATCATAGGCCCGGCCCGGCAGGAGCTCGCCACCCGGATCATTGTCGTCGGTGCCGAATCCAGCGGCACCACCACCCTGACCACGGGGCTCACCGGGCGCTACCGGACCCGGTTTCCCCGCCTGGCGGACGTGCCGGAGTACGGCCGGGAATACACGTACAAAAAGTTCGAGGCCCTGCAGCGCGGGAAGCCGGACGCCCGGCTCGGAGACATGGTCTGGACCGAACAGGACTTCGGCCGGATCGGTGCACGGCAGAACGCAATGGAGAACGCGGCCGCCGATGCCTGCCCGCTGGTCATCGCCGACACCGATTCACTGGCCACCACCCTCTGGGAGCGGTTCTACCTCGGCGAGCGCAGCTACGGGTCTTTCCACGCCGCCGGCAACCTGCCCCAGCGTGATCTGTACCTGATCACCGATCATGATGGTGTGGATTTCGAAGATGATGGCTGGCGTGAAGGCGAACACCGCCGGGCAGACATGACTGAATGGTTCAAGGAGACCCTGACCGATGAGGGCCACTCCTGGATCCTTGTCAGCGGCGACCATGAGCGGCGAATGGCGACCGCCGTCGAAATCATCGATCTCATCCTCGCCCGGCGGAGCGAATTCACATCCCCGCCCTGGGCCACCCGTACCGTCCTGGAAGGTGTCACGGCATGACCGATCCGAAGTCCGAAAAGGAATTCCTCGACACTTACAAGCCCAGGGACTATCCCTCGATTGCGCTGACCGCCGACCTCGTGGTCTTCGCCGTGTCCGGGGGAGTACTCCACACCGCCCTGGTCCGCCGTGGCGGCCACCCGTTCAAGGACATGCTTGCCCTGCCCGGTGGCTTTGTTGGCCCCCACGAATCGGCAGAACAGGCCGCACACCGGGAGCTTGCCGAAGAAACCGGCCTGGACCTTGGGAAGCTGCCGGTCCACGTGGAGCAGCTGGCCACCTACACGGAGCCGGACCGGGACCCGCGCATGAGGGTGGTTTCCGTCGCGCATTTGGTTCTGCTGGCCACTGACGGCCGGACGCTGCCCGAAATCTTTGCAGGCACAGACGCCTCGGCCGCTGTGTGGCACCCGGTGCACGAAGTTTTCGCCGGCGCCGCCCTGGCGTTTGACCACACCGCCATCCTGCGGGACGGGCTGGACCGGCTGGGCGGGAAGATGGAATACACGACGGTCGCCTCCCGGCTGCTGCCTGCCGAGTTCACGATGACCCAGCTCCGCACGGTCTACGAGGCGGTCTGGAACGTCACCCTGCCCGCCGGGAACTTCACCCGCAAGATGATGCCCCAACTGGACGACACCGGGAAGAAGGCCAGGGCTGCCGCCGGCGCACCTGCGGCCCTGTTCACCGCCACCGACCGGCACATCCATCCGCCGCTGAGCAAACCGCGGGCCGGCTGATCCCTGTACCGCTGTCCAGCACCGGTCAGGCCGGCGGCCACCTGACCGGGAGTGCCTTCAGCCCATAGATGATGGTGCTTTCCATTCGTTCGAGCCGTGCCCCCTCAACCAGGGCAAGCCCGGGCAATCGGGAGAGTATGGCCTCCAGCGCGATCCTGGCTTCGAGTCTGGCCAGCGGCGCCCCGAGGCAAAAGTGAATGCCGTGGCCGAACGCCAGATGCCGGTTCTGGCCGCGGTCAATGTCGAACTCGGCTGGCCGCTGGAACTGCCGCTCGTCGCGGTTGGCGGAGC
Source organism: Pseudarthrobacter sp. BIM B-2242 (assembly GCF_014764445.1). Lineage (NCBI taxonomy): Bacteria > Bacillati > Actinomycetota > Actinomycetes > Micrococcales > Micrococcaceae > Pseudarthrobacter > Pseudarthrobacter sp. BIM B-2242. Next base: position 681,617 of record NZ_CP061721.1, read on the forward strand.
CGATCCACGCCACAATCGCAGCGCCGGCGGGAATTATGTCGTCTCCCAGGGTGGTCTCCGCGACCGTCATCCGGTACATGGACTGGACCGGCGATCGGAAGCGGAGCACCTCTTCGATGGTCTGCGGGAGCAGGTCGGGCGCCTCCAGGAGGCGGTCCATGGTTCCGGGCGACTCAGCCAGGCACAAAACGGCGTTGCCGATCAGATTGGTGGTGGTCTCATTGCCGGCGACGAGCAGGAGAGCGCAGAACCCGAGCAGTTCGGGCACCGTCAGTTTTTGCCCGTCGATCTCCGCGGCCAGCAGGGTGCTGATCAGGTCGTTGCCGGGCCGGCTCCTGCGTTTATCAATCAGGGCCAGGAAGTACGCCGTCATCTCAGCGTTCGTGGCGGAGTGGTCCTCACTGGCGGAACCGGTCCGCGTTTGGCTGACAATCACATCGGACCAGTGTTTGAAGCGCTCACGGTCCTCGGCGGGGATGCCCATGAGTTCGGAGATCACGATGACCGGCAAAGGGTAGGCCAATTCCTCAATCAGGTCTGCGCTGCCGCGCCCTGCGATCCCTTCGAGGAGCTCATCAGTGAGCCCGGCGATACGGGGAGCCAGCGCGTCCACTGCTCTGGGCGTGAACGCCTGGGTGACCAAGGAACGGAGCTGCCGGTGCCGTGGGGGATCGGTGGCGATCAGGCTCGAGGAGAACAGCTGGCCGGTCCCGGACGCATCGTCACCGCCGATGCGGGAAGAGAATGCCGCATAGTCGGACAGCGCCCGCTGAACGTCGTCGTACCGGAAGACGTGCCAACTTCCCGACTGTTCGTCGTAAAAGACAGGGGCCGTTTCCCGCATCCGTTCGTAGTGGGGGAACGGATCGAGCTGCTGTTCAGCGGACTGAGTGAAGTCCATGGCTGGCCTCTCTGCTCACCTGGGGCTCTATCGGCCTGGCAGACGCCGGGGCCGCGGTCGACTGAGCGTTGAACCTTGATTTTATCCAAAGCCTTCGAAAGAAAAAGCGGCGAATCCATAAGATTCCCCGCTTTTCCCCAAGCCAGCGAAAAACCCCCTAAAAACCGTGGTTTCTAGGGGGTTTGTCCCGAGCTTCCTATCAGAATCGAACTGATGACCTTTTCATTACGAGTGAAACGCTCTACCGACTGAGCTAAGGAAGCACCGCATGGATCTCCCGGCGAAACCGGGCGCTTCATGCAAGAGTCAACTGTAATAGAGTCCCGCCGTCCGGGTCAAAATGGGACCCGGAGGCGTTCAGCACACAGTGTTGTCGGCAGGCACCTTGCCGTCCACGAGGTAGCTGTCCACAGCATCCTCGAGGCAGCTGTTCGCCCGGCCGTACGCCGTGTGGCCTTCGCCCTGCCAGGTCATCAGTGAGGCGTTCCCCAGCTGCTTGCGCAAGGAAGCGGACCATTCCACGGGGGTGGCAGGGTCTCCCGTGGTGCCGATCACCACGATCGGGGCATCGCCGGTGTATTCCACCGGCGCGGGGGTGCGTACGCTGTCGTACGGCCAGTCCACGCAGTTGGTTCCACCGTAGGCGAAGAAGTAGCCCAGTGTGGGGGACGCCTGCCGCAGACGCTGCTCCTCGGCCCGCATCGCTGCCGTGTCGGAGACCATGGGGTAGTCCAGGCAGTTGATGGCGCTGAAGGCGAACGTGGAGTTTGAGGTGTATTTGCCGTCGGTTCCGCGGTCTGCACCGAGGTCCGCCAGACGGAGCATCAGGCTGGCATCACCTTTGAGGGCGCTTTCGAGGGCCTGGGTCAGTGCGGGCCAGCTCTGGTCGTTGTACAGCGGAGTGATGAGGCCGCTCACAAACATGGTGGCATTCACCATGCGGCCGTCCTTGGCCTGCCAGGCCCTGTTCTGGACTGCCGCGATGAGGTCGCGGATCTGTTGGACGCCGCTGTCCACGTTGCCCGTGAGGGGGCAACCCGCTCCCTGCTGGCAGCTGGCCACGTAGGCCCTGATGGCCTTTTCGAAGGCAACGGCCTGGCCCATCGTCAGTTCCTCGCTGCTGATGGACGGATCAAGGGCGCCGTCAAGAACCATCCGGCCAACGTTGTCCGGGAAAAGCGAGGCGTACGTGGAACCCAGGAACGTGCCGTAGGAGTAGCCCAGGTAGTTGATCTTCGAATCGTTCACCACGGCCCGCAGGATGTCCAGGTCCTTGGCTGCGCTGACGGTGTCGATATGGCCAAGCAGCGGTCCGGTCTGGGCCGCGCACTGCTCCGCAATTGCCTTGTTGTCGGCCAGCACGGCCGCGATGCCGGTGTCGGTTCCGTAGTCGTAGACCTTGGCGCGCGCGGCGTCCCGCTCCGCATCGGTCATGCACGTCACCGGGGCGGAGCGCTTGACGCCGCGCGGATCGAAGCCCACAAGATCATAGGTCGCCCGGACGGACTGGGAAAAGTGGGTCCCTGCGGCGTCCCTGACAAAGTCGTAGCCGGAACCGCCCGGGCCACCCGGGTTGACCAGCAGGCTGCCGGACTTCTTGCCGGTGCTGGGGGCCCGCAGGGCAGCGAGCTGAATCGTGTCCCCGTCAGGATTCGCGTAGTCCATCGGCACAGTCACCTTGGCGCACTGGAAGCCGTTTTCGCACGGCTCCCACACCACCTCCTGCGAGTAGAAGGAGTCGAGCCCTGCCGGGGCGGAAGCCACAATGGAGGGATCCGCCTTGGCCGTTGTGGGTGCCTCGTCCGGTTTGTCGCCGACGAGAAGGCTGCACGATGCCAGCGTCATGGCCAGGACCAGGGCGCCGGCAGCCCGCAGCCCAATCACCAGGGATCGGGAGCGTGCGGGCAGGGGGCGAGCAGTCATTCGGGAAGTCTCCTTGGAAGGGCTAGATGAGGCTGGCGGCCATGGACTCGATGGTCAACAGCGGAGCAACGTTGGTGGTGGTGATGCGTTGGCGGGCTTTGTTGATGGCGTCCATGCGGGCAAGAGTTGTTTCGGGGGCGGACCGGCCGGCAAATTCCTCCAACTCATTCCTGAGTTCAACGTTCACCAGCTCCACGCTGTTCCCCAGCTGGATAATCAGCACGTCCCGGTAGAACGAGAGCAGATCCGTGAGGGTCCGGTCCAGGGAATCGGTGATGGAACGTTTCGCCCGGCGTTTCTGGTCCTCCTCCAACTGCTTGATCTGGCTCCGCATGGCCGGCGGAAGCGTCCCGGATTCCGGGACACCCAGGGTAGCCAGCAGCGCAGCCTTCTCGGCGGCGTCGCGCTCTTCATTGGAACTGTTGGCCTCGGCAGTGGCGATCTTCACGAGCTTGTCCGCCATCATCACTGCGGCGGTGACGCCGCGCAGGCCAAGCGGGAACCGCACAGTCTCCAGCCGGCGCTCGCGCGCCTCCGGATCCCGCGCCAGGCGGCGGGCAATCCCCACATGGCTTTGTGCCGCGCGGGCCGCGCGCTCGGCGAGGGCCGGTTCCACGCCGTCGCGCTTTACCAGCAAAGCCGCGACGTCGGCGGCCGGGGGCAGCCGGAGGGCGACAGCCCGGCAGCGGGAACGGATGGTCACCAGGACATCGGCGGGCGATGGCGCACACAGCATCCAAATGGTCCGCGGTGTGGGCTCTTCGATCGCCTTCAGCAGCACGTTGGTGGTGCGCTCGGCCATGCGGTCTGCGTCCTCCACCACGATGATCCGCCACCGTCCGGAAGACGGCCGGTTGCCCGCCGTGGACACCAGGTCGCGGGCCTCCTCGATGGTGATGGTGACCTTCTCGGTCCGGACAAACGTCACGTCCGAATGCGTTTCTCCGAGGATGGTCAGGCAGGCGGCACACTCGCCGCAGCCGCGCCTGGCAACGTCTTCCTGGTCACAGTTCAGGGCCGCGGCAAAGGCCTTCGCAGCATTGGAACGCCCGGAACCGGGCGGACCCGTGAACAGCCACGCGTGCGTGAGCCCATCACCCAGCGTCGCGTTCCGCAACTGTTCGACGACGGCGGGCTGGCCCTGGAGGTCATCCCACACCGTCATGCGGCACCCGGCGCAGCCGTGAGCAGCGATTCGAGGCGCGCCAGGATCTGCGCGGCAATGTCGTGGACAGGCAGGTGCGCGGGCAGGACGAGGTAGGTAGCGGGGCGGCTGGCGGCGAGCTCCAGGAACGCGTCACGGATGGTGGTGTGGAACTCGTCAGCTTCGGACTCCAGCCGGTCTTCGGCGGCATCGCCGGCGGTGCGGCGGCGGCGGCCAACGGCGGGGTCCACGTCCAACAGCACCGTCAGATCGGGCTGCAGCCCGGAGGTGGCCCATTCGTTGAGCGAACGGACGGCGTCGGTCCCGAGCTCCCGGCCGGCCCCCTGGTACGCAACGGATGAATCAATGTAGCGGTCGGTCAGGACCACCTCGCCACGCTCCAGTGCCGGGCGGATCACCTGGCTGGCGTGGGCCGCGCGTGAGGCGGCGAAGATGAGCGCCTCGGTGTGGGCGTCGATGTGGCCGTGGCCGTGGTCCAGGACCAGCGAACGCAGTTTCTCCCCGATGGGTGTTCCGCCGGGTTCGCGTGTGCGCAGGACCGTCAGGCCCCGCGATTCCAGGGCCTCGGCGAGCAGGGCAGCCTGGGTGGACTTGCCGGCACCGTCGCCGCCTTCAAAGGCGACGAAGAGTCCAGGGCTGTTGGTGGTGGTCACTGCTCAAGCCTACCGACTTCGGGCACCCGCACGCGTCGAAGTACGCTTTTCACCATGAGTCTCACGGAGCAGCACGCAGCGTCCCTGTCCGCCGAAACCCTGGTGGTTGCCGCGGGCCGGCCCCCGCGTGAACACGACGAACCGGTCAACCCGCCCATCGTGCTGTCCTCAACGTATTTCGGCACGGGAGCGTTGGACGACGGCGACCGGGGTTACGGCCGCTACGCCAACCCCACCTGGGACCCTTTCGAAGAGGCACTCGGCCAGCTTGAAGGTGCCGCGCTGCCCGGCCTGCTCTACGCATCCGGACTCGCGGCAGTGAGCTCCGCGTTGTCCCTCCTGCCCGCCGGCGGCGTCCTGGTGATGCCCTCGCACAGCTACGCGGGCTCACTGGTGATGGCCACCGAGCTGGCGCAGAAAGGCTTCCTGGAACTCCGGACCGTGGACATCGCGGACACGGACGCAGTCAAGGAACAGCTGGCCCCGCAGGGTCCGGACGCCAAAGCGGCCAGGATGCTGTGGCTGGAAAGCCCCACCAACCCCATGTTGGGCATTGCCGACATCCGGGAGCTGACAGCGGCCGCCCATGCGGTGGGTGCCATCGTGGTCACGGACAATACCTTCTCCACGCCGCTGGTCCAGCAGCCCTTGTCTCTGGGCTCGGACGTTGTGCTCCACTCCGTGACCAAATACCTGGCCGGCCACTCCGACGTTGTCCTCGGCGCCCTGGTGACCTCCAACCCGGACATCCGGGCAGCGCTCCTGCACAACCGCATCATCCACGGCGGCATCGCCGGCCCCTTCGAAGCCTGGCTGGCGCTGCGCGGCCTCCGGACCCTGGCCCTTCGTGTGGACCGGTCGCAGGCTTCCGCGGCTGTCCTGGCGGAACGCCTCGCCACGCATTCCCTGATTGAAAGCATCCGCTTCCCCGGGCTTCCCTCTGATCCTGGCCATGAACGGGCCAAAAACCAGATGAAGGGCTTCGGGTCCATCGTGTGCGTGCAGATCGCACCGGCCGCGGGCCTGGACGGAGCAGCCGCCGCCGACAAATTGGTGCGGGCACTCCGGCTTTGGCTGCCTGCAACATCCCTGGGCGGCGTCGAATCCCTGATCGAACGGCGGCGCAGGCACGCGGCCGAACCTTTGAGCGTCCCGGACAACCTGGTGCGGCTGAGCGTCGGCATTGAGAATGTTGAGGACCTCTGGGCCGATTTGAAGCAGGCGCTGGACTCGCTGGGCCGCTAGGCTTGGACGGTGGACGGTGAACTGATTATTCGGCCTGTTGAGCAGGCAGTGTTTTTTATCCTGGCCCTGGTGGCCCTGGTACTCGAGGTGTGGGCGCTGCTGGACTGCGTCCGGCACAAATCGGCCGCCTTTGAGGCCACAGGCAAACGGACCAAGACCTTCTGGCTGGCGCTGACCGCCGGTGCCACCCTGATCGGTGTCATCTCCCTCTTCAGCAGCGGCGGAATCTTTGGCACGCTGGGTCTGTTCGGGCTTGCTGCCGTGGTGGCAGCTTCGGTTTACCTGGCTGACGTCCGTCCCGCCGTCAAGGACGCCGGACGCGGCGGCAACCGCAGCCCCTACGGCTGGTGACCCCCGACGGCCCCCGGCGCCACAGCCTCCCAGTTCACAGTCAGTTCGCCCAGGCGCCACCGCGACGGCCCGTCCTGAACGGGCCACCCGCCGTCGCGCAGTGCTTTGCACATGCCCTGCCAGCGCTGCCTGTTGCCGAACGAGGCCAGCGGGGCTGACGCCAGCCAGGCCCGGTCCATGGCCTGCATCAACCGGTGCACCGGTTCGCCGGGGACGTTGCGGTGAATGAGCGCCTTCGGCAGCCGCTCGGCGACGTCCGAGGGCAGCTCAAAGCTGCCGAACCGCATGGACATGCTCAGGGACAATGGCCGCTCAGCATCGAGGGCAATCCACGTCACCCGCCGCCCGATCTCGTCGCAGGTCCCGTCGATGAAGAGCCCGCCGGGAGAGAGCCGGTCCTGGACCAGGCGCCAGATCCCCGGCACGTCAGCCTCTTCGTACTGCCGCAGGACGTTGAAGGCGCGGACCAGGACGGGCCGCCCGGGGAGGGGCAGTTCGAAACCGCCCACCTGAAAGCTCAGGCCCGGCTGTTCCAGCGGCCTGGCCGCCCGGACCCGTTCCGGTTCAATCTCCACGCCCACCACGCGCACATCAGGCCGGGCGGCGCGGAGGCGCTCAAAAAGTTCGACGGCGGTGGCCGGCGTCGCGCCGTAGCCCAGGTCAACCACCAGGGGGTCGTCGGCTGCCCGCAGGCGCCAGGCCTGGGGTCCGGTAAGCCAGCGGTCCGTACGGCGCATCCGGTTGGGGTTAGTGGTGCCGCGGGTAACGTTTCCCACCGGTTTGCCGCTCCTGTTATGGGGAGCGTTGACCCGTTCAGCTTTTTGAACCACGGGCCAACTTTATCCCCGGAGCGTCCTGTGGTGTAACGCACAGCGGGCTCAAGCGTGCCCTCGGCTAGGATGAAAATCATGACTTACAAGCTGATTCTGCTGCGCCACGGCCACAGCGAATGGAACGCCAAGAACCTGTTCACCGGCTGGGTGGACGTTGACCTTAACGACCAGGGCCGCGAGGAAGCAGCCCGCGGCGGTGAGCTCCTGGTGGAGCACAACATCCTCCCCGACGTCCTGTACACGTCACTGCTCAAGCGCGCCATTAACACGGCCAACATCACCCTGGACAAGGCGGACCGTGGCTGGATCCCCGTCAAGCGCGACTGGCGCCTGAACGAGCGCCACTACGGCGCCCTGCAGGGCAAGGACAAGGCCCAGACCCTGGCCGAGTTCGGTGAAGAGCAGTTCATGGAATGGCGCCGCAGCTACGACACCCCGCCGCCGCCCCTGTCCGACGACAGCGAGTTCTCCCAGGCCCACGATCCGCGCTACGCGGACCTCGGCGACGCCCTGCCGCGCACCGAGTGCCTCAAGGACGTCCTGGTCCGCCTGCTGCCGTACTGGGAATCGGACATCAAGGAGGACCTGAAGGCAGGCAAGACCGTCCTGGTCACAGCCCACGGCAACTCCCTGCGTGCCCTGGTCAAGCACCTGGACGGCATCAGCGACGACGCCATCTCCGGCCTGAACATCCCCACGGGCATCCCGCTGGTCTACGACCTCGATGACAACTTCCAGCCGATCAAGCGCGGCGGTACCTACCTGGACCCGGAGGCTGCCGCGGAGGCCATCCTCGCTGTGGCCAACCAGGGCAAAAAATAAGTAAAGCAGTAACTAACGACGGCGGGCCGGTCACCTTGAAGTGACCGGCCCGCCGTCGTTCGCGGTGAAGTTGGGCTAGAGACCCTGCGGCTGCCATTCGCCGGTCACCAGGTAGGTAACCTTGCGGGCCACGGAGACGCCGTGGTCAGCGAAGCGCTCGAAGTAGCGGCTCGCGAGGGCAACGTCCACCGTGGTGGCAGGGGACTCGGCCCAGTCGGGGGAGGCGATCGCCTTGAATACGCTCAGGTGGAGATCGTCGATGATGGTGTTGGCCTTCAGGATGTCGCGGGCCACTTCCAGGTCCCGGCTTTCCAGGAGCACCGTGAGCTTGTCCGCAATGATCTGGTCCTGTTCGGCCATCTTGCGGAAGGTCTCGGTCATGGACGCGGGGATGACCGTCGACGGGAAGCGGAGGCGGGCCAGCTGGGCGATGTGCCGCGCGAGGTCGCCCATCCGCTCCAGCGAGGCGCTCATCCGGAGGGAGCCAACGATCATCCGGAGGTCGCTCGCTACCGGGCCTTGCAGGGCGAGGATGTCGATGGCGCGTTCATCCAGGCTGTTCTGGAGGAAATCGATCCGGGCATCCGCGGCAATGACGTCTTCGGCCAGATCAACGTCCGCCACCTGGAAGGACGTGTTGGCCTTCTCCATGGCCTCGCTGACCAACTTGGAAATCTCAACGAGCTGCTCACCCACCTGGGTCAGCTCTTCCTGAAAAACCTTACGCACGGGGGCGTCCTTTCTCTGGAATCCCGCCCCCATGTGGCAGACGGAATTCATGTCGCCGTTCGGCACTCCAACCCGTAACTCTGCCAGCGTGCGGTGAACGGTTAGTCTCTTGTAGATGAACGTTAGCTGAACCGTCCGTGCAATGCCCCCGGACGCACCGGCCGGCCCGAAAGCACAGCATAAGCTGGAGCTGTGGATCCTATGCTTATCGGTGTCATCGCGGGGCTTGTCGGCCTGTCGCTCGGCACCTTTGGCGTGCTCGCCTTCAGGGTCAGCGAAAAGCAGCGCCAACTGGTGGATGTGTACATCGACGAGCTCACGCTGCCGAAGGGCGCTGCGGAGGTACTGGCCGTCGTCGGACGGGCCTTTGTGGTGGTGGATGCCGTCGACGGTGTAGTCCGCGCCAGCCCGGCTGCCTACGCCTACGGCCTGGTGCGCGGACACACCGTGGTGCATAAAGAGCTGCTGGACATGACGGCCGGCGTGCGCCGGGACGGCGTGATCCTGGAGAAGAAACTGGAGCTGCCCCGCGGCCCGCTGGGTCAGGGGACCATCATCGTCCAGGTTCGCGCAGCCATGCTCGGTGAGGAATACATTCTGCTGCTCGCCGATGACCGCACGGAGATCACCCGCACCGAGGAGATCCGCAACGACTTCGTGGCCAACGTGTCCCATGAGCTGAAGACCCCGGTGGGGGCAATTTCCCTGCTTGCCGAGGCGCTGGAGTCCTCGGCGGATGACGAAGAGGCCGTCCGCCGGTTCGCCAAGCGGATGCATAAGGAATCGGGCCGGCTTGCCGCCCTGGTCCAGGACATCATCGAGTTGTCCCGCCTACAAGGCGCCAGTGTGTCCCAGGAGGGCACGGCAGTGGACATCAACGCCGTCATCGCGGAGGCTGTTGACCGTTCCCAGCTCCCTGCCGAAAGCAAGAAGATCCAGATCGTTGTGGGTGAGCGCGTAGACGCCACGGTCTTTGGTGACAGGGACCTGCTGGTGACCGCGCTGCGGAACCTGATCGATAATGCCATCCGTTATTCGCCGGAGAACACCAGGGTGGGCGTGGGTGTCCGGGCCAAGGACGGACTGATTGCCGTGTCCGTCACCGACCAGGGCGAGGGGATGACCCCGGAGGATCAGGAGCGGGTGTTTGAACGCTTCTACCGGGTGGACTCTGCGCGGTCGCGCCACACCGGCGGCACCGGCCTTGGCCTGAGCATCGTCAAACATGTGGCATCAAACCATGGCGGCGAGGTCACTCTGTGGTCCCGCCCCGGCCAGGGATCCACCTTCACCCTGAGGCTTCCCGAGATGGAAACCCAGGACGAACCTGAATCTTCAGTTGTCAAAGATCGAGCCGTACCCGAGCGTGTCAATGAGCGCAACGTACATGAGCAAGGAGCCAGCGCTTGAGCAGGATTTTGATTGTCGAGGACGAAGAATCGTTCAGCGACCCGTTGTCCTATTTGCTGGGCAAGGAGGGGTTTGAGGTCGAAGTCGTGGACAACGGCCTCGACGCCATCACGGAGTTCGACCGGAACGGCGCGGACCTGGTCCTGCTGGACCTGCAATTGCCCGGTTTGTCCGGCACGGAGGTCTGCCGCCAGCTGCGCCAGCGCTCCAGCGTTCCGGTCATCATGCTGACGGCCAAGGACTCCGAGATTGACAAGGTGGTCGGCCTGGAACTGGGTGCGGACGACTATGTCACCAAGCCGTACTCGTCCCGCGAACTGGTGGCCCGGGTCCGTGCAGTGCTGCGCCGGCAGGGTGAGCCGGAGGAGCTGATCTCTGCCACCGTCCAGGCCGGCCCTGTCCGGATGGATATCGAACGGCACGTGGTCAGCGTGGACGGCGAGCAGGTCCTCCTGCCGCTGAAGGAATTCGAACTCCTGGAGATGCTGCTCAGGAACTCCGGCCGGGTCCTGACCCGCGGCCAGCTGATCGACCGTGTCTGGGGTTCGGATTACGTTGGCGACACCAAAACCCTCGACGTCCACGTCAAACGGCTGCGCGGCAAGATCGAACCGGACCCGTCAGTACCCCGCTTCCTGGTGACGGTCCGCGGCCTCGGTTACAAGTTCGAGCCGTAAGCACGGCTGCCGCCGCGCAGGGGGCTTCAGCCAACAGATGCAAAAAAGGAGGTGCTCCCCGCGGGGAGCACCTCCTTTGACGTTCTTCAGCCCTACTAGTGGGCGGTATCCGCCTCGCTCGCGGACGGCGACGGCGTGGGGGAGGCGGATTCGGTCGGTTCGCTGCCGGCCGGCAGGTACTCCTTGTACTCCGGCAGCGTTGCATCCAGGACCGGCATCCGGACGGTCTTGGTGACATTCGTGCCGTCTTCGGTGACCTTGATGTCTACCAGGGAGCCGGCAATGCCGCCGCTGGTGGACAGGATTGCTTCATCGGTGGAGTCGTTGAGGAGGGTGTAGGAGTTGGCCTTCACCGGCACCTGCGTCTGTGAGCCTTCGGCACCGTTGACCGTAAGCTTCACGTCCTGGGATGAGGAGTTGTAGACGGCGCCGATCAGGCGGCCCGGCTTGTCCTCGCCGGTGGACACGATGAGCATGTTCCGCAGCTGCAGGGGACCCAGGTCGGCACGGATGCCGTCGGAGGAGGCGTACTGGTGAGTGGTCTGCTGGGGGTTGATGTAGCCGCAGCCGGTCATCGTGGCCAGGCCCAGGGCCAGGGCTCCTGCCGCCAGTGCCAGTTTGCCGCTCTGGGCCCGGTTCATCGCAGTGAAACGCACGTCACGTACTCCTCGAGAGTGTGGAAACATTATTCAGCCATAGCCTAGCCGCAAACAGGGCCAAACGAGGATTCGGGACGGTCATATTGTCCTTGGCAGCGGGCCCCGCATGCACTATTATCTGCATCCGTCAAGGGGTCGGACGGGTCCGATTTCGCCCATTTTCCGCGTAATCACTGGGTTCGCGCCCCGGTTCCGGGCCAGTCATATGCCTGAATCGTGATAAACTAGTGTGCGGGAAAGGGGAATGTTTACATGGTATTTGAGGTCGGCGAGACAGTAGTTTACCCTCACCACGGTGCTGCAAAAATTGAAGAAATCAAGATGCGCACTGTCAAGGGCGAAGAGAAAATGTATCTCAAGCTCAAGGTGGCCCAGGGTGATCTGACCATTGAAGTTCCAGCAGAGAACGTTGACCTTGTTGGGGTCCGTGACGTTGTGGGCAAGGAAGGCTTGGAGCACGTTTTCGATGTGCTGCGGGCCGAGTTCACGGAAGAACCCACCAACTGGTCACGCAGGTACAAAGCAAATCTGGAGAAGCTCGCTTCCGGTGATGTCATCAAGGTAGCAGAGGTCGTCCGCGACCTTTGGCGCCGTGATCACGATCGGGGCCTTTCCGCAGGAGAGAAGCGCATGCTGGCCAAGGCCCGGCAGATTCTGATTTCAGAACTTGCACTGGCTGAAAAGACCGACGAAGAGAAGGCCGCGAGCGTTCTCGACGAGGTTCTGGCTTCCTAAGAATCGAACACCCCGGGGGTACGAAAGTACCTCCGGGGTTTCTTTTTGCCCGGATACCGGCAGGGCAGCCCGCTGGACGTAGGCTAGTCCGCATGAGTGATACTCCCACCCGCCTCATCACCGCTGTGATCCTGGTGGCCGCTGGTTCCGGTCAACGGCTTGGCTACGGTATGCCGAAGGCTGCGGTGCCCCTCGGCGGAGAACCCCTTCTGATGCACGCGCTGCGCGGTGTGGTGGCGTCCGGAGTCAGTAGCCAGGTATGCGTGGTCCTGCCGGTTGGCGACGATGGCCTCCGCCGGCTTTGTGAGGAGTTCAGGGAGGAACTGGCCGACGGCGGCCCACTCCTGAGCGTTGTAGATGGCGGTGCCACCCGTGCAGACTCCGTCAGGGCAGGCATCGCGGCCCTGATGGACGGCGTCGAGGCGGTGCTCGTCCACGACGCTGCGCGTGCCCTGACTCCTGACACGGTGTTCCACCGTGTCGCTGACGCACTGGCCGCCGGAGCCGCGGCTGTCATCCCCGCCGTAGCCGTGGTGGACACTGTGAAAACAGTGGCACCTACGTCCGGCGAGGATGTGGCCATGGCACCCGAGATCGTCACCGGAACAGCGGCCCGGGATGAACTCCGGGCAGTGCAGACCCCGCAAGGATTCCACCTCAGGACCCTCCTGAAAGCGCACGAAGCCGCCAAGGGCCTGGACGAGAGGCAATCGGCAGCGGTGACCGACGACGCCATGCTGGTGGAAATGCTCGGCACACGGGTCTTTGCAGTACGCGGGTCAACACAGTCCCTGAAAATCACCACCCCGTTGGATCTGATCCTCGCCGAAGGGCTCCTCGAGGGGCCCTTGGGTGCCCGTTGGGTTGAGGGGTGAGTGTGGGCTCGGAGCCAATGATCCTGCCCCGCACGGGCATCGGTCTGGACGTTCACGCATATGCACCCGAGGACCAGCCGCGTGCGCTGTGGTTGGGTGGCCTGTTCTGGGACGGCGAGCGGGGACTTGCCGGCCACTCGGACGGGGACCCGGTGGCGCATGCCGCGGCGGATGCCCTGTTCTCGGCCGCCGGCATCGGGGACCTTGGCACGCATTTCGGCACGGACCGTCCGGAGTTCGCCGGGGCATCCGGGATCACGCTCCTGACAGAGGCGGCCAGGATTGTCCGGGAGGCAGGGTTTGAGATCGGCAACGTGGCGGTGCAGTTTGTGGCTAACCGGCCCAAGTTCGGGCCGCGGCGGCAGGAGTCCCAGGACGTCCTGAGCGCGGCGGCGAATGCACCCGTCAGCGTCACGGCCACCACGAGCGACGGCCTGGGTTTCACGGGCCGGGGTGAGGGCATTTCCGCCATTGCCACCGCTTTGGTGTATCCCAGGTAACTTCGCGTCATCGGCTAATCTGGAGCGGTGACCCTCCGTTTTTACGACACCGCATCCGCCGAAGTCCGCGACTTCGTTCCCCTCGTCCCGGGAAAGGTGAGCCTGTACTACTGCGGGGCCACGGTGCAGGGCATGCCGCACGTTGGCCACATCCGTTCAGCCATCGCGTTTGACCAGCTCACGCGCTGGCTGGAGTACCGGGGCCTGCGCGTCACCGCAGTCCGCAATGTCACGGACATCGACGACAAGATCCTCATCAAATCCGCAGAGTCCTTTGACCCGGACTTCGAAGACGGACCGGACACGGTCCGCGAGGAGGAATGGTGGGCGCTGGCCTACCGCTACGAGCAGGAATTCCTCAAGGCCTACGACACGCTGGGCGTGTCCCGTCCCACCTATGAGCCCCGCGCCACCGGGCACATCCCGGAAATGCACGCCCTGGTCCAGCAATTGATCGACCGCGGCCACGCCTACCCGGCGCTGGACGGCTCCGGTGACGTCTACTTCGACGTGCGGTCCTGGGACAAATACGGCTCACTCACCCGCCAGAACATCGACGACATGCAGGGTGCACCGGACGCTGACCCGCGCGGCAAAAAGGACCCCCGCGACTTCGCCCTCTGGAAAGGGTCCAAAGAGGGAGAGCCGACGACGGCGAGCTGGGCTTCGCCGTGGGGTGCCGGCCGCCCGGGCTGGCATCTGGAATGCTCCGCCATGGTCACCAAATACCTCGGCACCGAGTTTGATATCCATGGCGGTGGGCTGGACCTGCGCTTCCCGCACCACGAAAACGAGATGGCCCAGTCCCAGGCGGCCGGGCACGGCTTCGCCAACTTCTGGATGCACAACGGCATGGTCACCTACCAGGGCGAGAAAATGTCCAAGTCCATCGGCAACACCATCAGCCCCGCCGAGATGCTGGAGCTCGCGCCTCCCCGCGTCGTCCGGTACTACCTCGGCCAGGCGCACTACCGCTCCGTGCTGGACTACCGGCCCACCTCGCTGGAGGAGGCGGCTGCCGCCGTCGAACGCATTGACGGGTTTATCAGCCGCGCCGTCCGGGCCCTGTCTCAGGGCGAACCGTCCGACGGCGGCAATTACGCCTTCTTCACGTACGGCAAGGTGCCGGAGCCGTTCGAGCGTGCCATGGATGACGATCTCAACGTGCCGCAGGCCCTCGCTGTGGTCCACGAAACAGTTCGCGCCGGTAACACCGCCCTTACCGAGGGGCGCCTGGAAGATGCCCGGCAGGCGCTGCATGACGTCCACGACATGCTCCGCGTTCTCGGCCTGAATGCGGTGGCGTCGGCCGGAGCAACGGACACCCGGGAAGCGGCCGCCCTCGAGGTGTTGGTGGAAGCCCAGCTGGCTGCCCGCGCCCAGGCCCGGGCCACGAAAGACTGGGCTGCGTCGGATGCCATCCGGGACACGCTCAGGGCGGCCGGAGTCGCCGTCGAGGACGGCCCTGATGGCGCTACGTGGAGCCTCCAGCGGGACTGACGCGGGGATTTCCGGCCCGGGGTCAGGCGATTTTACTTGATTCAGTAGACTGTTAAGCAGACTCAGTCAAACAATCAAGGGTGGAACTCTCATGGCCAACAACGGTCGCCGGTCGGTCAAAGCAAAGAAGGGGCCAACCATCGGAACCGGTGGTCACGGCCGCAAGGCCCTGGAAGGGAAGGGCCCCACGCCCAAGGCGGAGGACCGCCCGTACCACAAGGCACACAAGAGCAAGCAGCTTGCGGAACGGTCGGCCGCCAAGCGCGGCACCGGCGCCCGCAGCGCCGGAGCAGCCCGTTCCGGTCCGAAGGGGCGTGCCACCGAGGAAGTGGTCACCGGCCGTAACTCGGTGGTCGAAGCACTCCGTGCCGGCATTCCTGCCAAGGCCCTGCACATCGCCATCCGGATCGAAATGGATGACCGTGTCAAGGAATCCCTGAAAATTGCTGCTGAGCGCGGGATCCCGCTGCTTGAGACCGGCAAGCCCGAACTGGACCGCATGACTGACGACGCCGTCCACCAGGGGCTCGTCCTGCAGATCCCGCCCTACGAATACCAGGACGCCTATGACCTGGCCGAGGAAACCGTGGACCGCTGGAAGAAGGGCCACGTCTCCAACGCCCCGCTGTTTGTGGCGCTCGACGGCATCACGGACCCCCGCAACCTCGGCGCGATCATCCGTTCCGTCTCCGCTTTCAGCGGTCACGGCGTCATCGTCCCGGAACGCCGTTCCGTGGGTGTCACTGCCTCGGCCTGGAAGACCAGTGCCGGCGCGGCCGTGCGTGTTCCGGTGGCCCGCGCGGGCAACCTCAACAGTGCCCTGAAGCAGTTCAAGAGCATGGGCATCTTTGTCCTGGGGCTCGACGGCGACGGCGACGTCTCCCTGCCGGCCCTCACGCTCGGTACGGAACCGGTGTGCATCGTGGTGGGCTCCGAAGGCAAGGGCCTGAGCCGGCTGGTCCGCGAAAACTGCGACCAGATCGTTTCCATTCCCATCGACTCCGCCATGGAATCGCTCAACGCCTCCATGGCAGTGGGCATCTCCCTTTACGAGATCTCCCGGCAGCGCGCCGCCAAGTAGGCCGGACGCTCTCTCACTTAATGTGGGTTTTGACGCATCGCTCTCTCACTTTCCCGAAGAAAGTGAGAGAGCGTCGTCGCTTAAGCCGCATTAACTGAGAGAGCGTTGGGCCTGGAATTCACGGCGGTTGGCCAGGACCGGAAGCTTTTGGCGGGCTTCCTTGACCACAGCGGCGTCCAGGTCGGCGAACAACATGCCCGGGGCGCCGTCGAGCTCCTCCAGCACATCGCCGAAGGGCGAGACCACGGCGGAATGCCCCACCCCGGTGGGTGAGCCGGCCTTGGCCGGGGCGCCCTGGGTGACGGGATCACCCTGCCCGCACGCGAGGACGTACGTGGTGGAGTCGAGCGCGCGGGCGCGGGCCAGCAGCTGCCATTGGTCCACCTTGCCGGGCCCGGAAGCCCACGAAGCGCAGACGATGTTGGCGTCAGCACCGCGATCCGCGTTGGCCGTAAACAGCGCGGGGAAGCGGATGTCGTAGCAGGTCGCCAAGCCAAAGGTCAGGCCGCCGGCGTCGAAAGTTACCGGATCAGTGCCGGGTGCGACGGTGTCCGACTCAAGGAATCCGAACGCGTCGAAGAGGTGGACCTTGTCGTAACTGGACTCCACGCCGGGGCCGGTTGCCAGCAGCGTGTTACGCACCTTTCCGCCCGCGCCGGGGGTGAACAGTCCCGCCACCACCACAATCCCAAGCGAGGCCGCGATGCTTCGCACCCGGGACGCCCACGGCCCATCCAAAGGTTCAGCGACGTCCAGCAGAGAGTTCCCGAAGGCCCGCATGGATGCTTCCGGGAACACCACCATGTCCGCGCCGCCCGCCTTCGCCCTCCGCGCCTCCTGTTCAAGAATGGACAAATTGCCGGCCAGGTCCCGGCCGCTGATGATCTGAGCCAGCGCTACCCGCACTGTGCACCTCCGTTTGACGTTTCTTCCAGTATGCAGCGTCGGGTTGCCTCCGTCCGGGAATCGCCCGTAGCCGTCCGCCGGGAGACACAAAAGTGCGAATGCAGCTGAACAGGCGCTGGCCGCTACCATTGACGTGATGGTTATGCCGCTATTTGACACCGCTTCCACCATGGATGCCTCTTCGGCGCATCCTCTCGGTGTCAGCCTTCCGCGCCCTGGGGCCGGTCGCGACAAAGCCCTGCCGGACAGTGCCAATGTCGCTGTCTATGCGCCGGGCGTCGAAAACCTGGAGATCGCGTACAAGGCCCCCGGCAGCGAGTGGCGGCGGCAGGCCCTTCCCAATGTCACCCACGGCGTGCATCACGGGATTGTGGTGGATTTTCCGTACGGATCGCGCTACGGGTTCCGTGCTGTTTCCAAATCCGAAGCACTGCCGCTGTCCTTCCCCACGCTGAACCTGGACGACGACGCCGGGCAGCCGCTGCTTCTCGATCCTTACGGCCGTGCGGTGGATCAGCGGGAGGGCTTCCTGACGAGCGTCCGGATGGCGGGCCATTTCGACTGGGGAACAGACCAGAGGCCGCGCCAGCACTGGCGGAACACGATCATCTATGAGTCCCACGTCCGTGGCCAGAGCATGTTGCATCCCGATGTGCCCGAGGAACTGCGCGGAACCTACGCGGGCATGGCCCACCCGGCCATCATTGAGCATTTCAAGAGCCTCGGCATCACCTCGGTCCAGCTGCTCCCGGTGCACTTCCACCTTGACGAGCAGCACCTGCAGAACCTTGGCCTGACCAATTACTGGGGCTACAACACGGCTGCCTTTTTCGCGCCGCACCCGGACTATGCCACCAAAGCCGCGCAGGAAGCCGGACCGCAGGCTGTCCAGGACGAGTTCAAGGGAATGGTCAAGCTGCTGCACGCGGCCGGACTCGAGGTGATCCTTGACGTGGTGTACAACCACACCGCCGAGGGCGGGGCCGATGGCCCCACGATCAGCTTCCGCGGTCTCGGCGAGGAAATCTATTACCGCACCGACGGCCACGGAAGGTACGTGGATACAACGGGCTGCGGAAACACATTGAACTTCGGCCACCCCCGGGTGGTCCAGCTGGTCCTGGATTCCCTCCGCTACTGGGTGGACGAGTTCCATATCGACGGCTTCCGCTTTGACCTGGCCGTGACGCTCTGCCGGAACGCGGCCAACGAATTTGATCCGCGGCATCCCTTCCTCGTGGCGGTGGCCGCTGATCCTGTGCTGTCCGACGTGAAGCTCATCTCCGAGCCCTGGGATGTGGGCTACGGGGGCTGGCAGACAGGACGCTTCCCGGGCGGCTGGGTTGACTGGAACGACCACTTCCGGGACGGCGTGCGCTCCTTCTGGCTTGCCGACCGCGCCGCCATCGAGTCCGGCGGCCACGGCGGGTCGGTGGCCCGCCTGGCGGATGCCATGTCCGGATCGTCGGAGCTCTTTAAGGCATCGGGCCGTTCCAGGCTCGCATCCCTCAACCTCATCACTGCCCACGACGGCTTCACCCTCAACGACCTCGTTTCTTACGACCGTAAACACAACGAGGCCAATGGGGAGCAGAACCGGGACGGGCACGGGGACAACCGCAGCTTCAACCACGGCTTCGAAGGCCCCACCGAGGATGAGGACATCCTGGCCCAGCGGGCACAGTCCCGGCGCAACCTCATGGCGTCGATGATGTTTTCGCTGGGGGTGCCCATGATCACCGGCGGTGACGAGCTGGCACGCACCCAGCAGGGCAACAACAATGCGTACTGCCAGGACAACCCCCTCGCCTGGATTGACTGGACCCACACGCCTGAATCGCACGAGATGCTCCGCAGCACCAAGCGCTACATCCGGCTGCGCAAGGAGTTCCTGGCCAGCCAGCCGCACGACTTTCCGGCACGGGATGAGCAGTCGTACCTGTTCTGGTTTGACCACGCCGGCCAGCCCATGTCCATGGAACGGTGGAATGATCCCCGGCACCGGGTGATGCAGCTCCTGCTCGGCTCGGACGACGGCACCATAGCGGGCCTGGTAGTGGTCAACGGCAGCAAATCCAACGTCAAGATCACGCTCCCCGAAGTCACTAATGACGACGGCACGCCGCGCCGGATGTTCGAACTCCGGCTGACCACCTCGCCTCTTCACGAGCTCCGGCAAGGCGGCCGCGTGGCATCCGGCGAGACGGACCTCGTTGAGGCGTACTCCATCAACATCTACCGCACGTAGCGGCGGAGGGGACAAACATGCGCAACCGCTCTGTCGTTGCCCTGCTGCTGACAGGCTTGCTGGCCATTGCCCTGCTCGCTTTCGGCGGCACCGGGATCCTTGAATCCCTGGCGGGAAGTCCGACGCCGGCAACAAGTTCCAGCGCTGCACCGGTACCGGAGGCTCCCGTGCCGGGTCCGGCGGAGGTCCGCACCCCTGCAGCCGTTCCGGGACCGGACGCTGCTCCGGCGAACCCTTCCGGCCTTCCCTCGATCAGCGAATCCGCGCTTCCTGCCGAAGCACGCAGAACGCTGGCCCTCATCCGCGCCGGCGGGCCCTACTCGTACAGCCAGGATGACAAAACGTTCGGCAACTTTGAGCGCCTCCTGCCGCGGCAGTCGTCAGGCTATTACCGGGAGTACACGGTGCCCACACCCGGAGAGTCTGACCGGGGTGCCCGCCGGATTGTCGCCGGAGCCGGGGGAGAGAAGTACTACACGCAGGACCACTACGACTCGTTCACGTTCATCGCAGAAGGCAGCTGACACCGGTATGAAAATCTACTCCGCCGACACCTGGACCATGGAAGAACTCCAGGAACAGGTGGCCGATGCGGGCCGCCGCGTCCTGGTGGTGCCTGCCGCGGACAGCAAACGGGCGGTCCTGGAAACCTTCGGTGAAGTCCTGGCGTTCCCCGAGCACTACGGAGTGAACCTGGACGCCCTGAACGATTCCCTGCACGATTTCGCAGACAGCATCAGCGAAAACGGCGACGTTCCGGTCACGCTGATCTGGCAGGTCGCCGCGGCATTCCGCGGCGACCGTTCCTTCGGGATTATCTGCGAGGTCCTCCAGGATGCCGAGAGCTACGCCGGCAGCGACCTGTCCGTCACCGCCGTTCTCCTCTAGGCGTTGACGATCAGCCCCAGTTCAGCCTTTGACGCCAGTGCCTCGTGCCGGGGCAGGACGCGGACGGTGTAGCCGAACGGGCCGGAGCGGTCGATCGTCAGGGAGCCGCTGAACAGGTGGCGCCCGCTGCCCAGGTCCTCCTTGGCCTGCAGTTCCATCAGGGTCACATCCGACAGGGTGTCGCTTTCCTCGGCGCGGCCATAAGCCACCTCCACCGAGACGTCAGCGGGCGTCAGGGTATGCAGCGCGACGTACGCGTTCACCTGCATGGTGTCCCCGATCTGCGGATCCTCGGAGACTCCCACGGAATCCACGTGCTCCACATGCAGCAGGGGCCAGGCGGAACGCACCTGGGCTGTCCAGGCTGCCAGGGACCGGGCCTGCGAGTAGGAGTTGGCAACAGCCCGGCGTCCTGCCTCCGCAGCCGGCCGGTAGAGGACGTTCACGTAGTCATGCAACATACGTTCCGCGGACACCGCCGGACCCAGGTGCGACAGGGTGTGCTTGATCATGGACACCCAGTGCGTGGGAACCTTCTCCGCGCCGGTGCTCGAAGGCCCGGCCGCTCCCGCGCTGCTGGACACCGTGCTCCCGTAGAAGCGCGGCGCCACCTGCGTCTCCAGAAGTTCGTAGAGCGCAGCCGCCTCGATGTCGTCGCGCTCCTCGGGGGACGCATCATTGTTGGCCGTGGGGATGGCCCAGCCGTTTTCGCCGTCGTACATCTCGTCCCACCAGCCGTCCATCACCGAAAGGTTCAGCGAACCGTTGATGGCGGCCTTCATGCCCGACGTGCCGCAGGCCTCCAGCGGGCGCAGCGGGTTGTTCAGCCACACGTCGCAGCCCGGGAAGAGCGTCCTGGCCATGGCGATGTCATAGTTCGGCAGGAAGGCAATCCTGTGCCGGACTTCGGGGTCGTCGGTGAAACGGACCAGGTCCTGGATCATTTTCTTGCCCGCATCATCGGCCGGGTGGGATTTTCCGGCGATCACGAGCTGGATGGGGTGCTCGGGGTGCAGCAGCAGTGCCTTGAGCCGGTCAGGCTCGCGCAGCATCAGGGTAAGGCGCTTGTACGTCGGGACGCGGCGGGCGAAGCCGATGGTCAGGACATCGGGGTCCAGCACGCTGTCCGTCCAGGCGAGCTCGGCGTCGGCGGCACCCCGCTTCTTCCAGGCAGCCCTCAGCCGGCGGCGGACGTCGTCCACGAGGGCGGACCGCATGGCCCGGCGCAGGGCCCAGACGTCGGCATCGCTGACGTTGTAGGCCAGGTCCCAGCGCCCGTTGGCTTCGGCCTCGGGCCCGAACTGTTCCCGGGCGAGCCGGGCGATGCGCCCGTCAACCCAGGTGGGTACGTGCACGCCGTTGGTGACGGAGGTGATGGGCACCTCGGAGTGGTCAAAGCCAGGCCACAGCGCGGAGAACATCCCGCGTGAGACTTCGCCGTGCAGCTTGGCCACGCCGTTGGCCCGCTGCGCCAGCCGAAGGCCCATGACCGCCATGTTGAAGACTGACGGGTTGCCGTCGGCGTAGTTTTCCCGGCCAAGCTCCAGGATCCGGTCCACCGGCACGGCGGGCGCCAGTCCGGCCTGGAAGAAGTGCTGGATCTGCGAAATCTCAAAGCGGTCAATGCCCGCAGGCACCGGGGTGTGGGTGGTGAAGACGGTGGAGGCGCGGCCGGCTGCGAGGGCCTCGTCAAAGGTCAGGGCCGCCTCGCCGGACATCAGCTCCTGGATCCGCTCGATCCCCAGGAAACCGGCGTGCCCCTCATTGGTGTGGAACACCTCGGGTGCCGCCGTCCCGGTGAGCTGCTGGTAGGCGCGCAGTGCCTTGACCCCGCCCATGCCCAGCAGGAGTTCCTGCTGCAGGCGATGGTCGCCGCCGCCGCCGTAGAGCCGGTCGGTGACGCCGCGGGCGGCGTCGTCGTTGCCCGGAACGTTGGAGTCAAGGAGCAGCAGGGGAACACGTCCGACGTCGGCACGCCAGATGTGCGCCAGGAGCCGCCGGCCGTTGGGCAACGGAAGGGCGATCTGCAGGGGCCGGCCGTTACCGCCGGCGGACGGCTCCCGGAGCAGGGTCAGGGGAAGGCCGTCCGGGTCCAGGACCGGGTACGTTTCCTGCTGCCAGGCGTCCCTGGACAGAGACTGCTTGAAGTAGCCGGCCTGGTACAGGAGCCCGACGCCGATCAGGGGCACGCCCAGGTCCGATGCCGCCTTGAGGTGGTCGCCGGCCAGGATGCCAAGGCCGCCCGAGTACTGCGGCAGGACCTCGGTGATGCCAAATTCGGGGGAGAAGTACGCGATGGCGGCGGGGGCATCGGCGCCCAGGCCCTGGTACCAGCGCGGCTCGTCGAGGTACCGGTCGAGGTCATCGGCGGCGGCCCGGACACGTTCCACAACGGACTTGTCCGCGGCCAGGGCCTGGAACTCCTCACGGCTGACCCGGCCCAGGAAGCTCACCGGATCCTGCCCGCTTTCCTCCCATTTCCGGAGGTTGAGGCTGGCGAAAAGTTCCCGGGTGGGCCGGTGCCAGGACCAGCGCAGGTTGGTCGCCAACCGGACCAGGGGCCTGATCGGCTCGGGGAGGACAGTTCTGACGGTAAATCTGCGGATTGCCTTCACCTGCGTCACACTAACCGACAAGATCAACGTCCGGAACCGGAAAGGCTATCTTTTAGGTAAATGACAGTGGGTGTGGCGAAAAATCCTGATCTTGTGGTCAAAAAGCATCGCAGGCTTAGCAATCCGGGCCATTTCTCGCTAACGTCGAGCATGTGACGACTAACTCAGGAACCACCGCCGCCCTAAAGAAAAAGCCCAAAGGCAAAATCACCGACGGCCTCAGGTTTGGCCGTTTTCCGATCACCGCCGTACAGCCTGTGGTTGAGGGTGGAAAATACCCTGCCAAGGCCTTGCCGGGCGAGGATATCGTGGTCGGTGCCACCGCTTTCCGGGAGGGCCATGACCAGCTTGGTGTCAGCGCCGTCCTTTTGGATCCCCGCGGGAAGGAACGCCAGCGCGTACGCCTGGCGCCGCCCAGGGGGGAACGCGGCATGGGGACGGACCGCTGGGAGGGGATCCTCACGCCGTCGGGCGTTGGAAACTGGACCTTTTTCATCGAGGCCTGGCACGACCGCTACGGAACCTGGCACCACAACGCGGAAGTTAAGGTCGCCGCGGGCATCGACGTGGAGCTGATGCTCGCCGAAGGCGAGGCACTGCTGTCAGAAGCGGCCGACGACGTCTCCCGCAGTGCGTCGGACCGGCGAACCCTGCGCATGGCTGCCTCAATCCTGGGCAACGGGTCCCTCACCGAAGAAGAGCGCCTTGCCGGCGGCTTCGGCGCCGACGTGGCAGATGTCGTGAACCGCCAGCCGATCCGTGAACTGGTGACGGCCTCCGAGCAGTTCCCGCTGCTTGTGGAGCGCGACCTCGCAGGACGCGGGGCCTGGTACGAATTCTTCCCACGCTCCGAAGGGGCGGTCCGGGACCACACCACCGGGGCCTGGACCTCAGGTAACTTCCGGACGGCTGCCAAGCGGCTGGATGCAGTGGCAGCCATGGGCTTCGATGTGATCTACATGCCGCCGATCCACCCGATCGGAATTCAGCACCGCAAGGGCCCGAACAACACCCTGATCGCTGGGCCCCACGACCCCGGCTCGCCGTGGGCCATCGGCGCCAAGGAGGGCGGACACGACGCCATCCATCCGGATCTTGGCACGTTCGAGGACTTTGACGCATTTGTTGCCCGCGCCAATGAACTGGGGCTGGAAGTTGCCCTGGACCTGGCGCTGCAGGCCGCCCCCGACCACCCTTGGGTGGAGTCTCACCCTGAGTGGTTTACCACCCGTGTTGACGGCAGCATTGCCTACGCCGAAAATCCGCCGAAAAAATACCAGGATATCTTCCCGCTGAATTTCGACAATGATCCCGAGGGGCTGGCCAAGGAAATCCTCCGGATCGTCCAGCTGTGGGTCAGCCATGGCGTCAAGATTTTCCGGGTGGACAATCCGCATACAAAGCCGGTGTGGTTCTGGGAATGGCTCATTGCGCAGGTCAACAAAAAGACCCCCGGCGTGGTGTTCCTGGCAGAGGCATTTACACGCCCCGCGATGATGCACGCCCTGGGCCGGGCCGGATTCCAGCAGTCCTACACCTACTTCACGTGGCGGAACACGAAAAAGGAACTCGAAACTTACTTCGCCGAGGTCAGCCACGAGTCCGCCGCTTTCTTCCGCCCGAATTTCTTCGTCAACACACCGGATATCCTGACGGAGTACCTCCAGTTCGGCGGTCCGGCGGCCTTCAAGATCCGCGCGGCACTGGCATCGACGGCCAGCCCGTTGTGGGGTGTTTATGCCGGTTTCGAGCTGTACGAGCATGTGGCCCGCCCCGGGGCGGAAGAATACATCGACAATGAAAAGTTCGAATACAAGGCCCGTGACTGGGACGCTGCGGCTGAGTCGGGCCGCACCCTGGCCCCGTACCTGACCAGGCTCAACAGCATCCGGCACTCCCACCCGGCGCTGCAGGATCTGCAGAACCTCACTGTCCACCACAGCTCGGATGACGCGACCGTTGTCTACTCCAAGCACAAGACCCTTCCGGACGGCACCAAGGACACCATCATTGTGGTGGTCAACGTGGATCCCCACGGCACGAGGGAGAGCACCGTCTCGCTGGATCTGGCGGCCCTCCAACTCGATGCCGAGGATTTGTTGCCCAATGGCGCGTTCCGCGTGGACGACCTCATTTCCGGCGAATCCTGGGAGTGGGGCGAATACAATTACGTCCGCCTGGACGCGCACGTCGAACCCGCACACATTCTGAGCGTACGGAGATTGCATCAGTGAGTTTTAACCCGCAAAGTTCCAGTCAGCATTTCACTCCCAAAAGCACGTTTGAGCTAAACGCCCCGGGCTTGGCGCACGACCCTCTGTGGTACCGGAAGGCCGTGTTTTACGAAGTACTGGTCAGGGCATTTGCGGATGCGAACGGAGATGGTTCGGGCGATTTCTCGGGCCTAATTGACAGGCTTGACTACCTGCAGTGGCTGGGCGTGGACTGCCTGTGGCTGCCGCCGTTCTTCCAGTCGCCCCTGCGCGATGGCGGTTACGACATCTCGGATTACAACTCCGTGCTGGATGAGTTCGGAACCATCAGCGACTTCAAGCGGCTGGTTGCCGAGGCCCACGCCCGCGGCGTCCGGGTCATCATCGACCTGCCGCTGAACCACACCTCGGACCAGCACCCCTGGTTCCAGGAGTCGCGTAAGGACCCTGACGGCCCGTTCGGCGATTTTTACGTATGGAGCGATACCGACGAGAAGTACCAGGATGCGCGCATCATCTTCGTGGACACGGAGGAGTCCAACTGGACCTTCGATCCGATCCGCCGGCAGTTCTTCTGGCACCGCTTTTTCAGCCACCAGCCTGACCTCAACTTTGAAAACCCCCGGGTCATCGAAGCACTTTTTGACGTGGTGCGGTTCTGGCTGGACCAGGGCATCGACGGCTTCCGGGCCGATGCGATTCCCTACCTCTTCGAGGAAGAGGGGACCAACTGCGAAAACCTTCCGGCCACGCACGATTTCCTGCGCAAGCTGCGGGCCATGGTGGACGAAAGCTACCCCGGCCGCGTCATCATCGCCGAGGCCAACCAGCCGCCCAACGAAGTGGTGGAGTACTTCGGAACAGCGGAAGAGCCCGAGTGCCACATGGCCTTCCACTTTCCCATCATGCCGCGGCTCTACTACGCCCTGCGCGACCAGAAGGCCGCCCCGATCATCGAGACCATGCAGGACACGCCCGAAATTCCGGAGGGTGCCCAGTGGGGCACGTTCCTGCGGAACCACGATGAGCTGACCCTTGAAATGGTCACAGCGGATGAGCGGGCCGCCATGCTGGGCTGGTACGCGCCGGACCCCCGGATGCGTGCAAACATCGGTATCCGCCGCCGGCTGGCGCCCCTGCTGGATAATTCCCGTGCCGAGATCGAACTGATCAACGCCCTGCTGCTGTCGCTGCCCGGCAGCCCGTTCCTGTACTACGGGGACGAGATCGGCATGGGGGACAACATCTGGCTCGAGGACCGCGACGCTGTGCGTACCCCGATGCAGTGGAATCCGGACCGCAACGCCGGTTTCTCCCACGCGGACCCGGGAAAGCTTTACCTCCCGGTGATCCAGTCCCTGGTCTACAACTACGGAATGGCCAACGTCGAAGCCGAGGCTGCGCATTCCGGTTCCCTGCTCCGCTGGACCCGGCAGATCCTCAGCGTCCGCAAGAACCACCCGGCGTTCGGGCTGGGGGCCTTCAAGCACGTCGAAGCGGATCATGACGCCGTCGTGTCGTACCTGCGCGAACTCTCGGAGGACAACACGATGGGGGAGGCCGGGGAAGTCATTCTCTGTGCGTTCAACCTTTCCCAGCACCCGGTCGCCGCTAAACTGCGGATCCCGCAATACGCCGGTCGCGGCCTGCGCGACGTCTTCGGCGGCCAGCCCTTCCCCGGGATTGACGAAGAGGGATCGCTGACACTGACCTTGGGAAGCCATGATTTCTTCTGGCTGCGGGTCCGCTCAGCGACGTCGAACCCATCTTCCCCGTATACGCAGGCGCTCCCCGTCCTGTCCATCGAGAACTGACATGAACGAACCCACGCTCATACCCACGCTCAGTGCCGCCCTGCGGGAATGGCTTCCGCTCCAGCGCTGGTTCCCGGTGAAGTCTGCCGATTTTTCGCTGGAGCTGGCTGGCAGCCTGAGCCTCGAGGATCCTGCCGGGCAGGCGCAGCTGCAGGTCTTCCTGCTGGCCGTCTCCTACCGGACGGCCGACGGCGGGCAGCGGACCGACGTGGTCCAGGTTCCGTTGAGTTATCGCGATGTCCCCCTCTCCGGCGCTGAAGGTGCGCTGGTGGGCCGGGCACCCGACGCCGGGATCGACTGGATCTACGACGCCGTGCACGATCCTTCCTTTGTGGCTGCCTGGCTGGAACTGATCCGGTCCGAATCGCACCCGCTCTCGGGTGCGGCGACCGGACACCGTACAGGATCGGACCACCGCCTGCCCACAGCGCACGGCATGGTCAAAGTGCTGTCCGGGGAGCAGTCCAACAGTTCCGTCATTGTCGACGACGGCGAGTCGGCGGCCATTGTGAAGTTCTTCCGCGTCCTTTCAGAAGGCGTCAACCCGGAGGTCGAGGTGGGTGCGGCGCTGACCGCCGAAGGCACATCCGAGGTGCCCGCCACGCTCGGCTGGGTGCGCGGGGAATGGCGGGTACCTGATCAGGACCGGCCCGGCGACCTTCCCTCGGGTTTTTCCCTCCAGGCACAGGGCGAGCTTGCGGTAGCCCACGAATTTCTTGCCGGTGGCCGTGATGCGTGGCGACTCGCCGTGGATGCCGCCCGGACGGGCGAGGACTTCACTGCCGAGGCACATGCCCTCGGCGCAGCTACGGCCACTGTCCACCGCCGGCTTGCCGCCGCCCTCGGCACGTCCGTGGAGCCGGTCCCCGGCCAGGTCATTGCGCCCGGAGTAGCCCAGCGTGTCCGCCAGGCATGGGCAGAAGCCGCTGCCGCCGTCGGGCCCTATGACGAGGCGCTGGAGGCGCTGCTTGGCGAGCTCGACGTCGTGGCTGCAGGACCGCTGCAGCGGATCCACGGCGATCTCCACCTCGGGCAGATTTTGCAGGTCCCCGGCCACGACGGCGATCCTGGCCGATGGGCCATCCTGGACTTTGAGGGTGAGCCCCTCCGGCCGATCGCCGAGCGCAATTTCCCCGACGTTCCGCTCCGGGACGTGGTGGGGATGCTTCGCTCCTTCGACTACGCGGCCGGTGCGGCAGAACGGGAGTACCAGGGCGCGCGCGTTCCGGCATCGTGGGTGGATGATTGTGCAGACGCCTTCCTCGCCGGTTATGCCGAGGTCACTCCCGGCACCATCGACCGCCGTTCGCCGCTGTTTGTGGCATTGTGGCTGGACAAGGCACTTTACGAAGTTGTTTATGAATTGCGGAACAGACCCGACTGGCTGGCCATTCCTGCGAATGCGTCCAGGCGGCTCCTCAGCGTTAAAGGCTCCGGCGAACAGGCCGGCGCAGCATCGGAAGGTATCAACATGACCGGTTCAGCACCAACAGACAGGCCGAGTGTGCCGCTTCACGTGGACCCGGACACTTTGGGCCAGGTGGCAAACGGCGAACACCACGCGCCGCACTCGGTACTCGGTGCCCATCTGGACAACCATGGCCACGTCACGGTCAGGACGGTAAAGCACCTTGCGGAAGCCGTGACCGTTGTGACTGCTGCCGGGTCCATCCCTATGCAGCACGAGGAGCACGGCGTATGGGTGGCGGTCATGGAACCGCTTCAGGCCGGCCACGTGCCTGACTACCGGCTGGAAGTTACGTACGCCGGGGCAGAACCGGTAACTGTGGACGAGCCCTACCGCTACCTGCCCACGGTGGGTGAAGTGGACCTGCACCTGATTGGTGAAGGCCGGCACGAGAAGCTCTGGGAAGTGCTGGGCGCCCACGTCCAGCATTACAAGTCCTCCCTGGGCGACGTCGACGGCGTGTCCTTCGCAGTCTGGGCCCCCAACGCGCAGGCGGTCCGGGTCAAGGGCGACTTCAACGCATGGGACGGCCGCGAAAATTCGCTCCGCTCACTGGGCTCCTCCGGTGTGTGGGAAGTCTTCGTCCCCGGCGTTTTAGCAGGGGCGTGCTACAAATTTGAAATCAAGACCAAGTACGGCAACTGGGTCGAAAAAGCAGACCCCCTCGCCTTCGGCACCGAGGTCCCGCCGCTGACGGCCTCCAGGGTGGTTGAGCCGTCCTATGCGTTCAAGGACGCCGAATGGATGGAGGCACGCGCCCAGCGTGACCCGCACAATTCCCCCATGAGCGTCTACGAAGTCCACCTCGGCTCGTGGCGCCTGGGCCTGGGCTACCGCGAACTGGCCAAGGAACTGGTGGACTACGTCAAGTGGCTCGGCTTTACGCACGTGGAGTTCATGCCCGTTGCCGAACACCCCTTCGGCGGCTCCTGGGGCTACCAGGTCACGTCCTACTTCGCGCCGACCTCGCGGTTCGGCCACCCGGACGAGTTCCGGTTCCTGGTGGACTCCCTTCACCAGGCCGGCATCGGTGTGCTCCTGGACTGGGTCCCGGCGCACTTCCCCAAGGATTCCTGGGCATTGGCCCAGTTTGACGGCGAGGCGCTGTATGAGCACGCTGATCCAAACCTGGGGGAGCACCCCGACTGGGGAACGCTGATTTTCGACTTCGGCCGGACCGAAGTGCGGAACTTCCTCGTGGCCAACGCACTGTACTGGCTCGACGAGTTCCACATCGACGGGCTCAGGGTGGATGCCGTGGCCTCGATGCTGTACCTGGACTACTCGCGTGAGGACGGGCAATGGTCACCCAACCGTTTCGGCGGCCGGGAAAACCTCGAAGCCATGTCCTTCCTGCAGGAAGTCAACGCCACTGTCTACAAGACACACCCCGGCGCCGTGATGATTGCGGAAGAATCCACGGCGTTCCCGGGCGTGACAGCACCGACGAGCCACGGAGGCCTCGGCTTCGGCCTTAAGTGGAACATGGGCTGGATGCACGACTCCCTCAAGTACGTCTCCGAAGACCCGGTAAACCGAAAGTGGCACCACGGGACGGTGACGTTCTCGATGGTCTACGCGTTCACGGAGAACTTCCTGCTCCCGATCAGCCATGACGAAGTAGTGCACGGCAAAGGGTCCATGCTCCGGAAGATGCCCGGTGACCGCTGGCAGCAGCTGGCCAACCTCCGCGCGTTCCTGGCGTACCAGTGGGCCCACCCCGGTAAGCAGCTCATTTTTATGGGTACCGAGTTCGGGCAGGAGGCCGAATGGTCCGAACAGCACGGCCTGGACTGGTACTTGGCCGACATTCCGGCGCACAACGGAATACAGCTCCTGACCAAGGACCTCAACGAGCTCTACAGCTCGACGCCGGCGCTGTACACGCGGGACAACGAACCGGGCGGTTTCCAATGGATCAATGGTGGAGACGCTGACCGCAACGTCCTGACCTTCATCCGCTGGGACAAGGACGGCAACCCGCTGGTCTGCGCCATCAACTTCTCCGGCGGACCTCATGTGGGTTACACCCTGGGGGTTCCGGCCGCCGGCGACTGGGTTGAGGTGCTCAATACCGATGCGGAGACCTATGGCGGATCGGGAGTCCTGAACGCCGGATCGCTGACTGCCACTGACGAAGGGCTCGACGGTCAGCCGGCGACTCTCAGCGTCACGCTTCCGCCGCTGGGTGCGGCGTACTTCAAGCCCGGTGCACGGACGGCGGTTAAGCGGCCGTCCGCTGGACAGGAAAGTGTGAAGCCGGTCTCTTAAGACCGCAAGAAAAAGCCCGGAATCCCTTGAGATTCCGGGCTTTTTCGTTGGATGATGGAGGGGTAGCGGGATGCCGTCCGGGGGGCGGGTGGTCAACCCCAAAAAGTGGTGGTAGAGTTTATTTCCGCGCTGCTCCACGGAGTCAGACGGAAAAACCGACACGAAAGCCCTAGGCTGAAGCGAGTCGCGGACGCCGGTTTGACAAGAGCTGGACCAGCCGGTAAGTTTGAAAAGTTGCTCCGGAGCGATCCACGGCTGAGAAGTGCTGGTGGTGGTGCCGGGTGTGTCTGTTGTTTGAGAACTCAATAGTGTGCCAAGTTTGTTGATACCAATTTATTGTATTGAATTGGTTGAATTGGCCGGGTCATGCCGCCCCTGTGGTGTGGTCTGGTTTTTACAGCTGGTTTCAAATTTTGCAGTGCGGTTGCCGCGTTATTTCCGTGGTTTCTGTGTTGTGTTCGTTTTTGTTTTACTTCAACGGAGAGTTTGATCCTGGCTCAGGATGAACGCTGGCGGCGTGCTTAACACATGCAAGTCGAACGATGAACCTCACTTGTGGGGGGATTAGTGGCGAACGGGTGAGTAACACGTGAGTAACCTGCCCTTGACTCTGGGATAAGCCTGGGAAACTGGGTCTAATACCGGATATGACTCCTCATCGCATGGTGGGGGGTGGAAAGCTTTTTGTGGTTTTGGATGGACTCGCGGCCTATCAGCTTGTTGGTGAGGTAATGGCTCACCAAGGCGACGACGGGTAGCCGGCCTGAGAGGGTGACCGGCCACACTGGGACTGAGACACGGCCCAGACTCCTACGGGAGGCAGCAGTGGGGAATATTGCACAATGGGCGAAAGCCTGATGCAGCGACGCCGCGTGAGGGATGACGGCCTTCGGGTTGTAAACCTCTTTCAGTAGGGAAGAAGCGAAAGTGACGGTACCTGCAGAAGAAGCGCCGGCTAACTACGTGCCAGCAGCCGCGGTAATACGTAGGGCGCAAGCGTTATCCGGAATTATTGGGCGTAAAGAGCTCGTAGGCGGTTTGTCGCGTCTGCCGTGAAAGTCCGGGGCTCAACTCCGGATCTGCGGTGGGTACGGGCAGACTAGAGTGATGTAGGGGAGACTGGAATTCCTGGTGTAGCGGTGAAATGCGCAGATATCAGGAGGAACACCGATGGCGAAGGCAGGTCTCTGGGCATTAACTGACGCTGAGGAGCGAAAGCATGGGGAGCGAACAGGATTAGATACCCTGGTAGTCCATGCCGTAAACGTTGGGCACTAGGTGTGGGGGACATTCCACGTTTTCCGCGCCGTAGCTAACGCATTAAGTGCCCCGCCTGGGGAGTACGGCCGCAAGGCTAAAACTCAAAGGAATTGACGGGGGCCCGCACAAGCGGCGGAGCATGCGGATTAATTCGATGCAACGCGAAGAACCTTACCAAGGCTTGACATGGACTGGAAATACCTGGAAACAGGTGCCCCGCTTGCGGTCGGTTCACAGGTGGTGCATGGTTGTCGTCAGCTCGTGTCGTGAGATGTTGGGTTAAGTCCCGCAACGAGCGCAACCCTCGTTCTATGTTGCCAGCGCGTAATGGCGGGGACTCATAGGAGACTGCCGGGGTCAACTCGGAGGAAGGTGGGGACGACGTCAAATCATCATGCCCCTTATGTCTTGGGCTTCACGCATGCTACAATGGCCGGTACAAAGGGTTGCGATACTGTGAGGTGGAGCTAATCCCAAAAAGCCGGTCTCAGTTCGGATTGGGGTCTGCAACTCGACCCCATGAAGTCGGAGTCGCTAGTAATCGCAGATCAGCAACGCTGCGGTGAATACGTTCCCGGGCCTTGTACACACCGCCCGTCAAGTCACGAAAGTTGGTAACACCCGAAGCCGGTGGCCTAACCCCTTACGGGGAGGGAGCTGTCGAAGGTGGGACTGGCGATTGGGACTAAGTCGTAACAAGGTAGCCGTACCGGAAGGTGCGGCTGGATCACCTCCTTTCTAAGGAGCACCTACAGTCACCGTGCCTCACGTTATGTGAGTGTGGCGGGGTTGTCAGGAGTATATGCCCGTTGCGCAGACGTTTGTTCTGCGGCGGGTGCTCACGGGTGGAATATCAGCAAATAGGTGCCTGGTGGCACGGACCGGTTGTTAGTACGGACATTGTTTTTCTTCGGAAGATCAGTTGTCCTGGAACGCTCGCTGGTTCGGGTTGCTGGGTAGTGTTTGGCACACTGTTGGGTCCTGAGGCAACAGGGCCGGGGTTCTTCCCTTGGGGAGGGTTCCGGGTTTGTTTGTTTCTGGTTTCCTGGCTGCATCGATCGCGCATGTTGTGTGTGTGGGGTGTGTGGTTTGGGGTTGTTGTTTGAGAACTACATAGTGGACGCGAGCATCTTTTATAAGAAGCAATTTCCAAGAATATGAACCTGGATCTGTTGTTCTGTCTTTCGGGATGGAGTGATGGTTTTCATGGTTCTCTCGTGAAGTAGTTTTTTGATCTTTTGTGGTCAAGTTTTTAAGAGCACACGGTGGATGCCTTGGCATTAGGAGCCGAAGAAGGACGTAGGAATCTGCGATAAGCCTGGGGGAGTCGATAACCGGACTGTGATCCCAGGGTGTCCGAATGGGGAAACCCCGCCAGGGGAGCGATCTGCCTGGTGACCCGCATCTGAACACATAGGGTGCGTGGAGGGAACGCGGGGAAGTGAAACATCTCAGTACCCGCAGGAAGAGAAAACAATAGTGATTCCGTTAGTAGTGGCGAGCGAACGCGGATCAGGCTAAACCGTTCCATGTGTGATAGCCGGCGGGCGTTGCATGGTCGGGGTTGTGGGACTTTCCATACTGTCTCTGCCGGGACAGTGAGGTGTGATGTGCAGGCATAGGTGAACGGTCTTGAAAGGCCGGCCAGAGAGGGTGTGAGCCCCGTAACCGAAATGTTTTGTGCCGCCTGGAGAGTATCCCAAGTAGCACGGGGCCCGAGAAATCCCGTGCGAATCTGTCAGGACCACCTGATAAGCCTAAATACTCCCTAATGACCGATAGCGGACCAGTACCGTGAGGGAAAGGTGAAAAGTACCCCGGGAGGGGAGTGAAACAGTACCTGAAACCGTGTGCTTACAATCCGTCGGAGCCAGTCTGATTCTGGTGACGGCGTGCCTTTTGAAGAATGAGCCTGCGAGTTAGTGTTACGTCGCGAGGTTAACCCGTGTGGGGAAGCCGTAGCGAAAGCGAGTCTGAATAGGGCGTTGCAGTGGCGTGATCTAGACCCGAAGCGAAGTGATCTACCCATGGCCAGGTTGAAGCGACGGTAAGACGTCGTGGAGGACCGAACCCACTTCAGTTGAAAATGGAGGGGATGAGCTGTGGGTAGGGGTGAAAGGCCAATCAAACTTCGTGATAGCTGGTTCTCCCCGAAATGCATTTAGGTGCAGCGTTGCGTGTTTCTTGCTGGAGGTAGAGCTACTGGATGGCTAATGGGCCCTACAAGGTTACTGACGTCAGCCAAACTCCGAATGCCGGTAAGTGAGAGCGCAGCAGTGAGACTGTGGGGGATAAGCTTCATAGTCGAGAGGGAAACAGCCCAGACCACCAACTAAGGCCCCTAAGCGTGTGCTAAGTGGGAAAGGATGTGGAGTTGCGAAGACAACCAGGAGGTTGGCTTAGAAGCAGCCATCCTTAAAAGAGTGCGTAATAGCTCACTGGTCAAGTGATTCCGCGCCGACAATGTAGCGGGGCTCAAGTACACCGCCGAAGTTGTGGATTTCAAATATTAGCCAAGCCGCTCCCTTGTGGGGTTGGTTCAGGCGTTTGGAGTGGTAGGGGAGCGTCGTGTGGGCAGTGAAGTCGCGGTGTAAACCAGCGGTGGAGCCTACACGAGTGAGAATGCAGGCATGAGTAGCGAAAGACGGGTGAGAAACCCGTCCGCCGAATGATCAAGGGTTCCAGGGTCAAGCTAATCTGCCCTGGGTAAGTCGGGACCTAAGGCGAGGCCGACAGGCGTAGTCGATGGACAACGGGTTGATATTCCCGTACCGGCGAAAAACCGTCCATGTTGAACAGGGGATACTAACCGCCCGAAACCTGCCTGACCGCCCTTGTGGTGGAAGGGTTTTGGTGGAGCGCGGGACCTGATCCTGGGAGGCAAGCGTATTAACAGGTGTGACGCAGGAAGGTAGCCAAGCCGGGCGATGGTTGTCCCGGTCTAAGGATGTAGGGCGAACGGTAGGCAAATCCGCTGTTCATGATGCCTGAGATCTGATGGGACCCCCGTGAGGGGGGATTTGGTGATCCTATGCTGCCGAGAAAAGCATCGACGCGAGGTTTTAGCCGCCCGTACCCCAAACCGACACAGGTGATCAGGTAGAGAATACTAAGGCGATCGAGAGAATTATGGTTAAGGAACTCGGCAAAATGCCCCCGTAACTTCGGGAGAAGGGGGGCCCCAACCTTGAACACCACGCGCTGGTGGGAGGGGATCGGGGCCGCAGAGACCAGGGGGAAGCGACTGTTTACTAAAAACACAGGTCCGTGCGAAGTCGCAAGACGATGTATACGGACTGACTCCTGCCCGGTGCTGGAAGGTTAAGAGGACCGGTTAGCCGTTCGCGGCGAAGCTGAGAATTTAAGCCCCAGTAAACGGCGGTGGTAACTATAACCATCCTAAGGTAGCGAAATTCCTTGTCGGGTAAGTTCCGACCTGCACGAATGGAGTAACGACTTCCCCGCTGTCTCAACCATAAACTCGGCGAAATTGCAGTACGAGTAAAGATGCTCGTTACGCGCAGCAGGACGGAAAGACCCCGAGACCTTTACTATAGTTTGGTATTGGTGTTCGGAGTGGCTTGTGTAGGATAGGTGGGAGACGTTGAAGCCCGGACGCCAGTTCGGGTGGAGTCATCGTTGAAATACCACTCTGGTCACTTTGGACATCTAACTTCGGCCCGTAATCCGGGTCAGGGACAGTGCCTGATGGGTAGTTTAACTGGGGCGGTTGCCTCCTAAAAAGTAACGGAGGCGCCCAAAGGTTCCCTCAGCCTGGTTGGCAATCAGGTGTCGAGTGTAAGTGCACAAGGGAGCTTGACTGTGAGAGAGACATCTCGAGCAGGGACGAAAGTCGGGACTAGTGATCCGGCGGTACATTGTGGAATGGCCGTCGCTCAACGGATAAAAGGTACCTCGGGGATAACAGGCTGATCTTGCCCAAGAGTCCATATCGACGGCATGGTTTGGCACCTCGATGTCGGCTCGTCGCATCCTGGGGCTGGAGTAGGTCCCAAGGGTTGGGCTGTTCGCCCATTAAAGCGGTACGCGAGCTGGGTTTAGAACGTCGTGAGACAGTTCGGTCCCTATCCGCTGCGCGCGCAGGAAATTTGAGAAGGGCTGTCCTTAGTACGAGAGGACCGGGACGGACGAACCTCTGGTGTGTCAGTTGTACTGCCAAGTGCACCGCTGATTAGCTACGTTCGGATGGGATAACCGCTGAAAGCATCTAAGCGGGAAGCTCGCTTCGAGATGAGATTTCCATACACCTTGTGTGTGAGAGGCCCCCAGCCAGACCACTGGGTTGATAGGCCGGATGTGGAAGCGAGGACTAACGACTCGTGAAGCTGACCGGTACTAATAGGCCGATAACTTACACCACACACTCTCCTCGTGAACGGATTCAAAAGACGTTCACACCATGGGGAGAGTACAAAGATAACAAGACTGCTTGCGTCCACTATGTGGTTCCCAAACAACAAACCAATTTGTTGCAGGGAACAAAAAACACAACACAATAATCAACACCACACCTGCCCTCACCGGCAGGAAGCATGTTGTAACCAGATTTCCCACCCCGCCCGGCACAGCCAGGACAGGGTGCGGAGCAAGGGTTACGGCGGTCATAGCGTGGGGGAAACGCCCGGTCCCATTCCGAACCCGGAAGCTAAGACCCACAGCGCCGATGGTACTGCACCCGGGAGGGTGTGGGAGAGTAGGTCACCGCCGGAACACCATTAGGTCGAGACCCCCCAACACACACGTGTCGGGGGGTCTCCCACATTTAACCGTCCAGAGCCTCCAGACACACCCTGGAGGCTCTCCCGCTTTAACCACCACCCCAAAAACCCACGCCGAACCAACCCCACCCGCAAACCCTCTCTGACATGAAAATTGGGTGACCACGGTGAGGTGCGTGGGGTGATCGGTGCTATCCGGCCTGTTGTAGGGGTTGGAGGGTGACTTGGTAGCCGAGTGATTCGAGTTGTCCGATGGCGCGGGCTTTGGCTTTGGCTGGTGCCTGCCGGGTGAAGTAGTCGGCGCCCGGGTCGTTGTAGAGTTCTCCGGTTGTGAGCATGTGCCAGGCTGCGGTGAGGATCGAGTGTTCGACGGCGACGAGGGCTTTGGCGGGTCCGCGCCGGGAAGCGATGCGTCGGTATCTGGCGGCGAAGTAGGTATTCTTCGATCTCGCGCAGGACAGGGCAGCGATGCCCAGGGCGCCTTTGAGGTACCGGTTGCCGGGCCGTGTTTTGGTGGATTTGATTCGTCCGGCGGATTCGTTGGATCCCGGAGAGGTACCGGCCCAGGATGCCAGGTGCCCTGCGGTGGCGAAGATGCTCATGTCGGCGCCGGTTTCAGCGATGAAGACTTCCGCGATGGTGGTGCTGAACCCCGGGATGCTCACGAGGAGCTCCCGGGCGAAACGAAAGGGCTCCATCGCCGCCTCGATCCTGGTGCTGAGGTCGTTGATGTCGGCGGTGTGGGCGTCAATCCGGTGCAGATAGAGTTCGGTCATGTAGCGGTGGTGTTCGGTGAACCGGCCGGTGAGTGCTTGGGTGAGTTCAGGGATTTTGGACCGCAGCCTGCGTTGGGCCATCTCTGCCAGGGCCGCCGGGTCGGTCTGCCCGTCGATGAGTGCTTGGAGGATCAGGCGTCCGGAGACCCCGGTGATGTTCGAAGCTACGGAGGATAGTTTGATGCAGGCGTCCTCGAGGAGTTTCTCCAGGCGCTGGATCTCCCGGGTCCGTTCCTGGGTGATGATGGTCCGGGCCCGGGTCAGATCCCGCAGTTCACGGATCGGTGGCGGGGGCACGAAGGAGGCCCGGACCAGCCCGTGGGCGCCCAGGTCGGCCAGCCAGGCAGCGTCTGAAACGTCGGTTTTGCGGCCCGGGACGTTCCTGGCGTCATGGGCATTGACCAGGATGATGTTCAGCGGGGGTGTCAAGTTTTCTGTGTAAGGGACCGGTCGGTTATCCGGTCTGCCGGGTGGTCAGATCGGAAGTCGGTTGGGGAATTGAACGGCGAAAGCGTTCAGGGCCTGGTGCCAGCCTTGGGTGCCGGTTCCGAGCTCGCCGCCGCGGGTGGTCTCGATGTTCCGGATCCCCAGGTAGACCAGCTTGATTGCGGCCTCGTCGGAGGGAAATGAGCCCCTGGTTTTGGTGATTTTTCGCAGTTGGTAGTTGATCGATTCAATCTGGTTGGTGGTGTAGATGACTTTGCGGATCTCCGGGGTGAACGCCAGGAACGGCGTGAAGTCCTCCCACGCGTTCCGCCACGCCAATACCGCCCCGGGAGCTGTGCTCTGCCAGGTCTCCGCGAAGGCCTCCATGGCCAGCTCGGCCGCCTGCACGGTCGGTGCGGTGTAGATCGGGCGCATGTCCCGGGCCATGGCTTTGCGTGCGCCGTAGGAGGCGTATTTCATGGCCGAGCGCAGCAGGTGCACCACGCAGGTTTGCACGACGGTCTGGGGGTAGATGCTGTTCACCGCTGCCGGCAGCCCGGTGAGCCCGTCGCAGCACAGGATCAGGATGTCGGTCGCTCCGCGGTTGCGGATTTCGGTGAGCACGTTGGCCCAGAACTTCGCCCCTTCGCTGGTGCCCAGCCACAGGCCCAGGACCTGCTTGCGGCCCTCCACGTCCACGCCCACGGCCACGTGGCAGGCCTTGTTCACCACCACGCCGCCGTCCCGGATTTTCAGCCAGATCGCGTCGATGTAGACGATCGGGTAGACCGATTCCAGCGGCCGGTTCTGCCACTGGGCGACCTCATCGGCGATCACGTCGGTCACCCTCGAAATCGTCGCCGCGGAGACCTTGGTCCCGTAGATCTCATCGAGATGGGAGCCGATGTCCCGGGTGCTCATCCCGCGGGCGTAGAGGGACAGGATCATGTCCTCGACCTTGCCCAGCCGGCGGGCCCGCTTGGGCACGATCACCGGCTCGAAGGAACTGTTCCGGTCCCGCGGCACGGTGACCTGCACCGGCCCCTGGAGGGTCTGAACGCTCTTGGTGGTCTTGCCGTTGCGGGAGTTGCCCGTGCCCTGCCCTGCGGGGTCCCCGGACTCGTAGCCGAGGTGGTCGCTCATCTCGGTTTCCAGGGCCCGTTCCAGGACCGCACGGGTCATCCGGGAGAGCAGTTCCTCAACTCCGTTGCGGCCCTCCCCGAGGTCCTCCGCAGCCGTGACGAGGGCATCGATCTGATCGGCGCTCAAAACGCCTTCAAGGGGGTTGGTGGTCATACTGATTTCGGCCAAGAGGGCCCGTCCTTTCAGGGGCGAAACCGCAGGTCACACCCTAGTTAGAGACCGGACCCTTACACACTCAATGAAACACCCTCTGTTCAGCCCGTCATCTTCAAGCAGGTAGTAAAAGGGGCGCCAGTAATCACCGGTGGCCTCCATCACCACGAGATCCACGTGTTCGTCCAGCAGGTGTTCCTTCAGCCCCAGGATCTGCCCGGTCATTGAACCCCAGGTCGTGACGGTGGATGTGGTGGACTGGCCGCCGCGGCCCTGGATACGGACACAGACCTTCGCGTCCTTCTTTGAAATATCGACACCCGCGCAGCGCGGGTGAACGACCTCCATGACAGATCACCTCTTCCCGATCGGTTCCAGCAGATCGCGTCTGCGTCCCGGGGAAGGCGGATAAACAACAAATCTGACATTCGTGCTCAAAGGCAACATTCCACGGTCCCGCGGATAAAAAGCTGTGCCCTCCACCACCAAACTCACTTACGGGCTCACCGGCACTAAAGAGAGACCGGGGTCGACCGGAACACACTCTCCAGTCTGCTCCGGCAGCTCCAGACCCCGCAACCATTACCGCTGCATCACATTTTCGGCCTCCACGGCGGAGCGAAGCGCCCCTGAGAAACTCACTTAACGCTGTAAAACACCAAACCCCATGCACCGCCGTCGAACACCCAGGCAGCAGGGCTGCCCCGAACCCGCCGGCGGGTGCGAGAGCGTTCCCCGAAACCCCACATCAAGTGAGTGAGAGAGCGTCCTCCGAAAACCCGCATTAAGTGAGAGAGCGTCCCACGGGAGGGGCCGCGTAGAGTTGACGTCCATGGAGAACCTTTTCAGTCACGCGGAACATGCCCTGTCCGGCCAAGCTGAGCCCGCGGAGAGCCTGGACCCGGTCATTCACACAGTGACCGTGCCCGGACCGGTGGCGCAGGCCTTCGCCGGGTTCACGGATCACACCCATTTGTGGTGGCCGATGGAATCAGACAGCGTGTTTGGGGCGGGCTCGTATGTCGAGTTCGAGGACATCCTCATTCTGGAGACCGCTGATGATGGCAGGACTTCCGTCTGGGGAAGCATCGATGACTGGCAGCCGCCGCTGTCCTTCCACGCTTCCTGGTACCCGGGAACAACCGCCCTGTGGTCCACCGAGCTGCGGGTGGCGTTCAGAGCTGTACCGAAGGGTACTGAGGTCCGGCTTGTCCATGACGGCTGGGAAGGCGCCGAGGACCCCTCGGCAGCCAGGGCGGCCTCGGCCCAGGGCTGGCCGGCGGTGCTGGACCGGTTCGTGAGGTTCATGGGCGGCGACTCAGGCGCGCAGGGCTAAACACCCGGGCAGCAGCCCGGACTCAGCCCGGCGGGACCGCCGTGCTGGACCTGACGATAAACTCCGTTGGGTACTCCCGGTCAGTAGGCCCCGAAGTGGCTCCGTTGGCGCGCGGTTCCGTTCCGTTGGCACGCGGCTCCGCGCCGGCGTCGAGCGTTTCCAGCACGAGGCGGGCTGCGAGGGCGCCCTGCCCGCGGGGATCCTGACTGATGGTGGTCAGGCCGACCACCTCGCCGAGTTCGTGGCCGTCCATGCCGATGACAGAGAGATCCTGCGGAACGCGAAGCCCGAAGTCGCGCGCAGCGAGGATAGTGCCGATGGCCATTTCGTCGGAGGCAGCGAAAACGGCGGTGGGCCGCTCGGCCGCCGTGGCGAGGAGCGTGCGGGCACTCGCGTAGGCGCCCTGGATGGTGAAGTCGGCCGAGACGGTCCATTCCGGCCGCACAGTGTGTCCCGCGGCGGCCATGGCAGATTCAAAGCCGGCGCGGCGGATCCCCGGGAGCTTGAAGTCCCGGTTCAGCTCCCCATCCCCTGTGAGGTGCGCGATGCGGGAATGGCCCA
This sequence comes from Pseudarthrobacter sp. BIM B-2242, assembly GCF_014764445.1. Lineage (NCBI taxonomy): Bacteria > Bacillati > Actinomycetota > Actinomycetes > Micrococcales > Micrococcaceae > Pseudarthrobacter > Pseudarthrobacter sp. BIM B-2242. The sequence continues at coordinate 722,493 of NZ_CP061721.1, forward strand.
GCCCGATGAGGTGCTCAGTGGCCGCCCGTGCCAGGCGTGCGTCGTCGATCCTGATGGTGGAGGCACCGGCCAGCGCGCCGCCAATACCCACGATGGGGCGGTGGATGGCCAGCAGCTGTTTGATCTCGGCCTCACTGAGGACCAGTGCCACGGCAATAACGGCGTCCAGCCTCTTTCGCAGCAGGAAATCATTCAGGACGCTCTGGCGGCGGTCCGGCTGGTCGCCCACGTTGTACAGCGTGAGGTCGTAGCCGGCGTCGAGGAGTGCGCCGGAGACGCCCTCCACCACCGACGAGAAGTACCAGCGGTGGACGGATGGCACCACCAACCCCACATTGTGATTGCGGCCCGAGGCGAGGCTGGAGGCATGGTACGACGGAACGAAGCCGAGCTCATCGGCGGCGGCTTTGGCCAGCTGCCGGCTTCTGGCCGACACATTCGCCTTGCCGCTGAGCGCCCGTGACACCGTGGCGATGGACAGCCCGGCGCGGTCGGCAACGTCCTTGATGCCTGCGGGTCCCACTACTCTGTGCCGCCTCCGTCAATGCGAAGCCACGCGGTTTCGCCTGAGCCGAGGAGATGGCCTGCCACCGGTTCTGCGCTCCGGAGGAGGACCCGGCCGGCGGGCAGTTCCAGGGGCTCGTGGTTGAGGTTCATGATTACCAGCGTAGTGCCGTTGACGTAGGCCAAGGAGGAACCGCTGCACCAGTCTTCGGCCCAGGCGAGTGAGCCGGCGCCGAGGTCCAGCCCGCGGCGCAACGCCAGCATGCCTTTGTAGAGGTTAAGGTGCGACGACGGCGATGCGGCCTGGGCGTCCCGCGCCAGTTCCGTGAAGCTCGCCGGGAGGGGGAGCCAGGGATCCTCCCCGGCGCCGAAGCCGAGGTGCCGTTCAGCGGCCCGCCACGGCAAGGGGACGCGGCAGCCGTCACGGCCCAACCGCGCGCCGCCCGTCCGTGCGAACGTGGGGTCCTGCCGCTGGTGTTCCGGAATGTCGATGCCGTCGGGCAGGCCGAGCTCCTCGCCCTGGTACAGGTAGGCCGCGCCCGGAAGTCCAAGCATAAACATCGTGGCCGCCGCTGCACGCCGGCGGCCGAGGGCCGTGTCCGGCTGGGGATCGGCCGGGCCGATTCCGTCGCCGTCGCGGGGACCGAAGCCGTTGTAGCCGAACCGGCTGGCATGGCGGACCACATCGTGGTTGGACAGGACCCACGTGCTGGGAGCGCCCACGGCATCCAGGACATTCAGGGAGTCCGTGATGACGTTCCGCAGCCGGTAGACATCCAGCCCGGCATGGAGGTACGGGAAATTGAAGGCCTGGTGCATCTCATCGGACCGGACCCAGTCCGCGAGGCGGGGGAGCGGGTCAACGTTGGCCTCCGCGCAGAGGATGCGGTCCGGCCCGTACCCGTCCAGGATTGCCCGCCAGGAACGGAAGATGTCGTGCAGGGCGGGCTGGCCGAACATCGGTGCCTCGTGGCCGGGGTATCCGTCCGAGCTTCCGCCGTCGGCCCGGCCGTTCCAGCCAGGCAGCCCCGGGGCTTTCACCAGGGCGTGGGCAACGTCCACGCGGAAACCTGAGACGCCGCGGTCCAGCCAGAACCGGAGCACGCGCTCAAACTCAGCGTGGACGGCGGGGTTGTCCCAGTTGAAATCGGGCTGGGACGAATCGAACAGGTGCAGGTACCACTGCTCCGGTTGACCGTCCGGCCCGGTGATCCGGTTCCATGCCGGCCCGCCGAAGTGGGACTGCCAGTTGTTGGGCGGTTCGTTGCCGTCGTGCCCGGTGCCGTCCCGGAAGATGAACATGTCACGTTCCGGGCTCCCGGGCGGAGCGGCGACGGCGGCCTGGAACGCCACATGCTGGTCGGAGCAGTGGTTCGGAACGAGATCCACGATCACCCGCAGGCCCAAACGGTTGGCCTCGGCCATCATGATGTCGAAATCCATCAGCGTGCCAAAGATGGGGTCAACGTCGCAGTAGTCGCTGACGTCGTAGCCGGCGTCGCGTTGCGGTGATTTGTAGAAAGGGGACAGCCAGACGGCATCCACCTCCAGCTCGGCCAGCTGAGGCAGCTCAGCCGTGATGCCGGCCAGGTCTCCGATGCCGTCGCCGTTGAGGTCCCGGAAAGACCGTGGGTATACCTGGTAGATCACCGCCGATCGCCACCACCCGGGGGCATTGCCGGCCTCGTGAATGAGAGTCAACGGACCCGTCAGCGGTGCTGTGGCGTAAGTCACTGTATCTACAGACATGGGAGACAGCTTAGGCGCATCTTCGGTCAAAGATGAAAACGCTTCCATAACGAATCTGCAGTGTGCCGGTCGATCACGAAGGAACTTCCCGCCTGACCTGTGGAAACGCTTGCAGTCGGCGGTTACGACATATTACCGCCGAGTAGCGTAACGATCGTTCGGCCTAAACTGGTACCAACACTTACGACGACGGATGGAGGCTGCGTGGGCAGCTTGGTTGAAGAGCTGGTGGGCGCCCTCGGTGCCCCGCAGGTGAACACCGACGAAACAGCGCTGGCCAGGTATGCCGTGGACCAGGCCCCTGTCCTGGACTTCCAGTTGCCCGAAGCCGTGGTCTTCGCCCGTTCTGTGGCAGACGTCCAGGCGGTGGTCCGGCTCTGCAGTGCGCAGGGAGTTTCCGTCGTGGCCCGGGGAGCCGGGACCGGTGTTTCCGGGGGCGCCCACGCGAGCCGGAACAGCGTTGTCCTGTCGCTGGAACGGATGAACCGCATCCTTGACCTGAACCCCGACGACGAGACTGCCGTCGTCGAACCCGGGGTGGTGAACGCGGCACTCAATGAGGCCGCCGCGGAGTACGGGCTGATGTACGCGCCCGATCCCGCCAGTTTCCGCACGTCGACCATCGGCGGCAATGTTGCCACCAATGCCGGGGGACTGCGCTGCGCCAAGTACGGCGTCACCAGGGACTCGGTGCTGGCGCTGGACGTGGTGCTGGCCGATGGCTCCCTGATCCACACCGGCCACCAGACCTTCAAGGGTGTGGCGGGCTACGATCTCACGGGCCTGTTTGTTGGCTCGGAGGGCACGCTGGGGATCGTGGTGGGAGCGACCGTGCGGCTCAAATACCTGCCCCGCGACATACACACTGTTGCCGCCTTCTACCCGGACTTCAGGCAGGCCGCCGCGGGGGTCTTGGCTGTGGGCAGGGCACGAGTGCAGCCGGCCATCATGGAACTCCTCGACGGCGGCACGCTCGCCCAGCTGGACGAAATCCACGGCTCCGACCTAAGTTCGCGCGGCCGTTCGCTGCTCCTGATCCAGACCGACGGGTTCGGCGCTGCGGCGGAGGCCGCCGTCGTCCGGTCGGTCCTCGCAGCCGGCGGCGCAACGGTGAGCACCGAATCAACGGCGGAAGCCGAGCAGCTCGTGGAGCTGCGCCGGAACAGCCGGGGCGTGGAGGTGGATGACCAGTACCGGGTGGGGGAGGACGTCGCCGTACCCCGCTCGCGCCTGGTGGACTACGTCGCCGTGCTCGAAGACCTGGCGGCGCAACACCACGTGAACCTGAAGGTGGTGGCGCACGCCGGAGACGGCAACCTGCATCCGACGTTCTGGATTGACCGGGCGGGCGACGCAGTGGATGCAGACGCCATGGACCGCCTGAACCTCGCCCTGGACGCCTCCGTCACTGGCGCCCTGGAGATGGGCGGCACCATCACGGGGGAGCACGGCGTCGGGCAGTACAAGCTCCGCTGGCTCGGCCTGGAGCAGCCGGAGCCGGTCCGGGAATTCCAGCGCAGGATCAAGGAGCTGTTCGACCCTGCAGGCATCCTGAACCCTGGCAAGGCCATCTAAGGCCCGGCGGGCCCAACTGAGTAGCAGCAGGTGTCGTTATGAGCGCTTGGCTTCATGCGGTGATCGCAACACCTGCTGCTACCTAGTTGGGCAGCGCGTGTATTAACACAGCCGTGCTGCCACCCTCGCCGGACCCCTCCTAGTCGTCGACGTCCGGGTACTCGTCGATGGATTCGTCCGCACCGTAACGGGACTCCTCAGTCTCCGCTTCGAGAATCTTGAGCATACCCGTATCCGGGTTGAGCATGATGGCAGCCTCGTCCCGGCGGTGGCGCAGGACGGAATCGATGTAGGACTGCACGGCCTCGGCGAGCGGGATGTGGCGGGCCTGTTCCTCGGACATGTACCAGCGGTGCTCCAGGACCTCGTGGACTGCCTCGGCCGGCTCAAGTTTGCGGGACAGGTCGCGGGGGATGGAGCGCACAATCGGCTCGAACACCTGGCTGACCCACAGGTGCGCGCTGTATTCCTCGTCCATGCCAGGGTTGTTGTCCGCCCGGAAGGTGTCCATGTCATTGAGCAGACGCCGTGCCTGGTTTTCCTGGGCATCCAGCCCGGTCAGACGCAGCAGCCGGCGCATGTGGTGGCCGGCGTCTACCACCTTGGGCTGGAGCTGGATAGTGGACCCGTTCTGGGTGGTCTTAATGGCGTATTCCTCGACGTCGAACCCGAGTTCGTTGAGCCGCCGGATGCGGGCGGCCACGCGCCACCGTTCGCCGAGTTCGAAGGATTCCTTCTCCGTCAGCTCCGCCCATAGCCGGCGGTAGCTTTCCATGATGAGTTCGCTGGTGGCCACGGGGTCCACCTTTTCCTCGATCAGGCCGCCGTCCAGGAGGTCCATCAGCTCGCCGGCGATGTTCACCCGGGCGATCTCGAGGTCGTATTCGCGCTGGCCGGTGGAAAGATCGGGGTACAGCTCCCCGGTTTCGGCGTCGACCAGGTAGGCAGCGAACGCGCCGGCATCGCGGCGGAACAGCGTGTTGGACAGGGAAACGTCGCCCCAGTAGAAGCCGATGAGGTGGAGCCGGACCATCAGCAGGGCCTGGGCATCGATCAGGCGGGTCAGGGTGTCCTTGCGGAGCATCTGGGAGAACAAGGCCCGGTAGGGCATTGAAAACTTCAGGTGCCGCGTTACCAGCACCGGGTTCAGCGGACGTCCGTCCAGCGTGGTGCGTCCGGTGATGACCGCTACCGGGTCAACACAGGGGACGTCGAGGCGGGCCAGCTTGCGGAGCATGTGATATTCGTGCCGGGCTACATGCTCAGAGGTTTCCTTGATGGCGATGACTGAGCCGCCCAGGTGTGCGAAACGCACGATGTGCCGGGAGATGCCGCGGGGTAGCGCGGCCAGGTTTTCCGCCGGCCAGTCTTCCAACGCGATATGCCAGGGCAGGTCGAGGAGTTCCGGATCCGCGGAGGCAGCAGTGATGCTGAGTGAACTGGAGATGGCAATGTTCTTGTCGTCCTTGGCGCTCGCTGCCTCGAACCGGGGCAGTTTGCCGACCTGCGCGTAGTCCGTTGGCTCGTCGTGCCACTGGGCATTGTATTCATCGCTCATGGGTCAATTCTTCCGTACTTCTGGGGGCCAGGGGCAAAGTGCGCAAACGAACGACGGCGGCCCTCCCGTTGTGGGGGAGGGCCGCCGTCGTTCAGTGGATCTCGAGAACCTCGATCACCGGGTGCTCAGGGCGCCGGGGTGGTCAGTCGCCGAGGCGCAGCCCGGTCTTGGTGTCGAACAGGTGAACGTGGCCCGACTGCGGACGGACGTAGATGGACTCGCCCTTCATCGGGGGGCGGCGGCCGTCGACGCGTGCCACGATGTCGTGGTCCTTGCCGTCCAGCGTGGTGTGGCCGTAGACGTACGCATCTGCACCGAGCTCTTCAACAACGTCAACTTCAACCTTGAGGCCTTCACCCTGCGGTGCGGTCTCGAGGTCCTCGGGGCGGCTGCCCAGGGTGACGGTGCTGCCGTGTGCCTCTTCGAGGACGTTGCGCGGCACCGGGTAAACCGTTCCGCCGAACTGGACGCCGCCGTCGACGACGGGAAGCTCCAGCAGGTTCATGGCGGGGGAACCGATGAAGCCGGCAACGAAGACGTTCTTGGGCTTGTCGTAGAGGTTGCGCGGGGTATCAACCTGCATCAGCAGGCCGTCCTTGAGGACAGCAACGCGGTCACCCATGGTCATGGCCTCAACCTGGTCGTGCGTGACGTAAACGGTGGTGACGCCGAGGCGGCGGGTCAGGGACGCGATCTGCGTACGCGTCTGGACACGGAGCTTGGCGTCCAGGTTGGAGAGGGGCTCGTCCATGAGGAACACCTGCGGGTTACGCACGATGGCGCGGCCCATGGCCACACGCTGGCGCTGACCGCCGGAGAGTGCCTTCGGCTTGCGGTCCAGGTACGGCTCGAGGTCAAGAAGCTTGGCGGCCTCACGGACACGCTCGGCGCGCTCTTCCTTGGAGACGCCGGCGATCTTCAACGCGAAGCCCATGTTGTCCGCAACCGTCATGTGCGGGTAGAGCGCGTAGTTCTGGAAAACCATCGCGATGTCGCGGTCCTTCGGCGGAACGTCGGTGACATCGCGGTCGCCAATCAGGATCCGGCCGGCGTTGACATCCTCAAGGCCTGCGAGCATGCGCAGGGAGGTGGATTTACCGCAACCGGAGGGTCCAACGAGGACCAGGAACTCGCCATCGGCGATTTCAATGTTGAGCTTGTCAACAGCGGGCTTCTCTGTGCCCGGGTACAGACGCGTAGCGTTATCAAAAGTAACTGTAGCCACAGTTATCAATCCCTTCACCGGCAGGTACGTGCCGGACGATCCGTAGTGAATGGTTCATGTAATTCAGTTATCCACGGCCAGGCAGCCGTGAACCCCCCGGCCGAGGCCGAGGAGTATCGCGTGACGCCGCACGGTTCTGTGCGCCACATCACAGACAAGAGTATGTCAGAACTGTTGGTTATTGTTGCAAATGTTACGGAGGTCACATGTGAGGTTGGGCATGTCGGCTCACTGCGGGGTGCCGGGCTCTTCCTCAGCCACCACGAGGCTGCGCTCCTGCAGCAGCGCCTCCAGCAGCTCAGCCACGTGGGCCGGCGCCTCCACCCGAAACTCGGCCCGGGTGAAGTCCAGGCCCACTTTGACGCCCACATCGCCGGGTTCCAGCCGGGCCAGCGCGTCTTCGTCCGTGACGTCGTCACCGGCGAAAAGGACAGCCGTTGCCCCGGTAATCTGGCGCAGGAACGTCAGCCCCTCGCCCTTGGAAGCGTTGACCACCGACGTTTCGAGGACCCGCTTGCCGTCTTTCAGGAAAACGCCTTTGCGGTCCTGGAGCACTGAACGGGCTGCGGCGACGGCGTCCTCGGCCACATCGTCCTCCGCCAGGCGCGTGTGCAGGACAACTCCCGCGGGCTTGTCCTCCAGGAGCGTGCCCGGTGCGCGCTCAACGATCTCTTCCAGGACTCCACGCACTTGGGCAAGCAGCAGGCGCTGGCCCTCATCCAGGGTCAGCTCCGCCGACCCGGGGCCCAGCCAGGCTTCGGCTCCGTGGCTGCCGATCAGCAGCGTGTCCACGGGCGGTGACGCCACAGCCCGAAGACTGGCGAGCGCACGGCCTGAGAGGAGTGCCGTCGTCGTCCGCGGAAGGGCTGCCAGCCCCGCGAACGCGGCGGCTGAGCGCGGAAGGGGGCGGGCGTCGTCGGCACGGTCCACGATCGGGGAGATGGTGCCGTCGAAGTCGAGCGCCACCAGCAGGTGTTCCGTCTGGGCAATACGGCGCATGGCCTCCCGGAGCTCCGGGGAAAGGGTCAGCGGGCCTTTGGCGCTGCGGGCGTCAGGAGTCATCGCGGACAACCTTCTCGTTCAGGGCCGCCAGGAAATCAGCGGACCAGTGATCGACGTCGTGCTCCAGGATCTGCTTGCGCATGGCACGCATCCGGCGGGCGGCGTCCTTCGGGGACATGTTGACGGCGTGCATGATGGTGTCTTTAAGGCCGTCAATATCGTGCGGATTCATGAGCAGTGCCTGCTTCAGCTGGTCCGCGGCGCCCGCGAACTCGCTGAGCACCAGGGCGCCGTCGTTGTTCTTGCGGGCGGTGACGTATTCCTTGGCCACGAGGTTCATGCCGTCCCGCAGGGCCGTGACCAGCATGACGTCCGCGGCCAGGTACAGTGCCACCATTTCCTCCACGGGATAGCTGTGGTGGAGGTAGCGGACGGCCGTGTTCTGGATGGTGTCGTACGTGCCGTTGATGTGGCCGACGGTCCCCTCGATCTCCTCGCGCAGCAGCCGGTACTGCTCCACGCGTTCCCGGCTGGGGCTGGCCACCTGGATGAGGGTGGCGTCCGTGACGGCGAGCTTTCCCTCGTTCAGGAGTTCCTCGAAGGCCTTGAGCCGGTGGCGGATGCCCTTGGTGTAGTCCAGCCGGTCGACGCCCAGCAGGATGGTTTTGGGGTTGCCGAGGTCCTGGCGGATCTGGCGGGCACGCTCGATGATTTCCGGCTTGTGGGCCAGTTCGCTGATTTGCGCCACGTCAATGGAGATGGGGAAGGCCTGGGCCCTGGCTATGTGCGTGATTTCGCCGTCGTGGCCCTTAACGTGCACCTGTTGCTGCTTGACGCTGGCGCCGAGGAACCGCCGGGCGGAGCGCATGAAGTTGCCGGCATCGCTGGGACGCTGGAAACCCACCAGGTCAGCGCCCATCAGGCCGTCGATGATGGCCTTCCGCCACGGCAGCTGGGCAAAGATTTCCGGCGGGGGGAAGGGGATGTGGTTGAAGAACCCGATCCTGAGGTCCGGCCGGGCCTCCCGCAGGAGCCGTGGAACCAGCTGCAACTGGTAGTCCTGGACCCACACCGTGGCGCCCTGGTCGGCGTGGCGTATGACGGCGTCGGCGAACCTTTGATTGACCTTGCGGTAGGCGTCCCACCAGGTCCGGTGGAATTCCGGCGGGGCAATGACGTCGTGGTAGAGCGGCCACAAAGTGGCGTTGGAGAAGCCCTCGTAGTAGAGCTCAACGTCGTCGGTGCTCAGCTGGACCGGGACAAGATCCATGCCGCCATGGCTGAAGGGCTTGACCGTTTCATCCGGGGCGCCGTGCCAGCCTACCCAGGCGCCGTCGGTCTTGGTCATCATCGGTGCGAGGGCAGTCACCAGCCCGCCGGGGGAGCGGCGCCAGCCGGAGCCGTCGTCCCCGCTCTCACCTGGCGCGCAGCGGTCAACAGGCAGCCTGTTGGACACCACCATGAAGTCATACTTTGCAGGCGACCTGTGGCCGTGCGGGGCCGGGTGGCCTTCGGGTACGGCTGTTGGTTTTTCCTGGACGGGTGTTTGCATTGCGGCCCCCTGGGGTTGCTTGTGCCTTTAAGCCACCTTAATAGGATGGAATGCAAGGAGCCATTCGTCCGGTGTTGCGGCCGGGATACTTGAAACAGCAAGCTCTCAGGTTTCTACCCTAAAATGGGTGGAAGTCGCCACAGAGTGGTCCCCCTATGTCGATCGACCCTAGGAACACATGAGCCCCGCAAATGAAATACGTAAGTCCAAGGCTGAGCGAACCTCGGAGGCGCGCGAGAAGGCCCGCCTGATCCGCGAAGCCCAGCTGAAGAAGGACAAGCGCAACAAGCTGCTGATCGGCTGGGGCATTGTTGTGGCCGTTGTGGCCATCATTGCGATCGTGGCCCTTGTGGTGACCACCACCATGCGGAACAACGCGCCGGTTGCCGATCAGGGTCCGACGCCTGCCAACGGCAACGTCCACGGCGGTATCACGCTGCTCGCCAACACCGAGGTTGCCAAACTCGAACCGGCAACCGTTGATGCCGCTTCCGTGGGAGAGCCGCCTGAAACCGCCCCGGCGGAGGTTGTTGCCCCCGGCGCCGAGGCTGAAGCGGGCAAGCCCGTCAAGGTGGTCCTGTACATCGACTTCATCTGCCCCGTCTGCAAGAACTTCGAGGCACAGTACAACGAGCAGCTGACCAGCTTGCGCAACGAGGGCAAGATCAGCGTTGAATACCGGGCCCTCGGGTTCCTGGACAACCGGTCCTCGACCAACTACTCCTCGCGTGCAGCCAACGCCGCCGCCTGTGTTGTGAACGAGTCCCCGGAAAAGTACGCGGAATTTGTTGACTCGCTGTTCGCCAACCAGCCCGCGGAAGGCGGGGCCGGCATCTCCGACAACGACTTGAAGAAGATGGCCACGGACATCGGAGCCAAGCCGATTGACACGTGCATCGATGACAAGACGTACCGCCCGTTCGTGAAGTTCACTACCAAGCAGGCCGCCGCTATCGGCGTTACCGGCACGCCTACCGTGTTCGTTGACGGCCAGCAGTGGGGCAAGGGTGCCAGCGCGCAGACCCCGTTCCCTGAGTTCCTGCAGGCAGCAATCGCCGCCAAGGGCTAATCTCTTCCACCCTCTGCTGAATTGCAGCGATGGCCCGGCCCCGGATGTACTCCGGGGCCGGGCCATTTTCAGCTTTTCCGGTGCCGGGTTTTTACGAGCGGGCGGAGTTGGGCTAACCTTATCTAGCGCCGTTCAGGCGCACACCCTGTGTAAGGGTGCGCCTCCTTAGCTCAGTTGGCCAGAGCACCGCTCTTGTAAAGCGGGGGTCGTCAGTTCGAATCTGACAGGAGGCTCCACGAACCCCTTCATTCCGGCGATCTTGTCCGGGACGGAGGGGTTTTCATGTGTCAGCGTTGACACGCTCCGGCGGCAGGCCTAGATTGCTTTTTACTGCGGGGCGCGGCGCTTTTTGCCGCTGGTATCGGTCTCGTCGCCGCAAAGGCACCCATCTTCACTGCCCGTGGCAGTTTCGGCGAAAACCCTGGCTGGCTATGGCCGCCCTCAGGAGCACCACGATGACTACTTTGATGCGATATTTCCGCGCGCCGTGGACAGGCGCGCTTTCACTGTTCAGGAGTGTTCCCCTCAGCAGGTCCAAAGAGCGAAGTCTATTGCTTGTGGCCGTACTTGCGGCCAGCCTCACCGGCATCGGCGTGGCCGCACAGGCTGCGCCCGACCCCGGCGGGGCCGGCGACAGCGCCGGCGCACCCGGAAGCGGTGACGCGTACTTTCCCTACGCCGGCAACGGAGGCTACGACGTCATCCACTACGACCTCGACCTGCGCTACGCGCCGCCGTCAGATCCTGCCGTACTCCAAGGGAATCTCAGCGGCGTGGCCACCATCACGCTGCGTGCCACGGAGGACCTCGAAACGCTGAACTTCGACTTGCGCGGCCTGGACGTGACGGCAGTCAGCGTCGACGGCAAGGGTGCAAATCACGGGAAATCGTACGACGGCGGCGCCTCCGAATGGTCGCAGGTGCAGGAAGGTGTTAATCGCGTCTGGGAACTGACCATCGGCCTGCGGCCGGAACTGGAGGCCGGGCAGGTGGCCAGGATCGTCGTCGAGTACGGCGGTGTCACCGGCCGACCCACTGACACCACCGGCGCGCTCTACGGATGGGTCACCACCGCTGACGGCGCTCTGGTTGTCAACGAGCCCGACGGGGCATCAACCTGGTACCCGGTCAACGACGATCCCGAGGATAAAGCGACCTACACGTTCAACATCACGGTGCCGGAGGGCAAAACTGCAGTGGCCAACGGCCTGCCTGCGGACCGGCCGGCAACGAAGGACGGTTGGACCACGTGGGCCTGGGACGCCGCTGACCCAATGGCCAGTTATCTCTCAACGGCAAGCGTGGGGGACTTTGTGCTGCAGTACGCCGCCGGCCCCCGGCGGTTGCCCGTCATCAACGCCATCGATAAAGACGTAGCCGGTGACGCGCTGGCCCGGACGACTGATTCCCTTGCCCTGCAGCCGCAGATGATCAGGTTCCTGGAGACGCTTTTTGGGCGCTACCCGTTCGAGGCATTCGGGGCGATTGTCGACGACGATTCGGTCGACTACGCCCTGGAGACCCAGACGCGGCCGCTCTACTCCGGTGTTGCGGGCGAAGAGACCGTGGTGCACGAGCTGGGGCACCTGTGGTTCGGCAACGCCGTGAGCCCGGCGGACTGGCAGCACATCTGGCTCAACGAGGGCTGGGCGACCTATATCGAGTGGCTCTGGGCCGAGCACAGGGGATTGGCAACGGTGGCGCAGCAATTCACCGCCACCGTCACATCCCTCGACACCAACAGCCGCTGGGGGATGGACATTGCAGACCCTGGCCGGGACAACCTGTTTTCGCCTGCGGTTTATCAGCGTGGCGCGGCTGCCCTGCACGCGCTGCGTGTCAGGATCGGCGACGATGCGTTCTTCGAGGGCGCGCGATTGTGGCTGGACCGCTACGACGACTCGTCGGCCACCACAGAGGACTTCCAAGCGGTGATGGAAGAAGCCTCCGGCGAACCGCTGGACACTTTCTTTAATGAATGGCTGAGGGATCCAGCCCGGCCGGCAGTGATCCCGTAACGCTGATCCAGGTACCAAGTTCATTCAACGTCTGAGCTGAGATCCGGTGTCCTCCGGGGTCGCGGCGGGCATGGGTGCTGGCTGCAGATTCGGTCGTCAGGTACTCCCACGTCCGGGCGAGCAGCTCTTCCGGAATGACCCTGTCCTGGTCCCCATGGGCGACAAAGACGTCAAGGCCGTTCAACCGGGCAGGTGTGACCGGCACCCCGGCGTCGAATGGCAACGTGCCGTAAAGAATCGCCGCTCCCGAGAAGCGGTGGGGATCGTTGAGTATCAGGCCGCCGGCGAAAGCGGCGCCTCCGCTGAAGCCGACCAGGATGACAGGCCGGCCAGCGGGGGCGAACCCGTCGAGCCAGCTCCTGAACCAGGCCATCTGCTCTGCCAGGGACTCCGGCGTGGGCCGTCCGATGCCCCGATTGGCAAACCACGCGTATCCGCCACCCTCCGCGATGGGGGCTCGAACGGCAGCGTAGGCGAAGCCCTGCGGGAGGTGGTCCGCGAGGCCCAGGATCTCGCGTTCATTGGAACCGCGTCCGTGCAGCAGCACCACCAGCGGTGCAGCCGGGTCGGCAGAACGGGCGGTTGCCACAACGTGGGGAATGCCGTCGAGGTGCATTTCTGCGGCGTCGGGCTTTTCGGCGAGGCTCATGCGTGCTCCTGGTGGCGTATACTGGATTTAGTTGAAGCTACAACTAGTACACCGCGTCCAGGCAGCGCTGTCAATTGGCCGGCGGAGATCCTGCTGATCCCTCACTCTGAATCGATCAGGTCCAGCAGCTTCTTGGCGGCGTCCCGGATGTCATCGTGGCCATGCTGGGCTGCCCTGCTCTCCAGCGAGATCACGGCGCAGCGGTGGATCTTCTTGAAGTCGCCGAACGGAAAACTGACGCTGCCCTTGGTGCCTTCGGATTGGTCGGCATCCCGGCCCAGGTGCCATTCGGCGAATGCCGCGAAGCCGTGCTTGTCGATATACGCATTCTCGTCGTCGGCTGACGGGGCATGTTCACTCCAGTCATCGCGGACATCGCGTTCAACTTTTCCGCTCTTGATGAGCTTGCGCGCGTGGGTAAGTGCTTTGTGGTTGAGTTTGGCGGCCATGATGCCTCCTGGGGTCACAACACGGAATGCTGGCTATTTCAGCCTAACCCCGCGGCGGGCCCCTGAAATCAGTCGGGTTGCCGACGCTATTGCTTAACTACCGGCACTATGACCTAAACTGCTTCACTGAGGCGCCTGAAATGGTGCCGCGCAGCAACGAAAGTGAACCCCGTTATGGCTACCGATTACGACGCTCCACGCAAGACGGATGATGAGTCGTCCGCCGAGTCGCTGGAGGCTTTGCAGGCATCCCGCGGCGGCAATGCCCAGACCGCCGTCATCGACGTCGAGGAGAACGATACCGCTGAGGGCATCGACCTTCCCGGTGCCGATCTCTCCGGCGAAGAGCTGACCGTTGTTGTTGTCCCCGAGCAGTCCGATGAGTTCACCTGCTCATCCTGCTTCCTGGTCCGCCACCGGTCCCAGATTGCGCGCGAAAAGAACGGCATGAAGTACTGCATCGAGTGCGAAGGCTAAGACGTTCTCGCAGGCGCCAGGCCGTCGTCGTTATCATGCATAACGGCGGGGTGCAGAAATGGTGTTAATAGCGTTTCTTTTGGCCCCCGCGATGCCGCCGGATTACTCCCGCGTGACCGGCCAAAGCCCCGTTTAACGGTTCCGCGCCGAAGCGGCAACAACCCTGTATAAGGGCCGCTGAGGCTCCTACGCTTGAGCTACCTAATCACTCGAAGGGTGGCCCACAATGAAAAAGGTTTACACGTGGCTGACGGTCATTCTGATGGCTGTTGGATTGGGTTTCCTGGCTCCGGGGCCTGCCTCGGCAACCACATCCTATTGCGGACTCGTCTGGGGGTCGCTGGCTAAATCAGATGCGGCGATGAGCTCCGCATCCGTCACCAACATCAGGACGGGGCAGCACTACTGCTTCGACCGGATGGTGGTTGATCTCAACGGCGCTGTTAAGGGCTACACGGTCCGGTATGTGCCGGCTGTGGTCCAGGACGGTTCAGGCAACAAAATCCCGGTGCGGGGTGCTGCCTTCCTCCAGGTGACAGTGAACGCGCCGGCGTACAACGGCAATTACAAGCCCACGTACACCCCGCCGGTTCCGGACACCGAGCTGTCCAATGTCTCGGGATACCAGACCTTCCGGCAGGTAGCTTATGCAGGCAGCTACGAAGGCTACACCAGCCTCGGCCTGGGCGTCCGTGCCCGGCTTCCGTTCCGGGTATTCGCCCTGGACGGCCCTGGCTCCGGATCGCGTCTGGTGGTGGATGTGGCGCACTTCTGGTGACCGCCCCGTCCGGCAGATGCTCCAGCGTTGAGATAAGTCGAGAAACCCAAAGGGAAGGTGCCCTGCCCGGGAAGACTCCGGACAGGGCACCACTCTGTGCGCGGGGCGTTGGCGGCGCCAGCCGTTGTGCCGCGGGTGGCCGCAGCGGCCGAGATGACTCCCGACGGCGGGGCTACTCCCGGCGTTTGCCCTGCCGCAGCGCCGCGCGCAGTTCCTTCCAGGCTCCGGTGGACCACAGCGCCCACACGACCAGGACGGGCTGGAAGAACAGCCGCACAAAGCGTGCACGGTCTGTATCCAGGCCGAAGCCGTCCGTACGGGTCACGTACTGCGAAATGTTGCCGGGAAAGATGAGTACGAAGAATGCCGCCGCCATCAATCCGACCGGGACGCGGCGCTTGCGCAGTGCGATCAGGGCGGCGCCGAGGCTGATTTCAGCCACGCCTGACGCCAGCACCACAAAGTCTTTATCCATCGGGAACCAGGGCGGGACCTGAGCCTGGAATTCCTGCCGCGCAACGGTGAGGTGGCTGACTCCGGCGAAAGCCAGTGCACCGCCCAGTGCCACCGCTCCGATCAGCCGGGGCGCCGAGACCTTCCCTGCGGGGCGGGTCAGGAGCCGGGTCAATGCTGTTCGGGTGAGCGTCATGACTGAAAAGTAGCATGTTTCCATGCCTGCTCTACCCGCCGGTAACCTGCGCTGCGTGTTCGCGGACGAGGCGCCAAGCCACTCTGCTTTGAGCCGCGCCGGACAGCTTAGTAAGCTTACTGAGAAATCGTTGCCGCCGGCAGGGCTCAGCCCCTGCCGGACTGATAGCGTCGGCATTACTGGACCAATCGAGGAGGATTCATGAAAGCTTCACCGACCCTGACCAACAACCTGCAGGCCGTTCTGGCAGACCTGATCGAGCTGCACATCCAAGGCAAGCAGGCGCACTGGAATATTGTGGGCACCAACTTCCGGGACCTGCACCTGCAGCTGGATGAAATTGTCGACGCCGCCCGGCAGTTCGCTGATGACACCGCCGAGCGGATGCGCGCCCTCCATGCCCTGCCGGACGGCCGCAGCGCCACCGTGGCCAAGTCCACGTCGCTGGCCCAGTTCCCCGAGGGACTCATCAACACCAAGGATGCCATCGAGCGGATCGTCGCCGCCCTTGAGGCAGCGGTAGGTACCATGCGCAAGGTCCATGACGAGGTGGATGAAGAGGATCCCACTACAGCGGACCTGCTGCACGAATTCATCGCCAAGCTGGAGCAGTACGCGTGGATGGTCAACGCCGAGACCATGAAGGCGTCCGCCAGCGTCACCGCGCCCGACACGAAGTAGCAGTCTGGCCCGGGGAGGCCCCGGTTCCGGAATCACATCCGGAACCGGGGCCTTCTTTATGCGCAACCCGGCGGGGCCGGGCCGCTGTGCCTAGTCCGCCGTCGGAATTCTGCGGAGCACGACGGCGGTGAGGACCGCAGCTCCAGCCATCATTACCAGCGCAATTGCGGCAGTGATGTGGACCCCCGAATCAAACGCCAGGCGGGCCGCGCCGCGCAGCGCGTCGCCCAGCGGAGCAGGCAGGCTGACTGCCAGTTCCATGGCACCCGCGAGGGTTTCGCCGGCCTGGTGGACGGCGCCGCCTGGCGAGGACTCCGCCAGCCCGGCGGGAAACCGGAGATTGTGCTGGTAGGACGCGGTGAGGATCGAGCCCAGGACGGCCGTCCCCAGCAGGGAACCCACCTCGTATCCTGTTTCCGAGATGGCGGCAGCTGCACCTGACTTTTCGGCAGGGACGGAGCCCAGGATGAGATCGTTGGAGATTGTCTCCGCCGCACCGACTCCGAGGGCAAGAATCAGCAACGCAGCCAGCAGGAGAACGGGGCCGGAGGCGTGATCGCCGAAGAGGACGATGCCGTAGCCGGTGGCGCTAAGGGCCAGGCCTCCGGCCACCACGAAGCCTGGCCGCACCTTCCGCACCAGCGGCACCACCGCGAGGCCGGCCACCACTGTTGCTACGAGGGCCGGGATCATGGCGACGCCGGCGGCTGACGGCGTCATCCCGTCCAGGAGCTGCAGGTGCTGGGCGAGGAACAGGATAAAGCCGTTGAAGGAGAACAGCGCCAGCACGTTGGCCGTGATGGCGGTACTGAAAACCGGGTTGCCGAACAGTGACATGTCCAGCAGAGGGCTGGCAAGCCGTTGCTGACGGCGGACAAGGACGAATCCCATGGCGAGGCCGAATGCGATCAGGGCCGCGGGTGTGGCCGCGAAGCCTTCTGTTGCCAGCTCCTTGATGCCATACACCACCGGAACCATCACCAGCAGGGACAGGGCGATGCTCGGCACATCCAGCCGTCCGGGTCGGGGGTCCCTCGATTCCGGGATGAAGGCGGGGCCGAAAGCCACCAGCGGCAGCATGATGGGCACGGCGACCAGCAGGATGGCACCCCACCAAAACTCCTCCACCAGCCACCCGCCAAAAATGGGCCCGAGGGCGGCGCCGCCGGAGAAGCCCGCCGCCCAGATGGCTACGGCCAGCCTGCGCCGGTTTGGATCAGGAAAGATGTTGCGGATCAGGGACAGGGTGGACGGCATCAGCATGGCACCAAAGAACCCCAGCGCGGCCCGACCTGCGATGAGCCATTCCGCGCTGGGGGCAAAGGCTGTGATTGCTGACACGGCCGCAAAGCCAACGCTGCCGATCAGCAGCAGGCGGCGGCGCCCGATCCGGTCGCCCAGGCTGCCCATGGCAACCAGGAGGCCGGCGAGCACCAGCGGATAGGCGTCCACGATCCACAGCAACTGGACGCCGGTCGTCTCCAGGCTGCCCGCAATCGCCGGCAACGCGAAGGTCAGGGCCGTGTTGTCCACGGCGACCAAGAGCACGGGGAACATCAGCAGGGCCAGGGCGAGCCAGTCCCGCCACGGCGACCTGGCCGGTCCCGACGGCAGGGCGGTGGTGGATGTGCTGCGCGTGTTCTGGCGGGAGGATGCGGGCAACGTCATTCCGTAACTATACCGTCCAGACGGTACAGTTAAGAAACGAAGCCGTGACCGTGCATGATGGGAACCATGCCCAGAAAACCCGTAGCCCGCGGCGCCGTCCTTGACGCTTTTGAAGAACTCCTGATTAGCGTGGGGGAGCGGGCTGCCACCCTGGATGCCGTGGCGAAGCGGGCTGGCGTGTCCAAAGGCGGCCTGCTCTACCACTTCCCCAACAAAGAGGCGCTGATCACGGCCATGCTGGAGCGCCTGGACCTGCTGGCAGGCGAAGACATCGCCCTCATGGCGGCGGCTCCGGAAGGGGCGGCCACCTACTTCATCCGGACCTCGCTCTGGTCCGGTTCGCCGATGGACCGTTCGTTCCTCGCCGCCAGCAGGCTGGCGGAAGTGGCCCATGTGGAGGCCCGGCGCCGGTTTGCCGCCATCCAGCAGCAATGGCTGGACCTCATCGCCACCGATGTTGGCACCGCGATGGCAAAGGCCGTGCTGTATATGGGGGACGGGTTGTATCTGAACGCCATGTGGGAAGGCGGGCAGGCATCGGGTGCCGACGGACTGAAGGGCGACGTGGAAGTGCTCCTGTCCGCCGTGGAGCGGTTGCGCGGCTGATTCTGCTCAGTCTTTCGGCCAGGCCTGTGTGCGGCCCGGGGGTCTCCGGGCGCTCTTAGCCTCCCGGAGCGAAATGATGGTGCAGAACCCGACGGCCCATTTGCCCGATGACCAGGGGCGGAGGAGAATTGGACGTCGTGGCGTACCCTTGCCGCCTCATCTATTTATGGAGTTCCCTGTGAGTGTTACGCCCGCCTCAGCCACCTTTGTTGACAGGCACATTGGCGCCCGCCGCCAGGCCGATATCGACACGATGCTCATGGCCGTTGGCCAGGACACCGTTGATGGCCTGGTGGATACCGCAGTCCCTAAGGGCATCCGGCAGGACATGGCACTTCGCCTCCAGGACGCCCTGAGTGAGGTTGAGGTCCTGGCTGAGCTGCGGAAGCTCGCGGGTAAGAACAAGACGGCTGTGCAGATGATCGGCCAGGGCTATTACGACACGGTCACCCCTGCGGTGATCCGCCGGAACATCCTTGAAGCGCCGGCCTGGTACACCGCGTACACCCCGTACCAGCCCGAGATTTCCCAGGGCCGGCTCGAGGCGCTGCTGAACTTCCAGACCATGGTCCAGGACCTGGTGGGCCTGCCGATCGCCAACGCGTCCCTGCTGGACGAAGCCACCGCCGTGGCCGAGGCCGTCCTGATGATGCGCCGGGCGAATAAGAACAAGGCCGCCGTGGAGGGCAAGACCGTCCTGGATGCCGATGTGATGCCGCAGACCGTCGCGATCGTGAAGGGCCGCGCCGAGGCCCTCGGCTTCGAGGTGGAGGTCGCTGACCTGTCCAAGGGCCTGCCCGAGGGTGTCATCAACGGCATCGTGCTGCAGCAGCCCGGTGTCTCCGGCCGGGTGTTCAACCACGCCGAGGTCATCGCCGCTGCCAAGGAGCGCGGTGCTCTGGTCACGGTCGCCGCGGACCTGCTGGCCCTGACCCTGATCACCCCTCCCGGTGAGCAGGGCGCTGACATAGCGGTCGGTTCCACCCAGCGTTTCGGGGTGCCGCTGTTCTTCGGCGGCCCGCACGCGGCCTACATGGCGGTGGCGAAGGGGCTGGAGCGGTCCATGCCCGGCCGCCTCGTGGGTGTGTCGAAGGACGACGCCGGTGTTCCGGCGTACCGTCTGGCGCTGCAGACCCGTGAGCAGCACATCCGCCGGGAGAAGGCGACCTCGAACATCTGCACGGCGCAGGCCCTGCTGGCCATCGTGTCCTCGTTCTACGCCGTCTACCACGGCCCGGACGGGCTGAAGGCGATCGCCGAACGCGTCCACAACCACGCGAAGACGCTGGCAGCTTCATTGACGGCGGGCGGGCTGGACGTGCCGCACACCAGCTACTTCGATACCCTCACTGTTTCAGTTCCTGGGAAGGCCGCAGCTGTGGTTGCCGCTGCCGAAGCCAAGGGCATCAACCTCCGCGGCATCGACGCCGATACCGTTGGCATCTCCGTCGATGAAACCACGACGCCGGAAACCGTCGCGGCCGTCGCTGAGGCGTTTGGTGCCCGGGTTGCCGGCACCGGCTCCTCCCTTCAGGCGGGGTACTCCTTTGATGGCTCCGTGCTGCGCACGTCGGAGTTTATGCAGCACCCGGTGTTCAACACGCACCGGTCCGAGACGCAGCTGCTGCGTTACATCCGGAAGCTCTCGGACCGTGACCTGGCGCTGGACCGGACCATGATCCCGCTGGGTTCGTGCACGATGAAGCTGAACGCGACCGCGGAGATGGAAGCGATTTCCTGGCCGGAGTTCGCCTCGATCCACCCGTTCGCCCCCGAGTCCCAGACCGTGGGCTGGCGCGAACTGATCAAGGGCCTCGAAGACGACCTGGCAGAGATCACCGGCTATGACCAGGTCTCGTTGCAGCCGAATGCCGGGTCCCAGGGCGAACTCGCCGGGTTGTTGGCGATCCGCGGGTACCACCGGGCCAACGGCGACGCGCAGCGCAACGTCTGCCTGATCCCGGCCTCCGCGCACGGCACCAACGCCGCGTCCGCGGTCCTGGCCGGCATGAAGGTCGTTGTTGTCGCCACCGCGGCGGACGGCACGATTGATCACACGGACCTGTACGCGAAGATCGAGGCGCACAAAGACGCCCTCTCCGCGATCATGATCACCTACCCCTCCACCCACGGCGTGTACGACGCGGACGTGACCGAAATCTGCGACGCCGTGCACGCTGCCGGCGGCCAGGTCTACGTGGACGGGGCGAACCTGAACGCCCTCGTCGGCCTGGCCCAGCCGGGCAAGTTCGGCGGGGACGTCTCGCACCTGAACCTGCACAAGACCTTCTGCATCCCGCACGGCGGCGGCGGACCCGGCGTGGGCCCGGTCGCGGCCAAAGCCCACCTGGCCCCGTTCATGCCCGGGGACGCGAACAAGGCAGCCCACCAGGAAGGCCACGGCGTAGCCATCAGCGCGTCGAACTTCGGCTCCGCCGGTGTCCTCCCGATCTCCTGGGCCTACGTGAAGCTCATGGGTGCCGAGGGCCTGAAGGAAGCGACGAAGTCGGCGCTGCTCGCGGCGAACTATGTTGCGGCCCGCCTGAACGAGTACTTCCCGGTCCTCTACACCGGTGAGGGCGGTCTGGTGGCGCACGAGTGCATCCTGGACCTGCGCGAACTGACCGCCAAGACCGGCGTGACGGCCGAGGATGTGGCCAAGCGCCTGATCGATTACGGTTTTCACGCCCCCACCCTGGCGTTCCCGGTCGCGGGCACCCTGATGGTGGAGCCCACCGAGTCCGAGGACCTGGCCGAGATCGACCGGTTCATCGACGCGATGATCACCATCCGCAAGGAAATCGACCAGGTCGCTGCCGGTGACTTCACCGTGGAGAACTCGCCCCTGCGCAACTCACCGCACACGGCTGCCGCCGTCGTAAATTCTGACTGGACCCGCGAGTACTCCCGTGAGCAGGCCGTCTTCCCCGTCCACCACCTCAAGCAGGACAAGTACTTCCCCCCGGTCGGCCGGATCGACGGCGCCGGCGGAGACCGTAACCTCATCTGCTCCTGCCCGCCGCTCTCCGAGTTCGAAAACTAAGGATTCCGGCTAGTTGTTCAGCGCCGCCCAGAGGTTGAGGGATGAGGCGAACACAATCCACGTGATGTAGGGCAGCAGCAGCAGTCCGGCCAGCCGGCTGATGGGACCGAAACGAACCACCGTAAAGGTCACTGCCACAATCAGCGAGAGGATGACAGCAAACGCCAGCCAGAGGGCCGCTGTGCCCATGACCGGGTAGAGGCTGAAGAAGGTGGGCGTCCACAACAGGTTGAGGAACAACTGGATGCCGTAGGTAACCAGGGCCGGGCGGGACGCGGGCACACCGCGGCGCCAGACCAGCCACGCTGCCACGGCCATGGCCGTGTAGAGAAATGTCCACACGGGACCGAACAGCCAGTTGGGCGGTGACCACGGAGCTTTGTCGGCGTCGACATACCAGCCGTCCACGTTGGCCATCGTGGAGAATGCACCCAGCCAGGCGACCAGGTACGAGGCCGCCAGGAAGAGCACAAGGGCAATTGCCTGGACGCCCGGCCCGCGTTTGGGGCCGGCGCCTCCTGGCGCGTGGGAGGACTCTTCCGGCAGTAGCTTCATGGGTCAACCCTTGCGAAGCGTGGCGGCCGAGTCAAGCGGGCGCACAGCCCTGCTGGACTGGCAGGAGCGGTTCAGGCTTTAGACTTGTGGCTACATGTCCGCACGCAGCCACGAGCACAGAACCACGAACGAAACCCTGAGATTGGACACTGCCCCCTTGCGAGAATTCACCGCCCGCTTTGCCACAGCGGAGGAAATTGAGAACTGGGACAAGCACGTCACGGCCAACCCCAACGGCGGCAACATGCTGCAGTCAGCGGCCTACGCGTCCGTCAAGAACGGCAGCGGCTGGAATGTCCGCTTCCTGGTCCTGGAGTCGGGCGGAACATCCAGTTATAACCTCGTCCTGGAGAAGAAGTTCCCTGTTCTGGGCCGCCTCTGGTACCTCATCAAGGGCCCGGACCTGGACTCCGCCGCGGATCTTAAGCCGGCCCTCGAAGCCTGCGCCGCGTTCGCCCGGAGCCGCAAGCTCAACGTCTTTAGCATCAAGATTGAACCGGACATCATCTCCTCGCCTGACGCCCAGGCGGAGCTCGTGGCGGCCGGCCTGGTGAAGGCACCCAACATCCAGTCGAACGACTCCACCGCGCTGCTGGACATCACCGCACCGGAAAACGAGGTGCTGCGTGCCATCTCGTCCCGCGCCCGGAACGCCATCCGCCGAGCGGAACGTGAAGGCTGCGAAGTTGTTGAGCGCGAACAGAGCCCGGAAACGTACAGGGCGCTCTACGACCTGATGGCGGACACAGTGAATGCCAAGGGTTCCATGCCCCTGCGCAGCTACGAGTACTACGCCCGGTTCTGGGACGAGTTCTGCAACCGCGGCCAGGGCCGGTTCTTCTTCGTGTATGAGGACGGCAAACCCAGCGTTGGTGCCTTCGTGATCAATTACGGCGCCAAGGCAACGTACAAGGACGGCGGCTCCACGCAGAACCGCAAACAGTACGGCGATTCCCACCTGGTCCAGTGGGCCGCGATCCGCCGCATGCAGGAGCTGGGCTGCACCGAGTACGACTTCTGCGGAACCCCGCCGGCCGCGCAGATCAAGGACAAAGCCCACAACCTCTACGGCATGGGCATGTTCAAGACGAGCTTCACGAAGACTGTCACAGACTTCGTGGGCTGCCACGATTACGTCCTGGCCCCGCTCAGGTACGCCCTGTGGACCAAGGGTGCCGAACGGGTCTTCCGCCGGGTCGAAACCGCCCGGACCGGCCAGCAGTTCTACTGACAGCCCCTCAGCGAACACCCACCGAACCACACACAGACGAACGCCGGCGCATGCCCCAGCCGGCGGCACAGCCACAGATGAGGTTACTTCCGTGAATCCAACCAAGGCAGGAACCGGGCTCGAGCTCGGGGTCCTCAGCGATGCCGAGTTCGAGACCTTCTCGCTCAACCATCCCCAAAACAACTTCATCCAGTCCGTCGGGTTCGTCCGGTTCCAGCGCGCCCGCGGCCAGGTAGTGGAACTGTTCGGTGTCAGGCGCGACGGTGAACTCGTGGCCGCCGGCAAACTGAACTACACCACCAACCGGTTCGGCTACAAAGTGTGCGAGTGCGCCAAAGGCCCCCTCATGGACTACACGGACGCCGC
Source organism: Pseudarthrobacter sp. BIM B-2242 (assembly GCF_014764445.1). NCBI lineage: Bacteria > Bacillati > Actinomycetota > Actinomycetes > Micrococcales > Micrococcaceae > Pseudarthrobacter > Pseudarthrobacter sp. BIM B-2242. Next base: position 745,897 of record NZ_CP061721.1, read on the forward strand.
CTTGGTGCGTGACGTCGTCGGGCTTCTCAAAGAGCGCGCAGCGGCCCGCAAGGCCGCAGAACTGCGGATCTCCCCGAACCTGCCGTACATCGCCCGCGATGAGGACGGCGCCGAGCACCCCGAGATAACGGACAACAGGCCGCTGGTGTCCGAGCTGGCGCGCCTGGGCTTTGAACACCAGGGCTCGGAGATGGACTTCGTCAATGTGAACTGGATGTTCGTCAAAACGCTCGAAGGCATCAAGGACTCTGAAGAGCTCATCATGAGCACCAGCTACCGGACCCGCAAGGCCATCCGCAAGGCAGAGAAGAACGGTGTGTTCCTGGAACAGGCCACGCTCGAGACGCTGGATGAGTTCTACAACGCCCTCAGCACCGCCGGGAACGAGAAGGGGTTCGTCTACCGGGAGCGCGAATACTACGAACAGCTCCTGCGGACCACGACACCCGAGTTCACCAAGCTCATGATGGCCAAGATCGACATTCCCGCGTACCGGAAATCGATCACAGAGCGCCTGGAAGCCGAATCGGCGGCCGCTGCCGAGCTGCGGCGTGAGGTCGAGGAAACCGGCAGCAAAAAGAAGGCCAACCGGCTCAAGGTGGTCCAGGACCTCGTGGACAGCTACGAACGCAGCCTGAAGGACATTGAGCGGTTCCCGGACTCGGTGGGTGTGGCCACCGTGGCAGCCATCCACTTCGTCTGCTTCGGCGACGAGGTGGTGTGCGTGATCGGCGGGACCGTCCAGGACTACATCTACTTCAACGGCGCCACCTCCCTGTATTGGGGCATGATGCTCCACGGCCTGGAGAAGGGATATGCCCGGTACAACTTCTACGGCACCTTCGGTATCGAGGGGCAGGACGAAGAAGGACACGGCGGGTACCAGTTCAAGAAGGGCTTCGGCGGCGAGGTGGTCCAGCTGGTGGGCAACTTCGTGACCCCGGTGCGGCCGCTCCCGTTCCAGGCCAACCGCCTGGCCCGCGCCGCCGTGGCAGCGGCCCGGACAGTACTCGGCAAACTGCCGCTGAAGCGGCAGGCATAACACCAATCCACCAAAGCGCAGAGGGAGGCGGACCAACGTGAACAAACGTCCCGAGAATTACCGCGGCAAGCCTCATACAGACGGCCTGCCCAAGACAGAGCCGCTCTCGCCCTCCCAGCTCGGCCACGATGCTGCGGCCAAACGGATGCTGCGGCGCCTGGTCCAGGGGGAGAACCCGCCGACGGCGCCAATGAGCATCGTGGACAGGCTCGCCGGGAGCCCCTACGCCAACCCCATGATCCAGGTGGGCGGGGTGGACACCTCCGCCCGGAAAACCCTGGACTTTGCCCTGCACCTCGCCGAGACCATGTTCCGGTACGGGGCGGGCGCGCTGGAGGTGGAGACGAGCATTATTGCCGTGACCGCGGCGCTGGGGCTGAAAAACATCGAGGTGGATATCACCAACCAGTCGGTGGCCATCAACTACGCCCCGAAGGACCAGCCACCGATTGCGCTGCTTCGGGTGGTGCGGTCCTGGACCAACAACTACGCCGGACTGGCCAAGGTACACCGGCTGGTGACCGACATCGTGGCCGGGGGAGTGGGCCGCGACGAGGCCGTCCGCCGGCTCGACGAGGCCATCACCAGCCCCAAGCCGTTCCCGCGCTGGATGGTCACCATGGCCTTCGGCGTGTTTGCCGCGGTCTTTGTGGGCGTCCTGGGCGGCGGCCCGGCGTCCTCGGCCATTGCTTTTGTGGCCAACCTTGGCGTCAGCCTACTCGCCCGGCAGCTGGGCCGGTGGCGGGTGCCGGACTTCTTTACGACGGCGGCCTGCGCCTTCGCGGTCACCCTCACCGCGCTGCTGTTGTGGCGCTTCGGCCTGACCAATGCGCCGGCCATCGTTGTAGTGGGCGGCATCCTCCTGCTCCTGCCCACAGGGCGCCTTGTCTCCTCCGTCCAGGACGCCATTAACGGATTCCCCGTCACGGCAGCCGGCCGGTTCCTTTCCACGTTGCTGACTTTCGGCGCGATTGTGGCCGGCATCGCGGTGGCCTTCGTGGTGGGGTCGATGACCGGGATGCAGGCGATCGACGTCACGCAGACGTTCCCCCCGGCTTACGACCTGTGGGTCCTGGTGATCTTCATCGCCGTTGCCGTGATGGCCATTGGCATCACGGAGCAGACCTCGTGGGATCTGCTGCTGCCCACCGCCGGTGTGGGGGTGGTGGGCTACTTTGTCCTGCTGGGTGCAGGATCGCTTGGCATCGGCGACCGGTTCTCACCGGCACTCGCCGCCGTGGTCATCGGCCTGCTGGCACGGGTGGTGGCACTGAAGATGGGCGCCCCGCAGCTGGTGGTGGCTGTTCCGGCGGCACTGATCCTGCTGCCCGGCCTGACCATTTTCCGCTCGATGTACGTCCTGACCATCGAGGAATCAGAAATCCTGCTGGGCGCCGGCGGCATGCTCAACGCCGGCGCCATTGTCCTCGCTACCGCGGCCGGGATTGTCCTCGGCGACACCCTGGCGCGGCCGCTGACGCGCAGCCTGGCGAGCAACGAGCGGCGGCGCGCCCGGCGGCGGTGATGCTTTAGATCTTCCCTACGGGGAGCTTCTTCTCCGCCTGGAAATCGTCCTCCACCCGGCCCTGGGCCCAGTAACCGGACAGCGATACCTGGCTCCGCTGAAGGCCCCGCTGGACAAAGAGCACATCGCGCAGCGCCTTCATGTAGCCGCGCTCGCCATGGGCAAAAACATCAACGCGTCCTGCCGGCCACTCGGCGTCAGCCACTGCCGACACCAGGAGGTTGCCGGAGCCGGCGGGAATGCCGTTGCGGCGGAGCCACGTGACCTGCACACCGTCCGGGGCGCCGATTGGCTGGACATCGGCATCGCTGTCCACCTCGAGGAACGCAAGGCCCTGTGCTTCCGCGGGCAGTGATTCGATGGCTGCCGCGATTGCCGGAAGGGCGGCCTCGTCCCCGGCGAAGAGATACCAGTCTGCCTCCGGCGACGGGTTGTAGGCACCGCCCGGACCGGTGAACGTGAAGGTGTCGCCCGGCTTGGCTGCGGCGGCCCACGGCCCGGCCAGTCCCTCGTCCCCGTGAATCACAAAGTCGATGGCCAGTTCCTGCGCTGCGGTATCCACCCAGCGGACCGTGTAGGTGCGGGTAAAGGGCCACTGCGCCCGGGGCATGGTCTCCCGGATGGTCCACAGGTCCAGGGGCAGGGCATACTCCACACCCGGCTGCGGGAACACAATTTTTACGTAGCGGTCCACGAAGCTGTTGTTCTCATAGGCGGCAAAGCCCGGGCCGCCGGCCACGATCCTGACCATGTGGGGCGAGAGTTCTTCCCGCCGGATCACGGTGAGGTCAATCTGGGGACGTGTCTTCTTTGTTGCGCTCGTGGCGGCCGGGACTGTGCTCATAAGGCAAGCCTAAGCTAAACAACCGGGGGCAGTTCCCAGGTTACGCCGGACGAGCCCTGCTCCCGCAGCAGTTCATTGATGGTGCTGAACGGCCTGGAACCGAAGAAACCGCGCGACGCCGACAAGGGACTCGGGTGCGCGCTGGAGACCACGGCCACGCCGGACAGCAGCGGCCGGACACTCTCCGCATCCTTGCCCCAGAGCACGGCCACGAGTGGCGGCCTGCCGCCGCCGGCGGTGCGGCGGTTGGCAACCGCGGTGACTGCCGCCGTCGTAACGGCTTCCCAGCCCTTGCCCCGGTGGGAACCGGCGGCACCGGCCCGGACGCTCATGACCCGGTTCAGCAGGAGGACGCCCTGGCCCGCCCACGCGGACAGGTCGCCGTGGACGCGGGCGGGAATACCCAGATCAGACTCGAGTTCACGGTAGATGTTGGCCAGGCTCCGGGGGATGGGGCGGGTCCGCGCGTCAACGGCGAAGGACAGGCCGATTGGGTGACCGGGCGTCGGGTAGGGGTCCTGGCCCACGATCAGGACCTTGACCTCCGCCAGCGGCTGCCTGAAGGCGCGGAGAACGTTCGACGGCGAGGGCAGGACGTTGTGCCCCGCCGCGACTTCTTGTGCCAGGAACGCAAGCACTCTCCGGAGCTCGGGCTCAACCGTCACCAGGGCGGCGGCCCAGTCCGGGGCCATCAGCTCAGGCAGCGGCATTTCGGCAAGCCCGGCGTACGACGCGGCATCTGCCGGCTCCGCCTCCAGCTCGAACAGGGCATCGGATTCAAACACGGTCCCATTCTCGCAGGGTTGACGGCAGGGAATGCCTGCCGTGGTGGGGAAAGCAACAGCGCCACAAATGACAAGCATGTTATTCACGCCGTAGCATGGGATGAGATTTCCAAACCAAACCAGCGAAGGGATGTGCCGTGGCGGAGCCTGCTCGGGAACACGTGCCGGAGCCCGCAGAACGGAAACCGGTGCTGGCGGATTTCACCCTCCGGGACTCCCCGTTGAGCGAGCGGGACCAGCAGATGCTGGCCCTCGAACGGCAGTGGTGGAAGTACGCCGGGGCCAAGGAACAAGCCGTCAGGGAGCTCTTCGACCTGTCCGCCACGCACTATTACCAGCTGCTGAATGCCCTCATTGATTCCGAGGCGGCGCTGGCCCACGACCCCATGCTGGTCAAGAGATTGCGTAGACTACGTACGTCGCGTCACCGGGCGCGCACTGCACGCCGCCTGGGTTCCGACGCCTGACTAACCTCGTGCTGAGCCATCAGCAGCAATCACCAAGGATGTCTCTGCACCATGACCAAATACGCTCGGGATGAATTCGACAAGGTTCCGGAGGCCGCCTCAAGGCAAGGCGTCCACCGCGCAGCCTCGGCACCTGTCCGGCACCGGCTCTGGCCCATCCTTTCCGTAGGGATCGCCGCGCTGGCGATCGGCCTGGTCTCGTTCCTTATCCTCCCCAAACTCGGCATTACCCAGGCCGGAACTGAGCTGTCCACCAGCCTGGGGTCGTCCACTTCCCAAGAGGCCGGCACAGCTCCTTCGGCCAGCCCTGGTGCTTCGCCAAGTCCGGATCCTTCCCCGGATTCGCAGCCTTCGGAGAGCCCGGAAACCGGGTCCGAAGCGTCTGCCTCGCCGTCCGCCACCGAATCCCCGGCTGCTGTCCTGAACAAAGCCCAGGGCGTTGCCGTATACAACGCGGCAGGCACGGCCGGGCTCGCCGGACGCGTCAGTTCAGTGCTCCAGAACGACGGCTGGACGCTGGGACAGGTGGGCAACTGGGCCGGTGCGCCGCAGCAGGGCTCCGTGATCTTCTACTCCGGTGCCGCGCAGCAGGCCAACGCCGAGGCCCTCGCCGCCCTGCTGGGCATTCCCGCGCTGGTCAACAGCCAGGAATTCCGGGTTCCCCTGGTCGTGGTTCTGGGGCCCGGATACCGCTGACCCCTCCGGGGTTACGCGTGGATAACATTCAGCACCGCAGCAGCCGTGTGACTCGGCCCCCGCGACGGCTTGTGGCTAGAGTGATTTCAGGCGACGGTCCACAAGCAGGTCCGTAAAAACGCGGCACACAGCGGAGTGGCTCGTCGGGACGACGGAAAGAGTGGACATCATGGCACTGGGAACCGTGAAGTGGTTCAACGCCGAAAAAGGCTATGGCTTCATCACCGTGGACGGCTCGGGGGATGACGTTTTTGTGCACTGGTCTGCCATTGACGGCGAAGGCTACCGGGCCCTCGAAGAAGGCCAGCGTGTGCAGCTCGAAGTTGGCGAAGGCGAGAAAGGCCCGCAGGCCGAAAGCGTCCGGCCCGCGCAGTGATCGTCAGCAGACAGATTTCCACGGCCTTCCGGACACTCACGGCAGCAGCCCTGCTGCTGGCATTGGCCGGCTGCGGTGGCGCCGCGGGAGGCAACGCGCGGCTGGACACCGTGGAGGCCTCCGGTGACGGCGCCCTGCGCATCGGCCTGATCCAGGACAGTACGGGAGCGCAGAGCTTCCTCAACGATTCACAGCGGGCCGCCGCCGAGCTCGCCATCAATGACATCAACGCCGCCGGGGGCCACAAGGGAAAGCCCGTGGAATTGATCATCGGAGCCGGAGACGGCGCCGGGTCCCAAGCCAGGAACCTCGCCGAAGCCAACGCCGACGTGGTGATCGGGCCCACCGATTCCAGCCAGGCAGCAACTGCCATCGACGTCCTCTCCGCGGACAGGATTCCGCTGATTTCGCCAGCGAACGCCGCCTCCGCGCTGAGTGCCTATAAAAGCGGCGGTTACTATTTCCGGACCGCCGCCGCTGACATCGCCCAGGCATCCGTGCTGGTCAAGCTTGCCAAGGACGGCGGAGCGAAGAGTATTTCCGTTGTCCACCAGGACAGCGCCTACGGCAAGGACGTGTCCGCAGCGGTAGCCAGTGCCGCGACCGCCGCGGGCGGCCTGAAGACCGTGAGCACCTCCGCATTCGCACCGGGCGCCGCGGGGCCGGCAGCCGCTGCCGCGCAAGCGGCAAAGCCGGACGCCGTGGTGCTGATCGCGCGGGACGACGCCCAGGGCGCGCTCGCCGAACTCAACAACGCCGGGCTTTCCGGCAGCAAACTCATCCTCAGCGACGGCGCCTTTGCCCAGTACGGGCAGGGGCTGGGATCAAAGGCCTTGGATGGTGCCCGTGCCGTGGTGCCGGGTGTGCTTGCGTCGGCGGCGTTCCAGGCCCGGCTGCTGGCAATTGATCCGGCGTTAAAGGATCTGTCGTTCGCGGCTGAGGCGTACGACGCCGTGATTCTGGCGGCCCTAGCGGCGGCAGCGGCCGGGGATGACGCCGGACGCTCCATCGCAGCCAACCTGATCGGCGTATCGGGAGGTAACGCCAGCGCCACGTCCGGGGCGGCAGGCGGGCAGGCCGGCACGCCGTGCCTGACGTACGCCGACTGCCTGGCGGCCCTGAAGTCCGGCGCGACGGTGAATTACGACGGCGAATCCGGGCCGGTTGCCTTCGATTCGCAGGGAGACATCACCACGGCAAACTTCATGGTGTTTACGTATGGAGCGGATAACCGGGCCGTACTCACCGGACGTGAGGCGGCAGGACGGTCAACGGCCTGATCGCCAGCGGCGAACGGCGGCCGCCGGATAGGCGGTTCCGGCCTTCATTCGCTTGCACTCTCACCTAGGGAGTGCTAATTATTGAGTTAGCACTCCTACGTACCGACTGCTAAAGCAACGTCCGGTTTTCGCCGGCTTCGGAGCTTGGTGCCGGTCGTGGAGCGAGAGAAATACCTAGCTGGAGTGAGATCCCCAGCCGCGGCATACAGAGGCCGCCGGTGAAGGATCGTCCGTCGCGGGCACTGCAGTGAGGTTCATTCTTAACGACTGTCCCGAAAGGACTACTGCCGTTATGGCCAAGATCATTGCATTTGATGAAGAGGCACGCCGCGGTCTTGAGCGGGGCCTGAACATCCTCGCCGACGCCGTCAAGGTCACCCTCGGCCCGCGTGGACGCAACGTCGTCCTCGAAAAGAAGTGGGGCGCCCCCACGATCACCAACGATGGTGTTTCCATCGCCAAGGAGATCGAACTCGACGATCCTTACGAAAAGATCGGCGCCGAGCTGGTCAAGGAAGTTGCCAAGAAGACGGATGACGTTGCTGGCGACGGTACCACCACGGCAACCGTGCTGGCCCAGGCCCTGGTGAAGGAAGGCCTGCGCAACGTTGCGGCCGGCGCTGACCCGCTGTCCCTCAAGCGCGGCATCGAGAAGGCCGTAGAGGCCGTCACCGTTGAGCTGCTGGCTTCCGCCAAGGAAATCGAAACCAAGGAAGAGATCGCGGCCACCGCCTCCATCTCCGCCGGTGACGACGAAATCGGCGCCCTGATCGCCGAAGCCCTGGACAAGGTGGGCAAGGAAGGCGTCATCACGGTCGAGGAGTCCAACACCTTCGGCCTGGAGCTGGAACTCACCGAAGGCATGCGCTTCGACAAGGGTTACATCTCCGCTTACTTCGTGACCGACACCGAGCGCCAGGAAACGGTCCTTGAGGACCCGTACATCCTGATCGTCAACTCCAAGATCTCCAACGTCAAGGAACTGGTTGCTGTCCTCGAAAAGGTCATGCAGTCCAACAAGCCGCTGCTGATCATTGCCGAAGACATCGAGGGCGAGGCTCTGGCCACCCTGATCGTCAACAAGATCCGCGGCACCTTCAAGTCGGTTGCCGTCAAGGCTCCGGGCTTCGGCGACCGCCGCAAGGCCCAGCTGGCCGACATCGCTGTTCTCACCGGTGGCCAGGTCATCGCCGAGGAAGTGGGCCTCAAGCTGGAGACCGCCGGCCTGGAACTCCTGGGACGCGCCCGCAAGGTTGTTGTCACCAAGGACGAGACCACCATCGTTGAAGGTGCCGGCGACGCCGACCAGATCGCTGGCCGCGTCTCCCAGATCCGTGCCGAGATCGAAAACTCCGATTCCGACTACGACCGCGAGAAGCTGCAGGAGCGCCTGGCCAAGCTGGCCGGCGGCGTTGCAGTCATCAAGGCCGGTGCCGCAACCGAAGTTGAGCTCAAGGAACGCAAGCACCGCATTGAGGACGCCGTCCGCAACGCCAAGGCTGCAGTTGAAGAAGGCATCGTCGCTGGTGGCGGCGTTGCACTGATCCAGGCCGGCGCCAAGGCGTTCGCCAACCTGCAGCTCCAGGGCGACGAGGCAACGGGCGCCAACATCGTCCGCGTTGCCATCGATGCTCCGCTGAAGCAGATCGCCTTCAACGCCGGCCTCGAGCCCGGCGTTGTGGTGGACAAGGTCCGCGGCCTGCCCGCAGGCCACGGCCTGAACGCAGCAACCGGCGAATACGTCGACCTGCTGGCTGCCGGCATCAACGACCCCGTCAAGGTGACCCGCTCTGCACTGCAGAACGCGGCTTCCATTGCCGGTCTGTTCCTCACCACTGAGGCCGTTGTGGCCGACAAGCCGGAGAAGAACGCTCCGGCCATGGGTGGCGGCGACGACATGGGCGGCATGGGCGGCTTCTAGTCCCCAGGCTTTCCCAGGCACAACGCACGACGGCGGTCCTCACCTTTGGTGGGGGCCGCCGTCGGCGGTTAACGGCTGAGGACACCGTCGGCGTCAGCTCCAAACGCCAAAGGGTGGACTTCTGCCGGCGCCAAGGGGTGACCACTGCCGGCGTCAAGGCGCGCACCGGAATTCTGGCAGGATGGAAAGGTGACGATTACAGCAGCAGCCGACGGTTCGGCTTTAGGAAACCCTGGGCCGGCCGGCTGGGCCTGGTATGTGAACGACGACTGCTGGCGGGCCGGGGGATGGCCGCACGGCACCAACAACCAGGGTGAGCTGATGGCTGTCCTTGACCTGTTCCGGGCCACCGCCCACATGCCGGAGGAAGACCTGCGGGTCCTCTGCGACAGCCAGTACGTCATCAACTCCATCACCAAGTGGATGCCGGGCTGGAAACGGAAGGGCTGGCGGAAAGCCGACGGCAAGCCCGTCCTGAATGTTGAGCTCCTCAAGGAACTGGACCGGGAACTTGCCGGCCGCAAATACAGTTTCGAATGGGTCAAGGGCCATGCCGGCCACGACCTGAACGAAGCGGCGGACGTGCGCGCCCGTGCCGCCGCCACCGCGTACCAGCAGGGCGTCGCTGCCCGGTCCGGCCCCGGTTTCGCCGGCGCACCGGAACCCGGTGCTGCGGCAAACTCCGCCGCGTCTGACACGGGCAGCGCAGGCGCAGGTACGGCTGTCCGCACCGCAGCCCGTTCGGCCGTTCCCGCTTCCGCCTCAACTCCTGCGTCTGAGCCTGCGTCGGCGCCTGCAGCCGCGTCTGGCACCGGTGCAGACTTCGAGGGACAGGGCCTGTTCGGACGAGGCGATACCCAACAAAGCCTGTTCGGACAGGCGGCGTTCGAGGAGCCGGACCTGTTCAGCGAGCTGGAAACTGAGGTTTACCCAGCGGCCGAAGGCTCAGGCACGGAAACCATCCCGGAGGTGATCGTCGAGGCCCTCGAACGTGAACTGGCGTTGCCGGACACCAGGAGCGACATTGGCCGCACCGGCGTTCTCCTACATCCCGACTTTATGGAAATTGGCAGTTCGGGCCGGGTCTGGACCCGGGACGCCATGATGATGGCGCTCGAGGAGGACCCTGGACACCACACCGAGCTGGAAATCCTCGGCGCGGACCGCATCGGCGCCGGCGCGGTCCTGCTGACGTACCGAAGCTACTCGCGCTCAGGCACAGTCCTCCGGAGCTCCCTCTGGGTCCTGGACGGCGGCAGGTGGCGGCTCCGGTTCCACCAGGGGACACCCGAGGCCTGACGGCCCGGCCGGAGCAACAGGGTCAGCTGAAGCGCTGCGTGTTGCCCTGCTCGGCCTGGGCGTACGTGTTTGCTGCAGAAGCCAGAGCCATGTTGATAGACGCAAGCGACGCCTCAACCTTGCCTTGGGTCAGGGTCCACTCGGTGACGAGGGCCTGGAAATTGTTGGCGGCAGAGCCACGCCAGGTGGCCTGAAGTTCGTCCAGACCCCGCTTCATGGCGTGGACGTCGGAGCTGATCCGGTCCACCGTTGCCTGGACGTTCGCCGACTTGAGTTGGAGAAGTTCGGTATCGACGGAAATGATGCTCATGGCTGATGCCTTTCGATGAAGTGGGGCAGCTGCCGCTGCCCGCCCGGCTGCTCCGGGCCACTGCTACGAGCCTATGAAGGGGCGCGGAGGGCACGCCACGGGCAATAGCTATATGTGGATAACTTGGCCGTCGCCCGGGCCGCCGGAGGCGTTTCCGGCCGTACTGCCGGCGATCGCCGCATCGAGGTTGTCTGCCGTCTCGTCCCGGACAGGAAGACTGACTACGAGGGTGGCACCGCCGCCGTCGGTCTTTTCCACCCTGACGGACCCTCCGTGCGCGCCCACGATGGCGGCCACGATCGCGAGCCCCAGCCCGCTGCCGCCGGTCTCACGGGTACGGGAGGTGTCGGCCCGGTAGAAGCGCTCAAAAACCTTCGCCGCGTCTTCTTCGGAGATGCCCGGGCCGTGGTCCCGGACCTCAATCACTGCGAGGGCGTGCCCGCCCCCGGACCGGCGCACTCCCACGGCGAGCTCAATCGGGCTGCCCTCCGGGGTGTAGCGCAGCACATTGCCCAGCAGGTTCCCCACCACCTGGCGAAGCTTTGCTTCGTCGCCGAGCACGGGGGCGGGACCGGCCGGTCCGCCGTCGAGGCCAACAAGGGAAACGGTGCGTGAGCGGTCACTCGCACGGGTGTCCACTACGGCGTCGTGGGCGATCAGCTGCAGGTCAACAGGTTTCTTTTGGAGGGGACGCTGTTCGTCGAGGCGTGCCAGCAGCAGGAGGTCCTCCACCATGGAGCCCATCCGCTTGGCTTCGCTTTCGATCCGCCCCATGGCAGTGGCCACGTCCTCATCGGTAGCCAGCGCCCCGTGGCGGTAGAGCTCGGAGAAGCCCCTGATGGTCACCAGCGGAGTTCGCAGTTCGTGAGAGGCGTCGGCGGCGAAGCGCCGCATTTTGGCCTCGGACGCGGTGCGGGCGGCGAATGCCGTTTCGATGTGGGCCAGCATGGCGTTCAGGGAGTTCCCAAGGCGTCCCACCTCGGTATAGGAGTTTTCGATCTCCACGCGCCGGGAGAGGTCACCGGCAGCAATGGCTGCGGCGGTTTTCTCCACCCTGGCAAGCGGCCGGAAGGACCGCGAAACAGTCCAGCTGGCTATCAGGGAAGCGAGCAGCAGCGTGAGCAGGCCGGCGCCGCAGATCACCAGGGTGGCGTGCTTGAGGACATCGTCCACGCTCTGCAACGGCAGGCCAATGACCACCACGGCCAGACGTCCGCTGTTGAGGACCGTCACGGCTACGACGCGCCAGTTCTGGCCGTCCGTGCCCCGGACCTGGTAGGGCTTGCCGTCCCGCCGCTGGGCCTCGTCCACGGAGATGCTGCTGATGTCCGGACGGATTTCGGCGTCCCCGCCGAACGGATACGGCTCCTCGCCCGGCGTGAAAAGGGTGAGCGAGTAATCGGTGGGGACGGGGCTTGGCGCCTGCAGCGGCGTAAAGGAACGTTGCTTGCCTGCAATGCTGACGGCGGCATACAGCTTGTTGTCCACCTGGCCCACCAGGTAGCTGTGCAGCAGCGTCAAGGTGCCTGTCCCGGTGGCGGTCAGGGCAACAATCAGCAGCGCCATGATGATGGCGACGAGCTGGGACCTCAGGGAGGCCGATTTCCACCGCTGCAGCAAGGTCAGCGCTTCTCTGCCGTCCGGAGCACGTAGCCCACGCCGCGCTTGGTCTGGATCAGCGCCGGAGCGTCCGGGTCAATGTCCACTTTGCGGCGCAGGTAGGAAATGTAGGACTCCACAATCGAGGCGTCGCCATTGAAGTTGTACTCCCAGACGTGGTCCAGGATCTGGGATTTCGAGAGCACCCGGTTGGGGTTCAGCATGAGGTACCGCAGGAGCTTGAACTCGGTGGGGGAGAGCTCGATGACCGTACCGCCGCGGCGCACCTCATGGGCGTCGTCGTCGAGCTCCAGGTCATCAACGCGGATCACGGCGTCATCGTCGAGCAGCGGCTGGGTGCGGCGGAGGACGGCCCGGATGCGGGCCACCACCTCGTCCAAACTGAAAGGCTTGGTGACGTAGTCGTCCCCGCCGACGGTGAGGCCGGTGACTTTGTCCTCGGTATCGTCCTTGGCGGTCAGGAACAGGACCGGGAAGTGCTTGCCGGAAGCCCGGAGCTTCCGCGTGACGGTGAAGCCGTCCATATCCGGCAGCATGACGTCCAGGACGGCGAGGTCCGGTGCGTGCAGTTCAGCTGCGGCCAGGGCGTCGCGCCCGTTGGCAGCCGAGACCACCTCGAAACCGGCGAAGCGAAGGGACGTGGACAGCAGTTCGCGGATGTTCGGTTCATCATCAACAACAAGCAGCTTGGCTTCTGGACCGGTCTTCTTCATACTCACATCATGCTCCCGGAATCTGGGAGTTTTCTGGATGGAAGGTGTGTGTTCCGTGTGGCCCGGGAAAGTCCGCGTCCGGCGGCTTACGCGGCCTCCACATCCTTGGCGTCCATAATCCGGTAGGCGTAGCCCTGCTCAGCCAGGAAGCGCTGCCTCTTGGCCGCGAAATCCTGGTCCAGGGTATCCCTGGCCACAAGCGAGTAGAACCGTGCAGCCCGGCCGTCCTTCTTGGGACGGAGCAGCCGTCCCAGCCGCTGCGCCTCTTCCTGGCGGGAGCCGAACGAGCCCGATACCTGGATGGCCACCGAGGCCTCCGGCAAGTCAATGGAGAAGTTGGCCACCTTGGACACCACCAGCGTGTGCACCTCACCGGCGCGGAAGGCATCAAAGAGTTTCTGGCGTTCCTTGACGGAGGTGTCGCCTTTGATGACGGGGGCTTTGAGGCGCTCGCCGATCTCGTCCAGCTGGTCGATGTACTGACCGATCACCAGCAGTTGCTCCCCTGAGTGCCTGGCAACAAGCTGTTCCACGAGCAGGGTCTTGGACTCCGAGGTCGAGCACAGCCGGTACTTGTCCGCGTCCTCGGCCATCGCGTAGGCCACGCGCTCGTCCCGGGGAAGGTCAACACGGACCTCCACGCAGTCGGCGGGCGCGATGTAGCCCTGTGATTCGATGTCCTTCCAGGGCGCGTCGTAGCGTTTGGGCCCGATCAGGCTGAAGACCTCGCCTTCCCGCCCGTCTTCGCGGACCAGCGTGGCAGTCAGGCCCAAACGACGGCGGGCCTGCAGGTCCGCGGTCATACGAAAGATCGGGGCGGGCAGCAGGTGCACCTCGTCGTAGATGATCAGGCCCCAGTCATGGCCGTCCACCAGCTCCAGGTGGGGGTAGAGGCCGCCGCGCTTGGTGGTAAGCACCTGGTACGTGGCGATGGTGACGGGCCGGACCTCCTTGACCGCACCCGAGTACTCGCCGATCTCATCCTCTGTGAGGGAGGTGCGCTTGAGCAGTTCATCCTTCCACTGCCGGGCAGCCACCGTATTCGTCACCAAGATGAGCGTCGTGGTGGAACTGGTGGCCATGGCCGCAGCGCCCACCAGCGTTTTCCCCGCCCCGCAGGGCAGCACCACCACGCCGCTGCCGCCGGCCCAGAAGTTCTCCGTGGCCAGCTGCTGGTAAGGGCGAAGCTTCCAGCCGTCCTCGTTCAGGGCGATCAGGTGCGGGGTGCCGTCCACGTAGCCGGCCAGATCCTCGGCCGGCCAGCCGATCTTGAGGAGCAGCTGCTTGAGCTGGCCGCGCTGGGAGGAGTGGACCACTATGGTTTCGCCGTCTATCCGCGGCCCCAGCAGGGGCTGGATCTTCTTCGCGCGGATCACTTCCTCCAGCACAGGGTAATCGTCAGTGCGCATAACCAAACCGTGCTGAGGATCCTTCTCGAGGCGGAGCCGGCCGTACCGGGACATGGTCTCTTCGACGTCGATCAGCAGCGAATGCGGGACCGGGAACCGGGAGTACTTGAGCAGGGTGTCCAGCACTTTTTCCGCATCCAGTCCGGCGGCGCGCGCATTCCACAGGCCCAGCGGGGTCAGCCGATAGCTGTGCATGTGTTCGGGGGCGCGTTCCAGCTCGGCGAAGGGAGCGATGGCATGCCGTGCCTCGGTTGCAAGCTCATGGTCCACTTCGAGCAGGATGGTTTTGTCGCTCTGGACAATCAGCGGGCCGTCGTTCACGTGGGGGAGTCCTTCACTGGCGCAGGTCGTCTGCGGCTTCGACATCGATGATGCGGTGGATCGAGAGCACGCGCTCCGTTTCCTTTGCCGGATCGAAAACCCGGACCCGGCCACCGCCTACGGAGAGGGGAACAACTGTCTCCAGGCTGGAATTCCCCTGGCTGTCCACCACGTTCATGCTGACGGGCTGCTTGAGCCGGATGGCCCGCTGCAGGGTCTCCAGGCCGAGCTGGGTTGCCGCTTCGCCGGAGCCGGAGCCTGGTGCGGCATGCGGATGGCTGCCGTTGGACTCGGCCCGGCGGTGGCGCAGGACGGCAAGCTGGGCGTCAATGTCCTCCGCGGCGGGCGCAGTCCGCGGGGCCGTGTAGACCGGCCGGACGCTGCCGGGAGCGCTGGTGGTGCGTCGGAGCCGAACGACGGCGGGCTGGGAGTCTTCCACGGAGGGGGAGAGGCCGAGGCCGCGCAGGACCTGGGCCGTTTCACGCGGCGGGGCGGTGGAAATCAGGACTGTGGGTGCGATGCGGGCCAGCCCCAGGCTGGCCGCCCTGGTTTCCGCCTCCAGCTCCAGCACGGCGGCTTCGTCGTCGCTCTGGATAAAGCTGGCGGCTGTACCCACCCGGAGCCTGCCGTGCCTGGCGGCGGTGTCTTCCACCAGGTATTCCAAGGGCTGGGGGACGGCGGTGGCCGAATGTTCACGCAGGAAGCCCAGGAGGCTGGACGCATCGTGACCCGCATCCAGCGCGCGCCTGATGGAGTTTGTCGAGAACCGGTAGATGGTGGCAGGCCCCTGGCCCTCGGCGTCGGACATCAGCAGCAGCTTCTCGCTCAGCTCCGGTGTCAGGTACCCGGGGGCGACAGCGGTGAGGTCCGCCTGGAGCAGGACGTGGTTAAGGGCGGCAGGCAGGTGCTCGCCCAGGATGCCGAGGGCTTCTTCTGGCTTGTCGTCGGCGATGGCGCTGCCAAGCTGGCTCAGCGCTCCAGAGCCGGTCAGGCCCAGCAGCTCCGCTTCGGCCAGCACGCCTTTGATCAGGGAGCTGAAGCGTCGCGCCATCCGTGGCTGGGCCCATTCGGCCCGCTGCAGCACGGCTGCCGCGTCCAGGACCGGGGCAGTGCCATCCATTGCACCGGCCTCGCGGGTAAGCTCGTCCAGGATTTCCAGGATCCGCTTCCTGACCACCGGCGCGTCCGGCCGCTGGGCCTCGGCAGAGAGGGCGTTGATCGCGGTCCCGGCCAGCGCCCTGTGCGCGGCGGAAGCGCCGGTGGTCCCGGTAACGGGCTGGCCCACCAGCGAGGGCACGCGCTCGCTCGCGAGCCAGGCGTTGACCAGCCACAGCCATTGTTCCTGCCGGGTGAGGGCCAGCCACTCCAGCTGCGGCGGCTGAACCCACGAGGATGAGTCCACATCCAGGCGCAGCAGGCCGGAGAGTGCGCTGAGCTCCGCCAGCAGGCCGGCCAGGTGCTGGTCGATGCGCAGCGTTTCGGCCAGCCGCTTCATTTCGCGGACACCGACGCCGCCGCTGCGCAGCGTCACGAGCGGCTGTTCCCGGACGGCGTGCAGGAGCTCGCCCACCAGCCGCAGGGTCTCGGCGATCGCGCCAAGCGCTGCATTCCGGCGCAGCGCAGCGGTGGTGCTGCCCAGTTCCGGAACCGGCGGCGAAAGGGTGAAATCGTTGATGATGGCGCCGCCGCGCAGGGACAGCCCCACACTGTGCGGCAGTTCCACGTGGGCTGCATCCAGCGGGACGAGGAGCCCCCTGGCCAGCAGCCAGTCAACAGGCCCGACGGCGGCGCCCTGGTGTGTAACGGACGCTTTTCGTTGTGCCTGGGGGACGGCACCCATGGCCCAGTTGCGAAATTTGGCGAGCAGCGCCGTCGTACGCTCCGGGGCTCCGGCGAGGGCCTGGTTGAGGGCCTCGGGCGAAGACGTCCAATGCTGCAGCGCAAGCGCTGCCTCCATGGGGGTGGTGGCTTCCTGGATGGCGACGCCGCTGCGGTGAAGCTCGGCAACCAGTTGGACTGCCCGCTGCGCGAACGCCGGCTGGAGCCTGACCAGTTCGGTGTAGCTGCGCCCCAGACCGGCGGGGTAGATGCCCACCACGTCCTTGAGGCATCCCACCGGCAGGTAGAACCGCTGCCGGTGCCCCGGGGCAACAGTGCCGTGCGGCGGCTCTGCCCGGTGGACCAGGGCCAGTTCCTGCAGGGAGGCCAGGATGCGTTCGACGGCCGCCTGCGTGGAGCCGGCTATCAGCTTGCGGACTCCCGCAGCCGAGGCGCTGTGTTCGGTGTCCGGGTTGGTGCACAGGTACAGCGTCTCCAGCACCTGCATCTGGGGCCGGTTGAGGCGTTCCAACGCCCGCTGGACGCTGACCCTGGCGCTTGCCCTGGCCGCCAGTGCGGCAAAGTCCGGCACCGCGGGGGACATCAGATCCGGCCGCGCCGCAAAGAGTGCCCGCAACGAGTCATCGCTGCGGGCTTCCAGTTCTTTACTGAGCGCGCGGATAAGGGACATCAGTCCAACGTTACAGCCCGCCGGACTTTCCCGCCCGGCGACGCCCGGCAACGCTGTCCAGGACAAGGAAGAGCATCAGCAGGAAGGCCACGGGCAGGCCGTACAAGGCGACGGATGTGACCCACACCGGGGCGGCGGTGCCGGCGAAAGCCAGCGCCATCACGGCTCCCACCGCGCCAAGGGAAAGGATGGCGACAATAGCTGCACAGATCATCAGTGGGCGCCGGTAACGCGAGGGTGTCATGCACGTAACGCTAACAGGCGGGCGCCGCGGCGGTCCGTCACTGCCGGACCGCCGCGGCTACCGCCGCTTGCAGGGTTTTGGCCCGGGCCGCGACGGGCATGGCGGGGGGCCATAAAGCAGGAATCGGTCCCCGGCAGGATAACCTTGAAGGAACAGACCAACACGGTCCGTCGCAGTCATTCCCTGAACCCGCATAACAGTGCGGATGCGGTGCCTGCAGGCCGTGTCAGAAGACGTCAGAACGAAGAAGGTTGATTACGTGCCTACCGGCAAGGTCAAGTGGTATGACAAAGAAAAGGGCTTCGGCTTCCTCGCAGGCGAAGACGGCCAGGAAGTTTTCCTGCCCAAATCCTCGCTGCCTGAAGGCGTCACGGAGCTGAAGGCCGGCACCCGCGTTGAGTTCGGCGTCGCCGACGGGCGCAAGGGCGCCCAGGCATTGGGCCTGCGGGTCCTGGACAAGACGCCCTCCATCGCCAAGGCCAAACGGCCCAGCGCACGCGACCTCGCCCCGCTGGTCCAGGACCTGGTCAGCGTCCTGGACAACCTGTCGGGGACCCTGTCCGCGGGCAAGTACCCGGAAGGCAACAAGGGCAAAGCCATCGCGGCGGCACTGCGTAAGGTTGCCGACGAGCTGGACGTTTAGGCCTTGCTGATGAACCAGGAAGCTGAACAGCAGGGCACCACGGCAGCGGAACAGCCATCAACAGATGCGCCGGCACCTGCGGCGGAGCAGACTGCCGCCAAGCCTGCAGCAAAGCGCCGAGCGGGCGTGCCCGTATGGCGGACCGGCAAGCCGGATGCCTTCCTGGCGGCGGCCGTAGATGTGGCCCGCGCCGCCGTCGAAGGCATTACGGCCCCGGCGGATATCGGCGTCCACATCGCGGCCAAAAGCGAAGGGGAGCGCCTGGTCACGCACCTTTTCGAATCAAAGCTGGCCGGTTACCAGGGCTGGCAGTGGTACGCGGTACTGACCCGGAACTCCCGTTCGAAGGTTGTCACCATCAGCGAGCTCGGACTCCTCCCGTCCGAGGACTCCATCCTGTCCCCGGAGTGGGTGCCATGGGCCGAACGTGTTCGTCCTGAGGATGCCCGGGAAGCGGAAGAAGATCAGCCTCCCGCAGCCGCAGCCGCAGCCGACGCCGACGCCGAGGCCGACACAGATGCCGACGCCGACGCGGCCCGCCCTGCGGACGAGGATGACGTGTCCGGGGAACCTGATCCCGAGGAAGACGAACCAGCATCCGAGGCTGACTAGCACGTTGGTACAGGCGCAGGGTGACCACCACGTAAGGCGGCAGTGATGTCCACCTTCAAATCCCTGCACATCCTCAACTACCGGATCTGGTTCATCGGCGCGCTGGTCTCCAACATCGGGACCTGGATGCAGCGGACCGCCCAGGACTGGCTGGTTTTCGATCACCTCACCGATCACGACGCGGGCGCCATGGGCATCACCATGGCGCTCCAGTTGGGACCGCAGCTCTTCCTTGCCCCCGTCGCCGGACTCGTAGCGGACCGTTACAGCCGCAAGCAGCTGCTGATTATGACCCAGTCCGTGATGGCCCTCCTGAGCACGGGGCTCGGTGTCCTGGTAGTCCTCGGCGCCGGGCAGTTGTGGCATGTCTATGGCTTTGCCCTGCTGCTGGGCATGGTGTCCGCGCTCGACGCCCCCGTACGCCAGACCTTCGTGTCAGAGCTTGTCCGGGACGACTACCTGCCCAACGCCGTGGCACTGAACAGCGCCTCCTTCAATGTGGCCCGTATGATCGGTCCTGCGGTGGCAGGAATCCTGACGGTGGCCGTGGGGCCGGGGTGGGTGTTCCTGATCAACACCGCCACGTTCCTTGCCATGCTCCTGAGCCTGTGGAAGATCCCGACGGCGACCTTGCGGCAGCTGCCCCGCGCAGCGCCGGGCAAGGGACGGATCAGGGAGGGCCTGCGTTATGTGCGGTTCCGGCCGGACATTGTGGTGGTCCTGGTGGCCGTCTTCATTGTGGGAACCCTGGGGCTGAACTTCGTGCTGTTCATCGCGGCCATGGTGGGGACCGAATTCGGCCTGGATGCCAGCGCGTTCGGACTTATGAATTCGATCATGGCCATCGGCTCGGTGGCGGGGGCGCTGCTGTCCGCCGGCCGCGGGAAACCCAGGCTGCGGATGATCTTTGGCGCGGCCGCTGCCTTTGGCGTGACCTCCGGTCTCGCGGCGCTGGCCCCAAACTATTTCTGGTTCGGAGTTGCGCTGGTACCGGTGGGGCTGTTCGCCATCACCATGATGACCAGTGCCAACGGCTATGTCCAGACCACCACCGATCCCGTCATGCGGGGCCGGGTTATGGCCTTGTACATGGCCATTTTTATGGGCGGAACACCCATCGGGGCGCCGCTGGTGGGTTGGGTGGCCAACGTGGCAGGGGCCCGCTGGTCGTTGGGCGTGGCCGCCGCTTCCGGGATCATTGCGGCGCTGATCGGCATGGTGTGGATCATCCGCGCCAGGCAGCTCCGGCTCGCCTTCGACCGGCGGGCCCGCGGCCTGCGCCAGTTTCGTGTTGTCTCCCGGCTGGGGGACAACACAAACGGCGCCGCCCGGGAAGAAGACCCGGACGACGCCGTCGGACGCTGACGCTGCCGGTGGCAGCGCGCTGAGCGCGGGGGATTACTTGCGCAGCTCGCCCACCACGTAGTCGATGCTGGCCAGCAAGGCTGAAACGTCGTCCGGTTCGATGGCGACAAACGTGGCGATCCGGAGCTGGTTGCGGCCCAGCTTGCGGTAAGGCTCGGTGTCCACCACGCCATTGGCACGCAGGACCTTGGCGATGGCCGCGGCATCGATCGAGTCATCGAAGTCGATGGTGGCGATGACGTTGGAGCGCTCTTCAGCCTTCGCCACGTACGGGGTGGCGAACTCTGACGCCTCCGCCCAGGCGTAGATCCGGCCCGCAGAGTCGGCCGTGCGCTTGCTGGCGAAGTCCAGGCCGCCGTTGGCGTTCAGCCACTGCACCTGGTTGTCCAGCGTTACCAGCGTGGTCAGGGAAGGGGTGTTGTAGGTCTGGTTCAGCTTCGAGTTATCGATCGCGGTCTGAAGGTCCAGGAAGTCCGGGATCCAGCGGCCGCTGGCTTTGATCCGCGCCGCGCGTTCCAGGGCGGCGGGGGAGAACAGGCCCAGCCAGAGGCCGCCGTCGGAAGCGAAGTTCTTCTGCGGTGCGAAGTAGTAGACGTCCGTCTCGGCAACGTCCACGTCCAGGCCGCCGGCCGCGGAGGTGGCGTCCACCAGTACCAGGGCGCCGGCATCGGCACCCTCAACACGCTTGACCGGAGCTGCCACGCCGGTGGAGGTCTCGTTCTGCGGCCAGGCGTACACGTCAACGCCGGCTTCGGCCCGGGCCGCCGGGCGGGTGCCGGGCTCGGATTTGATGATGGAGGACGCGTCCAGGAAGGGGGCCTTGTTTGTGGCTGCGGCGAACTTGGAGCCGAACTCGCCGAAGGACAGGTGCTGGGCCTTCTTCTCCACCAGGCCAAATGCTGCAACGTCCCAGAAGGCAGTGGAGCCGCCGACGCCCAGGACAACCTCGTAGCCCTCCGGGGCGCGGAAGAACTGGCTCAGGCCCTCGCGGACCGAACCCACAAGGTTCTTGACGGGCGCCTGGCGGTGTGAGGTACCCAGGATGGTCCGGGATGCCGCCTGGAGTGCTTCAAGCTGCTCCGGCCTGACCTTGGATGGTCCCGCGCCGAAGCGTCCGTCCTTGGGCAGGAGGTCGGCAGGAATAGTGATGCTGGTTTCGCTCACAAGGGCTCCAATTCGGCGTGGACATGTTGGCGTCCGGGACGGTGGGGTGGCCGGCAGTCAGCAACGACTGCAACGAGGGCCGCTTTTATTCTGCCTGAAACAGAAGAACGGGCGGGAACCGGCACCGTCATAGTCCAATCAACGAGACGATCTGCACCCTGCGGGATTATCCGGACAAACTCAAAATAGGCTAAGCTTTTCACCGGACCTCGACGCGGCTGGGACGCGATACGGTGGGACAACGCTAGGTACTGCGCTCGAGGAGCTGAGCTGGATGACGGATCTGATCGATACCACGGAGATGTATCTTCGAACCATTTTGGAGCTTGAAGAAGAGAACATCGTTGCCCTTCGCGCCCGCATCGCCGAGCGGCTGCGGCACTCCGGACCTACGGTGTCCCAAACCATCGGCCGGATGGAGCGCGACGGACTGGTTGTGGTCTCCGGCGACCGCCATCTGGAACTGACCGGGACAGGGCGCAAGCGGGCCACCGAGGTCATGCGCAAGCACCGGCTCGCTGAGCGCCTCCTGGCTGATGTCATCGGCCTGGACTGGGCTTACGTCCACGACGAAGCCTGCCGCTGGGAGCACGTGATGAGCGAGCGCGTTGAGCGGCGCATCTACGAACTGCTCGACCACCCCACTGAATCTCCTTACGGCAATCCCATCCCCGGCCTGGCAGCGCTGGGCGGAACATCCTCCGTTCCGGACGCCGGTGTGATTAATCTCGTAGAGGCCATGCTGGGCTACGGGCCAACATCGAGCGTGACGGTGAACCGCCTGGCAGAACCCATCCAGGTAGAACCTGAGTTGCTTGTGCAGCTGGATGAAGGCGGGATTCGGCCGGGCGCCTCCGTTTCCCTGGAACGCGTCGGGGAGTACATTTCCGTGCGGGTTCCCGGCATTGAGGGTGCGCTTGAGCTCCCGCCCGAAGTGGCTGCGCACGTCTTCGTTTCTGTCCGCTAGAGGACCCGCCTGACGGACGTCACGTCCCCGCTGCCCGGCGGTCCGGAGCGCCGCTCCAGGGCCCCGCTAGCGGATCGTCGCGCATTCCGCAAAAGATAACGGAATTGTTACCTCCCCGCTTCGTCGCATATAGTTTAAGCCAAGCGTCGATACAAAAGCGTTACCTGATCCGGAGCCGAGCTCTGCCAGCGGATCAGGTGCAAAGTCACCAACTGGCAGAGGCGGAGGAACCACAACCGGCAGTCAAAAAGCTGCCTTGGGGTGAAGTCCGTCAGCAGCAAGCCTTTCCAGCGGAAGAATCTCCCGGGATACCCCTGCGCCAAATGCTTGCCACGGCGGACCGGGTCTTTGAACTCTCTGACCCGAATCCGACAGCTAACTTCGCAGGCTATCCAGAGAGGAACATTCTTGACCACGCAATACTCCAGGGGCCGCCGCCGCGCGGCAGGCCCCGCTTCGGCGCCGCGGGCTGCCGAGGAATTTTCCGCGGAGAGGCCACGCGACGTACAGCGCGCAGCGCGGCGTCAGCGGCGTGGCGCGTTCAGGCAGATGACCGATTTTGCGGCCGCCAGCGGTATTGGCCAGAAAGCCGGAATTGCCCTCGCGGCCACTGGCCTGGCCCTCACTGTGACGGTTCCGGTCACGGGTCCGGTGATGGCCGACCAGCAGCCGGGCCAGTCCGTCGGCGCGGTTTCCGCAACCCCGCAGCCCGAGATTTCCGCTGAAGCAGCGGCTCAGATCGACTTCAGCCGCTCGTCAGTTGTGACGGAGGGTGACCCCGACGGCAAGCTCAAGCAGTTGCTGAGTGCGCAGTCGGCCGGCTCTATTACGCCTGCGGCCTCCGCGGGCAGCCTGGGCGCACCGCTCGCAGAACTCTCCACGGCGTCACCGTTCGGATTCCGGATCAGCCCCATCACGGGCGGGTCCGGGGACTTCCACCGCGGCCAGGACTTCATGGCCCAGTGCGGTACGTCGGTGCTGGCTGCTGCCAGTGGCACCGTGACGTTCGTCGGCTGGCACCAGTACGGCGGCGGCAACCGGGTAGTGGTGGACCATGGCAACGGCCTGGAGACCACGTACAACCACCTGTCGTCCGCAACGGTCAGCACAGGCCAGACAGTGACCCGCGGCGATGTCGTGGCCCTCAGCGGCACCACGGGGGCCTCCACGGGCTGCCACCTCCACTTTGAAGTCCAGGTCAACGGCGAAGTTGTTGACCCCACAGGCTGGCTCTAAGCGCAAAATGAGCGCTAGCTCTCAATTCACCGAGACCTGCCGTGACCTGAATGTGACATTGGCTCTGAACTGCTGTAACGTCTAAAGCGCGTCAACTTTTCCGAAGTTGACGTTCTTGAGTGGATTGCCTAGCTCTGCCACCGCTCAAGGTCCGTTCGCATGAATTCGTCTGGCAGGGGCGGGGGAACCAATTTTGGTCTTCGATCCTGAAGGCCTTGGGGTTAAGTCGCAAAGCTTCCCAGGAAGCGGCGCGGCCGGGTGACTCCCATCCGAATCCGACAGCTCACCTCGCAGGCATTGGGAGAGGCTACCTTCGTGTCTTCACGCCATAATTCTGCGCGCCACCGCGCGCAAACGGTTCGCACCAACCCCTTGGGCTCCGTGTCCAAGGCTGTTAGTGCAAACGCCGGGACCGTAGGTCGCCAGGCTGCTGTCATCGCAGCTGCGTCAGGTCTGATCCTGACCATGGGGCTTCCGGCCAACGCCGCGGACACCACCGCAGGTGTGTCCGCCTCCACCGAGTCCGGTTCAACGCAGACTGCGCTTGCCGTCACTGCCGCGCCCACGGCCACGGTTTCCTTCGAGCGCATTGTGGTCGAGACCACGCCGGCGCCGAAGATCGAACCGGTCCGTGCACAGTCCACGGCTTCCGAAACAGCAGCCGAAGCGGCAGCTGAAACGGAAACCGCCGCTGCCGGTGCAGCCGAGACCAAGCTTGCGGACACTGTTTCTGCAGCCGCAGGTTCGGGCTTGGCAGCAATTGCGTACACCGGTATCGGCAGCCCTTACGTCTGGGGAGGCACCTCTCCCAATGGCTGGGACTGCTCCGGCTTCACCCAGTGGGTTTACGCCCAGGCCGGCATCAGCATTCCCCGCGTCAATGCCTGGACCGCGATGCGGCCCACCGCCACCCCGGCCCCGGGTGACCTGGTGATGCAGAACGGCGGAGCGCACGTTGGTATCTACGTCGGCAACGGCATGATGATCAGCGCGCTGAACCCGTCACAGGGCACGTTGCTGCACGCTGTTGCGGCAACAGGATCGTCCTCCTTCTACACCATGGGCTAAATCCGGTTATCCGGATCAACTCCCCGTTTCTTCGCTAGAAACCCTTAAAAAATCCCCGTTCGGGGCGTGCCGGCGTGCCCCCAAGATGCCGGCGCGTCCACAGCCCTCGGGCTGCCCAAAAGGCCCTGAGGAACACGAAAGAGAGAAATTTTAATGACTACTCGTGCAACTGTTGCACGGCACCGCGCCGAGGTCACCAAGACCAACTCGCTTGCTGTCATTGCCAAGGCTGTCGGCGACAACGCCGGTGGCATGGGCCGCCAGGCCGCGGTTATCGCTGCTGCCTCCGGCCTGGTCCTGACCAGCGGGATTGCGGCCAACGCCGCAGACACCAACATTCAGCGGGAAGCCGCTTCGGCCTCCAACCTTGAGGTTGAGGTTTCAGCGCCGGCCATCATTTCGGCTGCCTCCACCATCGCCATCTCCTACGAGAAGCCTGCTGTGACCACCACGCCGGCTCCCGTTGAAGAGCCGGAGCCCGTTGTTGAAGCAGTTGAGGCACCTGCCGCACCTGCTGCCCAGCCCGCGGCCGCAATCAAGGTTGCGTCGTCCACCCCGGCTGCCCCGGCCGCGCCCGCCGCTCCCGCTGCCGCCAGCGGCAAGGGCCAGGCCATCCTGTCCGCTGCCTACGCACAGCTCGGCGTAAACCAGGATTGCACCATGCTGGTCACCAACTCTCTCGCCGCCGTCGGAATCAACTTCCACGACTGGCCCGCAGGCTACCTCGGCCTTGGCCGCACCGTCAGTGCAGCCGAAGCCCAGCCGGGCGACCTCATCTACTACGCAGACGGTGGAGCAGGCATGGCCCACGTCGCGGTCTACGCCGGCAACGGCCAGGCTGTTCACGGCGGCTACAACGGCAACCAGACCGTTGTGTTCAGCGCCAACGTTGGTTCGGGCCCGGTCTTCATCCGCGTGTCCTAGCAGCTGATTGAACTTCCAAGGGACCTCCGCCTGATGGCGGGGGTCCTTTGTTGTCTGCCGGGCCTTCCGGCACGGATTGGACGCCGGGCAGATTTGACACGTCGCCCCGGACTGAGGTCGATTAGTTAATCCCGGTATTTTTTGTTTACTCTTGTGGTGTCGATCCATAGCCCGGATATGCCGGGGGCAGCCGGCCCTCGTGCCCCTGACGGGTGCGGCCACGAAGAGGTAAGTGCATGCGCACTCTCGTTCTGAATGCTGGATATGAACCGCTGGCGGTTGTTACCTTCCGCCGGGCGCTGGTGCTTGTGCTGACGGGCAAGGCCAGCGTTATAGCCGAGGGCGACGACCCGGTCGTGGGTCCGCAGGAGATTCTGGGCCGCCCGTCCGTGATCCTCCTGAACCGGTAC
Source organism: Pseudarthrobacter sp. BIM B-2242 (assembly GCF_014764445.1). Classification (NCBI taxonomy): domain Bacteria; kingdom Bacillati; phylum Actinomycetota; class Actinomycetes; order Micrococcales; family Micrococcaceae; genus Pseudarthrobacter; species Pseudarthrobacter sp. BIM B-2242. The sequence goes on from NZ_CP061721.1 coordinate 771,647, forward strand.
ATCCGCCCCCGATACAACCACCACACCGCGGTCAGCCGCCGCGGAGTCCTGCGGCGCGATGGCCACCGGTGTGCATACTGCGGCAAAGGTGCCCACACCATCGACCATGTCCAGCCAAAATCCCGCGGCGGTGCAGATTCGTGGGAGAACCTCGTCGCCGCGTGCCTGCGGTGCAACAACACCAAGGGTGATCACACCCCCGCCGAGATGGGGTGGAAGCTGCGGATTGTGCCCGAACCGCCGCACGGCACCATCTGGCAGATCAAGGAACTTGAGAAGCCGACGCCCGCATGGGATCCCTTCCTGTTGCCGGAACGGGCGGCCTGACCCTTCCGTCGCAGCTAGGCTGGGTGGGTGGACGCTGAAAGCCTCGATTTTGATGCCGTGATTCTCGCCGGGGGCCGCTCCGCGCGTCTTGGCGGTGTGCCCAAGCAGCACCTGACGTACGACGGCGACACTCTGTTGCGCCGTTCGGTCGCCGCAGCCGGGGGTGCCCGGGTCGTGGTGGTGGTGGGCCCCGGTGAGGGAGACCTGCCCGCCGGCATCCTCAGGTGCCGGGAAGAGCCGGCCTTCAGCGGGCCCGCCGCCGCCATCGCCGCCGGGCTCGCGGAGCTGGAGAGAACCGGCCGACCCCCTTCCAGGTTCACCCTGGTGCTTGCCTGCGACATGCCCAATAGCGCAGATGCGGTGTCGGCCCTGGCAGATGCGCTGCTCATCAATGAACGGGCCGGCGGGAATTTCAGCAGCAGCAAACAGGACGGGGTTGTGGCTGTTTCCGGGGACGGCCGGCTGCAGCCCTTGGCGGGCTTTTATAGCACGGCTGCGCTACAACGTGCCGTTGCTGACCTTGCCGGCAGAGGAAGCTTAATCAACAGTTCGGTCATGGCACTCCTTGCTAGTCTTGACGTACAGCCTGTCGCCGTTCCGGCCGGCTCCACGTCAGATGTGGACACCTGGGACGATGCCGCCGCGCTTGGAGTGGCCGGCCGGGACCCGATCAGCGGGTTCCGGAGCAACGCGGCCGCAGATGATTTGGGAGGCAAAGCGTGAAAAGTCAGGATGAGACCCTGGAAGAGTGGAGCCGGGCGCTGCTGCAGGCATATGAGCTGGAGGACGTCCAGATCGATGTGAACGCCATCCTCTCCCTTGCCGGCGTGGCTGCCCATACCGTGGTCCGCCCGGCCGCACCGCTGACGACATTTATCGCCGGGCTTGCGGCGGGCATCGCGGCGGGATCGGGGCAGGCGTCCGACGCTGCGGCCATAACTGCTGCCATGGACCGCGCCCGCTCCCTCGTTGCAGACTACGCTTCCGAAGCCACCGGGGCGCCCGTCGAATGATCACCGTCGAATGACCGCCGCCCCCGGCGACAAACCCGGGAGCCCCGACCCAACGCACGCGCCCGCACCTGACACCCACGCCAAACACCTGGCCCATACCTGGGAAGAGGCGCGCCAAGCCGCCTTCGACAGTGCCACGCCCATTCCACCCGGACGGGTACCGCTGGCGCAGGCGCTGGGCAGGGTCCTGGTTGAAGACATCACCGCGCTGCACGATATGCCGCACTATGCGTCCTCGGCGATGGACGGCTGGGCGGTCAACGGCAGCGGTCCGTGGATCGTGGCGGAGGCCGGCCAGCGGCTCGCCCCGCACCAGGCCAGCCCGATTGTCACCGGGGGACTGATTCCGCCCGGTGCCAAGGCAGTGCTGCGCAGCGAGAGTGCAGTGCTGGGCACCGACGACGACGGCCTGCCGCTTTTGCTGACCGGCGGCACCGCCCGTCCAGGGGAACCGCGGAACGGCCAGCACATCCGGAAGGCCGGCGAGGAAGCAGCTGCGGGGGAAGTCCTGGTCAAGGCCGGCGTCACACTGAACCCGGCACACCTGGCCTTCGCTGCCCTGGCCGGGTACGACGACCTGCTGGTCCGCGGGAAGCCGGTGGTGAAGCTGCTGCTCACGGGGTCCGAAGTCGTGGCGGAAGGCCTGCCCGTGCCCGGGCAGGTCAGGGACACGTTCGGGCCGCAGCTCGCATCAGTGGTGGCCATGCTTGGCGGCATTTTCGCCGGCAAGGAGAAAATCGGCGATTCGTATGCAGAGTGGCTGGCAGGGCTGGAGGACCTCCCGCCTGAGGTTCCGGACCCGGCTGCCCTGCCCGCCGACGTCGTCATTACCACCGGCGGAACGGGACCATCCCACACCGATCACCTCCGCCGTGCAGTATCGGAGCTGGGCGGTCGGCTGATCATCGATGGCATCGCCATGCGCCCCGGGCATCCGGCCGTCCTGGCCGAACTGCCGGACGGGCGCTTTGTCCTGGGGCTGCCCGGCAACCCTTTGGCCGCCATGATGGCTTTATCGACGGTGGGGGCACCGCTCCTGGCCGGCTTGGGCCACGCACCCCTGCCGCCCGTGCAGGAGGTCCCTTGCGGGACAACCCTGGAGCCCGAGCCCGGCCGGACCCGGCTCCTTCCGTTCAGGCTCCTGTACGGAATGGCTTCCCCTGCGAGGCACACGGGTCCCGGGATGATGCGCGGGCTCGCGTCGGCGGACGGCGTGATGGTGGTTCCGCCGCACGGCGTGCAGCTTGGCGAGCCCGTGCCTGCATTCGCATTGCCGTGGGGGCCGCCCTTGCCCGTACCGGAACCGGCGGGCGCAAAGGCCAAAACCCGGACTGCGGCCAGGGCAGCCAACCGGACTGCGGCCAAGGACGGGGTAAAAGACCGCGCGAAGCCGGCCGGCCCCGTGGATTGGAGCGCCCTGCTGGACTGAACTGCTGAGGCTGCAGGACCCGGACCCGGCCGCAGGTTCTTCCTGGCCGGGTGTGCTCCGCAGTCCGGCCGTGATGCGATGATTGAGCTATGAACACTCCCCGCAGCAAGGTCCGGAACCCCAGCAGCAAGGGCCCTCAGAGCACCAGCCCAGGCCGCTGATGGGACGCGTGACGCAGCGCCGCAAGGTGCATAAGTATGTTCTGGACGGCTCACCCAAGGCGCTCGAGTTTCCGGTCCGCCACCGCGAGGACGTGCTCGCCGTCGAAGAGCCGCTGGAGATCAGAATTGGCCAGCTGTCGTTCTCGGTGACGATGCGGACGCCCGGCGATGACTTCGATTTGGTGGCCGGTTTCCTGGTGTCCGAAGGAATCATTTGGAGCCCCGACCAGCTGGTTTCACTCCGCTTCTGCGCCGGCGAGGACGAAAACGGGGTGCAGACCTTCAACGTGGTGGAAGCCCAGTTGCGGCCCGACGTCGAACTGCCCGCCAAAGGACGGAACGTTTTCACCTCAAGTTCCTGCGGCATTTGTGGCATAGATTCGATCGAAGCGGTGCGGAAATCCTCCCACTACAGCCCTGCCTCGGATCCGGTGACCGTTCCGGCTGACGTCCTGGCCGTCCTGCCCGACCGGCTCCGCGAAGCACAGGCGGTGTTCGACACCACCGGCGGCGTGCACGCCGCGGGCCTGTTCCGGGTATCGGACGACGGCAGCGTGGAACTTTTGTGCCTCCGGGAGGATGTGGGCCGCCACAACGCCGTGGACAAGGTGGTGGGCTGGGCCCTGCGGGAACGGATGTTGCCGCTGACCGGACTGGTCCTGCAGGTATCGGGACGGGCGTCGTTCGAATTGGTCCAGAAGGCAGCGCTGGCCGGAATCCCGGTGCTTGCGGCCGTGAGTGCACCGTCCAGCCTGGCCGCCGAGCTCGCCGCGGCCAGCGGCATGACGCTGGTCGGATTCAGCCGCCGGACCAGCCTGAATGTGTACGCCGGGCAGGAAAGGATCACCCTTTCCGCCGGGCAGGTTCGCGCAGAGGCTGCTGCCGACGTCTCGGGCTGAGGCTGCGCGGACGGCCCCGGGGAGGGAAACTGGCACTTGGCTATTGAGCTACTAGCCGGTAGATTTTATCCATCGATTGGACGGCGATGTCCCGATTCGACTACTCACATTCACGTATTTAAGAGGGTTTACAGTGCATGACGACCGCCGGATTACCGAAGTCCGCCTGGACCGGTTTGTCCGCGAGCGGATCAATCCCGCCGTTTACACCCGCAGCGTTCCCCTGAACCTGAGCAGCTGGGACGCGCCCGGTGAACCTGTCACCGTGATGGACGCCCTGCGGCATGAGTTCCTGCCGCAGGAGCACGGTGCTGCCTGGGGCCAGCCGTGGGGCACCAAGTGGCTTCGTCTGCAGGGGGACGTGCCCCAGGCCTGGGGTACCGGGCCGGACACCACGGTGGAAGTCGTGGTGGACCTCGGGTTTATCAACGAAGCCCCCGGATTCCAGTGTGAGGGCATCGCGTGGCGCCCGGACGGAACCATCATCAAGGCCATTTCGCCGCGGAACCAATACATCCCGCTGAAACTGCTGGGTAGCGGCATGGCCGTCGACTTCTACGTTGAAGCGGCCGCCAATCCTGACATGGCGCAGGGCTGGACGTTCGCGGCCACGCCGTACGGGGACAAGGCAACCGCCGGCACGGCACCGCAGTACCGGCTCGGCAGGATCGCCATCGCCGAACTCAACCAGACGGTCTGGGAACTCCAGCAGGACATCTGGACCCTCTCCGGGCTGATGCATGAACTTCCCATGGAGCAGCCCAGGCGCCACGAAATTCTGCGCGCGCTCGAACGCATGATGGACCTGATGGACCCGGATGACGTCGCAGGCACCGCGGCCGCAGGACGCGAAGCCCTCGCAGAGGTCATGTCCCGCCCCGCCTATGCCTCCGCGCATCAGCTGGTGGCCACGGGCCATGCCCACATAGACTCCGCCTGGCTGTGGCCGGTCCGCGAAACCATCCGCAAATGCGCAAGGACGTTCTCCAACGTGGTGGCGCTGATGGATGAGGACCCAAGTTTTGTGTTTTCCTGCTCATCGGCCCAGCAGTTCGCGTGGATGAAGGAGTTCTACCCTGAGCTCTTCGGACGGATCCGGGAGAAGGTCAAGGCCGGCCAGTTCGTTCCGGTGGGAGGCATGTGGGTCGAATCGGACACCAACATGCCCGGTGGTGAGGCCATGGCCCGCCAGTTCGTGGAAGGCAAGCACTTCTTCCTTCAGGAATTCGGCGTCGAATGCAAGGAAGCCTGGCTCCCGGACTCCTTCGGGTACTCCGCAGCCCTGCCGCAGATCGTTCGGTCAGCCGGCAGCCAGTGGTTCCTGACGCAGAAAATCTCCTGGAACCAGATCAACCGGATGCCGCACCACACCTTCAACTGGGAGGGCATTGACGGCACCAGGCTCTTCACGCACTTCCCGCCGGTGGACACCTACAACGCCGAGCTCAGCGGACGCGAACTGGCCCACGCCGAGCGCAACTTCCGCGACCATGGCCGCGCCAATATCTCGCTGGTGCCGTTCGGTTACGGCGACGGCGGCGGCGGGCCCACACGTGAAATGCTGGCTGCCGCGCAACGCACCGCAGATCTGGAAGGCTCACCCAAAGTGCGGGTGGGATCCGCCGAAAGCTTCTTCACGGCGGCGGAGGAAGGCTATGCCGGCCTTCCTGTCTGGGTGGGGGAAATGTACCTCGAGCTCCACCGCGGCACGTACACCAGCCAGGCGCAGACCAAGCGCGGCAACCGGCGCAGTGAACACCTGCTGCGTGAGGCCGAACTCTGGTGCACCACAGCCGCTGTCCGCGGCTCCTTTGCCTACCCGGCGGCCGAACTGAAGCGGCTCTGGCGGCTGGTCCTCCTGCAGCAGTTCCACGACATCCTGCCCGGCAGCGCCATCGCCTGGGTCCACCAGGACGCGGAGCGGAACTACGCCGCCATCAGCGCGGACCTCGAAACCATCATCGGCCAGGCGGCGGCCGCGCTGCTTGGCGAGGGTCCGCGGACGTTCCTGCTCAACGCGGCACCGCACGCCCGGAACGGCGTCCCGGCACTCGGCGCAGCCGAGCCTGCGGTCCAGGGCGAGCCTGCCCAGGCCACCGCGGAGGACGGCGGGTACGTGCTGGACAACGGCGTGATCAGGGCGGTCCTGGACGCCGACGGCCTCCTCGCCTCCCTTACCGACTACGCCACGGGCCGCGAGGCCATCGCGCCCGGGGAACGCGGCAACCTGCTGGAACTGCACCGGGACACCCCCAACGAGTGGGACGCATGGGATATCGATGAGTTCTACCGCCGCAACGTCACGGCACTGGCGTCAGCGCAGGAGATCCGGCTGGAGCACGTCGGGAGCGGCGCCGTTGTGGTGGTGAGCCGGGTTGCGGGCTCGTCGCCGGTCACCCAGCGGATCACGCTGGAGGCGGGCAGCGACTCGCTGAGCATCACCACGGCCGTGGAGTGGCAGGAGAGCGAGAAGCTCCTCAAACTCGGCTTCCCGCTGGACGTCAAAGCGGACCGCTCCGCCGCCGAGACGCAGTTCGGGCACGTCTTCCGGCCGACGCACGTGAACACCTCGTGGGAGGCCGCGAAGTTCGAGATCTGTGCGCACCGCTGGATCCACGTGGCCGAGCCCGGCTACGGCGTCGCGATTTCCAACGCGGCCACCTACGGGCACGATGTCACCCGGACCGTCCGCGGCACCGACGGCGGGACCACCACCACGGTGCGGCTGTCCCTGCTGCGGGCACCGAAGTTCCCGGACCCGACGGCGGACCGCGGACACCAGGAACTCACGGTCACCATCCGTCCCGGCGCAGGCATTGCCGAGGCAGTGGAAGAGGGGTACCGCACCAACCTGGCTCCGCGGCTGGTCCGCGGCGGCCACGATGTGCAGCCGCTGTTCGCGGTGGACAATCCGGCCCTGGTCATTGAGGCGGTCAAGCTCGCCGAGGACGGTTCCGGAGACGTTGTGGTCCGTCTTTATGAGTCCCTGGGGCAACGGTCATCCGGCACCCTCACCGCCGGCTTCCCGGTCAAGGACGTACAGGCGACGGACCTGTTGGAACGGCCTTCGGCTGCACCCGGCGTCACGCCCGCCCAAGAAGGCGCCGTCAACCTTGCCCTGCGTCCCTTCCAGCTGGTCACGCTGAGGTTTGTCCGGTAGAGCCCGGGTGACGAGGGAGATCCTGAGTTCACGAGGGAATATGCGTATGCATATAAACCTTATGCAGGGCATGGAACTGGGAATCTTTACCTTCGGCGACATCCACCGGGACCCTGTGAGCGGCGCCCGGGTATCGCCGGAGCAAAACGTGCAGGACCTCCTGGAGCGTGCGCGGCTCGCTGACCAGGTGGGGCTCCATTACTTCGGAGTGGGGGAGCACCACCGGCCGGACTATTCGGTCACGTCGCCCTCGACAGTGCTGGCAGCGGTCGCGGCGCAGACGGGGCAGATCAGGGTGGGAAGCGCCGTCACGGTGCTGAGCACCGAGGACCCTGTGCGCGTCTTCCAGCAGTTCGCCACCCTCGACCTCATCAGCAAGGGCCGCGCGGAGCTGACCGCCGGCAGGGGTAGCTTCATCGAGTCTTATCCGCTGTTCGGTGCCAGGCTGGAGGACTACGACGCCCTCTACGAGGAAAAGCTGGAGCTGCTCCTCCAACTCAATGCCCGGGAGCGCGTGACCTGGACCGGGCGGTTCCGGGCCGCCCTGGATGACGCACTCATTTTGCCACGCCCCTTCCCGGCCCCTGACGGCAAGCGTGAGCTGGACATCTGGATCGCCACCGGGGGAACTCCCAAGTCATCTGTGCGTGCTGCAGCCTTGGGGCGAAATGTTATGTATGCGCTCCTGGGCGGATCCGTGCGGAACTTCGAGCGCCACGCCGCACTCTACCGGCAAACCGCCGTCGAGCACGGGCATGGCCGGGTTCCCCTGAAGGTGGGCGTCAGCGCGCCTGGCATGGTGCTGCGGGACGCTCCGGCAGGGCCGGGCCGCGCCAAGGACGCCTTCCGGCCGTACTGGCTGGACACCATGCGCCGGATCGCAGCCGAGCGGGGCTTTCCCGCACCCAGCGGCGTCACGTACAACATGGAGACCGCCCCGGCCGGTGCATTGTTCGTGGGCAACCCGGAGCAGGTGGCCCACAAAATCATCAGGATGCACGGGTATATGCAGCACGATCGGCAGATCTTCCAGCTGGACCTGTCGTCGGTTCCGCAGCGGACTGTGCTTGAAGCGATCGAGCTCCTGGGTACCGAGGTACTTCCGCTCGTGCAGCGTGAGCTGGGAAGTGCGGCCGCAACGGCAACTGAGGTCCCAAACCAGACAGCCTCAAGCCAAAAAGCGCCTTAAACAGGCTGAGTGGGGGCGGTCCCCAACGGCCGCCACCACTCATCCCCCCAATGTGTGCAAAGGTTTATCGGGCCCGGCGTCCAAGAAGTTATCCCCGTTCGCAAACACCGGCGCGCCACCTTCACACATTCATGATTGTGCCACGTCTAATGATTTTGTGAAAGCCGTGACTCCTACTTTGCAGTAGAAGTCTTTTGCCGCGTGCCGCTCCGACCGTAGATGAGGCTGGCAACGCCAATCAACGCCAGCCCCAGCACAAAGCAAAGCACCGCCGTGTAGTTAACCAGGAACGTAGCCCCCGCCCAGCTTGGCGGGTAAAACGGGAAGAACAGGGTCAATGCCACGGCCACGGAGCCGACGGCCAGCAGGAGGGCGGCGACCCGGACCAGTGCGGGCAGCCTGCTTCCCACCGCGCGGGCCATGGCCGGTAACAGAGCCAGGGAAACGTAGGCGGGATAAGCGCGGCCGGCGGCGCCGTAGTACTCAACCAGCAGTCCATTGCGGCTGTTCTTGGCCGACACCCCGGCCAGGCCCACGGACGATCCGGCAGTATCCATCATCAGGAAGACGGCCACCACAATCAGCGAGGTGAGCGCCACCGCTGCCATTCCGATCCGGCCGGTGATCAGCCGGTAGGCCGTGTCAGCCCCAAAGCCCCTCGTGATCCGGATTCCCACGAAGAAGATGGCGGCGAAGATGACCAGACGCAGAATGAGGTTGGCCACGTTGAGGCCGCCCAGGGCCTGGTCGATGGCAACATACGGCGCTTCGATGCTGAGGAGGATCGCGAGGGTCATCAGGGCAAAAATGTAGAAGAGTGTCCTGTTTTTCCCCCGCACGGCGCTGGGAACCCGGGCGATGGCCACCAGGCCGCACACAGCCAAGGTGGACCATTGCAGGATTTCGATCATCCCAGGTTCTCCCAAATCTTGTCGGTTTTCTCTTGGTCGTGTTCCTGCCGGCGGAGGGCCCTGCCCAGGGTCTGAAGGCGTTCCCCCGCCAGCGTAGTCAGCTCGCCGTCGCTCATGCTGTCCAGCGCCGCCTGCCGGGCCCCGGGTGGCCAGCCGGCCTCCGCCTCCGTGATGAGTCCGGTGGCCACGAGGCCACTGGCGGGACCGACGCCGGCTGCCAGGGAGGTGGCCATGGCAAGTTCCGGGGCAAGCCGGTTGGCGGTCAGCTGCGCCGAATAGTTCTGCGGAGCGATCCCGGTGGCGGCCGAGACGCGGTGCCGCAGCTCGCCGTCGTCGATTGCTTCGACCCAGCTCTTGACGGACGTGGCATGCGGCGGCGGCCCCAAAGGGGCCGGTCTGGATTCTTGCAGGCCGGATTCCGGCTGCGCCGCGGCGGGCTGCCCTGTATCCGGCTGCCCTGTGTTCGACTGCCCTGGGTCCGGCTGCCGCGCGTCAGGAGGGGTCCCCGGGTCGGCGTCTGACCGCAGCAGGACGGCCCGCAGGAGATCCGGCGTGGAGATCTGGCTGATTAGCTCGTCCCTGGTTGGCTGGCGCGGCGGGCCGGCCAGTTGGCTGAAGGCGTCAAAACCGGCAAGGGCCGTGACGGGATTGATGTTGTAGGCGCGGCTGATGCTCACCACTGTGGCTTCAGCGACTTTGCCGCGGACGAGTTGCTGAGCAAGCGTTGTCCGCTTGATGCCCGAGACGCGGCAGATGTCAGAAGTGCTCGTGTCGGGGGCGATGCCGTGCAGCCAGCGCTGGAACGCCTTGGCAGGAATGGGCATATCGGCTCTCTGCTGAACGGATAGGTTAACTCTGATTTTAGCCTGACTGCCGGGCGCGGTTTGATGCCGGCAGTGGAGTCGACTATGCTTAATGGTCGAGCCCGTTGGTCCGTACACCCCCCAAGTCCGGACCGGCGGGCTCTTTAGTGCCAGGGCACTTTGCGGGGCGGCACAGTGCGGATTCTCCGCCTGTGCGGGCCGATCCAGGCGGGGTCATCCGGCCTTCCTCCGGCCGGGCGGCGAGAGGAACCAACCCATGACTGCAACCCTTGTTGCCAAAGACCTTTCCGGTGGCCACGACCATCGGACGCTTTTCTCCAACCTTTCCCTCACGGTGGCCCCCGGCGATGTGGTGGGTGTGGTGGGCGCCAACGGCGCCGGAAAGTCCACCCTGCTGCGCCTGCTGGCCGGCGTGGACCAGCCCCAGGCCGGCAGCGTGAGCCTTGCGCCGGCCGACGCCTTTGTGGGCTGGCTGCCACAGGAACATGAGCGCGTGGCGGGTGAAACCGTGGCCGGCTACATCGCCCGCCGCACCGGTTGCGCACAGGCGACGGCAGAGATGGAGTCCACGGCCGAAGCGCTGGGTTCCGGCGCGCCGGGCGCCGATGACGCCTACTCCCTCGCCTTTGACCGCTGGATGGCGTCCGGCGCGGCTGACCTTGAGGAACGCATTCCCGCTGTCCTGGCCGACCTTGGCCTGGAGACCGGCGCGGACGCCCCCATGACGGGCCTCTCCGGCGGCCAGGCCGCCCGCGTGGCACTGGCTGCCCTGCTGCTCAGCCGGTTTGACGTGGTGCTGCTGGACGAGCCCACCAACGACCTCGACTTGGCCGGACTGGCCAAACTGGAAGCCTTCGTCCAGGGCCTGCGCGGCGGTGTGGTGCTGGTATCCCACGACCGCGAGTTCCTGGCCCGCTGTGTCACCACCATCGTGGAACTGGACCTGGCACAGAATTCCGTGGCGGTCTATGACGGCGGGTACGAGGCCTTCCTGGAAGAGCGCGCGGTGGCCCGGCGCCACGCACGCGAAAAGTTCGAGGAGTTTGCGGCCACGAAGGCGGACCTGGTCTCGCGGGCCCGGACGCAGCGGGAGTGGAGCTCCCAGGGCGTGCGGAACGCCATGAAGAAGAGCCCGGACAATGACAAGATCCGCCGCGCGGCCAGCACCGAATCATCGGAGAAGCAGGCCCAGAAAGTCCGGCAGATGGAGTCCCGGATCGCACGCCTGGACGTGGTGGACGAGCCGCGGAAGGAATGGCAGCTGCAGTTCACCATCGGTCAGGCCCCCCGGTCCAGCGCTGTGGTGGCTACCTTGCGTGACGCCGTCGTCAACCAGGGAAGCTTCACCCTCGGTCCCGTGAACCTGCAGCTCAACGCAGGGGAGCGGATCGGGATCACCGGCCCCAACGGTGCCGGAAAATCCACGCTGCTGCGCCTCCTCCTGGGCGTCCAGGCTCTCGACTCAGGCAACGCCGCGATGGGCGCCTCGGTGGCCATCGGCGAAATCGACCAGGCCCGTGGACTGCTGGCCGGTCACCTCACGCTGGCAGACGCCGTCGAAGCCGTCCTGACGGACCTGACATCGGCTGAGGTCCGCACGCTGTTGGCCAAGTTCGGGCTGAAAGCGGACCACACGGCCCGCCCGGTGGACTCGCTCTCACCCGGCGAACGCACGCGGGCTGCGCTGGCACTCCTGCAGGCACGCGGAGTGAACCTGCTGGTCCTGGACGAGCCGACCAACCACCTCGACCTGCCTGCCATCGAGCAGCTGGAGGAGGCTTTGGGAAGTTATGAGGGTGCTTTGTTGTTGGTAACCCATGACCGGAGGCTGCTCGAAAACGTTCAGCTCGACGTCCGGTGGAATGTGGAAGATGGAATGGTAACTGAATTGATGACCGGCGCAACGGGGCACAAGCGATGAGCATGGACGGCGCCGCCTGGCACACCCTGTACAACATCACCCGCGCCAAGAGCGGCTCCAAGCCCTTTTCCAAGGCGACGCTGAAGCGGGTCCTGGGCTTCGCCCGGCCGCACCGCACCAAACTGATCGCTTTCGTGGCGCTCTCGGTTGTGATGGCGTTCCTTGCCGTGGCCACGCCCGTTCTGGCGGGCCAGGTGGTTGACGCCATTGTGGCCAAGGCCGGTACGGAGGAAGTGATCCGGCTGGCTGTGCTGATCGCCGTTGTGGCAGTTGCCGAGGCCGGTTTGGGACTCGTGAGCCGCTGGCTGTCCTCCACTATTGGTGAAGGCGTCATTGTGGACCTGCGCACGAAGGTCTTTGACCACGTGCAGAAGATGCCCATCGCCTTCTTCACGCGCACCCGCACCGGTGCCCTGGTCAGCCGCCTCAATAACGACGTCATCGGTGCGCAGTCTGCCTTTGCCGGTACCCTGTCCGGGGTGGTCAGCAACGTGGTGGCCCTGGTCCTCACGCTGATCGTGATGCTGGGGACCTCCTGGCAGGTCACCGTTCTGGCGATGATCCTGCTGCCCATCTTCCTGATCCCTGCCCGGCGGATGGGATCACGGCTGGCTGACCTGCGCCGCGAGGCCGCCGAGCACAATGCCGCCATGGGCACCCAGATGACCGAACGGTTCTCCGCCCCCGGCGCCACGCTGGTGAAGCTCTTCGGCCGGCCGGACGAGGAGTCCCGCGAGTTTGCTGTGCGGGCCGGCCGCGTCCGCGACATCGGCGTGCGGACCGCGATGCTCCAGTTCACCTTTGTCACGGCACTGACGCTGGTGTCCGCCCTGGCCCTTGCCCTGGTCTACGGCCTGGGCGGTGTGCTGGCCATCGCGGGCCAGCTTGCCCCCGGCGACGTCGTGGTGCTCGCGCTGCTCCTGACCCGCCTGTATGCCCCGCTCACCGCACTGTCCAACGCCCGGGTGGAAATCATGAGCGCCCTGGTCAGCTTTGAACGGGTCTTCGAAATCCTGGACCTCAAGCCACTGATCCAGCAGAAGCCCGACGCCGTGACGGTGCCTGCCGGGCCTGTTTCCGTGGAGTTCGACGACGTCCGGTTCGCCTACCCGTCCGCGGACAAGGTCTCGCTCGCGTCGCTGGAGGAAGTCTCCACCCTCGACACCCGCGGCGGCGAAGAAGTGCTGCACGGCATCAGCTTCCGCGTGGAACCCGGCCAGACGGTCGCGTTGGTGGGGTCCTCCGGCGCGGGCAAGTCCACCATTGCGCAGCTGCTTTCGAGGCTGTACGACGTCGATTCCGGCGCCGTCCGGCTTGGCGGCACCCGGCCGGGCTCGGGCCTGGACGTCCGCGACGCCACCTTTGATTCGCTGCGTGACACCCTGGGCATGGTCACCCAGGACGGCCACCTCTTCCACGAGTCCATCGCCTCCAACCTGCGGCTCGCCCGGCCGGACGCCACCGAAGCGGACATGTGGGACGCCATCCGCCAGGCCCGCCTGGAGACCATGGTCCGGTCCCTGCCCGACGGCCTGGACACCGTCGTGGGGGAGCGCGGCTACCGGCTCTCCGGCGGTGAACGCCAGCGCCTCACCATCGCCCGGCTGCTCATCTCGCAGCCGCGCGTTGTCATCCTGGATGAGGCGACGGCCGCGCTGGACTCCACCAACGAAGCAGCCGTCCAGGCTGCCCTGGGCGCCGCGCTCGAGGGTCGCACCGCCGTCGTGATTGCCCACCGGCTGTCCACTATCCGCGCCGCCGACGTCATCCTGGTGGTGGAGGACGGGCAGATCGTGGAGCGCGGGACGCACACCGAACTCCTCGCCGCCGAGGGGCGGTACGCCGAGCTGTACCGGACGCAGTTCGCCGAGGCCACCGCGGTGGCAGAGGAAGCCGTCCCGGAGTACTGACACCTCATCCAGTGGCGAGATCTCGGCACTAACGCCGGCCCTTAGCGCCGGGACCTCGCCGCTGGATGCCGGGTCAACGGCGGGAAGCGGCCAGTTCCGGCAGGATGCAGTCGGTCAGGAGCGGGGCGAGGTCCGCAGGCGCGGGGATGCCTCGTTCACGCTCCCGGTCCAGCACAGCCAGGTCCAGCCAGCGGATCTCGGCAATCTCGGCCGACGGGTGCGCGGTCCAGGTGCCCGGCGCGAGGAACACCGTGGCTTCAATATCCGTGGCGGCCTCGTTCGCGGCGTCGGCAATCCAGACGCCCATCAACTCCAGGTCGCCGGGCTCGACGACGATGCCCACTTCCTCCTGAAGCTCCCGGGCTGCAGCCTCGACGGCGGTCTCGCCGGACTCGGGCTTGCCGCCGGGGTGCATAAACATGCCGGTGCCGCGCTTGCGGACGGTCAGGAGGCGACCGGCGTCGTCGAAGACGCAGACGGCGGAGACAACGATGCGGGCTTTCACGGCTTCGAGCCTAGCCTGTTGTGTCTTGAGGTTCAGCCGTGCCGCGTCAGCACAGATGACAGCAGAAGGTCCTTGCGCGGACCGCTCACATCCCACGTGTAGCTGAAGGCGTCAGGGCCTTCGCAGGTGTAGGCCACGCGGTACGTATCGGGATCGCACCAGTGCTGGTCCAGGTTGGCTTGCGGGGTGAAGCTCATCCGGTGGAAGGGGCGCCCGTCGGCAAAGAACACGTCCAGCGCGTCGGGCCGGTCGGCGGCTCTGAGCAGGTATTCACGCGAGGCGGGGCCGGTGAACGTGGGCCAGCGCATGGTGCCCTCTTCACGGAGGATGATGCCGTCGTCGCCCGTTGGCGTAAAAAGTACGACGCCGGTGAAGGTTCCGCGGGTGCCTGCGGACCTGTCATGCAGTTGCCGTTCAACAGCCCACTTTCCCGCAGTGGTGGAGCCGGCCTGCGACGGGCCGAGCAAGTAGGCGCGGAGGTGGAACTCCGGGGCAGGAAGCTTCAAGTGCCCTCGATTGGAATCGAACCAACGACACCGGCTTTAGGAGAGCCGTGCTCTATCCACTGAGCTACGAGGGCGCGTGTCCGATGAGCCGGCAGGACCGGTCCGTCCGGACACGGATACAAGCATACAAGGTGGGAGGCCGTACTACGCTCATGGCATGAGTTCTGCCCCGACGTCCCCTGCCGCCGCGGTCTATATTCCGGACACGGCGTCCACCCGCCAATACATCGGCGCCTGGTCCGTCCTGAGTGTCCTGCAGTATTTTGTGGCTGAAGCGGCAGTGATCGGCGCCTGGGCGGGGACGCAGCCGTACGACCGGCGGACCGGCTGGATCAGTGACCTCGGCGCTGTCCACTGCGGGATCTATGACGGCAGGGATGTCTGTTCGCCCTTGCACTGGCTGATGAATGCCTCGTTTGTAGTGCAGGGGCTGGGCATGTTCCTCGGCGCGCTGCTGCTGAGCCCGGGGCTGCTGTGCGTCGCGGCCAGAGCAGGAGCCCTCGTCCGGCCCGGCCGCCGGAAGCCGTGGCGGGCCGCCGTCTGGGTGCGCGTGCTGATGGGCGCCGCGGGTGCGGGAACCATGGTGGTGGGCTTCGTCCCGGAGGACGCGGGCGCATTCCTGCTGCACTTTGCGGGAGCCGTGGCATATTTCCTCAGCGGCGGGGCAGCGCTGGTGGTGCTGGGCGCGCTTTGGTTGAGGCAGACACCGCTGGGCTGGTTTGTGCTGGTATGCGGGCTGGTGTCACTGCTGGCCCTTGCCACCGGCGGCCTGACGGGAATGGACGTTCCCGAGCCGGGCACGCTGGAACGGCTTATGGGCTACCCCATCACAGTGGGTGTGGCCGCGGCGGGCCTGGTGATCGCCCAGCGCGTGCACAGGCACCGGCAGGAGCGGGCGCGTTTCCTTAGCTCAGCGGAGGGGCTCAGGGCCGGCTGAGGAAGAATTCGAGGAAGTCTTCCCGGCGGACCATCACTTTTGTCGGGGCTTCCAACCGAGGAACACCGCTGCCGCCCCCGCAAGGAGGCTGAGGACCAACAGGACCCAGCCCGCAATGGTGAGTCCGGACGCCAGGGCCACCGCGCCGGCGTCGGCCGTTTCCGCAGCCAGCATGGAATCGATGGTGACATTGCCCCATAGCCGGACCGCCGCGAACAGCAGCGGGAAGGCCCACAGGGCCCAGCGGAGCGACTTTTTGGCCACGTTGGTGCCGATCAGCAACAGCCACGTGAAGCCGAAGATCAGCGGGAACAGGGTTCCGGCGGTTTTGTGGACGTAGTTGAGCTGGCCGCGGGCGTCGTCATCCATCGCGGCCCGCAGGTCAGCGATGTAGCTTGTGTCGAAGCCACCCACCAGGGAATCAGGCATGGCCAGCCCGCCGGTGAGCTGCGTGAGCTGGTTCAGGGTCAGCAGGTGGAGATACCAGAACAGAAACAGGCTGACCGCAACGCCGGCGATCAGGATCAGGTTGCTGTTGGACTGGGCTTTCTGCGGCGTGCGGCTGGTGCTCGGGTTGATTACCGGCGGCAGGCTGTGCTGCGGCACAACAGCCTTGGAGCCGTGCTTCTTGATCCGCTGCGCTGGGGTTTTGGCCATGGCACCATTATGGCGCTGCATAGACTGGTTCCATGACCACTGGCCGGCACAGCGCCCTTGAACTTGACCCCGCCCTGGATGATTACCAGCTGGCATCCGCCCTGGTGCGCGAAGCCGGGCAGTTGGCCCTCCTGATGCGCATGGCAGGTCTGCAGTCTCAGCAGAAAACGTCCATTTCGGATGTGGTGACAGCCGCCGACCACGCTGCCGAAGCGTACGTGCTGGAGCAGTTGCAGCGCTGCAGGCCGGAGGACGGAATCCTGGGCGAGGAGGGTGCGTCCGTGGCCGGCACCAGCGGCCGGACCTGGGTGATCGATCCCGTGGACGGCACCTACAACTTCCTGCATGGCTCCACTTACTGGTGCTCGGCCATCGCCCTGAAGGACTCCGCGGACGTGTTGCTGGGTGCGATTTTCCAGCCTGAGGAGGACAAGTTGTGGCTTGGCGGCACGTCCCGCACGGCGACCCTCAACGGCGAGGCTCTGACTTTCTACCGTGACACGGACTCCGGCCAGGACGGCGGGGCACGCAATGCAGCGGCCCTGGCGGAAGTCGGTGCGGCCACCTACATCCACCCCACATGGCTGATGGATCCCCTCTGCGCCATGCCGTGGCACGCTGCCGCGACGTCGGCCGCTGCGCTGCGGATGCTGGGCTCCGGGTCCTGTGACCTTGGCCGCGTGGCCGACGGCCAGCTGGGCTGCTGGTTCCAGCACAGCTGCCCGGAGTGGGACTGGTTGCCCGGGAAGGCAATTGTCCGTGCCGCAGGCGGCGCCACGGACAGTGTGCAGGTCAACGGCCTGGAATGGTTTATGGCAGGGGGCACGACGGCGGTGCGGGAGTTGCGCGAGGCCCTGCTGTCCGGCTCGGTGACCTGAGCCCGGGCTGGCTTAGCGCGCCCGTGTCGTGGCGGATCCGGCGCCGGCAACGCGGCGTTATCCACAGGGTTGGACGTGACTGTCGGCCCCACCGCCTAGACTTGTAGGCACCATGGATATGTTGTTTGACCCGTACTCTGACGGACCGTTCAAGGCCGCCCCGGCGGCCTCCACCCGCACCAAGTCGCGCCCGGAAGACCGTGCCGCGGCAGCCGACCTTGGTGGCGGCGGACGCATCAGCGGTCCCGCGCACAGTGCCGCTGATGGCGCCGCCCAGGCTCCGGAACGGGGGAGTGCAGGGCAGGAAACTTCAGAGCAGGGCTCCCGGCAGAGCGGCGGCTGGGCCAGCCGGCAGCCGCACGGCGACGGGACCGAAGACCACGCGCACCACCGGCCAAATGCCGCGGAACTGCTGGAGGGACTGAACCCGCAGCAGGAGGAAGCCGTCAAGCACGCCGGCACCGCCCTGCTGATTGTGGCCGGCGCCGGCTCGGGCAAAACCCGGGTGCTCAGCAACAGGATCGCTTACCTGATCGCCACGCACCGCGCCCACTACGGCGAGATCCTGGCCATCACCTTCACCAACAAGGCGGCCGCCGAAATGCGGGAGCGCATCGCGGCGCTGGTAGGGGGCCGGGCCAAGATCATGTGGATCTCCACGTTCCACTCCTCCTGCGTGCGCATCCTGCGCCAGGAAGCCGCCAACGTGGGCCTGAAGTCCAACTTCTCCATCTACGACTCCGCCGACTCTTTGCGGCTGGTCACGCAGGTGTCCAAGAGCCTTGACCTGGACCCTAAAAAGTTCGCGCCCAAGGCCATCCAGCACAAGATTTCGGCGCTCAAGAACGAACTCATCGACGCCGATTCCTTCGCCTCCACCGCCAACTTCAACGACCCCTTCGAAAGTGCCGTCGCGGACGTCTTCAAGGGCTACACCCAGCGGCTCCGGCAGGCCAACGCCATGGACTTTGACGACCTCATCGCCGAGACCGTCTACATGTTCCGGGCCTTCCCGGCGCTCGCAGATTCCTACCGCCGCCGGTTCCGGCACGTCCTGGTTGACGAGTACCAGGACACCAACCACGCCCAGTACGCCCTGGTCCGGGAGATTGTGGGCGAAGGCCCAGGTGCCTCCGAGCTCACTGTCGTTGGTGATTCGGACCAGTCCATTTACGCCTTCCGCGGCGCCGACATCCGCAACATCGTTGAGTTCGAGAAGGACTACCCGGAAGCCCGCACCATCAAGCTGGAGCAGAACTACCGCTCCACGCAGAACATTCTCACCGCAGCCAACTCCGTGATCTCCCGGAACCCCAACCGGCCCGAAAAACGGCTGTGGACGGCCGAGGGCGAAGGTCATAAGATCATCGGCTACGTGGGCGAAAACGAGCACGACGAAGCCCAGTTCATCGCCAAGGAAATCGACCGGCTCCAGGACGAGGACAACCTCCGCCCCGGTGATGTCGCCATCTTCTACCGCACCAACGCCCAGTCCCGCTCCATCGAGGACGTGCTGGTCCGGGTTGGACTGCCATACAAGGTGGTGGGCGGAACACGCTTCTACGAACGCAAGGAAATCAAGGACGCCCTGGCCTACCTTCGGGTCCTGGTCAACCCTGACGACGACGTCAACCTCCGCCGCGTCCTTAACGAACCCAAACGCGGCATCGGTGACCGCGCCGAGGGTGCTGTGGCGGCGCTCGCCTCGCGGGAGCGGATGTCGTTTATGGCAGCAGCCCGGCGTGCCGAGGAGGCTCCGAGCATGGCGACGCGTTCCGTAAACGCCGTGCTTGGCTTCGTGAAACTGCTGGACGACCTCGCCGAGGTAGCTACCGGCTCCGGTGCCGCCGCAGCCCTGGAAGCCGTGCTGGAACAGACCGGCTACCTGGCCGGGCTGCGTTCCAGCACGGATCCACAGGACGAGTCCCGCGTGGAGAACCTGGCGGAACTCGTCGCCGTCGTACGTGAATACGAACAGGAGAACCCGGAAGGTTCCCTGGGTGCCTTCCTGGAACAGGTGTCCCTCGTAGCTGACGCGGACCAGATCCCGGACGCGCCCGGGGCGGACATCGACGCCGCGGTGGCGGAGGCCAAACGGCTGGGCGTGGTCACGCTGATGACCCTCCACACCGCCAAGGGCCTCGAGTTCCCGGTGGTGTTCCTGACTGGCATGGAGCACGGGCTGTTCCCGCACCAGCGCTCTGCCACGGACCCGAAGGAGCTTGCGGAAGAGCGCAGGCTGGCCTATGTGGGACTGACCCGCGCCCGGAAGCGGCTGTACGTCACCCGCTCCGAAGTGCGCAGCATGTGGGGCCAGAGCCAGTACAACCCCGCGAGCCAGTTCCTCGAGGAAATCCCGGCCGAGCTGGTGGAATGGAAACGCGAAGGAACCAGCCGGCAGTCCGGCGGCTGGGGGAACAGCGGTTCCATCGGCTCAGGCCGCTACAACGGATCCTTCTGGGGTGCAGGCACGTCCCGGGGTGCCGCCGCCGACTCCTCGGCCGGGTTCAACGCTGACGTCCCCGCCGCCCTCGCCAAGAACCGCGTGCAGCCGCAGAAGGAAATTGTGGCCGTCAGCGTGGGGGACAAGGTCAACCACACCAGCTTCGGAAACGGCACGGTGCTGGCCCTCGAAGGCGCAGGGGACAAGACCGTGGCCAAGGTGAAGTTCGATGTCGGCGAGAAGCGGCTCCTGCTCCGCTACGCGCCGCTGACCAAGCTGGACGCCTGAGGGCAGCGGGGAATTGGCTGCCGCGGCACTGCGGGAGGAGCCCCGGGGCAGCCATAAAGCATAATGGGGACCATGCGACGGACTGTATTGGGGATCTTCGCCGCCTTCACTTTGCTGGCGGCCACGGCGTGCACCATCACCACCGAGGACCCGGGCTATGTGACCCCGCCGCCGCTGCCGCCGTTGGAACAGCTGGAACAGGCAGCCCTGGTGGACCCGGAGGGGTTCGGGGCCGGCCAGGAAGTCCTGTCCTTCATCACCGAGGACCGGAACATTGTGTGTTCGTTGACCTCGGCCAAGGGGGAACACCTCAACCTTCCGTACGAGCCGAACAGTTTTACGGACAGCGCCAACGACAAACTGGCCACCGTTCCCGTAGCCCACTGTGAACTGGCGTCCTACCCCAAACCTGCTGCCGGCGATGTCAAGGATGATTGTGCGGGCACCGGCCTCGGCTACCTCGGGGGAACGGCGCTGCTCACACCGGACAAGGCCACGTACGGGGAATGCCGGTCCGGTGTCACACAAATGGAGGCCACGTACGGGCCCAAAGGGAGCAAGAGCGGTCCGCTTAGCGAACTGCCCGTCCTGGCCGACGGGGCCAACCTGGAACGGAACGGGCTCCGGTGTTCTGCGTATAACCACGGGGTCGCATGCGGAAATGTGTCCGCTGGCGTTGCCTTCTTCGTCACCAGGGATCATTACGAAGCTTTTTCCAAAGGTGCCGAAACCGCCGCCCCTGCCCCGTCTGAAGCCCCAAAAACCCCGTAATCTAGGGCTTTTTCTACGCTCTATAGAATAGTGTGCTTACTCACATAAGAGGTACTGTGGAACGGGCCGGTCCTCAGAGAGGACTAGAGTTCCGAGTGGAGCATCGCACGCTGTGGCTCGTTTCCGGACAGGTCGCAGGTGTGTGCAATCCGCAGCCCGGTCATCGTCTTCGATGGTGCCCGACTGTACAGAAACTACTTCGACGTAGAAGGACACTAAACCGTGGACCTGTTTGAATACCAGGCGCGCGATATGTTCGAGGCGCACGGTGTACCCGTGCTTGCCGGCATCGTGGCGTACACCCCAGAAGAAGCAAAAGCAGCAGCCGACAAAATCGGCGGCGTGACTGTTGTTAAAGCACAGGTCAAGGTAGGCGGTCGCGGCAAGGCCGGCGGCGTCAAGGTAGCCAAGACCGCTGATGAGGCACTTGAGCACTCCACCAACATCCTGGGCATGGACATCAAGGGCCACACCGTCAACAAGGTGATGATTGCCCAGGGTGCCGATATCGCCGAGGAGTACTACTTCTCCGTGCTGCTGGACCGGGCCAACCGCAACTACCTGGCCATGTGCTCGGTTGAAGGCGGCATGGAAATCGAGCAGCTCGCCGTCGAACGCCCGGATGCGCTGGCCAAGATCGCCATCGATCCTGCCGTTGGCATCGACCAGGCCAAGGCTGACGAAATCGTTGCAGCCGCAGGCTTCGCTGAGGAACTGCGCGGCAAGGTCGCCGCCGTGATCCTCAAGCTCTGGGACGTCTTCAAGAAGGAAGACGCCACCCTCGTGGAGGTCAACCCGCTGGTCAAGACCGGCGCGGGCGACATCGTTGCACTGGACGGCAAGGTCACGCTGGACGAGAACGCCGAGTTCCGTCACGCCAAGCACGCGCTCCTCGAAGACAAGGACGCTGCCGACCCGCTTGAGGCCAAGGCCAAGGCGCAGGACCTGAACTACGTCAAGCTGGACGGTCAGGTGGGCATCATCGGTAACGGTGCCGGCCTGGTCATGTCCACCCTGGACGTTGTTGCCTACGCCGGTGAAAACCACGGCAACGTCAAGCCCGCCAACTTCCTGGACATCGGCGGTGGAGCTTCCGCCGAGGTTATGGCTGCAGGCCTTGACGTCATCCTGGGTGACGAGCAGGTCAAGTCCGTGTTCGTGAACGTCTTCGGTGGCATCACCGCGTGTGACGCCGTCGCCAAGGGCATCGTTGGTGCGCTGGCCGAGCTGGGCCACAACGCGAACAAGCCGCTGGTAGTCCGCCTCGACGGCAACAACGTTGAGGAAGGCCGCCGCATCCTGGCCGAGGCCAACCACCCGCTGGTTACCCTGGCCGCCACCATGGACGAGGGCGCCGACAAGGCCGCCGAGCTCGCCAACGCAGCTAAGTAAAGGGACGCACCATGTCTATCTATCTGAACAAGGACTCCAAGGTCATCGTCCAGGGCATCACCGGCGGCGAAGGCACCAAGCACACCGCCCTGATGCTGAAGGCCGGCACCAACATTGTGGGTGGCGTCAACGCCCGCAAGGCCGGCACCACGGTCCTGCACGGCGACACCGAAATCAACGTTTTTGGCACCGTCAAGGAAGCCATCGCTGAAACCGGCGCCGACGTCTCCATCGTCTTCGTCCCGCCGGCATTCACCAAGAACGCTGTTGTGGAAGCCATCGAGGCGGGCATCGGACTGGTCGTTGTCATCACCGAGGGTGTTCCCGTCCAGGATTCAGCCGAGTTCTGGGCACTGGCCCAGTCCAAGGTTGACGCCAACGGCAACCAGGTCACCCGCATCATCGGACCGAACTGCCCCGGCATCATCACCCCGGGTGAGGCGCTGGTCGGCATTACCCCGAACAACATCACCGGAAAGGGCCCCATCGGACTGGTTTCCAAGTCCGGTACCCTGACCTACCAGATGATGTACGAACTGCGCGACCTTGGCTTCTCCACCGCCATCGGCATCGGCGGCGACCCCGTCATCGGCACCACGCACATCGACGCCCTGGCTGCGTTCGAAGCTGACCCCGAGACCAAGGCGATCGTGATGATCGGCGAAATCGGTGGCGACGCTGAAGAGCGCGCTGCCGAGTTCATCAAGGCCAACGTCACCAAGCCCGTTGTTGGCTACGTTGCCGGCTTCACCGCTCCCGAAGGCAAGACCATGGGCCATGCCGGCGCCATCGTCTCAGGTTCCGCCGGAACCGCCCAGGCCAAGAAGGAAGCCCTCGAAGCTGCAGGCGTCAAGGTCGGCAAGACGCCGTCCGAGACCGCCACGCTGCTGCGCGAAGTTTACGCGGCGCTCTAGGCTCACAGCACCACAACGCGGGGTCACTCCCTGCCCCATCCAGAGGTTGGATCGGGCGCGGAGTGACCCCGCGTTGCTGTTTAAGGCGCGTTGCTGCATCAGTGCGGCCTGCATCAGTACGACGGCGTCCGTCACCTTCATCGCGAAGGCAGCGGACGCCGCCGTCGTTAAGTCCGTCCAGCCGGCGTCCCGCGCTGCGCCGGAACCGTGTTGCTATGGAGCGGGGCGGCGGTTGCTGTTGCTTCTCCGTTTCGTTGTTTGTTAGTATGTCAGGACAAATTACTTCAAGGAGAAGCTCAATGCCGCTGGTTCGAATCGATGTCAACGCAGGCCGAAGTCCTGAGGAACTCGGCAACCTCAGCCGTCGCATCCACGACGCCATCCTGGCCGAGTATGGCATTCCCGAGCGGGACTACTTCCACATCGTCACCGAACACGCGCAGGGCCAGATTTTCGCCCAGGATGCCGGCCTGGGGTTTGAGCGGTCCCCTGATGTGGTGATGATCCAGATTTTCACCCAGGGCGGTCGGAGCCAGGCCGCCAAGCAATCGCTCTTTGCGGCCATCGCCGCACGGCTAGCCGAGGTTGGCGTCGCCGGCGAGGACGTATTCCTGGGCTACGTGGAAAACACCGCCAGCGATTGGTCCTTTGGCTTCGGCCGCGCCCAATATGTCACGGGTGAACTGGCAGTTCCGCGCAAATAGCAGTTTTGCGCGGCCCGATTTCGGGACCGTCTGGAGACCTGTTTCCCAAGACTACGTTTCGTTGTAGTTATGTCAGTACAAAGCTTTGACAGGACATGAATTCTGGTGCAGAGTAGTGGTTGTGGCCCCGCTCACGTGCGGCCCCGCCAGGCACCGGAGCTCAGTCCCAAGAGTTCACAACAGAAAGGTCCGCGATCACCGTGAACCATGAACTGCTCACGATCGGGCGCATCAGCGTTGATATCTACCCGAACGACATCGGGGTGGACCTGGAGGACGTGCAGTCCTTCGGCAAGTACCTCGGAGGCTCACCCTCAAACGTCGCCGTGGCAGCCGCCCGGCATGGCCGCCGGACCGGCGTGATCACCCGCACCGGCGATGACGCCTTTGGCACCTACCTGCACCGCGAACTGCACAAGTTCGGCGTCGACGACTCCTTCGTCACCCCGGTCAAGGAATGGCCCACCGCCGTGACGTTCTGTGCGATCAAGCCGGCGACGGACGAGTTCCCGCTGTACTTTTACGGCCGGTTCCCCACGGCACCGGACCTGCAGATCAAGGCCGAAGAGCTTGACCTGGACGCGATTCGGAACGCCCGGATTTTCTGGTCCACGGTGACCGGTTTGTGCCAGGAGCCCAGCCGCGAAGCGCACCTTGCGGCCCATGAGGCCCGGGACCGCGACCAGCTCAAGATCGGCCAGTTCACCGTCCTTGACCTGGACTACCGGCCCATGTTCTGGGCTTCCGAAGCGGAAGCCCGGGAACAGATCGCCAAGATCCTGCCCCACGTCACAGTCGCGATCGGCAACGACAAGGAATGCGCTGTTGCGGTCGGCGAGGGAACTCCCGACGAGCAGGCCGACCGGCTGCTGGCTGCCGGCGTCGAGATCGCCGTAGTCAAGCTTGGCCCCGAAGGTGTGATGGCCAAGACCCGCACGGAACGCGTGGTGTCGGCACCGGTGAAGGTGGAGACCGTCAACGGCCTGGGCGCCGGCGATTCCTTCGGCGGCGCATTCTGCCACGGACTGCTGTCCGGCTGGCCGCTCGCCGAGGTGCTGGACTTCGCCAACGCTGCCGGTGCCATTGTGGCCTCGCGACTGTCCTGCGCTGATGCGATGCCGACGCCGGAAGAGGTCACCTCACTGCTGGCCGAGCGCGGCCGGCTGGTGCCCGCGTTCGCCGGAACAGCCGCAGGCACGTCCCCTGAATCAGTTTCCGAAGGAGCAGCGTCTTGAGCCTCAACGACGATCCCCGCCGCTATGAACACCTGAGCCGGATCAGGCTGGAAGACCCGGACGCCGTTGCCCGGGCAGCCGCCTCGCGCCGCCGCCATCCCGGCCTGAAGTACGGTGTCCAGAGCTTTATTGTCGCCGCCGACCACCCGGCCCGCGGCGCCCTCGCTGTCGGCAACGATCCGGTGGCCATGGCGGACCGGCGTGGTCTGCTGGACCGCCTGCAGATCGCCCTGGCGAACCCCGCCGTGGACGGCATCCTGGCCTCTCCTGACGTCATGGATGACCTGCTCCTGCTCGGCGCTTTGGAAGGGAAACTCGTTTTCGGTTCCATGAACCGGGGTGGACTCTCCGGGCTGGTGAATGAGGTCGATGACCGCTTCACCGGCCACACAGCGGCCGCGCTGGAGGCGCTGGGCGCGGACGGCGGGAAGATGCTGACACGGATCTGTCTGGGGGATCCGGATACGGTGGCCATGCTGGAAGCGACGGCCAAGGCCATTGATTCGCTGGCTGCGCGTAAGCTGATCGCCATGGTGGAGCCCTTCCTGTCCTCGTGGCAGAACGGCAGGGTCCGCAACGACCTGAGCCCGGACGCCGTGATCAAGTCCATCGCGATTGCCGAGGGCCTGGGTTCCACGAGCGCCTACACATGGATGAAACTGCCTGTAGTCGCGGAGATGGAACGCGTGATGGCCGCGACCACCATGCCCACAGTGCTGCTGGGCGGCGATCCGGAAGGCACTCAGGACGAGGTGTTTGCCAGCTGGCAGGCCGCCCTCGCGCTGCCAGGGGTCCAGGGGCTCACGGTCGGGCGGACGCTGTTGTATCCGGCCGACGGCGACGTTGCCGGAGCCGTCGCGACCGCCGCGTCCCTGCTCAAGACCCCTGTGCTGCAGTCCTCAGCGAAAGTATCGGAGTAACCATCGTGGGAACAACAACCCGCCGCATGACAGTGGCCCAGGCCGTCGTCGAGTACCTGTCCAGGCAGTACACCGTGGACTCCATCAACGGGGTGGAGTTCCGGGAGCGCCTGATTCCGGGCACGTTCGGGATTTTCGGGCACGGCAATGTTGCCGGTGTGGGCCAGGCGTTGAAGCAGTACCAGCAGCTGGACCCGAGCATCATGCCGTACTACCAGGGCCGGAACGAGCAGGCCCAGTCGCATCAGGCCGTGGGTTACGCACGCCATACCCGTCGGCGCCAGACCTTTGCGATCAGCACCTCGATCGGGCCGGGTTCCTCGAACCTGCTGACCGGTGCCGCTTTGGCCACCACGAACCGTTTGCCGGTGCTGCTGCTGCCGAGTGACACGTTCGCGACCCGTGCCGCTGACCCGGTCCTGCAGCAGCTGGAGCAGCCGTACGCGTACGACATCACCGTCAACGACGCGTTCCGGCCGCTGTCGAAGTTCTTTGACCGGGTGTCCCGGCCGGAGCAGCTGTTCTCGGCGTTCCACCACGGTCTGCGGGTCCTGACGGATCCGGCCGAGACCGGCGCTGTGACCATTTCGCTGCCGCAGGATGTCCAGGCCGAGGCCTTTGACGTGCCCGAGGAGTTCCTGGCCGAGCGTGAGTGGCGGATCCGCCGCCCTGACGCGGATGATGCGGACATCGCCCGCGCCGCTGCCGCGATACGTGCCGCGAAGCGTCCGCTGATCATCGCCGGCGGCGGCGTGCTCTACGCCTACGCCAACGATGAACTGGCCACGTTCGTGGAGCTGACAGGGATCCCGGTAGGCAACACGCAGGCCGGCGTCGGCGTCCTGCCCTGGGACCACCCGTTCTCCCTCGGCGCGATCGGCTCCACCGGCACGACGGCGGCGAACGCCATCGCTGCGGAGGCGGACCTGATCATCGGGATCGGCACCCGGTATGAGGACTTCACCACCGCGTCGCGGACCGCGTTCCAGAACCCGGACGTGCGCTTCATCAACATCAACGTCGCCGCGATCGACGCGTACAAGCACGGCACCACGCTCCCAATCGTGGCCGACGCCCGCAAGGCCCTGGTCAAACTCAACGCGGCGCTCGGCGGATACCGGGTCGGCGCGGACCTGGAGCAGCAGGTCGCGGCGGAGAAGAAGCGCTGGGACGCCACCGTCGATGAAGCCTTCGACACCCGGTACACGCCGTTGCCGGCGCAGAACGAGATCATCGGCGCCACGTCCCGGGCCATGGATGCGGCCGACGTCGTGATCTGTGCGGCCGGGTCGCTGCCCGGGGACCTGCACAAGATGTGGCGGGTCCGGGATCCGTTCGGCTACCACGTGGAATACGCGTACTCCTGCATGGGCTACGAAATCCCCGGTGGCCTCGGCGTCAAGCGCGCCGCGCTGGCCGAGGCCGCGCGCGGCGGCGAGCAGCGCGATGTTGTGGTGATGGTGGGGGACGGCTCCTACCTGATGATGCACACCGAACTGGTCACCGCCGTCGCCGAACGCATCAAACTGATTGTGGTCCTGATCCAGAACCACGGCTACGCCTCCATCGGCTCCCTGTCCGAGATGCTGGGTTCGCAGCGGTTCGGGACCCAGTACCGGGCCCTGAACGAAGAGGAACACAGCTTCGACGACGGCGACACCCTCCCGGTGGACCTGGCACTGAACGCCGAATCCCTGGGTGTGAAGGTGGTCCGGATCGAACCGGGGGAGAAGGTCATCGCCGAACTCGAACAGGCCATCCGGGACGCCAAGGCCGCCCCCGAACGCGGCGGGCCTATCCTGATCCACGTCGAATCCGACCCGCTGCTGGACGCACCCTCCTCCGAGTCCTGGTGGGACGTGCCCGTCTCTGCCGTTTCCGAGCTGGAGTCCACCCAGCAGGCCTTCCAGACCTACACCGACCACAAGAACCGCCAGCGCAAACTGCTCGGCTAAACCCACACTCCTTTTCGAACTACTCAAGGAAGAGTCCCATGACTGCCACCTCCACTGAGACCACCACCATCCACCACTTCATCAACGGCGCCGAAACCGCCGGTGAGGGCACCCGTACCCAGCCCGTCTACAACCCGGCCACCGGTGCCGTCTCCGCCCAGCTGCGCCTGGCCAACCGGGCGGACCTGGACGCCACCGTCGCCGCGGCCCGCAAGGCCGCCGATACCTGGGGCGATATTTCCCTGGCCAAGCGCACCGCGGTGCTGTTCAAGTTCCGCGAACTGGTCGCCGCCCACGTGAACGATCTCGCCGAACTGATCACCGCCGAGCACGGCAAGGTCCTCTCCGACGCGAAGGGCGAGATCGGCCGTGGCCTGGAAGTCATCGAGTTTGCGTGCGGTATCCCGACCCTGCTCAAGGGTGACTACTCGGACCAGGTCTCCACCGGCATCGACGTGTTCTCCTTCCGCGAGCCGCTCGGTGTCGTCGCCGGGATCACCCCGTTCAACTTCCCGGTCATGGTGCCGTTGTGGATGGCCCCTATGGCCATCGCCACCGGCAACGCCTTCATCCTCAAGCCCTCCGAACGCGACCCCTCCGCCTCCATGCTGCTGGCGAAGCTGTGGAAGCAGGCCGGTCTGCCCGACGGCGTGTTCCAGGTCCTGCACGGCGATAAGGAGACCGTGGACGGGCTCCTGACCCACCCGGACGTGGACGGCATCTCCTTCGTCGGGTCCACCCCGATCGCCCAGTACGTCCACGAGACCGCCACCAAGCACGGCAAGCGCGTCCAGGCCTTGGGCGGGGCGAAGAACCACGCCATCGTGATGCCCGACGCCGACCTGGACAACGCCGCGGACCACCTCGCCGCCGCCGCGTTCGGCTCCGCCGGGGAGCGCTGCATGGCGATCTCCGTGGCCGTCGCCGTGGGTGACGCTGCGGACCTGATCGTGAAGAAGGTCGAAGAACGCGCCCTGGCCGTGAAGGTCACCAACGGCACCGCCCCCGGCGCCGAAATGGGCCCGGTCATCACGCCCGCGTCCAAGGAACGTATCGTCAGGATTGTCACCGAAGCCGAAACCGCCGGCGCTGCGATGGTGGTGGACGGCCGCGACCTCGTCGTCCCCGGCCACGAAGACGGCTTCTGGGTGGGCCCCACCGTCATCGACCACGTCAAAACCGAAATGACCGCCTACACCGAGGAAATCTTCGGACCCGTCCTCGTCGTGGTCCGCGTTGACACCCTGGAAGACGGCATCAACCTGATCAACTCCAACCCCTACGGCAACGGCACCGCCATCTTCACCTCATCCGGCGCCAACGCCCGCACGTTCCAGCGTTCCGTGACCGTGGGCATGATCGGCATCAACGTGCCCCTGCCCGTCCCGGTGGCCTACCACTCCTTCGGCGGCTGGAAAGCCTCGCTCTTCGGCGACAAGCACATCTACGGCCCCGAAGGCGTCTCCTTCTACACCCGCGGCAAAGTGGTCACCTCCCGCTGGCCCGAACCCACCCACGCCTCCGGCGCAAGCTACAACTTCCCGTCCAACTAGCAACCACCATCGATTGCTCCGTAAACGCCGTTTTGAGCGTCCAAAAGGGCCATTACGGAGCAATCGATGAGAAGGAAAGTCATGACTGACGTCGAGAACAAGCTCATCATCGGCACCGCCCCTGACTCCTGGGGTGTCTGGTTTCCGGACGATCCCCAGCAGACCCCGTGGGAGCGTTTCCTGGACGAGGTTGCAGAGTCGGGTTACAAGTGGATCGAACTGGGTCCCTACGGCTACCTGCCCAACGACCCCACCCGCCTGGCCGAAGAGCTCAAGGCCCGCGACCTGAAGGTCACTGCCGGAACGGTCTTCACGGCTTTCCACCGCGGCGCCAAACAGTATGACGAGGCCTGGGAGCCTGCCCGCAAGGTGGCCGAACTGACGGCAGCCATGGGCGGCGAACACATCGTGGTCATCCCGGCGATGTGGCGTGATGACGTCACCGGCGAAGCCGTCGAAAGCGGCGAACTGACCGATGAGCAGTGGGCAGACCTGTTCGCTGGCCACAACCGTATGGGCAAGGTCCTGCTGGAGGACTTCGGCCTGCAGCAGCAGTTCCACTCCCACGCTGACTCCCACGTCGGTGCCCAGCAGGACATCGAGACCTTGCTGGCCGCTACCGACCCCAAGTACCTGAACCTGTGCCTGGACACCGGTCACGCGGAATACTGCGGAGCCTCCAGCCTTGAACTGATCAAGAACTACCCGGACCGCATCGGCTACCTGCACCTGAAGCAGATCAACCCGGAGGTCCTCAGACAAGTCAACGAGGAAAACATGACCTGGGCAGCAGCCAACCTCGCAGGCGTGATGACGGAGCCTCCGAACGGCCTGCCGGACCTGCGCGCCGTCATCGAGGCTGTGGAAGCACTCAACCGTCCGATCTTCGGCATTGTTGAGCAGGACATGTACCCCGTCGCGTTCGACGTCCCGATGCCCATCGCCAAGCGCACCCGCAACTACCTGCTCTCCTGCGGATCCCGCACCCGGGTCCAGTAGCTCAACCGAACCTCACGAAGGACAGAAAAGTGACAAAGACTCTCCGCGTAGCCGTCATTGGCGCAGGCCGAATGGGTGCGGACCACATCAAGCGCCTCAGCACGCGCATCCACGGCGCTGAAGTAGCCGCCGTCGTCGACGTCGACCTTGCCCGTGCGCAGGCCGCCATCGAAGGCATCGACGGTGCGTCGGCCCTGGCCAGCGCCGACGAAGCGCTCAACAACGGCGACGTCAACGCCGTGCTGATCGCCACGCCGGGCTTCCTCCACGAGGAAATCCTGTATAAGGCCCTTGAGAAGGGTTTCCCCATCCTCTGCGAAAAGCCGCTCACGCCGGATGCGGAGAGCGCCTGGAAGGTGGTCCAGGCCGAGGTCGCTGCGGGCCGCAAGCTCATCCAGGTCGGTTTTATGCGGCGCTTCGACGCGGAGTACGCGGCGCTGGGTTCGGTCATCCGCAACGGCGAACTGGGGGAGCTGCTGATGCTGCACCACCAGCACCGCAACCCGAGCACCCCCGAGGGCTTCACCAACGAGATGCTCATCAACGACTCCGTGGTCCACGAGTTCGACGCGATCCGCTACTTCACCGGTGAGGAAATCACCTCGGTCCAGGTCCGCCTCGGCAAAGCCACGCGCAATGCCCCAAACGGCCAGCACGATCCCCAGCACGTCCTGCTGGAGACCGAATCCGGTGTCCTGGCCGACGTCGAGATCTACGTCAACGCCAAGTTCGGTTACCAGGTGGCCACGCAGGCGTCCTTCGAGGACGGCATCGTGAGCATCGGCGGGGACAGCGGACCGTACATCCAGACGGCCGGCAAGTGGGGCGGCAACGTCACCCCCGGGTTCGAGGACCGCTTCGGGGCGGCCTACGACGTCGAGGTCCAGGCCTGGGTGGATGGCGCCCTTCGCGGGGAAATCGGCGGCCCCACCGCCTGGGACGGTTACGCCACCGCAGCGTGCTGCGAGGCCGGCGTCGAGGCCCAGAAATCAGGCGAGAAGGTCAAAGTCCAGCTGAACACCAAGCCTGCGCTGTACAGCTAGCCTTCGGTTGGACCAAGGGCGGCCTGCCGGCAGCAGACCGGCAGGCCGCCCCTCTATGCAGCATCGAAGTTTTCCGAACCACAAAGGAGTGACCATGAAAATCGCCCTGGACCCCACCCCGTTCCACCACAGCCACAGCCTGCTGGAATTCCCGCGCGTGGCCGCCGATCTTGGCTACAAGTACCTGCAGATGACCCCGCACGCAGACATGATCCCGTTCTATAACCACCCCAAGGCCGACGACGAACTGGTGGTCCAGCTGAAGAAGGAGTGCAAGGACGCCGGTGTGGAAATCGCTTCGGTGCTTCCGGTCCTGCGCTGGTCCGGCCCGGATGAGGACGCCCGCGAGGCTGCCGTCCGCTATTGGAAGCGCGCCATCCAGATCGCCGTGGACCTCGGTGTCAATACGATGAACACCGAATTCAGCGGCCGGCCCGAGAAAGCCGAAGAGTCCGAGCGCGCCTTCTACCGCTCCATGGAGGAGCTGCTGCCGATCATTGAACGCGAGGGCCTGGACGTCCTGATCGACCCGCACCCGGACGACTTCGTCGAGGACGGCCTCGCGGCCATCCGCGTCATCCGGGGTGTGAACTCGCCCAACATCGGCATGGTCTATGTCGCCTCGCACTCGTTCCACATGGGCAACAAGCCGCTGGAAATCATGCGTGCCGCCGGGGACAGACTCCGCCTGGTCCATGTTTCGGACACGATGGACCACCATGCGTCCCACGGCCTGCGCTACATCACCAACCCGCCCGGAAACGCCGTCCGCGTCCACCAGCACCTGAAGATCGGCGACGGCGACGTCAACTGGGACGAGTTCTTTGGCGGCCTCAAGGAAATCGGCTTCCTGGACAAGGACAACACCGTGATGGTGTCCAGCGTCTTCGCCGAGGACGAGAACGCCGAGGACGTCTCCCGCTACCAGCTGGAGACGATGGGCCAGTACATCGACAAGGTCAAGTAGTGGGGGGCGACGCGAAGCAAACCATGGCGAATCCCGGCACAGTCCAAGCCGAAGCCCCCGGCAGTCCCAAGCAGAACAACTCCGCCAAGCCTGCCAACCCGAAGAAATTCATGCGGAAGGTGGCGCTCTTCTCCACCTTCGGCGGACTGCTCTTCGGCTATGACACTGGCGTCATCAACGGTGCCCTGCCGTTTATGCAGCGGGACCTCGGCCTCACACCGCTGACCGAAGGGCTGGTCACGTCCACGCTCCTGTTCGGCGCGGCCTTCGGCGCCATCAGCGCGGGCCGGCTCTCTGACCGCCTCGGCCGGCGGAGGACCATCATGGGCCTGGCCCTGATCTTCATTGTGGCCACTATCGCCTGCACCATCTCGCCAAGCACCGAACTGCTCATTGCGGCCCGGACCCTGCTGGGCCTGGCAGTGGGCGGCGCTTCCGTGATTGTTCCCGTGTACCTCGCGGAAATGTCGCCGGCGGCCCAGCGCGGCCGGATCGTCACGCAAAACGAACTGATGATCGTCACCGGCCAGTTCCTGGCCTTCACCTTCAACGCAGTGCTGGGCAACCTCTTCCCCGAAGAGATGCACGTCTGGCGGTGGATGCTGGTGATCGCCACGCTCCCGGCCGTTATCCTGTGGTTTGGAATGCTGGTCCTGCCGGAGAGCCCGCGCTGGCTGGCGTCGGCAGGCCGCTTCGGAGCCGTCCTTGAGGTGCTGCGCTCCACCCGCGCCGCCGGCGACGTCTCCGCGGAGTTCGACGAGGTCCGGCAGGCAGCCCGCGAGGATTACCAGTCCAAGATGGGCACGTTCAAGGACCTCACGGTTCCGTGGATCCGCAGGATCTTCGTGGTGGGCCTGGGCATGGCAATCATCAACCAGATCAGCGGCGTCAACGCCATCATGTACTACGGGACGTCCATCCTGTCTTCGTCCGGATTTGGCGACCAGGGCGCCCTGATTGCCAACGTCCTCAACGGCATCACGTCGGTGGCTGCCGTCGTCGTCGGCATGTATCTGATGACGCGGGTGCCCCGCAAACCCATGCTGATCGTAGGGCTGTGCGGCACAGCGTCGTCGCTGACGGCCATTGCAGTCATCTCCCTGGCACTGCCGGAGAGCACCCTGCGCGGCTACCTGGTGCTGCTGTTCATGGTGACGTTCCTGGCGTCCATGCAGGGCTGCATCGGCACCGTCACATGGTTGACCATGTCCGAGATCTTCCCCATGCACGTCCGCGGCATCGCGATGGGCATCTGCGTCTTTGTGCTGTGGATGATCAACTTCCTGATCGGGTTCTTCTTCCCGCAGATGGTCTCGTGGATCGGTGTTTCGGCGACGTTCTTCATCTTCGTTGCCCTGCAGCTGGGTGCCATTGCCTGGGTCAAGCGCGTCGTTCCGGAAACCAAGGACAAATCCCTGGAGGAGCTCGAGCACCTGTTCAAGGAGCGCTCAGGCGTGTCCGCCTAAGTTGACGCAAAAACCAGGGTGACGCAAGAACGCCCGACGCCGGCCGGCGTCGGGCGTTTCTGTCTCCAGCGGGTGCGTGGCCCAGGACGCTCTCTCACTTAATGCAGGAAAACAAGGATCCCTCTCTCACCCTGTGAGCGAGGGATGCGGGAAAACCCGCATTAAGTGAGAGAGGGTGCTACAGCGCGATCACCGCGTTCTCCTGCGCACTGCGGCGGGCCGCATCCAGCACCTCCAGCGTCCGGAGCCCGTCCGCGGCCGGCACCGGTTCGGGGCCCTCACCACGGACTGCGCGGGCGAACCAGGTATAAAAGCCGGCATAGTTTCCCTGCGCCGAGGCAATGGTTACGCGGCCGTCCTTGGTGGACAGCGTGCCCCAGTTTTCGGCCGCGTCGATGCCCCACGTGGCCGGTTCCTCAACCGGACGGCGGCCCGACATCAGGGCCTCCGCCTGCACATCGGCGCCGGAGGCGATGTAGCTGCCCCTGCTGCCGTAAGCCCGCAGCTCCCGGGTCTCGGAGTGGTTGAGTTTGCTGGCAGACACGGTGGAGACAGCTCCTGACGCATGCGTCATGGTCACCACAAAGCCGCAGTCAGTCCGCTCCCCGAAACGGTCCGTCCAGTCCAGGGTCGCGTGCACGTGGCTCGCCGGTCCCAGCAGCCACAGCATCTGGTCAACCAGGTGGCTGCCCAAATCCCGCAGGAGCCCACCGCTGGCGCCAACTTCAAGGCTGCCGGCGTTGTCCTGGTCCATTGTGGAGTGCACCCGCCAGATGTCGCCAAGTTTCCCGGAAGCAAGGACGCCGGCGAGGGTGAGGATATCGGCGTCGCGACGGCGGTTGTGGTACACGTTGAGGACCACGCCGGCCCGCGCGGCGGCTTCGGCCAGTTCACGCGCCGCCTGAGCATTCGGGGCAAAGGGCTTGTCGGCGACCACATGCACGCCTGCCTTGATGGCTTCCATCACCAGGTCATGGCGGGTGTGCGGCGGCGTGGTGATGGTCACCGCGTCAACACCGGCCGCAAGCAGTTCTCCCAGGCTCGAATACACGGGAAGTCCCGGGAGATCCGCTTCCACCTCGGCCTTCTTCGCAGCCGAGCGGGCCACGATCCCCACGAGCTCGATGTCCTCAGCCGCTTCGATGAACGGCGCATGGAAGTACTTTCCACCGGCTCCGTACCCGACTATCCCAATGCGCATGTTTCCTCTTCCTTCTCTGTCAGGGGGAATGCTCCGGAGACAGAACAGCAGGGGCGCCGCGGAAGCGACGCCCCTGCTGTCAGTCTGCGGGCCGTGGGGTGGTTAAACCGCCGGGTTCAGCGATGCGGCAAGCGCGGCATCAGCGTCGAGCAGGACCTTGGCTGCGACCTCCAGCCCCTCGATCCGGCCCAGGGAGGTGTCCTCGTGTTCGATGTTGACCAGCATGTCCGGGTCCACTTCATGCAGCGCGCGCAGGAACTCGGTCCAGAAGGCTGTATCGTGCCCGCGGCCCAGAGCCACGAAGTCCCAAGCGGAGTTCTTGGGCCACTCGTTGGCCCACTCGTCGCCGCCGAGGTTGGTCCGGTTTTCCTCCGGGGAGAGCCGGCGGAAGCTGTTGTCGAGCACACCGTAGAGCGCGGCGTTCGCGGTGTTGACCCGGACGTCCTTGGCGGCAGCCTGGAAGACCAGCGGGCCGAGTTCGCGGACCACCGCCACCGGATCCATCTGCTGCCAGAACAGGTGGGAGGCGTCCAGCTCAACACCCACGTGGGTGGCACCAGTGAGTTCGATGAGCTTGTGGACGTCAGCGGTGTTGAAGACGATGTTCTGCGGGTGCAGCTCCAAGGCCACCTTGACGCCGTGGTCAGCCGCGAGGCGATCGGTTTCCTTCCAGAAGTCGGCGGCGACGCCCCACTGATAGTCCAGTACGTCCAGGGCAGCTGAGTTCCAGGCGTTCACCACCCAGTTGACGGTGGTTGCACCCGGTTCACCACCTGGCAGGCCGGACATGGTGACCACCCGGTTCTGGCCCAGACGCGCAGCGAGCCGGATGGAGCGGCGGATATCCTCGGCATGCTTCTCGCCGATTTCGCGCTTGGGATGCAGCGGGTTGCCGTTGCAGTTCAGGCCGGCGATTGCCACGCCGGTGCCTTCGAAGATCGCCAGGTAGTCGTCCCGGGCGGCGTCGCTGGTGAGGATCTCATCGAACGTGGGGACGTGGACCGCGGGCAGGAATCCGCCGGTGTTGATTTCGATGCCGGTCAGGCCCAGATCCGCGATGACCTTGAGGGCCTCGGGCAACGGCCGGTCGTGCAGGATTGCGTTGTAGACGCCGAGTTTCATAGCGTGATTTTCTTTCCGTTGTTGAGGGCGGATTCGGTGACGGCACCGAGGAGTTCCATGTTGCGCACGCCCTCCTCGAACGTGGCGCAACGCGGCAGTGACTCCGCTTCGCTGAGGCCGGCAACCTCTTCGAGGAACGCGCGGGCCTGGTAGCCGAACGCGTCGTTCTGGCCGAAGCCCACCTCGGGAGCGTCCATGGCCAGGCCGCCGGTGATGTAGGGGTGGCCCGGGCCCAGGATGACCTGGCGGTAGCCGTTCTCGTTGCCGGAGCCGTCGTTGAGGAACAACTGGATTTCCGAGGGCCGACGCTGGTCGAACTTGGCGGCGCCGTTTTCGCAGAACACCTCGAACTGGAGGCTGTTGGCGTGTCCGGCGGCAACGCGGGAGACTTCGAAGCTTCCGGCGCCGGTGGCGAACTCAGCGTTGAATGCTGCGTAGTCGTCGTTTTCGACGGCTTCGAAGGTGTCGCTGACGGCAGCATGGTCGTGGCCCATCACGGCGGCAAGCGGCAGCGGACGTTTGTTGATGACGGTGCTGAGCTGGCCGCCGGAGATGGACTGAATGTCACCGCACAGGAACTCGGAGACGTAAGCCAGGTGGGATCCGACGTCGGCAAGGGCCCCGGAGCCTGGGCCGCCTTTGTAGCGCCAGCTCATGGGAGCGGAGGGGCTGAAGCCGTAGTCGGTCCAGTAGCGGCCGCTGAAGTGCAGGACGTTGCCGAGGACGCCGTTCCGGATGAGGTCGCGGATGTAGGCGATGCCGGGAGTGCGCCGGAACGTGAAGCCAATGCGGGCGATGCTGGATGCGTTGCGGGCGGCTGCGGCCATCGCGCGTGCGTCTTCCATCGAATCGCTGAGCGGCTTTTCGCACAGGACGTGCTTGCCTGCAGCGAGCAGGCCTTCGACGACCTCGCGGTGCAGCGAGTTTGCAATAACCACGCTGACGACGTCGATGTCGTCGGCTTCGGCGATTGCCTGCCACGACGTGTCGTTGCGCTCATACCCGAAACGGCGGGCAGCCAAGGAACCGAACTCGGCGTTCACGTCACCTATCGAGACAAGTCGGACCTGGGGGAGGACCGGGCTGTAGAGGGTGGACGCCGTCCGGTAGGCCGCCGCGTGGGCCTTTCCGGCCATGCCTGCGCCGATGACCGCGACACCAAGGCTTTCAGCCATTGATTTCTCCTTTGAAATTCAGCCGCGGCGGGACACTCTGCGGCATTTTTGTAGCGCTACAATTTTGTATGCTGACTTTGAGCGTAGTCATGTCTATATGTCCTGTCAATCGTCCGTGAAAACTCCATGAGACCCAAGGAAGGCAGCCCCGGTGATAATGCACAACCATCAGGCCAGACGCCCCACAATTTACGATGTTGCCAAGCTGGCCGGAGTCTCGCCGTCGCTGGTTTCACTGGTGCTGCAGAACCCTGGCAGGGTGAGCGATAAGCGCCGCGAGGCAGTGCGGGCCGCCATTGCCGAGTTGGGATACCGTCCCAGCAGGGCGGCCACCACGCTGGCGAGCAGCAGGACCAAGAGCATCGGCCTGGTGATCGATGATTACCGGAACCTCTGGTTCGTGGATCTGCTCAGGGGGATGGAATCTGTTCTGACGGAGCATGGCTACCATGTGACGCTGGCCGATTCCCGGCCGGGGGAGAACCGCATCAGGGAGGCGGCTGACGGGCTGCTGGCCATGCATGTGGACGGCCTGGTGATCGCAGCGGAACCTGGCGGGACTCCACTGACCGGGGCCGGGGTTCCGACTGTCGTGGCGGGGTGGCGGAATGGCGTGCCGCCAGATGCCGACCTCATTACCAACGACGACGACGGGGGCGGCGCCATTGCCGCGGACCACCTCCTGTGGCTGGGGCACGCGAGGATCGGCCACCTTACGGGTTCAGGCGGCGCCGCGGCCCATCGCAGGGCAGGCTTCGATGGCCGGCTCCGGGAGGCGGGTGTTGATGCGCGGATTGTGGGGGATGAGGGCGGTACGGCGGAGGAGGACGGGTATGCCTCGGCGTGCTGGCTGTTGGACCGGTATCCGGACACCACGGCCATTTTTGCCGCCAATGACACGATGGCGCTGGGCGCCTTCGGCGCGATTAAGGCCCATGGCTTGGCGGTCCCTGCAGACATCTCCGTGATCGGCTACGACAATTCGACCTGGGCAAAGTCCCGATATCTCGAACTGACCTCTGTGGACAACCGCAGTGACCTGGTGGGCGCGGACGTGGCAAAAGCACTGCTGGAGCGCATTGAGGACCCCACCAAAGGACCCATAAGAGAGCTGATTAAGCCTTCGCTGGTTGTTCGCACTACGACGGCCCGGCCTTCCGTCTAGGGCGTCCCGGAACTTTATCGACGTCAAAACATCCTAATGTCAGGACAAAGTATTGACATTCGTGAGCCAGGTCACCATGATCGAGATAGACAGTGCTCCGGCGGTTGCAGAGTGGCAGCCCGGACCTGAGAGATCAAAGGAGATTTAGGTGGCTAATTTTTCTTGGCGTAAGGCTGCTCTGGTTGCGGCGGTAGTGCCGATGATGGCGTTGAGCGCATGCTCCAGCACCGGCGGACGTGCCCCGGACACCGGAAGCGGTGGAGGCGGTGGCCAGGTCGCCACAACAGAGCGAATGAAGATTGCGTTGATCGCCCACGCTCCCGCCGGCGACACGTTCTGGGACACCGTCCGAAAGGGCGCCGAGGAGGCGGCCGCGAAGGACAACGTTGAACTGCTGTACACCTCCGATCCGGAGGCCGGCCGGCAGGCGCAGTTGATCGAGCAGGCCATCGACCAGAAGGTAGACGGCATTGCAGTTACCCTGGCCACCCCTGACGCCCTGAAGGAAGCGCTGAAAAAGGCCACTGATGCAGGCATTCCGATTGTCAGCTTCAACGCCGGCGAAGCGGCCTCCGCACAGTTGGGCGCCTTCACCCACTTCGGGTCCAATGAAAAGCTTGCTGGCGAGGCCGTGGGTTCACGGCTTGCAGACGGCGGTTACAAGCACCCGGTGTGCGTCATTCAGGCCCAGGGGCACGTGGGTCTCGAGGCCCGGTGTGCCGGTGTAAAGGCCAAAGTACCCGGCACGGAAATTCTGTACGTCAACGGGGCGGACATGACATCGGTGGAATCGACGGCCACCGCGAAGCTGCAGGCATCCCAAGATGCCGATGTCATTATCGGCCTCGGTGCTCCCATCACCCTGACGCTCCTGAAGTCAGTGGCGACGGCCGGAAGTTCGGCCAAGGTTGCCAGCTTCGACTTGAACAAGGAGCTTGCCCAAAAGGTGTCCGACGGCAGTGTGCTGTTCACAGTTGATCAGCAGCCATGGCTCCAGGGCTACGGGGCCGTCGATGCCCTGTGGCAGAACAAGCGCGGCGGATTCAGGCTCGGCGGCGGACAGTCAGTCCTCACCGGTCCGGCCATCGTTGACCAGTCCAATGCGGCGGCTGTCCTCACGTTCGCCGAACAGGGTATTCGCTAACAGCCCGCTGGCCGGGCCGGTGTATGCCGGCCCGGCAGCAAGGAGAGTTCACATGACTATTACCCAGACCAAGATCAAATCACCTGCCACCGATGAGCGCGTTGCGAAGCGCAGCCCGTTCCAGAAGCTCCTCGGCCGGCCCGAGGTCGGCGCCCTGGTGGGCGCGATCGTCCTCTTCATCTTCTTCGCGTTGGTGTCTTCAACGTTTACCCAGCCCAATGCGCTGGCGACCATCCTGTATGGCAGTTCTACGATCGGGATCATGGCGGTGGGGGTGTCGCTGTTGATGATCGGCGGGGAGTTTGACCTCTCCACGGGTGTGGCGGTGATCTCCTCGGCTCTGACCGCGTCGATGTTCAGCTGGTACTTCAGCACTAACGTCTGGGTGGGAGTCCTTCTTGCCCTGATTGTCTCGGTGGGGATCGGGTTCATCAATGGCTGGATCCTGATGAAGACCAAGCTGCCCAGCTTCATCGTTACCCTGGCCACGTTCCTGATGCTGACCGGCCTGAACCTGGGCCTGACCCGCCTGATCGGCGGTTCGGTGTCCTCACCCTCGATCTCCACCATGGACGGCTTCGCCTCGGCCCGGGCCGTGTTTGCCTCCTCCGTCACCATCGCCGGGATCGACGTCAAAATCACTGTCTTTATCTGGATCGCCCTCGTCGCGGTGGCCACCTGGGTGCTCATGCGGACCCGGGTGGGGAACTGGATCTTCGCCGTGGGCGGGGACGAGAACGCCGCCCGCGCCGTGGGTGTTCCGGTCAAGGCCACCAAGATCGGCCTGTTTATGGGCGTGGGGTTCTGCGGCTGGGTGCTGGGCATGCACAACCTCTTCGCGTTCGACACCGTGCAGTCCGGTGAGGGCGTGGGCAACGAGTTCCTCTACATCATCGCCGCGGTGATCGGCGGGTGCCTGTTGACCGGCGGCTACGGATCGGCCGTGGGCGGGGCGATCGGTGCGTTCATCTTCGGCATGGCCAACAAGGGCATCGTGTACGCGCAGTGGAACCCGGACTGGTTCAAGTTCTTCCTGGGCCTGATGCTGCTGCTGGCCACCATCGTGAACCTCATCGTCAAGCGCCGCGCGGAACTGAAGTAAAGGGGCCCGGAAATGAACGCCAATCAGATCGATCAGCAAACCCTGCTGCAAAACGAAAAAGACCCCCTCACGCACACCCCGGTGCACCTGCTCTCCCTGGACGGGGTGGGCAAGCACTACGGGAACATCATCGCCCTGTCCGATGTCACCATGGCCGTGGACAACGGCCGCGTCACCTGCGTGCTGGGTGATAACGGTGCGGGCAAGTCCACGCTGATCAAGATCATCGCCGGCCTGCACCAGCACGACGCCGGTGTCTTGAACATCATGGGCGAGGAACGGAAATTCTCCTCACCCAGGGATGCGCTGGATGCCGGGATCGCCACCGTCTACCAGGACCTTGCTGTGGTCCCGTTGATGCCGATCTGGCGGAACTTCTTCCTCGGCTCCGAGCTCACCAGCGGTTTTGGGCCGTTCAAGAGCATGGACGTGGAGAAGATGAAGGCCATCACGCTCAAGGAACTCGCCGAGATGGGCATCGACCTGCGCGATGTGGAGCAGCCCATCGGCCAGCTCTCCGGCGGTGAACGCCAGTGTGTGGCGATCGCCCGGGCGGTGTACTTCGGCGCGAAGGTCCTGATCCTGGATGAGCCGACGGCGGCGCTTGGCGTGAAGCAGTCCGGTGTGGTCCTGCGGTACATCCTGCAGGCCCGCGACCGCGGCCTGGGCGTCATCTTCATCACCCACAACCCGCACCACGCCTTCCCCGTGGGAGACCGGTTCCTGCTGCTCAAGCGCGGCAAGTCCATCGGCTACTACGACAAAAAGGACATCACCCTGGACGAACTCACCGCCCAGATGGCCGGCGGCGCCGAACTCGCCGAACTCGCCCACGAACTCGAACAACTCGGCGGCCACAGCGACGTCGTGAAAGAAGTTAAAGCCGAAGTGGCCGAAGTCTCGGACAGCGCTAACGCCGGCGGCCCGAAACACGCTTAGCGGCAGCACCGGGCGGGGTGCTCCGGACATTCCTCCGGAGCACCCCGCCATGCCCGTGCGCACCGACCATACGCTCACGAACGTAAACGAAGGGAACACCATGCCGATCCGGGTAGGCGTCATCGGCGCCGGAATCATGGGCGCGGACCACATCAGGAACCTCTCCACCAGCATCGGCGGTGCCGTAGTCTCCTTTGTGGCGGATCTCGACGCCGACCGCGCCGCCGCGGCAGCACCGCCGTCGGCACGCATCACCACAGACCCATCGGAGCTGATCAACTCCAGCGAGGTGGACGCCGTGGTGGTCGCCTCGCACGACTCCACCCACGCCGGCCTCGTCCTGGAATGCTTCGAGGCGATGACGCCGGTCCTGTGCGAAAAGCC
Organism: Pseudarthrobacter sp. BIM B-2242; assembly: GCF_014764445.1. Lineage (NCBI taxonomy): Bacteria > Bacillati > Actinomycetota > Actinomycetes > Micrococcales > Micrococcaceae > Pseudarthrobacter > Pseudarthrobacter sp. BIM B-2242. The sequence goes on from NZ_CP061721.1 coordinate 813,756, forward strand.
GCTGGCACCTACGGTCCTGGAAAGCACGGAAGTGGTGGCCGCGGACGCGGACATGGTGGCCGCAGCGGGAGCGTCCCTGCTCTCGCTCGGATTTATGCGGCGCTTCGACCCGGGCTACGTTGCACTGCGCCGCGCAGTGCAGGGCCGGGCACAGGGCGAGCCCCTGATGGTCCATTGCATCAGCCGGAACGCTTCGGCAGCTCCCGGCGCCACCGCCGAATCGGCCATCACAAATTCAGCCATCCACGAGCTGGACATCATTCCCTGGCTGCTGGATTCTCCCATCACGGAAGTGTCATGGCAGGCGGGAAAGAGCACCCGGCAGGCGGACGCCGGACTCCGTGATCCCGCGTTGATGACGCTGCGCACCGCGGACGGAACCCTCACCACGCTGGAGCTGTTCCTGAACGCGCAGTACGGCTACACCACCCGCTGCGAAGTTGTTTCGGAACGCGGCACCACCGCTATCCAGGATTCGGCCATGCTGCGCATCGAACAGGAGGGAACCACCCAGGAGCAGATCCCTGCCGACTGGCGCCCCCGGTTCGCCGACGCGTACCGGCTGCAGCTGCAGGCCTGGATTTCTGCGCTCGCCGCCGGGGACAAGCCTTCCCTCGCCGGAGGGCAGGACGGCCTGAATGCCTCGCTCGTGGCCCAAGCCATGATCCAGTCACTACACAGCGACGGTGCCGCCACGAAAGTCAACTACCTATGACCGCTACCGCCCTTCCACCGTCCCGTGTCCCCGACTCCCGCGACGCTCCCGTGCTGCGCTGGGGAATTATGGGCCCGGGCTGGATTGCCGAGCGCTTCACCGAATCCATCCAGGCGCACACCGGGCAGGTGATCGCCGCCGTCGGGTCCCGTTCGCTCAGCCGGTCCAAGGCCTTCGCGGACACATTCGACGTGCCGGCCGCGTACGGCAGCTATGAGGAACTGGCCGCCGCCCCGGACGTCGACATCGTTTATGTGTGCACCCCGCACACCGGCCACCACGCGGCCGCTGTGCTGGCCATCGACGCCGGCAAGCACGTCCTGATCGAAAAGCCGATCGGGCTCAACGCGGACCAGGCGCGGGACATCGCTGCCCGGGCCGAGGCCGCCGGCGTCTTTGCCGCCGAGGCCATGTGGACGTTCTTCCTGCCGAAATTCGACGTGATCCGGCAGCTCCTCGACGCCGGTACCCTGGGGACCATCACCACGGTTATCGCAGAGTATGGCGAGCACTTCGACCCCTCCCACCGCATCTTCGACCCGAAGCTGGCCGGCGGTCCGCTGCTTGACCTTGGCACCTACCCGCTGGCCCTGGTCACGGAAGTGCTGGGCAGCCCGCAGCAACTGGCCGCCATGGGGCAGCCCCACGAGTCAGGAGTCAACGCCCAGCTGTCCGCCGTGATGCAGTTCGACGGCGGCGCCCAGGCTGTGGTGAACACCCACATTCACAATTTCACGCCCACCGCAGCCATCGTGGTGGGATCCGAAGCGACCTTGACCATCGACGGCCCCTTCAACATGCCCGGCGGCTTTGAGGTCCGCTTCCCTGACGGAACACGCCTGCGTCATGATGAACCGGCCGGCGGCCACTTCGAAGGCCTCCACTACGAGGCTGCTGCGGTGGCTCGCGCCATCGCCGCAAGCAACACGCAAGCCAGCCAGCGGACGCTGGCGGCTTCCATCCGCACCTTGGAAGTGGCCGATGAGATCCGCCGCCAGCTCGGCGTCGTGTTCCCCGGCGAAGCAGCAACTCCGGCCCGCACCGCCCGGCACTGATTTCACTGACCTAACCCACACGCTACGACCCTACGAAAGGACCAGCCCATGGCTTACCTCGCACAGAACCCCGCTCCCGTCCCGGCGCCAGTGCGCACCGGGCTCATCGGTTCGGGCTGGATGGGCGCGTTCCACGCCGAAAGCATCGCCCGCCGTGTCCCGGACGCCGTGCTCGCCGCCATCGCCGACCCCAACCTCGAATCCGCCGGCGCGCTCGCAGCATCGCTCGGCACGGCCAAGGTCACCGCCAGCGCGGACGACATCCTGGCCGATCCCGACATCGATGCCGTGATCATCGCCAGCCCGGCCCGCTTCCACGCAGCCCTGATCAGCCAGGCCGCCGCGGCCGGAAAACACGTGTTCTGCGAGAAACCCGCAGGCCAGGGCCTGGACGAGCTCGACGCCGCGATCGCCGCTGTGGAGGCCGCCGGCGTGCATTTCCAGATTGGCTTCAACCGGCGGTACGCAGCGGACTTCCAGGCGGCCAAGAAGGACCTGGCCGCAGGGATAGCCGGCCAGCCGCAGCTCCTGCGCTCCCTGACGCGCGACCCGGGCACCGGCAGCATCCCGCACGCAGCCAGGGTCCCCGCCTGGACCATCTTCCTGGAAACCCTCATCCACGACTTCGACACCCTGAACTGGTTCAACGAAGGCGCCGAGCCCGTGGAGGTCTACGCGGTGGCCGACGCCCTCGTGGAACCCGGCCTGCGCGACCAGGGCTTCCTGGACACCGCAGTGGTCACCATCCGCTACAGCAACGGCGCCATCGCCGTGGCGGAAGCGAACTTCAGCGCCCTCTACGGCTACGACGTCCGCGGCGAGGTCTTCGGCTCCAAGGGCATGGTCCAGGCCGGCCGTGCCACGGAAACCGCCGCCCGCCGGTACACCGCCGTCGGCCTCGCGGCAGACACGCCGCGGCTCAACGTGGAGCTCTTCCGGGACGCCTACACCGATGAACTCGCCGACTTCGCCGCCGTGGTGAGGTCCCGGCGGGACGGTACGCCGCCGCCGTCGGGCGATTTCACCCTCACGCCGGGAACGGCGGACGCCCGCCGCGCCCTGGCCGTGGCGCTGGCCTGCATCGAATCCGTCAAGCAGGGCGGCCCGGTGGCTGTCCCCGCGGCAGCCAAGGCAGGGGTCTGATGCGCCTGGCCGTCTGCGCGGAGATGGTGTTCACGGACCTGCCTTTAACGGAGCGGGTGCGGCGCATCCACAACGCCGGGTTCGACGTCGAAATCTGGGACTCCCGCACCAAGGACCTGACGGCGCTCAAGGCCACCGGTGCGGTGTTCTCCTCCATGACGGGATACACCGCGGGGAGCCTGGTGGACCCCGACACGGCCGACGATGTGGTCCGGACTGCCGAATCGCTCATCCCCACTGCCCTGGAGCTCGGGGTGAGCCGCATGGTGGTGCACTCCGCGGAACTGGTGGACGGGAAAGCAGCACGTCCGGTCTTCCGTTCCACAGGCCGCATGTGGAGTACCGGGGCCAGGACCCTGGAACGCCTCGGCGCGCTGGGGGAGAAGCACCAGGTGACGTTCTGCCTGGAGAACCTCAACACGGTCCTGGACCACCCCGGAATTCCGCTCGCCCGTGCCAAGGACACCCTGGCCCTGGTGGAAGCCGCCGGCCACCCCAACGTCAAGCTCATGCTGGACCTCTACCACGCACAGCTGGGCGAGGGGAACCTGATCGAACTGGTGCGGACCGCCCTGCCGCACATCGGCGAGATCCAGGTGGCGGACGTCCCGGGCCGCTGCGAACCCGGCACCGGCGAAATCAACTACCAGGCAGTCGCCCGGGCGCTCGCCGAGGCCGGCTATTACGGCACGGTCGGCCTGGAAGCCTGGGCCAGCGGCGACAGTGAGGCGGCACTGGACGCCTTCCGGGCGGCCTTCACCGTCCAGCCGGCGCTCGCCTAGCCGGCGCCCGTCGCAACCCGTTAGCACTACTACGTACAAAGGAACACTATGAAGGATGTCATTCTCGGCCTGGTGGGAGTGGGACGCATCGGCGTCATGCACGCCAACAACATCGCCGCGCTCAACGGAGACCTCAACCCGCGCGGGATCAATGTCCGGCTCAGGCTGACGGATGTTGCCGCAGACCATGCACGCAATATCGCCGCGGGCCTCGGCGCAGAGTTCCTGCCCTCGGTGGCGGACCTGATCGCCTCCGGCGTGGACGGCCTGGTCATCGCCACGGGAACCGGGACCCACCCGGAACTGATCCGGGCCGGAGTGGACGCCGGCATTCCCGTGTTCTGCGAGAAGCCGGTGGCCATGAACGTGGCCGATGCGCTGCCGGTGCTGGACTACGTCAGGGGCAGGAACGGCGTGGTGCAGATCGGCCACCAGCGCCGGTTCGATGCCGGCTACCTCGAAGCCAAACGTGCCTACCAGGCCGGCGAGCTGGGCTGGATCCACTCGCTGCGCGCCGTCACCTGCGACATGACGCCGCCGCCGGTGGAATTCCTGGCGACGTCCGGCGGCCTGTTCCGCGACTGCTCGGTCCACGACTTCGACATCCTGCGCTGGCTGACCGGCCGGGAGATCGTGGAAGTCTATGCGAAGGGCTCCAACAACGGTGACCCGGCCATCGGCGAAGTGGGCGATGTGGACACAGCCCTCGCGGTGATTACCTTCGACGACGGCACAGTGGGAACGGTCTCCGCCAGCCGCTACAACGGGGCCGGCCACGACGTCAGGCTGGAGATCCAGGGGTCCAGCCGCTCGGTCATGGTGGGCCTGGACGGGAAGTCTGCCCTGGCCTCGGCCGAAGCCGGCGTCGTCTTCCCGGACGGGGAACCGCACCAGACCTTCGCCGAGCGCTTCGACCAGGCGTACCGGTCCGAAATGGCAGCGTTTGTGGAGCTGATCCTGGGCGAGCGGGAGAACCCGTGCACGCCCGAAGACGCCGTGGCAGCATCACGGGTGGCCGACGCCGCCCAGGAGTCGCTGGCGACCGGTGCGCCGGTCAGGGTGGCGCTGAAAGTTGCCAGCTGATTGCCGTTAGTGTGCACAATGCCCCGCCGGAATTTCTTCCGGCGGGGCATTGTTTTTTGGTGACTGCGGGAACCTGCCTAGGCCGTAAACGGCAGCCGGGGGTCGATGTCCTGCCCGTCCCAGGTCTGCCGCACCCAGCCATGGTGGGGGTCGTCGCTGATGAGCCATTCGCGCACGGGGCCGGGGCCTGCCATCACGTTGAGGTAGTAGAGGTCGTAGCCCGGTGCCGCCATGGCAGGGCCGTGCCAGCCGTAGGGGACCAGCACCACGTCGCCGGTGCGGACTTCTGCGGACACGTCGATGGGGCGGTCATCGGAGGCGTAGACGCGCTGGTAGCCGATGGCATCGGCGTCGGCAGGTGCCCCGGAACCGGCGGCAACCTGCGTCTCGAAGTAGTAGATCTCCTCGAGGTGCGTTTCTCCGTCCTTCTCCTCATCGTGCTTGTGCGGGGGATAGGAGGACCAGTTGCCGGCGGGGGTGATGACCTCGCAGACGATAAAGCGGTCTGCTTCCAGTGCGGCCGGGGTGCCGAAATTGTGGACCTGTCGGGAGCAGTTGCCCGCGCCGCGCAGTTCCACGGGTGTCTCGGCAGCCGTAACGAGCCGGGTGGGGTACGAGGCCTGCGCCGGGGCGGTGGCGACGGCCACGCGGCCGCCGTCGGACGAGCTGATGGTGACGGCGTTCCCAATGCCCGAATACAGGACGTCACTGGGACCGTGGAACACCGAGCGCCGCCCGGCCAGGGGGTAGCCGACGCCGTCCACGGTGACGGTAAAGGAGCCGTTGAGCGGAACCACGATGCGTTCCTCACCGGCCGCGGGAAGCTCGACGGCGGCGCCCGCCGCGAGGGTGGCAACCTTCAGGCCGGTGTGGGCCCAGCCGTCCACGGCGGTGGTGGAATCGGAGGTTCCGAGCGAGATGTCCCAGGCGCCGTCGGTGGCGGAGCCCAGGGGGTAGACCCAGTTGGTCATGGCAGAAGTCCTTGCGTTAGCGCTGTACGAGTGTCATTTCAAAGCTGTAGGAGTCGGCACGGTAGACGTGGTGGCCGGTCTCGACGCGGCGGCCGGTATCGTCCACGGCGGTGCGTTCCATGGTCACCAGGGCCGAGTTCACCTCGGTCTCGAGCAGGGGCGCCTGGTAGTCGTTGGCGATCATCGCGCCGATCCGCTGGGTGGCCAGGCGGAAGTTGACGCCGCCCCGGCGCAGGATGGAGTAGAGGCCCTCGGCGGCCAGCATGGCTTCGTCCATGGTGGCGATGTCATCGCGGACCCAGTTCTCCATCAGCGCCAGCGGCTTGCCGCCCACTTTCCGAAGGCGGGTGAAGTGGTAGACCTTGGAGCCGGCCGGCAGCTGCAGCGTCGCCAGGGTGGGGGCGTCGGCCTCCATGTGGGAGAAGCTCAGTACCTCGGTGGTGGGCTTTTTGCCGTTGTTGGTGAGGTCATCGAACAGGCTGGAGAGCTCCAGCGGGCGGCGGACCTGGCTGGAGACCACCTGGGTTCCCACGCCGCGCTTGCGGACCAGCAGGCCGGAGCGGACCAGTTCGTCCATGGCCTTGCGCATGGTGGGCCGGGACAGGTTGAGCTGCGCGGCGAGGTCGATTTCGTTGTCCAGCCGGCTGCCCGGTTCCAGGACCCCGCTGTGGATGGCCGCCTCGATGCCCTGGACCACCTGGTGGTACAGGGGTATGGGGGAGGACCGGTCGATGTTGAGACCAAGTTGATTCGCCACTGAATGTTCCCCGTGTTCCAGGATTAATCCCTGCAACGTCCGCTTCAGGACGTGCCGGGTATGTCACCCTTTGTTCTTTTGATAGGACATGCTTCCTTTTCTCGATAGTAGCAGCCGTCCGGGGAGGGTCAAGGGGGCGGAATTGGCTAGTTGGTGGCGAAATGACTGGGGTTCATGTCCTGACGTCAGTCCACATGATTCAGAAGGTGTCCTTCGACGCTTCTCGTGAGGATTCATCCAAGGCACGACGGCGGACGGTCACTTCCGCCGGGAAGGTGACCGTCCGCCGGTGTACTTTATGGGTTTTAGACCTTGGCGCCGCTCAGCAGTTCGTCCAGCCGCTCGTAGCCTTCGGTCATGCCGCCTTCCATGCCCGACTGGGCCATGCCGTCGCGTGCCTCGAGGCTGGGGTACACGGAGTGGCCCCGCAGGCGGGTGCGTCCGTTGCCGAGGTCCTCGAACGTCATGAATTCGAGGCTGACAATGTCCGGGTAGCCGCCGAATTCAAAGGTCTGGATGGCGAACTCGTTCTCGCGGACGGTGTGGAAGATGCCTTTGAACTCGTAGGGCACCCCTTCCGGGCCGGTGTGGAGGTAGCTGTAGCTGCCGCCGGTGCGGAAATCGTAGTGGCCGATGTCCATTTTGTAGCCGCGCGGACCAAGCCACTGGACGATCAGGCCGGGCTCCTTGTGGGCGCGGAATACGTCCGCCACGGGGAAATCGAACTCGCGGTCGTAGTCGATAAAGGGGAGTCCCTCAGGAACGCTGAGGTTCAGTGGATTGCTCATGATGATTCCTTGGGGTGTGCGCCGCCGGGGGCGGCTGTGGAACGGAGCACGGCGTCCAGGCTGCGGAACTGCTCCTCGCGGACCAATCGGTACTGGTCGATCCACGCTGTGAGTGCCTCAAGCCGTGCGGGATTCAGGTGGACGGGCCGGCGCTGGGCGTCACGCGTGCGGGTGACGAGCCCGGCCTGCTCGAGGACCTGGATGTGCTTCGAGACCGCCTGTTTGGTAATCGCGAAGGGTTCCGCCAATTCGTTGACCGTGGCCTGCCCCCGGCTGAGCCGGGCAATGATCCGCCGCCGCACGGGATCGGCCAGGGCCATAAAGGCCGAGTCCAGGGTGCCGTCGTCGGAGTTCATTGTGCTGCGGGCCTTTCACTTCAAAATCAATCGTTCCGTGATCAACCTTGCGTCTAATCGACTATTGCGTCTAATCAACTACTCCATTGATCAACTGATTGATTGATTACGAATCTACGCCTGTCCCGGACTGCGGTCAAGAGGTCTTCGCGGCGGCGGGCGGCCAGTTTTCGGGCGCCGCAGGCGCCGCGTCCGGCGCCTTCTGCGGCTACTGCGCCGTTTGGTTACTGCGCCGTTGCGTGGAGCCGCGGTAGAGCGTCCACCAGGGCTGCGAGTTCCGGAATGCCCTGGGCCTCGGCCAGTGCGCGCTCCAGGGTGGCGTCGTGGACCGGCCGGGCTTCCTCCAGCAGGGCGACGCCGCTGGCGGTGAGTTCCGTGTAGATTCCCCGGCGGTCATCGGCGCAGAGGATCCGGGTCAGCAGGCCGCGGTCCTCAAGCCGGTTGACCAGCCGGGTGGTGGCGCTGGCGCTCAGGGCGGTGGCGCGGGCGAGCTGCTGCATGCGCATGTGCCAGCCGTCCTGCCGGCTCAGCGCGTCCAGGACGGTGTACTCCACTACGGACAGCTTCGATTCCGCCTGGAGCGACCGTTCCAGCTCGCCCTCGATCAGGCCATGCAGTGCCGCCAAGGTGCGCCAGCCCTGCGCGCGAACCTCGACGGCGTCGTCCTTGATGCCCATTTTCCTGTCCTTTCGGGGTGTTACGCCGGGACGCCTCAGGCGTGAACCGGCACACACTCCAATTTAGTTGCTTGCGCTGGGTATCTGCACGTGCAACAATAAATAACGCGTCTGCAACTACTAGCTTACGCTTCCTATCTCGCCCCGTACATTCCCACCCGTACATTCTTCAAAGGAGCACCCCCATGCCCATCGGCCTGATAGCCCTCGCCCTCGGCGGGTTCGGCATTGGACTCACCGAGTTCGTCATCATGGGCCTCCTCCCCGAGGTGGCCGCCGACTTCCAGGTCAGTGAGGCCACGGCAGGCTGGCTGATCTCCGGCTACGCCCTCGCCGTCGTGGTCGGCGCCTTGCTGCTGACAGCGGCGGTGACACGGTTTGAACGCAAGCCCGTTCTCGCCGTCCTGCTGGTGCTGTTCATCGCCGGCAACCTGATCTCAGCCATCGCCCCCGATTACGGCATGATGATGATCGGCCGCATTATTGCTGCCCTGGCCCATGGTGCCTTCTTCGGAATCGGTGCCGTGGTGGCAGCTGACATGGTGGCCCCCACCAAGAAGGCCGGGGCGATCGCCATTATGTTTACCGGGCTCACCGCGGCCAATGTCCTGGGCGTGCCGTTCGGCACCATGCTGGGGCAGGCTGCCGGGTGGCGCTCCACGTTCTGGGCCATCACCGTCATTGGTGTCATCGCCCTCTTGGGAATCCTCGCCCTGGTGCCCAAGACCGGTCACGGTGACACCGTGCCGGGATCCCTGCGCACCGAACTGCGGGCCTTCCGCTCCGGCCAGGTATGGCTCTCCATCCTGGTGACCATCCTTGGCTACGGCGGGATGTTCGGCGCCTTCACCTACATCGCCTTTACGCTCACCGAAGTTTCAGGCTTCGCGGCGTCCACCGTGCCGTGGCTGCTGATCGTCTTCGGGGTTGGCCTGTTCATCGGCAACACCATCGGGGGCAAGGCCGCGGACCGCAACGTGGACCGCACCCTGGTCGTGGTGCTCTCCGTACTCGTGGTGGTGCTCGTCGGCTTTGCCCTTGCGGCAGGCAACCAGGTGCTCACCGTGGCCTCCATCGTCCTGATGGGCGGCTTCGGCTTCGCCACGGTTCCCGGCCTGCAGATGCGCGTAATGAAGTACGCCGCCGGCGCCCCCACCCTCGCCTCCGGTGCCAACATCGGCGCCTTCAACGTGGGCAATGCGCTCGGCGCCTGGCTGGGTGGCGTGACCATCACGGCCGGACTCGGCTACACCTCTCCCATCTGGGCCGGTGCCGGCATCACATTGCTCGGGCTCGCCGTCATGATCTTGGCTGCCGCCGGAGCCAAGCGGGCCGGTGCAGGGACCGCTGCCCGGGAAGCATCCGCCCGGGAAGCGTCCGCCCGGCAAACGTCCACCGCAGGGCAGGTGCCGTCCGCACACAGCGCGGATACCGCCGTCGAACGCGCGGACGCCCTCCTCTAGCTCTTCCTTTTCCGCAAAGCCCCACCACCCAAGGAGACCCTCATGACATCCACGTCCACCACGCCCGCTATTACCCTCAACAACGGGGTGCGCATGCCGCAGCTTGGATTCGGCGTCTTCCAAGTGTCCGACGACGACACCTCCGCCGCCGTCAGCCTCGCCCTCACGGCGGGTTACCGGAGCATCGACACCGCCGCGATCTACGGCAACGAAGCGGGCACCGGCCGTGCCATCGCAGAGTCGGGCATCGACCGTGCCGAACTGTTCATCACCTCCAAGCTGTGGGTGGCCCACCTCGGCTACGACGCCACGCTGGCCGCGTTCGAGGCCAGCCTCGGGAAGCTGGGCCTGGATTACCTGGACCTGTACCTCATCCACTGGCCGGCGCCCGCGACAGACCTGTACCTGGAGTCCTGGCAGGCCCTCGAGCGGCTGCTGGCCGACGGCAAGGTCAAGGCCATCGGTGTGTCCAATTTCCTCCCTGAACACCTGCAGAAGGTCATCGACCTGGGCGGAACAGTGCCGGCAGTCAACCAGATCGAGCTTCACCCGGCTCTCCAGCAGCGGGACATAGCCGCCTACAACGCCGCGCACGGCATCGCCACGGAAGCCTGGAGCCCGCTGGCGCAGGGTGCCGTGCTGGCCGATCCGGCGGTCACGGAGATTGCCGCACGGCACGGGGTGAGTCCGGCGCAGGCCATCCTGCGCTGGCACCTGCAGCAAGGGAGGGTCATCATCCCCAAGTCCGTTACCCCGGAGCGGATCCGCGAAAACCTGGACGTGTTTGGCTTCGACCTGACCGCGGACGAACTGGCTGTGATCGACGGACTGGAGCGCGACGGCCGCACGGGTCCGCACCCCGCCGAGTTCAACGGCTAAGCGGGTCCCCGCACCAAAGCCCTGACACGCCTAGTCAGGCGGGGCCGGAAGACGCAGGCCCCGCCTGACTAGGCTGGGGGAATGAACAACCGATACCTGGTGTCCCGTGAGCGCTTCATTCCCGCAGCACCGGAGGAGATCTTCGAGGTGCTGGCCACGCCGGCCCTGCACAGCGTTATTGACGGGTCGGGCACCGTCAAGGGGGCCCAGCCCCGCGGCCCGGAGCGGCTGGACCTCGGATCCCGGTTCGGCATGGAGATGAACATGAAGGTGGACTACAAAATCCTGAACACGGTCTGCGAGTTCGAGGAGGGCCGGCGCATCGCCTGGCGCCACTTCTATGGGCACATCTGGCGCTACATCCTGGAACCGGCCACCGACGACGCCGGCACCGCCGGGACCCGCGTCACCGAACAGTGGGACGCCAGGGCCGTCCGGGGCAAGTCCTTCCTCCGGCTGGCAGGCTACCTGCGCCGCCACCCCGCCAGCATCGAGAAGACCCTGCTCCGGCTCGACCAACACCTGACGGGCACCGCCGGGCTGGCGAGCTAGGTCTCCGGCGTGAACCGCTCCGGCGGCCTGACACCCAGCCCGCGGACCCTTGAAGTCGAAAGCCTTGCCAGCTTCGACCGCCTGGTCGCGGCGGGGGCAGTGGCCATGCGCGGCTGGCACGCCCAGTCGCTGGACCTGCGGGGCCGGAAAGCGGCCCTTGCTGCCCTGGACGTGGAAGGCGCCATCTTCCTTGGCTGCACTTTCGATCCGGGAGTGGAGGACGCCCTTCGGCACCGCGGCGCACTGATCTTTCCCAGGCTGGCGGGTGTGCCGTTCGACGCCTACCGGGCCCGGCTGTACACGCCGCAGGAACTCTACGCAGGCCTGGAATCGAGGCCGTACGAGGAACTGCCCGATGCGCTGGTGTATCAGTGGAGCATCAGCCCGGGGCAGCGGCGCCGGCTGGACGCCACGCTGGCTTCGGCGCTCCATGACCATGCCATCGGCGATGCCTTGGAGGAATTCAGGCGGTCGGACCTCGCCGCCGGCCGGACCACCGTCGGGGTGATGGGCGGGCACGCCGCACAACGCGGTACTCCGGAGTTCGCCCAGGCAGCGGAGCTCGGCCGGCTCCTCGCCCGGTCCGGGCGGCTGGTGGCCACGGGCGGTGGTCCGGGGGCCATGGAAGCTGCCAACCTGGGCGCTTACCTCAGCCACGTCCCGGGTCATGATTTCGAAGTGGCGCTGGCTGCGCTGCAGGCCGTCCCCGGGTTTCGGCCCTCGGTGTCCGCGTGGGCGCGCGAGGCGGCTGCCGTCGTCGAACGTCATCCGGGCGGAATGCCGTCGCTGGGAATCCCCACGTGGTTCTACGGGCATGAGCCGCCCAATTACTTCGCCACCCACATCGCGAAATACTTCGCCAACGCCATCCGCGAGGCGATCCTGCTGGAGCTGTGCGACGGCGGCATCATCTTCCTGCCCGGAGCTGCCGGCACGGTGCAGGAGATCTTCCAGGATGCGTGCGAGAACTACTACAGTGCCCGCGAAGCCGTCACGCCGATGGTGCTGGTTGGCAGGCGGTACTGGGAGCAGGAATTGCCCGCCTGGCCGATGCTGCGGACGCTGGCTGCGGGACGGCCCATGGCGGACCGGATTTTCCTGGTGGACAGCGTGGCTGAGGCGCTGGGCGTGCTGGGCGGTTAGCCCACCACGGTGCCGAAGGCGAGCCCCAGCAGATAGGTCACCGCGGCGGCACCCAGGCCAATTGCCAGCTGGCGCAGGCCGCGGGACAACGGGGATGTCCCGGACAGCAGGCCCACGATTCCGCCGGTCACCAGCAGCGCCATCCCCACCAGCACTGCCGCCACCACCAGCGCGGGCACACCGGTCAGGCCGAACAGGAACGGCAGGATGGGGACCACGGCGCCGGAAGCGAAGAAGCAGAAGCTGGACAGCGCCGCCCCCCACGCGGTTCCCACGGCTTCGTGCTCGTCATCCGCATCAGGCAGTTCGGGATGGAGGGACAGGCTGGGATCGCAGTCGCAGCTGAGCATGCCAATACGTTCGGCGACGCGGTGCTCGGCGGCCTCGTGGGACATCCCGCGCGCCAGGTAGACGAGGAGGAGTTCGTTGTGTTCGATATCCAGTTTCGGGGCCGCGGCCAGGGTGATCTGGGTGGGTTTTGTGGCGGCCAGCAGTTCGCGCTGGGAGCGGACGGAAACAAATTCTCCCGCCGCCATGGACATGGCGCCGGCGAGGAGCCCGGCCACGCCGCTTAGCAGCACCACGCTGCTGGCCACGCCCGAGGCGGCCATGCCCATCACCAGTGAGAGGTTGCTGACCAGGCCGTCGTTGGCACCAAAAACGGCCGCACGGAACGTTCCGGCCAGCCGGTTGCGGCCCCGGGTTGCCAGGCCGCGGACCACCTCTTCGTGGATCTGTTCGTCTGCGGCCATGGCGTCCGTGGCGTTCGGATCCATGGCGTAGGGGGAGCGGCCTTCGGCCCGCTGGGCCAGGGCCAGGACAAAGACGGAGCCGAAGTGGCGGGCCAGGAAGCCCAGGAGCTGGCTGCGCAGGGACGCAGGCCGGGACTTTTGTGCGTGCTCACCGAGGAGCTCGAGCCAGTGGGCCTCGTGGCGGCCTTCTGCTTCGGCGAGGGCCAGCAGGATCTCGCGCTCTTCGCCCTCGCGGTTCTGGGCAAGATCACGGTAGACGGCGGCTTCCGCGCGTTCGTCCGCGAGGTACTGGCGCCACCGGCGGATATCGGCCGGTGTGGGCTCGGCGGTTCGGGTTCCCGCCGGGTGGGTGCGGCGTGAATTGGCGTACTGGGACACGGGAGCTCCTGTGCTGGATGGGGCATGGTTCGGCCCCATTGCAGAGCCAGCTTACCGCGGAATTCCGCGGATTTTCGGCTGGCAAACCTCACTGCGGAGTTTCGGGTTCCCTTAATTTCCGCCGTTCCGGGCGTGTTTGCGGGGTGGTTCCAAAGACCCTTGACCGGGCTGGCGGCCGGTGCTGTGATGAAGGTGTGGAGCCCACCCGCAAGAGCACGTCAGGCGATCAAACGGAGGTTGAATCATGAACACCACCGGACAGCAACCGGACATGCCGCACCTCGAGGCTGTTGAATCGGATCCCGCATACGACTACGCCGAGGATGTCCCCGTCAGCGAGGACGATTGGGACGCAGAGGACGAATTCCTGGACGGGGAAGAGGTGGTCGTTGTCCCCACACCTCCGGTGGAGGTGGATGCCGAGGAGCGCGTGGTTCCCCTGGACGACGACGAGTTCCGCGACACTGAATAGCAGGACCGGGCAGGACGCACGACGGCGGCACTTCCGGTTCGTTGAACGCGAACCGGAAGTGCCGCCGTCGTGCGCTGCCCTTGAGTGAACGAGCTTGCCGGGATTACGGGGCTGTCACGGTTACGGGGACTTCCTCGTTGTCCTGGCCGGCTACCCGCCGCACCCAGTTCCGCATGACCTGGGGGTCAGTGGGCTTGGTGAAGAGCGAGACCGCCACGTAGACCACGGCGGAGCTGATGAGGCCGAAGTAGATCGGCTCGTTGGCGAACACGCCGTCCAGCGGGGCCTTGGCGTTGATCTCCAGCACGATCATGGTGCCGAGCGTGACCACGGAGCCCGCGGCCATGGATGCGGCGGCGGCCAGTCCAGTGCCGCGCTTCCAGACGAGGCCGCCGAGGATGGCTACCAGGAGCCCGCCCACCAGGATGTCGTAGGCGATGGTGAGGGCGGCCACCACGTCCTTGGTGATGATGGCGATCAGGATGGCAACGATGCCGAGGGACAGGACCCAGAGCCGGTTGGCCCTGACATCGTGCTCGGGGTTGTCGGTATCGTCCGTGTTGATGTCCTTGCCGAACCAGCTGGCAACAAACGGGAGGACATCGGCGCGGGCCACGGTGGCGGCAGCGATCAGGGCGCCGGAGGCGGTGGACATCATGGCGGCCACGGCTGCGGCGAGCACCAGTCCGCCGATGCCGACGGGAAGGATGGTCTGGGCAACCTCGGCGTAGACGTCGTCCTTGGCGGCGATGTCCATGCCGGACAGGGCCACGCTTGCCGCCATGCCGATCAGTGCCCCGGCAACACCGTAAAGGATGCAGTAGATGCCTGCGGTGGCGCCGCCCCAGCGGGCCACGCCGGGAGTCTTGGCGGTGAATACGCGCTGCCAGATGTCCTGGCCGATCAGCAGGCCAAGGGTGTAGACCACGAAGTAGGTGATGATGGTCTGCAGGCCGATGCCGTCCATTTGGAAGAAGCTTTCATCCACGCGGCTGCGGATGCCGTCGAGTCCGCCGGCGGCGTTGAGCGTGAAGGGGAGCATGAGCGCGAAGATGCCCACGGTCTTGATGACGAACTGCACCTGGTCCGCGAGGGTGATGGACCACATGCCGCCAATGGTGGAGTAGACCAGGACGATCGCGCCGCCGATCGCGATGGCGAGCCAGCGCTCCCAGCCGAAGAGGACCACAAAGATGGTGGCGTAGGCGCTGGTGGAGGTGGCGCACAGCATGAGCGTGTAGGCGAGCATCACGATGCCCGAGGTCTGCGTTGCCTTGCTGCCATAGCGAAGGGTGAGCATCTGGGAGACGGTGTAGATCTTCAGTTTCTGGATAGTGCCGGCGAAGAGGAGGCTCAGCAGGAGTACGCCGGCGCCGATGGCCACCACCAGCCACATCCCGGAGATGCCGAACTTGTAGCCGAGGCCCACGCCGCCTACTGTGGACGCTCCGCCGAGGACGACGGCGGCCATGGTGCCGGTGTAGAGGAACGGGCCCAGGCGGCGGCCGGCCACAAGGAAGTCGCTGTTGTTCTTGGTGCGGGACTTGCCCCACCAGCCAAAGGCCAGCATTGCGATGAGATACACCACCACAATGGCGATGTTGACGAAATTTGCGTCCATGTTGGGGCTCCTGGAGCTGGTCTGCTGCGAAGTGGAAGGGGTTCATATTGCCTGACAGGCAACACTTGTTGCCTAAAAGAGTATGTTGTGACGTGCGTAACAGTCAAGGACGGCAGCGCCATCTTGTCGGTGAACCGGGCTCGCGCCGCGTCACGGCCACTGCTGGCCACTAGGATTGCTCCAGAGATGGGGCCGGACCGCCGGCCATGAAAGGTCAGCATATGAAGGCACTGCCAGTCGAGCCGAGCAACATTCCGGTTGCCATCGGGTCCAGAATCCGTGCCGCCCGGCAGTCCCAGCGGCTGACCATCGAGCAGGTTGCCGACGCCACCGGCCTGACCAAGGGGTTCCTGAGCCGCGTGGAGCGCGACCTTACATCGCCGTCGGTCGCCTCGCTGGTGACGCTGTGCCAGGTACTGTCCATCTCGATCGGCGATCTGTTTGCGGCCCCGGAAACCCACCTGACCAAGCGGAACCACGGTCCCAAAATCTCCCTGGGCGGCGAGGGCATCGTGGAGCGGCTGCTGACGGCCCGGTCCGAGCGCCGCATCCAGATCATCCAGGCTGTGATTGAGCCCCACGGCCGGGGCGAGGCTGAACTCTATGCGGTGGACTGTGACGTGGACGTGCTCCACGTGATCAAGGGCCGCATCCGCCTGATCCTGACCAACGAGGAATACGAACTCAGCACCGGCGACACCGTGACCTTCCCGGGCCGCGAACCCCACACCTGGGTCAACCCAACCGACGAATCCGTTGAGGTCCTCTGGGTTCTGGTCCCGGCTGCGAGCCGCTAGTTCCTTTTGCTCGCCCGCGTGCGTTCCTTCCCGGTTTGTTGCCCGCCTTCCGAGGCCGCGCCCCGGGTGCGCCCCGGGTGTGGCGCGGGTTGGCGCGGGCGGAGATGCACGGATTGGGGCCGCCGGCATGACTAACCGGGCTGGAACGCCCGTGTTGCTGTCCCTTGTCCGTTCCGGGCGGCCAGCACAGCCCGGATTTCTCCCAATACATGGTCCGGGTTGAACCAGATGTGCTCCGGCATGTAGCGCAGGACGGCGAATCCCTGAACTGTTGACGTATTGTTCCGGTCGCGGTCCCGGAGCATGTCCGCACGCTGTGAATGGAACGCGAATCCGTCGATTTCCACGATTAGGAACCCGTCCAGCAGGAAATCCACCCGTCCGATTCCCGGCAGGAACACCTGGGCGTCGAAATGGATGCCGTTGGTCCGGAAAAGGTGCTGCGCATCGACTTCCACAATGGACTCCGCGCGCAGGTCCAGATCTCGCAGCGCCCGCAGGACCGGGGCCGACCGGTCTCCCCGAAGCTGGTCTTTGAGCAGCTCCAAGTGAATACCGTGCAGTCGGATGGCCGATGTTGCCAAGGCCGTGGACGACGGCGGCGCCAGGCATCCGAGCGCGTGCAAGGTTACGTCTTCCACGGCAGCTATCGGTAAGTCCTGGTGGCCATCGAAGCGGAGGGTCCGGTGCCGGATGAAGCCCCTTCCGTGGCCGTGATTGCACGCCAGGTGCAGGCGGGGCGGGGGATTTCGGAGCCACAGCCCGTACCGGGAGGCTGCGCTGGCGCACGTCAGCCGTCCGTTGTGCCGGATTGCGGCGGCGAGGTCCGGGTCGCAGTCCGGTACGAGGAAAACTCCCCGGCGTGGCTGCGTCGCACCCAGGTCCGTGAGCCGGCCGATGTCCCGCCGGGAGTAGCCGGCGCTGAGGAGCTGCGCGGTGCGGGCCGCTCCGCCCGCCTGCTTGAGGTACTCGAAGATGTCCATCAGGCCATTGCAGGCCGTTCCCGCGCCGGCCGGAAGGCAGAACAGGCCGTATGTGGACGGCTGCGGGACCGTGCAGGACCGCCCGTGCCGTGCCTTCCCGCCCGGTTGCTCGGCCTGTCGCGGCATGCTGGCCAGGGAAGCCCGCGGGATTCGGGCCTTGCGGGCGACGGGGGTCCGGCCGGCCCGGGGGTAACTGGGTTGGAAGGTACGCGTCCGGCGGCGGGCAGGCAACGAACGTGGACGGCGCGGGATCCGCAGACGCAAGTGGGGGCAGCATGTAAACAGTTGATGCGCATTAGAAAACTTCGGGCTATGATGGCTGTCACACCTGCCGATCAAATCCTCGAAGGAGAGGCTCACCGTGAAAGAGCTGCGCATCGAAGCCAACGGCAACATTGGCCCGATCGATTCTGCCCGCATTCCGCGTTATGCCGGAGCCGCCACCTATGCCCGCCTGCCCCGCCTGGACCAGGTGGCCAAGTCCGACGTGACCGTGGTGGGCGTACCCTTCGACTCCGGCGTTTCGTACCGGCCCGGCGCCAGGTTCGGCGCGAACCATGTCCGCGAGGCCAGCCGCCTGCTCCGCCCGTACAACCCGGCCTGGGACGTCAGCCCTTTCGAAAACATCCAGGTGGCCGACGCCGGCGACATGGCGGTCAACCCGTTCAACATCAACGAAGCCATCGAAACCATCCAGCAGAACGCCCTGGACCTGACGTCTGGCGGCAGCAAGCTCGTGACGCTCGGCGGGGACCACACCATCGCCCTTCCGCTTCTCCGCGCTGCGGCCGAGCGGGCCGGGGGACCTATCGCCATGCTGCACTTTGATGCTCACCTGGACACCTGGGACACCTACTTCGGCGCCGAATACACGCACGGAACGCCGTTCCGCCGGGCCGTCGAGGAAGGCATCCTGGACACTGAGGCCATCAGCCACATCGGCACCCGCGGGCCGCTCTACGGCAAAAAGGATCTCGACGACGACCACCGCTTCGGGTTCGGCATCGTCACCTCCGCCGACGTTTACTACCAGGGTGTCCTGGAGACGGTGGCCAAGGTCCGCGACCGGATCGGCAACCGCCCGCTGTACATTTCGGTGGACATCGACGTCCTGGACCCCGCCCACGCACCCGGCACCGGAACCCCCGAGGCCGGCGGCATCACCAGCCGCGAGCTCCTGGAAATCATACGGGGCTTCCGCGGCATGAACCTGGTGGGGGCCGACATCGTTGAAGTGGCACCGGCCTACGACCATGCCGAAATCACCGGCGTCGCTGCCAGCCATGTGGCCTATGAACTGGTCACCCTGATGGCGGACAATGCAGTGGAAGGCGACCGCTTCGGCGCAGCCAACGGCTACGCCGCCCAGGCACTCGGCCGGGAAGTCCGCCAGCCCGCCGGTTTCGCCGCCGCCTCGAAGGAGTCATAAGAATGATCGATTTTGATCCGGGCACAGCAGCTGCTACCGCAGGCGAAGGCAAGGGTACCGATGTCCGCAACGGCGGGGACCTCGTCGTCGAAACCCTGGAAGCACTTGGTGCCAAGACGGTCTTCGGCATCCCCGGCCAGCACGCGCTGGGGCTGTTCGATGCCATGGGCCGCGGCAACCTCCACTTTGTCTCGTCCCGCGTGGAGAACAACAGTGCCTTCGCCGCAGACGGCTATGCGCGCGCCACCGGTGAAGTGGGTGTGCTGTTCCTGTCCACCGGACCGGGCGCGCTGACGTCCCTCGCCGGCCTGCAGGAGGCCTACGCAACGGGCGTGCCCATGGTGGTGGTGGCCAGCCAGATCCCGCTCGACGGACTCGGCGCCCGCCGCAAGGGCATGCTCCACCAGCTCGATGACCAGAAGGCCTCGGCCGCCAACGTCACCAAGAGCCAGCGCCTCATCCAGCACGCCTCCGGCATTCCGTCGGCAATCCAGGATGCCTGGACCGAGGCCATCTCCTCGCCGCAGGGCCCGGTCTGGCTGGAAATCCCGCAGAATGTCCTGCTGGATCCCATCATGGTTCCCCCGGTGGAGGATGCGCTCGCCGAGGCGGCCGACAACCCGCCGCGCGTGGAGCTTGTCCGCGAAGCCGTGAAATGGCTGTCGACGGCGGAGCGTCCGGCCATCATCGCCGGCGGCGGCACCCGGAGGGGCCGGGCCGAGAAGTCCCTGCTCTCCATTGCCGAAAAGCTCCGGGCGCCCGTGATCTGCACCCCGGGCGGCAACGGCGCGTTCCCCTGGAACCACGAGCTCTCGCTGCAGTCCTGGATCGAGGACCGGTACATGACCGACGTGCTGGAGGATGCCGACGTCCTGATCGTGATCGGCTCGTCCCTGGGCGAGGTGACATCGAACTACTTCACGTTCGAGCCCCGCGGCCGGATCATCCAGATCGACGCCGAGCCGCGCGTTCTCGAGTCCAACCGTCCCGGCCTGGGCATCCGTGCCGACGCAGGCCAGGCGCTCGCCGCCCTCGATGAAGCCCTGGTGGCGCCCGTCGAAACAACCCGCAGCTGGCACGGCGTCAGCCCCGAGGACCTGGTCGGGGAGTCCCTCGCCAAGGTGCGGGCTCGGCTCGAATCACAGGACCTGGCCAAGGAACTGAAGTTCATGGCCGACATCCGCGAAGCCGTTCCCGACGACATGCAGACCTTCTGGGACATGACCATTGCGGCCTACTGGGGCTGGAGCTGCTGGGATGCCCGGCAGGGCCAGTTCCACTCAGCCCAGGGGGCCGGGGGACTGGGGTATGGCTTCCCGGCAGCAATCGGCGGGGCCGTGGGGCTGGAGACGCTGGGCAGGTCCGGCCGTGTGCTCGCTGTCTCCGGGGACGGCTCGTCCATGTACTCCATCTCAGAACTCGCCACCGCCAAGCAGCACAACGTCCCGGTTACCTGGCTGATTGTGGACGACGGCGGCTACGGCATCCTGCGCGAATACATGGTGGGCGCCTTCGGCAAGGCCACGGCCACCGAACTCGCACGTCCGGACTTCGTCAAGCTCGCGGAAGCGTTCGGTGTGCCGGCCACGCGCGTTGCCCCCGAGGATGTGGGGGACGCGCTCAGGGCGGGCTTCGCGGCAGACGGGCCCAACGTCGTCGTCGTCGAAACCCTGCTCAAGATGTTCGGCCCGACGCACCTGGGCACCTAAGCCCAAGCGCAAAGAATTCAGTCCCGCCGCGCGGAACCACTACTGAGGCCCCCTTTCCGAGAGGAGAGGGGGCCTCCCTCGTCTTCTTAGTTTCCCAAAGCAACCTTTTAGGGATATAGTTGCTTCAGGCAAACAACTGAGGAGATCGACATCATGGCAGTCGCGCCGGACACCGCAGCGGACCTGGTCTACCGCATCTTTGACCTCCAGCGCATGGTTCGCTGCGTGGCTGCGGCGAGCTTCCGCGGGCAGGACACGGGGGTCGCCCTGCAGGGCGTGCTCCGCTACGTGGGGGAAGGGGAATCGCGTGCCACCCACCTCGCCGAGCGCCTCGGTGTCAGCGCCCCTGTCCTCAGCCGCCACATCGCGGACCTTGAAGAGCAGGGTTATGTCATCCGGCGGCAGGATCCCGACGACGGCCGGGCCCAGCTGGTTGCCTTGTCGCCTGCGGGGGCGGAAAAGCTTCGCCGGATCGAGGAACACCGCGCGGTAACCCTGCAGGGTTACCTCAGCGACTGGAGCCAGGAAGACGCCGAAGACACGGCACGGATCCTGGCCAGGCTCTCCGAATCGCTCAAACAATCAACCCGGGCAACGGCGGCCGGACCCATCACCATCCCGACCCCCTAGAAGGACCGATATGTCGAGCCAAGCACCCGCCGCCCCGCCCATAGTGATGACCCACCGCCAGATCATGGAGGCCCTCACCGGGCTTCTGGCGGCATTTTTCACGGCCATCCTCAGCAGCACCATCGTGGCCAACGCGCTGCCCACCATCATGTCGGACCTCCACGGCACCCAGACCGACTTCGCCTGGGTGATTACCGCCGCCCTGCTGGCGAACGCCGTCACCACCCCCATCTGGGGCAAGCTGTCGGACCTCTTCAACAAAAAGCTGCTGGTCCAGCTAAGCATCGTGATCTTTGTGGCCGGCTCGGTCATGGCCGGGCTTTCGGAGACCATCCCGCTGCTGCTCACCGCCCGCGTGATCCAGGGCGTTGCCATGGGCGGGCTCACCGCGCTGGCACAGTCCATCATCGGCACCATGATCCCGCCGCGGGACCGCGGCAAATACTCCGGTTACATGGGTGCCGTGATGGCTGTCGGAACAGCCGGCGGACCGCTGCTCGGCGGATTCATCGTGGACAGCCCGCTCGGCTGGCGCTGGACGTTCTTTGTCTGCGTGCCGCTCGCCGTCGTCGCGCTCATCCTGCTCCAGGTCACCCTGAAGATCCAGCACATCAAACGCCCCGCCAAGATCGACTGGCTCGGCTCCGTCCTCCTGACATCCGGCGTCAGCCTGCTCCTGATCTGGGTTTCCTTCGCCGGCAACCCGGCCTACTACGACTGGGTTTCCTGGCAGTCCGCCGCCATGGTGGGCGGTGGCGTGGTGCTGCTGGCCCTGCTGGTGCTGGTGGAATCGAAGGTTGAGCAGCCCATCATCCCGCTGAAGATCATCTCCGAACGCACCACCGCACTCGCCATCCTCGCCTCCGTGGCAGTGGGCATCGCGATGTTCGGCTCCACCACGTTCCTGGGCCAGTATTTCCAAGTAGCCCGCGGCGCCACCCCCACCGAAGCCGGGCTCCTGACCCTTCCGATGATTGCCGGCAACCTGACCGGCTCCGTTGTCTCGGGTCTCCTGATCAGCCGCACCGGCAAGTGGAAGGGCTACCTGATCGGCGGTTCCATCCTGCTGATCGGCGGACTCGGGCTCGCCGGAACCATGGACCACACCACCGAACTGTGGCAGGCCGGGATCTTTACCGCCATCCTTGGCCTCGGCTTGGGCATGCTGATGCAGAACCTGGTGCTGGCCGTCCAGAACACGGTCCGCGCGTCCGACATCGGAACGGCCAGCGCGTCCGTTGCCTTCTTCCGCTCGGTGGGCGGGGCGATCGGCGTCGCCGTGCTCGGTGCCGTCCTCAGCAGCCGGGTCACCGAACTCGCCACTCAGGGACTGGCAGCGGCCGGCATCCCGGTAGCGGGCGGTTCCGCTGCGGCCACGATGGACCTGGTTGACATGCCGGCGCCTGTCCGCGAAATCATGCGCGCCGCCTACGGCGATGCCACTGCCGAGGTCTTCCTGATCTCCGCCGGTGTGGCCGTGGTTGCCCTGCTCTCGGTGCTGTTCATCAAGGAACGGCCGCTGCGGCGCACCGTGGACATCCAGCCGGACGCCGCGCCGGACACAGATGCGGAACGTCCGACGGCGGAACTCACCTCCGTGGCTAAGTAACCGCCGGGGGCCGGCGCGCAGTACGCCTACGGGATGAGATTTACCGGGCGATGTTTCGCCCGGGCAACGGATTTCGTACAGTGGGTAGGCTAAGAATGTCAGCCTCTGCTGCTACTACTTATCTCACCATTTTCGCGCTCTCTCCCTTAAGGACCCGTGGGCATGCTTCTGACCCTGATACGGCGCTACTCCAAGCCGTATATGCCGTATATCGTGGCCGTCATCGTTTTCCAGCTGGCGTCCACGATTGCGGCGCTTTACCTGCCCAGCCTCAACGCCCAGATCATCGATGAAGGCGTTTCCCGCGGGGATACCGACTTCATCTGGCGCACCGGGGCCGTGATGCTCCTGGTGGCGATTGTCCAGGTGGGCACGGCCATCGCCGGTGTCTACTACGGCTCCAAGACGGCCATGGCCGTGGGCCGCGACCTCCGCCGCGGGGTGTTCCGCAAGGTCACCAGCTTCTCGGCCAAGGACGTCAACAGGTTCGGCGCGCCCACGCTCATCACCCGCGGCACAAACGACGTCCAGCAGGTCCAGATGCTGGTGCTGATGGGCCTGAACTTCATGGTGGCCACCCCCATCATGTGCATCGGCGGCATCATCATGGCGCTGCGCGAGGACCTCAACCTGTCCTGGCTGGTCTGGGTTTCCGTGCCGGTGCTGATCATCGTGGTGGGCTACCTGGTGGTCCGGCTGATGCCCCTCTTCCGTGCCATGCAGAAGAAGATCGACCGGATCAACGCCGTCCTTCGAGAGCAGATCATTGGCATCCGGGTGGTCCGCGCTTTTGTCCGCGAACCCTATGAGACCGACCGTTTCGGTGTGGCCAACAAGGATCTGACGGACGTTTCCCTCAAGATCGGGGCACTGTTCGTCCTGATGTTCCCGGCCATCGGCATGATCCTGCACCTTTCCACCGCCGCCGTCCTGTGGTTCGGTGGCCAGCGCGTGGATTCCGGCGAGATGCAGGTGGGCGCACTGACTGCCTTCCTGCAGTACCTGCTGCAGATCCTGATCGCCGTCATGATGGGCACCTTCATGGCCATGATGATCCCGCGGGCCTCGGTCTGCGCGGACCGCATCGGTGAGGTGCTCGACGTCGAACCCTCCATCCACGATCCCGAACACCCCGAAACTCCGGCCACGCTGGCCGGTGTGGTGGAGTACCGGAACGTCACCTTTGCCTACCCCGGTGCCGAATCGCCGGTGCTGAGCAACATCAGCTTCACCGCCAAGCCCGGGGAGACCGTGGCCATCATCGGCTCCACCGGTGCCGGCAAAACGTCGCTGCTGTCCCTGCTGCCCCGCCTCTACGACATCGCCGAGGGCGAGGTGCTGCTGGACGGCGTCCCGGTCAGCAACCTGGACCGGGCCGAGATCACCAGGCGCGTTGCCCTGGTCCCGCAGCGTCCCTACCTCTTCTCCGGGACCATCGAGCACAACCTCCGCTTCGGCAAGACCGAAGCCACGGACCAGGAACTCTGGGACGCGCTGCACATTGCCCAGGGGGAGGACTTTGTCCGCGAGAAGAAGAACGGCCTGAACTCCCGCATCTCGCAGGGCGGCACCAACGTCTCCGGCGGCCAGCGGCAACGGCTCTGCATAGCCCGCGCTTTGGTCACCAAGCCCAGGGTGTACCTCTTCGACGATTCATTTTCGGCACTCGACGTGGCCACTGATGCCAGGCTCCGCGCCGCACTGAAACGGACCACCGCAGATGCCACCGTGATTATCGTGGCCCAGCGGATCTCCACCATCACCGAGGCAGACCAGATCCTGGTCCTGGACAACGGCCGGATTGTGGACCGCGGAACGCACGAGGAACTCCTGGAAACCTCGCCCACCTACCAGGAAATTGTTGAATCCCAGCTGAGCGTGGAGGAAATGGCATGAGCGCCGCCAAGAAGGACCCTGCAGGCTCCACCACGGAAACGACGCCCACTGCCACAGCAACAGGTACCGCAACCCCCGAAGAACTCCTGGACGACGAGGAATTCTTCGAAGAGGAATACAAGCCTTCTGAAGCCGACGGCGACATGTTCGGCGGCATGCCGGCGAAGAAGGCCGAGCACTTCTGGCCTTCCGCGAAACGCCTCCTCGGACTCCTGAAGCCGGAAGCCGCCGGCATTCACGCCGTCGTGGCCCTGGTGGTTGTCTCGGTGGTCCTGAACGTCATTGCTCCGAAGATCCTCGGCCAGGCCATGGACGTGATCTTCGGCGGGGTCGTAGGCAAGCAGCTGCCCGCGGGGGCAAGCAAGGAAGAGTTTGTTGAGGGCTTGCGCCAGCAGGGCCAGGACAACTTCGCGGACATGATCTCCAAGATGGAACTGGTGCCAGGCACCGGGATCGACTTCCAAAAACTTTCGGTCCTGATTGCCATCGTGCTGCTGATGTACTTTGTGGCCAACATCTTCCTGTGGCTGCAGGGCTATGTGCTGAACCGCATCGTGATGAAGGTCATCCGAAAACTCCGGGACGACACCGAAAAGAAGCTGAACCGGCTGCCGCTGAACTACTTCGACACGCGCCAGCGCGGCGACGTGCTCTCCCGGGTGACGAACGACGTCGACAACGTCCAGCAGGCGCTGCAGCAGGCTTTCGCGCAGCTGATCAGCTCCCTCCTGACGGTCATCGGCATTGTCATCATGATGTTCATCGTTTCCTGGCAGCTGGCCCTCATCGCCCTGATCGCGCTGCCGCTCTCCGGTGTTGCCGCTGGCATCATCGGCTCGCGCAGCCAAAAACTGTTCGCCGCCCAGTGGAAGAACACCGGCTCCCTGAACGGCCAGATCGAGGAGTCCTTCTCAGGGCACGACCTGGTGCGGGTTTTCGGACGCGACGCCGACATGCTGGCGCGCTTCGAGGAACGCAACGAGGAGCTGTACAAGGCCAGCTTCGGCGCCCAGTTCGTCTCCGGCATGATCTTCCCCGTGATGCAGTTCGTCTCCTACCTCAGCTACGTGGGCATCGCCGTGGTGGGCGGCCTCCGGGTCGCCTCCGGTTCCATGTCTCTGGGCGACGCCACGGCGTTCATCCAGTACTCACGCGAGTTCACCCAGCCGCTGGGGCAGATGGCCGGCATGGCCAACATGCTCCAGTCCGGTGTTGCGTCCTCGGAACGGGTCTTCGAGTTCCTCGACGCCGACGAGCAGGACGCCGAGACCGCCACCGATCACCTGCCGGCCAAGACCGACGGGCATGTGGAGTTCCGCAACGTCACGTTCAGCTACACCGAAGACAAGAAGCTGATCGAAGACCTGTCCTTCACGGCCGAACCCGGGCACACCGTGGCCATCGTCGGACCCACCGGGGCCGGCAAGACCACCCTGGTGAACCTGGTGATGCGCTTCTACGAGCTCAACTCAGGGTCCATCACCCTGGACGGCGTGGACGTTACCAGGCTGAGCCGTGCCGAGCTGAGGTCCAAGGTCGGGATGGTACTCCAGGATGCCTGGCTGTTCGGCGGGTCCATTTACGACAACATCCGCTACGGCAACCTGGACGCCACCGAAGAGCAGGTCATGGCGGCGGCGAAGGCCACGTTCGTGGACCGCTTTGTGCGCGCGCTGCCGGAGGGCTACGACACTGTCATTGACGAGGAAGGCAACAACGTCAGCGCCGGTGAGAAGCAGCTGATCACCATTGCCCGCGCCTTTGTGGCCAACCCGTCGCTGCTCATCCTCGATGAGGCCACCAGCTCCGTGGATACCCGCACCGAACTCCTGGTCCAGAAGGCCATGGCTGCCCTGCGGACCGACCGGACAAGCTTTGTGATCGCCCACCGCCTGTCCACCATCCGCGACGCCGACACCATCCTGGTGATGGAGAACGGCCAGATTGTGGAGCAGGGCAACCACAAGACACTGCTGGCGGCCGAGGGTGCGTACTGCCGGCTGTACATGTCCCAGTTCGCCGGGTCCGACGTTGAGGAAACCGTTGTGGACGACTCGACGGCGGTGCACAGCTGAGCGCCAACGGAAACCCGGCCGAACCCCGGCGCATCGAGGTCCTGGTCCCGATGCGCTGGGGGGACATGGACGCCTACGGACACATCAACAACGTCCAGATCGTGCGGATGCTGGAGGAGGCCCGGATCGCCGCGTTCGGGCCGCCCCGGGGCACAGGCATGCCGGGCATCGAGCCGGAGGTAGCCCTCTTCAACGAGGTCCCTGAGGGAACGCTGGCGCTGGTGGTGGACCACAAGATCCGCTACGTGAAGACCCTCGAATACCGCAACGTTCCTGCCGTGGTCCAGGTGTGGATCGGGGCCGTGAAGGGCGCCAGCTTCGACATCCACTACGTGGTGCAGGACCCGGTCACGCAGGTGGAGTGCGTCCGCGCCAGCAGCCACCTGGCGTTCGTGGACGAGGCGTCGGGGCGTATCCTGCGCCTCACCCCGGAGCAAAAGGAGCGGATGGCGCCGTTCACGTTCTAGTCCGCCTTCATGCTGTGCACTTATCGACCTGCAAGACTGTTGGACCGCGCACCCGTTGCGCGGTAACGGCGCCACACCTGAGACTGTAACTGTCTACTAAGGAGCTTCACCATGGCCAAGAAAACCAAAAAGACCTGGAAAGAAATGTCACCGGCGGCACGGGCAAGCTTCGTGGCCATCGGCATCGCGCAGGTTTCATTGATGATCGCCGCCCAGCGGGACATCAGCAAACGTCCGGCGGAGCTGATCAACGGGCCAAAGGCGGCATGGCGGATGGCGTCGATGATCAACTTCATTGGGCCGATGGGCTACTTCGTTTTGGGGCGCAAGCGGCCCGGGGTAAGCGCTTAGCACGTCGCGGGGGGTCCCGACCGGACTCCCCGTCGGCAGGGACCGTGGAGCAGACGCCCAGCTTGAGCCTGTAAATTTGAAGCCATGACCCCTGCCCCAAAGCCTGCCATGCACCGCGCCCTCGGAGTCTCCAAGGAGATCGAGGACGCGGCGTGGTTTGTACTGGGACCAGGGCTGCAGGGCAAGCCCTCGGCCCTCGACGGCACAACACTGACCTGGACGGCGGACGCGGCGGCCGAGCTGCTGGAACGGCTTGAACAGGGCGTCGCCGATGCCAAGGCGCCCATGATGACCAACCTCCGGCAGAACCTTGAGGGCGCCTCCCGCGAGGCCAAGCAGCTGGCAGTGGAGCTGCTGTTCCTGCAGTCGCTGCCCCTTGCTCACGAGGTCAAGTCGCTCAAGGTCAAGCGCGCCCGTGTGGCGGAGGCGGCATCGTGGTTGGAACCCCCGCTGGAGCTGCCTGAGGAACTGTACAAAGGCATGACGGACCACGGTGTGATCAGGGACCGCACCGCGGAATTCAACTGGACCATCTGGGACCACCTGAAGTGGCTGTGCCGCTTTGTGCAGCACGTGGACCAGCAGGTCCCGGCAGCCATCACCAAGGCGCTGAAGGATCCGCTCAAGTTCCACGAACTGGCCGCCGGCACACCCTTGGACCAGCCCGCCATCCGGCGCAGCATCGAGTACCTTGCCTGGCCCGGCTACTTCGAGCCGGTGGTGGCCGACGTCGAACGCCGGGAAATCCGTGACGCCTTTGCCTCCCTGGTGGGCGGCGCCAAGGGTGATTCGGACGAGGAGATCACTGCGGACATCCACCGCATCCGCCTGCACCTGGACGAGCAGGCCGGGCAGCGCATCGATTGGTACGCGCGCCAGCTGGTCAGCCAGTGGCGCAAGGTGGGGGACCCCGGCCGCCGCGCCTGGCTCCTGCGCACGCACAGCGACAACGCCGAGCTCCTCGCCGCGTGGCAGGACGAGGAGAAAGTGACGCTCGACGTCGAACATCTCCGCCATCTTGAACCGGGCGTAACGGCCGGGCTGGTCCAGCACGCGGTGGATGAGGACTACAAGCACCTGGGGTACGTGGAGCGGGAGGACACAAAAACCGCGGTCTTCGCTTTCCTGACGGTCATGAAGCCGGGCGACCTTGTCCTGTACCAGAACTCGGGCACCGTGCGGCTGGGTGTTGTGCTCGGCGAACCCGACCACAACGAGGACCACCGCCGGATGCGCCGCAAGGTGCGCTGGCTCGACGACGAGGGCCACGCCACCGCCGAGCTGCCCCGTCACGTCCAGCGCCAGCTTGCCACTGCCGGGATCATCGTGGATGTCACCAAAGTGGTGCAGGCCCTCCAGGCGCTGGTCCCGGGAGAGGCGGAACCGGACGACGACGACCCCGCTACTGCCGCCGTCGAGGTCGTCCCCGTGCAGGAGGGCTTCCGCCCGCTGAGCCGCGGCTTCGCGGATTCGCTCCACATGGACCTCGAACCGCTCCAGGAGATCGCGGAGCTGCTGGAGGAAAACCGCCAGCTGGTCCTCTACGGTCCGCCGGGGACCGGCAAGACGTACCTCGCCAAGCACCTTGCGGCCGAGCTCGCGCAGGACAGCACCGACGAACGCGTGAAGCTGGTGCAGTTCCACCCGTCGTATGCCTATGAGGACTTCTTCGAGGGCTACCGGCCGGACAAGACAGACGAGGGGCAGGTGTCCTTCAAGCTTGTGGCCGGGCCGCTGCGCCGGCTGGCCGAGGAAGCCGCCAAACCCGGGAACGAAAAGAAGCCCTACTTCCTCATCATCGACGAGATGAACCGCGCAAACCTGGCTAAGGTGTTCGGCGAGCTGTATTTCCTGTTGGAGTACCGTGACGACCGGATATACCTGCAGTACAGCCCCAACGAGCCGTTCACCCTGCCGGACAACCTGTACATCATCGGCACCATGAACACCGCGGACCGGTCCATCGCCATGATGGACGCCGCCATCCGGCGACGGTTTGCGTTCATCGAGCTGCACCCGCAGACCGAACCGGTGAAGGGATCCCTGCTGCGTTTCCTCCAGGCACGGCAGCTGGACACCACGCCGGCGCTGCTCCTCGATGCCCTCAACGCTGCCATCGACGAGTGGGACAGGGACCTGATGATCGGCCCGTCCTACTTCATGAAGCCCGCTGCCCAGACGCCGGCCGGGCTTCGCCGGATCTGGAAATATGAGCTGATGCCGCTGCTTGAGGAGCACTACCACGGCCAGCTGACGAGGGCGCAGCTGGAGGAGCGGTTCGGACTGGAACCGTTGCTGGGACGCCTTGCGGCCAGCTAAGAACCCGTTGGCTGAAGCGAAACCCCTGCCGGGCAAGCCGCTGCCAGCCAAGCAGCAGCCGGCAAAACCGCCGAAGCCCCCGGTGCACGGCAACCGTCCGAAGGGCACCAAGCACCTGGTCCTGGGCGAGGTGTCCGGCGGCATCGTGGAACGGCTGGATGCTGCCAGCGCTGCCTTCCTGAACTCCAGCGGCCTGGCCAAGGCTTCGCCGATGGGTATGGGCCTGTACAGGATCGAGCCTGTGGGCAAGGTGGGATCTGTCCGCACGGCCACCATGCAGCTTGATGTCCGGCCCAAGGACAGGCTGGGGCTGAGCCGCCTCCTGTTCCTCCTCAGCTACGCCGGCAACCAGGGATTCCGGCCGGATTCGGTGGCCGCCGCGGAGGACCGCGAACTGTGGAGCGCCTTGGCGGAGTCCCTGGCCCAGCTGGCCGAGCGTGCCTTGGGCCGCGGCGTGCTGCAGGGCTACCTGACAGTGGACGAGTCCCTCCGCACCGTTAAGGGCCGCATCCGCATCTCGGACCAGATCTCCCGCCGGCCCGGCATGCTGGTGCCGTTGGAGGTGTCCTATGACGAGTTCACCGAGGACATCGCCGAAAACCGGATCCTGCGGGCGGCGCTGGAACGGATGGGCCAGGTCCCGCGCGTCCGGCCCGAGGTGCTGAGCCGCCTGCGCCAGCTCAAGGGAAAGCTCGACGCCGTCACGCGCCTTCCCGCCGGGGCTCCGCTGCCGCCGTGGACACCGGGCAGGATGAACGTCCGCTACCACTCGGTGCTGCGCCTTGCAGGGCTGATCCTGCGCAACGCTTCCGCCGAGGCCGGCGAAGGCAAGCAGCAGACGGCCTCGTTTGTGGTGGACATGGGCCAGGTGTTTGAAGACTTCGTGGGCGCTGCGCTCCGCGAGGCGATGGCGGCGTACCCGGGGGAGACACGGCTGCAGTACAACGCGCTCCTCAGCGAGGCCGTCCATGACTCCGACCGGCTGTCGGTGCGCCCCGATGCCGTGCACCTGCTGGGCGGACGACCCGTGGTGGCCTACAACGCAAAGTACAAGGCCGCTGCGGACCTTGGCGCGTCCCTGACGGCCGACCATTACCAGATGCTGGCCCACTGCACAGCCCTGGGCGTACCCACCGCCTGGCTCATCTACGCGGGAGCGGGGGAGATGAAGCTGCGGCGGATCCTCAACACGGACATCGACATTGTGGAGTTTCCGCTGGACCTGTCGCTGCCGCCGTCGGAAATCTTGGCAGCAGTGGGGGAGCTGGCGCGGCAGTCCTGGGGCGAAGTCGTCCGCACTTCCCGGGACCTGGACGCGGACTGACGCATCCGGAGGTGGGCCCTAAACAGGCATGCGGAACGTGAACGTGGTGCCTTGGCCCTTTTTGCTTTGCACCTTGATGGTGCCGCCATGGGCTTCCACGATCGCCTTGCTGATGGACAGGCCCAGCCCCACTCCGGGGATGGCGGTCCGGCGTACGCTGCTGGTCCGGAAGAACTTGGAGAACACTTCGGCCAGGTCCTCCTCGCTCATGCCCATTCCGGTGTCGCTGACCCGGCAGGTCATGTGGCCGTCTTCCTGCGTCAACGACACCACCACAGTGCCGCCGTCGGGGGAGTACTTGATGGCGTTCGATACGAGGTTGTCCAGCACCTGGGAGATGCGCGGACCGTCCACGTGGGCGTCCAGGCGGCCCGGTGCGTCGGCTTTGAGGACTACCCGGCCGGCGTCGGCCTTTGGCATGGCGGCGGAGACACTGGCACGGACCAGTTCCGCCACGTCCACAGCGTGCGGCGTCACGATCAGCTGGCCGTTCCGGGTAGCAAGCAGGTCGGATACCAAAGTCAGCAGCCGCTCTGAGTTACGCCGGATGATGTTCAACGGCTCCAGCTGGTCATCCCGGGGCTCGTCCTCCAGGAGGATCTCCACGTAGCCGAGGATTGACGTCAGGGGGGTCCGGAACTCATGGGAAACGCTGGACACGAAATCGTCCTTCGCGGCCAGGGCATTCACCAGGTCGGTCACATCGCTGAAGACAATGACGGAACCCGCAAACTGGCCGTCCGCATCCTTCATGGCCCGGGCGCTGGTGGTGATGGCCCGCTGTTCCTTCCCAATGCCGAGCCACACCAGGTAGTCCGTGAACGTCTCGCCCAGGACAGCCCTGCGGACCGGACGGTCCTCGACGGGGACGGGCGTGGTGCGGTCAGCGCCGAAGACCAGCAGCTGCGACTCGTTCGGGTCCGCGATGTCCTTCGGGCGGGCCAGCTCGTGGTTGGTGCGCTGCTTCCGGTTCATCAGGATGTCGTGTCCACCGGCGTCCACCGCCAGGACGCCCATGTGGACGGTGTCCAGGACGGAGTTGAGCAGGGCTTCCTGCCGTCTGGTGCTGGCCAGGCTGGCCTGGAGCTGTTCGCCCTTCTCCTCAAGGGTCCGCTGCTGGCGCATCATGCTCAGTGTCAGGACGCTGACAGACACGCCGATTCCAAGCATCATGACCGGGATGAGCAGCGACTTGGCCAGGCTCGGCCCGGAGATGTCCCCCCGTAGCAGCAATGGAACCCAGATGATGGCCAGCGGCCCGAAGAACGATAGCCACAGCGAGGCCCGGGGGTAGTAGCCGGAGGCGCAAAGCCAGATGACCGGAAAGACCGCCAGCAGGCTGAGTCCGGTCAGGCCTTCCTGACCGCCTTCCCGGCCCAAAGCGATCGACGCAAAATCCAGCAGCGGGATCGCCAGAAAGCTGGTGAAAGGCAGCCGGTCCCATGGCACCAGGAAGCACAACGCCATGATGGCCAGTTGAGAGCCCAGGAAGGCCAGGAACAGCGGATTGTTCATGGTCCCCGGGAAAAACGCCCACATGAGGAATGCGGTCAGGAGCGTGGTGACGGACAGCGGCGCTTGGCTCAGGACCACCCTGTCGGTCAGCCGGTATTCGTGGAAAGGACGCCGGAAAAACTTCAGACGGCCGGTGGCCCACGCCGTTGGCTCACTCATAAACGGCAGCCGGAAGTGTCAGGGTAGTGAGACGCATACCAACAGGGTATCGGCAGCGGGCTATACTTCTGACGTTGTCAAGCTGGCTGAGGGGGCTTGTATGAATGAAGCGCGAGTGGGTCTGGTCATCGAGGATGACCAGGATATCCGTGAGCTGGTCCGGACGGTGCTGACCCAGGCAGGTTTTGACGTTACTGTGGCCGCCAGCGGCCTGGAAGGCGTTCTGGCGGCAAAAACGCTGAATCCCGACGTCATCACGCTGGACTTGGGACTGCCTGATATTGATGGCTTTGAGGTTTCACGCCAGATCCGTGAATTCTCGGACGCCTACATCGTGATGCTGACGGCGCGGGCCGAAGAGCTGGACACGTTGATCGGTTTGGAGTCCGGGGCTGATGACTACCTCACTAAGCCGTTCCGCCCCCGCGAGCTCCGCGCGCGGATCGCTGCGATGATGCGCCGCCCCCGCTCAGTACCGGACCCGGCGGACGTCGCGCCGTCGTCGGATCAGGCGGCCGATAACGGAACCCGAAAAGGCCACTACAGCCACAACGGCCTGGACCTGACGTACGCTTCGCGGTCGGTCACGGTGGACGGCCAGGAATTGAACCTGACCCGGACGGAGTTTGAACTGCTCTACGCCCTGCTGGAGGCGGGCCGGACTGTCCGGACCAAATCCGATTTGGTGCGCCGCCTCCGGGACGAGGATTACGACGTCGGAAGTTACATCAGCGAAGCAGACGAGCGCTCTGTGGAGGTCCACATGGGAAACCTCCGGAAGAAGCTCGGTGACTCACCGCAGCGTCCCCGCTGGCTGCAGACGGTGCGGGGAGTCGGCTACCGGCTGGCGCCTGCGGAGCGCTGAGTCTCCAAACGGTTCAGCGTCTGGCGGCAGCAAAGGTTGATGGGCCGGAGGTAGTCGGCTGCCAGCCTGGGGAGAGCCACCGAGGGCAGCGCGCGGGGCGCGTCGTCCCGGATGGAACGCTCCAGGTCCATCGCCAGCCCCGCCAGCCGTTCGGCCCCCACCATCTGGCTGGACGTCTTCAGGCTCAGGACAGCATCCACGGCGCCCGCAAGATCTCCAGTGGTCAGTGCCAATCGAAGTTTGCCGATCCGGACCGGTAGGTAGTCGATGAAGTTGCCCACAAAAACGGTGCAGTAGCCCTCGTCCTCATCCAGTTCAGCACGGAGCCGGTCAAGGACGGAGGGATCCACCAAGGGCCGCCCGGCGTCATCGGAGGGAGCCATTTTTGTCCTTTCCGCTTCGGTCTGCGGCTCCAGAAGACTGGGCCGGCAGCGTGGGTCGTTGTCCAACTTCAGATTAGGTCTCTTCCCTTCTCCTGTAGCCGAACCCAACCAAGATTGGGGGTTTTTTGGGGAGAATGCGGGTTTTTCTGTTGCAGTCATCTTTGCCGGTGCCGATCAATTCAGGCGCGGGCAAAGGCTCAAGATTGACTCAACTTAGGCAGGCGGTTCCTGCCCGCCGAGAAACTTCACGAGTTGGGCCTCGAGGACGGCCCCGTCCTTCAGCTCACACTCCCACACGGTCAGGACCTCCCAACCGGCGGACTCCAGCTGGCTCAGCTGCCGGGCATCCCGCTCACGGGTCCGGGTGCGCTTGGCTTCCCAAAAATCCGCGTTCGCTTTGGGGGCGTGCTGGCCTGCCCGGCAGTCGTGGAAATGCCAGAAGCAGCCATTGACGAAAATGACCTTGCGGCGCCCGGCAAAGACCAGGTCCGGGTTCCCGGGCAGGCGGACTTTGCCGGCCTTGCCGTGAAGGCGGTACCGGTAGCCTTTGGCATGCAGGAGGCGGCGCACCAGCAGTTCCGGCTTGGTGTTTTTGCCCCGGATGCGGGACATGTTCCAGCTCCGCTGCGCGGGCGACAGCTTGTCCGACATGGTTCCAGTCTAAAAGTTCCTAAATTTCGCGCTCCGGCTGTTCTCCGAACAGGAAGTGCCGGCCACTGACGGACGTGGGCAGGATCTCCACGTAGAAATCCTTGAGTGTGGGAACCCACGTCTTAAGCCCCAGCGCTTCAACGCCCTCAAGTTCCGCGGAGGTGGTCAGGACGCGGGCCGTTCCCCGAAGGACCACTGACCAGGCTTCGTCAGACAGGATGCCGTCCGTTTCAAACAGCACCCGGGAGTTGATGGTGAGCTGGGCCAGCTTGTTGCCGGGCGCCGTGCGGAGGTAAATCTTCTGGCCCGAGGTCACATAATTCACCGGGAAGATGTCCGGTTCGCCGGCAACGGAAACCACTATCCGTCCGTGTTTGGTTGCTTTCAGGAGTTCCCAGGACTGCTCGTCATCGAGTTCCAGGATCGGGTTGCCGTCTTCGTGAGTGAACATCATAACGACCATTGTTCTACGTTCGGTAGAAGAATTCTAGGGTTGCGGAGGAATCATTTTCGGCATCCCGCTGCGGCCGTGACGCGAGCACTCCGCCGTCCACCCTGACGGCGTCACCTGGACTTTCATCCGACGGCGGCAGGCCGCGCAGTAGCGCGGAGGTTCCAGCAGCAGCAGGTCGCCGCACCGGAGGTGAGCGGACGACGGCGGGTTCGCGCCGCCGTCGTACGTCCCGCCGCAGTGGCCGCAAAATGTAGCGGCGGCTGAGCTCGTCGGAAGCCCGCTCATAGCGTCTTTTGCAGTTCCCTGATGGGCATGTTCAGTTCCACCAGAAGGTTGAGGTCTGCTGTGGCGGGGCGGCCCAAGGTGGTGAGGTAGTTGCCGACGATGACTGCGTTGATGCCGCCGAGCAGGCCTTCCCGCGTGCCGAGATCGCCGAGGGTGAGTTCGCGGCCGCCGGCGTAGCGAAGCACGGTTCGCGGCATGGCCAGGCGGAAGGCGGCGATCGCACGGAGCGCGTCCTTGCCGTCCATAAGCCCTTGGTTTTCCAGTGGTGTTCCGGGGCGGGGGTTGAGGAAATTGAGCGGGACTTCGTGCGGTTCAAGGGCTGCGAGCTGAGCTGCGAGTTCGGCGCGTTGTTCGAGGGTTTCGCCCATGCCGATCAGGGCACCGCAGCACAGTTCCATGCCGGCGTCCTTGACCATGTTGCAGGTCTCAAGGCGCTCTTCGTAGCTGTGAGTGGTGACGACTTCGGGGAAGTAGCTGCGGGCGGTTTCGAGATTGTGGTTGTAGCGGTGGACGCCCCAGTCCTTGAGTTGGTCGACTTGGCGCTGGGTCAGCATGCCCAAAGAGCAGGCGATGTTGATGTCCACTTCTTCGTTGATCCGGTCGATCGCGAACTTGATCTGGTTCATGAGTTTGATGTCGGGTCCGCGGACGGCGGCGACGATGCAGAACTCGGTGGCTCCTGTGGCTGCTGTTTCCTTCGCGGCCTTGACCAGCTCGGGGATGTCCAGCCAGACCCCTCTTACCGGGCTGTCAAAGAGGCCGGACTGGCTGCAGAAGTGGCAGTCCTCGGGGCAGCCGCCGGTCTTTATGGAGATGATGCCCTCCACCTCGACGTCCTCGCCAGAGTGCCTCAGGCGGACCTCGTGGGCCAGTTGCAGGGCGGCGGGGAGGGCTTCGTCCGGGAGGCGGAGGATCTCGACGAGCTGCCCTTCGGAAAGTCCGACGCCGTCTTCGAGAACCTGCTTTCGTGCCGTCTCAAGAATCGGGCTACTGCTGGTTTCGGGTGCTGCTGTAATCGTCATTGATTGTCCCTTTGTTCTCAGTTCCGTGGTCTCCCTCGACGCTAGTTGGGCGTTCTGCCGCTGTTTTTGTTAGGTGGCTACAAGGACGGCAGTGACTCTTTGTTGGGCGCTTGTGTGAATGGCTGTCCTTCGCCCGCGGGTTGTGCCGACTACGGCGGGCTGCTCTTCTTTTGGTCGGTGGCGGTGATCGAACCGATCGCGCGGTGCCTGTGGATAACTTTGATCGCTCTGGTGTGATCTGGGCTACCCTTAAGTCATTGTTCGGAGCGAGGCGTCTTGAAACTATCGGGGGAATAGCTGCCCATGACATCGCAAACTCTTACGGCCCGGCGCTTGCGCCTGCACTTCGTGGCGGTTGCGGCGGGGGTGGCCTTGGTTCTGACCGGATGCAACACGGGCAGCGACCCCGGCGCCACCGACACGTCCTCGGCCTCAACAACTCAGGTGCCAAGCCCCAGCGCCACGCCAACCCCGACGGCGACTCCCGCTTACGTGCCGGCGTCGGCCAGCGGGCGGGCACAGAACGTGCCGGTTCCCGTGCTTCCTGAGGTCGCGAAGACGGAGACGAAGGAGGGAGCGATTGCTTTTGCCCGTTACTGGTATCAGGTCCTTAGCTACTCGTATGAATCGGGGGAGCTTTCGCTTCTCGAAGGTATGGCCCCTCCAACGTGCGGGGCATGTCAGAAGTCCGCAGAAGGGATTAGAGCCTGGCACTCCGAAGGCAGATGGTTGATCGGTGGACAGATCAGCACTCCGGCCATCGATACCACTTTTTCAAAGGATGAGGCTGGGAAATATAAAGTTTCTGTCCAAGTGCATCAGATTCCTCTTTCTTACGTTCGCGCCGATGGAACGATCGCACATGCAGACCCACAGGCTGCCGACCAGGGTAACTTGCTGATCATTTCGTACGGCACCAACTCATGGCGGCTGGATGAAGTCGGAAGCATTGTCGGCTAAACATGGCTACCCGGCGAACGATCGGATATCGCGCAGTATTGTTGTGGATGGCGTTGCTCGTACCTTTTCTTGTTTCGCCTGCTTGGGGAGCCGATGACCCGAAATTTGATTTCGCTTGGAACCCGGACGCACTCGGAGCCGGGGGTTATGTTTGGGATGCTGAAGCCCACGACTTCGTCCGGCAGCCACCCGGGGCGCCTCAGTTGAACCCCAATACTTACAAGTACGAACTCCAGTGCCATCTTGGCGGCGGCGACTTTGACTCCGATTGTCTACGTGCGCAAATTGAGTGCGCGGATGAGCCGGACGGCCGAGTAGGCATCCCGGTCATCTGGTATTCCATGCCGAGAGGTGTCCCCGGCGCGGTGTGGGCTATCCATTCCGGCCCAACCTGCCTTTACGATGCTCAGCCTGAAGACCTTCTGCCGCGGATAGCCGCTGACATCCAGAGGCAGTTCGAGAGCTTGCCGATCAATGCGGGAACTGTCGTCGCCCAGCCGAGCCCGCACACCCTCCGCGGCGCCGAAACGAACTTCTATGCCAACGCTGCCGAGCAGCAGTTTGACGTGACGATGTTCGGACAGCGGGTGCACATCGTGGCTACACCAGTCCAGTACACGTGGAATTACGGCGACGGAACCGTGTTTGGCCCGCAGCCGTCCATGGGCGGGCCGTTGCCGCAGGAACGCTGGGGTGAGAAGACCAGGACCAGCCACGCCTATCCCCAAACAGGTGACTTCCAGGTAATCCTCACCACCTCCTTCCAGGGTACGTACTCAGTAAACGACGGACCGCCATTGCCCATCCCGGGCCAAGGACAGTTCAGTGCGCCGGCTCAGACCATCAGCGTCTGGCGCTCCATCACCCGGAACTACGCCGACGACTGCAACCAAAATCCACAAGGCCAGGGGTGCCCGGGCGTGGCATCAAGCCACTAAGTAAAGCTCCTGAACGCGGTGTGAGAGCCGTCTCGTCCGGAATAGACGCGGACGCCAGCAGGTTGGGCCCAGCAGTACCAATTCCCTGCGAAAGGAACTGCGCATGCTGTTTTCCCCCTTGGCTCTCGGTGAGCTTGAACTGTCCAACCGCCTTGTCATGGCGCCACTGACCCGCCTGCGCGCGGGCGAAGAAGGCGTGCCAGGCCCGCTGGTCGCGGAACACTACCGCCAGCGCGCGTCACTGGGCCTGATCGTCAGCGAAGGCACCTACCCCAGCCAGGCCGGCCGCTCCTACGCCGGCCAGCCCGGGCTGATCACGGAAGCGCAGATCGCTGGCTGGAAGAAGGTTACCGACGCTGTCCATGCCGAGGGTGGCCGGATGTTTGCCCAGGTCATGCACGGCGGGCGCGTGTCCCATGAGGACATCACCGGCGGCCACACCCTCGTGGCTCCAAGCGCCATTGCCATTGACGGCGAAGTCCGCACGCCGTCAGGCAAGAAGCCTTACCCCGTGCCGCACGCGCTGACCAGTGACGAGCTTCCGGTCGTTATGCAGGAGATCGTCACAGGTGCGCTCAACGCTATCGAAGCAGGCTTCGACGGCGTGGAACTGCACTCGGCGAACGGTTACCTGCTGCACGAATTCCTCGCCCCCAATTCCAACGTGCGCGACGACAGCTATGGCGGTTCCCCTGAGAACCGGGCACGTTTTGTGATCGAAACGGTCAACGCGGTTGTCGCCGCAGTAGGCGCCAACCGCGTCGGTATCCGCATCTCGCCCGAGCACAATGTCCAGGGCATCGCCGAAACAGATGCAGCCGACGTCCGTGCAACGTATGAGGTGCTGGTGGACAGCATCGCCCCGCTGAACCTCGCCTACCTCAGCGTGCTTCACCACGAGCCAACCAGCGAACTGGTCCAGGACCTCCGCGCCCGCTTCAACGGCACCTTCCTCGTCAACTCCGGGTTCGGCACCGTGACCACGCGGGAGGAAGCAGCCAGCCTGGTTGCCGACGGCCACGCCGATGCAGTGGTGGTGGGGCGCCCCGCCATCGCCAACCCGGACCTCGCGCGGCGCTGGAAGGAAAACCTTCCCCTGAACGAACCCGACCCGTCCACGTTCTACGCAGACAGCTCGGCCGGCTACACAGATTACCCCGTGCACTCGGCATAGACCCTGCGCGCTCGCTTAAGCTGTTGCGCTTGGGCAAACAAGGGGCGGAGCCCCGGCTTAACGACGACGGCGGCACCCGGCTTTGGGTGCCGCCGTCGTTGGCTGCTCGGTGTGCTGTCCCGGCAACTCGAACCGAAAGCCATCCGACGGCTCTTTGGCTCTTTATACAAAAAGTTGGCCCGCTCAGGCTCACTGAAGCTGAGCGGTACGGCTAGGATACTCCAGCGAATGGACTATCGCTAGAGGCTCCTACATAAATGCTTCCCGGCCCGTCCCCTCGCGCATGACGAGCTTGTTGTCCTGGATGGAAACGAGCAGGCTCTTGGGCTTTCCGCTGACTTTGGTGATGGCTTTTAGGCCACGGTTCGTCACTTCAACCCCCACCTGCGCCCCTTTCGCGGGCAGCTCCACGGATGTTTCGAAGGCTTCCCCCAAGAGCGGATTGGTGGTGACGCCCACGTCGCGCCGGACTTCCTTGCCATTGACCATGACGGTGATGTTGGCCTCGTCGAATCCGTCCTGAAAGACGATGAGCAGTTCCCGCATGGTGTCCTCTTCCTCGAGAATGAGTACCGGTGACGGCATATCAACTACAGCACTTCGCAGCCCGGAGCGGAATACCCGGCCTGCCGAGGCCGCCGCTGCGGCACCGCTGGAGACGGTTAGCCCGGTAAGGCAAAATGTTCTGGTGACTCAACTCCCGCACGCGCCGTCCGCACCCGTGTCCGCCGAAACCGCGGACAGTGCCATCCACACCCAGATTGCCAGAGAACTCGGCGTCCAAGCGTGGCAGGTGAGAGCCGCCGTGGAACTGCTCGACGGCGGATCCACCGTGCCGTTCATCGCCCGGTACCGAAAAGAAGCCACCGGGACGCTTGACGACACGCAGCTCCGTGAGCTCGACGAACGCCTGCGGTATCTCCGCGAACTCGAGGACCGCCGTCGTACTGTCCTTGAGGCGATCGGCTCGCAAGGCCAGCTGACCAAGGAACTGCAGGCAGCGATCCTGGCGGCGGACACGAAGTCCCGGCTAGAGGACATCTACCTTCCGTTCAAGTCCAAGCGCCGCACCAAGGCGCAGATCGCCCGCGAAGCCGGTCTTGAACCCCTCGCCGATGCCTTGCTGAAGCGCCCCGATGTGCATCCAGAGCGCGAAGCAGCCAAGTATCTGAACGCCGAGCATGCGATTGACGACGCGGCAGCCGCGCTCGCCGGCGCCCGGTCAATCCTCGTGGAGCGGGTGGCCCAGGACCCGGACCTTGCCGCCAATCTGAGGGAACGCCTCTGGACCCAGGGCCGGATGGTGTCGCGGGTGAAGAAGGGCAAGGAGGCTGAGGGGCAGAAGTTCGCTGATTACTTTGACTTCACGCAGGCGCCGTCGGGGATGCCTTCGCATCGCGTACTTGCCCTACTGCGAGGCGAAAAAGACGGCGTCCTGGAACTGGAGCTTGCCGAGGCCGATCCGAATAAAGACGACGCCCTCGCCGCCGCACGCTCGCGCTACGAGGCCGCGGTGGCGAGGTGCCTCGGGGTTGCCGACCGCGGCCGTCCCGCCGATGCCTGGCTGATGCAGACCGCGCAGCTCGCCTGGCGCTCGCGCGTGTTGGCTCGGCTGACCGCCGACCTTCGCAGCCGGATGTTCACCGCAGCCGAGGATGAAGCGGTACGCGTGTTCGCCGCCAACCTGCGGGACGTCCTGCTGGCCGCACCCGCCGGCAACCGCGCCACCCTTGGCCTGGACCCGGGGCTGCGCACCGGCGTGAAGGTGGCCGTTGTGGACGGCACAGGCAAAGTGGTGGCCACCGACACCGTGTATCCGCACGCACCGGCCCGTAAATGGGACGAGGCGCTGGCAACCCTCGTGGGGCTCGCACGGACACACAACGTTGAACTGGTGGCAATCGGCAACGGAACGGCGTCACGGGAGACAGACAAACTCGCCGCTGAACTGATCAAGCTACTGCCTGCTGCTGAGAAGAAACCGCAGAAACTCGTTGTCTCCGAGGCCGGAGCATCCGTGTATTCGGCGTCGGCACTTGCCGCGGCCGAGCTGCCGGGCATGGATGTTTCCTTGCGCGGGGCGGTCTCCATCGCCCGGCGTCTGCAGGATCCGCTCGCGGAACTGGTGAAAATCGACCCCAAGTCTATCGGCGTGGGCCAGTACCAGCACGACGTCACCGCCTCGAAGCTGGACCGCAGCCTGGACGCGGTAGTGGAAGACTGCGTCAACGCGGTGGGGGTGGATGTGAACACGGCATCGCCCGCACTGCTCAGCCGCGTGGCTGGCGTCGGGCCGCTGCTGAGCGAGAACATTGTGGCATACCGGAACGACCATGGGCCGTTCGCCAAGCGCAGTGACCTGAAGAAGGTGCCCCGGCTCGGTGCCAAGGCCTTCGAACAGTGCGCAGGCTTCCTACGGATCACCGGCGGAGCGGAACCGCTGGACGCCTCAAGCGTGCACCCTGAAGCCTATTCAGTGGCCCGCAAGATCCTGGTGGCTGCCGGGTCGGCGCCCGCGTCGTCCCTGGATCCGCGGACGTTTGTGGACGGGACGTTTGGCCTGCCCACGGTGCAGGACATCCTGGCCGAGCTGGACAAGCCCGGCCGGGATCCGCGCCCGGCCTTTGCCGCCGCGACGTTCGCCGAGGGCATTGAGAAGATCTCCGACCTCAAGCCGGGCATGGTGCTTGAAGGGACGGTGACAAACGTTGCCGCGTTCGGTGCCTTTGTGGATGTGGGCGTGCACCAGGACGGTCTGGTTCATGTGTCCGCGCTGGCCAACAGGTTCGTGTCCGACCCCCGCGAAGTGGTCAAATCGGGGCAGGTTGTGCGCGTGAAGGTGCTGGAAGCCGATCCGGAGCGGAAGCGGATTTCGCTGACGTTAAGGCTCGACGACGAGCCCTCGCCTTCCGCCGGGCGAGGACAGGGCCGTCCGGAAGAGGGCCGTTCGGGCGGCGGAGGCCGGGCAGGAGGCCAGCCGTCGGGGCAGCCGAACCGGCGGGGGACTAGGGGTGCCGATCGCAACTCTGGTGGGCGTGGTGCCGGGACCAGGACTCCGTCCAGCGTAAATCCGTCCGGCGCAAATCCGTCGGTCGGAAACGGCAATGCATCCGGCCGAAAGCCGGATGCCAAGCCAGCAGCCGGCCGGCCTCCAGCTACGAAGCCGGCGCCGGTGAACACCGCGATGGCCGAAGCCCTCCGGAGGGCTGGACTCGGCAAGTAGCGGGCTTCTTCGTCCCTTATCAGGCGAGCGACAAGACGAAGGCGAGGACAAACCCTGCGGCGGTGCTGATGGCTACCGCAGGGCCGCCGTGCTCGTAGGCCTCCGGCATCAGAGTATCCGCGAGCGAGGCGATAACGGCGCCGGCGGCAAAGGCCAGAGGCAGGGAGATGGCTTCAGGGTCCGTGCCGGACAATGGGCCTGCCCCGACAACGACAGCGGCCACCAGCAGCACCGCGCACGCAAACCAAAGGCCTATGACGCTGCCGGCCGAGCGGCCCTGGCTTCGCATGGACGCAGCGCCGACCAGTGCCTCCGGCAGGTTGGAGACGAAGATGGCGGCGAGCAGCGCCAGCCCGCCGGTGCCCTCGCCAAGGGAGACCCCCAAAGCCACATTCTCCGGCACACCATCCAGGGTCACCGCAGCCAGGAGCGCCATTCCGGCCGCCCCGCGCGTGGAAGCAGCGGTTGCTTTGCGGTCGGCCGCTGCTGCGTCGGTGTCCAGCTTGGCGCTGCCTTGGTATTCATCGGCGGGAGTTGCCTGCGCACCCGGCTGTGCCCAACGGTCCAGGAGTGCGCTGAGGATGGTGAAGACAATGGCACCGCCCAAGAGTCCCAGTGCTGCTCGAACGATGCCACCCCGTTGGTAGGCATCCTCAAAGAGTTCGAACGCGAGGGCCGTTATGAGGGAGCCTGCTGCGAATGCCAGCAGGATGGCCAACAGACGTTTGGGCAATTCGAACCGCACGCCGATGACGGCACCCAGAATCAGTGCGCTGGATGCTATGACGCCGAAAAACAGCGGCATGATCATCCGGTCAGTATAGGAGTGCACGTCAGCCGTTGGAAGCTGGCATTTTTTCTTGTCCGGGGCATCGCAGCCGGTGTTGTGGCTGCTGTCCCTGACCAGGCATGTAAGCTTCCGGCCGACGATTGTTTCTGGAAGTGTGGGGTCATGACTTACTTCCTGGAGTACATCGTTCCTGCTGCTTCCAACGACGCTGAGTTTGAATTCCCCAACGAAGAAATCAACGC
Organism: Pseudarthrobacter sp. BIM B-2242; assembly: GCF_014764445.1. Classification (NCBI taxonomy): domain Bacteria; kingdom Bacillati; phylum Actinomycetota; class Actinomycetes; order Micrococcales; family Micrococcaceae; genus Pseudarthrobacter; species Pseudarthrobacter sp. BIM B-2242. The sequence goes on from NZ_CP061721.1 coordinate 857,593, forward strand.
TGACACCACCGTGCCTCTCCAGAAGACAGAGGCCAACGTCGTCCACACACCAGAGTTACCTGCCCGGACAGGCATCCTCGGCGCGACGGATTCTGAGGCCAAACTCGAGGCCGAGCAACTCATCACCCACAGCCGTGCGCGGGAGGGCAGCTTGTACTTTGACCCTTCTAGTTCTCTTCAGGCCGGAGTGGGAACTCTGGTGGCAACCTTCGTCGAAGGACGTGGCTGGCAGGACTCCTAGTCGACCAACCCTTCCGGCAGGTGGGGTGGTTCCCAATCGGGGTGTTCGCTTTGGTAACGCCGGCCGGCCGGAGATATCCAGCCGGGCGGGTTGTCTTTGCTGGGCTCGGTGGGTGTCCATCCGGTGGTGTGGCGGAGGATGTGGTGACGGCGGCACGGCTGGCCGAGGTTCGAAACCCCGGTGGTGCCGCCGTTGGCCCAGGCGAGGACGTGGTCGGCTTCGTTGTCCAGGGATTGGTTGGTGCAGCCGGGGAACGGGCATTTGCCGTCCCTGAGCCTGAGCCATCGGCGTTGCGCTTTGGTGACCGGGTAGCTGGTCCGTCCGATTTCCAGCGGTGCACCGTCACGCGGGTCAATGAGGACCCGGTGAAAGGACTTGGCGCCGTTGGCAATCAGCTGCCGGGCCATGGACGGCGGGATCGGCCCGTAACCGTCGAGCATGGCCGGCTCCTCCGTGACACCGAGCAGGGCCATCACCGGGACCATAATCAGCACCTGCGCCTGCGGCGACGGAACACCGCCAAGCAGCTCCATAGGCTCGCTGGCGGCCGGGACGGTATTCGTCTCGCTGGCGGCCGGGAGGGCAGTGTCACGGACCGGCAGGTCTTCCAGGTCATTGCCGGCACCGCCAGGGACATTGCCAGCCCGGTCAGAGACATTGCCGGCACGGTCAGGGACGCTGTCCGCGGCACCGGAATTGACGCCTAGCAGCCAGGTCGCGGCGATATCGGCCCGCAGCTGGGTGAGTGTTTTGTCCTCGTCCGGGCCCTGCATGGCCCGGGCCGCGGCGGTGGCCCGGTTCCAGATTCCGGACGCGGTATCGGCCGGGAGGTAAGCCGAGAGCCAGGCCATGCCATCCCGGGCCGGAGCAAACAGCAGCCGCCGGTCGGCCGCAGATGTCGCGTGGCGTTTCTCGATGCCGACCGGGTGGTGGCGTTCCCGCCAGGTCCGGGCCTTGGCCCGGAACCTGCCGGCCACCATCTCCCCGGCGGGAGCGCCCCGGGCCGGGTTCGGGGCAGCAGGGTCCAGGAAGTGGGCCTCTAACGCCTGCGCACCCTCCGGACTCAGGCCGTTGGTTTCATCCACCACGATCCGGGCATGCTGCCAGGAAATGGTTCCGGCCTCCAAGGACGATAACGTCAACGGCAGCGCGGTGGTCAGTTCGTGGGCCTCTGCCAGCAGGTTGGCTGCCGCGGCCTCACTGACCGTCAGCACGCCAGCCAGCTCAGCGACGAGAGCCATCCCGTGGGCGCTCTCCTCCTGCAGGGTCATGGACGGAGACGCCATGGTCCGGGCCAGCTGAGCGCACCGGGCCGCAGCCCGGACTTTGCGGGCTGCCAGCCTCGCTTCCTCACGGGTGATCTCCACCAGCGCGTCCAAACACCCGTCGTATTCCTGACGCAGCAGATCAGCGGCACCGGCCGGAGCCCCAAGAACCTCCGCTGTATCCACCGCCGTGCTGTTGTCCATACCCACAGCATCCCAGCGTCCACCGTCACCGCGGGCAAGGAAAATCACCTATGTGGATAAGAACCTAGGTGGATAGCCCAGGCCTGAAGGCCACTGAACCAAGGGTTAGGGGTGGCGGACTCCGGTGCCCGCCAGGACCGCACGGTAGCCTTCCCGAAATGTCGGGTAGGCGAGCTTGAGTCCGGAGCTTCGCAGCAGCGCGTTGCTGCAGCGTTTGTTGCCGCCCCGCGCCTCACCGGCAGGGCCAACAGGTGGTTCCGGAAACCCCATCTCGGCCGCCAGGAAACGCAGCACCTCGCCAAGTTCGGCAGGCGAATCATCCACGCCCACGTAAACCGGCGCAGGGTCAACGGCGGTCGACGCCAGATGAACCATGGCGGCGGCCGCATCATCCCGGTGGATGCGGTTGGTGTAGCGCGGCTCGTCCGGAATCACGGCGGCGCCACTGCGCACCTGGTCGATCAGACGCGTCCGCCCCGGACCGTAGATCCCACCGAGCCGCAGCACAACAGGCACTGACCCGGTGCCGCGCAACCGCGAAAGCAGGAGGTCCTCCGCTTCCAGGAGGACGCGCCCGGAGAATCCGCCGGGCGCCGCCGTCGTACTTTCATCAACCCAGCCACCGCCGGCGTCCCCATAGACTGCCGTGGAGGACACAAAAAGGACGCGCCGCGGTGTCACGGCGTCGCGCTCCAGGGCGTCCAGGACGTGCGCCAGCCCGTCCACATAGGCGGCCCGGTAGGCCGCTTCTGTGGGTGAGTCAGCCGCAACGGCCACGACGACGGCGGTAGTGTCCGCGGGGACAACCGGCAGGTCCGTAGAACGGAGGTCAGCCGCCACACCTTCTATCGCCGCCGGCAGTTTCGCGGGTGAGCGGCGCCAGCCAACCACCCTGTGCCCGGCCGCGGCAAAGCGCAGGCCTGCCTCGGAACCCAGATCGCCGCAACCGGCCAGGAGGATGGTCACGCGGTCAGCCGGCGAGAACCGACGGCGTCGGAACCGGGAAGAAGACGCGGGGATCCTGCAGGAGCGCCGGGTAGTCGAACGCGGACCGGTCGATCACCTCGGTGACGCTGAAGGTCCGGCCGAAGCGGCCATCATCGAGCGTGATGGGCCGGCCCAGGACCTGCCCAACAGCGAACTTCCGGCCGTCCTCGAACGAGACGGCGACGGTGGTTTTGCCCGGAAGGGTGGCGAAGGCCTGCTCCTGGGCCTGGCGTTTCCGCGTTGGTTTCTTGACGAGCTGCTTGGGCGCCAGTTTGCGGGGCTGCTTGGACGGGCGGCGGGACCCGTCGTCAACATAGACGGGGGAGTAGCCGTCCGCATCGGGCGTGGCCGCAAGCGCAGAGCGGCGGACCGGCGGGAGTGCCACGGTGTCCAGGGTCTGCGGGTCGACGTCGGCGTGCGGGTCGCGGAGGATCCACAGGAAGTCGTCCTCGGGTTCTTCCGGATAGAACTCGTGTTTTGGCTCAGGCCAGATGTAGTCCAGGTCGAGGTCGGCGTCCGGGAATACCGTCTTATAGAACTTCGGTTCCTTGCGGAGCAGCTTCGCGCGGTGGCTCAGGTGGAAGTCGGGGTTCCCCAGCCACTCCGGCATGGGAATCCTGGCCGCATAGTCAGGGTGCGCAGCCTGGGGCGCAAACTCGGTGATGTTGGCGCGCGTGTTGTCCGCGTGGCCGCGGCCGGTCCATTCGTCCACCATGGCCAGGCCGTACAGGGTCAGTGCCGGGACGTGGCCCATCCACATGCGGACGGCGGGGTGGGTCTGCCAGCCGTATTCGGGAATCACCAGGGCCCGCAGGGTCTGCAGCGCCTCGACACGCTGCTTGCCAAGCCTGGCGGTGTCCAGTGCTGCGGCGCTCTGCCGGAAATCGGGATACGGAAGGAAGGTTTGCATACTTTCAGTCTGACGGCACGCGGCGGATGTGCCAATTGCAGTGCCCGCCGCCACACGGCGCTGCCACACGCCACCGCATCAGCGTATGCCCAAAGTGTTCACATAGTGGACCGATGCATACAGCGCATGCCGCCAACCACTAAGATCACCGAAACGCCCCACCGTCCCGGAAGCCCTCCCATGACAATTTCTCCTGAAAAGACCGCCGGCTCCTCAGAGCATTTCATGCCCAAGTTCGGGCAAATGCTCAGCCCGGAGGCAAAGGGCATCCTGGTCCTTGATGAATTTACCCTTGATCCCGCCGAAGCGCGGAAAGAGCAGCATGGCTTCCGCGCCGCCATGGCCTCGGTTGCCCTGACCCTCCGGCGCATCGTCGCGCTGCGGGTTGTTATTGCACTTGTGGCCATTGGCAACCTGCCCTTGTTCCTGCTGAACAGCGGCTGGTGGATTTATGCCGTTTCGCTGGTGCTGGTGATTGCCGTCCACCTGGCCGTTTCCTGGCTCAACAAGCACGAACCCAAGGTGCGCCAGCGCCAGATGCTGGAGCTCCACCTGCACCGCGAGCGGAGCGCGAATTACCGCAAAGTCCGCGACGCCGTGAAGTACATGATCGACGCCCCCGGCCGCATGAACGAGCACCTTTACCTCGAACTGCTCGCAGCCAAGCGCGTGGCGCTGAACGTCGCCCACGGTACCGTAGCGCTGCTGGACACCAGCGACGCCAAAGCCTGGAAGGTGCGCATTGTCCGGGAGATCCCAGCCATCGCGTAGCCATTGAGGCATCCGCTGATCGGCAGCGGAAAGACTTAGAAACAACGACGCCGGAACTCCCCTTGGGCGGGGAGCTCCGGCGTCGTTGTTTCGTGCTTTGCGTGTCCCCGGCGCAAGGGGGAAGGGGAAAATGCCCGGGAACGTCCGACCGCTAGGCCGGGAGCTGGATGACCTGCCCCGCGAACACAAGGTCCGGGTCAGCGATGGTATCCAGGTTGGCGTCGGCCAGTTTCTCCCAGCCGCCTTCGATGCCCAGCTTGTCGGCCACGCTGCTGAGCGTGTCACCGGGCTCGAGCGTGTAGGTTTCCCCGCTCAGTGCCGGCGGCGCGGCGTGTTGCGGAGCCTGGGTGACGGGCGCTGGGGTGACGGGCGCTTGCGTGACGGGCGCCTGGCTAACCGGGGCCTGAACGGCCGGGGCTTGGGCAACCGGTGCCTGGGTGACGGGCACGCTTTGCGGGGCAACCGCAGTCGCGCCGCCTCCGCCGCTCAAGCCAAGCTGGGCGGCGCACGACGGCCAGGCTCCCCAGCCCTGGCCGGCCTGGACCTGTTCGGCCACGGCGATCTGCTGCTCACGGCTCGCGTCTGCTGCGGAGCCGGTGCCGCCGTAGGCAGCCCAGGTGGTGGGGCTGAACTGCAGCCCGCCGGAATAGCCGTTGCCGGTGTTGATGGCCCAGTTTCCGCCGCTCTCACATTGCGCCAGGGCGTCCCAGGTAGCGCCGTCGGTGGCCGCGTTGGCTCCGGTGGCGGAGAGTGCGATGCCGGCAGCTGAAATTGCGGCCACGGTGACTCCACGGCGCGCGGCAGTACGGATGGTGGTGTTTTTCATGTGATGCTCCCGAAGGCCACCTGCGCTCGGTCCGTCCCCGGACGTTATCGCGCCACTGCCCGCCCCTGACAAGTCGAGGTCATTTTCGGTGGCTGCCGGCCGGGCAGTTCTGGTGGAGGCAGCACCGGGCATTCAGTCGCCCGCGTGGCGGGCTTGTGTTTCACGCTAGGACATCGGGGCGCCGTTATCAAACCGAGATCTCTCTGTTTCATGGTGCAGGCCGATGTTCCGAAGCCGGCGGGGGCCATTCGGGGACTATCCTGACCGAATGGATATTTTTGCCGACGGCTCTGCCGCGCCTGAAACTGAAACAGCGGAAGACCTGCCGGAGGCGGAAGTTGCGCGGATCCTCCCATTGGCCGAACTGCACCTGCATATCGAGGGCACGCTGCAGCCCGAGTTGATCTTTGAACTGGCTGAGCGCAACGGCCTGACCCTCCCATACGCCGGCCTGGAGGAGTTGCGGGGACTCTACGAGTTCAGCGATCTGCAGTCGTTCCTGGACCTGTACTACGCCAACATGGCGGTGCTGCAGACAGAACAGGACTTTGCCGACATGACCCGCGCGTACCTAACCAGGGCGGCGGCCGCCGGAGTGCGGCATGCAGAAATCATGATGGACCCCCAGGCTCACATCGCCCGCGGCATCAGTCTGGAAACCTGCGTCAACGGGGTGGCCTCGGCGCTGGCGACCTCGGTGGAAGACTTCGGCATCTCAACCCTGCTGATTGCGGCGTTCCTGCGCGACCTGTCGGAGGAATCGGCGCTGGAGGTCCTGGACGGACTGCTTGCCATGAATGCTCCCATCGCTGCCATTGGCCTGGACTCGGCTGAGGTGGGCAACCCGCCGGCCAAGTTCGAGCGGCTGTTTGCCAAGGCCCGCGAAGCGGGCCTGCGTCTGACCGCCCATGCGGGCGAGGAGGGTCCGGCGTCGTACATTATCGAAGCGCTGGACGTCCTGGGGGTGGAGCGCATTGACCACGGCATCCGCTGCATGGAAGATCAGGATCTCGTGGAACGCCTCGTGGACGAGCGGATTCCGCTGACTGTCTGCCCGCTGTCCAATGTCCGGCTCCGCGCGGTGGATACGCTGGCGGACCACCCCTTGCCGGCAATGCTCGCCGCCGGGCTTAATGTCTCCGTGAACTCGGACGATCCTGCCTATTTCGGCGGCTACGTGGATGACAACTTTGCGCAGCTGCAGGCGGTGTTTGAGCTCTCCGAGTTCGACAGGTCCAGGCTCGCAGCCAACTCCATCCACTCGTCGTTCGCTTCGGAGGAACGGAAAGCCGAGCTCCTGGACGAGCTGAACGGCGGCTAGCTCCGGGGCGCAGGGCTCGCTACACTTGGGCCCATGCGCGTCCGGGAAGTGTCCAGCGGTACCCCCGGGAAAGCGTTTGAGGGTTGAGAAAACAGCCCCGTACCCGAGACTCATGCCTCAGTTCCGCTGTAATCCGCGTCATAGTCGGTCACGACACGCAGAGTTAACCATTTCAAGTCGTGCGATTTAACAGGCTGTTGGCAAAATGCCTAGAGACAGATCGCTTTACTAAGGGGAATCATGGCCAAGTCCACCGCAGAGAACACCTACCTTCGACTCAAGACCGTACTGAATGTCCTGACGGAGGGCACGTGGACAGGCGAGGCAAGAAACGCCGGCGAGGTGCTGGCGGAAGCCACTGCCCGCGTTCCGTTCAGCGACCACGAGGCTGTGCTGCTTAGCGGCGGCATTCCTCGCGGGCACAAGACGCTGACCTCGGCCACGGCCAAGCTGGTCCGGGCCGGCTGGCTGGTTAAGGGCCGCTCGGGCTGGACCATCACCGAGGACGGCATGCGCGCCACGGTCGCCTTCCCGGACACGGAGTCTTTCGCCACAGCGCTCGACGCCGGAACTCCCGTCCCGGCCGACACGCCGCTTCCGTCGGCTCCCGCTGTGAAAACGGCTCCCGCAAAGGTGGCCGCGGCCAGCGTGAAGAAGGCCCCCGCGAAGAAGGCGCCGGCCAAGAAGGCCGCCGAGGCCGTGGGCAAGGCCGCCAAGCTGATCGAGGACGCCGTGGAGCCGGTGGTCAAGGCCGTCCGTACACGAAAGGCCGCCGCCCCGAAGGACACCGCTGCAGCTGTGGCCGAGCCCCTGGAAGGGCCGGACGAGGAAACGTTCCCGCAGCCCGAGGCAGTGGCTCTGGCTGGCGACTTCAATACGTTCCTGGGTGCGCCGGAGAACTGGGCGCCGCAGTACGACGAGTCGCAGATGGACTTCGACTTCGGTTCGCAGGTCTGGGTCAAGAGCACCGAGCTGCCCGCAGGCTTCTACACGTTCAAGATTGCGCTGAACCGGTCCTGGGACGAGAACTACGGCGCGTTCGGCACGTTCGATGGCCCCAACCACGAACTGCACCACGACGGCGGCACCGTCACCATCCGCTACGACCACCGCACACGGGACATCACCATCAACTGACCGCGGCATCTCTGGACAAAGCCTCCGGAGTGAAGCAGTGTGGGAACCGGCCGTAATGGCTGGTTCCCACACCTGTTTCCGAGCACAAGGAGATGCAAAGTGACCCTTCCCTCAGGCCTGACACCAGGCATTTGGCTCCTCGACATGTCCCACAGCGAGATCGGCTTCACGGTCCGCCACGCAGGCATCAGCAAAGTCCGCGGACGCTTCACCGACGCCTCAGCCGAAGCCCGCGTGGGCGGGTCCCTCGCCGACGCGTCACTGCACGCCACGGTCAAAACGGCGAGCTTCGAATCCGGTGACGCCAACCGCGACGCGCATGTGAAGGGCCCGGACTTCTTCGACGTGGAGGAATTCCCGGAGATGACCTTCCGTGCCACCGGGGTGGAGGGCGACGGCGAGGATTACACACTCACCGGTGACCTCACCATCCGGGGCATCAGCAAGCCCGTGGAGCTGGAAGTTGAATTCACCGGGGTGGCCGTTGACCCGTTCGGTGCCACCCGCGCGGGATTCTCCGCTGAGTGCGAGATCAGCCGCAAGGAATTCGGGCTGACCTGGAACGCTGCGCTGGAAGCCGGCGGGCTGCTGGTCAGCGACAAGGTCAAGATCAACGTTGAAGCTGCGCTGGTCAAGCAGGCCTGAGTGCCATGACAAATGACGGGCCCCGGCGGGGCGACATCCGGCTCTCTGCCCGCGTCTTCGGCGTGGTGCAGGGGGTCGGATTCCGTTTTTGGACCATGGGCAAAGCGGACGAGCTCGCCCTCAAGGGTGTTGTGAAGAACCTCGGGGACGGTTCGGTGTCCGTTGTTGCTGAAGGCCCGGAGGAGCAGGTGCGCCAACTCCTGGACTGGCTGAGGTCGGACAACGCACCCGGCCGGGTGGAACGCGTTGAAGAGTCCATTTCTGAAGCCGAGGGTTCCTTCCGGGACTTCAGGGCCCGCTGACGGGAACTTCGGAGCGCCGCTCCTCCCGGCCAGGCGGGTACGCATGCCGCCGGCCGGCCATGATGAGCACAAGTGCCACGACGGCGGGAAGGGCCGCTGCGACAGGGATCAGGGCGGGCCCGGCGAACGTCAGGGCCGCGGCACCGAACATCGCGCCGATGGTGATTCCTACCTGGATGGTCAGGACCGTCAGGCCGTTGGCGGCGTCCCGGTACTCACCGCCGGCCCGGAGGATGGCGGACTGGTTATAGATGCCCATGGCGCCGATGCCTGTGCCCCACACGAACATCAGGACCAGGGCGGCGGGCAGGTCGAGGCCGCCGGCAAGATTGCCCACCAGCGGAAGCAGCAGCAGGGATGCCACAACGCCCGCAACGGTGATGAGGTGCCACCGCCGCGGCCTGGAGTCCACTGTGACTCCGGCGATCCAGATGCCCACCAGGCCTGCCACACCAAGGACACTGATGGACAGGGGAATGCTGAAGTCGGGCAGCCGGACCTCACGCAGGAACGGGGCAATGTAGGTGAACAGGGCGAAGTGGGCCATCAGCATCAATGGCCAGCCAACGGCAACGGTTTTGACACCAGGCTGGGCGATGGCCTTGCGGAGCGAAGGGTGCGGCGTGTCGGGGATGCGGCGCACCGGGGGAAGCAGCCACACGGCAAGGATGGCCAGCAGCACGCCGGAGGCGGCCAGGACCAGGAACGCTGCGCGCCAGCCGAGGAGGTTGCCCAGGGCAGTACCCACCGGGGCGCCGATGGCCAGTCCCAGGCTGTTGCCGCTGAAAACAATCGCCAGTGCCTTGCCCACCTTGTGGGCGGGAACGATCCGGGCCACGAATGGAGCCATGGCGGACCACAGCAGGCCGTGCGCGATGCCGCCCACAACGCGTGAACCCATGGCGGCACCGAAGTCGGAGACTATGGCCACCAAGGCGTTGCTTGCCGCGAAGGTCAGGATCAGGGCGATGAGCAGGAAGTGCCGCGGGATCCGGGCCAAGGCCATGGACAGCGGGATGACGGTCACTACGATGATGGCCGCGTAGCCTGCCGTCAGGTACCCGGCCGTCGCTTCGGAGACCTTGAAGTCGGCGCTGATCCGGGGCAGCAAACCGGAGGGCAGAAGTTCGGTGGTGATGGCGGTAAAGCCGATGGCGGCAAGGACGATCAGGGCGCCAACAGGCATTTTACTCTGGGATGTCACCCCACGAACTTACCCTGTTGTGCGCGGGCTGAGGCCGATGAAGGCGCCGAGCTCCTCCAGTACCGCGGGTTTGGATGGCATGTAGTTGGTCAGCTCCGGTGACCGGACAATCACGGCACGCCATTGGCCTCGGGAGACCGCCACGTTGATCCGGTTGCGGTTCAGCAGGAACTCGGCGCCGCGCGGAGCCTCGGCCACCGCGGAACAGGCCATGGACACCAGCACCACGGGCGCCTCCTGGCCCTGGAACTTGTCCACGGTGCCTACCCGGACGCCTGCGAGGCCGGCCAGGTGGAGGGCCTGCCGGATGAGCTGGACCTGGGCGTTGTACGCGGCCACCACCAGGATGTCCTCCGGCGTCAGCGGCCGGGCGGGCTTGTCGCCGCCGGGAATCCATTTCAGGCCGATGTGGCGCTGCGCCTGGCGGACCACTTCGGCCGCTTCCTCCGGGGAGGACGTGGTGTTCGCGCTGTGCGTCACGAACACGGTTTCGACGCCGGCGGGCAGCTCGGCGAGGCTGCGCTGGGACGCGGCCGGCGCCGCTTCCAGCTTGCCGTCATAGCTGAGGGCCGACACGGCGCGGCACAGGTCGGGATGCATGCGCCAGCTGTCGGCCAGGAAGTAGCCAAGGTCCTCCGGCAGCGTGGCATGGCCGGCGGCGAGCCAGCCCAGGGCCGACTCGTCCACTGGTTCCGGGTGCGAGCCCTGGGTGACCTGCGGCAGCTGCTGCGGGTCGCCCAGGAGCAGGAGGCGCTTGGCGGAGCGGGCCACAGCCAGGGTGTTGGCCAGCGAGAACTGCCCCGCCTCATCAATCACCAGCAGGTCCAGGGAGCCGACGGGGACGGACTTGCCGGTCATGGTCCAGGCCGTGCCGCCCACCAGGGCGCCGCCCGGGGAGGCCAGCAGGGAGGCGACGTCCTCGTCCTTCGTTTGACGCCACGGCACCCTGTGGTCCGTGGCCAGTCTCTTGGCTACCCGGGCCGGATCCACCCCGGCCGATTCGATGGCGGTGCACAGCATGTTTTCCACCACGGCATGGGATTGCCCCACCACACCGATCTTCCAGCCGTGGGCTACCAGCCGCGCAATGACATGGGAACCGACGTAGGTCTTGCCTGTCCCGGGAGGGCCCTGGACGGCAAGGTAGGACTGGTAGAGGTCCAGCAGCGAGGTAGTGATGGCCGTGATGTAGTCCACTGCGCCGGCGCTGTCCGTTCCCACTCCGGCCGGCGACGGCCGCGTCCGGAAGCGCGGCGGGACCTTGCGCAGGATGTCGACGCCGGGATGTTCCGGAAGGACGGGCACCGAAGCCCCAACCGTCCGGGCAAGTTCGGCCAGCGCAGCTTCGATGCTCGCGGTCCGGACCGGCTGATCCTCGGTGAGGGCTATCGGGATGTGCGGGTACGCGGGGACCTTGCCGGTTTCCTTCTCAACGATGGTGATGATGCTCTGTCCCGGGATCTTCGGATGGTCCTCCACTTCTGTCACCAGCGTGCCGAACGTGAAGCCGCGGCCGTCGATGTTTCCGGAAGAATCCTCGAGTCCTTTGGGGACAGGCGAATCGTAAAGCCGGCACCACGTGCTGCCGGGCTTGAAATCCGAGCCTTCGCTCATGGCCCCCGTCAGCCGGAGGGTGCGGGTGCGCATCCGCACCGTCGGTTTCGCCAGAGCCCAGTCCGAGACCACCTCGGCGGTGTCCACCACAAACACGTTCCGGTGGTCCCGCCAGTGGTCGATCTCGGACTCCGTGCGGTCAAAATGCTCCCACCAGAACTGCTTCCGCTCGCGCCGGTGGTACCCGGTGGCGGCGGCCACCATGGCGATGGCCCGTTCGTCGCCGGTCCAGGGCCTGGTGTCCGGGAGGCCCGCCAGGAACTCCTGGAGCCTGCGCTCCTCCTCCGGCGTGGGTTCCGCTTCAACAACATCAGGCAGGAGCGGAACCGGGCCGCCGCCGTCGTGCGTGGCAGCCGTGCGGGCGGAAGCGGGACTCGCGGCGCGGAGTCCCAAAAGCCAATCCCGGAGCCGGAGGGTGGAGAGGCAGTCGTACTCGTTGTAGTCCGAGATGGAGGCAAGGACCTTGGAAGCTTCGGCGGGATCGCCCCCGTCCCGGGCTGCGCAGAAGGCGGCGTAGGCCACCACAGAGGCGCCGGCGTCCTTCACCTCGCCCGAGCGCAGGTTGTCGCCCATGTAGAGCGGCTCGAGTTTCTTGATGGAGTACGAGGGCTCGGAAATCCGCAGCGAATGCCGGGCGATGGCGTAGAGGTCCACGAGCACACCTTCGCGGAGCCAGTTGTCCACGATGTCCTCGCCCGCCAGGTGCCGCACGGACAGGTTCCGCAGCGCCGATTTCTCGTAGGCGGCGTAGTGGTAGACGTGCATCTCCGGATAGCGTGCGCGGCGCTCCTCCACGTAGGCCAGGAAGTCCAGGAAAGCCTGCCGCTCTTCGTTGCGGGAATGCGCCCAGAAAGGCCGGAACACGGGCTTTTCGGCCGCTTCGGCGGCGCTGCCGGCCGCTGTGCCGAGAGGCGCTTCGATCACACCGAACAGGTACTCGAGCCCCCACTGGCTGGTGGCCGGATCCTGCCAGAGGGGATCGCCCTCGAAGTCGAAGAAGATGTCACCCGGGCTTGGCGCCGGAATACTCGCCAGGGCGTTCTCCGGCAGGACCTTGAACGTGACTGTATGGTCTTCGCCGTCCTTGGTGAACGTGCGGGAACCGTCGGGTGCGTCCAGGCCCAGCTGCATCCGGGCCTGGTCCCGGAGCCTGACCAGCGAGCCGATGGCCTTTGCCGCGGGGAGGCCGGCCAGCGCATCGATGGTGGTGATGCCCTCGGCGATGAGCTTCTTGCGCCGGATGGTGCTCATGCCGCCCACCATCAGGAGGTCGCGGTGGGCCTGCACCTGCTCGGCGCAGTAGTTGCACCGGCCGCAGTGGGTAACGCCCGGCTGCTGCCATTGCACCGGCGGTTCCCCCTTCCGGTGCGCAGCGGTCAGGTGCCGGAACCTGGCGCGGCGCTCGCGGAAGACGGGCAGCAGGTCCGGCAGGGAATGGTGGCTGCGGACGTAGTCGCCATCCACCACCGCGCCCAGCACCAGGGTGACCCGCGGCGACGGGTCCAGGCCCATCCCGAGGAGCTGGTCGCCGTAGGCCGCGAGCTGCAGGAGCGCGCCGACCTTGGCGTGCCGGGCCAGCTTGGTGTCCCAGACTTCGTACCGGCCAGGCGTGCCGGTGCCGGCTGCCTCGTTGACGATGAAGTCTGCATAGCCCAGGAATTCGCCGTCGAAGAAGGTTGCCTGAAAAACGACGTCGGCCCCGGCACGGAGGGCCAGCTCGGTTTCGGCGTGCTTGGCCACAAGATTTCCCCGGGTGTTGTCCCCGCGCTCAAGGGAGTAGACGCCGCTGCCGCGGCCCGCATCCCAGGCGCCGTACTGCGCGACCAGGCCGGCCAGGACCTTTGCCTCGTGCTGGTCGCCGAGCGTCCCGGCACGGCGCTGCATCTCGTCGTCGGGAAATACAGCCTTGGGGGACCGGCCCAGTTTCTCGTCCAGGATGCGAAGCGTGCGGTACTCACACTCGCTGGCGGCCACCAGATCGCTGGCGGAAAACACCAGGTCCGGTGGTGCGCCGGCACCGGCGGAATCGAGCAGGAACACGGGGGCCTCCCTATCGGGCTACCTGGCCCGGAGAGGGTTCCTCCGGCCATGATGTGAATCTATCAACAGGCACTGACAACGCGGGCGGAATCAGGAATTCGCGGCGCGGACCTGGGCCTTGTCATGCTCGATGTGGGCGCTGCGGAGGAGCTCCAGGAACTCGGTCTCATTGCGGATGAGCCGCTTGTACTTCTCCGGCAGGCTGCGGATCTGATCCTCTTCGCGGCACATCGCGGCGAAGATCTTGTCCCTCTCGTTCATGTCGGTCTCGTAGTTGAGGTCCAGGTATTCGATGGCGTGCCGCTTGGCCCCGGAGACTGCGTTTTTGGCTTTGCCCTTGGGGCTGAACAGGGACGCCAGGATGGTCACCACCAAAACGCCCAGGATCACACTGAGGGACACAGCCGTGCTGACCTCCACCACGCTGACGTGTTCGCCCTCGTTAATGAACGGCAGGGTGTTCTCGTGCAGCGCGTGCAGGATAAGTTTCACGCCGATGAAGCCCAGGATGGCCGCGAGGCCGTAGGACAGGAAGATGAGCCGGTCCAGCAGTCCGTCGATCAGGAAGAACAGCTGCCGCAGTCCCATCAGCGAGAAGGCAGTGGCGGTGAAGACGATGTACACGTTCTGCGTCAGGCCGAAGATGGCCGGAATGGAGTCGAGGGCAAAGAGGATGTCGGTGCCGCCGATGGCCACCATCACCAGGAGCATGGGCGTGAGGACGCGTTTGCCGTTTTCCGTGGTGAAGAGTTTGTCGCCGTCGTAGTGTGCCGACGCCGGGAGGTACTTTTTGGCGAGCCGGACCACCAGGCCATCGGAGTCGTCGTCGTGGCTGTCCGGTTTGAGCAGGTTGCCGGCGGTGATGAGCAGGATGAGCCCGAAGATGTAGAACACCCAGGCGAAGCTGTTGATGAGCGCGGCGCCGAGGAAGATGAAGGCGGTGCGGGCGATCAGGGAGAAGACGATGCCGAACAGCAGCACTTTTTGCTGGTCCGCGCGGGGGACCTTGAAGCTGGCCATGATGATGAGGAAGACAAAGAGGTTGTCTACGGACAGGGCCTTCTCCGTGACATAACCGGCGAAGTATTCGGTGCCCATGGTGCTGCCGCCAAACACCAGCACGCCGAGGCCGAAGAGGATGGCGATGCCCACGTAGATGGAAGACCAAATGGCCGATTCCTTCAGCGACGGGGTGTGGGCCTTCCGCACATGGAAAAAGAAATCGAAGGCCAGGAGGCCAACAATTCCGGCGATGGTCAGGGTCCAGACAAAGGAAGAAACTTCCACGTTGGGGGCCTTTCGTTGGAGTCTTCCTCCAGCGTACCTAAGCAGGCTTCAGAAGTTTCCGCTTCATGACGGCCTCCCGGGAGAGCGTTTTGTAGCCTTCCCGCTCGAACAGGACGGTGATGACGTCGTCCTCGTAGCGCATCACCAGCCCGGCTCCCCACTTTTTGTGGGTCACCGGGGATTGAAGCGGAAACGGCACATCGGCAGCATTGCCGGGCACGCCGCCGTCGCGCGTTACCGCCTGCGGTTGCAGCGCACCGTGCCGCGTGCCGTCGTTGCAGGTATCGCAGTTGCCGCACGGTTCCGGGAGGTCCTCGCCGAAGTATCCCAGCAGGAACTGGCGGCGGCAGCCGTCAGTCTCGGCGTAGCCGCGCATCATGTGGAGCCGGGACTGGTCCGCCCGCTGCCGCGCTTCGGCGAGCTCGACGGCGCGTTGCACCAGTGCGGCCGGTTTCGCTTTGGAGGTGAGCCGGACGCCCCGCTTGCCGGAGGTGACGGCACCGGCGTCCTGCAACTGATTCAGGAGGCCGGTCATCCGGCGGGGCTTAAAGCCGGTGAGGACGGCGAGTGAGGACGCGAACACGGGCCCGTCCGCCGTTCGCAGGGCCTTGAGAACTGCCAGCAACGCCTCCGGGTCCGGGTTGTGGGTGCCAAAGAACTTTCGCAGGCCCAGGTCCTCGGCGCGGTAATGGAGAACTGCCGACGCCGGCTGGCCGTCGCGTCCGGCCCGGCCCAGCTCCTGATAGTACGCATCCAGGGATTCGGGAATGTCCGCGTGGATCACAAACCGGACGTTGGGCTTATCAATCCCCATCCCGAACGCCGTGGTGGCCACCACCACATCCAGTTGGTCGTCCATAAACAGGTCCAGGATCCGCTCGCGGTCTGCGGCGGCGCGGCCTGCATGGTAGGCCTCGGCACGAAGCCCCGCCGCCAGCAGCTTGGCGGCGTACTTCTCCGTGTCCTTGCGGGTGGCAGCGTAAAGCAACCCATGCTGCCGTTTTCCGGCGCCGGTGCCGGTGCCGGTGCCGTGTCCGAGGACCAGGGCGACGACCTGGTCCACCACCGCGCGGCGTTTTTCCTTCTCCTCATGGTGCCTGACCACGTCCAGGGTGATGTTGGGCCGGTCAAAGCCGTGGACAAGGACCAGCGGATCCTTCATGCCCAGCCGTTCCGCAATCTCCTCCCGGACGGGAGGGGAAGCTGTGGCAGTCAACGCGGCGGCCGGGGGATTGCCCAGCTGCTCCCGCACCGTTCCCAGGGTCAGGTAATCGGGGCGGAAATCGTGTCCCCAGGACGAAACGCAGTGCGCCTCATCCACCACAAAAAGTGCAGGCTTGACAGCTGCAATCCGCTCCACTGTTTCCTTCCTGGCCAGCTGCTCGGGCGCCAGGAAAAGGAAAGCGGCGCGGCCGAACTCGACTTTCTGCCACGCATCCTCCACTTCCGCGTCGGTGTGCGAGGAGTTGATGGCGACGGCGGCATCCTCGCCGAGTGCCTCGGTGAGCCCGTCGACCTGATCGTCCTGGAGGGCGATCAGGGGCGAAACCACGACGGCGGGGCGTCCCGTTTCCCGGTGGAGGTGAAGGGCCGCCACCTGGTAGATCGCGGACTTGCCGTAGCCGGTGGGCATCACGGCCAGGACGTCGCGGCCGGTGACGAGCGCGCCCATCCCGGCGAGTTGACCGTCACGGAGCTTTGGCAGGGAGAAAGCGGAGGTAGCAAGCGCGCTCAGCGCAGGATTCTCGGACATAAACGCAGCTCCGGAGGGTGGGTCCTGGGGCCGCTTGCTTCAGCCGTGGTGACCAGCCTACGCGAGGCGGCGTCCCGGCGTCGTCCTCCCTATCAAGGTGACGGCGGATTTATGGGGGTGACGGCACATCCGGTTCCCGGTGGCTGGCGTTTTCCTTGACTTCCGGGGGCCCCTGAACAAGTGTGGGATGAGACTGGTGCGCCGCTGTGAAACCCGTGGGCGGGCACAGGCTTCAATCAAGGAGAGTCCAACGTGGCACGCAAAAATCCGAAGGTGGAAGAGGTTAACGAGGCCGACATCGAGGTCACGGGCCACCCGAAGACGTGGGTCGCCGGGGTTCCGGGCGTGTACCACTCGATGGAACCCGCCCTGACGCATATGGGCGTGAGCCGGGCCGCGAAGACGCTGCTGGCACTGAACCAGAAAGACGGCTTCGACTGCATGAGCTGCGCCTGGCCGGATCCCGGCCACCGCAAGACTTTCGAGTTCTGCGAGAACGGTGCCAAGGCTGTCACCTGGGAAGCAACGCCGGTGGTGATCGGCTCCGAGTTCTGGGCCGAACATCCCGTGAGTGAACTGCGGCAGCGGTCAGAGTACTGGCTGGGCATGCAGGGCCGCCTCACCGAGCCGGTCTACAAGCCTGCGGGGGAGGACCACTACCGCCCGGTCAGCTGGGATCAGGCGTTTACCATCGTCGGGGACAAGCTCAAGGGACTCGCCAGCTCGGACCAGGCCACGTTCTACACCAGCGGCCGGACCTCCAACGAAGCAGCCTTCCTGTACCAGCTCTTTGTCCGGGCGTACGGCACCAACAACCTGCCGGACTGCTCCAACATGTGCCACGAATCCTCCGGCTGGGCGATGGGCCAGACCATCGGCGTCGGCAAGGCAACCATCGCCTACGACGACTTCGCCAAGGCGGACCTGATCATCATCATGGGCCAGAACCCGGGCACCAACCACCCCCGGATGCTCACGGCCCTGGAGGAGGCCAAGGAGGCAGGGGCAAGCATCGTGGCCGTGAATCCTCTGCCCGAGGCCGGGCTGATGCGCTACAAGAACCCGCAGAAGGTCAAGGGGATCGTGGGCCGGGGCACCGACCTGGCCGACCAGTTCCTGCAGGTGCGGCTGGGCGGCGACATGGCCCTGATGCAGGCGGTCTCCAAGCGCGTCCTCGACGCCGAGGCTGCCAACCCGGGCACCGTGCTGGATCACCAGTTCCTCGCGGAGCACTGCGAGGGGCTGGAGGAGCTGCAGGCCCACCTGGCCGGGCTTGATGAAGCCGCAGTCCTCAGGGCAACGGGCCTGCGTGCCGAGGAGATTGACGAGCTCGCGGACCGCTACCTGCGGGCAGACAAGGTGATCATCACCTGGGCCATGGGCATCACCCAGCACAAGAACGCCGTGGCCACCATCAAGGAAATCATCAACCTGCTGCTGCTGCGCGGCAACATGGGCAAGCCCGGCGCCGGCGCCTCGCCAATCCGCGGGCACAGCAACGTCCAGGGCGACCGGACCATGGGCATCTGGGAGCAGATGCCGCCGGCCTTTATGGACGCCCTGGGCAAGGAGTTCAGCTTCGACCCGCCGCATGAGCACGGCATCGACGCCGTGGAAACCGTCCGGCAAATGCGCGACGGCGGGATCAAGGTTTTTGTGGCTATGGGCGGCAACTTCGTGGGAGCCATTTCGGACACCGACGCGGCGTTTGCGGCGATGGAGAACACCGACCTGTCCGTCCAGATTTCCACCAAGCTGAACCGCTCGCACACGGTGACCGGGGCCGAAGCGCTGATCCTGCCCACGCTGGGCCGTACCGAGATCGACATGCAGGAATCCGGTGCGCAGTTTGTCTCCGTGGAGGACACCGTCTCCGCAGTGCACGCCTCGCACGGCACCGTCAGGCCGGTGGCACCGGACCTGCTGTCAGAAGTTGCGATCGTCACCAGGCTGGCGCGGAAGGTGGTGGGGGATTCAGTCCAGGCGGACTGGGCCGGGTTTGAGAAGAATTACGACCTGATCCGGGACCACATCGCGCACGTAGTCAGTGGCTGCGAGGACTACAACCGCAAGATCCGGCAGGACGGCGGCTTTGTGCTGCCCAACGGGCCCCGGGATTCGCGGGAGTTCAACACGCCAACGGGTAAAGCCATGCTGACAGTCAACGAGCTGGAGCACGTAGAGCGGCCCGCCGGCACCCTGATCCTGCAGAGCATGCGCTCGCACGACCAGTTCAACACCACCATCTACGGCAATAACGACCGTTACCGGGGCATTAAGAAAGGCCGCGAGGTGGTGTTCGTCAGCCCTGAAGACCTGGCCGAACTGGGGCTGAACGACGGACAGCACGTGGACATCCACGGGATTTACCAGGACAACGTGGACCGTGTCCTGCGCAACTTCCGTGTGGTTTCGTATCCCACCGCCCGCGGCTGTGCTGCCGCGTACTACCCCGAAGCCAACGTGCTTGTTCCGCTGGACAGTGTGGCGGAGGGCAGCCAGACGCCCGTTTCCAAGGCCGTGATCGTCCGGCTGGAGCCGGCCGCGGTGGCGCCTGCCGTCACATAAGCGGGCCTGAGCCGCACAGGCGGTGCCGGCCAGCGCCGCTTATGCGGTTCGGACCGTCTGTGCGCCAATTCCCTACTGCCCGGTGTCTGCCCAGCCCTTAGCCGCCGGGCCGCCGTCGTGACCGTCCTCGCAGAGCCGGGACGCGACGTCGGCCGCTCTGGTAATTGCCGCGGCTGATGAAGCCTTTGAGCCAGCGCCGCCCTGGGTGCCGGCGTCGAGCCCTGCGGCATAACCCACCAGGAACGTGGTCACCGGTGCGGCCGCGTGGATGACGGAGTCGGCAGATTTCCTGGCCAGGTCAAGCAGGATGTCCTGGTCGACTTCCAGGTCCAGGATCTGCAGTGCCTGGGCCAGCCGGTGGGTCCACTGGTCCAGGACCTGCGCTTCGTTCTCGTCAACGGGCATGGGGTTCTCCTTTGTCGCTGGTGGTTGATTCAGCAGAGACCACCAGCCTATGTGCCTCGCCTTTGGGAGGCGAGACCGTGCGCCTATAGGCTCAAGGCGCGGGGGCAACTGTTCCTGCATGCCTGTGCGCGACGGGGGAAGCCGCATGAACACCATTCACCACCTGGACCCGGCATCACAGGCACCAATGGCTGAGGGCCCGGACGCCACGGCGATCACACTCGGGCAGGCGTTCCGGGTGCTGTTGTTCGTGGGGCTGTACGTCGCGGTGCCGGCGGCCGGAATCCTGGCTGTGGGCCTCCTGCGCCTTGTTGACTTCACCCCGGCTTCGTTGATCTTGGCGGTCCTCGTCGGCGCCACCGCAGCCGCCATGCTCGCGCTGTACGTCCACCTGATCCGAAAATATGGGCTCAGCGTCGGCGATCTGGGCTTCCGGCGCCTCTCGCCACGGATGTTCCATCTGCTGTGGCAGGTTCCCGCCGCCATCATCGCTTCGGCCTGCGTTCAGGGAATGTCATTGGCTGCTTTTGGACAGTTCGGTCTGGACACGTCCGCAGTGGGCGCCTCCAATAGCCCGCTGTCTCTGGTGACCGGCTTGCCCGTTGCGTTCATAATCCTGGCCGTCGTTATTGCTTCCGTGCTCACGCCCCTGTGGGAGGAAGTTCTGTTCCGGGGTGCCATCCTCAGCGGCCTCCTGCGCCGGTTCGGGCCGTTCCTGGCGGTTGTGCTGTCCGCTGCGGTCTTTGCGTCCGTCCACCTGGTGGTGCTCACCTTTCCGTATCTCTTCTGCTTAGGCATCGCGCTGGCGCTCCTGCGCACGTTCCACCGGAATCTTTGGGCACCGGTGGTCCTCCACGCCGTCAACAACGGACTTGTGGCGCTGATCGTTGTGACAGCGCTGTGAACAGCCAGGGGAGCAGCCAAGCTGCGGGTCAGACAACCAGCCAGACCACCCTCGTGGGGCGGGGAACGGCCATGCTCGGCGGAGTGTTCACGGCGGCGTGGGTCATTGCCGGGGCGGGGTTGCTGGCCACAATTGGTATCCTGCTCACCATCCCGACACTCGGTTTCGCTCCAGGGAACCCGTGGGCCGCCTCCGTCCTCTACATTGCGGCGCCGGGACTGCTGATTCCGTTCTCGCTGTACCTGTTTGCCCGTGCAGGCCGGTACTGGCTGGACGGAAAGGGGAACTGGTTCCGGCCCGCCGGAAAAGAGTTCGCCTACCGGCTGAGCCTCTCGCTGGCATTTGGCTTGGCGGGCCTGGCCGCGTGCATGGCCGGGCTCGCACCTTTCGAAGACTTCATGCCGGGCAGCTGGGACAGCGCCGGGGACCTGTTTGTCGGCGCGTTCGCGGCCCTGTTCTTCCTGGCGATCCTGATTTCGGCTGTGGCGGGGGCGGCCTTCATGGCCGGCTGGAAGGCCGTTCCCGCGGCCCTGTTGGTTTCCAGCGGATTCGGCGCTATCTGCGTTTATGCGCTGACCGACGGGAACGCCTGGGAAATTGCTGCCTACACGCTCCTGGCGGCGTCCGTAGCGTGGTTCTATGCGATCGGCGTCGAAACCGGCTGGGTTCCTGACTATCACCACGGGGTTCTGGGCCACTGGCTGACCGGGGTGCTGGCCGCTGCTGCGGTTGCCACGGCGATCTGGTGGGGCGTCGGCTTCCTGCCGTTGGCCGGACTCTGCGTCCTCGCTGCCTGGATTCCCCTGCAGCTGCCCGTAACCAGCGGAGCGGCCCATCGTGTGCCTGAAACGCGGCCCCCGAAGCAACAGCGCACCCGGCGGAAGCGAAATCGCGGACGGAGTTGAGGGGGCGGCGCGTCCTTGACACTCCTGCGAGCCCTGAGGAATATCGAAGATGCCGGTGCAACTGGCGATCTTCTGAAGTGCAGCTGCCGACCGGCCCCTGAAGGGAGTCGGGATGCAGGCTGTTGTTCGTGGTTTCATCGCCTCCCGCCTTATTGCCGTGGCGGCTGCAGCCGGGCTGGTGGCCTCGCTCGGAAGCTGCACCAACGCGACCGCACCGTCCGGCCAGGAGTCGGCCGCTGTCCATTCCACCCCTGGCGCTACAGCCCGGCCGGCGCCTGCCTTTGTGGCGGTGCTGAAAAAGTACAGCGAGGACCTGCGCGCGGGGGGAGCCACCGCCGTCGTCATTCAGATGAAATCCAGGGTGGGGGAGTGGTCCTCGGCCGAGGGTGTCCGCAGCCTTGAGGGCAATGAGCCTGTTCGGCTGACAGACCAGACCCATATCGGCGATATCACCATGACCATGGTGGCGGTTTCGGTCATGAAGCTCGTGGAGGAAGGCAGGATCAAACTGGACGACCCCATCCAGAAATACCTGCCGGACTTCGAGACCATCATCAAGCCGCCCGGGCCGGTCAGCATCCGAAACCTTCTCAGCCACCGGTCCGGAATGCCGCACTACTGGGATTACCCGGCGGACCTCGGCAACCGGCGGTTCACGCATGAGGAGCGTTTGGGCTTCGCTGCGGCCCTCCGCTGGCGTCCGCGGCAGTTCCCCGCCTATCGCTACTCGAACACCAACTATTCGGCGCTGGCGCTCCTTGTCGAGAAGCTGCGGGGAAAGGACATCGGTACTGTCATCGCCACGGACAACGTGAAACCGCTGGGGCTGAAGGACACCCTTATGTCCGGCGGCACCCCCGGACCGCAACGGATGATCCACGGCTACACCAAGGAAAAGGGCGAACTGTCAGAGGGCACGCTTGCTCCGTTCCACGCAGGTTCCCCCGACACGGGGATGATTTCCACAGTGCCCGAGCTCAACACCTATTTCGCCGCCCTGCAGAAAGGGACGCTGCTGACGCGCCAGAGCGTGGAGGAGGTGCATCATCCGAAATATGAAGAGTTCGGCCTGGGCGTGGTCCGCCGTTATGACGAATGCTCCAACAATGCCTACTTCGGCCATATCGGAGTGGTGCGGGGGTACGCCGCGCTGGCCCTGATCAGCGCAGACGGGTCCCGCCAGGTTGCCATGACGGTGGCCCGCGCACCATCAGAAGAGCTGATTGGTTTTGATGACCCGCAGTCCATCGAGATGTCTGAAGCGGCGGTGGAGGCTCTCAACCTGGCCTGCTAGCCGGCGGAGAAATAGTGACACGCATTCCGCGGTTAGGCTGTAGCAGACGCCTACAATCCGAGGAGATCTCCGTGAATGATGTGACCATCCGCCACAACCCGGAGCGGCACCGCTTCGAAGTCCTCACCGGCGGCGTTGTTGTTGGTAAAGCCGCGTACAGGGATTACGACGGCGGCAGCGCACCGCAGCGGATCTTCTATCACACCGTGATCAACGAGGAATACGGCGGCCAGGGGCTCGCAGGCAAGCTCGCGAAAACGGCGCTCACAGACACAGTCGCCGCGGGCCGGGCCATCGTCCCGGTCTGCCCGTACATCAAGAAATACGTCCGCAAGCACCCGGACTATGCCGCTGCCACGGTGGCTGTCACCCCTGCCCACCTGGAATTCCTCAACACGGCCCTGGCGGCCCGGGCCTGAGCCCGGGCTGCAGCAGAAGTTTTCCGTGAGCCATAAACCCCGGACCGGGCTGGCCGTCGCCGGCCTAAGCCTGGGTACGGCGCTGAACCCGCTCAACTCGTCGATGATCGCGGTCGCCCTGGTGGTGCTCCGCACGGACTTCGGGCTCGACGTCGCCACGGTCACCTGGGTGATTACCTCCTTCTACCTCAGCTCCGCTGCTGGCCAGCCGCTGATGGGCAAGCTCGCGGACAGGTTCGGTCCGCGCCGGATGTTTATGCTCGGCATGGGACTGGTGGCGGTGACCTGTGCGCTCGCTCCCTTTTCGCCGAACTTCGCGTTGCTCTGCGTTGCCCGGGCCGTCATGGCACTGGGCACGGCCACGGCATATCCCAGCGCGGTGGTGATGGTGGGAGCCATCGTACGGGAGGCCAGCGCCGGGCAGCGGTCCAAGGCCGAATCGTCGCGACCGCTGGGCTATATCCAGATGGCCAACACGTCTGCGGCGGCTGTGGGGCCGGTCATTGGTGGCCTGCTGGTGGGCTTCGTCGGCTGGGAGGCCCTGTTCCTCATCAACGTTCCCTTGGCGTTGGCGGCGTTGCTGATCGTGCGGCAGGCGGCTCCGGCAGATGCGGCACGGGAACGCGGGAGCTTCCTGGCACTGGTCCGCGACTCGGACATTCCGGGCATCCTGGGTTTCGTCGGTTCCCTCCTGCTGGTGATGATGGCACTGCTTGACGTGGCGCCCGGTTACCGCTGGTGGCTGCTGGGTGCCGGAACCGTGATCGCTGCACTGTTTGTCTGGCGTGAACTGGGCTTCAGCCCGCCGTTCCTGGACCTGCGGCTCCTGGGCCGGAACCGGCCGCTGATGCTCGTGTACGTAGGTTTCGCCGTATTCAACAGCGTCTACTATTTTGTGTTCTTTGGCCTGCCCCAATTGCTCCAGGAATCGGCGGGCTACAACCCGGGCGTGGTCGGCCTGCTGATGCTGCCGCTGGCCGCCGCCTCGGTCCTTGCCACCCCGTGGGCCGTGCGGGCAATGGGAAAGTTCGGCGTGCGGCGCGTGCTGATCGCCGGTGTCGTTCTCCTTGCTGTGGCAGCCGCCCTCATGGGGCTCCTGACCGGCTCGCTGGCCATCCCGCTGGTCCTGGCACTCACGGCGCTGATGGGTGTTCCGTTCGGGGCGGTGAGTATTGCCTCAAACCAGGGCATGTTCGTCTCCACCCGCCCGGAGGAACGCGGAATCGCCGCAGGTATCTTCCAGACGTGCCGGTATGTGGGTGCCATTACGGCGACGGTGCTGATCGGGGTGTTCGCGGCCGGCGGCGTGGATCAGGCGAGCTGGGGGCTGATGGTGGTGGCCATGCTGGTCCTTAGCGTGGTGGCTTTCGGCGTGACGCTCTTGTGGCGGGAGCGGCAAGGCTAGCAACTGCCCGGTTTTCAGGACTTCAGGCGGGCATGATGAACAGGTGGTGAACACAACATGAGGTGCCTGGGCGGGGTCTGGCGGGTTGCCTGCGACGTCCGTTTATGATGGCCGCATGGCACCTTACGAAGTCACCCGCAGCGCCCTCATCCCTGCCCCGCCGGAAGAGGTGTTTCCGCTCGTTAACAGCTTTCTGGAGTGGACTAAATGGTCGCCGTGGGAGAACGTTGATCCGGAGCTGGACCGTTCGTATTCCGGTAACGACGCCGGCGTTGGCGCACGCTATGCCTGGAGCGGCAACCGCAAGGCCGGCAGCGGGACCATGGAAATTGTTGAGTCCGATTTCCCCCGGAGCATCAAAGTGAGGCTCGAATTCATCAAGCCGTTCAAGGCCGTCAACCCCACGTCGTTCGCCTTTACGCCGTCCGACGGCGGCACGCTGGTCACATGGCGGATGACCGGCGAGAACAAGGGCCTCGCGAAAATCTTTGGCCTGTTTATGAACATGGACAAGTTCATCGGGGCCGACTTCGAACGCGGTCTTGCCGCACTCTCCACCGCTGTGAGGGCTAAGACAGCCTGACCCTTCCCCGGGGGCGGGCAAACCGTTTGTTCTTAGTGGGCATGCGGGGGCGCAACGGCCGGCGTCGGCCTCCACCCATGGTGATCGGTGCGCCCCGCGCCTATCGTGGAGCCATGGCTGATACTTTTGCGTCCTTTGTGGAAACCTTCAAAAACGTTGGCGTCGCCAAGGCGTACGGCCCGCCCGTCACCGTTGCCGGGGAGGAGATAGTCCCCGTGGCCTTGGTGACGTTCGGGTTCGGTGGCGGCGGGGAAGGCGGCGAGGGCGCGTCCGGCGGTGGCGGTGGTGGCATGGTGCTGCCGCTGGGTGTGTACGGAAGTTCCGGCGGCCGCGCGGCGTTCCGCCCCAACACCGTTGTAACTTTGGTGTGCCTCGTCCCGGTGATCGCCGTCGTGGGAGCCGCCGTCCGCGGGGCCATCCGCGCTGCGAGGTCCTGACCCGCGCCCGGTCAGCCGTGTGCGTCCATTATCCGGCAGACCGCCGGTTCCGCGCCTGGCGCGCCAGCCGGAGGAAGGCGTAGAGGAAGACGGCCTCGATCAGCAGCATCAGGCCCAGAAGCAGCCACTGGCCCTGGGCGACGAATACGATCGCCCCGGTGACAACCAGCGTGGTACCGAGGCCCAGCGCGTACAACGCGAATCCGAGCGCCACCTTTGCGCTGCGCACGCCTGTGCGGAAGCCGAAGCCCGCCGGTTCGCCGCCCGGGTAGCCGGGCACGCGGTCGGGGGCTGCCGGCCTGAGCCTGTCGAACTCCTCCCAGGGGTCCGCATCGGGATTGGTCATGCCTCCATTATCCCGCTGTGACACCCCGGAATTGCTGTGCCGGACTCCCACGGCGGGCAGCTCACGCCCGCCTGCGGTTGCGGACAGGAATCTCGCCGCTGCCGGTGAGGTGGTCGGCTACGTCCCGGAGTTTGGTGTTGGTCTCAGAGCTGGCCCGGGTCAGCACCTGGAAGGCCTGCTGGGAGGTTATTTTGAACCTTTCCATCAGGATTCCTTTGGCCTGGCCTATGACGTCACGCGTGTCCAGGGCCTGGTTGAGCTGGCTGATTTCCTGCGCATCGGAGAAAGCGACCGCTCCGTGGGACGCGACCAGTAGGCCGGCCTGTTCTGATTCCTCGTCAAAGACGTCCACGTCTTCCCCGTAGAGGTTGAGGGCGCCCAAATTATCGCCTTTGACGAAGAGCTGGAAGCAGAGCATGCTGCGGGCACCGGCATCGGCTGCCGCCTTTGCGAAGCGGGGCCAGCGTACCTCCCGCTGCATGTCAGGGACCCGGACAATCCGTTCCGCATAGGCGGCGTCGATGCAGGGGCCCTCGCCAAGGGCGCTTTGCAGCTCATCGATGATCCTGGGGAGTTCGCCAGAGGCTGCTTGCGAGTGAACGGTTCTTCTACCCCTGACAAGGCTGATAGAGGCTGAGGTAACGTGCGGTATCAGGGCCAAGGCAGCGTCAACGATGTCAGCAAGGAGTGCATCGGTATCTTCTTCCTCCTGAAGCTCCCTGGCAAGATCGCTGAGCCGCCCGGCGAGGCTGGTTTCCACCGCCGGTTCCTGCGCAACAGCGTCCTTGGTGTCCCCGGTACTGGAGGCCATATGCCCCACCCTCATCCTTCATTTGCTAAGCCCTTGTATTTTCAGGAACGCAACCATGGCGATCTCTGCGGCCGGGCAACACAGGTGGGCCCCTGAGGTTGCCGTTCCTAATGGAATAGTCCCACCAGATCTTCTCTTCAGGAAGACCGTCGCAGGCAGGGCTCGGGTCCGGTGACCGGTCGAAAGGCTGCACTGGGACGTAGAAATCCCCTATTTCCGTAGGCGCCTCTTCGGTTCCATAATGGCCACATAAGCTTCGGGGACCCTCGCGCCGATGATGGCTGGCGGGGCGTTGCAGAGTCCCAGGTGGCCGCCCCGGCACTTGGCGCAGAGGGTGGCCACGCGGCCCCGGGACAAGGATGGTCCGGGACTGAACCCGGGGGAGAGCACCGCCACCAACGCGAAAAGGCACGAAGGAAATCATCATGCTCAAGGATCGAACCATCATGGCTGTCCTTCCCGCAAAGGACATCAACAGGGCGAAGGATTTCTACCGGGACAAGCTGGGACTGGAACCTTCCGAGACGGTGGAGGACAGCCTGGTTTACCTGGGTGGCAACGGAACGGGCTTCCTGATTTACCAGACGGAGAATGCCGGAACGGCCAAGAATACCCAGATGGGTTGGGACACAGACGACATTGATCGCGAGATGGAGGAGCTGCGTGGCCGCGGCGTCGTGTTCGAAGAGTACGACATGCCTGGCTTGAAGACAGAAAACGGCGTCGCCACCAACGAATGGGGGAAGGGTGCCTGGTTCCTGGACAGCGAGGGAAACATTCTTAACCTCTCCCAGCGGGCTTAGTTCCAGCCTGAGCTGAGCGGAAGACGCGCTCAGCGGGCCGCGTTTGCCGCCGGGCAAACGCGGCCCGCATCACGGGCTCATGCCGGCGAAGTCCAGGATCTTCAGGCAATTAGTCCGCGCCCGCCGTCGCGCCTGCATTGCGGCGGGACAGATGCCGGGAGGTCAACGCCAGGGGCAGGATCAGGAACAGGCGCGGAATAGAATGAGCGCCATGGGTTCCGTAGACGATTCCTTGGCCGGCCTGCCGGAGCCTGAACGCGGCTGCCTGCAGCACGTCGGCGATATAGCCCGGGCCGTGGTGCCCGAAGCGACGGAAGGCATGAGTTACGGCATGCCAGCCTTGAAGTATGAGGGGAAACCGCTTCTCGGAGTGGTCATGGCCGCCAAACACCTCTCCGTTTTCCCGTTTTCGCCGGCGGTGATTGACGCCGTCGCCGCCCGCCTTGAGGGATACTCGCTGTCCAAAGGGACCATCCGCTTCACCGCGGAGCATCCTCTTCCTGACGACGTCGTGGAGGATATCGTCCGCCTCCGCCGTGCTGAGATCCTTAATAAGTAGCGCCGCGATTCACGTGAGGAGGATCCAATGGAATCCAAAGAGCTGTTGCTGGACGCGTTCGGCCGGATCCGGGAAACCGTGGAGACCACGCTGGAAGGGCTCGACGACGGGTCCCTGGTCCGGCGTCCGGCCGGAAAGGGGAACTCGGTTGCGTGGCTGATTTGGCACCTCGGCCGGGTGGAAGATGCCCAGGTAGCATCCGCAGCCGAACTGGAGCAGGTCTGGACTTCACTGGACTTCGTGGCACGGTTCGGCCTGCCACTGAGTGCCCGTGACACAGGGTACGGCCATTCGTCGGAGCAGGTGGACGCCGTGCACGCCCCGGCGGACCTGCTGCTCGAGTACTACGATGCCGTGCACCGCCAGACGGTGGGTTTTGTAACGCCCCTTACTGATGAGGACCTGGACCGGGTGATTGACAAGCGCTGGGACCCGCCCGTCACACTTGGCGTGCGGCTGGTCAGCACCATCGCGGACTGTCTCCAGCATGTGGGGCAGGCTGCCTATGCACGGGGGCTGAAAGCTTAGGAAGGCGAAGCCCATGGCTGATCAACCCGAGGCCGTCCTTCACGACGGTTCCACTATCGCCGTCACCGTCGGGGGCGACGGCCCCGCCATCCTCCTGCCGGTCAGCCCGGCGACCCACACGGCGGCGGAAGCGGAGACGCTGCGCCAGTGGGGAGCGGACCCTGACCTGGGGCCAAACCTCATGACCGGGCTGGCGCCGACAAACCGCGTCATTGTGGCCGACTATGAGTCCCACCGGATGGCCAACCCGGCGCCGGCAACACTAACGCCGGATAACATCGCCGCAGATTTCCTGGCCATTGCCGATTCCGCCGGCGCTGAAAACTTTGCCTACTACGGCTATTCGTGGCTCGCGCTCAGCGGCCTGCAGCTGGCACTCCGTACGGACCGGCTCAAGGCGCTGGCCATGGGCGGCTTCCCGCCGGTCGAGGGTCCATACCGGAGTATGCTGGCAGTCACCCGGGCAGCGCACGCTTTCTCCGTGAAGGCCGCCGAGGAATCAACCGGACCGCTGCCGGAACCGGAGCCCGGTGACTGGGACTCGGTGTCCGTCCGGACAACCGAGGCACAGACCCGGCAGTTCGTCACGCTGTACGAGGCGCTGCAGGACTTCGACGACGGTGCGGCGGTGCTGGCGCCTGGCCGGCGCCGGGCTGACAAGCATCTACGGCACAGGCTCCCGCCATCAGTCCCGTGCCTCGCGTTCGCCGGGGCGGAGGACCATATCGACTACAAGCCCGTGTGGGGCGGCGTGCGGGTGGCCATCGGGGAGCCGCTGGCAAGGCACCAGGGTGCACTGATGGAGGCGGGCTGGGATGTTCGGATCCTGCCGGGACTTGACCACATGGGCGCCATGCACAGCGCTGTGGTGCTGCCCCTCCTGACCGACTGGCTGCAAAAGTCCGGGTGGACGAAATAGCGGCCGCAGGCAACGCCACCGGTGCCCGCAGCCGCTGCCGGCGTCCTTTCAGTGGCTACTCCTCCCTCCACCCGCGCAATCTCGCATCCCCTGACCCTGATCTGCTTGATGGCGCGATATCCGCTGCCGCATGAGGGAGGCTGGTTAACTGTCAAGGGAGTCGAGAGAAGGAGCACGCATGTCCGGTGTGGCCACGGAACGGAAACTACGGGTGAGTCTGCCCAGCCAGGAGCTGAAGGATGCGGTGGAGCCGCCTGCCGGCGTCGAGATCTTCCTGTGGGACCTCACCGGCGAGGCGCCCGCGGACCGGTTCGACCTGCTGGTGCCGCCCTACATGGGCAAACCGGACGCGCTGACCGCGCTCGCCGCCGTCGACGTCGGGCTGGTGCAGAGCCAATCCATTGGGTACGACGGCGTTGCTGCGGTCCTGCCCGCGGGCTGCCGTTTCGCCAATGCGGCGGGAGTCCATGAAACGTCGACGGCGGAACTTGCGGTGGGAATGATGATCGCCAGTCAGCGCGGCATCGCAGACTTCGTGCGGAATGCTGCCACCGGCACCTGGGACAACGCGCAGCGCCCCAGCCTCGCGGACCGGCGTGTGCTCCTGGTGGGCTACGGGGGAGTGGGGAAGGCGATCGAGGCCAGGCTGCTGCCGTTCGAAACAGAGGTGACCCGGCTCGCCAGCCGTGGCCGGGAGGACGATCGCGGCAGGATTTACGGGATTGACGCCCTGTACGGGCAGTTGCCGCTGCATGACATCGTGGTGGTAAGCGTGCCCTTGGGCGAGCAGACCAGGCACCTCGTGGACGGCAAGTTCCTGGCCGCGATGCCGGACGGCGCGCTGCTGGTGAACGTGGCCCGCGGTCCCGTGGCAGACACGGATGCCCTGCTCCGCGAGACCTCAACCGGAAGGCTCCGGGCCGCCCTGGACGTGACCGATCCGGAGCCGCTGCCGCGGGACCACCCGCTGTGGACTGTGCCCGGCGTCCTGATCACGCCGCATGTGGGCGGCGCGAGCACTGCCATGCTGCCGCGGATGGCGCGCCTGATACGGAAGCAGATCGGACTGCTGCTGGCCGGCGACAAGCCGGTGAATGTGGTGCTGGACGGGGATGCCGGGCGCTAGCCGGCGTTCGCATCCTGTAGCAAAGATTCGCATCCTGTAGCAAAGACAGGGGTAACAGATAGGGGGCTCTTGCTATGGCCCTTTCGGGGAGGCATGCCTAGACTGGCGGGACCTCCGACGGCAGGAAAGACATGCAGCTGCTCAAACCGTGGGCAGCCCCTGCATCCGGGGGTCCATCGCAACACTTTATGATCCACTGCGGACCCCACCGGGTGCGCAGGGCTGACAAAGGAGAGCACTGATGACAGGGAACAAAGCCGTTGCCTACAAGGAACCCGGCAAAGTCGAACTGATCGACATCGATTATCCGAGCTTCGAACTCAAGGACGGGCCGGGCGTAAACCCGGCGAACGTGGGACGGGCGGTCAATCATGGAGTCATCCTGAAGACCGTGGCCACCAACATCTGCGGATCGGACCAGCACATGGTGCGCGGGCGCACCACCGCTCCGGCCAACCTGGTGCTGGGTCATGAAATTACCGGCGAAGTGGTGGAGGTGGGCCGCGACGTCGAATTCATCAAAGTCGGGGACCTCTGTTCAGTGCCGTTCAATATCGCTTGCGGCCGGTGCCGCAACTGCAAGGAACGCAAAACCGGCATCTGCCTGAACGTCAACCCGGACCGCCCGGGCAGCGCCTACGGGTATGTGGACATGGGCGGCTGGGTGGGTGGCCAGGCGAACTACGTGCTGGTGCCCTACGCCGACTGGAACCTGCTGAAGTTCCCGGACAAGGACCGGGCCATGGAGAAAATCATGGACCTCGCCATGCTGTCGGACATCTTCCCCACCGGGTTCCATGGCGCCGTGACCGCAGGGGTGGGCGTCGGATCCACCGTGTACGTGGCAGGCGCCGGTCCTGTGGGACTCGCAGCGGCCACCAGCGCGCACCTGCTCGGTGCCGCCGTCGTGATTGTGGGTGACCTCAACGAGGACCGGCTGGCGCGGGCTCGCAGTTTTGGCTGCGAAACGGTGGATCTCACCAAGGGCGGCCCGGCGGAGCAGATCGAACAGATCCTCGGCGTGCCTGAGGTGGACTGCGGCGTGGATGCGGTGGGCTTCGAAGCGCGCGGGCACGGGCACGGAAGGGACGCCGAGGAAGCACCTGCCACGGTGCTTAACTCGCTGATGGAAATCACCGCGGCCGGCGGCGCGCTCGGCATCCCGGGCCTCTACGTGACCGGCGATCCCGGCGGCATTGACGAGGCCGCCAAGAAGGGCGCCCTGAGCCTCAGCCTGGGTACCGGCTGGGCGAAGTCGCTGAGCTTCACCACCGGCCAGTGCCCGGTGATGAAGTACAACCGGCAGCTGATGATGGCCATCCTGAACGACAGGGTGAACATCGCCAAGAACGTGAACGCCAAGGCAATCACCCTTGAGGAGGCACCGCAGGGCTACGCGGAGTTCGACGCCGGGGCGGCCACCAAGTACGTCCTCAACCCGAACGGCTACCTCAGCTAAGCCGTCGCAGGGCCGGGTGCATAACGCATCCGGTCCTGCTTTTCGGCGCCGGGATGCCCGGGCTGGCCGGACGTGCCGACCGGTTAAAACGGCAGCGCGATCAGTGTGATCAGGGCCGGCACGGTGGCGCCCAGCGTGCCCGGGATACTGTCGCCCTTCCTGGGGTAGTGGCCCTGCATGTCCGCCAGGAACATGGCCGGGGCGGTGAGCACCATGTTCGCGCAGCAGTAGATCACCAGGGTGTAGCCCACCACGAGGTAGCCCAGGTTCACGGCCACCACCCCGGCCAGGACTCCCAGGCCGATCGCCAGGTTGCGGAACCCGGTGGGGATGGCCCACATCATCACGGCGGGAACATTCTGGGGCGGTGTGCTGAGGAATTTTTGCGGGCCCGGCCGGTGCATCAGGAAGCTCTCCAGCGGGAACACCACGATGTAGATCAGTGCCGCGATGACCGCGGAAATCTGGGATACGGCGTTCATGGGGGAAGCGTACGACGGCGGTGCACACCGGCCCATCCCCTGCCAGGGGGTACCGGGGTGCTTTCGAAATCCCCGTTGTGGGGGATTGCGGCGGCGGTCCCCGCGCGGATACTGGTGCTATGTGGGAAGAACGCGCTGAGCGTGCCCGGCGGGAGATCGCCGCCCTGGCCGCCGGCGGCATGGGCCTGGCCGAGCTGTATGCCTCGGCGCTCGCCGTTGTGCAGCGGGAGGTCCCGTTCGAGCAAGGGTGCTGGGCCGGCGTCGACCCTGACTCCTTGGTGATGACGTCCATTACCAACTGGCGGGACTGGGGCGTCACCGCGGAGTATGCGGCGCGGTTCGCCGCGACGGAGTACGCCGGGCAGGAACCCAACAGGTTCGCGGAGCTGTCCCTGCGCCCACAGACCGTGGCCCGGATTTCAGATGCCCCGCACCGGGATGTGGCCGGCAGCGTCCGGATCAACGACATCCTGAAGCCGCTCGGCCTGGAACACGAACTGCGGGCCGCGTTTCGCGTGGACGAGGCGTGCTGGGGAGTGGGGAGCATCTTCCGGGGACCGGGGCGGGATTTCTCGGACCGCGAGGTGGAATTCCTGGGGGCGGTGACGGCTACATTGGCGGCCGCCAGCCGGATCGCGGTGCGGGCGGAGCACGCCGGGCGGCGGGCCCCGGGCGGGCCGGTGATCGTGATTGCCGGACTGCACGGCGAACTGCGGGCGGCTACTGCGGCAGCAGCCGCCTGGCTGGCAGACGTGGAGGACGCTGCCCCGGGCCGTTTCACCATGACGCTGTACTCCGTCGTGGCACGTGCCCATGCCTCCGCTTCAGGCACGGCGCGGGCAAGAATGCGCGACGCCCGCAATAACTGGGTGGTGCTGCAGGCAAGCCGCCTTATCACCGGTGACGATCCGGAACAGATGGTGGTCACCGTGGAACCTGCCACCACTCTGGACCTGGCCACCCTGCTGCTGGCGGCCTACGGGGTCACCGCCCGTGAGCAGGAGGTCTGCCTGGAGGTCCTGTCGGGGAGTCCAACTGTGGAGATCGCCCGGCACTTGTTCATTTCCCCGCATACGGTGCACGACCACCTGAAATCACTCTTCGGGAAGGTGGGCGTCGGCAGCCGCGGCGAGCTGGTGGCCAAACTGGTGGCGTGAGGGTTACCTCGCCCTGCCGGCGTTCGCGGGCAGGTGGCGGCCCGGGTCGAACGTGTCGAAGGAGGATGCACCGATCAGGAAGATGCCGCGTTGGGGGATCCAGAAATCGCCGAGCCGCGTCTGGTCCTGCAGGGGCTGCGGCGTTCCCAGGTCTTCGCCGTCAAGGGTGGCAGTGCTTGAGGAGACAAACCACATGCGGCGGGGCTTGGCACGGAAGCCCTGGCCGTTCGGCACGTCGCCCGCCAGGCCCAGCCGGCCCGCCCTCAGGGCTGGGCCGGCCGCGGCACCCATCATTCTCAGGAATCGTCCGTTTTCCAGGAGGAAGCCCGGCAGGGCGCTCATGACGGCAGTCATGGCCCGGGTCAGGGGAGTGGGCTCGAGCTCAAGCTCCCAGGTCAGGTTTAGTCCGCCCCGGACTGCCACTGCTAGCGCGGCCTCCCCCGTCCAGGTGACGTCTACGGGGCACTGGACCGTGGACGCCAGCGCCGCGCCGAAGTAGCGGGCGCACGAGACCTCGGGCGGGGCGTCGGCGCAGATGGTCCAGGCGCCGGAGGGCCGCCGCAGCCAGACCGATGAGTAGCCGGGCCCCACGCTGGTGACCGGGAAGCGTCGCATTGCCAGGACATGGCCCGAGCTAAAGGGCAGTCCCATCACGCCGTATCCGGTGAACCGTTCGTTATCACCCTGCCCAAGGGTGGCATGGTGTTCAGCGTCGTAGGCCTGCGCCCGGATGCTTTTCATGGCAGTGTGCCTCCGCCTCGAATGGTGGGCCCAGTCTACGCCCGCGGTTCGTGGCTACCGGGGGTTGGCGTCCAACGCAAGAGTCGTTGGCACCCCGGTTCAGGACGCGCATTGGGGGTACGGTGTCCTCATGCAGAAGATATCGATTGAGGCCCTGGCCCGTCAGCAGATCGCGGCGGCCGTCGCGGCACCCAGCGGGAGGGCTGCCGACACCGCCTTCGGCGGACACGAAAAGAAGCTGCGGCAGACCGTCATGGCCTTCCGGGCCGGCACACAGCTCAGCGAACATCAGAACCCTGGCGAGGCCACGGTTTACGTCATCACCGGGTCTGTATGGCTGAAGGCGGGCGAGGAATCGTGGCAGGGCAAGGCGGGGGACCTGCTGATCGTGCCGGACGGGCTGCACAGCCTTGTAGCGGACGAGGACTCGGCGGTGCTGTTCACGGTGGTCAAGACCGACCGTTAGTGAGGCGCCGTCCTGGTTATGGCATCCAGTTCCCGCAACATAAGTGTTCGGCGTCCTGGGCTCCACCCTCTGGACACGTCAGGAGACGGGGCGTAGATTCAGAGTGGTTGACGTCACTTTTCGGTGATTGTCCCCTTCTCGGCTCCGTGCAAAGCCGTTTGGAGATGTCGCTATAGCCTCATGGCGGCCAGAGTGCACACAGCGAAAGAGAGCCACCATGGCCCCCTCGCACTTCACCCAGTTCCTTGCAGAAGCCACCACCGCCGACTTTGATACGGATTGTCCGCTGACCGCGGATTGCCTGTATGGGCTTTACACCAGCTGGTGTCTCCTTCACGGTCTGGAGGTCAGGCCGGACGAAACCTTCCGGGCCGCAATGCATCGGCTGGGAGTGGACGTTAACAACAGCCGCCTGCGGATGGTTGGTCCGGCGGCCGCGGATTACATCCTGTCCAGTTACCCCTACGCTGCCTGAGGATGTCCATCGATCCACACGTCCCCCTTGACCACGCTTCAGGAGGACGGGACGAACCTGCGCTGGTATGTGGCCGGTGCGGCACTGATAAGAACCTGTTGCTGCATTCCATCTCGGCGGCCCGCCCGCCGGTCCGGGACATGGTGGAGGTCGGATACTCCTGCACGAGGTGCAGACTCGACGATGTCCGCCTCGCAGACGTGGCGGACGTCGCCGCGGTGCTGAACCGCACCAGCAGCCCGCAGGATGTCCTCGTGTTCGGCGGGAACTACATCCATTGCGGCCAGCCTATGCAGCGGTTCGGCGCCGAGATCCGACGGCTCGTGGCACCCATGTCGACGGAGCGGGAAGCCGATGACGCTTTGGACATCTACCTCAGGACACGGGTGCTGCGGTGCGCCTGCGGCTTCCAGATAGAGCTGCCCGACTGATTCCCGTAGACGGATCGTGTGGGTTCCCTGATGGTTCGTGTGGGTTCCCTGATGGTTCGTGTGGGGGGTCGCTACTGTGCCGCCTCGAGCAGCCCGATGATTTCCGTGAGCGGCAGGACGCGCTGGCGGTACTCGCGGGACAGGATGTCCTGTACGGCCGCGGCGGCATTTTTGTCCTCCGATGCAGTGGCATCAGCGGCGTGGATAACCCTGATGTTGTAGGCGAAGGCGTCGGCGGCTGTTTGGGCCACGCAGTTATGCGTTGATACCCCGGCCAGCACGATTGTGTCCGCGTTCCAGTTTCGCAGGCGCAGGTGCAGGTCCGTACCGAGGAAGGCGCTGTCCCTCGTTTTCAGGAGATGGGGGAGCCCTTCCGTCCTCAGGCCGGGGACGAAATCGGCCTGCGCCGTGCCGCGGAAGATGAAACCCTGATCATCCTCGAGCATGTTCAGCGTCCAGGTCGATTTGTCCTGCTCGTGCTCGGTCTTCACAAGCAGGACCTTGACGTTGTTGTCCTTCGCCGCGGTTATCAGGTGGTTGCATTGGCGGACCGTCTCCTCTTTCTGCCGCTCAAGAGCGGGATCCTCGAAGAAGGCCTGCTGCATATCGATCATCAATACTGCAATCATGTCCGTCCTCCTCGACGTGTGCGGTGCGCTTCCGGACGGACCGGGGCCGCATCGCTAACGCTAAAAACTAAGCATGCTTAGAAAGTAGCAAGGCCTGCAGGTCCTGAAAAGGGGATACCGGCCAGCGTGCGCTCCTGCCTGAGGCCGTCCGTGCTAGGCGGCTTTGACGAGGGGCAGTTCATCCCACCGGGTGGTGTAGCGGGGCGAGAGCATGTCCCGCTTCATGGTCCAGTCGAGCCCGCTGCGGATGCCGGCATGGCCGAGGCCGATGGAGCCGCGGCCGTACTTTCGGGAAACGTCTTCGAGAAGGCTGCCGATGTGGCGTTCCTCGTGCGGGTTCTCGAACACGGCTAAGGGCGCCTGGTTGCCGGTGGGCCGCAGGTCGGTGACCATGATTCCGGCCTTGGCGTATTTCACGCCCTCGTGGATCAGGGGCAGGAGCGCGTGCGCGGCCCGGGTCAGGATTACCGGATCCGCTGTGGGCATCGGCAGCGGGACGCACACTGACGGGAAGGATGTGTCGTTGGGGTTGAAGTGTGAGGTGGCGGCGAACGAAGTGAGGACTTTGGCCTGCAGGTCATGCTTTGCCAGCCGGGCTGAAGCCTGCTGGCCGTAGACGGAGAGGACCTGGCGGAGGTCGTGCGCGGTGGTAATCGCCGTGGCGAAGGAGCGGGAGAAAATCAGCTGGTCCCGGCCGACCCTCTCCTCCTCCATCGGGATGCAGGGGGTGCCTTGGAGTTCCAGGACGGTGCGCATCATGACCACGGAAAACCGGTCCCGGATCATCACCGGATCTGCCCGGGACAGGTCGAGGATGGAATGGATGCCGCGGGCGTTGAGCCGTTTGGTCAGCCGCGTGGCGATTCCCCAGATCTCGATGACCGAAAGACGGCTCATCAGCGTTTCCCGGTCCTCGGCCGGAACGGAATCCCAGTGGCAGACGCCGCCGAAGGCCGGGTTGTTTTTCGCCCATTTGTTGGCCAGCTTCGCGAGAGTCTTTGTGGTGGCAATCCCGACGCAGACGGGCACGCCGACGTTCCGCCGGACGGCGGTTTTCATTTCATGGCCGAGGGTGAGCAGTTCCGCCGGGGTGCCTTTGACGCCGAGGAAGGCCTCGTCGATGCTGAAGACCTCGAGCCAGGCCGAGTAGCGGCCCAGCAGTTCCATTACCCGGGCACTGATGTCGCCGTAGAGTTCGTAGTTGCTGGACAGGGCAACGAGCCCCCATTCCTTGGCCCGCGGGGCGAGCTTGAACCACGGCTCACCGATGGGGATGCCCAGCGCCTTGGCTTCCGGGGAGCGGGTGACGGCGCAGCCGTCATTGTTGGACAGGACCACGACGGGCCGGCCCTCCAAGGACGGATCAAAGGCCCGTTCGGCGGAGGCATAGAAGCAATTCACGTCCACGTGGGCGATCTGCGGCATGTGCCGCATCAGGGCCGGCTTAGACATGGTGCAGGCACCGCGTCGCCACGCCCCAGATGGTGAGCTCGCTGAGGGTGGGAACCCGGATGTCCGGATAACGGGGGTTCTCCGCCTGGAGCACGACGCCGGCGGGCGTGATCCGCAGCCGCTTCACCGTGAGTTCCCCATCCAAGACCGCGACCACGACGCAGCCGTCCCGTGGCTCCAGCGCCCTGTTCACGATCAGTTCATCGCCGTCGCTGATCCCGGCACCTTCCATCGAGTCCCCGGACACCCGCACCACGTACGTGCTGGTGATGTCCTTGATCAGGTGCTCGTTCAGATCGATCCGGCCGTCAAAGTAGTCCTGCGCCGGCGACGGGAAGCCCGCAGCGACGGGAACGGGAGAGATTAGAACTGACAGCAATGAGACGCCCGCATCTATCACGCGGGGCCCGATAAGTACGCCCACAACACACCTTTATTCGAATATATGTTCGATTCATTCAGTGTAGCGCGAGGGGGCGACAAAAGAGCTTCCCGCTGTATCGCGAGGAGTTCAGGGTGGCCAAGCTCCGCACCCTCGGGGGCGGGACGTCGTTCTGACGGCATCGCCGCCGCCCCCGATGGGCCTGGCCACAGTGGCTGTTACTTCTTAGTGGGGCAGCTCAGGTCCGGGTTGAAGGCTGCGAACATGCCGTCCGGGTTGTCCCTCCATACCCATGCGTGGAGCGCCCAGGAGTCGGGGAACGGGCCTTTTTCGAAGTCGACGCCGGCAATCGACGGCTGGTCGTCCGCCGTCGAGATAAATTCAACGGCTACCAGCCTGAACTCTCCAGACCGATTCGGCATGTACACAAGAACCTCAGGCTTTCGCGGCTGGGTCTTGTCATCGATCAGGTCCTCCTTGGCGTAGTGGTAGCCCATTGCCCCGCCCTCGGGATGATCGATGCATTCAGTGATTCGCTTGTAGCCGTCCTTCTTGGCGTTCTTCAGCCAGCGGTAGTCTTCGGTAACGTTGCGCAGGATCCTGACCAGCCGGCGCTGATCGTCATTGTTCCGCCAGTCGTCGCTGTGGTCCGAATCCCCGTGCCCGGATCCTCCATGGGCCACCGCCGTTCCGGGAGCGAGTCCCATGGCAAGTACTGCCGCGGTGGCCATGGACAGTAGCCCCGTCTTGGTGCGATTCATCGTTGATCTTCTACCCCTCTGAGACCAATATCTTCTGTTTCAGGGAAGCGAAGCGCGGGAAGGGAGCAGGCCCACCTTCGCCAGGATGCCGGCAGAGTTCCCCGGGAACTGCCGGTGAATGAGCCGCCCGGTCGGCAGATCGTCCAACGAATGGAGCGGCGTTTCCAGTATGCTCCTGCTGCAAAACGCAGCGCTACGCTACGGACGGGTAGTAGGGGTGCCAACTGTGCACGCACACCTGATCAGCGGCGCTTGCGTCCGGGCCGGTCCCTCCGCTCGGCCGTCTCTCGCTCCGCCCACCGTTGCGACTTCCCGGCGGATACCACCTTCTGGTGCCACTCCCGCTGGTAGGCCCGCTGGGCGGCAGAGTCGCTCCGGCGGGCCAAGGCGGCCAGTTCGCGCTGCATCTTCAGATAGTTGTGCCAGCGGCGTTCCTCGAGCAGAC
Organism: Pseudarthrobacter sp. BIM B-2242; assembly: GCF_014764445.1. NCBI lineage: Bacteria > Bacillati > Actinomycetota > Actinomycetes > Micrococcales > Micrococcaceae > Pseudarthrobacter > Pseudarthrobacter sp. BIM B-2242. The sequence continues at coordinate 896,992 of NZ_CP061721.1, forward strand.
CGTCGTCGATCGCTGCCTGGACGGCGCACCCGGGCTCACCCTGGTGGGCGCAGTCCGAGAACCTGCATTCGCTTGCCAGTGCCGCCACGTCGCCGAACATCTCGCCGATCCCGTCCTCGGCGTCGAACAGTCCGAAGCCGCGGACGCCGGGTGTGTCCATCAGGACGGTTCCGTTGGGCAGCGGCACCAGCTCGCGCGAGGTGGTGGTGTGCTTGCCCTTGAAGTCACCGCTCCGAACCTCTCCGGTGTCCTGGACGTCGCGGCCCACCAGGGCGTTGATGAGCGTGGACTTCCCGGCGCCGGACGGCCCCAGGAGGACAATGGTTCCTCCCGCCGGAATGTGTCCCAGCAGTTCGTCAATGCCGTCGCGGGTCTCCGCGGACGTGGTGACCACGTCCACACCCGCCGCCTGCAGGATCACTTTCCCGACGACGTCGTCCGCCACCGCGGCGAGGTCCGCCTTGGTGATGATCACCAGGGGAGTGGCCCCGGAATCCCAGGCGGCTACAAGTGTCCGCTCCAGCCGGTTGTGCGTAAGGGGCCGGTCCACGGGCACCACCACGCCCACCATGTCCATGTTGGCGGCCAGGACCTGCGCGGCAGAGGAGTCCTCGAAAGCGCGCTTGCGGCTCAGTTCCGAGCGGCGCGGAAGGACGCCCAGGATCTGGCGCTCGCCGGCCCGGTTGGGCCCGATCCACACCCAGTCCCCGGTCACCGCCGTTTCACCGGTCAGCGGGTAGGGCAGGTGCAGCAGGTCGGTGCCCACCGCCACGACCAGCAGGTTGCGGTCCACGCGGACCACCCGGCCGGGCGCGGTGGCGGATGCGAGGGGATGGCTTGCGAAGTGTTGGGCGACGGACGGGGTGAAGCCGAACAGGCGCGGGCCGCCGCTGGTTGGTGTTGTGGGGTCAGGGATGGTGCTGTTCAGGGTGCTGCCTGAAGAAGAGTTCACTGTGAAACCTCAAGGGGAAGTCCCCGCGCACCGGCCGCTGACGGCCTTGGGTTTCCGGGCGCTCCGCTGATGAGGTCAGGCGGTGCCGGTGCGGTCCAGGGAAGGTTTTTGGATGACAGGTGCGGAGCGCGCAGGGCGCACGGCTGTGACAATCATCAAAACACCTCCCTCTGTCGCGGTGGGACCGGTTTCGGCCCGGTCCTACTGTAGCTGCGGACGGTGCGATCCGCCAGAGGTTTTTGCAGGCCAGCAGCGGACCGTAATGGTTCCCCTCCAGTTCCAATGTAATGCGCGTCCGGGGGCTTGCGGCAAGGCCCCCCACATGCCGCAAACTGGCTCGGATACGCCCTGACATCATGCAGGGAAACAGCCGCAGGGCGGGCACGGAAAAAAGCGTGGAAAGGCGGGGTCTGATGGTTGACGTGATCATTGCCGGCGGCGGCCCGACCGGGATGATGCTGGCCGGTGAACTGGCGCTGGCAGGCATCGATGTGGCGATTGCGGAGCGCCGCCCCACGCCGGAGCTGGCGGGCTCGCGCGCGGGCGGGTTCCACTCCAGGACCATCGAAATCCTCGATCAGCGCGGAATTGCGGACCGCTTCCTCGCTGAGGGCAAACCTGTCCAGGCGGCGTTCTTCGGGACCACCAAGCTGGATGTGAGCGACTTTCCCAGCCGGCACCCGTACACGCTCGGCCTGTGGCAGAACCACATCGAGCGGATCCTGGCCGGCTGGATCGGAGAGCTGGGTGTGCCGGTCCACCGGGGACGTGCGGTGACCGGCTTTGACCAGGACGCCGGCGGTGTGGAGGTGCATCTCAGCGACGGGACGATGATGCGGGCGCTCTACCTGGTGGGCGCCGACGGCGGGCGCAGCGCTGTCCGGAAGGCAGCCGGCATCGGGTTCCCCGGCTGGGATGCGACCAGGAGCAGCCTGATCGCCGAGGTGGAGGTGACCGGGGAGACTCCGGCGGGCATGCGCATCGATGAGGTGGGGGTCCATGGGCTGTCCCTCATGGAGGACGGCCGGACCACGCGGGTGGTGGTCACGGAGAAGCACATCGGACCGGCCACCGAGCCCACGCTGGCTGACCTGAGCAGGGCGCTGAAGGACATCTACAGCACCGACTTCGGCGTCCATTCTCCGACCTGGATCTCCCGATTCAGCGACGCCACCCGGCAGGCCGCGGCCTACCGCAGCGGCCGGGTGCTGCTGGCCGGGGACGCCGCGCACATCCATTCCCCGTCGGGCGGACAGGGGATCGGGCTCGGCATCCAGGACGCCGTGAACCTCGGCTGGAAGCTCGCCCAGGTGGTCAGGGGAATCGCGCTGGACAGCCTCCTTGACACTTACCATGCCGAGCGGCACTCCGCCGGGGCCCGTGCGCTGAAGCACACCATGGCGCAGGCCGTGATGCAGCGGGCCGATCCGCGCGTCGGTGCGCTGGCCGATACGGTGGCAGGCCTGCTGGACATCGATGAGGCCCGGAAGCGGCTGGGCGGGCTCATTTCCGGCCTGGACGTCCGCTACGACTTCGGCGAGGGGCACCCGCTGCTGGGCCGCCGCATGCCCGATCTCGACGTCGTCGCCGCCGCCGGTCCGCTGCGCATGTTCACCCTCCTGCACCACGCCCGTGCGGTGCTGCTCAACCTCGGCGCGCCCGGCAGCATTGACCCGGGGCCGTGGGCGGAGCGGGTGCAGGCGGTGGACGCAACGTACGACGGCGGGTGGCAGCTTCCGGTGATCGGTGCGGTCAGCGCCCCTGCCGCCGTGCTGATCCGGCCGGACGGGTATGTGGCGTGGACGGGAGACGGGACCAGAACGGGGCTTGAGCAAGCGCTGGCCATCTGGTTCGGGCCTGCGCGGCCCTAACTGCCTGCGATACGGATTGCGGTGTCAATCCAGTAGCGGCGCTTCCCGTTGCGCGTGTCTTCGTACACGCCGCCATTCTTTTCAATCGTCGCCCGCGAGCCGAAGTTTTCCTCATCGCAGGTGAGCAGTGCCCGGCCGATGCCCAGGTCCCGGGCCATCGGCAGGGCCTCCGCCAGGGCAGCAGATGCGTGCCCGCGGCGCCGGGCGGAAGGCCTGACGCTGTAGCCGATGTGTCCGCCCTGCTCGAGGAGGAAATCGGTCAGATGATGCCTGATGGCCAGGGAGCCCAGGAACGTCCCGCCGTCCACGATCCACAGGTAGGTGCAGGGCACGTGCCCCGGCGGGCGCGGGCTCTCCGGCAACGCATCGTTGCGGAGCGAGTCCACAAACCGGCGGAAGGTCCGGGCCTCCTTGAGTTCTGCCACCGGCCAGCCGTCTGAACCGCCGCCGTCCTGGCGGGTTCCATCAAATTCGGCGGCTCCCTCCAACCAGGAGGAGTGGTAGCTGACGTCGGGGGCGATGAGGAGAGGCATCCCAAAATCCTAGTTGCCGGGGGCCGCGGACCGGTGCAACGCAGTACTAATCCACGGCCCGTGCCTGAGGAGCACTGCCCGTCGGGGGCGGTTCGGGGCGCCTGGCGAAGGCCTCCTTGTTGGCCAAGGCAACACCGGCGATGACAACGGTCCCGCCGAGCACCTGCGCGAGGGTGAGTGCCTGTCCCGTCAGGAGGGTCAGGATGGCGGCGAACACGGTGATGAGGTTAAGGAAGACACCGGCCTTTGCGGGTTCGATGGTTTGCAGTGCCCGGTTCCAGAGCAGGTAGGACAGCAGCGACGGGAACACCGCGATGTACGCCATGGACCACGCAGTGCCGGCAGTCTGTGGCAGGTCGATGCCCTGGACCAGGGCCACGGGAGTCAGCGCCGCCACGAGGATGAATGCCTGCAGGGCGGTGGAGGTGATGGGCGGCAGGCGGGGTGCCCGGCGTCCGATGATCGTGTAGGCCGTCCAGCTGACAATCGCCCCGAGCATCAGCAGATCCCCGGCGTTGTGCTGTGCTTCCAGCAGGGTGACCAGGTTGCCCTTGCTGAGGATCACCAGCACGCCCAACAGGGCGAGCAGCAAGCCCACGACGGCGGCCCTGCTGAGACGTTCGTGCAGGAACAGGACCGAAGCCACCACAATCAGCGCCGGGTTGAAGGCGTTGATCAGCGAGGCGTTGAAAGGATCGGTGAACTGCAGGGCGGCGTAAAGCAGGAAGTTGTAGCCTGCGAGGCCGAAAAGGCTCAGCGCCAGCAGCCAGGGCCAGGCACGCAGGACCAGCCGCCACGCCGGGCGTTCGACCACCTGCGCCACGAGGAACAGCGGCACCACGGCCAGCAGCCACCGCAGATAGACCAGGCTCAATGGGCTGAGTTCGGCTACCGCGATCTTTCCCACAACATAGTTGCCGGCCCAGAAAAGCGTTGCAGCAACAAGTGAGAGGGCAGCAACCAGCATCGAACGTGACAGACGCATGGGCCTCCTCCTGGCCACTGCGGGCCGAGTCCTACTTCATCAACACCCTCCCACACGGCCGGGACAAAAGCTCAAATGGGGTAGGCGCTGCAATATACGGGCACGTGCCGGGCTCTTAAAATTGTTTGTACGGGTGGACGTGAAAGACCGTCCGGCGATGCGTCGTCCAATATGGCGATCACTGGCAACGTTGGGATGCCGCCGGCCTGGAGAGGAGAACCCGATGGAACCGCGCGTGGAATCGAAGGCACCCTGGGGAAGGATCGGTGCTATTGCGCTTCCCCTTGGAGTCATCCTGCTGGTGGCCGCCACAGCTGTGCACCCGTCCAGGGAAAACGTCATGAACCATACGGCGGTTTTCACGGAATATGCTCAAAGCGACGGCTGGATTGCAATCCACTTCACGCAGTGGGCCGCCGCCCTTGTGTTCTTCGGCGGGCTCGTGGCACTTTACTTTGCGATGACCGCCAAACGCGAGGGTCCCAACACGCTGGTCCGCTTTGGGCTGGCTGCGGTGGTGCTGACAGCGGCGGCCATCACCATGCTCCAGGCAGTGGACGGCATTGCCCTCAAATGGGCCGTGGATGCCTGGGTGAATGCTCCCGCTGATCAGGAGTCTTCGGCACTTTCGGCCGCCATGGGACTGCGGTGGACCGAATACGCCCTGCAGAGCTATTCCAACCTCCTTCTGGGGCTCACGCTGATTTTCTTTGGTTTGGCACTCGCGTACGGCAGCGTATTCCCGCGCTGACCGGGCTGGCTGGCTGCGGCGTCGGGGGTCGCGTGGATCGTCCACGGACTGATGGTTTCCTATGTCGGGCTCTTTGACTCCGTGCCACGGCTGGTGGCTCTGGTTCTCATGGCTATCTGGGCAATTGTCATGGCCGTGCAATTGTGGCCGAGGGGCAGCCGCGGGGAGGCGGCCCGCTCGTCGGCGCCGGCCGGGCCGGCTACCGCATAATTCAACAGCTTTTTCAGTGCACAACCCGGTAGGTCACGTGCGTGACGAGGCGGGTGCCGCGCACTTCGGTGGGCTCCAGCGTGAGGTCTGTGACGCCGTCCAGCGGCCTCTCACCCGCGCCCAGGAGCACGGGTGCCGTGTGGAGCCGCAGCTCGTCAATCAGGCCAGCCGCCAGGAACTGCTGCACCGTCCTGGCCCCGCCGGCAATGGCCATGTCCCTGCTGCCTGCCGCCTCCCGGGCCTGCGCCAGCGCGGATTCGATGCCGTCGGTGACGAAGTTGAACGTGGTCCCGCCCGCCATCTCCAGCGGATCGCGTTGATGGTGGGTGAGCACAAAAACGGGGGCGTGATACGGCGGTTCCTCGCCCCACCAGCCCCGCCATTCCGGGTCCCACGGGCCGGGTCCGGGCCCGGCGAACATGTTCCGGCCCATGATGTAGGCGCCTGCCGCGAGGATGCCTGCCAGCTCGGCCGCGTTGTTTTCGGCGTCCTTGAACATCCACCCGTGGAGGCGCTCGCCGTTCTCGCCCAGCGGCTCCGTCATGCTTTGGTTCGGACCGGCGAGGTATCCGTCAAGGGAGATGGTCAGATCGCACGTGACTCGGCTCATCCGCCCATCATGCCACCGCCCGTGCGGCCTGGGCAGTAGCCGGATGCTCGACGGTGACCGTACCGGCGTCGCCATCAACCCGGATCTGCTGCCCGCTGGTCAGCCGCTGCGTGGCCACTCCGGTGCCAAGCACGGCCGGGATGCCGTACTCGCGGGCCACGATGGAGCTGTGGCTCAACGGGCCGCCGACGTCTGTCACCACGGCCGAGGCCATGGCGAACAGCGAGGTCCAGGCCGGCGTGGTAATACGGGCTACCAGGACGTCGCCGGGTTCCATGAATGGGAAATCCTGGGGCCCCCGCAGCACCCGGGCCGGAGCGGTCACGCGGCCCGAGCTTGCGCCAGCGCCCTTGATGATGTCGCCGGACTGGTGCTGCGAGCCTGCCGGCATCATGGATCCGAAGGCTTTCTCCATCCACCGGCTTTCAGGCAGCATCTGCGGGGCGGCTGCCCTCGCCTGGCCACGCCACAGCATCCTGCGCTCCTCGACGGCGGCCGCGCGGACCGGCCGCCCGGCTCCGCTGATGGCAACTGCCGTGGCCCCAATTCCGGCTCCCGGCGCGGCCAGCCCGAACTCGACGGCGCTCCGCAGCTCCTGATGTTGCAGCCAGAAGACGTCGTCCGGCAAAGCGACCACGCCGGAGTCCACCAGCCGCCGGCCGAGTTCGAGGAGCATCCGCCGCAGCAGCGGCCAGGCCAGGCCGACGTCGGCCAGGGCGTCCTCGCGGATCGGTGCGGTGGCCTGGGCCCACCGGAGCAGCCGGAGGAACGCAGCCCGGCGGCGCGGCCCCAGCCTGGCCGCCATCTGGCTGGTCAGCTGCTCCCGTCGCTCGGTGAGCAGCCGCTGCCGCTCGTGCGGGTCAGCGCCCTGCCCGCGGAGGTAGAACCTAACCGTCTCCAGTTGGGCGGAGGGATCATCGGCCGGCACCGGGCTCGCGAAGTCAAGGTTGTAGACCGTGTGGCCGAAGAAGCCCAGGTGCTCCTGGAAGGAGAAGCGCCATTCCTGCCACAGGACGGCGTCCACGCCTGGCGGCGGGGACCCGGTGCGCTGGCACTCGGTGAGCACCGCCGTCGGACTTTCCACCAAAGCCGTTGCCAGTCCGGGATCGCTGCGCGCCCAGCCGGCCAAATCAAACAGGGACTTTTCCGCGCGGATGGGCTGGCTGTCGTAGCCCAGGAGGAACGTCCGGGCCGGCGGATCGCCGTCGCGGCGGACCAGCCTGTCGTAGAAAGCGGCGAAGGAGAGTTCGCTGGTGGCGGCGAGCGGAATGATGGACTGCACAGCCGTGTAGTAGACGGCGCCGGCATCCAGCAGGGTCCGGACTCCCTCCAGCAGTTCCTCCCCGGGGAGTTCTGCGAGGGGCTTCGCCGCCCACTCCCGGATCACCCGTTCATAGCGGGGATGCGAATAGTCGCTCCAGCCGGCAACCCCCATATGCGCCCTGCCACGTGCCAGCGCACCCATCGCCGTGAACATCCTGCCCAACATCCGCACCATCCCCGAGTTGCGGTAGTAGTAATACGCATAGCCGTTGATGGTGGGCAGCCGCACGTCGCCCTCGCGCAGGACGTTTTTACCCACCGCCTCGGACATCAAGAGCCGCAGCGAGCGGGAAACCGAACCGTCAATGAGATCGGCAAACAGCGGCGTGAGCGGGTCCGGCAGCTGTTCCACAATGCTCGCGCGGAAGTAGAGGCCCTTGGGGTACGGCACCTCCCAGGTGTCCGGGGTATCGGCCGCAGGTTCAGGGAGGGCCGTGATGGGCCGGGACTGCACCAGGAAGAACCTGCCACCGGCACGCGCCCACTCGATGTCCTGCGGCGCCCCGAAATAGTCCGCTATCCGTGCCCCGTAACCGGCCAGCTCGGCCGCCTCGCGGTCATCCAAAACAGGCGCACGACGGCGGGCTGCCGCCACCGGCTCCTCCCGGATCCCGTTCACCGCGGTGACAGTCATGACGTCCTTGTCGGCGGTCTGCCGCGACACCACGGAGCCCGTCCCGGCGTCGACAATCACGTCATCCGTGGTGACCGCACCGCTGACCACTGACTCGCCGAGGCCCCACGCGGCACTGATCACCGTCTGGTCGCGGCGGCCGTTGGAAGGGTTCGCGGTGAACATCACCCCGGCGGCGTCGGCGTCCACCATCCGCTGGACCACAATGGCGAGGCGCACCTGGTCCGGGCGGATGCCCTGGCGGGCGCGGTAGGCCATGGCGCGCGCGGTCCACAGCGACGCCCAGCAATCGAGTACCGCGGCGGACAATGCCGCCATCCCGCGGACGTTCAGGTAGGTTTCCTGCTGCCCGGCGAAGCTGGCCGTGGCAAGGTCCTCGGCAGTGGCGGAGGAGCGGACCGCCACGGCGGTGTCGCCGTCGCCGTCGCCGTCGCCGAGCCGTTCGTAGGCGGAGCCGAGTCCGGCCGCGACCTCGGCCGGCATGGTGCCGGTCTTGAACAGGGTCCGGATCCGCCCCGAGGCGGCCTCGTATTCCTGCGGGTCCGCGCCCGGTGGCAGCGCGGCCAGTTCCTGGATAGCAGCCTCGAACTGGTTGGCCTCGACGAAATGCGAATAGGCGGCGGTGGTCAGGACAAACCCCGGCGGCACCGGCAGCCCGGCCTGGATGAGGCCGCCCAGTCCCACGGCCTTGCCGCCGGCTGCGGCGACGTCGCCCCGTCCTACATCGGCCAAATCGTTGACATAGGTCATGACTCCGCGTCCTTAGTGCGCCCGCCGTTGGGCGCCTGCAGTGAACCTGATGCTCAACATACTGGCACTGCGGGGGAGAGGAGGCCATAGACTCGGACGCATGTCAGCTCATAGGGGGATGCCGGCTTGGCGCAGAGGAGTCCTGTTCGTTGCGGCCGCGATCGCAACCCCGCTCGCCCTGGCGCTCGCTGGGTGTGAGTACAGCGGCCCGGCTACGCAACCGGCGTCCTCCCCGGCAGCAACGCCGCAACCGAGGTCTTTCGAGGAAAACGCCGCTGAGGTGGGGCACCTGCTAGGGACCCCGCCGTCGGATCCGGGTATGCCATCGGAGGCGGAGCCCGCGGGGAAGCTGTTCCTTGTCCTGGCGCCAGGTGACTACATCGTTACAGGTGCCTGCGCCGGGGCTTACGGGGCCAAGCTCACCATCGTGAGGGGCGACGGGATGCCCGAAGCGTCGGGCTTTGAGTGCAGTTCCGCACTGGACCGGTTCATCAGGCACGCCGGCGGCCCCATCACCATCAGCGCGGTTCCGCCGACGGGAAAACCGGCCGCAACGGGGGTCAAAGTGCAGACCAACCCGGACCCGCGGTGGTCCGAGATGGAGGACTTCGGCGAGTGGTCACGGCAGCAGATGCAACCGCCTCTGCCGGGCGAATTGAGCGGGGCCAACAGATCGAACACACCCGCCGTCGGGACGCTGATGGCCAAGCCCGGCCAGTACGAACTCCGCTTCGTCTGCGACGGATCAGCGCGCGCCGAGCTGTCGGTGTCCACCGCGGCAGGTGCTGAAGTTTTAGCCCCCGTGCAGGTCCCGTGCGACGGGCAGGTGTTCACGGCACCCGTGCTGCTGCCAACCGAGGGTGCAGACGTGAGAATGAGCCCGGACGGTGGCGTGGACGGCCGCTTCGCATACAAGCTTGTGCCAACCGGCTAACAGTGTTCCGCGGGATGCGTGTCTTGGGATTCGCCGCGCCTGCACGTCACCTATTCTCGAGTGGTGGGTACGAAACAGACAGCCGAGTTGGAGGGGCAGACCTCCATCAACGAGCTGCTCGACGAGCCGATCGGCGCCACCCACATTCAGCTTGTCCTGCCCATCCATGTCCAGCTCCCCACCGGGGAATTCCGCCGCGTGTCCTGACCCGGCACTCCTGCTATTGCCACGCTATCTAGTTAGTGACACTATCTAGATGTGGATGACATGGAGTTCGACCAGGAGCTGACCCGGGCTGCTCTCCAGCAGGCAGTTTTAGGGGTGCTCAGCCACGGCGAACGCCATGGGTACGCCATCGCCGAGGTCCTCCGTCACCACGGTTTCACCCGGATCAAGGGCGGAACTCTCTATCCGCTCCTCAAGAGGCTGGAGGACCAAGGCTTCGTGGAGCACGTGTGGCACCACGAGCAGGCAGGCCCGGGCCGCAAGCAATTCACCCTCACCGAGCGGGGCCGTGATGAGTTGAAGCGTTCGGCAACGGCCTGGCAGCGCATGAGCCAGGCCCTCACCCAGATCCGAAACACGCGACAGGACCAACCATGAGCTACGAGCGAAACCTGACCTTCAACCTCAGACTCCGCGGATTGTCTGAAGCCGAGATCGCGGAAGCGCTGGCCGAGGTCCGGGCTCATGCGGACGCAGCCGGGACGCCCGCGGCGGCCGAGTTTGGCCCTGCCGACGAGTATGCGCGGCAGTTTCCCAAGCAGAAGCGGAAGACCCGCGGAAGCGCCATCGCCAAGGCAGGACTTCTGCTGGCCATCGCCTACTTGCTGTTCGCGGTCCTGCTGATGGTCGTCTTCAGGGTGGATATTCGCGATTTCGTCGGACCTGTCACGCTCCTGCCGGCCGTCGCAGTCATCCTGGTCAGCCTGCTCGCCGGGTTCCTGACCGATTACATTCGGCCCGTGCGGGATTCCCGCGCCGCCAGGTAGCTGTCCTGCCTGCTGCGTCAGCGCACTCGGGTGAAGAGGCGGCGGCCATGGCCAAACATATCCTCCAGCCGGGTTACAGCTATGCGGATGAATTCACCTTCAGGCTGGACCTGGTGCTTGATGGTTTGGAGCGGGCAAAGGATTCAGAGGCCTGAGGGCGGCGCAACGCTGTCCGGACCCACGGTGCGGAGCCTTGGGGCAGCTCCGCGGGCCCGCCGATAGATGAAGAATTCGGCCACCGCCAGACTGAGGACCCAGGAAGCCCCGATCAGCAGGGCACGGCTCAGTTCGGTGACGGGCCCCACCAGGACGATCCACGGCATGGTGACCACGGCAATGGTTCCCTGGGCAATGCCGATGGCATAGGCGCGGGACATCCACTCGCTGTGCCGTACATAATTCCGGCGCCGTACCGCGAGGAACCCGAGGACGATGAACACCACCATGGCGGAGCCGAAGGCAAGCCGGAACATCAGCAGGAGCGTCCCGTCGATGGGCGGCAAGTCATAAAAGACCGCCATCCACAAACCCGACAGGGCAGCCAGCAGGCCGGTGGGAACAAGGAGGCGGCCAGCCATTTTGTGCCAGCTGGCCCTGCCGGGTTTGCCCCGCCGGAGTGAGGGGGCGAATTGGAACGCGCCCAGCACCAGGTACACGGTGACGGTGGGAATATGAATCAGTACCGGGGCCGGCGAGTCGAAGAACCGCACGTTCTCCGGGGTGATGTGGCCTCCCGTCAGCTCTGTCAGGCGCACTGTCCCGGCGATGAGCGGTATGAGGCTGAGGAAGATCAGGGCGGCGGGCACCAGCCACCGGAACCGCGGGTTTGGACGGGAGCGGGTAAGGGTTGCAGAGTTCATGGGTTCGCGTCTCTGGTCTGCGCTCGCCAGTGCGCATCGTTGTTAACGCGGGGCTGGGGGGTGGGTAGTTGGTGGCCGGAACAGCAGTGCCCCTGCAGCACCTATTCGGACGGCGTACGCCCCAAGGTACTGTAACCACTTCGAATTGGCGATAGGGGATGTGAACCCGGACGCTATTGCATTCCCTGATGCTGTCTCCTTATCGCCGTTCGGCATGCAAGCAGGATCGCCCCCTGCGGGGTGTGCAGGGGGCGATCGCTATGGGTGCCGGCTCAGTGCTGGATCTTTCAGCCCAGCAGGGTGGTGATAAGTCGGATGGAGGAGGCGATGATGGCGATGAGTCCGATGGCTCCGAAGAGGTTGTGCCACCACCTGTTGCGGAGATCGCCCATGACGGATCGCCTGTTGGCCATGATGACGATCAGGACACCGAGCAGAGGTGCGATGAGCACTGTGAGCGATTGGGCAATGACGATCAAACCGACTGGTGACGATTGAAAGGTCAGGGTGATGATCAGTCCGAAGGCCAGGATGATGCCGGTGACGATGCGTGCTGTAGGCGATCCCGCCTTGGCCCCACGTCCGAGGGCATCGGAGAGCATGGTGCCGCCGGCTGTGGCGTTGGCGATCATGGACGAGAAAGCGGCTCCCGAGAGGCCGAGGGCAAAGAGCATCGCGCCTACAGGCCCGGCAAGCGGCGTGAAAATGGATGCGAGGGCGTTGATGGTTCCTGCTTCGGCCCCGGTTTTGCCGAGGACTGCTGCGGCGACCATGATGACGAGGGCGGTCATAATGCCGGGGGCGACGATGCCGGGGATGGTGTCGACGAGGGTGATGTCGCGGTAGTCGGCGCGGGTGCGGCGGTGTTCCTTGATGCCGTAGGAGGTGTAGAAGGCGGCATTGATGGAGAAGTTGGTGCCCACGAGGGCCACGATCAGGATTTCGCTTCCTGCGGGCAGCTGCGGGACCATGCCTTCCATCGACCGGTACCAGTCGGGCTGGGCAACAACGGTGCTGGCAATGAATGCGATGCCCATGAGGACGACGATGACCAAGAGGGCCTTTTCGACGATTCCGTATACGTTCTTAAAGGCCAGGACAAACCCCACAGCGGCGGTACAGACGACGGTCCACAGGACCGGGGAGCCGCCGAAGATCAGTGACAGGCCCAGACCGGATCCCACCGCGTTGCCGACGGAGAACATGAGCGTGATGCCGAAGACGCCGAAGCCGGCCAGGAGGCCCACTGATTTCCCGAGGTGTTCCTTGATCGAGGTGATCAATGAAGTGGGCGTGGCGATGCCGAGCCGGACGCTCATGTCAGTGAAGAAAATCATCAGGACAGTGGAGACGGCGATGACCCAGACAAGGCTGTAGTCGAACCTGCTGCCGGCCTGCACGGCGGTGGTGAGGTTTCCGGGACCGAACTGCCAGGCTCCGACCACGAAGGCCGGGCCCATCAGGGCAAGGTATCCCACGAAAGTACGGTGCTTTTTCCTAGTCTCCTGGGGCGGGTTTCCTTGCTGGGTTGCCATCTGTTCTTCCGTAGTTCCGGAGCGGGTGATGGTCTTATTCTGCTCGCGCATCGGCGAGTCCTCCTTATACAGCGACGTTGCTGGGGGTCGAATCGACCGGGATGGAGAGTTTGAAGCTTGGAACGGGTGGCGGGCCCGGAGGCCCGCCACCCGGAAGGATCCGGAGCCCGGGGATCAGACGCTGACGGTGACGTTGCCCAGATTCGCTGACTTCAGGGCGAGGGCGATCTCCTCACCAGCGCCTTCCGCGAGGGGCAGCAGCGGGGGCCGGACGGTGGCGTGTTCCAGGATGCCCCGGGCGACGAGGCCTTCCTTGAGGGCCACCGTGCCTTCCATGTGGGATCCGCGGTGGTAGACGTTTTTGGTGACGGGCAGGAGGCGGTCATGGATCGCACGGGCCGCCGAGTAGTCCTTGGCCTTGCCTGCGGCGATCAGCTCCACCAGCGGTTCCGGAGCCAGTCCGCCGTAGCCCACCAGTGCGCCGTCGACGTCGAACATGGTGTGCAGCAGGTATTCGTCGTGGCAGGTGAGGATCTGCAGGTCCGGGTAGGTTTCGCGCAGGACCGGGATTTCGGTGTCCCAGCGCTTCATGTTGCGGACGCCGTTCTTGGTGGCGAACACGCCTTCCTGACCGGCGATTTCGAGTTGGGTCTCCAGGTCATAAGTGGCCTTGGTGGCATCAGGGTACTGAAAGAGGATCAGGGGCAGACCGGAGGTTTCGTAGATTTCCTTGTAACGGGTCTGGGGTGCACCCTTCTGGTAGCCGAAGCGCAGCCAGCCGTGGGAGGGGTAGACCAGTCCGGCTTCGGCGCCGGCCTCAACAGCACGCTTAGCCTCGAGGGCCGCCACCGTATTGCCCTCACCGGTGATGCCGGCAATGATCGGGATCTCGCCGTTGACCGCGTTCTTGAACTCGCGGATCACCAGCGCCTGCTCATCCTGGGTCAGGAACGTGCCTTCACCGGCGTGGCCCAGGACCACCAGGCCCTTGACGCCTTCGACGCTGGCCAGCCAGCCGCCGAGGCGGTGGATCGCATCCACGTCGACGCTGCCGTCGCGGTTGAACGGGGTGACGGGGGCGGGGACAAGCCCGCGGAGATCGATGGTCATTTGAGCTACCTCATGTCTTCTTTGATGGTCGGCAGTCCCGCTATGATGAAAACGTTTGCGGGAACGTTTTCAATATTGCACCGTGTCCTGGCTCACTGTCAAGAGAACGTTTGCAAAAGGAGGAATAGAGTGTCAGTAACGCCATCACTGCAGAGGAGAACAGCCATGGAACCGGCCGTCCCCGGCACTATCGTCACGCTCAAAGATGTTGCCGCGGCCAGTGGAGTGAGCATCTCGACCGCCAGCCGCGCCCTCGACGAACGCACCACATCCCGTTCGGCGGCCGCAGCGCACGTCAGGAAAATCGCCGAGGAGCTTGGCTATCGCCGCAATTCCTTCGCCTCCAACCTGCGCAGGGGTGAGACAAGGACCCTCGGAGTGCTGGTTCCCCGGCTCAGCGACACGGTAATGGCCCTCATGTTTGAAGAACTGGAGCGGGCTGCGTCGGACCGCGGATACTTTGCCATGGTCGCCACCAGCGGCGATGATCCCGACGACGAACGCCGGGCAGCGGAGACGCTCCTCGACCGGAATGTCGACGGGCTCATCCTGGCCACGGCCCGAATTGACGATGATCTGCCCAGGCATTTGCGTGAACGGGGCGTGGCCCACGCGCTGGTGCTGCGCACCGACGGGGTTAGCCCCTCGGCTCTTGGCGACGACGAGGTGGGCGGATACTTGGCGGTCCGGCATCTCATCGACCTCGGGCACCGTGGCATCGCGGTAGTTACCGGCCCGTCCTTTACCTCGACCGGGAGAGCCCGCCTCGCAGGTGCCTGCAGAGCCCTGGAAGGAGCAGGCATCGACGCCCGGAAAGACTGGCTGATTGCCGCCGGCTATGGCATCGAAAGCGGGCTGTCCGCTGCGGAAACCCTCTTGGCTCCCGACGCCCCGAACCGTCCCAGCGCGGTGTTTGCCGCCAACGACAACCTGGCCATGGGGATCATCGCAGCCGCGCACCGCCGCGGTATTACGGTCGGAGAGGACCTGGCCCTGGTTGGCTACAACGACATACCGCTCTCGTCACGCCTTTCAATTCCGCTCTCCTCCGTGCGGGTGCCCCTGGACCAGATAGCAGGCAATGCGATCGACCTCATTGTGAACCCGGGTAAGGAACCAAAAATTCGGAAATCCATGCCCACCCTGATACCCCGCCAGTCGAGCGGTACCCCCCGATACTCGGTGCGGTAGGCAGGAGTTTAGGTGTAGCTACCTTGGATTTGTGTCGGGGTTTCGGCCAATGCGTCAAAAATGACACGGCAATTCACTGCTCCGGTCAAGACCGGCTCAAGTCTCCATCAAGGTTGTCAGAGATTCACCCCAATTTCGGATTCCCGGGCTTCCCGGGAATTAGGCTCGGCATTTACGTGAACTTTCAATAGAAAAGGTCGGGCTCAGCGTTGAGCCCTGCCTAATGGGGAAAAGCAATGTCGAACTATCAGACCCTCTTCGGGTCAGCACCTCCTGCCCCTGTGCCCGGGCCGAAGCCGCCCCGCAGGCCTCGGGCTTCAACACTTATCGTTGGCGGCATCACAGCCCTGTTTATGATCATCGGTGGGTTCACGGGCGGTGTCGGCGGTGCACTCGTTTTCCTGGCCGTCGCGGCCGCCCTCACCGGCCTCTACGTTCTGGCCACCGGACGCCGCTCCTGGGCGGGGCTCCCGGCCAAACGCCGGGCCGGAGCCATTGCGCTGGCAGTCTCTTTTGCCCTTTTCATCGGCGGTGCCGCCGCCCTGCCGCGGACGGGTGCGAACGAACTGGAGGCAGCCTCCGCCGACTGGAACGCTGCCCCGGCGACCGCCCCGGCGAGCGCCTCTCAGGAAGGTTTGCCGACGCCGTCGTCCGCTCCCACGGCGCAGGCGACGGGCGCCCCGCTCGATCCCGACACGGCTTACGCCCTGGCGAACGGCACCAGCGCCGAGGCACCGAAGACGCAGCCGGCGTACGCCACGAAGGCGATCGACCTGCTGGCCACCCTGCCCATCAAGGGCCGGGCGCCGAAGACCGGATATGACCGGGCGCTGTTCGGGCAGGCGTGGATGGACGTGGACCGCAACGGCTGCGACACCCGGAATGACATACTCAAGCGCGACCTGACGGCAATCGAGTACACCAACAGCGTGCCCTGCAAGGTCCAGTCCGGCACCCTGGCGGACCCTTACACGGGCACCACCATCAGCTTCCTGCGGGGGAGTGCCACCAGCAGTGCCGTCCAGATCGACCACGTTGTTGCCCTCAGCGACGCCTGGCAGAAAGGCGCGCAGCAGCTGACCACGGAACAGCGGACAGCGTTCGCCAACGACCCGCTGAACCTGCAGTCGACGGACGGCCCCACCAACATAAAAAAGGGCGACGGCGACGCCGCCACGTGGTTGCCGCCGAACAAAGGGTTCCGGTGCGAATACGTGGCGAGGCAGATTTCGGTGAAGGCAACGTACAGCCTGTGGGTCACCCAGGCAGAGCACGATGCGATGGCCAGGATCCTCGCCGACTGCGCCGGCCAGCTGGCACCGACTAATGCGCAGGCGCCTGTTGTCGCGGCGCCCGCGCCTGCCCCGGCTGTGGCACCTGCCCAGGTGCCGCCTGCCCCGGTGGCGCCCGGTCCCGCTCCTGCACCCGTGCCTGTGGTACCCGCCCCTGCTGCTCCCGCTCCGGCCATACCGGCACCGGCCCCTGCAGCGCCGGCCGCCGCTTACTACGCCAACTGCGCCGCAGCGAAGGCCGCAGGGGCGGCACCGATTCTTGCCGGTCAGGCCGGTTACCGCGCGGCCCTGGACCGCGACGCCGACGGCGTGGCCTGCGAAAGCTGACTCTCTTCCATCACCCGTTACAAACTTTTCCAAGGGGGAAAAATGAAAAAGACACTCGCACTGGTTGTACTCACCGGGCTCATGCTCACGGGTTGCGGTGGCACGAAGGAGGCACAGCAGCCGACTGCCGCTGCTGCGGTTGTGGCAGATGCCGTGGCTGTGCCAAGCGTGGTGGGCCTGGCGTTGGACAAAGCGACGGACCAGCTCAAGGATCTTGGGTTCGAGGTCAAGGCTGAGGACATCGTCGACGGCAAAACGATCATGTCAAAGAAGAACTGGCAGGTCATGACCCAGGACCCCGCGGACGGCTCACAGGCCGCCAAGGGCTCTACCGTGAACCTCGGCGTTAAGTCGCTTGAAAAGCTTGAGGCGGAGAAGGCCGCCGCCGACAAGGTGGCAGCAGAGGCGGCTGCTGCCGAGAAGGCAGCCGCAGACAAGATTGCGGCGGAGAAAGCCGCGGCGGACAAGGCCGCAGCAGATCAGGCCGCTGCGCAGCTGGCTGCCGAACAGGCTGCAGCCCAGAAGGCAGCCGAAGCGGCGGCACAGGCGGCGAAGCCGGCACCCGTCGCTCCGGCACCCGCACCCGCCCCTGCACCGGCAGTCCAGGCACCGGCCGCCGCCTACTACGCGAACTGCGCGGCCGCCAAGGCCGCAGGTGCTGCGCCGCTGTACCGCGGTCAGCCCGGCTACCGGGCAGGCATGGATGGAGATTCCGACGGCGTGGCCTGCGAGAAGTAGTCCCAGCCAGCAGGGCTGAACGAGCCCGCCGTCGCGGGGCACATTGACACGGACACGCCGCGGATTGGGCCCGTCCAGGCGCCGGTTCGCCGTCAATGTGCCCCGCGACGGGTGCCCCTGGCAGTGCGCGAAGGCAGGGCGGGCAGCTTTGCGGAACGTGTTGTCACCACGCTCAGGTGGGCCTACGCTATGGCCACGGCCCCACGCCGGGGCCGGCCAGGACCCTCCCTCACGGGGTGCCGGGCACATGCTGGGAATGCCGCGTCCTGGACATCACGGGACAGGAAAGACCATGACCAAGTATCTGTTTGAAGCCAATTATGTGGGCGACGGAATCAAGGGGCTCATGCGTGAGGGCGGCACCAAGCGTCGTGAGGCGCTGACAGAGGCGCTCCGCTCCGTCGGGGGAACTATGGAGTGCTTCTACTACGCGTTCGGGGACGTCGATGTCCTGGGCGTGTTTGAGGTGCCGGCCCAGACGGACGCTGCGGCCCTTTCGCTGATGATCAATTCCAGCGGCTCCGTGGACGTGCGCCTGAAGCCGCTCATGACACCGGAGGACATTGACGAGGCGGCCAAGAAGACCCCGTCATACCGCGCACCCGGGCAATAACCACCCGGGCAGTAACCGCCCGGGAACTGGGCGCGTGCGCGGTTCCAACGGAAATCCGCTCACGCGGCAGGCTCGTAGCCGACAAGCCAGTGAAGCCCATGACGGTCAATGACCTGGCCGTCGGAGGCGCCCCACGGCTTGGGGGAGAGCGGATCGAGCACCGACCCGTCAACGGAGAGTTTGTCGAACCACTCGTGGAGGACCGCTGGCTCAGCGGTTCCCAGCAGCGAAAGCATGATGCCCTCGAGCCGGACCGTTGATTGGCCTTCGGCTGCATCCGATCCCGCCAGGGCCACCACGCCGTCGAGCGTTCCATGGGCTATGGCAGTGGGGTCGCCGTCGCTCCTGCCGAAGTCCTCATACGTGTAGAGGGACAGCTCGCCGCCGAAGACATCCGAGTAGAAGGTCAGCGCTTCGCGCGCCGTTCCCGGGAAAGAGAGATAGACACGGGGCCCCGCCATGCGTCCGCTGGTCACGGGGGTTATGGCGGAGCTCTCCTTGACCCGGTCGATGGTGGCAGCCCAGCCCTCTTGGGTGCCTTCCCGGATGAGCTTTTGCACCTCGTTGATGTCGAGGTGCGCAGCGAACCGGACAGTGAGGACGAGTTCCGTTTCGCTGCCGGCGCCGTTGAGCTGCACCGTGACAACAGGGGCGCCCAGCTCGTTCCCGCCGCCCAGCTCCGGCCAGCCGCCGGCTGCTCCCCAACGGAAGACGAGCCGTTCGTCGGGAACGATCTCCAAGTAGATCCCGCCTGTGGGGTAGCTAAGGTCCTCATTGACCACCATCTGCTGTTTCCACGTTCCCCCAACGCGGAGGTCCACCTCAATAGGCGTGGCGGGTGTGGGCATGTCCGGGTTGTAGAACCAGGCGAGGTGTTCAGGGTCAGTCCATGCTGTGAATACGGCATGCCGGGATGCGGCAATGACCCGGGTTAACGTGAAGCTACGGTCCTGCGTCGGGTAGTCGGTCATCATCTGTCCTCCGGTTCTGTCGGCTCATCGGGGTCGATCCTGCTTTATGGCGGGCCGAGCGTCAAGGAGATGCAGCCGTGCCCTGGAGATCCCGCTCGCTGCCGCAGGCCGCGGTTACTGCCGTTCGCCGGTGGTGGTGCCTGCCGATCCGCAATTCCCGAGACCCTGCGGACCTCGCGGAGCCGCGCCGGAAGGCCGGCAGCTGTTCGGCGGTAGTAGGTGCGCAGCAGCTGGGCTGCGGCGTCGGTATGGTCCTCATCCAGGATGTTAGGAATTGCCATGTATCCCCCAAATCGTTGTGCCGGCCCTCTGAGCCGGAAATCCCGGGAAGTCTATCCGCCGAGAGGGTGCCGTCTGGCCTGCGGAACTGCTTGTGCTGGTTGAACATCAGGCAAATCATTCCGGCAGGCATCAGACCTCGGCGCATTCGCCCTTTGGCATGGACGGGTGGCCGAACAGGACGAAATGCGTCCCGTCGTCCTCCATCACGGCCACGTAGCTTGGACCGAAGATGGCGACGGCGGCCTCGCAGATGGCGATCGCCGCCCTGGCAGGTTCGCTGCCGTCGGCACCGCGAGGGTCAACAAGGCTGGTCCCGATGGTCATTCTGCCGGGTTCGGTTTCCGTGGCGGACCTGATCTGCTTCACCCAGGCCGCGTTGGCGTTCGCCGTTGTGAAGTCCGCGGTCCTGTCGGGATCGATTGCGGACGCAGGCAGCGATTCGGGCGCCGCAGCGGTCTGGCTTGGCGCTGTTGTCCCTGTGGGAGCCGGAGGCGCAGTTGGGCCGTCC
This sequence comes from Pseudarthrobacter sp. BIM B-2242, assembly GCF_014764445.1. NCBI lineage: Bacteria > Bacillati > Actinomycetota > Actinomycetes > Micrococcales > Micrococcaceae > Pseudarthrobacter > Pseudarthrobacter sp. BIM B-2242. The sequence goes on from NZ_CP061721.1 coordinate 916,964, forward strand.
GGGGCAGTCCCGGCCGACGACGACGCGCACCCCGTGAGCAGCAGGGCGGCAGCAACCGCGGCGGCGGGCAGGGCGTTGTTCACCGCACGTCCTGCTTCACCAGCACCCGCCGCAGGGCTGTGACCGTCAGCCAGGTGACCAGGGCGCAGGCCCCGGCACCCCAGAGGATGTCCGTCACGGCCACCACGGCGGGGAAATCCTTGAGCACAGCGAACGCCGTCAGGGCCCACGTGGCGTAGGTGAAGAAGCCGAACAGGGCCGCCCCCGTGACGCGCTGCCGCAGCGTTGCCCCGGCGTCGTTGGGCCGCACGCCGTAGTGCACCATCCCGGCCACGAAGATCAGGTAGAACGCAGCGGCACCTGCGGCGTTGGGGCTGGCGGCGATCAGGTGGCCGATCTGGCTCTGGTAGAAGTTGCTCGCCACGAAGCTGATCCAGACGAGGTCCAGGACAGCGAAGATCACAGCGGTGACGGCATAGGAGAGCAGCCAGCGTTTCAGTGCGGGGTTCATGCCTGGGTCCTTTGGTCGGCGTACAGGTTGTCCACGATGTGCCGGGCCCGTTCAGTGAAGGCGCCGCGCTTGAGCTTCATGGTGGGGGTGACGTTGCCGTTGGTCTCGCTGAGATCGGCCAGCAGCAGCACAAACCTGCGCACCTGCTCGGACCGCGCGATCTTCGCGTTGGCGGCACTGACGGCCTTGCCGATGGCGCCGAGGAGCCGGGCGTCCTCGATCTGCACCGCGCCGCCGTCGTCCGGGATGCGCAGGCCCGCGAGATCCGCGATGCCCTCGCGCTCCGCCCAGGCCGCCACGGACTCCGGGTCCAGCAGCACCAGCCCGCCCAGGTACGGCTTGCCTTCACCCACCATCACGGCGTGGGCCACCAGGGGATCTCCCTCCACGTAGCCTTCCCAGATGGCGGGGGAGATGGTCTTTCCGCCGGCGGTGACAATCACGTCCTTGATCCGGCCCTGCAGCGTAAGGCGGCCCCGGTCATCCATCGAGCCGAGGTCGCCCGTGCGGAAGAACCCGTCACTGAAGGCCTCCGCGTTGTCCGACGCGCGCCGGTAGCCGGCGAACACGCCAACGCCGCGGGCCAACACCTCGCCCTGGTCCGAGATGCGCACCGTGGTGCCGGGCATGGGGACGCCCACCGACCCGGCGCTGATGGCTCCGGGCAGGTTCCCGGTCAGCGGGGCCGTAGTCTCGGTCAGGCCGTAGCCCTCGATGACCGGCAGGCCCAGGCCGCGGAAGAAGAGGGACAGCTCGGCGTCCAGCGCCGCGGCGCCGGAGAGCAGGTAGCCCAGCCGGCCGCCCACCAGCGTCCGGAGGCGGGCGTAGAACAGGCGGTCGAACAGCGCCCGCCGGGCACGCAGGCCGAGCGGGGCACGCACGGTTGGATCGGCGTCGTACGCTTCCTGAAACCGGCCCCACTCCACGGCGGTGCGCTGCGCCACAGCCCAGACCCGGCCCAGCTTTTTGGACGCGGCGGCAGCGGCGGCGGACGCCTGGATTTTCTGCAGCACGCGCGGGACCACCACCAGGAAGGTGGGTTTGAGCGCGCCGAGCGCGGGCACCACGTCCCGGGGATCGGACAGGTGCGCGATGCGCATCCCGTTGGCCAGGCAGATCAGCTGCAGGCCGCGCGCCAGCACGTGCGCCATGGGCAGGAAGATGATGGTGTTGCCGCCCTCCCGCACCACGTCCGTGTACGCGGCGGCCACGTTCAGGACCTGCCCCACGAAGTTCCCGTGCGTGATCAGGGCACCCTTGGGCGCGGCGGTGGTGCCGGAAGTGTAGACGATGGTGGCCACAGCATCGAGGTCCGCGAGCAGGCGCCGGTCCTCCACGGCACTGTCCGGAACGCCGGCGCCGAGCAGCACCAGGGCGGCCAGATCCGCTCCCGGGCGGGCGTCCATGGTCCAGACCCCCAGGCCGGGAGTTTCCGCGGCGGCAAACCCCGATTCAAGCAGCACGGCGTGCGCGGCGGTGCCGGCCAGGGCCAGCCGCACCCCGGCGTCGGCCAGGATCGCGTTCACCTGGGGTGCCGCGGACGTTTCGTAGATGGGGACCACGACGGCGGCGGCGAACCACGCTGCCATGTCCGCCAGCGCCCATTCGTAGCGTGTGGGGGACATGATGGCCAGCGAGTCGCCGGGCTGCAGGCCCGCGGCGATGAAGCCTTTGGCCAACGCCCGCACCTCGTCCACGAACTGCCGGGTGGTCACCTGCCGCCACGGGTCGGTGATGGCCGCATCGGGGGCCCGTACCTCGAAGGCAACATGCTCCGGTCTGGTCCGGAACCGGTGCATCAGCAGCTCCGTGGCGTTGCGGTGGCCGGCGGTGGAAACCAGCGGCGGGGAGGTGAACTCGTTCAACGGGCATCTTTCTGCGAAAGGGTGTGAAGGTGGTCCTGCATCTGGAGCAGCATGGCTTCGAGGAAATCCCCGACGACGGCCTGGTGCGCCGGGGGCAGTGCGGTGAGGTAGCTGTTGGTGGCAGTCATAAGCGGCCGGGTGAGGTCCGTGATCCGGGCGGTGGCTGCGGGGGTGATGCTGACATGGACCTGGCGCCGGTCACCGTCGCCCCGGTTCCGGGCCGCGTATCCTTGCGCTTCCAGCCGGCTGATGATGGCCGTGGTGGTGGCGGCGGTGGCACCCAGTTCCGCGGCGAGCGTGCCCACGGTGACCGGGGCGGAGTGTGCGAGTGCGCACAGGGCGCGGTAATCGGTGAGGTTCAGGCCGAGCCGTCGGGCCACCTCACGTTCGGTTTCGTTGGCGAGGGTGTACATGGCCTGCAGCGTGAACGCTGCCGGGTGGACAGGTGCCGTCCCGTGGACCCCTCCTTCTTGCGTTTGCATGTATCCACAGTACTCACATATGTTTGATGTTCAAAAGCGATTGAATAATAGGCTGCCTAGTTGAGTGGCTGTCTAGTTTTGTTGCTTCATAAAGGTTGGAAGGAAGCCGTGATGAAGGAATCGGACCGCAAGGCGCTCGTCATCCTGCCCGTGGTGGTGGTCATCGGGGCGCTGGTGGCTGTGGCCGGCAGCCAGGACGGTGCCGCCGTGGGCGGCTGGCCGCTGTTCGGCCTGGCCGTGGCCGCCGCCTTCCTGATCCAGTGGCTGGTGTTCATCCACGCGTGGAAGGCGCAGACCGAGAAGTATTACGACTTCACCGGCGCCCTGACCTATATCAGCATCACCTTGTTCCTGGTGCTGCTCAGCCCGGACATGGGTGCGCGGGCCTGGCTGCTCGCCGCGATGGTTGCGGTATGGGCGGGCCGGTTGGGGACCTTCCTGTTCCGCCGGGTCAGCAGGCACGGCAAGGACGACCGCTTCGACGAGATCAAGCCTTCGTTCGTCCGCTTCCTGAACACCTGGACCGTGCAGGGGCTATGGGTGGTCCTCACCGCGGCCGCGGCATGGATCGCCATCACCAGCTCCACCCGCGTGGCCCTGGACTGGTGGGCGCTGGCCGGTGTTGTGGTGTGGGCTGTCGGCTTCGGCATCGAGGTTGTGGCGGACAACCAGAAGGGCCGGTTCAAGGCGGACCCGGCCAACGAGGGCAGGTTCATCTCCACAGGCCTCTGGGCCAGGTCCCGCCACCCCAACTACTTCGGCGAGATTGTGCTCTGGATCGGCGTGCTCCTGATCGCCATCCCGGTGCTGCAGGGGTGGCAGTGGGTGGCCCTGATTTCGCCGGTGTTCGTGGCGCTGCTGCTCACCAAGGCCAGCGGCATCCCCATGCTGGAGAAAAAGGCCGAACGGAAGTGGGGCGGGCAGGCCGATTACGAGGCCTACAAGACGAACACCCCGGTGCTGATCCCCAAGCTTAAGTAGCGCCCTGGTGGTGCGGGCCCGCGTTGTCGGGGCCGCCCGCGTTGTCGGGGCCGCCCGCCGGACGCTTCCAGAGCACGACGGCGAGGATCGCCGCCCAGAGCAGGAACGCGCCGATGCTGATCCGCTCGCTGATGCCCAGCAGCAGGTTCGGCCCTGGAGCGGCCATAAACGCGACCACGCCCAGCACCGCCGACGCAGCCAGCGACGCGATCGAGTACCAGCGCATGCGGCCGTGGAAACCCGCGGCCACGAAGCACATCGCGGCGACCATGAGGGCGAGCTGGACGTTCGTGGCGACGATATGCATGGGGATGGAAGCCTCATCGCCCAGGGTCAGCGGGTAAAGGGCGCCCATGATGTTCCACAGCCCGTAGGCCGTGAGCAGTCCGCCGCCGATCCGCAGGGCCCGGTTGCCGCGCACCGAGATCCAGACCCCCACCCCGAAGGCAGTGAACAGCACGGTGTAGAGCCACGTGAAGGGGAGCAGGACCTCCCGGCCCGGGGAGCCGACGGCGAACAGCTCGCTCACCATTTGCTCGGCGCGGCGGTACCCGTCCCATCTGGAAGCCGCCACAATGTCCGTGGCAACCACGTAGAGCACTGACGAGAGCGGCCCCGCGGCGAGAAGGACTTTGCGGATGGCGTCACCGCGCTGGCCGGGTTGCGGCGTGGCCCGCCTGCGTTGCGGGGTCCGGCGCTTGTCGATCGACATTTCGGGGGGTCCTCAGAGCCCGCGGTCCGGCAACGGCCCGGCGCAGGGCCCGCGGGCATCCGCCCTCTGCGCCTCCGTGTTTAAGCCTTCGCCGGATTGCCGGGAGGCGCCAGGGCCGAACGGCCCGCCCCGGGCGCGGCGGCTCCGGGCTTCGGCGGCGGCCGCTCCGGCCCTCGGCAGTTGCGCGGAAACGGACCCTACAAAACGGACCCCGTTGCATGGCATTCTGGTCCGGTGGGAGGTCAGCGGAGCCCTCCCCATGCAGGAAGGGTTCAGGACCATGCGGACCATCGCAGCACTGCACACTCTCGAGCCTGCCGACCCGGCCCTGTGGGGGCGGAAGGCGGCTGCGCTTGCCCGCCTGGCGAGGACCGGGGACTTCACCGTCCCTGCCGGGATCGTCCTTGCCGCGGACGGCACGGGATTGACCACTGAGGACATTGAGCTGGCGGACAGGTCGGTCCGCGACATTCTCGGCGACGTCGACCTGGCCGTCCGCTCGTCCTCCAGCGAGGAAGACACCGCAGAGGAGTCGTCGGCCGGAAAATACACAACTGTTCTCGGCGTACGCGGCAGCGAAGCGCTGGCCGCGGCCGTCCGGGAGGTGCTGGGCTCGGCGGACGGCGCGCCCATGGGTGTTCTCATCCAGGAGCTCGTCCACGCGGACGCCGCCGGCGTGGCGTTCAGTGCCAACCCCGTCAGCGGTGCCAGGGGCGAGGCAGTCGTGAACGCCGTCCCCGGGCTCGGCGACCGGCTGGTCTCCGGCGAGCTCACGCCGCAGTCATGGACCGTGCAAGCCGACGGATCTGCCTCCAGCGATGACGACACCCGCGACGACGCCACGCCCGCGATCACCGCGGATGAGGCCCGGCGCATCGCCGGGCTCGCCCGGGAGGTGGAGGCTGCCGAAGGCGTTCCCCAGGACATCGAATGGGCGCTCGCCGGCGGGCAGCTGTACCTGCTGCAGGCCCGGCCCATCACCACCCTGGTGGAACCGGTGCCGGTGCCGGTGCCGGTCATCGTGCCGCGCGGGTACTGGGAACGCGAATCCGCGCATGCGGCCGCGCCGGCCACGCCATTGTCGGACTCGATCCTGGACATCGCGCCGAGTATGCAGCTCATGGCGCAGAGTTTCGGGCTGATCGCGCAGTTCGACTTCCGTGATATCGGCGGCTGGACGTACATGGGAATGCTGCCGCTGGGAATGGAGCCCAAAAGCGACAAGGCACCGCCCGTGCCGGGCTGGGCGCTGGCGCTGATGCTGCGCCTGATGCCTGAGGGGCGGCGCCGCATCCGCGCCGCCCGGAAGCAGCGCGAAGAAGACCTGTCGATGCGCCTGGTGGACGACTGGAACAACCGGCATCTGGACCGGCTGCGCGCGCGGATCGAGAGCATCAGGGACAAAGACCTCGGCAGCCTCACCAGCGGACAGCTCGCCTCCCACCTGGACGCAGTCCGGGAGCTGTTGGCGGAAACGATGCCGCTGCACTTCCTCGGGGCAATGCCGCACTTCCTGGAGACGACGCGGCTTGAGCTGTTCTGCCGGGAGCACCTGGGGTGGGACTACCCCGAGGTGCTGAACCTCCTGGCCGGCACCTCCGAAATGTCCTCCGAGCCCGCCAGGGAGCTCCGGAGGATCGCCGATCAAAGGCTCGATCCGGCGTCGAAAGTGCAGGCATTGGAAGAGTACCGGCGGGTCTATGGTGCCCGGGTTCTCTCCACCGAGCTTGCCGAACCGACCTTTGGAGAAAACCCAGGGCTCATCGCCGCGCAGCTCGAGGCCTTGGAGGCCTCCAGCCGGGACGACCCGGCGGCCGGGCAGCGCCGGCTGCGCGACGAGACCGCGGCAAAAGCACGAAGCCGGCTCCGCGGAGAAGCGCTGGAAAAGTTCAACACGCTGCTTGACCGGGCCCTGCGTGCCTACCCGCTCAGGGAGTCCAACGTCTTTTACACGATGGATTCCCCGCTGGCGCTGGTCCGGTATGCGGTCCTTGAAGCGGGCCGCAGGATGCGGCAGGCACGTGCGTTCACGGCGCTTGATGACGTCTTTTACTGCACTGCGGACGAAGTCCAGGGGTGGTTGAACGGCGCGTCGGGCGACCTTCGGCCTACGGTCAGGCGCAGGCGCGGTGAACGTGCGTGGATCCTGGCCCATCCCGGACCGCCGAGTTACGGCACGCCCCCGCCGCCGCCCCCGTCCACTAAGTGGCTGCCTGCCGATGTGCGCGAAATGATGGAGCTGATGATGCGCGCCGGCGAGCGGATCGTCGCACCGGCGGGCAGCTCCCAGATGCAGACGGCGGAGCAGGGCATCCTGCGGGGCACGCCGGCGTCGTCCGGGACGTACACTGGCGCGGCGCGGATCATCGCCAACGAACGGCAGTTCTCGCGGATCCAGCCGGGCGACGTGCTCGTGTGCCCCACCACGCGGTCCTCCTGGTCGATGGTGTTCGCGACCATCGGCGCAGTGGTGACCGACGCGGGCGGGGCCCTGTCCCACCCGGCGATCATCGCCCGCGAACAGCGGATCCCCGCCGTCGTCGCCACCGGCAACGCCACGCAGATCATTCGCGACGGCGCCCTGGTCACGGTGAACGGGACAACCGGGACCATAACCCTGCACGACTGACGTTGGCTCCCGGGTGCCAACCGGTCTGTGCCGAGCTCTGCTGGCGCTCCACCGGGCGCGCCGCCGCCCGCCACGGGGACCTAAGACTCTGACGCCGCGGAGCGCAAGGGGCGATAGTGTAAGCAGGACGGCGGTCCCTTGGTGGCAGGAGGATGCGGAAATGATGTTCTGGGGCGGGGACGGGAACATGGGCGGATGGTGGTACGTCCTGATGGTGGTGAGCTTCGTGCTGTTCTGGGGTGTCATCATCACCGCCGTTGTCCTTTTCGCCCGGTCGGTGGGACCCGGCGGGAGGCGGTACGAGGGCGGGGCCCCTGGGCACGGTTTTGCTGAGGACCTGCTCGCAGAACGGTTTGCCCGCGGCGAAATCGATGAGAACGAATACACTGCCCGCCTGGCGGCGCTCCGCCGTGGCCGCGGCTCCCCACGCTGAGCAGCAGGCGTCGCGGCGAAAGGCGGGCAAATCATCCAGGAACCCGGCAAGCTGAAGGTCCTCCTCACCGGCCTCACACCCGGTAGCTCGCTTGAGGCAGTTCGCGCCGGCCCCTTCGTACGCGGAATGAAGAGCTGAAGACAGTCGTTGGTGCTGCGGTTCACAAGCCGGTGTCTGGACCGAGCGGCTGCGGGCGGGCCCGCAGCGTCGCGAACAGCCACAGCGTCCGGGGGATCGGCCAGACGAAGGCGAGGGCGAGGACCGGCAGCAGCGAAATGCCGACGTCGGGAAACTGGCGGATGATGACGGACAGGTGGGTGTCGAAGCGGGCCGGGGCGTAGGCGAGGCACAGCCAGAGGGCGAACCCGTCGAGGGCAAGGGCCGCGGCGCCCCACGCCAGGGGCCTCCAAGGTTTTCCGGGCACAGGATGCCGCCGGAGCAGGAACCGCAGCGCCAGCCACAGGCTCAGCAGCTCCGCCAGCAGCAGCGCCAGAGCCACGGCCCAGCTGTAGCGCTGCAGCCAGTCCTCGAACACCACCGCGGGAACGGGGGAGTGCCCGTGCAGGATCCGCAGGAGGTTGGTGTCGATGGACTTGAGCCGTGACGGGGCGGCGGTGTCGTTGCCGTTGATGACGAGGGCGACGCCGAGGCCGGACTCAGGAACCACAGCCAGGTACGTGTGGCTGTTGCCCCATTCGCCCTGATGCTCCAGCAGCAGCGGCAGGCCGGCCTCCGGAACGGGCGGTGCGGCGGGATCGGCGGACTCCACGAGCGGCCGGGTGTACCACCCCATGGCATACCCCTTGGAGCCGTCCACCTGCACACGGGGCTCAAACATGGCCGCCACGCTCCCGGGCTGGAGGATCCGGGCGTCGCCGTACCGGCCGCCGTCGAGCAGCGCAATCAGCTGGTGGGCCAGGTCCTCGGCTGAGGCATAGAGCGTGGACGACGGCATCCCTGTGGTGGGTGCGGGCACATCGGTCTGGCGCCAGAACGAACCGAACCACAGCGAGTGCCCGGCGGCAGCGTTGTCCGCGCGCGCGGCGGCCCGGGTCGGATGGCTGTGGGCCATCTCCAGCGGCCCGAAGACGTGCTGCTTCAGGTAGTCCCCGAACGGCTGGCCGGAGACCGTCTGCACCAGCAGGCCCAGGATGTTGAAGTTGGCGCTGGCGTAGTGGAAGCCCGCCCCCGGGTCGCCGTCGAGCGGGGCGTCTGCGAGGGCACGGACTCCATCCTCGAGCGCCTCCGGGCCCTGCGCGTCGGAGGCTTCGAAGGCGGTGTCCCTGGATGACATGCCGCTGGCCTGGTGGAGGAGATGCCGGACCGTGATGGCGGACGAGCGGCCGTCATCCAGTGTGAACCAGGGCAGGTAGGTCCGGACCGGTTCATCCAGCCGAAGCCGGCCGGCCTCCACCTGCTGCATCACTGCGATGGCGGTGAGGGACTTGCTGGTGGAGGCCAGCAGGACCGGTGTCCGGGCGGTCATCGGCCGCCCGGACTCGTCGGCGCGGCCGAATGCTGCGGAGTGCACCTGGATCCCATCCCGGACGACGGCGACGGCGGCACCCGGGATCCCGACGTCGTCGAGCTGCCCCCGCAGGAAAGCGTCCACGGCCTGGTAGGTCGCTGCGGGACTCGCCGGTGCAGGGGCAGGCGGGTCCGGCGCGGGCGTGGCCGCCCCGCCGAGGATTCCGACCGACAGGAGGCACGCGAGGAGGCAGCGCGCTGACCGGGAAATAGCTCGCATGCCCGCACCTGCTTCGGATGCCGGATGTCAGAGCGGCAGCAGGTTTCGGAGGACTCCCTTGGGCGTTCCCCGGCCTGACAGGAGGCGGCAGCAGTCGATTGCGTCAAGTTCAAAGCAGTCGATTTCAGGATCTTCCGCACGAATGAAGGTGCCGCCGGCGGGTCCGGTGAGTTTCAGGCAGAACGGTTCCTTGTGCCGCGTGGCCCACTCGGCAATGATGTCTTCGACGATGCGGCCGTCGTGCTCCGGTGTCGGATTGACGGGGCGGCCGGTCGCCCGGCAGATGTCGATGCGATGCATCCATACGTCCCGGGTGAACCCGATGTCGAAGAGGTAACTCAGCGGCTGCCAGCCGAATTCAACCCCGTCCACGCTGCCCAGCGGAAGTAGTCTGAGGGCCCCTACGGCTGGGGGCAGCTGCTGCCGGGCGGTGAGCGCTGCCGCGGACGCGTGGTCCCACCTCGACGGGATTTCTTCGGCAGTGATATGGCTTCTGGCCCGAAGCTGGGCCTCATTGACCCCGTCGACCCAGTGCCGCCCGCCAATTTTGGTGGTGAGCCCCCGCCCCCGGATGACCTGGCGCGCGAACTCGACAAATGAGGCCTGCGCCTCCGCTGATGCTGTGACGTGCACAGCAACATCCCGCACGCTCCAGCGGGCGCAGTCAGTTCCCTTCTGCCAGTCATCGGTGCCGAGCTGTAGCAGGAGGTTGTGGAACCGGGTGTTTTCTTCTGCTGCCAACTGCATGGCTTCCTGGTGGGCGATCCTTCCGATCGCTGCCACGTCGATCGGAAAGTGTTCTGCGGGCATGGCGCTCCCTGCCTTCGCTTGCGGCCAGTCCGGTTTAGGTCCGGCCTTGATGGTCCAGATAGTAAAAAAACATGTCGAGGACGGTGTCCAGCTGCGATACCCAGCGGACTCCTCCGGGCTCGTTCGCGTGTTGCTGGCTGGCCAGCCCGGCGACGAGGGCCGTGAAAATGTCGACGTCGGAGGACGCAGTGACTCCGGCCTCGTTGAGTTTCCGGACGTATCGCTCCTGCATCATCAGTGCGGGGCCATACGCTTCCAGTGATGGCTCATAGCCGGGAATCGAGCGCTGGAAGATGAGTTGCGCCTGGACGGGGTGGGCCACACCAAACTGCAGTACAGTCCGCGCAACCAGCCTCGCGCCTTCCCGGGGCGATTCCGGGTACGCTGCATGCTCCAGCTCGAGGAGCAAGGCACCCGCGGCTTCCGCGAACATTGCATCGATCAGCGCGTTCTTGGAAGGGAAGTAGGAATAAAGGGATGGCTGCCGCAGGCCCACCCTGCGGGCAACCTGAGTAAGCGAGATGGCGGACAGGCCGTTGACCTCGGCCTCGGCCCACGCCGCCTGGACGATTTCGTCGCGCCGGGCGGCATGCCGTCCGGGCCGCGGGTCCTGGGTTTTAGCTTTAGCCTCCACGGGACCTTCCTTGGAATGCGTTGTGCTTTAAGGGTACGGATCCAGGCCCTATAGTCAATAGTTTTCCTATACCTCATTGGGAAACTCTGGAGCCTCACAAAGGTGCTGCAGAGCAATCCTTGCTGCACGGCGATTCACCGGGAATGATGGCGCGCATGGCACCGATTACGTTCACGCCTGCCCTGAACCGGCAATCCCTGCGGCCTGACTGCGGCAACTGCTTTGCCCTCTGCTGTACCGCCTTCGGATTCTCGCGGTCTGCGGATTTTGCGCTCGACAAACCCGCCGGCACTCCCTGCCAAAACCTCGCCCCCGACTTCTCCTGCACCATCCACACCAGCCTGCGCCCGCGGGGTTTCCGCGGCTGCACCGTCTTTGACTGTTTCGGCGCCGGCCAGAAAGTGTCGCAGGGGCTCTTCGGCGGCACGAGCTGGCGCGAGGATCCTGGCACCAAAAGCGAGATGTTTGCCGCGTTCAAAACCGTGCGGCAGCTGCACGAGATGCTTTGGCACTTAGCCGAGGCCCGGCGTCGGACTTTTGATCCCGACGTCGCGGAATGCGCCGGGGAGCTCGGCGCCACTATCGGGCAGCTCGTCGACGGCGGCCTGCAGCAGCTGCTCGCGCTGGATGTCCAGGACCTCCACGTCCGGGTGCGCTCGACGCTGATGGACGTCAGCGCGGAAGTCCGGGCGTCCTATTTTGCCGCCGGGAATGAACATCTTGACGCGGGGCTGGGGCCGGGAGCGGACCTGATGGGCAGCAATCTCGGGGGCCGCCGGCTGTGCGGCGCAGACCTGAGAGGGGCGTACCTGATTGCGGCCGACCTGCGGAACGCTGACCTGTCGGGCGTGGATCTGCTCGGCGCGGACATCCGGGACGCGCGGCTTGACGGCGCCGACCTGTCGGCGGCACTGTTCCTGACCCAGCCGCAGCTCAACTCCGCCAGCGGCAGCCGCACCACGCGGCTGCCCGCGGACCTGGTGATGCCCGCGCACTGGGAGGGATGAGGGAAGAGGACCGCGTACGACGGCGGCGTCCGGCGTGGGCAGTTGGAAGCACCTTCGGATCAAGCGAGGATGCGCTGGTACAGGATGTGGTCCTGCCAGGAACCGGCGATCAGCAGGTACGCGGAAGCCAGCCCGATCTCCGTGAAGCCCGCCTTCCTAAGGACCTTTTGGGAAGCTGCGTTGTGGATGAGCGTGGCCGCCTGAAGCCGGTGCAGCCCCAACTCTTTCCGCGAATAGTCCAGCGCAAAGGCGACAGCTGCGGAGCCGATTCCCCGGCCGGTGAACTCCTGGTCCACCCAGTAGCCGAGGTTGGCGCTGAGGAACGGCCCGCGCACAATGCCGGTGATGGTCAGCGCCCCAACCACCCGCTCGTCTTCCAGCAGGATGAACGGCACTTCGGAGCCGGCGGCGTGCTGGGCCAGCTTGGAACCGATGACTTCGGCTTGCCCTTCAGCGGTGTAGAACGCGGCCGGCCGGTGAGGTTCCCAGGGAGCCAGGTGGTCCCGGTTCAGCTGGTAGGCGGCCTGCAGCAGTCCGGCGTCGGAGGGGCGGATCACCCGGGCGCGGACGGTGCCGGTCAGCGCGTAGGTCGTTGCAGTCACCCCGCGACTATAGCGGCTGCGGTCACATGATGGTTGCTCTTGAGAGACAACAGGTGAGGGAACCGGAATGCCGGGTCACAGCCGCTGCAGCTTCGCGAAGGATTCGGTCCATCCGTCGCGGTGCAGGGCCAGCCGTTCCTCGGTCACGAACGGGCCCTGGGAGAGGACCAGCTTCGTGCCCGTGCCGTCGCCGGCGAGCGCGAGGTCCACAACGGTCTCACGGTCGTCGGGGGTCGGTTCTTCCCAGTTGAAGGTGTACACGAGGTGCCAGGGCGGGTCGATTTCGAGGAATTCGCCGGAGAGGTTGAAGGGCTCGCCGTCCGGGGGTGCCATGCGGAAGCGGTAGCGGCCGCCCGCCACTAGGTTGAGGTCGGCGGAGGGAAGGGTGAAGCCCTCCGGACCCCACCACTTCGCCAGTTCGGTGGCGTCGGTCAGCATCCTGAAGATCTTCTCGGGCGGAGCCGCCAGCCTGCATTCCAGGTTCAGGGCATGGCTGGCGGGCTGCTCATTCATCGTCCGGCTCTTCGTCGGTGAGCTCGGCGAGAACGTCGGCGGCATCGCTGTTGCCGTTGGCGGCGAGCCGCCGGAGCTCGTCGAGGTCCGACTTTTCGGCGGCGAGTTCAACGAGCTGGTCGGCAGCATCCCGGCTGCCGCCGTCCGCGAGACGCCGCAGTTCCTCGAAGTCTTCCCGCTCCGCGGCCAGTTCGATCAATTGCCCCACGGCGTCGGTGTCGCCGCGTGCCGCTTGTTCCCGGAGTGCTTCGAGATCGAAATCAGACATGGTGTGTACCTCCGAAGTCCGGTGCTGCTGAACATATCCGTCGGGCGTGAGCCAGTGACGTGACCCTCACGCTCCATGATGTCTGACTTGGTGAACAGGCGGAACAGGTGTTTGTGGATGGCCTTGGCTCTGCGGACCGGTTGAAGGCCCTTGGGGTGCGCCGGGGGCAGTGGGAGGATGAATCCGTGGACCAATTCTTTGACTTCCTGCGCAGCTACTGGTGGCTGGTCTTCCCTCTCAGCGGAATGGCCGGAGGGTGGGCGCGGCAGTGGTCCAAGGCCAGCGAACGCCGGCACCGTCGCCGTGTGGAGCTGTACACGCTCAAGAACCAGGCGGTGCAGGCGGAACAGGCCAGCCACGCCGAGGTCGCCGCCCTGATTGCAGCGCACGACGCCGTGAACCGGCGCTGGCTGGACTACGAGCTCGACGTCGGGAAACTCATCGACTTCCCGGTCATGACGGATGTGCGGGAGCCCCTTACGGTGGCTTTCCTCCGGGCGAAGAAAGCGGCGGACGGGTTGCGGCCGGACGCCCCGGGCGACATCACGACGGCGGCCCGGCTGGCGGAGTACCGGACAGCCGTGCACGGCTTTGAGCTGGCGTTCGACGTCGCAGAGCGCGAAGCCATGCGAGTCAAAGACCACAACTTCTCGGAGCTGGAGCGCCAGCGCCTGACGACGGCGAGGAAGCTGCTCAACATCGCCTCCGACAGCGCCGCAACGCCTGCCGAACGGCAGACCGCGTACAAGCGCGCCCGGAAGGAACTGGACGGTCTCATCGTCCTGCCCGACGTCACGGTGGCGGCGCTGGAGGTGAAGATTGCAGGCGAACTGAACGCACCGCACGCCTCCGAGTGAGTCATCGCGCCGGAAGGGACCGCGAGCACTTCGCCTATCAGAGCTAATTAGCTATAGGACGCGGTGATGGTGCGCGTTGACCCGTTCATTGTGATTTGTCCGCCGTAGGGCAGGATCCACTGGGGGCGGGTATGCCCGAACGGCACCCCGACGCAGATGACGGCCTCGGGGTTGTACAGGGTGACCTCTTCAATGACCGCGTCCCGCTGGGCGTCGCGCAGCCGGGTGCGTTCATCGGGTTCCGGCTGGTGTTCAAAATTGCTGGTCGGTGCCCTGGCGACGAGAACCCCGTGGACCGCGTTGAGGATGCCGCGCTCTCCGAGTGCGCGGACCCACCTCTTCACCCAGTCGGCGGGCGGGATCAGTTCGCTGGTTTCCAGCAGCAGGATGGACCCGTGCAGGTCCTCAACCGGCGGCAGGCGGTCTGCCAGCGCAAGCTGGTCGATGACCTCCAGACATCCGCCCCAGGTTCGTCCGGATACCAGCCGGGCCGGCCCGGCCCATGCCCACGGTTCGGTGGGCTCCCGTTCTCCGAATTCGACAAGTGCTTGCGGGTCATGCCAATCCTTGCCATAGTCCTCGGCTTCACCCGGATCGGTAATCGTGAGTTCACCGCCGGTCATCAGGGCGGCCCTTAATGAGGTGAGGTGGACTTCGTCAATGCCGGGGCCGGGACCGAGATGAACCTGGGTGGAACCACCGTAGAAACCGGCGATGCCGTGGGCCCAGAGCCAGTTCAGCAGGTTAGTGTTGTCGCTGTAACCAAGAAAGATCTTGGGATCGGCCCGGGCGGCTTCGGCGTCCAGATAAGGGATGACAGTGATCTGGTCATCACCGCCGATGGTGGCGAGTATGGCTCGGATGGTTGGGTCAGCGAATGCCGCGTTGAGATCGGCGGCACGGTCTTCGGCGGTTGCACCGAGCCGGCGGGTCGTGGGGAATTCCACGGGCACAAGACCTGTGGCGCCGGCGAAGCGATTCATGGCTTGATCGTGGACTGCAGGCGCGAAGCCGGGCGCAGCGAACGACGGTGACAGAATCGCCACCCGATTACCCTTACGAAGTTTTTGTGCCGGTACGGTGGATCCCCATTTTTCCATCACGCCATTCAAACACAACGAAAAAGCCACAGTATCCGGGGCACTCAGCGCCTGGTCTCGTACCGGGTCAGGACCATGCCGCCGGCGAACGTCCGGGTCTCCATCAGGTCCAGGTTCACCCAGTTGTCCAGGGCTGTGAAGAACGGCGTGCCGCCGCCCACCAGCACCGGGTGGGTGACGAGTGCGTATTCGTCGATCAGTCCGGCCCGCATGGCCGCGGCCGCGAGTGTGGCACCGGCGATGTCCATGGAGCCGCCGTCGCCGGCCTTGAGCCGGGTGATCTCGGTGACAGCGTCGCCGGTGACCAGGCGGGTGTTCCAGTCGACCGGGATGGTTCTCGAGGAGAACACCACTTTCGGCATGTCCCGCCAGCGGTGGGCGTACTCGGTCTGCGCAGGTGTGACGCCGGGCTGCTGGTCGGCGGTCGGCCAGTGGGAACTCATCCCCTCCCACAGTTTGCGCCCGTACAGCGCCAGGCCCGTCGCCCCTACCCGGTCGGACCACCATTGGAACAGCTCGTCACTCGGTACGCTCCAGCCGAGGTCGTCGCCGGGCGCGGCGATGTAGCCGTCCAGGCTCACATTCATGGCGAAGGTCAGTTTGCGCATGGCGTCAGTCTCCCGTGAGTCGAGGTTCGTTGTACAGACCAGCAAGGCGGCCGGGTTCAAGGCCGCCCTGCTGCTGCACGGGCGCCTGACGTCTACGGAAAGTACGACGGCGGCGCCCGGCCGGGTGCCGCCGGTCGCCTCTAGGTGTACATGAGGGAGCCGGGGGTGGTGAGTTTCTCACCCGTTTCCAGCCAGGTCTTCAGGCCGGAGAGGATCATCGGCCAGCCGCCGTACAGCTGATCGTTGGCGCCTTCGCGGAGCTGGTCGTGGGTGACGGTGAGGTGGCAGGAATCCTCGCCCACCGGTTCGATCTCCCACGTGATGCGGGAGTAGCCTTCGGCTTTGACGTCCTCGCCCCAGAGTGCGCGCATGGACTGGACGAGCCTGCGTGGGGGATCGACCTCGAGGTTCTCGCCTTCGCCCAGCAGGTCCGCCCCGTTGGGGGACATCTCGAACCTGGACCCCGGCGTCCAGTCCGAGCGGATGTTCATTCCGAACTGGTATTTGCTGCGGATCTCGCTGTCCGTGATGGCTTCCCAGAGCTGTTCCGGGGTGGTCTTGATGTAGATTTCGAAGATCTTTTCCATGGGACTTTCCAATCGGGTTTTGAGGTCGCTGAGGGCAGCGGCCCATGGTTCGGCGTACTTGCTGACCCAGCGGTCGTGGACCAGGCGGATGGGCACCGGATTGAGGAAATGGAGTTTCTCCCGGCCCCGACGGCGGGTGACCACCAGGCCGGCATCCTCCAGCAGCTTGAGGTGCTTCATGACCCCGTAGCGGGTCATGTTGAAATGCGCCTCAAGAGCGTGGAGGGTCTGCCCGTCCTCCCGGAAGAGCTCATCGAGCAGGTCCCGGCGGGTGGGGTCGGCGAGGGCCTTGAATACGGCGTCCACACCTCCAGAATAGGTGACTAAATGGTCACATGTCTAGAGTTAGTCATGGCGAGGGTGTAGCCGGATCTCTGGCCGCCGGCACCGGACCGGCGTAAGGTCTGGAGGACCATGACTGAGCAGCAGCCCTACGAACTGGTCCACCGCTATCCGCACTTTGAGCTGCGCCGCTATCCCGGGTACGCGGTGGCGGAGATACACGTCAACGCCACCTTTGACCGGGCCGGCAACGCAGCCTTCCGGCAGCTGTTCAACTACATCAGCGGCAGCAACACAGCCGGACAAAAACTGGCGATGACCGCGCCGGTCATCCAGGAGAGCAGCTCGTCACAGAAGCTCGCGATGACCGCGCCGGTGCTGCAGAGCGGTCCGCTGCCGGGTACTGATGCGCCGGCTGACTTTGTGGTTGCCTTTGTGCTGCCCGCCGGTACGACGGCAGAGACAGCCCCGGTGCCGACGAACCCCGACGTCCTGATCCGGGCTGTTCCGGGTTCGCTTGCCGCCGTCGTCCGCTTCCCGGGCAGCGGCACCGGAAAGGCTTTTGCGCGCCGAAATGCGGGGCTGCAGGCCGCCCTGAAGATCGCCGGGCTGACGGCGGTGGGCCCGCCACGGTTTGCCCGCTTTGATCCGCCGTTCAAGCCGTGGTTCCTGCGGCACAATGAGGTCATCCAGGACGTGCAGGAGCTGTCCAGCGCCCCGGAAATGCCCGGCATTACACGGGCCTGAGTTGCGGCAGCCCACGGAGCGGGAAGCCCCGGTATGCCGCCGTCGGCACCCCTGTATCCTGACAAGGTAGTCCAAGGGCTCCAGCGGCCATCGACCAAGCGCGCCTCACAGCCGGCTGACGGTCTGGAATGCTGGGCCGTAGCCTTGGACGTCGTCGAATCGCCGCTGCAAATCGTCAGTCTCCGATCGGCCCCGGACTCTCGGAATGGATCCTTCATCAGTACTGACACACCAGCTCCCGCCACAATCCCGACGCCGGACCCGGAACCGGCGCGAACGGCTGCGGCGGGTGAACCCGCCGTCGTGACCTGGATCGAGGCGGGGGAGAGCAAGACCGCGCGCTGGCGTTCGGCAAACGGCAGGCCTGCGCCGACGCGCGTGGAAGTGGTGGACGACTCCCTCACGGCCGATGATGCGAACCGGATGGCGTCACAGGGGATCGCGATGCTTTGGCACGGTGACTTCCACAACGCGCGGCAGATCCTCAACGCCCTGGACCGGCGGATCGGCGCCGGGAAGAAGACCGCAGGAACTCCGGCCGACCAGTTCTACCGGCACCGCCAGTCACGCTCGCACCGTGCACGCATTCTCGGCCTGATGCTGATTCCCCTTGATCCCGGCCCGGTGGTGCCGCTGCGCCGCGCACCGGATATCCGCGCGGCCGCCGCGGAGGCGTACGGCGATATCGGCGAACCGTCCGTGGTGTCCCTGCATGAGCTCGTCGGGGCCATCGGCGCCCACGAATGGCGGCGGAACGGCGTCTACGTCGATGCCCTGCAAGGCCGCATCCACCCGCACTACGGCACGTTCTTCCCCACCCGCAGTGAGTATGTGGATCTTGTGGCCGCCGCCGCGCTGCCCGCTGAGACGCTGGCGTTCGACGTCGGAACCGGCACCGGGGTGCTCGCTGCCGTCCTCGCCCGCCGCGGCGTCCGCTGCGTGGTGGCCACGGACAATGAACCGCGTGCCATCGCCTGCGCTGCCGAGAATTTCCGGAGCCTCGGTGTCGAGGACCGTGCCGAGGCGGTCCTGACCGACATGTTCCCGCCCGGACGGGCGCCGCTGATCGTGTGCAACCCGCCGTGGATTCCGGCCACGCCGCATTCCAGCCTGGACAGCGCCGTCTACGATCCCGGCAGCAGGATGCTGTTCCGCTTCCTGAACGAACTCCCCGACCATCTGGAGCCGGGCGGTGAGGGCTGGCTTGTCCTCTCCGACCTGGCCGAGCACCTGGGGCTGCGGACGCGCGAGGACCTGCTGGAGGCCATCGGGGCGGCGGGGCTGACGGTGGCGGAACGGCTCGACACTAAGCCAACGCATCCCAAGGCATCGGACCGCGACGATCCCCTGTACGAGGCGCGCGCGGCCGAGGTCACCTCCCTGTGGCGGCTTGTCCGCCGGTAGCCCGGTCAAGAGGCCAAGCAAAAGAGGAACCCCGCAGCGCTTGGCGTTGCGGGGTTCCTCTGAGTTAAGGCCGGTTACTCGGACCCGGTCTTCTGGTCCCGGTCCCGAAGGTTGTGCTTGATCTCGTCGAACTTCTCCTTGATGACCCGCTCCACATCGGACAGTGATTTTCCGGCGCTGCTCAACGGGTCCATCTGCAGGTAGACGTTGTGACCGACAGGCAGGTCGTACTCATCCTTCAGGTGGGTTCCGCCGCCCACGCCCTGCAGGGACAGGTAGACCTGGGCGTCCGTCCGGGCGATGCCGGCGATGGTTCCAAAGACAACCGTGAAGTCATTCGCCTGGAAGCTCACACTCTGGCCGATATGGCTGCGGTCGAGGTCACCTGCTGCGACGGGCTTTTCGGACGGGCTTCCGCTGTAGTTCATGAGTTGCTCCTAGTAATCGAGGGACGCATGCCACAGCAGTCTATAAGTGACGCAGAACTCGGCCGGGGAATGGTTTAACCCTGGACCTCGTACGCCTTGGGCAGCTTCAGGCCGCGCTCTTCCATGAGGGTGCGCAGGCGGGTGGGGTAGTCGGTGATGATGCCGTCCACGCCCAGGTCCATCAGACGCGCCATGTCGGCGGTGGTGTTCACGGTCCACGGGACCACGGGCAGTCCCAGTCCGTGGGCTTCGGCGATCATCCCGGCGGTGACGGAGCGGAACGTGGGGGAGACGACGTCGTACCCCTGGGCAGCAGCCGCCTTCGGCAGGGAACCGTCGTAGTCGTCGATGTCGATGCCGCCAAGGTTGCGGCTGGCGCCGGGCTGGCCCACGCCCATCCAGGCGTCGCCGCTGGAGAGCGCCACCAGGGGAAGGCCCGGCGCGATCTGCTGGGTGAGGTTCAGCGAGGACCAGTCGAAGGACTGCAGGGTGGTGCGTTCGGACATGCCGGACGCCTGGATCTCCGCCACCACCGCGCGGGTAAGGGACTCCATGCCGGCGCCGCCCACCTCGCTGCTCTCCACCTTGGTCTCCACGTTGAAGCGGACCTTCGCGGCGCCGGTGTCGCGGACCAGCTGGTAGACATCCTTGAGTTCGGCGATCCGGTTGCCTTCGATGACGTCCTGTTCGGGGTAGCCGCCCAGCTGGGTAAAGCCGCAGTTGAGCGTCTTGACCTGCGCCAAGGACAGTTCGGCCACGCGGTCGCCCACGTACGGGAATTCGGCGTCGCCGGCGGTAGCGGGTGCGGTGTCCAGGCACTTGGTGGCGGAGATGGTGTCGTCGTGCCAGACGATCACCTGGCCGTCCTCGGTGAGATGCGTGTCCAGCTCGAGGGTGGTCACGCCCAGCGCCAAAGAATTTGTGAACGCGGCGAGGGACTCCTCGGTCCATTCGCCGCGGCCGCCGCGGTGGCTCTGCAGGTCAAAGGACCCGTTGCGTTCGTTGACCTTCAGATCGGAGGTGGCGGCACCGGCAGCGTTCGACGACGGTGCGCCGGCACCGTTTTCCGGGGCGGCGACGGCGGGGCTCGCCATGGCGGCGATCAGGGCGGCTGTTGCCGCGGCAGTCAGGACTGGGCACATGGGGGTTCCTCCTGGAATAGCGGGGCCGGCGGTCCGCCGGCGACCCGTCCACGCTAGGGAGGCGAGGTTGCGCGCTTGGTGCGGGGAGTTGGAGGGGAGGTTAACGGCCGTTGGTCGCGAATTCACCCACCTCGGGAATCGGCCAGCCGGGTTGGGTCCTCCCTTGGCACGGGCAGCTACCCGTTCGCGCGGGCGGCCTTCCCGGTGGCGGCCAGCATGTCGGTGAAGGTCGCCGTCAGCATCCTGTCGATAAGAGGCCCGGTGAGCCGGCCGACGGGGCCGCCCCGGGGGACATACCGGTAGTCGAAGGTGGCCAGCGTCCCGTCGCCGTCGGGCGTGAGCGTGAGCGATGATCTGGCCTGTTTGAACGGCACCGATTTGCTCGGCTGATTCTGGGTGTCCATCCGGCGGCCCTCCTCCCAGACGGTGACGGTTTCCGTCATCCTGCCCATCGGCTTCAGCTCGATGCGGCGCCGGGCGCCCACGCCGCTGGTCTGGCTACCGATCGCTCTTGTGGACCTGAGGCCGCTCCAGTGCTTCGCGAGATTCGGGAAGTCGGCGTACAGGGCCCAGACGGAAGCCGTGGGTGCAGACATGCTACGTTGCACTCTGATGTGACGTTCAGGCATGAGGACCACTCCAAAATGTCGGGTGGGGCGTTGCGCTGTCCCAATCTCATGATCACGCGGGCAGCCGCAGCGGCGCAATCAACTGGTGGAGGGACGGGAGGGGGAGACGCGCTCGTCAATCATCCTGTGGACCTCATCGTCAGGGGGACACTCGCGCTGGTCGATGGGGCACTGCCTGTCTCCGAGGGACACCCCCAGCCGTTCCACCGTCTCGACGCACATGGTGCAGATGTTCTCGGAGTCATGCAGGAGCTTCGGGTCTTCCTCGACGTACCCGCACAGGGCACGGCGCCATTCCAGGTCGCGGCAGCAGATCAGATGGGCAAGCTCTTCCGGGTTGTCGCTGAGGGTGTACTTGGCTTCCCACGCGGGAACCCGGATCAGCTCCAGCGAACCGGCCTGTTCGACAGTCTGCTGTGCCTCGGTTGTTTCCGTCATCGCATCCCCTTGCTCGCTCGTGCCTGACAACACCATACGGGCGAATCACCGGGGCTCCATTGATGTGCCCGGGCAGCGGTGCCAAAATGATCGGAGCAGCACTAATAAGCCGACGTGACCCGGGACAGGACCGGACCAGAAGTTCTCTCCGACGGACCGGGCATCCGGCTTTTCTCGACAGCCCGGCACGGTTGCCGGACACTTTGGCCTCGCCATCACGGTAAGTCCAACGCCAAAGACGGCGCTATCCGTCGGGTGGCGCGTGTCCACTGGAGGAATCACAGTGCCGGTACAGCAGCCAAGGCGCCCCTTTGATGTGCAGGTGGTGCGGACGTGACACAGCAACCTCTGCAGAAACGGCGTCTCCGCGTTTCAGACGTCAACGTTGTTGACCACCGGACCCTGCGGAAAGCGCTCGGCGGGACGATCGTGGGCAACACGATGGAATGGTACGACGTCGGGGTGTTCGGTTACCTGATCACCACCATGGGGCCGGTGTTCCTGCCGGAAGCAGACAAAGCCGTGCAGAACCTGTTCCTGCTGGGAACCTTCGGAGCAACGTTTATCGCCCGTCCGCTGGGCGGCGTCTTTTTTGGCTGGCTTGGCGATAAGATCGGCCGCCAGAAAGTCCTGGCGATGACCCTGATGCTGATGGCTGCGGCGACCTTCGCCGTCGGCCTGCTGCCGGGGTACGCGGTGCTGGGCATCTGGGCTGCCGTGCTGCTGGTCATCACCAAGCTGGTCCAGGGCTTTTCCGCCGGGGGTGAGTACGCCGGCGCCACCACGTTCGTCAGTGAACACTCCCCGGACCACCGCCGCGGGTTCTTCGTCAGCTTCCTGGACATGGGCAGTTACCTGGGCTTTGCCCTCGGCGCCGCCCTGGTGTCCGTTCTCCAGCTGACGCTGGGCCAGGCCGGGATGGAGGCCTGGGGATGGCGCATACCGTTCCTGATTGCCGGGCCCCTCGGCATCGTCGCGATCTACTTCCGGATGAAGATTGAGGAGTCACCCGCGTTCCAGGCAACCCTCGAGGCAGAGGCCGAGATCGCCAGGCATCCCGAGACCGGTGAAGTGCTCAAACCCATGGGCCCGGTGGGAATCTTCAAGGCCCACTGGCAAAGGATCATGCTGGCCATGGTCCTGGTGGCCGCGGCCAATACGGTGGGCTACGCCCTCACGTCCTACATGCCCACATACCTGACCACCAACAAGGGCTACGACGAGGTCAACGGCACCCTCCTGACCGTCCCGGTCCTGGTGGTCATGGCCCTGTGCATCCCGCTGACCGGCCGTCTCTCGGACCGGATCGGCAGGCGCCCCGTCCTCTGGATAGGTGCCCTCAGCACGGTGGTCCTGGCGCTCCCCGCGTTCCTCCTGCTCTCTGTCGGAACCATCCCGGCCACCATCGCAGGCCTGTCCATGGTGGCGTTCCCCGTCACGTTCTACGTCGCCAATCTCGCCTCGGCTCTGCCGGCACTGTTCCCCACGGCCAACCGGTACGCGGCCATGGGCATCGCCTACAACTTCGCCGTGGCCATCTTCGGCGGCACCGCCCCGTTCATCATTGCGAGCCTGATCCAACTGACAGGCAATGACCTGATGCCGGCGTACTACCTCATGGCCACCTCGGCCATCGCCGCTGTGACCATCTACTTCCTGCCCGAATCCGCCGGGCGGCACCTGCCCGGGTCAATGCCCAGCGTGGATTCGGAGGAAGCTGCCCGCCACCTGGTGGCAACCCAGGACACCAACCCCATGCTGGACATGGCCACGCTGCCCTTCGGCCCCGGCTACGAAGCCGCAACGGCGGCGCACTCGCGGCCTGACCGCAGGGCGGGGAACCGGTGAGGCGCGGGCGGCCTGCCGTGGGCCTGCTCAAGCCGCCGGGTACCGCCGAACTGGAAAAGATGGTTTCCGGGTCTGTGCATGGCCTCCTCCGTCGCGTCTGAGACTGCGCGGATTATGGCGGTAGGATCGGAGCATCGCCGCTGGCCGGCCACTGTTTTGGGGGAAACTATCGTGGGAATGACGACGTTGCGGCGCACTGTCGCAGTGGCACTTATGGCCGGAGGTGCGATGCTTCTGGCACCCGCCCCGGCACATGCCGAGTACGTGTGCTGGATGTCCGACGGTATCCGGTACTGCTACGACCCGAATGACGGCAAAGTCCCCGTGGAACCCGATCCCGTGCCCGTGGAACCCACGTACGTTCCCACTCCGCCGGCTCCCAGCGTGGAGCAGCCCTGGATCCAGCCTGTTCCTGTCGAGCCGGGTCCGGTCCAGCCCCTGCCGGCGCAGCCTGCTCCGGTACCGGCAGCCCCGCAGCCCGCGCCGGTTCCTGTTCCCATGCCAGTTCCCGTCTACGTCCCGCCGACAGTGGACGGCTACTACGCTCCGGCCGCGGCGGCCCCGGCGCCTGCGGCGGAGGTGGCACCCGCTGAACCGGTGGCCGCCGAGGCGGCGAGCGCGGCGGCAGTCCCCACTGCTTCCGCGAGCCCGACGGCGGCCACCGCGCCGTCGCCGGCGGTGTCACCCTCAGGGGCTGTCGCCTCCACTACGGGTCAGCCGGGCAGCGCGGAACCCTTTGACGGCCTGCCGGTGGTACTGGTAGCCGGCGGGGTCTTAGCGGTTGCCGCCGTTGCCTGGCTGGTGCCGCCTTTCCGGCGGGCTCTCCTGAGCCTGGCCAGGCTTGAATAAAGCCTGCCCATTCCTGTGGGGAGGGGCCTGTGCAAGACTTCGGGCATGAGCGACCCACGAAGCCGCATTCTTCCCCTTCTCCGCCAGGGTGAGCAGTTGTTGTGGGTGGGACAGCCCGATCCGCGCGTTCGGTTCACCGGGGCTGACGCTTTCCTAGTGCCGTTCAGTCTTCTCTGGGGAGGCTTTGCCGTCGTCTGGGAGGTCATGGCCATCACCAATGTCAGGCAGCCCCTGTTTATTCTCTGGGGCATCCCCTTTGTTCTGCTGGGCCTCTACTTCATCTTCGGCCGTTTCATTGTCAAAAGGCGGCGGAAGCTCGCCACGGTCTACGGGCTGACCACTTCACGGGCGATCGTCTGCACGGGCGAACGATCAGTAGCGGATTCCCCTGTCGCCGGCATGCCCACGAAGGTGGACAGGTCCCGGGACGGGCGGCACGTCAGCGTGACGTTCGGGTACCAGGGCCTGCTGGGCTTTGTGGGCATGTACCAGAACACCGGGCTCGATTTTTTCAGCCTAGGGATGGGACAGACGGTGGCCTTTTACGACGTCGGCGATCCTGACGGGCTGTTACGGGCTCTGGACCAGGCCCGACCCGGATGAGTCGCACTACAGATCGCCCCCGCATCAGGGAGGTCGTGAAGAACTGGGTCCGGCAGCATCCGTACCTGGCACTCGCGCTTGGGTACGTCCTCTTTTTCGTGGTAACCGCTGCCGTCTGGCTCGTCGTGGACCTGGACGATCCGGTGGACGCCCTGTTCACCGCCTTCTTTTACACTTTGGTCTACTGGCTTTTGGCGCTGTTCCAGATTCGAAACATGCGCAAGACCAAGCAGCGGCTCGACGAACACGGCCAGTTCAGGGTATTTATCCGCTACCCCCGACTCTCTTCCAGGTTCCCTCAGCGGCATCTGGAACCAGGGCATCGCAACTCCCGGGGCCGGGGCTATCCGGTTCCAGCCTGCTGTTTACGACAACCTGGAGCCGTCAGGGCGGGCAACTGATTTCACGGTGCAGGAAGTTTTTCCGGAGCGCCGGAAAGTCAGCGGCAAGGAGCGCAAATACCTGCCGGCATACGGGTTCCACGCCATGACCCTGCTGACGAACGGGGGCAAAGTGGAGTTGGCCGCGAGCCCGGAGTCGCTGGACAGGCTTGCAGAAGTCCTAGGGTCAGGTCCTGCGCAGCCGGCCAGCCCTAGCTGAGCAGCACCCACGCAGCATTGTCCGGCTGCAGCCACCCGTCCGATTCCAGCGGCACCGCAGTCGCCAGCACCGTCCCGGCAGGCAGCCGCACCGGCACGGTATCCATCGCCACGGCCACCAGGAACCGCGGGCTGCGCTCGCAGATCAGCAGGTTCCCGTCCTCGACGCACCAACTGCCGCCGTCGTCCGCGGTGAATACGCCCTGCTCCCACAGCTCGCGGCGGAGCCCGACGGCGGCAGTCACCAGCGCCAGCATGGAACCGGGGTCCTGCTGCTGGGTTTCGACCGCATACTTCCCCCAGCCCTCGGGCTGCGGCAGCCAGGGGGCCGCCGCCGACGGCACCGACGAAAAGGCATAGTTCATCGAGGGAGACGCCGTCCAGGGGAGCGGCACGCGGGCGCCGTCGCGGGTGATGCCGCCGCGGGCCCACATGGGATCCACGCGGGCCTCCACCGGGACGTCCACTTCGGGCAGCCCGAGCTCCTGGCCCTGGTAGATGTAGGCAGCGCCGGGCAGTCCGAGCAGCGCCAGCACGGCGGCCCGTGCGCGGCGCGCACCACGGTCCCCGCCACCGAACCGGGTCACGGAGCGGACAATGTCGTGGTTCTCCAGCGCCCAGCTGGGGGAGGCGCCATGGAGCAGCCGAGCTGCCTCCAGTTCCGCCCCGACGGCAGCCCATGCCGCAGGATCCCAGCCGAGCTTCACGAAGGCGAAGGCGAACGCCTGGTGCATCTCGTCGGCGCGGGTGTAGCGGGCGGCGCGGGCCGGTTCCAGGTTGACCTCGCCCACCAGCAGGCGGTGCGGCTGGTACTTCTCGGCGAGGGTCCGCCAGCGCCGGTACACGTCGTGGACGTCCTCCTGATCGGAGACCAGCGGGTTGGACCGCAGACCGTCCACCACGGCGGTGGCGGACGGTGCGTCCGGCAGGCCGTCGGCCTTGAAGAGGGCATGCGCGACGTCGATCCGGAGCCCGTCCACGCCCTTGTCGAACCAGAACCGGAGTACACCTTCGAAGTAGTCGCCCACGGCCGGGTTCCGCCAGTTCCAGTCCGGCTGGCCGGGGGAGAAGAGGTGCAGGTACCACTCGGTGTCCGTCTCGGATTCCGGGGAAGCGCGGGACCAGGCCCGGCCGCCGAAGACGCTCTGCCAGTTGTTCGGCGGAAGGTCGGAAACCGAGCCAGGACCGGAGCTGCGGCCCTCCACAAAGTGGAACATGTCCCGTTCCGGCGAACCCGGACCTGCCGCCAACGCAGCCTGGAACAGCGGATGGTCCGAGGAGCAGTGGTTGGGGACCACGTCGAGCAGGATCCGCAGCCCCAGCGAGTGGGCGAGCTCCAAGAGAGAATCGAACTCGTCCATGGTGCCGAACAGGGGGTCCACGCCGCAGTAGTCGCTGACGTCATAGCCCTGGTCCACCTGCGGCGAGGGCTGGAACGGGGTCATCCAGATCCCGTCCACGCCGAGCGATGCGATGTAGGGCAGCCGTGCGGCCAGGCCGGCGAGGTCGCCCACCCCGTCGCCGTTGCCGTCCGCGAAGGAGCGCGGATACACCTGGTAGATCACGGCGGAGTCCCACCACTGCCCGGTGACCGGACCTCCAAGGCGGGCGCCGCCGTCGTGCGCTTTCCGGACTGAAGCGATCATTTGCCCGCTCCCGCTGTGAGGCCTTCCACGATGCGGCGCTGGAAGACCAGCACCATGATCACCAGCGGGACGGTGACGATCACGCCGGCGGCCATCTGCTCACCGAACGGTGCCTGGAATTCGGTGGCGCCGGTGAACTTGGAGATGGCCACGGTGGCGGTCTGGACGGCGGGGTTGTTGATCATGGACAACGCGATGATGAACTCGTTCCAGCTGTGGATGAAGGTCAGGATCGCGGTGGTGAACACGCCCGGCGCGGCCAGCGGGAGGAGGACCCGGCGGAACGCCTGCCACTTGGTGCAGCCATCGATCATGGCGGCTTCCTCGAGGTCGAACGGCAGCTGTTTCATAAACGTGGTCAGGTTCCAGACGGCCAGCGGGATGGCGAAGGACAGGTTGGGCACGATCATCGCCTGGTAGGTGTTGATCCACCCGATGTCCGTGAAGAGGCGCAGCAGCGGCACCACCACCGAGATGCCGGGGAACATCGACGTCGCAATAATAACGCCGAGGATCACGGACTTGAACCGGAAGTTCAGCCGGGAGATGGCGTAAGCCGCGAAGACGCCGAGGATCAGGGCGAACACCGTGGTGGTCCCGGCGACGATCAGGGAGTTGAGCAGCGCCTGGCCGAACATGGTGGAGCCGTCGAACACCTTCACGTAGTTTTCGAGCGAGAACGGCGCGGGCAGGAGCGTGTTGTCGAAGATGTCGGCGGTGCGGCGGAGGCTGGACACGATCATCCAGTAGAACGGCGCCAAGCAGTAGGCGAAGATCAGCGCCAGGCCCACGTAGACGGAGTAGGCGCGCCAGGTGCGCTTCTGCTTCGGGCGGAGGGGTACGACGGCGGCAGTTGCGTTGGGTGCGCCGGAACCGGTCGCGCCCGAATCGGCTGCGGCGTTGCGGAGGTCTGAGATGGTCATCGGGTGGCCTCGGCCTTCTTCTGGTCAGCGATGTCGTGGTCAGCGATAGCCAGCGTGCGGGTTGCCTTGAGTCGGGACTTCTTGGAGACGCGCTTCAGTTCCTTGGCGCCGGTGACGTCCGCGCCGAGCACCTTCACAAACACGATGGCGACGACGGCGACGTACAGGAAGAGGACCACGGCGAACGCGGAGGCGGAGCCGTAGCGGAGCTGGTTGGATTCGTCCCAGGCCAGCATGGAGAGGGTTTCCACGGATTCCTTGCCGGGGCCCACCAGGACGAAGGGCAGGTCGAACATGCGGAGCGCGTCGAGCATGCGGAACAGCACGGCCACCAGGAGGGTGGGGTTGACCAGCGGGAGGGTGATAGAGCCGAGCTGGCGCCACCAGCCGGCGCCGTCGATCTTGGCGGCTTCGTAGACCTCGCCGGGGATGATCTGCATCCCGGCCAGGACCAGGAGGCCGATGAACGGGGCGGTCTTCCAGACTTCGGCGATGATGACGGCCAGCTTGGAGGCGTTGCCTTCGGCGGTCCAGAGGATTTCGCTGCCGAGCAGGTTGTTGGCGATGCCGTCGGACTGGAAGATCCAGCGCCACAGCAGGCCGGAGACGGCGGTCGGCACTGCCCACGGGACCAGGATACTGGCGCGGAGGAAGGACCGGCCGCGGAAGGCGCGGTTCATGGCCAGGGCCAGGCAGAGGCCCAGGACGGTTTCGAGGAACACCGTGGTGACCGTGAAGAAGGTGGTGTTGGCGAAGGCGTTCAGGAAGCGCCGGCCGGATTCGCCCGCCAAGAGGTCGGCGTAGTTGGCGAGCCCTACGAAGGATTCCACTTCGGAGACGAAGCCGTCCGCGTCCAGGCCGGTCTCGGCGCGGAACAGCGATTGGTGCACCGCGGAGAGCAGCGGGTACACAATGACCAGGGCCAGCACCAGGAGGGTGGGGGAGAGCAGCATCGCGGCCATGCGGCCTTCGCCGGGGGAGCGGTTGCCGCGTTTGCTGGTGGCGGGTGCGCCGGTCTGCGCGCCGGCGGGCGGGGCGGTGGTTGTGGTCATGAGGCGCCTACTTGGTCAGTTCGGTGAGCTTGGCCTGCATGTCGTTCAGGGCAGTGTCCGTGTCCTTGGCGCCGGTGATGGCGGCGTAGGCCTCTTCCTGGATGGCCTTGGTAGTGGCGCCGTACTGGACCACCTTGGGGCGCGGCTGCGCGGTGTTCAGGGACTCGAGCAGGGTGGGGAAGAACGGGCGCTTGGCGACGACGGCCGGGTCCTCGAACAGCGAGGCGTAAACCGGGGCGCGGGAGCTGAGTTCGAGGCGCTTGGCAGCCTGTTCCTCGCTGGTGAAGAACTTGACGAATTCCAGCGCCGTGGCCTTGTTGGGGGTGAACGGGGAGATGGCCAGGCTGCGGCCGCCCAGGGTGGAGACGCCGCGGCCGTCGGTGCCGGGGATGGAGGTGATGCCGAACTTGCCGGCCACCTGGCTGGAGCCGTCCGTGGCGCTCAGGGAAGCGTGCAGGAAGGGCCAGTTGCGCATGAACACGAGCTTGCCGTCCTGGAACGCGCGGCGGCCCTGTTCCTCGAGGTAGGTGATGGCGTCGGAGGGGAAGAGCCCGTCCTTGAAGCCGTCCACCAGCAGGTTCAGGCCTTCCTTGGCTTCGGCGGTGGTGACGGTGGGCTTGCCGTCCGCGTCCACCACGGTGCCGCCGGCGGAGGCCACGGCTTCGGCGAAGTTGACCGTGAGGGCCTCGTTCTTGTCGAACTGGCCGGTGTAGCAGGACATCCCGGCGGCGTCGGGGAGGGCCAGGATCTTGGTGCAGGCTGCCTTCATCTCGTCCCAGGTTGTGGGCGGGGCGGCGATGCCGGCAGCGGTCAGCAGGTCCTGGCGGAAGTAGAACAGGGCGCCGTCGGTGTAGTAGGGGGCGCCCACCAGGGAGTCGCGGTACGTTGCGGCGTTGACGGTGGCGGGGATCATGGTGTCCGTGGGGACGGCGTCCTTGGGCAGCGGCATGATCCACTTGTTCGCGGCGAACTCGGAGGTCCACACGACGTCCAGGTTCAGCACGCTGAAGGTGTCCGACTTGATCTGGGCGTTCTGGATGAGCTGCTGGCGCTGCTGGTCCGCGGAGTCCGGCAGTTCGATGAACGTGACCTTCTCGTCGGGGTGGGCGGCGTTCCACTCCTCGATGCTCTTGTTCGCGGCGCCGGAGGCATCGCGGTTGGAGACGTAGTTGATGGGGCCCTTGCCTTCGAACGCGGCCGCGCTCGGGGCGGCCTTCGGCTCCGTGGTGGTTCCGCCGCACGCGGTAAGGCCGACGGCGGCTGCCGTCACCAGGGCGGTGGTGGTGAAAAGTGTCTGCCAGGTGTGGCGACGCTGCCTCATGTGATGCTCCTTCAGTGGGGTTCTTGCCTGTTTGGGTGGCTGGTTTTTGGGGCGCAGGGGAGTACGACGACGGCGGCACCAGGAAGTGCCGGACGTTGCCTTGGGTGGGGGTTTTGCTGTGTGGGGGTTAGGTCTGTTGGGCGGGCATCGCCGCGGGCGGCGGGGCGGTGGAGCCGCGTTCGATGAGTTTGTGGGGCATGATCCGCGGCCCGAGGTCGCGGGAGCGGAGGAGTTTCTTGACGGCCATGCGGCCCATTTCCTCCAGCGGCTGGGCCATGGTGCTCAGGGGCGGGTGGACGTGCAGGGCGGTGGAGGTGTTGTCGAAGCCGAGGACGGAGACGTCTTCGGGGACGCGGCGGCCGCGTTTCTGTAGTTCGTTGACCACGGCGGCGGCCATTTCGTCGCTCATGGCGAAGACGGCGGTGAGGTCGGGGTCCTGCTGGAGCAAATGGTCCAGTCCCGGGGCGCCGCTTTCGTAAAAGAAGGTTCCGGTGGCGGTGACAGGTTCGCACTTGGCCTCGGCCATGGCCTTGAGGTAGCCGCGCAGCCGGGGTTGGGCAACGAAGACGGATTCGGGATTGCCGGTGAGTAGCCCGATCCGGCGGTGGCCGAGTTTCAGCAGGTGACGGGTCGCGTCATAGGCTGCGTTCTCGTCGTCGATGGCCACGCTGGGTGAGCCCGACTTGTCGCTGATGGCCACGGAGATGACCGGGACGGTGGGTCCCAGCAGTTGCCGGATCTCGGGCTTGATGACCGCGGAGACCAGGATGACGCCTGCTGCCCGGTAGGTGCGCAGGGTCCGCAGGTAGCTGGCGATGTAGGCGGACTTGGCGCCGGTGCGGCCCAGCATGACGGCATAGCCGCGCTCCTGGGCCTCCTCCTCCACGCCCTGCATGACCTGGGAGGCGAGGGCGTCCGACACCATGGGCGCGAGCAGCCCGATGACCGAGGTCTGCCGGGTTTTCAAGCCGCGCGCCAGCGAGTCGGTTTCGTAGCTGAGCTTCCGGACCGCGTCCTCCACGCGCTCGCGGGTCTCGTCCGAGTAGCCCACCAGCCCGTTGACCACCCGGGAGACCGTAGCGGGGGATACGCCGGCGTGCATGGCGACGTCCCTGATGGTTACCACTGGTTCTCCTTGGCTGTACTGCGGGCTGGGGGCAGGTACGCAAACGGTTTACGTAAACGGTTACGTGACTTGCCTCATCAACAGTAAGGGGAGAGGTGCGGGAGGCGTGCGTGTTTCGTAAACAGCGCCTTGGGTCGAATAGCCACGGCCATCCAGGCCCGTTTCGAACGACGCCTGCTCGTGAAGCGGCCAACCAATGGGACTGCGTATGCGGCCGAATCCACCGGCTCACCTTTGTCGCAAACTGCGGACAACTCCGGGCACGCGCAACGTCCAAATAAAACCTCCGCAGGTCCTGTACTTTTGGGACTAATAGACAACACCGGGGGAAAAAATGCGGTTCAAGCGTTCAGCGGGTCTTTTTGTCACCGGCATTTCACTCCTAGTCGGCGGACCACTTCTCAGTTGGGCTGCATCGTTTTTCGGTGTGTATTTCGCTACCAGCGGCAGCAATAGCGGCATGGCAGCAATTTCCATTGCAGTAGTGGTCTTCGGGTTACTGCTGGGGGTAGTCGGATTCTTCATGCTCATGGTCGCCATTCACCGCGCCTTGGTAAAGATCGACGCACTGCCGGTACTGACACAGCCCAGCCAGCGGCAACACACTGCCTCCGAGTACTGACCGTCCCGTGCACAGCCAACGCATCCGACGGCGTTGGACCGCGACGATCTATTGTTCGCGGCAGGCGCGGCCGAGGTGACGCCCCTGTGGCGGTTTGTTCGCCGATAGCCACAGGAGATGTGTGCGCGACCAAAAGGGCTGACAAGCGTTCAAACAGGCGGCCAGTTCGCGGCGCCCGGTCCGTCGAACAGCGCGCTGGTGCTGCTTTGGGGCACCACCACGTGGACGGCGTTGCGCTGGATGGTGAAGTCGGCCGGCGTGGTGGTGGCGATCTCGCCGTCGAGGTTTACCGGCATCGGCGGCTCGGTGACCACCCGGACGCTTCGGCTGGTCAGGTGGTGCACCCGGTCGTGTTTGATGAAACTTCCGTCCTTGAGCAGCCGTGCGATGCTCACGTGCTCCCGGAGCGGCCCGGCCACGATGGCGTAGATGTCAAGGATGTGGTCATCGATTCCGGCGGTGGGGGAGACCGTGTTGCCGCCGCCGTAGTGCCGGCCATTGCCGACGGCCACCTGAAGCAGGTCCTCGAGTTCCAGCGGCTCGTGGTCGCCGTCCGGGAACTCAAGGCGGGCCCGGAACGGCTTGTGCCGGGTATAGGCCAGAATCGTGGCGAAGCTGTACGCCAGGGGCCCGATGTATCGCTTCAGCCGGGGGCTCAGGGCCTCGGTTACAGACACCGACAGGCCCACGGACGCGACGTTGAGGAACGGCTCGCCGTTGGCCCGCCCGAGGTCGATATCCACCACCTTTCCTTCCGCGATGGTGGCACACGCCTCGGCAAGGTTGTTCGGTATTTCCAGTGTGCGGGCGAAGTCGTTGGCGGTGCCCAGCGGCAGAACGCCGAGCACAACGTTGGTGCCGGCAACCCGGCCGGCGGCGTAGGACACGGTCCCGTCGCCGCCGCCGACAACCACCAGGTCATGCCCGTCCGCAAGCACCCGGTCAAGGGTCCCGGCCAGGTCCGCCCCCGACAGCACGGGGTGCACGGCGGAGATGGGCACGCCTGCCTTGCGCATCGCGTCCACGGCAAGTTCGTGTGCCGCCCCGCGGCGTGATCCGGCGTTGATCACAACGGCGGCAGAGCGGGCATCGCGGGCAGCTTTCATGAGGGCCATGGTAGGGCGTGGACCTGTGGGTTTCCTATGGCAGCGGCTGAAGCGTACGACGGCGGCGCGTGAGTTCCAGCCGCAGGAACCTGCGTGCGGGGGAGCCCAAGGTAGCGCGGCACCTTTTGCGCGTAGTCCGGGTAGGGCTGCGGGAACAGCCGCACGAGCTCGGACTCCTCCTCGAGGACAAACCGGTGCTCCACCAGCAGTTCGGCCGGCAGCAGTGCGAGAACCCAGGAGGAGCCGGCCATCGCGCCCGCACCGAGTTGCATGAGCCACCAGCCCACGTACATGGGATGGCGGGTGATCGCATAGGGCCCGGTGTCCACTAGCTCCTCTGGCCGTTCCAGCTCGAAGGGGCCCGCCGATCGCCGTCGGCGTTCGGCCAGGGCCCAGGCATTCAGGCCGGCGCCGGCCACCACCAGCCCCGCACCCGCCACCCTGTGAACGGAGCGGGGGCCGGGAAGCGGCAGGGGCCGGTGCCGGGCAAGGAGGAGATCGAGGGCCATCGCGGCAACCACGGCCGGCGGCAAGGGAAGGTTCGCGTAGACCGCCTTCACGCGTCCCGTCAGGGTGCGCCGAGAGCTGCCGAGGGCTGCCATGGTTTCAGCGTACGCCGCGTGAGCCGCGGCGCAGTGCTGTGCGCAGGGCCGTGCGCAGTGCTGTGCTGGTGGCCGCGTCGGCTACTCGGTGACAGCCACGGGAACCTTCTCGCCCTGGCTCGGAGCGGGAGTGCTTCGGCGCCGCCAGTAGGCGGCCAGCACGGCACCGGAAACGTTGTGCCACACGGAGAAGATGGCACCGGGGAGAGCCGCTTCAGGGGTCATATACGTCCGTGCCAGCCCTGCGGCCAGGCCCGAATTCTGCATGCCCACCTCAATCGCGGTGGTACGCCGGGCAGGAATCGGCAGCCGGCACAGGCGGGCCGCACCGTACCCGAGGGCATAGCCCAGGCCGTTGTGCAGGATCACAGCCACGAGCACCAGCAGACCGGCCGAGAAAATGGCCTTTGCGCTTCCCGACACCACAGCGATCACCACGAAGGTGATGGCAATGACCGAGATCCACGGCAGGGCGGGCAGCGCCTTGTTGACGAGCCGGGGCAGGAAGAGGCGGACCACAAGTCCCAGCAGCACGGGCAACAGCACAATCTGGACAATGGACCACGCCATGGACCCCGCATCAACGGGCATGTACTGGCCGGCCAGCCAGAGTGCCAGCACCGGGGTCAGCAGGGGAGCGACGAGGGTGGAAACAGAGGTCATCGCCACGGACAGGGCGACATCGCCCTTGGCCAGGTAGGACACCACGTTCGAAGCGGTGCCGCCGGGGCAGCAGCCCACCAGGATCACGCCCGCGGCCAGCGCCGGCGGCAGGGACAGCGCCATGGCTATCAGCCAGCCGAGGAACGGCATGATGGCGTACTGTGCCACCACGCCGATCACCACCGGAACGGGGCGTTTGGCAATGATGGCGAAGTCAGGCGGCGTGAGCGTCAGGCCCATGCCGAACATGATGATTCCCAGCAGCGGGTTGATCCAGGGGCTCAGGCCGCTGAAGGCAGTTGGAGCGGCAAGCGCCACGGCGCCTCCGGCCAGGATCAGCAGGGGGAACAGGGTGACGGCCACACGGGCGCTGCGTTCTTCGGCAGCGGAGGCCGTGGTGGAGGGTGCGGATGAGGAAGACATGCCTACCGGACTATCACAGTGAGAGTTCGGTTTCAGAATCAGCCGCAGTTGATGACGGGGCAAAAGTGCTGGTCAGCAGCGTTGTACTGTGCGGGGTGCCGTGCCGGAGGAAGCCGGGGACGGAGCACATCGACGACGTCGGCACCCGGGTGAGTGCCGCCGTCGCCCGTTACCCAACGAGTGGTTACATGCCCGTCCCCTTCCCGTGGCTTGCCCGTGGGTGACCGTTCACCCGGCCCTGTGAGGGTGGATGCGCCGGCCAGAACGGCCGGCAGCATTCACCCGACCCGGAGGACCTTCGTGTACTTGATTGCCAGACCGTCCAAGCTCCATCCCGCCCGGCCCTTGGCCCTGACTGCCAGCACCCTGGCCATCATTGCCGCGGCCTCTCTCCTGAACGCCTCCGCCGGCAACGCCGCCGACACCACCGACTGGGCCGCCTCGGCCTACCGCGGCAGCGTCAACGTGGTGGAAGGGCCTGACGAGAACCAGCAGGTGATCGACGGCGTCGCGTTCGTCGACGCGGACCAGGACTCCGTGCAGGACGGCAACGAGCGCGGCCTGGCCGGGGTGACCGTATCCAACGGGCGGGACGTCACGAAGACGGACAGCCAAGGCCGTTACGAGCTGCCGGCGTTCGACAACATGACTGTGTCCGTGACCCAGCCCCGCGGCTACCAGGTTCCGGTGGATGCGGACAACGTGGCCCAGTTCTTCTACCACCATCTGCCCGCGGGTTCCCCTGAGCTGAAGTTCGGCGGCCTCGAGCCCACCGGACCGCTGCCAGACCAGGTGAACTTCCCGCTGGCCAAGAGCGGCCTGACCCAGTCGCCCGAACAGCACTGCGTCATCGGCGGCGACGTCCAGACCTACGACCAGGACGAGGTGGAATACGCCCGCACCGGTGCCTTCACCGACCTGGCGGCCCGCACAGACTACGCAGGCTGCGGCGCCCTGTTCATCGGCGACGTGGTGGGCGATGACCTCTCGCTGTACCCACAGACCCGTGAGCTGTCCGGCATGCTGAACGGGCCGGCCCGCTTCCTGCCCGGCAACCACGACCTTGACTTCGACGCCACCACCAGCGAGCACACGTTCGACACGTTTAAGGCCAAGCTCGGCCCGGAGTACTACTCCTATGACGCCGGCAAGGCCCACGTCGTCGCCCTGAACACCGTGGAATTCCCCACCAAGCAGCCGGCCGCCAAGGGCGACTACACCGGTTCATTGGACGAGCAGCAGCTTGAATGGCTCCGCAATGACATCGCCCAGGTGCCGAAGAACCAGCTGATCGTCCTGGCCGCGCACATCCCGCTGCTGGACTACGCCGACCAGGGCAGCAGCAAGCACCAGGTGGCGCAGGTCAAGGAGGTCTACGAGATCCTCGAAGGCCGCGAGGTGGTCGCGCTGGGCGGTCACACCCACAGCATCGAGAACCTCCGCAAGGGCGACTCCCTGGCGGGCTGGTCCGAGCTGTTCGGCATCGACGCCCTGCCGTTCAACCACATCACCGCCGGCGCCATCTCCGGCGACTGGTACTCCGGACGCCAGACCGCCGACGGTTACCCGCTCGCCTACCAGCGCGACGGCGGTCTGCCGGGCGTGCTGACGCTGGACATCAAGAACACCGAGTTCCAGGAGCGTTTCACCGTCCGCGGCGAGGACGAGTCACTGCAGATGTCCCTGGGCCTGAACACGCCGCGCTACCGCGACTGGTACGCCCAGAACCTCGCCAACAAGGGCAGCGCCCCCGCATTCGCTGACCCGCTGACGGTCTCCCGCGACGACCTGGCCAACAGCACCTGGCTGACCAGCAACTTCTGGATGGGCAGCACCGGATCCACGGTGAAGGTAGAGCTCGACGGCGGCGAAACGGTTGAGGCGGTCCGCACGCAGCAGATGAAGGGCGAAGGCCAGCTGGTCGGCGCTGAGTACTCTGATCCGGTGGCCGTTCAGGAGCAGCTGGTCAACGGCGGAAGCCTGGCCGACCGCTCGATGCACCTGTGGCGGCTGCAGCTGCCCGCCGACCTGGCAGCCGGCGAGCACACCGCAACCGTCACAGCCACCGATGTGTACGGCCGGACATTCACCGAGACGCTGACGTTCCAGGTCGCCGGTTAGCGGCTACACCTAGTTCCGCTGTTGGGCGGAGGGGGAAAGCCCTGGCACGACGTTCGTGCCAGGGCTTTTCTGCGTGTGGACGTACGACGGCGGTGCCTACGCTGGGCGCGGCAGGAAAACAGGGCAGGGGAGGCTTAGCCCCGGTCGCCCTAGCACCTTAAATATGTGGCCAATCATCCGGACAAACGCTGGAGCAGCAGCCCTTCCAGCGGACTGACTTGGGATGAACTAGTTTCGGGTGGACTGATTTCCGACCCACTGAATTTCGGCGGGACGATTGTCGAGGGACTGATCTCGGGCGGGAGGACGCCCGGCGGCCATTGTGGTGGTTCGCGGTCGGGTTGTTCGGCCTGGTAGTGGCGGCCGGTGGGTGATGTCCAGCCGGGTGGCTCATCCTTGGTCGCGGCAGTGGGCTCCCAGTCTCTGTTGTGCTTTAAGCGGTGATGCGATGGGCAGAGCTGTGCGATGTTGCTGATTCCGGTGGTTCCGCCGTGTTGCCACGCCAGTAGGTGGTCGGTGTCGTTGTCGAAGGAGTTGTTGTTGCAGCCGGGGAAGACGCACTTGCCGTCCCGCAGCTGCAACGCTTTTTTCATCGCCTTGGTGAGTCGATAACTGGTGCGACCGATTTCCAGGGGCGTTCCGTCGCGGGGGTCGAGCAGGACCCTGCGGAAGGATTCGGCGCCGCCGGCAAGGAGCTGACGGGCCATGGAGGCGGGAATGGGCCCGTAACCGTCTAGCTCTGCGGGTTCGTCGGTGAGGCCCAGGAGTGCGAAGAACGGGACGGTGACGAGCACGTCGGCGCGGGGCGTGGGGACCTTGCCTGCATCCGGATCTGTGGTGGTTCCGCTCAACACCGGTTCAGCCTGGCCCGGGCGGTCACTGATTGCGACGGTATCGAAGCAGTAGAACTCTGCCGTGGGTTCATCGGAGCCGACGAGAGTGGCCAGGCCAAGCAGGCCCTCCTGCGCATCGCCCTCGCCCTGGACGGAGACTGTGGTGGGGATGGTGGCTGTTCTGTTGGTGAGGAGGCGTCTGGCGAAGTCGTCGGACTTGAGTTGTGTGAGGGTGCGGGTTTCGTTGGGTCCTTGGAGGCTGCGGGCGGTGGCGGTGATGCGGTTCGAGATCGCCAGCGCCTGGTCTGCTGGCAGGTATGCGGCGATCCAGGCCATCCCGTCCCGGTCCGGGGTGAATTCAACCCGCCGGTCCGCGGCGCTTTTGCGGTGACGCTTCTCGATCGATTCCGGGTGGTGGCGTTCCCTCCAGCCCCGTAGCCTGGCCCGCAACCGGCCCGGCACCAACTTCGGCGCGGGGCAACCCCTCGCCGCGTGAGGGGCGTCCGGGTCGAGAAAGTGCTCCACCAAAGCGGCCGCGGCGGGATGGTCCAAAGCCTCGGTCTCGTCGGCAAAGATCCGTGCCTGCTGCCAGGAGAGGCTGCCTGTGGAGAGGGCGTCCATGACCGGCGGCAATGCGCACACCTGCCGGGACTGATCCACGAACGCGGACGCGGCCCCGGGACTGATGGTCAGGATCCCGCCGATTTCCGCAACCGTGGACATCTCGGTGTAGGTCCGCTCATACAGGGGCGCGTCTGGTGGGGTCATCGCGTGTTGCAGGTCCATGGCTTCGGCCACGGACCTGGCCTTCCGGGCCGCGGCCTGGGCCTCCAGCTTCTTTTCCAGCCCCATCCGTTCCAGCCGAATTTCGTACGCCCGCGCCAGCACATCCACACCGTCCCCGGCTACAGCCGAAACACCGGCGGAGGAGAGGGCAGCGTCCTCGGCATCGAGCGCGGCGAGAGCAGCAACGGTGGCATAGATAGCCTCCATACCTGTCCCCGTCCCCGCCCTGGTTCCCATACGAACATCCTCTAACGGGGGTACGACAATTTGGCCGGCAGCCATTGACGGCCCGGCCAAAGCAGCAGACTCGGCAGGAGGCAGCGCCCGCTCAACCCCGCCGCCCGATGCATCAGTGCCCATAAGAACATCATGAACCGGGGGTCTGACATCAGCGTCGGCAAGGCGCGCACTCAAGGTGCGCGCCGCCGTCGTACTTTCAAAAAAGTGCCGCTGTCGCCGTTCTCGGCGGCCCCGCGTCGGCGCGCTACTCGCCGTCGTCGTCGGTGTCGGGGCAGTTGTCCCTAAGCCACTCGGTTATCCGACGGGTTCGTCGTTCGATGAAGTCCAGCGTGGCCTCACGGTATGCCACGTACTCCTCGGTTGTGGCCGGTGTCCCGCGATGCTTGAAGTTGTCGAACGGCAGGAAGAACAGAACCTCGCTGTAGTCGGGCGTCACGAGGTCTTGGAAGTGGAAAAAGTCCACGAACTCCTTGAATCCGTCGAAGAGCGCGAAGAAGTCCGCGTAGGCGGTGAGGACATCGGCGAGGGGGCTCTGGGGCTCTCCTGCGTAGTGGCGCCGGATGCATTCCAGGGTGAGGTCCATCCGGTCGGCGATCAGCGGCCTGATCCCACGTGCCTGGTTGATGGTGGGCCGGTCCTTATTCCTGACGGGCCAGATCATCGCACTGCCAATGGTGTACGGCGGTTTGAGGTAGCGTGCCTGCTGCTCCCCAGTGAGTCCGGCGACGGCGTCGGCCAGATTCCTCGGGCGTATCCACCTGGTGTAGGAGTTGGTGATGGCGTCGCTGCCGAACCAATGTTTGGCCCCGGAAGCGTCGGTGAAGGTGAGGTAGCCATCGCGAGGATTTGGCGGCACGGTCGGGGCGAAAAGCACCCCGGAGTTCAGCCTCTTTGTCCACAGGACCTGATGGAGCGACCGGAGCTTCGGACTGACCCTGTCCGGGTCTCGGCTGGTCCTCGCTGGCTGGTCGGTTTGGAAGTCGAAGGATGGATCGAAGCCCCGCGCCTCGGTGCAGTGAGTCTGCCAGCCCCGGACTTCGTCCAGCACACGGATAGGTTCGTGCGTGCGATAGGACCGGGCATACGTGCCGGAAAGCCCCTCGTCGCTCACGTGGGGATGGTCCTCGAAGGGGCCGGTGGGTTCCACCCGGTAGATCCTGCCTCTTCCCTCGCCTGCGCTGAGTTCAGCATGCAGCCTTGCCGCGTCGAGGGAATCGGTGACGAAGATATGGGTGGTCGCCCCTCGCGCCTCGAAGCCTGAGGCGTCGCCGGGGACCAACAGGTTCCCGGCCTGCAGGTTTGCCCTGGTGCCGTGGTAAAACGGCCCCGAATCGTTGGGACCGTGCGTTGCCTCCGCGAGACCAATTGCATTCATTTTTCCCCATTTTTAGTGCGGCTATTGCCGTGATGCTATTTCTTCAGGGGATGGAACGATTCGTTCTTGAGGCAATTTTGCGTTGATCTTTCGCGCACTCCATTCGGGCCGGCCGCCCGGAACGGGAAACCAACTGCGAAGTCTCCCAAGGTCCCGCCACGGCAAACAGTGGTCCTGCTGTTAGCCGTTGCCCGCGCCGTCTCCGGTGTCTTCCCACATGACATCCAGGTTGTGGAAGATCACGGGTCCATCGCACAGGGCCGCCATCTTGGCAGCGAACTCCGAGGTTTCCGGGCGGCCAGAGTTCTCCATTGCCGAGTCAAAGGACTCGAATTCGACGATGGTGAAGTAGGTCCCCGGGTGGTCCCTGTCCGCTGTGGCAACAATCCGGCGGAACGTGGCCGGCGTGCTTCCCTCGGTTCTTGAGGGACGGCCCAGTTCTTCGATCTCCTGGATGCGGGAAGTCTTGAATTCGATGATCTGCACAAACCCGGTCATGACGGCTCCTCGACGGCGGTGGACGTTGATGCGGATCAGACTAGTCCTGGCAGAGGACGGCGAACAGGGGTGAAATCCCTATGCATAGCTACCTAGCCTAAACGTGAGCCTTCCCACCTTATTCTGAGTAGCTCACGATAAGCCTGTAAAGTTAGTTGCAGGCCGCCGTAGCCCTTGAGTACCGCACTGGTGAACATTCCCGGGCCAGCGGGGCGAGCGACACAACGTGCATCCCCTCCTGCTTGAGCGGCACAAGAACCTGTACGGCCCTCATCCCAAAACCCCACGGAGTACTTATGACTTTGCTGACCGAACGCACCGAAACCATCCTTAAGGCCGCTACCACTGTCGCTGACACAGCAGTGCGCGGCGGCAGCTACGTGACTCTCCCCGCCGGCAGCGTCTCCGCCGGCGTCGAGTGCAGCTATGTCACCGTTGCTGGCGCCCGAAACCTGCCCCCGGTCACCCGTGGCAGCTATGTCACAGTAGACGGCACTCCCGTTGTTGCCGCGGGCACCATCGAGGGCAGCTACGTAACGCTTCCTACGGCGGCATAGGCTCCCACCGCCCTGCGGGGGATAGCACCACCGCGCGGGCATAAAAGGAGGCCGACGGCGACACTGGGGGTCGTCGTCGGCCTCCTTTTTCTCGTGTCTGGGCGGGCGGCTTTGGCGCCCACCTATCTTGAGAGTGTCTGCCCTTACGCGCCTCGGGGGAGACTGTGCCGTCCCGTACCATCAAGACCGGGCGGTCCCTCGTCGCTGGCGCTTCGGGGACCAGCTGTTAATAGTGCCTCGAAGGGATCATCGCGCAGCGTGTCTTCGATGAGGGTGTTGATCCGCTTGAGTGTCTTGCGGTCCTGGGTCTGCCAGTAGAGGCTTCGACCCATGCCATTCTTGAGTTATGGCACGAACCTGGTTATCGGTGACGGTGGAACTGCTCGGCGGACGTGGTGAGGAGTTGTGGCCGTGGCCAGGGCGTATCTTCGCGGTCGGACCGTCGCACACTTTTATGGATCTCGCCAACGCCATCAACGGCGCCTTCGCCCGGTGGGATCGTTCGCACCTATCGGCGTTCACCCTCGCCGACGGCCGGGTCATCACCGATGAAGAAGCAGGAGCCGAGATGGCCGCATCGGTCCGGGGCCCGATCATCGCGCCGATTGACATTGATGTAGCCAAGGTCGTGCGGACGGTCGAGCCGGGGGCCGAGTTTCAGTTCACGTTTGACCTCGGTGACGGCTGGACCCACCGCTGCGTGGTCGGGGAGGCGAAGGTGGACCCGCTGGAGGTATTGGGCATCCGTCCTGGCGTTCCCCTGCCGTACTGGGGCTGGGGCAGCATCCCGGACCAGTATGGGCGCCGATGGGCCACCGACGACGGCGAGAGTAAGGCGCCAGCGAAACCGGGCCGGCCGCACCCCATGCTGCTGCACGCATGGCCCGCACACGCGCATATACCGGATATTGACGTGTCCGAAGTGCGCACGGCTATCGGCGCAGGAGACGCGCAGCGCTTTCTTGCTGCGGTGACAGGGCACAACATCGATGACGCTCTGCAACAGGTGGGGGCGGGCATCCCGATGGCGCTGGAGCAGAGAGGT
This sequence comes from Pseudarthrobacter sp. BIM B-2242, assembly GCF_014764445.1. Taxonomy (NCBI): domain Bacteria; kingdom Bacillati; phylum Actinomycetota; class Actinomycetes; order Micrococcales; family Micrococcaceae; genus Pseudarthrobacter; species Pseudarthrobacter sp. BIM B-2242. The sequence continues at coordinate 959,218 of NZ_CP061721.1, forward strand.
CAGGAAGCTGAACCGGTAGCACTGTCGGTCATCAACCGGCTGACTTGGCGCGGCGGCGCCGGTGACCGGGTGCTGGCCGAGGACCTGCTGGCTGGCCTACGGCGCGAGCCGCTGTCGGACCGTGTGGTGCCAGTTGACCTTGACATGCTTAGCACCGTGCTGGAGGGGGCGGTGGACCTGTCGCTGGGCGGCTACGTCGACTTGCGGACCGGTGAGGTGTATGACGGCATCGCCACTGACCCGATGATGGTTGGGGAGGATGCTGCCATCGATGTGGAGGAGGAGCCGGACTGTTGGCTACGAGTCAGCCTCGCCGGTTCGCGGCAAGCCTGGCAAGACATGGCGGCATTCGCCGAGCGGCAGCAGGATGAGGCCATCCGAGAGCGGCTGGAGCGCGCCATCGAAGGCAGAGGTGCCTTCTCCCGGTTCCGCGACGCGGTCCACGGCGAGAACCTCAGCGACCAGTGGTACACGTTCTCCGCCGACCGCCAGATGGGCCGAGCCCGCGAGTTCCTCGCCGACAATGGCATCCGCGTGGGCATGCGTGGTGAAGATACTGAACTTTGACCCACAATCAGGAAATGTTCCATATTTTCACCATTTTGCACTTGTGGTTGATATGGTGAAGATATGGAACACGTACCGGAAACGCCGTTCTTTCGGGCGGTGGATGCCACGTCATTTGGCGCGTCGGTGAGGGCGGCGCGGCAAGAACGCAAATTAACGCAAAGCGGCCTGGCGGAACTCATCAACGCGAGTCGGCATACCGTTGTCCGGCTTGAGCAGGGAGAAAACGTGTCCCTGGAAACCGCGATGGCGGCGGTGAGGGCGCTGGAACGTGATATTGCTTTGATTCCCCGCTTCTCACGCCTGGATGTGAAGAGGTGAAGCGGAGTGATCGGCTCGCCGTTTGGCTGCACGGCCGGCATATTGCCTGGCTTACCGGAACATCGCTTCGCCCGCGTTTGGAATATCTGCCGGATGTTGTGGCCGAATACGGCGCGGGTGCGGTCCTCCTCTCCCTGTCCCTTCCGCTGCAGTCGAAACCCATCACCGGTCCGGCGGTCCTGAACTTTTTTGACGGGCTGCTGCCGGAGGGCCAGGTCCGGGCGCATTTGTCCGAACTCTACAAAGTCCCGTCTACGGATATCAGGGGTCTTCTAGCTGCTGTTGGCGGCGACTGCGCGGGGGCTGTCCAGGTTCTTCCGGAGGGGAGGGATCCTGCGGGCGGGGGCAGCCTCCAGCCAATGTCCCGGAAGGAACTTGTGGCTGCGGTCGAGTCGCTGCCCACCTGGGATCTGCCTCCCGATTTTGCCATCGCTACATCTTTGGGCGGGGTGCAGTCCAAAATACTGCTGTCCCGTGACGGTGGCCGTTGGTACTGGCCTTCCGGTGGTGCCGCGTCAACCCACATCATCAAACCGGACCCGTTTGATTCCCCCATCCAAGACCTCTTGGCTGCGGAGCACTGGGCTTTGAACCTGGCCGGGGCCCTCAACCTTCCCGCCGCCCGCAGCAACCTGGAGCGGTTCGGCAGCCGCGAGGCGCTGATTGTGGAACGCTATGACCGCACCAAAGATCACCACCGCATCCATCAGGAGGACTTCACGCAGGTCCTCGGCATCTCATCGGCGGCCAAGTACGACCAGTCCACTGCGGGTCCTTCACGCCTGGCACAGGTGGCCGCCGTCGCGGCGCCGCATACGCGGAGTCCAACGATTTTCAAGATGGACCTTCTCAAACTGGTGAGCTACAACCTCCTTATCGGCAACGGTGACGCCCACTCGAAGAACTACTCTGTGCTGATCCGGGAAACCGGTGAGGTGACCCTTGCTCCGTTGTATGACGCCGCACCCACCCTGTTGCTCTATGCCAGGAGCAGCAATGCGGGACACTCCGTGGCAGGCCAGGCGAGGCTGAACTACATCACGCTTGATCACCTCGTGCGTGAGGCGGCAGGATGGGGCCTCGACTCCGATGCCGCCCGCACAACAGTGAGCGAGCTATTCTCCGCGGCAGCGGAGGCGCCGGAAGCCGCGCCGGACAGGCTGGCTGGCCTGCCGTCACTGGTGGCATCCCGCGCGGTTGATTTGCTTCAAGGACGCACCGCGCGCCGGCAACCCTGAACAGTCTCCATGTTCAGCTACCCCGCCACCGCCGCCTTCGCCTCCTGCTTGGCCGCCATCCACTCGCTCAGCCATGGAGCCCGGACGCTCGACGTGATCCGGCAGTCGGCCACGAAGGTTCCCGTGGCGCCGGCGTCTATCCACTCCGTGAGCGCGGACAGGTCAGACAAGGATCGGATGATCGCCGACTCGGCACCCAAAGCCCGCGCAATTCCGCTGAAGTCCACCTCGGGGATCAGCATGGGCTTTTCGGTCAGGCCCTGGGAGCCGTACTGGTGGATTTCGGCTCCGTAGGCGGCATCGTTGTAGATCACCACGACGGCGCTGCTGGCCGCCCCAATGAGCGATTCGAGGTCGGACAGGCCCATCAGGAAACCGCCGTCGCCGGAGGCCAGCACCAGGGTGCGGCCGTCCTCCACTGCACGGGCCGCTCCTACGGCGCTGGCAAGGCCCAGCCCGATGGCCTGGAAGGCGGTCCCCACCATGACCAGGTCCTGCGGCCTGGGGATGTGCCAGTACATTGGTCCCCAGCCGACAAAGTGCCCGCCGTCCTGGACCACCGTGCGGCGCGCCGGCAGCACCGCATCCAGTGCCGTGGCCAGGGACCGCGGGTCCAGCCGGCCGTCCAAAGTCTCGTCAGAGCCAGGGGCGTGGCCTGGTCCTGAAGCCAGGCGCCTGCGGGCTTCCGCGCGCCACGCCTCCGGGCGGGCATCCGCCGAAGTGCTGTCGTCCAACAGCGCCAGAAGGCGTGAAGCAGCAGACTTCACGTCCGCGCTGACGAACGTATCCACCCGGGGGTGCGTCGGCTGCAGGGCGGCGTCGATCTGGATGACGGTGCTGTCCGGGCCGAGCAGGTGCCCGAACCGCATGGTGAAGGGGCTCAGGCTTGCCCCGGCCACGAGGACCACATCAGCCTCGCCCATGAGCCCGGCCGCGGTGTCCGTGCCGAAACCGCCCGCGACACCCAGGTACCCCTCGCCTTTGAGGAGGTTGAGCGCCAGGGCGGTTCCGGCAGTCAGTGCGCCGAGACGGTCGGCGAGCTCGCGGAGCTCCGGGCCGGCTCCGGCGAGGTGCGCACCGCGGCCGGCGAGGATCAGCGGCCGCTTCGCCCCGGCGAGCAGGCGGGCTACCTGCCCGAGGCCGCCGTCGACGTCGTCACTCACCACCGGTGCCAGCGGCACGGGAAGCTCTTCGTCTTCCGCCTCGAGTGACGCGAGGTCGTAGGGAATGGCAATGACGACGGCGGTGCGCTTGGTGAGTGCGTACTCCACCGCCTGCTGCGTGATGGAGCCCGCGGCGTCGCGGGTGACGGTGAAGGTGGCCGCGCCGAGGCCCGCGGCGATGGCCGCCTGGTCCACGTCCTGGGGCCGGGCGCCGCTGCTCGGGGCGTCGCCGGTGACCAGCACCACGGGGATTTGGGCCTGGACCGACTCGGCGAGGGCTGTGAGTGCGTTGGTGTAGCCGGGGCCGTAGGTGGTGGTGCCTGCGGCGAGGCGTCCCGACGTCCGGTAGTAGGCGTCGGCCGCGGCGATGGCGGCGCCTTCATGGCGGACTGCGGAGAAGCGGAGGCCCAGCTGTTCCGCGGCGTCCAGGAAGTAGACGTTGCCGTTGCCCATGACGCCGAAGACATCGGTGAGGTAGCTGCTGAGAACCTGTGCCACGCGGCCTGAGACGGTGAGAGTAGTCATGCAGGAATCTTGTGGGCTGGTTCACAGATGAGCAAGAGACGAGAGTTTGATTGGGATATTTGGCAGGAGGACACAGGTATTAGTGAAAATATGACCGCTTGTGGTGTGCATCACCCACGATTAACGCGAAGGGCGGGATTCCTGCTCCGACAGCCGGCTCAGGAGGCCGTCGTAGCGGGGCGGCATAAGCTCCAGCACAGAAATGGCCGTGCTGGTCCGCTGGATGCCCTCGATTTCCAGGATCTCGTTGGTGATGCGGTAGAGATCGGCCGTGCTGCGGGCCACTACCTTGGCCATGAGGTCGGCGTCCCCGGTGGTGGCGTGGACCTCGATGACTTCCGGGATCGCGGCGAGCCCGTCCTCCACCGCGCCGGTCCGGGTCTGGCTGATGGAGAGGGAGAGGAAGGCCATCAGGTCGTAGCCCAGCGCGGCGGGGTCCAGCCTCCGGCTGAAGGAGCGGAGGGCGCCGCTGCGCTCGAGCCGTGCCAGCCGGGCGTGGACCGTGTTCCGTGCGACGCCGAGCGTCCGGGAGAGTGCCAGGGCGCTGGCTTCGGGATCCTTGTCGAGGGCCAGGATGATCCTGCCGTCGAGGGAATCCACGGTGCGGGGGTTCGGGATGGTCATATTTTCACCACAGACAGTTGAGGTTGAGCAGAAGTCCCAATGGCTAAAGGGTATCTTGCATTGTGGGCCGGGTCACAATCATGATCGTTGCTCATGACCCGTGATCAGATCCTGACTGCACCGGACACCGCGCTTCCCACCCTTCGTGGCGCCGTGGCCGGACTTCCGCCCTACGTTCCCGGCCGCCGCAGCGCCGGCCTGGACATTGCAGCCCTCGCCAGCAACGAAAGCCACTACGAACCACTGCCCGCTGCCGCCGCTGCGGTGGCCGCAGCGGCCGGAACCATGAACCGCTACCCGGACAGTGCCGCCGTCGAACTCCGTGAACGGCTTGCCCGCCACCTCGGCGTCACGGCCGGAGAGGTGGCGGTGGGACCCGGCAGCGTGGGCGTCCTCCAGCAGATCATCACCGGACTGTGCGATGCCGGGGATGACGTGATCTTTGCGTGGCGCTCCTTCGAGGCCTACCCCATCCTGGTTGAGCTGGCAGGCGCCCGGCCGGTCCGCGTTCCGCTGGACGATGTGGAGGGCCACGACCTCGAAGCCATGGCCGCGGCCGTCACCGACCGCACGAAGGTGATCCTGCTCTGCACCCCCAACAATCCCACCGGCGTTCCGATCAGCCACGAACGCATCGAGGCGTTCCTGCAGTCCGTCCGCTCCGACATCCTCGTGGTGATCGACGAGGCCTACGTGGAATACGCCGAAGCGGGCAGCGGCCCGGATTCCCTGGCGCTCTACCGCCAGTACCCGAACGTCTGCATCCTGCGCACCTTCTCGAAGGCGTACGGGCTCGCCGGCCTGCGCGTGGGATACGCCGTGGCGGCACCGACCATCGCCGAGGGACTGCGCCGGACTGCCCTTCCCTTCTCGGTGAGCGCGCTGGCCCAGAAGGCGGCCATCGCGTCGCTGGACGCGGGGGAGGAGATGGAAGCCCGGGTGGCCACGGTCAAGCAGGAGCGCACCCGGATGGCTGCGCAGCTGGAAGCCCAGGGCTGGAAACTGCAGGCGAGCCAGGGCAACTTCCTGTGGATCCGCGCAGATGAACGCCTCCAGGCAAGGCTGGTGGACGCGTTCGACCGCGCAGGCATCTTGGTCCGTGCGTACCAGGGCGACGGCGTACGGATCACCGTTGCCGCCCCCGCCTCCAACGATCGCGTGCTCCGGCTTTTGGAAGCCCACGCAGCCTGACAACCGACTTTCCTGTTACCCCATCCGTTCCACCCACAACCAGAGGACTCCCCATGGAACAACAGACAAAGACGTCTGGCCGCGCACTGGGCGCGGCACTCAAACCCCGCCAGCTCACCATGATGGGGCTCGGCAGCGCCATCGGTGCGGGCCTGTTCATCGGCTCCGGCGCCGGCATCCAGGCCGCCGGACCGGCCGTGCTGATCTCCTACCTCGTGGCCGGCACCCTCATCATCCTGGTGATGTGGGCCCTCGGCGAGATGGCCGCCGCCAATCCGGACAGCGGCGCCTTCTCCGTCTACACCGCCAAGGCGTACGGGCCGGTGGCCGGTGCCACGGTGGGCTGGCTCTGGTGGCTGCAGCTCGTGGTGGTCATCGCAGCCGAAGCGCTCGGTGCGGCAGGCCTGCTGGCCACCATCTTCCCGGCCCTGCCGGTGTGGCTGATGGCCTTCGTGTTCATCGTGGTGCTCACGGCTGTGAACCTCACCAGTGTGAAGAACTTCGGCGAGTTCGAGTTCTGGTTCGCCCTGCTCAAGGTGGCGGCAATCGTCGGGTTCCTCCTGGTGGGCGCTGCCCTGCTCTTCGGCTGGCTGCCGGGCGTCCAGTCGCCGGGCCTGTCCAACTTCACCGGCGCCGGCTTCGCGCCTGATGGTTTCGCCGGAATCGCCACGGCACTCTTCGTGGTGGCGTTCGCGTTCGGCGGCACCGAGATCGTGTCGGTGGCGGCAGCCGAGACCGCGGAGCCGGCGCGCAGCGTGCGGACAGCGGTCCGGACTGTGCTGTGGCGCATCCTGGTCTTCTACATCGGTGCGATCTTCGTTATCGCAGCCGTGGTTCCCGTCGGTTCGGCGGGGCTGAAGAGCCCGTTCGCCGCGGTGTTGGAGGCAGCCGGCATGCCCGGCGCAGCCACCGCCATCACCCTGGTGGCCGTGGCAGCTCTGCTCTCCGCCCTGAACGCCAACCTTTACGGTGCGTCACGGATGGCGTACTCCCTCGCCGAGCGGGGCGAAGCACCACGCCTGCTTGCCTCGGTGTCCAAAGCCCGGGTTCCGGTTGTCGCAGTCGTGGCCAGCGTCGCCTTCGGTGTTGTCACGGTTGTGCTGGAGCTGGCTTTCCCCGAGATGGTCCTTCCCGTCCTGCTCAACATCGTTGGCTCGACCTGCCTGCTGGTGTGGACCTCTGCTTTGCTGGCCCAGCTCGCGCTGCGCCTCCGTGCCGACCGCAACGGGACGGCGCTTCCCCTGCGGATGCCCGGCTTCCCGTGGCTCACGGTGGTTGGCCTGGTCATCCTCGCTGCGATCTTCACGGTGGGCTTCATCGGCGAGGATTCCCGCCCCCAGCTCCTGAGCACCTTCGCACTCGTGGCACTCCTGGCGGTGGCGAACTGGATCCATCACCGGCACGGTAAGGTTGCGCCGATTGTCGAAGCATCGGACGTTGACAAGCAGCGGGTGCTCGTCGACTGAACAAAGGGTTGCAAACCACGTCCCAGCCGGCACCGTAGCGCACGATGCCGGCCTGCTGGCTGTGCGAGACAGAGACGGATGATTGCCCGCCGGTCTTTCACCACGTCGAAAACAGGCAAGGCCCCCGCTGCGTGAGCAAGGGCCTTGCCGTTCGGCACTTCTGGCTACCAACCTTGTGAACCGTATGGCCAATCTAACTGCCCATGCTCAGCGATGGCTCCAGATTGGCCATAAAATATCCAAGAATGACGTCTCTTCATGGATGAAGTCCGTTGCTCCTATATACCTGAGGTCGTACGCTCGTGGGCAGCTTTTCCGGTTGCGATCGTGTCGGACTGGGTTCACTGCAACGTGAAGGCATAATTGCGGCATGACAGAACCATCGGCGTACGAGCTCGAAGCGTGGCACAACATCCAGCGGTTCAAGGGCCGACCGCTCTCACAGGCGATACGAAATGCGGGGGAGCAGGTGGCCGCCGGCGCTGAGAAACTCGGTGAGCGTGCCACGCAGTACCTGGAGGGAAGGCCAGGAGCCCAAGCTACCGTTGTCCGGGGACAGGAAATCGTTTCCAAGGGCGCTCACATGCTCGGCACCGGGGCTCGCAAAGCGGTCGAGGCCATTCCGGACGGAGTATCCGACTGGGGCGGCACTGCTTTTACATCGATGCGCCAATCGGTGGCGCGGGTCTCAAGGGCAGGACTCTCACCCAAGCAAGTGGTCGCGAAGCACAAGAAGCGTAAGCACGCCGTCAGTACCCTTTCCGACCTGCGACGTCTGGACCTTGAGCAGATCGATGCTGTCCGTGGACGAGGGGCGAGTTGGGGATATCCGCTTGCCGCTGCCGTTTCTGGAGCCGGTGCAGGGTTGGCGATCTCCGGCGGGGAACTCGCAGTCCCCCTCACAGGTGGTGCCGCGGCAGCACCTTCGGGCGCCGTAATCGCCGGCGCCTTCGTTGGCGACGCCGCCATAGTTCTGGCACTGGGGTCCCGTTGCGTCGGCGAAGTGTCGTTGCACTACGGCTACGATCCGGAAGAACCTGCCGAAAAGCTCTTCATCATGTCTGTCGTTAATGCGGGAACGGCAATATCCGCCGGCGCCAAGTCCGCCGCAATGGCCGACATTTCGCGGCTCACTCAAGCTCTCGTCCGCAAAAAGACGTGGGAAATTCTGGACAGATCGATCGTCTCTCAGGTCTCGAAGCAGTTCGCGAAGGCATTCGGCGTTCGCCTTACGAAGCAGGGGCTGGGCAAAGTCGTTCCCGTCGCAGGAATCCTCGTGGGTGGGACCCTTAACTGGACCACTTTGGAAGGGATATTTGACGCTGCCAACATGGCGTACCGACGGCGGTTCCTCTTGGAAAAGTACCCGCATCTTGGCGAGGGAGAAGCCCAAGAATGGCTTCATGACGACGGCCAAGTCGGCGAAGACGACTCTGACGAACCTATCAGTGTGCTCGTTGAGATCGTCGAGGCGGGTGGCCCCGACCTGCACTGATTGTGGCGAGTCCACCCAAAGGAGCGTGGTGGTAGATCGACGGGTTGTGGACGCCGACCTCACATTGGAGCTACAGAACAGAGACTAAAACGACTGGTTGGTTTCAAAACCCGTGGCATTACCGCCTCCAGTGCCGTGGCCAGGGAACGCGGGTCCAGCCGTCCGTCCGGCTCCGCTGAGCCTGGCTGATCGCCCGGTCCCCCGACCAGCAGAGCGGCGTCGATCTGGATGACGGAGCTGTCCGGGCCGAGCAGGTGCCCGAATCGCATGGTCAAGGGACTCAAGCTCTGCCCGGCCACGAGGACCCTTAGGCCTCGCCCATGAGCCCGGCTGCGGTGTCTGTGCCAAAGCCGCCCGCGACGCCGAGGTGCCCTCACCCTGGAGGAGTTGGGTGCCGGGGCGGTTGCGGCGGTCAGCGCGCTCAGGCGATCGGCGAGCTCCCGGAGCTCCGGTGCGGCTCCGGCGAGATGCGCACCGCGGCCAGCGAGAATTAGCGGCCGCCTGCCCCCGCACCTTTGTGCGTGCGGTGCCGGAATCTCATCGTCCGCGGCTTCGATTGCCCAAGGTCGCAGGGAAGGCAATCACGACGGCGGTGCGCTGGGTAAGTGCGTACTCCACCGCCTGCCGGGTGATGGAGCCCGCGGCGTCGCGGGTGACGTTGGTGAGAGCTCCGCGTGCCAATAAGCCGTAAACCGAGGCGCCGCCGTTCGACTAGTGGCAGCGCTGAAGTCCGAGTCGGTTGCGTGGATAAACTCCGGATGGTCCCAACCTTTGATGGTGTCCGGGGCCTGACCTTGCAACCAGACGCGCAGGCTCTCAAGGACTGGCTGCGTCGCCTGGTCCACGACGTCCTCCATTACTGAGATCAAGTCCGAGAAGCTCTCGGCAATGGCCAAAGGCATTGGATGAATGATCGAAATTCCGCTGACCTTGACTCCGCGTCCCTCGGCATCGAGGAAGGCAACGGGTAGCGGCAGGGTCAATTCTGACTGTGAGTGCGCGACGGTGGTGTTTCGATACTTCCGTATCTTGTCGTGCACCCCAGCGAGGGTAGGTGGCAACGCCGGGATTTCCGGCATGTTGTCCAGGCGTGTGCGAACGTTCGAATCGATGAACGGGCGGATGTAAGCCGTGACTGCATGCGAGGTCAGCGGGAGCCAGAGCTCGGAACCTTCACCGGCCTCGAAGGCATGACGCAGGGTATGCGCGGCTTCCGAAAGGTCGGAGGAATGACTGGTAAGTGCCACCAGTAGCCTCGTTTCGGGCGCGTCTGGCAACACTGCAATTCGCGGTTCAGGGTTGGTCACGTGGGTTGCTGCTCCTGTTTTCTGTATAGCTGTCGGTCCTAAAACTTTTTGTAAGTCGGCAGAATGTCTGCAGCCGAGGCTACGTTTCTAAGATGGCAGAGAACCGAAACCCCAAAAGAAAAACTGCGACAAGACGGTGCCCGGTCTGCGGGCACGAGGCCTGGCGCATTATCTACGGCATGGTTATGCCCGACACAGTGGAGCAATATCCGAAAACGGAATTTGCTGGCTGCGTCATGATGCACGAACAGCGCATTTATCCCGCGACCGGCCAGGTTGAATGGGGCCTGCCGAAGTGGGCTTGCCAAGATGACGAGTGCCGCCACCGCTGGTGGTGAAGCCGCGCCAACTCACCTAGACCGCGCTGATCTCGTAGATACTTCCCAAAGCTGGGAAATGGATTAGCGTTCGCACCACGGGCTTTCCGGTTGCAGCCAGTACCGCGCTCCTGTAGGCAGCCATCTGGCCCAGGTACTTTTCGCGGATATGGCCTCCGGGGTTGTTGCCGGGGTATGTCTTGTGGTCGACGAGCACGAATCCTTCTGGTCCTTCCAGCAGAAGGTCGATCCAGCCTTCCATGACCTGGTTCTCCGGCCGCCAGCCTATCGCTGCCTCCCGATGGCGCACCCACCCCGGGAACTCCGAGTCGAGATAAGCCTCGAACCGGTCCCCGGACGTGATCAGCAACAGAGGATCAACGGTTCCCTCGACGTGCCAGCGTTCGACGATCCGTTCCGCCAAATCCTGCCGGTCAGCTGGACTGAGCGCCGAGAACTGCGTTCCCAGGTAAGCATGGACTGCGCTGCCCACCGCACCCCAGTCATCGGAACCATGTTCAGCAAGACGAGAGCCTAGCTCCACCACCGCGGTTACGGCCGCGTCGTGTCCCGACGAGTCCAAGGACGACGCCGCGAAGCGGGCTGGCAACGCAGCAGCTCCGGAGGGGGACGACTCGGCATCAGTGAACCTCGGAGTCCAAACGGCAGCTGTCAAAACCGTATCCAGCGGCTCAAGTTCTGCTACAAACGCACGGAAGCCGTCATTATCCGCCACCTGAATAACACCGTCGGTGCTGTCTTCGTCTTGCTTGACCCACGAGACCAGCGAGGCAACACCCAGGTTGTTCAGCAAGTCTGGCTTGCCGTTCTTGGCTGTAAGGACCGTTGTTTTTACCGCCCGGGTCATGCCCACGTACATAAGCCGTGACATGTTGCGGCGATCGCGTTCCTGCGCCCGTTCCGCCACGTCGCTCGTCTTGCCCTTGGCGTCGAGCGGGGAGCCACCGTACGGGAAGGGGCTGGGCCAGAAGCGGATCCAGCGGCCGTCCAGCGGCTGCTCCAGATCGAAGCTGCCGTCCTGCTCCACTGCGGCGCCGAACGCTGCGAGTCGCAGATCTTTGTCCAGCCCCTCCAAGACCACAACGGGCCATTCGAGCCCTTTGGCCTTGTGATAGGTCAGAACGTTGACCACGTCGTCCCCTGCGTTCTCGGCCGATTGCTGCTCCTCACTGCCGAAGAAGGCGAGGAAGCCCCGCAGTGTCGCTGGCGATCGGAGCGCCAGACATCGCTCGTAATACGTATGGATCGCGCCACGGGCGGCGTCGAGATTCCTCAATCTGGTAGCCGGCGACGACCAGCTGCTGATCAGACGGTTGAGCCTCAGTACACCGGTCACCGCCTCGAAGACCTCGGTGGGAGTAGCCCGGGCTGCACGTTCGCGGAGACCATCGAGCCCTGCGATCAGTGGGTCGGCATTCCACGACTCCAGCACGGCGGCGGTCTCCGGGGCAGCAAGGAGCTGCTGTTGCCAGATCGCGTGGGCGGAGTGGTCAGGATGGAGTGCCACGATCTCGGCCAGCGCCACCGTGTCATAGCCGTCAGCGACGAAAGCCATGCCCGCCCGCGCGAGCTGCACCTCCCGTGCATCGGACAGCTTGCGTGGGTTGCGGCTGGCCCGGACCCCCAAAGCATCCAGTGCTGAGGAGAGTGATTCCACATCTGCGTTTGAGCGGGCAAGGATGGCTACGTCGCCGGCTCTCAGTTCCGGCCGCCTCCCCAGCAGAGACGCCACGCCTGCAGCGGTTGCCTTGAGCCGTTCACCGTCGTTGGTCTGGGGCCGGGTCCAGGCCTCAAGCGTGCCTGCGGACCAGTCCGCGTGTGCGTCCGGAAGCATCAAGTGGACTGTCTCGGGCTGCATCCCATGTCCTTGGAACACCGGCTCGAAGACGGCATTGCTCAAGTCCACGACGGCCTGGTGCGACCGCCAGGTTTCGGACAGCTGTTCCCGGCGGCTGACCTTGGCAACGACCGCTTCCATAAGTTCAGGGTCAGTGCCGCGGAACTCGTAGATGGCCTGTTTGGGGTCGCCCACCCAGACGGCCTCATTTACGAGACTGCTGAGCTGCAGGAAGAGTTCCAACTGGAGGGGGCTGGTGTCCTGGAACTCGTCGACGACAAGGAACCGGACGCGTCCGGGGAACGAGCGTCGGAAGGCTTCATTGTCGCGTGCCAGCTTGAGGACCAGAGTCTCCTGGTCAACAAAGTCCATGAGGCCGTGAAGCCGTTTGAACTCGGAATAGGCATCAAGGCAATCTGCAGCGCAAGCGAAGATCCTCCGGGTGTATTGCTCCAGATCGTGATGGAAAGCAGGGTTGGACAGTAGACCTTCCTTGATGGCATCCATGGCTGGTGCGAAGAGTGCTTTGACAGCCGAGGGAGCCCCTGATCCCACGACGCCGCGCCACTCTTCCCAGGTGATGCTTTCGATTTCGCCCATTTTCGCAACCTTGTGAAGGATCTTTGGCGCATGTTCCGTAAAGGATACTGAGGTGACGCTCACCGTCTTCCCGGCAGGCGTCTTGCCGTCCCGAGCCGTCGCTTCAAGGTCGGGCACGATAGCGCGCAGGTCCCGCAACCACTTCTCCCGGTCGTCTTGACTGGGGGTATCGAGGAGCTCGCGGAAGCCGTTCCAGGACCTTTCTGCGCAGTCGGACAGGTCCTCCGCGTCCAGCAGGTTAGTGCGGGCAGCGTCCACAACGGACCGGACCATCTCCTGCCAGGTTTTGGCATCCCGGGCGCCAGCGTCGTCGGTCCCCATGCGGCGGGCGATGGGGAGAATGGCCGGAGCGTGTTCGGCCAAGATTTCGTCGGTTGCCAGATTGAAGATGCCGGTAAGCTGTTCCTCGCCTATGATCTCGAGGGCGGGGGACAGTCCCGCGTCGATCGCATGTTCCTGGAGCAACTGGCCGTAGACACCGTTCACGGTGCCGATGAGGCTAGCCGGGAGCTGTTGGGAAGCGAGCCGAAGCGCGGCCGCAGCGGTTTCGTCGCCCGTTACCTCAGCCTGTTCCAAAAGCCTGGCTGCTATGCGCTCCCGGAGCTCACCGGCCGCTTTCTTGGTGAACGTGGTAGCCATTATTGCCCCGGCAGGCAGTCCTCCCGCGATCTGGTCCACGATCTTGCCAGTCAGCGTGTAAGTCTTGCCGGTGCCGGCGCTGGCCGAGACCATGGTGACGTTGTCCAGCAAGTTCACGAGTAATCCCCTTTTAGTCCGCACAGAGTTCCAAAATCGCAGTACCGGCAGTTCGGCTCCCGGTGCAACCGCTCATTCTCCGCAGCCAGCTCGGCGGAGGTGGGCCCACCTTCGGCTAGAGCAGCTTCGGCCGGCTGCGCGGCGGTGATTCGCCCGGTGAGTACTTCCTCCACCGTGAACTCCACGGCACGTACAGCTCGGCGCCACAACTCGGGTGTGTCCTGCGCGGGCTGCAGGGATGTGCCGAATTCCGCATGGGAGGAAGCAAATGTTCCCTGTTTGAGCAGGAAATACGCGGCCGGGAAATCGGGAGGTAACTCCCCTTCATTGAGAGCCCACTGATACAGCGCCAGCTGGAGAGCTTCTCCCCGCTGGACGTCCTCACGGTAATACTTCTCTGTGTTGCTCCACTTAAGGTCGACGACGGCGGTTCGGCCGCGGGCATCGATGCCCACGGCGTCGGCACGGCCACCGACTGAAACAGTCAGCTCGGAACCGTGCACTTTTAGTGTCAGGTCTTTACTGAACTCTTTCTCCATATCCTGCAGCACAATTCCGCCGCGTTGCAGCTGCTGGAAGAACATCATGACGGTGGCTTCGATGGTTGCCCGGACACCAGCAAGCCGGTGCAGCTGGCCGGGCAGTAGCAGTTCCGATGCAAGCTGGGGGAGGAGACGGTCGACGACGGCGCTCACCTCGGATGCTGTCGGCGCCGCCCGGTGTTGCGGCCGAAGTTGACCGTGCAGGACCTCTACAACCTTGTGGGCGAAAATGCCAAGCATTTGGTTCTCTGTGGGCACGCCCGCGGCGTCAGGCACCCGAAGCTGGGACCTGTGTTTGAGCGTCCAGGCGAACGAACAGCCGAGCAGGGTGGAGAGCTGGGTGTAGGAGAGGCGTTTTGGTATGAGTGCCGCGTTCGGACCGACCTCGTGGACGGGAGGTGGGGCAATAGGGCGGTGCTGTGCAACAGGAACGAGCTGGACGTGCCGTCCCGCCAACGACCAGCGGCCGCTGTTGTTTGTCAGCTCTTCGGGGGCGACAGTCAACGCGGCGAGGCGATCTGTAACAGATTCCGATTCTGTCTGCGTGCTCGGCTGGGCGGCTACGAGTGCCTCCAGGAGCGGGTTGCCCGCTACCCGTTCCCCGTCGCGCTGTCGTATCTGGACGAGCACCAGATTGCCGGTCCGGTTTGCTCCGGCGAGGGTTTGAGTTACATCGAGAGCACTCAGATCTTCGGGAGCCGGAAGCTGCACACCAGCTTGGGCGAGGGTTTCGATGTCATGGGAGTCCCAGCGGCGGAGGCGCGGCATTCTTGCGCTCTGAAAACCCCACCAGAGCACCTGATCGACGTCGTCGGTCAGCTCGGCTAGATGGCTGAGCCGCAGCCAAGGAGTTGATTCAGCTTGGATCAGGGATCCGGCCGAGGGAGTGATCACGGCGGCAATTATCCTGCGAAGGTCCCGGCGGGACACACGGGGAAGCGGCTTGATCAATGCGAGGATCCGTTGGAGCAGCACCGCCGTTCCCGTCGCCGTCTCGTCGTAGGCTACGCGGGCACGCAATCGCGCTGCCAGCCATTCGGCTTTTTCAGCCAACTGGATGCCGCTGACATTCGTTTCCTCAACAAGCAGGCCTGCACTGAAAACGTCGTCCAGGACGCCAGACACGTCGGGGCCGAGCCGTTCGTCGCCTTCGATGTTTGCGATTGCCGCGGCCCAGGCGTCACCGCCGACTCCTGGCTCAGCCTTGAGCGCACCCAGCAGGTGCCCCGCGGCGCGCCGGCGGACCGGCGACCCTGGAAGGCTGAGCAGTTCGGCGAGGAGCTGTACGTTTACCGGTGACCAGATGACTTCGAAAAACAGCGGAATCGACTGGTCATGCGGCCGCCACGCTGAGGGGGCGCCAACGCCGACGGCTGGCATTCCGTGCCCGGAGAGGTAGCTGTCGAGAAGGGCGCTGCTGTCAGAACAGATAACGGCCGTGCTGGTATTGTTGCCCGAGGCGAGCCATCTGGCGCTTATCTCGGCGGCGTCCCATTCCGTTTCAGCGGAAAGGATTGTCAGTTTCGGAGGCGTGGCAGACGGAATGGCTTCGCTGATGTCTACCCCGCGGTCGCGGAGCTTTCCGATGATGACCTGCCAGATCTTTGGAAAGCTGCACTCAGGGTGGTGAAGCACAAGCTCGTCGATGCCTAGCGGCAGCGGTGAGTCAAGCGCCGTCACCAGCTCCGCGATGTCATCGGCCAGGGACGGCGCGAGCCGTCCCTGCGCTTGTTCCGCTGCCGCAAGTGTCCGCAGCAACGGGGACGGCGCTTCCGAGTCTGGCCGCTGGGCAGGAAGCACACCGATCCAGCCGTTTGCCACTGCGTCGTCGCGGGCGGCAAGTAGCTCCTGGGCAGTGGACCAAGGGTCGACCTGGAATGACTTGTGGAACCAAGCGCCGGGGGAGTCGATGGACCGAAGACGGTCCAGATACTGGCTGACGCGTTCGGCGTGCCCCGTGTCCGGACGCGTGATTCCCAGACGTGTCTGCAGTAGGGCCGTGAAGTTCTTCCGCCCTACCCGGATCTGGTTGAGCCGGGGCCGAGTGTAGGCCCACGGTGCGCGGTCCAGATGCAATCCGAACTCAATTTTCATTCTTCCCCCATGCTTTGACCGATGGTCGTTTCCAATCACGTTAGCGGCAGGGTCTAACAATCGTTGCCCCTGCATGATTCACTGCAAAGGCAGCGGGTCAAAGCCGCCGGGCTGATAGTCACGATGTTGGCTATTGAGCCAGAAGTCGGTTGGGCTCCCAGGACGGGACATGCGGTCATCTTGGGAAGTCCAGATGATAATGTCCAGCAGTCGCAGGTCCGTTACTTTGCCAATATCGGATACCGCATGGGCGACTTGATCACGGATTTGTGTGAGTTCGCCCTGCTGTTGGCTGAGGATGCAGCGAAGTGTCAAAAGCGTTTGCTCGATGCGCCTCCAGCGAGGTTCCTTGCCGGAACGGAAGCCGTCCCTCCTGAAACCCATGGCCATCGCCACGTGTCCATCGAGAACTGGTACTGCGTCCGGCCTGTAAAGGGCAAGCATCTTTGTGACCTTCGGTGCCCACAGACCGCTATAGCCGGACCTACAAAGAAGAGTCAGGCCCTTCACCTCGGCATCGTTCATGTCGGCCAGGTTTTTGGCGGACAGCGAGGTGAGTCGTTGCACCAATTCAGTTCGAAATTCGTGCGTGAAGCCTGCCACGTCTGACGCTGACAATCGTCCAGACAGCGAAGTGGCCCACAACAGCGACCAAGGGGCGATCTGCTTAAAGTGGCCATCTCGCCGAGCTACCAATCCTGGCATGTCGTATGTATGCCAGCCGCTCCTCGGGTGTGTGCAGTAGCTGACGACTCGTGCCACAAGGTCTTGTATCGGTGCGACCCCGATTCCTCCGGACATGCCGGGGGACAGATCCATTTGAACGTGTGTGCTCATCGTCTTCTTCCTAGGGTGGATGATTTACGGCGCCGGATGGCGATGCGGAATCCATGAGAAGTCGCCATCTGGCTTTGCCGCAGTTCGCGCTCTTTGGTCCTAATGCTGCGACGGTATCCAGACCTGCGCCCGCCCCAGCACCGCCTTCAGCTCCCGCCCGCCCGCTTCTTCTAAGAGCCCGGAATCACCGACAACGACCAGTAGGCTCCGCGCCCGGGAAAGGCCGACGTAGAGCTGCTCTGCCGCCCGTTCCATGTCTTTGAAGCCGTTGACGCAGAGCACCACTACGGACCGCTCCAGGCCTTTGAAACCGAGGACGTGGCCGTAGAATTCGGCTTTGTTGGCGTGGAATTCGCGCCAGTACTCTTCGGTGGCATCGCGTTGGTAGAAGTCAAGATGTATTGGGTGCCGGTCCTTGGTGGTCAGCAACGCGATCTGATTGTTGGCCCACCCTTCTGCGATGAGTGCATCCACGCAGTCTCCGGCGATGTCGAGCGCATCCTCGGTTGCGCACTCCACCCGTCGGACCGGCAGTCCGGTACTGCCGCGGGGTGTGAAGTGTTCGCCCGCAAAGGGTTTGAGCGTCTCGGCGATCCTTCGGGTGTTCCGCAGGTTGTCGTCGATGTGAATGGGAAGAAATGTCGTGGTCGGGCCGTAGGCGAAGTCGGCTGTTGCCCCTTCCCACCTGCGGTAAACGTCCTGGCGGTCGTCCATGAACGCGTAGACCTCACCGTCGTCGGGGTCATTGGTGCAGGCAAGCAGGGCGTCCCACCACAGCGGGGCGAAGTCCTGGGCTTCATCGACAATGACGGCATCTAGCTTGTCCTCAGGCTTCATTCCCGCGGCCAGCTGCTTCAACATGCGGGGCATGTCCACGTCAAAGTACTTCTGGCCCGCACCGTCAGGGACGCCTAGGCCACGAACATACTCGTGAAACTCACCGGTGAACACCGGCTTTGCCTGGCGCCAGGTGGTGACGCGGTCCTGCAGGTATTGGCCGAGCCCCTTGTTATAGCAGAAGAGGCCTACGCGTTTGCCGTCCTTGCTTAGCAGGCGCGCCTTTTCGACTGCCAGCCAAGTCTTGCCGCTGCCCGCGCCACCGGTGAAGCGGATGCGAGGGAGTGATCGGGTTGCTTGAAGCAGCACGGACTGGCGCTCAGTGAGATGATCCTGAGCGGCTTCGTCTTCCTGCGGATTCCCGGAGGTCCCGACGGCGCCAGCCAGATTTCCGCCCAGCTGACGGACAATGCGTTCCAAGAATACCGGCGCCAGCGGGGCGGCTCCGCCGCCCTCGTTCTCTATTGCCCGGCGGACCAAGTCAGCGGGGGACTTGCTCTCAGTTTGGTCAAGGATGAGGGTCCGGGGGCAGCCAGCCATGGCCCACTCGGGCCGTACATCGGTGTACGGCAGGCTGACCATGTAGACACAACGGCTGCTGAGACGGGATCCGAGCTGGTTCTCAAGCCAGTTCTTGAGCGCGTGTAATGAGCTCTGTGACTGCGCCACCGGGCTAAGGATTTTGCGCTTTTGGCTGCGGTCTGACTGGTACCACTGGCCGTCCGTGATGCTGACCTGGCCGCCTTTGACCTCAATAGCCGCCATGCCAACTCTGGGCCAGAGGACGAGCAGGTCAATCTCGTATTCGTTCCGACCGTCGCGGATGTGGACGGAATGGGCTAGAACAACGTCGTCGGGGAGGCTGTTTTTCAAAGCGTTCCAGACTGCTTTTTCCGCCAGCTGTCCCTCGCCGAATTCCGGTTCCTCCGGTATGCACCTCATTGTTGCCCCCATACTGATCAACCGGCCGTCCGGTTTAGCGGGCCTTCGCAGATAAGCATGGATGCGCAGTCTGAGGATGGCGCCATCGCGTAGGTATTCTGCGGTGCGATGTGGTGCGGCGTGGTGCGGCAGTAAAGAGGTCAGGGCCTCTTTGAATTGGTAGCGACCAAGCAACCAAAACCAAAAAGAGACCCTGACATGAATAACTCTATGTCTTGTTCTGCTGGCCGCTGGTGCATGCGCGCGGATGCGCTGCTCGGTGTCGAGGGCGTCCACGTCAGCTCCGTCACGGCAACCAGGACTGGCCTCGTACTGGGCGTCGAAACCGATGTGGACCTCGCCGGTTGCCCGGACTGCGGCGTCGTCGCGGTCGGCCACGGACGCCGCCAGGTCCGGCTCCATGACATTCCCTGTTTCGGCCAGCCGGTGCGGCTGCTGTGGGCCAAACGTGTTTGGCGCTGCCCGGACCCGGACTGCCCAAAAACAACATTCAGTGAAGAACACCCGCTGGCCGGGCCGCGGGCGAAACTCACCGCCCGAGCCGCCCACTGGGCGACCGACGCGCTGCAGCGGTTCGATACCTCGGTCTCGGCCCTGGCCCACCAGCTCGGGGTCTCCTGGCACACCGTCTGGGACGCCATCAGAGCAGAAGCCACCCGCCGCATCAGGAACTCCGATCGGCTCGCCGGCGTTGACGCGCTCGGGGTGGATGAGCACGTCTGGTCACACACCGGCCCGCCGGGATCCGGCATGGTCACCGGAATCGTGGACCACACCCGCGACGAGAACGGCGTGGTGCACGCACGGCTACTTGACTTGGTTCCAGGCCGGTCCGGGAAGGCCTACGCCGACTGGCTCAAAGACCGTGGCCCCGGGTTCACCGCCGGGATCAAGACCGCCGCGCTGGATCCGTTCCGCGGCTACGCCAACGCGATCCGCGACGAACTGCCCGAAGCCATCACGGTCCTGGACGCCTTCCACGTCGTGAAACTCGGATCGGCCATGGTCGACGAAGTCCGCCGCCGGGTCCAGCAGAACACTCTCGGCCACCGCGGACGCAAGGGTGACCCGCTCTACGGTATCCGCCGGACCCTGCAGATCGGCGCCGAACATCTGACCGACAAGCAGTCCGCCCGGCTCGATGCGAAACTCAATGCCGGAGACCCCGACGACGAAGTCACCCTCGCATGGCAGTGCTACCAGAAGCTCCGCAACATCTATCACGCCCGGCCGGAGCGGGGCAGGGAACTCGTGAATGAAGTCATTGGGTCCTTCCCGTCCTGCCCAATCCCGGAAGTCGCCCGCCTCGGCCGGACACTCAAACAATGGAAAACCGCGATCCTGGCCTACTTCGAAACGAACGGCGCCTCCAACGGGCCTACCGAAGCAATCAACGGAGTCATCGAAACCACCCGCAGAATAGCCCGAGGCTTCCGCAACTTCACCAACTACCGGCTCAGATGCCTACTCGCCGCCGGCGGCCACCGGCACTACCGGATCAAACAAACCAACCATGCGTAAATGCGAAGGGCCGGTTTAGCACTCATCCAACGTTAGCCGGGCACAGCGGTTTCGCCGTGTCGACACGAAGAAGGGTGGCTCAGGACTTGGTATCTAGTGCCGGCGGCTGAGTCCGCTGCTTGGGATTGCGTGCTTCCCAGGACGAAAATTCAGATCAGCCAAGGCCGACCATCAATGCACCACCTGACGACGACGTGGATCAAGCATTAGCGGCGCGACAATAGTGAATCATTCGCGGCAAAGATGAGGCGGGGCGGACGGTCCAGCAAGTGATCGTAGGGTCAGCCCGCAGCTTGGGGCTTCCAATTCTCGATTTCAGCGTCCGCAGCGATGAACCAAATAACTTCAAATGCCTTGGCTGAATCGCTTGCTTCTCCGGCGTCCGGGTCAAAACCGCCCGTATAGGATGCGACCCATTCTGTCTTTTCTTTCTTCGGAATAGCGTTGATGAAGTAGTCCATGCCACGCTTTTCGATGAAACTTTCGGCCGTGGACGGCGACTCCGCTTCGGCTATTTCCTTGTCTGTGACAACTTCCGCGATGAACTTGTCTGTGCGCTGGGCCTGTGCGATATCCGCGATGATCATTTTAATCTGGTCCTTGTACCCATCCGTTGAGTAGTCGAGTTTACTCGTGTATACCCAGTACTGGTTGAGTTTTGCTGGACCTTGGTTTTCATCAACGGTGACAACCTCGTATGGCGCACCTTTGTAGCTGTATGCCTCCACCGGAGGCTTGGACTTTTCCGGTTCCCGGGTCGGCTCCTCGGAAGGAGTGCCGTCGGTTTCGCAGGATCGGTCTACGGTGAGGCGAGGGGCAGACGAGACCTCTGCCCCGGTTTGAGGCTCTTGGCTGCACACCGTCCAGTTCGACTTGTCGACAACGCCAAACATGCCGCCGCCAAGAACCTCGACCTCGTCGTCAATTCCGGCCAACTTAACATCGCTGATTGCGACATCGAGACCCTTTCCAACCACGTCGGGCATGGTGGTGACAGTCTCGCCCGAGCACCCTGCGACTAGCAATGTGACGGCAATGAAAGCGGACGTGACGATAAAACGGCGCATAGGTGTTCCCCCGGGAATGAGACTCAGATGTGAATGCTGGCGTGCTCAACAGCAAATGGATAGGTGCTGCATGAGCCCCGTGGCTGTTTCAACAGAACTCACAGTACTAGCACCACGCGCCGTATGACTCACCGTCGCCAACAGGTCGGATGTTTAAAACCGGGCGCGGTGGGCAACTGAAGGCGAAGCCCCGGCGTCCCTCGGCTCGGCGGCGCCCTCAGCATTTCCCAGCACTCGCAAGAACACTGGGTTTGGCCGCGCGAAGGGCAGGGCGCGCTGGAGGTCTTCCATCGCCTCCAACGGAGACACTCCTGCAACGTGCGCGCCGTAGGGGTCCGCAACAGTAGGCGTCCGCGACTCCGCCCGGACACAATGCAGCAGCACAGTCTTGCCCTCCGCCCGGAATCGTTCGACGGCGGCTGCCGCCTCCCCGAGGACAAGGCCGCGTGTGTGGTGTCGTCTTTAGCAGCGGAGTCGACAACCCAGAAAGTGGAGTGGTCCTCCGGCGCCACGCCCGGCACATTGAGAGTGCCGAGCGCGCAGAGCGAGACCACGGCGTCGATGCCCAACTCAGGCCACGCGCTGAAGTGAGCCGACCCCGCCGAGCCACACGCCGCCGTCGTGCGGGTGCCGGACCAGCGCACCCGAGTCGCGAGGGAGGAGGACGCGGCGCCGGAGGCGGACTCCAGCAGTGCCTGCGCAATGGGGATCGCCATGGACGTATCGTCGGTCCACTCGGCGGGGGCGAACCCGAACGGGCCGCGGCCCTTCATGGTCACGTCGGCGCCGTCCGGCAGCGGTGCGCCGAACTCGTATCCGGCTCCGAGGGCGTCGCCGGCGGCCAAGGCGACGAGGACGCCGGCCGCGCGGTCATTCTGCAGGGGGTTCAGTTTCATGCCATCTCCATCAGGGGGTGTCGGGTGTTCCAGCCGGTCAGGTGGGCCAGCTGCGGGCGGCGCTGGGGGAGCGCGACGGCGATGCCGGCCGCGGTCACCGCTCCGGCGGCACGGGCGATGTTGCGGCTGCGGAGCGCGCCGTGGTCACGGACCTCGACGGCCGCCGGGCCGCCGTCGAACGTTCCGAAGTCCATCGCTTGGACGTGGGCGGCGAAGTCGCGGGCACGCTGGCCGGGCATCGGTCCGGATGCCAGCACCTGGGGCGACAGGAGCTCAAAGTCCAGCAGTGCCGCCTCGACCATCTGGCCGTAGTGGCGGAGGAACAGCGTGCTGGTGCCGAAGACCTCCAGGAGCAGCGGCTGCCGGCCGAGGCCGATCACCACGCCCCGCTGGCCTTCCAGCGGCTTCGGCGCGGCCGACGCGTCGAAGCGGTTCCGTTCCTCCTTGTCGTTCTTGAACCAGTCCATGTGCTGGAGCAGGGAACTGGTGGCGGAAGCGCCGCGGGCGTTGTCGAAGCGGCTAACCCGCTCCCAGATCCGCCCCTGCCGGTTGCCGCCGCGCTCGCCATGAAGGCCGTTGGCCAGCTCTGACCAGACGTTCAGCGGGGCGCGGCGGGCCTGCCTCCGGTGGCTGGTCTCGCCCGCTTCCCAGCGGCCGGCTTCGACGCAGAACGTGTCAATGTCGCGGGTTTCGCCTGGACCGAGGACGACGTCGCGGGCACAGATCCGGTGCTGCTGCCCGCCTTCGAGCAGCTCGCCCTCCAGCAGCAGTGCGGGGTGCGGGCCGTTGTTGGTGACGGTGAGGCGGGCCACCTGGGCACCACTGGCGAGTTCGGTGACGGCGACGTCGGCGTGGGTGCCGGTGCTGATGCCGAGACTGCCGGAGCCTGAGGTCCAGACGGGGAAGAAGCTGAGGGGGCCAAGGGTGCTGCCGGCGCCGACGTGGAGCTGTGGGACTTTCATGGTGACCTCCGGTTGATTTAATGCATTTCTGCGCTAATTGATCTCAGTATGCACCGCTTGCATCTTTAGCGCAAGACTGCGATAAATAAGATGTGATGGTTTCCAAGAACATTCCTGGCGCGTCCCTGCTCGACTACCCGCGACCGTCGGTGGCGGTGGATACGGCGGTGCTGACCGTCGCAGAGGGGAGCGTGTGCGTGCTGCTTGTGCGGCGCGCGGAAGACCATCAGCACGGACAGTGGGCCCTTCCTGGCACGTTCCTGCGCGAGCGGGAAACCCTGGCGGACGCGGTGCTGCGCTGCCTGCGCGAGAAGGCGGGGATTACCGGGCGGGTACCGCGGCAGTTGCAGGTGTTCGACGAGCCTGGGCGCGACGATCGCGGCTGGGTGTTGTCAGTGGCGCACGTGGACGTCGTGCCGTTGGCGGCTCTGCAGGAAGCGCTAAAGTCCGACGGCGCCAGGCTGGCTTCCGTTACCGGGGAACTGGAGCTGATCGGCGGGCTGCCCTACGGGCACGCGGACATCGTGGCGAAGGCCGTGGACTGGCTGCGGACTGCCTATGTGGAGGCTCCGGATCCTGGGGCGTTGCTGGATGAGCCGTTTACGTTGAAGGATCTGCGGGAGCTGCACGAGGCGGTGGCGGGTGCTCCGTTGATGCGGGACACGTTCCGGCGGTTCATGGAGCCGAAGCTGGTCGGGACGGGGCAGATGTCCGACGGGACGCGGGGGAGGCCTTCGCGGTTGTGGCGAAGGCCCTAGGTCCATGCATCAGCAACATACATGGACCCCACGTGGCATTAGAGTTCGACTACCACGAACAGTTGGCCGCGAATTCCGGGTGCCGCGACATGCGATGAAACAGCCAAGAACTTCGCTGACGGTTCATTACTTTGCACGAGAGTTACAAGTCGCTGGGTAGAAATGTTCGCCGATTCGTAGTGGAACACTTCGGCCACCATTTGCTTTGAGCGGTTGAGGTGCGTGGGTAGCGTCAACTCTGGATCATGCTCGACACGTCACTCGGCACGGGGCCAGTAGTTTAGTGTGCTCATGTCCCCGCGCTTCTTCGCTATCGTCCGGTAGCCATACTCGCCGATGACCTGGTCGAACAGCGGTCCATCCAAAACCGGGCTGACCTGGAAGCCACGTCTACCAGTGGCCGCGTTCTGTTCCCAGGTGTCGGAGAGGATCCGAAACAGGCCCCTAGTTACGCCGCGGTGAACGGCGACAACGTGGTCGATTCCTTCGGCTTCTATGCGGGTTTGGTTCAGCTTCCACCAGCAGCGGACGGAGTCGCCGAGCTCTGCGGCAAACTCAGACATGCCCTTGGCATTGAGCCATTCGGATTTGAAGCCATAGCCGGATCGCACGGATCCGCCGGGTGCCATTTCTTCCGCTTCAACCCAAGGCTTCAGGGTAACAAGCAGCAGGGGCGGAACGGCGCGGCCAAGATCCGGTGCCGCAAACTCGGCCACAATATTGTCCAAAGTCTCGATACCGTGTCCGTTGGATGCTTCGCGGCGGCCGTTGGTGAGCTGATCCAAGTGGGCTAAGGGGCGAGAGGCGTCGCCCGGTTGGAGCAGAAATGAACTCAGCAGGTCGATGGCAGACGCCTCAACCTGGGTGTATTCCGGGCCCATACTGTGCCGCAATATCCAGATTTCTGGTTTCAGTCCGGCGTCGTGAATGCTATTGATGGCGTCGAGCTTGCGCGAGCGCTCACTGCTGGGTTCATCTCCTGCGGGGGTCAGGGCTTTTGCCTCCAGTCCGTGGTCTAGAACGCGTGTCTTACTGCCCTTACCCACGTAGAACGGAATCCGCGTTTGCGGGTCAAGCAGTAGGTAAACGTAGTTGCCCAAGTAACCGGCGACTTGTTCCAGGACCTTCTTTTCGTCCGTCATGACTCTCTCCACTCATTGTTTGCAGAATGGCCGAGCCCGTCGAGCGTCTGGTCGAGCAACGCCCACACCTCCTCGGTTCCGGGCGGTCGCGGCTGCTCAGCCAGTTTCAGCAGTTGGGCGCGCAACTGTGCCTCGGTGTGATTTAGGCCGGCGTCGTAGGCGGGTGCCAGCAAATACGAGTGATTGTCGGTAGCGTAAGCGCCTAACATGTCCAGGAAGACTTCGAGCTCTCGTCCGGATATCGCCAGCGCAAGCTTTGATTGATCGACGTTCAAGTGGCCGGCGCCGGACTCCGCCGGCATCGAGAGGATGTCCAGCTTGCCCTTCCAGACCATGGACTGAAGTGGCTCATGAAAAAGGGAGAGTACCGTCCCCATGTGGTGCCCCTCGGAGAGCCCCTCCGGCAGAGCCCGCCTGACATCGTGGACGATCTCATGGAAATGGTCGTCTGCCAGGCCGAAACCCACGAAGAGTAAATGGTGTGTCAGCAGATGTGCCTTGACCAAGGCGGACAGGGCTTCGCGGTTGCTGTTGTAACCAAGGTAGTCGTCACGCGTCAAAACGATTGATGCAGGTTGGCTGACGGATCCGTGCAATTTCAAGAGCCAGCTGTTGCCGACTGCAGGTATGTTCTCCGGCAGGACGGTTCGCGGCCGTTGGGCATCGTGGCACGCCAACTCGAAGAGTCGGTCATAGTTCAGCGTGATTGCTCCCGAAGAGGGGACGGCGGCAAGCAGCGCGGGCGCCAAGCCATACTTCTGCAGGTCCACGGCCCTCGCGACGGCTTCGCCAAAGGCAGCCCGGGAACCGTGCTGGTCGATGTAGAGCTGCTCCAGCACGCCGGCCTGATCGAGCACTGCCAGCTTCTCGAATGCAGCAACTGCACCCTCGTCCAACTGGACTCCAGCGCGCAAGGCCGTAAGCAAATCTCTCCAGCTCGGCGCTCCGGCGCTAACGCTGACCCCCGCACCAAGAAAGGGCACCAAGTGGCCAGAGCGCGCGAGCTTGCCGAGCCCTTGCGCCTTGGCATGCAGTTCGTCACCAAGCGAAGGCCAGCACTCCGAGCCGCCCGCGTCCCGGCGAAGCTTCTGGGCCAGAGAGAAGGCTGCCTTGTCGCGGAGCACGATGACTAAGTCGACGGCGAACTTAGTAGCCAGATTCGCGCAGACGTCCAGCAGCCCGCGCAGCATAGCCCCGAGGTGGTTTCCTGCACCGCCGCCGGCCGTCCCGAAGAACGGAACGGCCAGCAATCTGTAGGGCCGCAGCGCCGGACTGGAAGTGGCGCCGGTGGCGGCACGCACGAATGCCTCCAGTCGCCGCGCCACAGCAGTGGAATCCCAGATGCCGTCCAGCGGAACCGCAGTCAGAACGGGGAGTGGATCCGCCGGTTCCCAGGCGGCCACGGGCTCCGCGAGAACTGTCCCTGCTCGGAAATCTTTCGAAGCCGATGCGGCAGCGATTCCTTGGAGGTCGGGGTTCGCCCGCAGCCAATGCTGTTCGATTCGGACGGTGGAGTCCGTAGGAAGCAGCCAAGCATCGCATTTGAGGTTGAGCATGTCTGCCATAGCGACGAAGACGTGAGGCCGGGTCATGATAGTGCCCTCAGAATTCGGACGCTGTTCCGCTCAAACGCAGC
This sequence comes from Pseudarthrobacter sp. BIM B-2242, assembly GCF_014764445.1. Taxonomy (NCBI): domain Bacteria; kingdom Bacillati; phylum Actinomycetota; class Actinomycetes; order Micrococcales; family Micrococcaceae; genus Pseudarthrobacter; species Pseudarthrobacter sp. BIM B-2242. The sequence continues at coordinate 985,880 of NZ_CP061721.1, forward strand.
AGTACCGTTACCGTCGGGCGCCGCGATGCGGATCAAGGGCGGCTGGCCCATGGCAGGAATTACTAGATCGCGCAAAGCGTCATTGTAGGCTCTTTGGCGCTGTCGGCCACCGGGGCCGAAGCCGGAGGCTGCCTTATTGAGCCGGTACGCATCCGCTGTTCGGCAGTACTTTTTGCATAGGTTCACGTACTCGTCAGAGTCGAATCCCAGGCTGGCGTCCGCTGGATAGTGTGCGAAGGTCCGCATGCGGTAGCTGGTGAAATGCTGAACCTCATCGATTTCGATCATCGTCCCAGTGGGCAGGTGGATGAAGTCGCCGGGCAGCGCAGTTGTCCGCTTAGCTGATTGTGCCTCACCGTCGCCGCCAAGTTCGTGAAAGATCTTGTCCAAGATAATGAATTCGGCTCCGGCATCACCGGGCAAGCCGAAGTGGCCCCGCTGATTCAGCCACGGTTGTTTGTACCTGACCAGCTCGATGCCTTCGTGGGCAGCTGCTTCCAAGAACGAGTTTTCGCAATCTCCGACGGGCATTCCCACATCCTAGGGCCGCTAGCCGAAAGAATGTCACTTGACAGGTCCGGGCGCACAGCTGTCTGAGGCACAGAGTCAAAGCAACGTCGCTGTTGCTGGCGCTGGAATGGCTCCGCGGGGTGAGAACCTGGCTGCACATGAGTCCGCGACAGGCAAGATTTCTGCGGATGTGCGAGCTTTCGCCCTAGTTCATCGACTTTTCAACTATGCGGATGTCGACTTCTGATGGTTCCTCATCCAGATAGAGTCGGCCAGACCTGTGAAGTTCCAGCCCAGCGTCGAGGTACGGGCGCATAGTATTCCGTGGAATGCCTGCCTCGCGTTCCATTAGACGGCGGTTGATTTCCCCATTTCGAAGTCTTGACGGGTCCAGCGCCATTCGAGTCCAAACACGTGCGAGCTTCACGATCGCTTTCTTCCGAAGTAACTTGGGGGACGTGAACGGGTCTGGGCTGTCCCTAGCGGTGCCGTCATCAAATGCCTGCGATCCGACGTTGACCATGGCCAGGAGCCCGTCCACGGTTTCGGGCAGGTGTCGACCATTAAACTCGGTTGCGTCATTCTCACTCGTTGCGGTCTGGGACGCCTGGTGGAGTTTCAACTCCTCTGATGCTGAGTGAAGGCGCCGAGCCAACTCTTCGAGGAGCTCCGCGTTGGAAAAGTCTGAAATTCGGACCTCGCGATTTTGCACCCCTTCAACGTTTTCGTCTGTTTTTCGATTCATTCGGTCACAATATCGAGAACAGGCGTATACAGGAATTCCGAATATTCGATGGGCCGAACACTGCAGCTGAGTTGGCTCCGGTCCCTCCCGCGAAATACCCTGGCGCAGTGACTAATTTCTTTGGGGGAGTGGCAGCGGAGCAGCTGCCCGAGGGCTTGTACGAACTGCTGAGCACGGAGGTGCTCAGTAACCGTCTGAGCAAAGAGCAAGAACTCCATCCAGTCTTCGCAAACGTAGACGACGAGGACACCCCGGATATCCTCTCCCGCCACGTTGCCGACGCCGTGCGCCAAGCCCTGGAAGCAGCCAAACCGACTGAACGTGTCGCCCTTGCAAACAAGCTTCTCCAAGAGCTAAAGCACGCGGACCGCATCGCGCCAGGTCCTGCCCAATTACGGTCCCTTCACCGCCCGGACACCCTGAAGCGCCGCCAACTCCGCAGACCCACCACCAAGCTCAGTGACTCAGCGCTGCTGACCAATAGCAAGGACGAGCCAAATCTCGCCGCGGAGCTCCGGGCCGAGATCGGGTCCGCGAACACCGTCGACCTGCTCTGCGCCTTCGTCCGCTGGACGGGGCTCCGTCTGCTGGAGCCTGCCCTGGAGCAGCTCAAAGAACGCGGTGCCAGACTCCGAGTCCTCACCACCACCTACATGGGCGCCACGGAACGCCGCGCCATCGACGAGCTCGTCAACCGCTACGGCGCCGAGGTCAGGATCAACTATGAAACCCAGGCCACTCGCCTCCACGCAAAGGCCTGGTTGTTCCGCAGGAACTCCGGCTTCGACACCGCGTACGTCGGGAGCTCCAACCTCAGCCAGGCTGCACTGCTGGATGGCCTGGAATGGAACGTCAGGCTCAGCTCCGTCGGTACCCCCACGCTGCTGCAAAAGTTCGAGGTCACCTTCGACAGCTACTGGGAGCAGCGGGCCTTCCAAAGCTACGATCCGGAACGCGACGGCGAAAGGCTGGATGCCGCGCTGGAACGCAACGGAGGGCGGCGCACCGCAGTCCCGGGCGCGGCTACAGGGCTGGAAGTGCAGCCGTTCCTCCACCAGGAAGAGATGCTCGAGGAGCTGGAAGCCGAGCGGCTCAAGGGTTTCAACCACAACCTCCTGGTCGCGGCCACCGGCACCGGGAAAACAGTCATCGCGGCACTGGACTACAAACGCCTGTCTGAGGCTGCCGGCCGTGATCTCAAGTTGCTCTTCGTCGCCCACCGACAGGAAATCCTGAAGCAAGCGATGCGTACTTACCGCGACGTCATGCAGGACGGCGCTTTTGGTGAACTCTACGTGGGGGACCACAAGCCCAAAGAGTGGAAGCATATCTTCGCTTCCGTCCAGTCGTTGTCATCGCTCGGCATCGAACAGCTGGAGCCGGACTTTTTCGACGTCGTCGTCATCGATGAGTTCCACCACGCCATGGCGCCCACGTACCGGCGCCTGCTGGATTATCTCCAGCCGCAGCAACTTCTCGGACTGACTGCGACGCCGGAACGTGGCGACGGCGTCGACGTCGCCAAGCAGTTCTTCGATGGCCGCACCGCCAGCGAGCTGCGGCTCTGGGATGCGCTGGATGCTGACCTGCTGGTGCCGTTCCACTACTTTGGTGTGTCTGACGACGTTGACTTGAGCCAGTTGGAATGGAAGCGCGGCAACTACGACGCCGCCCAGCTCAGCAACCTGTACACCGGTAACGACGCCCGCGCCGCCAAGGTGATCCGCGAACTCCGCGACAAGGTCACCAGCACCGATCAGATGCGGGCCATCGGCTTCTGCGTATCGGTCCAGCACGCCCACTACATGGCGGAGGTGTTCAACCGTGCAGGCATAGCTGCGGTTGCCGTTGATGGCAGCACTGACGACGCCGACCGCGCAGACGCGCTGGAGAGACTCCGCCGGCGGGAGATCAACTGCATCTTCGCAGTCGACCTCTTCAACGAAGGGCTGGATCTGCCGCAGGTGGACACTATCCTGCTGCTCCGGCCGACGCAGAGCGCCACGATTTTCCTCCAGCAACTGGGTCGGGGGCTGCGCCGCGCCGAGGGCAAGGCGGTGCTGACCGTCATGGACTTCATTGGCCAGCAACGGCGTGAGTTCCGCTTTGACCTGCGCTACCGGGCCCTGACCGGTTACGGGCGCAAGGAATTGGAAAAGGCCGTCGAGGACGAGTTCCCCTACCTGCCGTCGGGCTCGCAGATCGTGCTGGACCGGGTGGCACAGAAGGTGGTGCTGGACAACATCAAGGCACAGTTGCGGTTTAACCGAGCGCAGTTGGTCCGGGATATTGCCTCGTACGCGGAGACCGAGCTGGAGGCCTATCTGGAGCAGTCCGGGAACGACGTGAAGTCGATCTATCGGTCGACGAGGGATTCGTGGACCGGCTACCTTCGCCTGGCTGGGCTGATCGAGGGCTTCTCTCCCCTGGAGACGGTGCTCCGCGGGAAGATCGAGGACAGGACGGACGCCGACGAGAAGAAGCTGCTGGGCCGGATGGCTGCCCTGATTCATGTGGATGACCCAGAACGCGCAGAGGCGTACTCGATGCTGGTCGGCCCCGATGCGCCCCGCTATGCGGAGCTGGGAATGCGTGAGCAGACTTTTGCCCGGATGCTGTTCTATACGTTGTGGGACGACGGCGGCGGTTTCCAGACGTACGACGACGGACTGGACTACCTGCGCGGCTACCAGTTTGTGTGCAGCGAGATCCGCCAGATCGTGAAGCTTGGGGTGGCCGCTTCCAAGCACGCCGCCAAGGGGCTGGGAGCGGGGCTGCAGCACGTTCCATTGCTTTCGCACGCAACCTACCGGCGTGAAGAGATCTTGGCCGCCCTGCAGTACGGGTCGCTGGAGCTCGGCAAGAATGTGCAGCACCGGGAGGGCGTGGCCTGGTGCCCGGCGACCTCCACCGACGCCTTCTTTGTGACGCTGAACAAAGACGACAAGAAGCATTCGGCCACCACAATGTATAAGGACTACGCCATCAGCCCCGAGCTGTTCCACTGGGAATCGCAGAACGCGACGTCGCCAGGGAGCCCGACGGGGAAGCGGTACCTGGACCGGGCATCGCACGGCTCCAAGGTTCTGATCTTCACCAGGGATACAGCCGACGACGAGACCGGGCTGACGGTTCCATACACATGCCTGGGCCAGGTGGACTACGTGCAGCACAAGGGTGAAAAGCCCATTGCCATCACGTGGAAGCTGCACCGGCCGATGCCGGCGGATGTGTTCGCCACGGCTGCTCCGGTGGCGCAGTGACGCTCTGCTAACAAGGCTTGTGCGAAGTTTCAGGTAGCCCGCCGGCGCATCCCGCTACCTCCGAAGATTGACTCAAGGTGCAGCCGCGTTACGAACTCCTCGTAGAGAAGCTCATAAGTGCCTACAGCGCTGCCTATTCCCCACCCATCTGGTACTCGAAAGCCTGACGAACCAAGCCGATGGTGTAGCCGAGGTCGGTCTCCTCGTTCAGGCTGACCTCGGTTGGGCCATTGCCCCAATGCCCCTTGTCGCTGACGTCCCAGGCAAGGCCCCGCTCGTCTCGGAGTGCCTCGAGTGGGATGTTGAGGCTCAACCTCAGCCGAGCCTTCTGCGGGACCACGTCGACGAAGTTAGTCTCAGCCTTAAAAGCGACGTATTGCTTCAAGAATTGCTGAGTGACGACTGGGTCTAGGGCCAGAACTTCCGCACTAAACTTTTCGAATAGGGCTCGTCGCGGCTGCTTGAGCAGATGTGGGTGGTCTTCAATGGAGAAATCCGACTCTGCACGTCTTTTTTGTAACTCCGTGATCGTTTGGGCTGGCAGTTCCGGCAGGGACCAGATCTTGAGCGCATCGTCTGCCAGCCGCGCGTTGCGTTTTTGGATCTCGCTCGCGTTCCAGAATTCGAGTTGCCCTAACCCCTTGTTGAGCCTGAGCGGGCTGTCTTTGAACCCTCCCTCCATGTCGCGCTTCTTTGCGAACGCGTGATCGGAGTACTCCGAGTTGTAGCCCGTGAGCGTGAGGTTTCCGAGCGTGTGCAGGTAAGTCGATTGCACGTCCTGCCAGTCTTCCCCAAGAGACAATTGCCATTCATCCGACAGGTTCTCGTTCTGCGGCATTATGTGCTCGATCGTGTAATCCTCGATCGTCACGCGCTCCTTGCGGCCGTAGTTCTCCAGCATGCGAAAAAAGTAAGAGCGCCGGCGAAAGTTGTACAGGTCACTGGACTTGAGCCCGGAAACGAACTCGGCGTCAGTCGGAAATCTGCGGTAGCTCTTGAAGCCGAGAAAGTTTGCCTTAACGCTCTCGAGATACCGATCCTTGCGCACAGCTGAACTGAAGCCAGCAAAGGTCTTGTTCAGCGAGTTGGTCGGGATGCGGCAAACCGCGCGGCGGAAGATGTACGAGGTAACTAAATCAACGATCTGGAGCACGCCGTCGCGAGTCAAAGTCCCGAGCTCGTAGTCCGTGTAGACATCGAGCAGGAAAGGGTAGACGACATCAGCCTTGATCTGGTCCAGGTCCTTAAAGGCCCGCCACAAGGTCGGATCCGTCTCCTTGCCCAACGCCATCGCGCAGTAGCGGCGCGCGTACTGACGCAGCTCGATAACGAGAGACTCGATTGTTTCGTCCGCGCTTGTGAAAGCTGTCGCGTGATCCTTGAATGCGTCATAGATGCCGTCCAAGCGAGGTATCTCGCCGGTCTTATTGGTCAGGTAATGGCGGACGAACTCATCGAACTGACTCTCCTCAGCACCCATAAACTCGAGCTCCATTGGACGCCAATAGGCCGAGTAGACTTTCTCCTGCTGTTTGGGTGGCAGGTCCATGAGGACGTAGTTGCGAATCAGATCGGCCTGGGACAGCTTCTTGCCGGTCGAGTTCATGGCTTCAAAGACGAGCTGGGGGTTGTCCACCCCGCGCTCGAGCTTTACATCGACGACGACGAGTTTGTCGAGGCCGCGGCAGACGAGGGACAAATCGAGCTTCGGATCATCAAGCTTCCGCCGGAAGTAGGAATAGTTCTCGATGACGCGGGTTTCCGTGTCGTTGGCCGGCTCCGCTCCCTGTAGGATCGCGATCAACGCCGGCCTGTCGCTCTGGGACAAGATCAGCTTGAACTGACGTTCACCTTCTTCATCATCATTGAGTAGGTAGCGATTCCGGATCTTTCGCGGAGAGAAACCGTCCCAGGGCTCCCGCTGACCGTCCGGTAGTGCCTCCAGCCGGTCAACCAGAGCTGCGAGTATCAGGGTTACAGTGGTGACCCGCTGCTGGCCATCGATGATCAGATCGGGCTCAGCGGAGGTGTTAGTGGCTTGATCCTTTGCGACGTAGACGATAGACCCCGTGAAATGTGACCCAAGTGCCGCAGTCGATCCCGCGCGGAGGATATCTGCCCACAACTGCGCGCACTCCGCTTCGTGCCAAGAGTAAAGGCGCTGGTAGATCGGCACTATGAACTGACTGCTCGCTTTCAGCAGCGTAAGTAGATGCGAGTCAACGGCCTTCACAGTTCTCCTTCATTTTGTGTTGATCACACCTTATCGTCCAGGTAAGTAGACCGAGCCTTGGGGTCACGGCAAGTATGGGTGGCTGTGCCTGCGGCTAGTCCGAAGGATGCAACGGTCCGGCATATGCTTTGACGGCTCGCGCCCGCCCGCTATCTGCCGGACAACATAAACGCCATAACCTGCAAGCCCTATAAGCCCCGTCGCTTCCGGCGGGTTGATTCGTCCCGGGAGGCAGCTGCCGCTACAGTTTGAAGTCAGAGTTGTTCGTGAGTAGGAGATCGTCATTGGGGCCGTTCGATGACCGCGATATTGTCAGTGGCCATGTGCCCGGCGGCACGAACACTAGCCACACGATTGCCATCGGACACCTGACTTCACTTCTCTCTGCAGTGCCCAAGGCGTCTGGCCTGGCCGATTACGAAATGGCCGCCGTCGAGCACAACGTGCTCGGACGGGCTACAACGGAGGGCCGCCGGCGGACCTTCCGCTATTTGCGCGAACTGTACCTTCTCGATCCCAACCGCATAATGTTCCGGGCAATGCGTGACCTGTGGGACGAAGATGAGAAGGCACAGCCTCTCTTAGCTGGTTTGTCGGCCATGGCGCGAGACAGCGTTTTCCGGGCGTCTGCTTCGGGTCTCCTCGCGTTCGATGAGGGAGCGCTCGTGACGGCTGAAATGCTCACCGGACTTGTAGAAGCCGCGTTTCCTCATGCATATAACGAAGGTACAGCGGCCAAGATTGGTCGGAACACTGCATCGTCATGGACGCAGACAGGGCATCTCCACGGCCGGGCTTCAAAAACTCGCCGGCAAGTGGAGCCGCGCCCAGCGGCGCTGGCGTTCGCGCTCCTCCTTGGCCACTTGCAGGGAGCCCGTGGGCCGTCCCTATACGACACTCAGTGGACAGCGTTCTTCGATGCGGACGTGCGCGAAATCGAGGCCATGGCCGGAGTCGCCGGCCAGCGTGGGTATATTGAGCTACGATCCGGGGGCGGGATTGTCGAGATCGGGTTCCGGCACCTTCTGAGACCCATGGAGGATCTTGCAAATGAGTGACATCGACGCCCTTGTGGGCGCGTACGAACGATTCGTGGCTCTGCCGTGGTCGCGAAACCTCGCACCTGCACAGCGCGTTTGGATGGTCGTCTACCCTCCGAACGACGAGCGTCGATTGAGGGCGCGGATCGCAGCGTTTGCTGTTGCCACAGCCAAGGCAAAGAAAACCTGGTCGGTGGCCGATGTGACCAACAGTTTTGGAGACTGGATCGGGCGAAACCCATACAGGGAAACGTACTTCAAGAGCCCTGACAAGCTGTCGGCTGCTGCGCTTCGGGACTTTGAAAGGGACCTCGTTGTCCAAGTGCGCTCATCATTGGATGGTGCCGCCAACGATAGCGACGGGGTAGTCGCCGTCCTCGGCGTGGGATCTTTGTTCCCCTTTACAAAGGTCAGCAAGTTCATCGAAGATCTTGCCCCCGAGGCGGCAGGGCGTCTGGTTGTCTTTTTCCCCGGTGAACGCGACGGCTCCAACTACCGACTGCTCGAAGCCAGAGATGGCTGGAATTACCTCGCCACACCAATCACTGCCACAGAGGACACGTTGTGATGCTGAACAAAGAGATTTTCGTCGAGGACCCAACCAAGAAGAGCATCCCCAATCTTGGGGTGGCGAAAGTTGGGGAACCCACTGACGACGCCGGCTGGGCCGTGCTGGAGTACGAGCTGAAGAGCTTCGTTTGCGAGGGCGCATACGCGCAAGGCTTAGACCGCATCTTATCCTCATACGTAGGGCAGGCAGGATCCTCACAGCCGGCAGCATGGGTCAGCGGGTTCTACGGAAGCGGAAAATCGCATCTGGTGAGGGTTCTGGAGTACCTTTGGCGAGATCTGGAGCTAGCGGACGGGTCGACGGCGCGAGGGTTGGTCCGCACGCCCCAACCTGTAACTGACGTTTTGCGCGAGCTCAGTACTATTGGGAGCCGTAACGGGGGTCTCTGGTCAGCGGCGGGCACTCTCGGTGCGGGAGCCGGTTCTGTGCGCCTCGGGTTTCTGTCAATCATTCTTGGCGCCGCCGGCCTTCCGACGGACCTGGCGCCGGCCCGCTGTGTGATGTGGCTTCAAGATGAGGGCTTATTTGAAACGGTCCAGGCGGACATCGCAAACCGAGGACTGGACTGGGAGATGGTCCTCGAAAATATGTACGTCTCGGAGCTGGGTGAGGCGATCCTGGCTGCGAAGCCGGGGTGGGCAGCCAGCCCCGACATGGCCAGGGAACAGATCCACAATCAGTTCCCGCAGCCGGAAGATATCTCCCTGTCAGAGACCATCAAGACCGTAGAACATGTGCTTCGCCAGGTGTCGGACACGGTGGGTAAGCTGCCGTGTGCCCTCGTTGTTCTTGACGAAATGCAGCAGTTCATCAACGAGGACCCAGACCGTGCCCAGCAGGTCCAGTTGCTCGTAGAAGCGTGCTCAAGCGGTTTTGACGGTCTCCTCATGATTGTTGCCACGGGACAGGCCGCTCTCCAGACTACTGCCGTCCTTCAGAAGCTGATCGACCGTTTCGCCATTCAAGTGCAGCTCTCCGACACCGACGTCGACGCCGTTATCCGGGAGGTCGTTTTGCGGAAGCGGCCTGAAAGTGTGCCCGCGCTGGAATTGGTCCTCGAGAAGCAGGCAGGTGAGATTGACAGGCAGCTGGGCGGTGCTGTCATTGCGCCATCGGCTTCCGACGAAAAATACCTTATCCCTGACTACCCCTTGCTGCCGTCCCGTCGCCGCTTCTGGGAGCACGTCCTCCGTTCGGTTGACAAGGCGGGCAAGGCGGGCCAGCTCCGTTCCCAGTTGCGTGTTGTGCATGAAGCGAGCAGAGTTGTGGCGGACTCTCCGGTCGGCACGGTTGTGCCTGCAGACTTCATTTACGATGAGAAGTCTGCTGACATGCTCCAGACTGGCGTGCTGCTTCGTGAGATCGAGCAGCTCATCAAGGGGGAGCGTTCGCAGGGGCCCGAAGGAGAGCTTCGGAGCCGTGTCCTGGCTCTTGTATTCCTGATTTCGCAGCTCTCCCGGGAAGGCTTTGCAGACACAGGCGTCCGGGCCACTGAGCAGCACATCGCCGATCTCCTGGTGGATGATCTGTCCGGCGCCGGACCTCGTTTACGTGCCGAAGTTCCAAAGGTTCTCGAGCAGCTTCATGCCGAATCCAAGCTCCTGAAAGTTGATGAGGAGTACTTCCTGCAGACACAGGCAGGACAGGAATGGGCAAAGGACTTCCGTAACCGCAGGGCTTCTTTCCTGAGTGACTCGACCCGCGTTTCACACGCGCGGGACAGCGCCTTCCGAGACGCAATGACGCGAGTTGTCCCCCGGTCACGGCAACACGGCCTCAGTAAGACCCCACGAAACGTTGAAAATAGTTTCAGCGACGTAGAGCCGAAGGTTGACGTCAGCATTCCGGTCTGGGTCCGCACAGGTTGGGATTTGGCAGAAAAACAGTTTACTGACCTGGCTAGCTCGGGAAGCACGGACTCGCCCCTCATCTTTGTTTACCTACCCAAGGTCGACGCAGACGCCTTGGCCGGTGCCTTGGCGGACTTGGCAGCAGCAGAGGAAACGTTGGCAACCAGGCCGCGTCCGAATACGGACGAGGGTGTATCCGCCCTCAAAGCCATGGAGTCCACCCGAGAGATGGCTCGACAGAAGGTAGCCGGGCACGTTTCAGATGTTCTTCGTCAGTCGACCGTTGCACAGTCCGGAGGTAATCGAATTGCAGAATCGGACCTAAGTAAGGCTCTGGCAACCGCTGCAGATCGATCCATTGACCGTCTTTACCCCAAGTTCCGGGAAGGTGACCATACAGGCTGGGCAACTGTATGGGCACGAGCGGTGGAAGGCAACGAAAACTGTTTGGAAGCTGTTAATCACAAGGGGCCAACTGCGTCGCACCCAGTCTGCAAAGCAATACTTTCCGCTGTCGGGCCTGCGGGAACATCCGGAAACGATCTCCGGAAAAAGTTTGAATCCCCAGAGTACGGCTGGCCGCGCGACGCAGTACATGCGGGCCTCGCGGCGCTCGTACTGGCTACCGAGCTGAACGCTGAGGAAAACGGTCTCCCGGTCTCCGCGCGACAGCTGAAGCCAAATGCCATCGGTAAGCTGATTTTCCGCCGCGAAACAAAGGTCGTCCCGCTCGGCGTAAGGCTTGCCGTACAGCAGGTGCTCACTGAGTCCGGAATTGCCGTGGAGAGGAACGAAGAGGCGGCCGCGTGCGGGTTGCTCTTACAGCGACTTAGTGACCTTGCCGGTGCCGCAGGTGGTGCCCCACCGCTGCCGGCGCCGCCGTCGACGGAGTTTCTGGACCCGCTGAAGGGTCTGAAGGGAAACGAATTGATTTCATCGGTGCACGACCACCGTGAAGCGATCCGGACTGCCGTAGTGGAATGGCGGACTGCATCAACGCTCAAGCAGGACAGGTTAGCCAATTTTTCCAAAGCACAGCGCCTAGTTGCCCATTTGCCCGGTGACGGGGAGCACATAGCGGATCAGTTGCGTTCAGTTCAGGATAACCGGCAGCTGCTTCAGTCACCTGATCCCGTCGCGCCCATCATCCTCGCGGCAGCCGAGGTCCTGCGCACTGCGCTGAACGCCCAATTGTCCCGTTACAATCAGGCCGTTGCGGAGGCGCTAGCGCATTTAGCGGGCGATGACAGTTGGGGTGCCATGAGCGGTGGCCAACAGGAAGAACTTTTATCGAAGTATGAATTGGCGCTGGTGGTAACGCCTGCGCTAGGAACGGCAGATCAGGTATTGGCTGCTTTGGAAAGCCGCCCCGTGAGCTCGTGGAATGACCGCATAGATGCAGTTGACGCCCAGCTGGGCCGGTTGCGCGAGGCCGCCGCCAGGCTTTTGGAACCCACCGCATTCAAGATTATTCCGCCCAATGCGACGCTGAAGTCTGAACTTGAGGTCGAGGAATACATTGATCGACTTCGCAATCAGATGTTGGATGAGCTCCAGCAGCACAAGTCACTCATCGTCTAGGGAGTAAACACATGTCGGTGTTGTCGGGTGTTTTGCGGAAGTTGCTTGAGCGTGCGGTGGTTGATGGTCGGGTGGTGGCTGAGGGTGGTGCTGCTGTTGCGTTGACGCGTTTGGGTGTGGGGTTGCGTGATGCGCCGGGGCATTTGAGTTTGGAGGAGCGGGCGCTTCGGAATGGTTTGCGGGCGCGGGCGCGTCAGCTGGGGGATCGTTTGGAGCTTTCGGGTGATCCTGGTGATGTGTGGGTGGCGTCGCCGTTGCTGGTGGGTGAGGTTGCGTATGAGCAGTGGCACCGGTTCCTGTTTGCGCGGTTTCTGGAGGTTAACGCCCTGTTGCGGCATCCGGAGTTCGGGGTTCCGGTTTCTTTGGAGGATTGCCAGGAGCTGGCCGCGGGTTTGGGGGAACCGGATGGTTGGTCGGTGGCGGCGCGTTTTGCGGCGGAGATCCTGCCGGGGATTTTCAAGCCGTCGGATCCTGCGGTGAAGGTCGGGCTGGCGCGGGAGGATCTGCTTGCGTTGGAGCGTGCAGTGACGGCCCTCCCGGCGGAGGTGTTTACGGCTGAGGATTCGCTGGGGTGGGTGTACCAATTCTGGCAGTCCAAGGCCAAGGAGGCGGTGAACACTTCGGGCCGCAAGATCGGCGGTGCGGATCTGTCGCCGGTGACGCAGCTGTTCACCGAGGATTACATGGTGCGGTTCCTGCTGGAGAACTCCCTGGGTGCGTGGTGGGCGGGCCGGTATCCGGAGTCGCCTCTTCTGTCCGCGTTTGATTTCCTGAGGTTTGCGGAGGACGGTACTCCGGCGGCGGGGACGTTTGAGGGCTGGCCGGAGACGGTTGCGGAGGTGACGGTGATGGATCCGTGCTGCGGGTCCGGGCATTTCCTGGTCGGGGCGTTCGGGATGTTGTGGCGGATGCGGGCCGAGGAGGAGGGTCTGTCTCCGGCGGCGGCACAGGACGCGGTGCTGGCTGAGAATCTGTTCGGGCTGGAGCTGGATCCGCGCTGCACTCAGATTGCGATGTTTGCGCTGGCTTTGGAGGCATGGAAGCAGGGCGGCTTCCGGAAGTTGCCGGTGCCGCAGGTGGCGTGTTCTGGGATTCCAGCGAAGGCGCCGTTGGCGGACTGGACGAAACTCGCCGAGGGCGATTACCAGCTTGAGGCTGCGCTGACCCGGCTGCACACGTTGTTCGCGGACGCGGACACCCTGGGTTCGCTCATCGATCCGGTCCGGGCCTCCGAGCAGGCCGGGCTGGAATCCGTGGAATGGGCGGACATTGCACCGCTGCTGGACAAGGCCCTGACTTCGGAGGCTGCCTCCAGCGGTGATCCTGCGACGGAGGTGTTTGGTGAGGCCGCTGCGGGGATCGCCCGCGCCGCCGATTACCTCAGCCGGAAGTACACCCTGGTCGCCACCAATCCCCCCTACCTAGTGCGGCAGAGCCAAAACGAACCCTTGCGAGCCCATTGCGCGACCAATTTCCCTGATAGCAAAGAGGATTTGGCGACCACGATGCTGGAACGCATTAACAACATGCTTCAGGTGCGGGGATCCTCGGTAGCAGTCAGTCCTCAAAATTGGCTTTTCCTAGGTACATTCGAGAAATTTCGAAAGCTTCTCTTAGGCGGCGTCAAGTGGAACTTTGACGCCAGGTTAGGTGAAGGAGCGTTCGGGGGTATCAGCGGACACGTAGTAAAGGTACACCTATCCGGTTGGACAACAGAACGTCCCGGAGGGGACGCCATATTCTCAACGATTGATTGCTCCACCTTTCGGGGCCCCGAGGCCAAGTCCGAGGCCCTTAAAGGCAAACTTGAACCGGTGATGCAGGTCTCTCAACTAAACAACCCGCAGTCCCGTATAACGTTTAGAGACACGTCGTCTATGCCGCTGCTCGGCGACTATGGTGTATCCCTGAAGGGAATTACAAGCGGCGACGACCCTCGGTGGCGGAGGGAAATGTGGGAAGTTGATCTCAAGGACGGGCAGTGGACTTTTCTCCAAGGTACGACGAGTTTCGGCCCACCTTATAGCGGCCGTCAGTCGGTCATGTCCAAGCGCCTTACTGTTGTCCCTACTCCTCCCGGGTCGTACATACGAGGTCACGAATCTTGGGGGCGGAGCGGGGTAGCTATAAACCTAATGAACAGCCTGAACGTTGCCCCGTACCAAGGAGACAAGTTCGATACTAATGTCGCCGTCTTCCTTCCGGGCCGCGATGAGGATTTGGGAGCAGTCTGGGCGTTCCTATCTTCTGCGGATTTTTCGAGAGAAGTCAGGGCGATCGACCCGAAACTAAGCATTCAGCCAGGTACCATCCCCAACGTCCCCTTCGATGTTGATTATTGGCGGGGTGTTGCTGCTGTGGAGTTTCCGGAGGGTTTGCCGGAGCCGTTTTCGGATGATGCGACGCAGTGGTTGTTCAGGGGTGTTCCGGCGGGTGCGCAGCAGCCGTTGCAGGTAGCTGTTGCCCGGCTGCTGGGCTTTTCGTGGCCTGATCAGGAGCCGGATTCCGTTGATGCCCTGGTGGATGGGGATGGGATTGTGTGTCTGCCGGCTGTGTCCGGTGAGCAGTCGGCGGCGGAGCGGGTGCGTTCCGTGCTGGCGGCCTCGCATGGGGGCCAGTGGTCGAATGCGCGTCTGGACGAGCTGCTGGTCGAAGCCGGCGGGAAGCCCGGGGATCTGGCCGGGTGGCTGGCTGATGTGTTTTTCAAGGATCACTGCAAGGTCTTTTCGAACCGCCCGTTTATTTGGCATGTCTGGGACGGGCGCCGGGACGGGTTCTCTGCCTTGGTGAATTATCACAAGCTGGACCGCACGACGCTGGAGAAGCTGACGTACCGGTCCCTTGGTTGGTGGATTGACCGGCAGCGGGCTGATGCTGCTGCCGGTGCGGCGGGGGCGGAAGCCCGGCTGGTTGCGGCGATGACGTTGCAGGAGAAGCTGAAGCTGATCCTCGCTGGCGAGCCACCGTATGACATTTATGTGCGGTGGAAGTCGCTGGCGGAGCAGCCGGTTGGCTGGGACCCGGACCTGAACGACGGCGTGCGGTTGAACATCCGCCCGTTCGTGGAGGCCGGCGTGCTGCGCTCAAAGTTCACCGTCCACTGGAAGAAGGACCGCGGTACGAATCCCGACGGCACCGAACGCCACAACGACCTCCACTTGACGAACGAAGAAAAGCGAAAGGCTCGAGGTCTCAGCTGATGTCGGTGTTGTCGGGTGTTTTGCGGAAGTTGCTTGAGCGTGCGGTGGTTGATGGTCGGGTGGTGGCTGAGGGTGGTGCTGCTGTTGCGTTGACGCGTTTGGGTGTGGGGTTGCGTGATGCGCCGGGGCATTTGAGTTTGGAGGAGCGGGCGCTTCGGAATGGTTTGCGGGCGCGGGCGCGTCAGCTGGGGGATCGTTTGGAGCTTTCGGGTGATCCTGGTGATGTGTGGGTGGCGTCGCCGTTGCTGGTGGGTGAGGTTGCGTATGAGCAGTGGCACCGGTTCCTGTTTGCGCGGTTTCTGGAGGTTAACGCCCTGTTGCGGCATCCGGAGTTCGGGGTTCCGGTTTCTTTGGAGGATTGCCAGGAGCTGGCCGCGGGTTTGGGGGAACCGGATGGTTGGTCGGTGGCGGCGCGTTTTGCGGCGGAGATCCTGCCGGGGATTTTCAAGCCGTCGGATCCTGCGGTGAAGGTCGGGCTGGCGCGGGAGGATCTGCTTGCGTTGGAGCGTGCAGTGACGGCCCTCCCGGCGGAGGTGTTTACGGCTGAGGATTCGCTGGGGTGGGTGTACCAATTCTGGCAGTCCAAGGCCAAGGAGGCGGTGAACACTTCGGGCCGCAAGATCGGCGGTGCGGATCTGTCGCCGGTGACGCAGCTGTTCACCGAGGATTACATGGTGCGGTTCCTGCTGGAGAACTCCCTGGGTGCGTGGTGGGCGGGCCGGTATCCGGAGTCGCCTCTTCTGTCCGCGTTTGATTTCCTGAGGTTTGCGGAGGACGGTACTCCGGCGGCGGGGACGTTTGAGGGCTGGCCGGAGACGGTTGCGGAGGTGACGGTGATGGATCCGTGCTGCGGGTCCGGGCATTTCCTGGTCGGGGCGTTCGGGATGTTGTGGCGGATGCGGGCCGAGGAGGAGGGTCTGTCTCCGGCGGCGGCACAGGACGCGGTGCTGGCTGAGAATCTGTTCGGGCTGGAGCTGGATCCGCGCTGCACTCAGATTGCGATGTTTGCGCTGGCTTTGGAGGCATGGAAGCAGGGCGGCTTCCGGAAGTTGCCGGTGCCGCAGGTGGCGTGTTCTGGGATTCCAGCGAAGGCGCCGTTGGCGGACTGGACGAAACTCGCCGAGGGCGATTACCAGCTTGAGGCTGCGCTGACCCGGCTGCACACGTTGTTCGCGGACGCGGACACCCTGGGTTCGCTCATCGATCCGGTCCGGGCCTCCGAGCAGGCCGGGCTGGAATCCGTGGAATGGGCGGACATTGCACCGCTGCTGGACAAGGCCCTGACTTCGGAGGCTGCCTCCAGCGGTGATCCTGCGACGGAGGTGTTTGGTGAGGCCGCTGCGGGGATCGCCCGCGCCGCCGATTACCTCAGCCGGAAGTACACCCTGGTCGCCACCAACCCGCCCTACCTCTCCCGGAACAAACAAACTCCAACACTTGCCCAGTTCGGGGCGGACAATGCGCCGGCCGCAGCAGCGGATCTAGCAACGATTTTTGTCGATAGAATGACACGGCTTTCCCGTGGAGGGGCTTTGGTGTGCGTTTCCCCGACCAACTGGTTAACACAAGGCGCGTACAAGGCGTTCCGGACGAGCTTTCTTCCGGTAAACACATTGGCCTTTATCGTTTGGCTCGGGAGCGGTGCCTTTACTGCCGTGACCGGGCAGCAGGTAAATGTTGTTCTTGTTGTGGTATCTGCACGCCTACGGGTGCGGCAACCGGTGATCGGTATCGACGCCCGCGAGGGTACCTTGGCCACAAAGATCGTCGCCATGCGGAGCGCGCCGACGATGATTTTGCCTGACGTAAACCCGCAGTCCCCTAGTCCCTCGAATCCGGATTTACGAGTTGTTCCCCACACGGTGGTAACGCATCTACCACTCATGTCTGAATTTGCCGAAGCGAAAGCGGGCTTATTTGCCGGTGATTCCCTCCGCTTCGACCGCAATCTTTGGGAGGTCCCCGAACTCGGGACGTCTTGGGAAAGACTGCAGGGAACGGTGAATGCGTCTGTTGATTACGGAGGCCGCGCTCGAATTGTCTTGTGGGAAAGGGAAGCTGGCCACATGGCCCGATTGGCCGAGAGTGTCCGGCATCTGAACCACGCCGCGCAAAACTGGCGACGAGGAAAGCCGTTCTGGGGCCACAAAGGAGTGGCCTTCAGCCTAATGGGTGATCTCCCTTCCACCCTCTACTCTGGGGACCGCTACGACATCAACTGCTGCGCCGTCGTTCCGAGGACAAAAGAAGATCTGCCTGCTGTTTGGGCCTTTGCGCGCAGTGGCGATTGGGCACGCGCCATTCGCCTTATAGAGGGTTCTTTGAAGGTTCCGCCCCACACCTTGCTAAAGGTGCCGTTTGATGTGGATCATTGGCGGCGTGTGGCGGAGGAGGAATTTCCGGAGGGTTTGCCGGAGCCGTTTTCGGATGATGCGACGCAGTGGTTGTTCAAAGGTGCCCCGGCGGGTGCTCGGCAGCCGTTGCAGGTTGCTGTGGCCCGGCTGCTGGGGTTTTCCTGGCCGGATCAGGAACCTGACGCCGTCGATCCGCTGGTGGATGGGGACGGGATTGTGTGTCTGCCGGCCGTGTCGGGTGAGCAGTCCGCGGCGGAGCGGGTGCGGGCCGTCCTGGCCGCCTCGTACGGGGACGACTGGTCGAATGCGCGTTTGGATGAGCTGTTGGTCGAGGCCGGAGGGAAGCCGGGAGACCTGGCGGGGTGGTTGGCAGACGTATTCTTCAAAGACCATTGCAAGGTCTTTTCCAACCGTCCCTTTCTCTGGCATGTCTGGGACGGGCGGCGGGACGGCTTCTCGGCGCTGGTGAACTACCACAAGCTGGATAGGTCGACGCTGGAGAAGCTGACCTACCGGACACTTGGCTGGTGGATCGACCGGCAGAGGGCCGATGCTGCCGCCGCGGCCGCGGGGGCAGAAGCCCGCTTGGCGGCGGCCACGACCCTGCAGGAGAAGTTGAAGCTGATCCTCACCGGTGAGCCTCCGTACGACATTTATGTGCGGTGGAAGGCGCTGGGGGAGCAGCCGGTCGGCTGGGATCCGGATCTGGACGACGGGGTGCGGCTGAACATCCGGCCGTTCGTTGAGGCCGGTGTGCTGCGTTCGAAGTTCACGGTTCACTGGAAGAAGGACCGCGGCACGAATCCCGACGGCACCGAACGCCACAACGACCTCCACTTCACAACCATCCAGAAGAATGATGCACGAGGAACCCACAACTCATGACAGTGTCCGGTAAATCCGTTTTGGACGCCATTGCAACTTCGCTCCTGGATGCAAGCCGCTACAACAGCGACGACAAAACCAGCCCCGTGGCCGTTTTGTGGCCAGACCCAGAGCGTCTTTGGGAACCGTTGGTGGCGAAACTCGGTGGGATTCTCAAGACCGCCACACTGGGGGATTTCGATCAATCCAAGTCGGCCGGACCAGCAATCTGGATTCGCTCATTGCTTGCCAATTTTGATCAGTCGTCTTCGGACACTCCCCTCGTGGTCTATCTCCCAGGCGTTTCCCGCGGCGACCTTCGGGCAGTTGAAAGCAGTTCGGCAGCCCTTCGACCTCTGGCAGAACTGCAGTTTCGCTCTGTGTGGTGGCTCCAGTCGAACCAGTCGCCATGGACTCCAGGTGCTTTCCTTCGAAGCCCCGACGGTCTCAAACTTGACGTTGCCCGAAACGACGAGACAACGAAGAACCTCGCCCTGGTGCTATCTGAACTCAGCGACTCGGCAGTTGAAGATCTCCGCAACGTCGGTCGCTTGGACGCGTCCTTCTTCTCCTCCCTATTAGTGGCCGACGAGACCAAGGCACTTCTGACCTGGCTCAACGAGCCGGATGCCACAAAGATGGCGCTAAGCGGCAACGAGTGGGCAGCTTTTGTGTCCCGATCCAAGTCGACCTTCGGCGTGGATCCTGATGCCGTGGGCGCACTGACTATTGCAGCGAAGCTGGGGCAGAGGCAAGGCCCGTGGAAGAAGGCCTGGGATAGGTTCGCTGAGGCTCCTCACAGCTACCCCAAGATCCCAGACCAACTGCGTAGGGCGAAACCTTCTGACCAGCTCTTTTCCGATCTCCCCGACTCATGGCCGCAGGACAATGAGGAGGCTGAACGGGAGGTCGAGGCCGCACTCGTTGCGACGAGCGGAGGTACGCCGGCAGAGGCCCGGTCGCGGGTTTTGGCACTCGAGCAAGAGCACGCTGGCCGAAGGCTGACTGTTTGGTCGGTGCTCGGGACTGCCCCGCTCGCCGGTGCGCTGGAACACCTCAGCATTGTGGCCCATAAGGCCCACAGTCTTCCGACCGCAGACAGCCCCGCCGGTTTTGCGAGTTGGTACGCGGAAGAGGGATGGCAGGTCGACGGGGCCGCGGTGGCGGCCCTGGCCTCGGTCACAGACCAGTATTCCCGAGGTGCCGTGGGGGACGCTCTCCGGGCGATCTATCTGCCATGGCTTGATGACGTGGCTCGAAGCTTCCAGAAGGTTGTTACGCAGCACGGTCAGTTGGCCGATGTTGGGCTGGATCTCGAGAAGGGCGACTGTGTCGTCTTCGTTGATGGCCTTCGTTACGACGTCGCCGAGTCTGTGCGGCGGGCCCTTGCTGAGCGCGGCGCAAACGCCGAAATTCGCACCAGATTCGCTGCTTTCCCCAGCATGACAAGCTCGGGCAAACCTGCCGTTGCGCCCCTTGGGCAAAAGCTCGCTGGAGGGAACGAGCTGGCACCGAGCGCGGGCGAACGCCCGGTGGACGCGGGGGTGTTGCGCTCTTTGTTAGGGCAGGCGGCGGTGCAAGTACTGCAGCGTGATGAGCTCGGCGACCCGAAAGGCTACGGCTGGACGGAAACCGGAGACCTGGACGCGACTGGTCACAAACTTGAGCTTAAGCTGGTTGACCGCATACCCCAAGAAGTAGCCGACATCGCCAGCCGGGTCCGTCAGCTCCTGGACGGGGGATGGGCGCGGGTACAGATCGTGACCGATCACGGATGGTTGCTCATGCCGGGCCAACTCCCCAAAATGGAACTCCCGCAACACCTCACGATCGTGCGCAAATCGCGTTGCGCGCGGCTAGCGGATGGGGCCGGGGCGGTGGACCAGCCAACATTTCCCTGGACTTGGGATTCCGACGTCCGGATAGCCATTCCGCACGGAATAGCGGCCTTCCAAGCCGGCTGCATCTACGAACACGGTGGTGTGAGCCCTCAGGAAAGTATCACTCCGCACATCATTGTCAGCGGGACCACAGCCCAATCTCACGCACGAATTGAAGGAATCAAGTGGGTGGGCCTCAGGTGCCGGATTGACTACGTTGATGCTCCCATTGGCGCCGTTCTGGACGTGAGGAAAGAGCCGGGGAACTCGTCGTCGTCCGTTACGACCGCCAAGGTCATTTCTGGTTCGGGTGAAGATCGCTTGCTAGTGCCTGACGACTCCAAGGAGGGCGAGATGGTTTTCGTCGTCCTGTTGTCCGAACAAGGAGAGATTATGGCCCAAGTGTCGACAAGAGTTGGGGAGTAACCGGTGGCAGAGCTCGACGAACTCGACCGAATTACTGCGGATGCCTATGAGGGCTTTGTCGTGCGCAAAGACTTGGCACAAAAGTTCAAGGGAGCTTATCCGATTCCAACTTACGTCGGGGAGTTCCTCCTAGGACGTTTCTGTGCAACAACAGACCCGGTCGAGATCCAGGAAGGTTTGGAAGTCGTCGAGCGGCTGCTTCGAGACCGGACCGTACGCGCTGGCGAAGAAGAGTTGTTCAAATCACGGGCCCGCGAAAAGGGCACCATAAAGATCATTGATCTCATCCAGGCCAGATTGGATTCCAAAGCCAACGTTTATCTGGCCACGCTGCCGAGCCTCCAGCTGAGCGATGTCCGGATCGAGGACTCCGTGGTGGCCGCGAACGAGCGCATGCTTACCGGTGGCTTCTACGCCGAAATTGACTTGGAATACGATGCCGCAATCGCCGGCGAGAGCTCGGGTCGGCCATTCGGAGTGACGAGCCTGCGTCCGATTCAGCTGTCTACGCGGTCTGCCTTGGATGATCTGGCGGAAAAGCGTGACAAGTTCACCACCGAGCAGTGGAAGCACATGCTGCTGAGAAGCGTCGGTTTTGAACCCGCCCGATTGACTGAGCGACAGCAAAATGTGCTTCTACTACGGATGGTCCCGTTCGTTGTCCGCAATCACAACATGGTAGAGCTTGGCCCCCGAGGTACTGGCAAGTCACACCTGTTCCAACAGGTCTCTCCCTACGCCCACCTCATCTCGGGCGGGAAGGCGACCGTGGCGCGGATGTTCGTCAATAACGCCACAGGTCAGCGTGGACTCGTAGCGCAGCATGACGTGGTTTGCTTCGATGAAGTGTCCGGCGTTTCCTTCGATCAGAAGGACGGCGTGAACATTATGAAGGGCTACATGGAGTCGGGGGAATTCAGTCGAGGCCGCGAAAGTATCCGCGCCGACGGCTGCATTGTCTTGGTAGGGAACTTCGATGTTGATGTCCAGCACCAACAGCGCGTCGGGCATCTCCTCTCTCCGCTGCCGCCGGAGATGCGAAACGACACGGCCTTCATGGATCGCATCCATGCTTTTCTACCTGGTTGGGACGTTCCAAAGCTCGATCCTTCATACTTCACCTCACATTTCGGTCTAGTCAGCGACTTCTTGTCCGAGTGCTGGACGCGACTGAGAACTCAGAGCCGAATGGCGAACATCCAGGGTCGCCTTCACTACGGCGACGCGCTCAGTGGACGAGACTTGACCGCCGTCAACAAGACGACGGACGGCCTACTGAAGCTCTTGTATCCGAACCACGACGCAGCTATACCGGACGTCGAACTCGAGTGGGCGGTCAAGCTGGCACTCGAATGCCGGCGCCGTGTGAAGGAGCAGCAGCGCCGCATCGGTGCAGCCGAATTCCGAAACACTCACTTCAGCTACCGTCTGGGCGAAGATGCTGTCGAGCAATTCGTCTCCACTCCGGAACTCCAAAGCCCTGACACGATCGGCTTAGACCCGTTGCCGCCCGGACAGATTTGGGCTGTGAGTCCTGGCGGTCCAGACGAGTATGCGGGTCTATACCGGGTTGACGTTACAGAAGCTCCGGGAAGTGGCGTCAAGATTGTGAACCGGCCAACGCCTCCGGCACTTCGCGAGAGCGTTCAAGTGGCCGAGCAAAACCTCATTGGGCACGCGCGTGAGCTGGTCGGGGACAGAACACCCCGTGAACACGAGTTTTCGATTCAGGTGCGGGCCATGGACAATGCCAAATCCGGAGCTGCACTTGGACTGCCAGCCCTATTGGCCCTGTGTAGCTCACTACTGCAGAAAAACGTTAGGGGAGGTCTCATCGCAGTGGGCAATCTAACTCTAGGCGGAGGCGTAGAGAATCTGCCGAACGCGGTTGCCTTGGCGGAGCTGGCGATGGAAAAGGGGGCGGAGACACTTCTACTGCCTGTTTCGGCCCGAAAACAGCTCTTCGATGTGAGCGATGACGTGGCCACGAAGATCTCGTTTCTCTTTTACTCCGATGCCAAGGACGCCCTGCTCAAGGCGCTGGCCGACTGAGATGGAGTCTCACAGGACTGGCCTGCAACAGGTGTTGATGTTGGTTCTGGATCAGAACTTCAGACCGTCGTCGGGCCTATCGAGGTCTTATCCGAGTCGCGATTGAGCTCTGCAGGAACCGCTGGCGAGAATTGTCTGGGTAGTCCATTAGGATTGTCCAAAATGAGTCACGAAACACTTTAACAGGGGGAACTTTTGACGGCGGAGCTGCAAGATCTGAGGCCTATTCTCGAAGCGGAGAAGGCGATCGAGCAGGATTATTTCGACCAGGCCAAAGACGCCCTCGATCAGGCAATCGCCTCCAGCGAACTCCTATCATCTGGTAGCACTGCATTTGAGCGCAGAGCCTTAGCAGCAGCTGCCCAGCGTCGGCAACGACTGGGTGCCGACGAGGCTGTTGCCTTTGGCCGAATAGATCTTGACGACGCTGAGACTCGGTATATCGGCAAAGTCGCCATCCGAAACGCGGACCGCGACATCTTGGTGTATCAATGGCAGTCCCCGGCGGCCGAGCTCTACAATTTGGCGACTGTGGATGATCCGAAGGGTGTAGCTCGACGGCGCGTCTATCACGCTCCAGGAAACCGGATCGAGTCCTTCGATGACACGCTTTTCCAGCAGCTGTCGGAGGACTTGGAGCAACTGGAGCAACATTCTTCGTCATCTGACCCCTTGCTGGAAGAGCTTGGCCGTCAACGCGGTACGCATATGCAGGATATCGTCCGCACAATTGAGGCCGCGCAGAGCAAACTAGTAAGGGCCGACAAGGACCAGCTACTCGTGGTCCAGGGCGGCCCGGGCACTGGCAAAACGGCCGTCGCTCTGCACCGGGTGTCATGGCTTCTATTTAACTTTCAGAACGAGCTCGCACCCCAGGACGTCTTGGTAGTCGGTCCAAACCCTACTTTCACCAAATACATTCAGCGGGTCCTTCCGGACCTGGGAGACGAGAACGTCGTTCAGCAATCGCTTGACCAGCTGCTGGCTGGGTCTACTGTGGCAAGGGGCTCGGACGACGCACGAACGGCGCGTTTAAAGGGGTCCCAGACTATGGCCGGCATCGTGGCCAGGGCTCTGAACCAGAGGGTTAGGGTGCCCTTGGCTGGCCTCAAATTCCGTCTCCGCAACTCAGCGCTGACCTCATCTGTCAGCAGCTCTGACATTGAAAGCGCGCTGAAGTCGTTACGCCCTGGGACGTTTAATGAGCGTAGGGCCCAACTGCGTTCGGCCCTACTGCAAGTGGCGCGGGCGTCATCTTCATACCTCGGGTCTTTGGACCCGGAGAGCTTGTATGATCCCACTTCGATAGAAGCAGAAATTGAAAAGGTGTGGCCCCAGTTGTCACCGCATCAGTTCATTAGGGAACTCTTCGGCTCCAAGGAGCGGCTGAAGTCGGCAGGAGCCAATAGCTCGCAGGTTGAAGCACTTTATCGCCCCGCCCAGGCGCGGATTGGAGACGAGGCCTGGACCTCCGCCGATCTGGCCGTACTAGACCAAGCGATGCACTCAATCCAGGGTGTCGCTTCTAGATACGGTCACATCGTTGCCGATGAGGCCCAAGACCTCTCCGTCATGCAGCTGAAAGCGATTAGGCGTCGATCGCGTTCAGGATCCATGACGATCGTTGGGGACATTGCGCAGTCCACCTCTGCATACGCTCGACAAAACTGGAGCCAGGTACTCAAGGAACTCGAATCGGAGCTGCCGGCAAATCTTGAGATCCTCGACATGGGCTACCGCGTGCCACGTCAGATCTTCGAAGTGGCGACAAAGGTACTTTCTGTGGCTGCACCAGACATCAAAGCTCCTCAGATACTGCGGGATGTTCCCGAACCCCCGCGATGGTTTGTCCCGGCTCCAAGCGCTTTGGGTGCTTGCGTTGTCGACGCCGTCCAGGACCACAGCGCCAAAGGGCTATTCGTTGGAGTCATCGCCAACAAGAAGATATGGCCGGAATTGCAGGAGTTGTTTCACGCACGGGGAACGCGATGGAGTGAATCCGCCGACGGCGGTCTTTCTCAAGGAATTAATCTTGTCACGCCAGAGGATTCTAAAGGCTTGGAATTCGACGCTGTTGTCGTCGTAGATCCGCAGCGTATCCTGAATGAGACCCAAGGTGCTCGGCTACTTTATGTCGCCCTTACGCGGACTGTGCACTTTCTTGACGTCGTCATACCTGAAGGTAAGGTCCCTGACGTTCTGGCTGAATTCGTTACCGCCGCCACTCCTGAAACGGAAGCCGACACCGGGTCCGACGCTGACTTTGAAGGCGAGTATGAAGACATCGAAGACGAGATACTCGAGACCGAGGAGGCCACGGATCCGGAAGACGACGGTCAGCCGGACCCCGAGGTTGAGGGTCCGCCCGAGCCGGTTAAGGGAACTCCATTCTCGACGGGCAGTGGGGCGACTTTGCACAAGGCAAGGGATGAGGCCTACGCCCAGTTGACGGCTGACGAGATTTTCGCAGACCTCCAACAAACGGCCGGCCCAGCAATTCAGCGGCGTGTGGTGGAGCTGCTAACCGTAAAAATCAAGGGCGCTTCCTAGCGGCCGGAGAAAGCTGCGAATAGGCGACCATGGAGATCGCCCAGCGTGCCCTCCAGCTGGCCGCCCGTGGGCACAAACTATGCATGGACAGGCGATGGCGCGCTGAGCTGCGCCCGCTCGTTTGCGACTTTGTCCAAGGGACAGCGGTCGTCTGGCGGCCGGCCAACTTTGTGGTACGCACCTATAACTTCCACCGAGGTTGCCGTCATAGAGCTCAGACTTGGCCAAGTTGCTGCAGGTCGCCGCTGAGGACCAGGGCTGGGTTGAGTATTCGCTCTTGAGGGGTCCAGGTGTGGTGCGGTTTAGCGCCAGGGTCCGATCCCAAAGTTTGCGCTGTTCAGCGCCGGTATTGGTGTGGTTAAGCGCCGCCTGAAAAGCTCCTTCCACCGCGTGAGGGCCACGTGGTGGAAGGAGTACCGGTAATGGTACGGAAGATTAAGGCGAAGCTCGTCTTGCAGTTGCGCAATAAGGGCCTGTCCGGTAGAGCGATCTCGGTTGCTCAGGGCATGTCCAGGCACAGCATTCAGGCGGTGATCGATGCTGCGGAGCAGCTCGGGCTCGGTTGAAACGACGTTGCGGAGAAGTCTGAGGGCGAGGTGTATCTGGCGCTGTTTCCCGGTCGCGGGGTGCGGGAGAGCGTGTTCGCGCAGCCGGACTGGGTCCAGGTGCACCGTGAGCTGGCCAGGGTGGGGGTGACGTTGAAGCTGCTGCACCAGGAGTATCTCGACGGGTGCAGTCGGGCCGGGCAAGCGGCGATGAGTTATGACCGGTTCTGCCGGCTCGGCACCAGGGTCCCCTCGGGGGCGACGATCGCCCGGCTGCTCTCAGCGGTCGGGCAGGTTGATGCTGCCCCCAAGAAACGCCCGAAGTCGTCCTGCATTCCCTTTACCCGCGCCACGGCCATGGCGTTGTGGCAGCTGGACGCGTTCGAATACAGGCTGGCCACCGGCGCGGTCGTGACGATCTAAAAGCTGCTGGACGACGCGACCCGCTACGACGTGGGCACCTGGGCGAATGCCCGGCATGAAAACAGCGCCGACGCGCAACGAGTGCTGGAACGAGCCATTGACCAGTACGGGGCACCGCAAGGACTGTTATCGGGTAACTCCCTGGCGTTCCACCAGCTACGCCTCGGCCGGGTCGGCGCAGTGGAATTTTTCCTGGCCTCACGCGGCACGTTGCCGATCACCGGCCCGCCCGGCAAGCCGACCACACAAGGGAAGAACGAACGCTCCCACCAAACACTGGTGCGCTTCCTCGACGCACATCGACCGACAAACCTTGAGCAGTTACGGGCGAGAATCTGCCGGTATCGGGAGCACTACAACAACCGGCGCCCACACTGAATATTCGCTCTTTTGGGGTCCACCCGTCGCGTGTTTGGGGGCCGGTGGCCAGAGCGCGCAGTAGCGGTCTTGGGAGCCGGGCGGTGGCGTCGTTGGGGGCCACCCCGGCTTAGGCTCCTTCCGTCGTGTGTATAGGGCGCACGGCGGAAGGAGTAATCAGTAATGGTACGGAAGATCAGGGCGAAGCTGGTGTTGCAGTTGCGCGCCGAGGGCCTGTCGGGCCGGGCAATCGCAGCGTCGCAGGGAATGTCCCGGAAGAGCATCACGGCGGTGCTGGAGGCAGCCGACGCGGCCGGGGTGGTGTGGGACGAGATCGCCGACAGCTCTGACAGGGAGGTGTATGCCCGGTTGTTCCCGGGGCGCGGTGAGCATCAAAGCGTGTTCGCGCAGCCGGACTGGGACCAGGTGCATCGGGAGATGGCCCGGGTCGGGGTGACGCTGAAGCTGCTGCATGGCGAGTACGCCGATTCATGCGCCGCTGCCGGTGAGCCGGTGATGGGCTATGACCGTTTCTGCAGGACCTACCAGCGGCACGTGCTGGTAACGGGAGTGGCATCGAGGGTCGGACACAAGGCCGGGCAAACGGTGGAGGTCGACTGGTCGGGGCCGACAATGCAGTTAACCGATCCGGTCACGGGCAAGGCCAGGACCGTATATCTGTTCGTGGCGTGCCTGCCTTTCAGCCGGTACGCGTTCGTCGAACCCGCTCTGGACATGAAGCAAGACACCTGGCTGCGGGCCCACGTGGCGATGTTCGAGGCCTTCACCGGGTCGGTGCCGCGGATCGTGCCGGACAATCTGAAGACCGGGGTCATCAAGCATCCCCGCGAGGGCGAGGTCGTGCTCAACGACGCCTACCGCGAGATGGCGGCGCACTACTCGGCGGCGGTGCTGCCCGGACGTGTCAGGGCGCCGAAGGACAAAGCCAGCGTGGAAAACACGGTCGCCCACGTGGCTACCTGGGTCATCGCCGGGCTGCGCCAACGGCAATTCACGTCGTTGACGGAGCTCAGGGCCGCCATCATCGAGCGCGTGGCGGCCTACAACGCGGAGCTGTTCCAGAAGCGGCCCGGGTCCAGGGCCAGTGTGTTCGCAGCCGAGGAACAGCCCCTGCTGACGGGATTGCCGGCGGTTGCCTACGAGATCAGCAGGTGGGTCTACGGGCGCCGGGTGGGCCGGAACGGGCACGTGGTCTGGGAGCGGAACTACTATTCGGTGCCCTTCGCCCATGTCGGCACCACGGTGGACCTGCGGATCACCGATCGGGTAATTCAGGCCTACCGGGGCACCGAACGGCTGACCAGCCACCTGCTGCTGCCCGAGGGCGCGGCCAATGAATACCGCACCAACGACGCCGACCTGCCCGCCGGCGAGAAGTACCGGCAATGGGATGCGCTCCGGGTGCGGGAGTGGGCCGGACGGATCGGCCCGGCGGCGGTGACCGTGGTCAACCGGATCTTCGAGTCCGTCCCGGTCGACGAGCAGGGCCTGGACGCAGCACTGGCCGTGCTGCGGCTCTCCCGGCGCTACTCCGCCGAACGCCTCGAGGCAGCCTGTCGGCTCGCGTTGGCAGGCCGGGTGCGGTCCCCGCGGTATGCGCACCTGCAGCCGATCCTGGCCACAGAGCAGGACAAGGCCGCCGGTCTCAGACCACCACGGGATGAACCCGCCGAACACGGCGGATACGTGCGCGGCGCCGAATACTACGCAGGGGGTGCCAAGTGAGCGGGATCGATCTCGAGACCAAACGCAAGCTCCGTGAGATGGGCGCCTCCCCGATGCTGGAAGCGCTCGAGGCCCAGGACGAGACGCTCGTGCTCGGCATGGCCTTCGAGGAACGGCTCCGCCTGGTCGTCGACGAGGCCCACTCCGGGTTCAACCACGCCAAGGTCGAGGGACTGATCCGGCGGGCCGGGCTACGCTACCCGGGCGCGGATCTGCGCCGGCTCGACCTCGTGGACGAGCGTGGCCTGGATCGGAACGTGATCGCCCAGCTCGGCACGTGTTCGTTCATCGAACGGCAGCAGAACGTCGTGTTTCAGGGATTCACCGGATCCGGGAAATCCTACCTGGGGTGCGCACTGGCCAAGCAGGCCTGCCAGCACCGGATCCGGGCCCACTACGTCCGCATGCCCGACCTTGAGGAAGCCTGGGCGCTGGCGAAGGACAAGCCCCAGGGGCAGACTAAATTCCTGAACAAGTACGCGGCCTTCACCCTGCTCGTGATCGACGAATGGCTTCTCGACCACCCCGACGAGGGCATGCGCAGCATGCTCCTGGAGTTACTGGAGCGCCGGTACGACACGGCATCGACCGTGTTCTGCACCCAGTACGCCAAGAAAGACTGGCACCAACGGCTCGGCTCCGGGGTCCACGCCGATGCGATCATGGACCGCATCGTGCACAACACCATCTGGGTCGATACCGGCAACCACAACATGCGCCAACACGCCACCATGAAGCAGTAAGAAAACGTCGGTGGGGGCCGGTGGCCCCCACAACCCCGGCCACCGGCCCCCACCGGCAATATCACTGGCCCCGAAAGGCAATATCGAGTGGCTTCCAAACCTTCAAATACTCACACACCAATCCCTTGACCAAGCCACGCCGGGCAGGGCATGGGAACTGCTGGCGCACACCCCGGCCGCCGAACCGATCCCAGTGGCGGTTCTGCAGGGGAAGGCGGCCAGGTATCGGCAGATGCGCACACTCGACGCCCAGCTCCTGGCACGGGCGAAACTCACCATCTCCAAGACCGGACGGCTGCTGCCCGACGCGGGGACTGGCGACGTTGCCGAGCAGCAGGCGGCCGATCAAGGCCTGGTGGAAGTCACGGCGGCGAACCGCCAAATCTATTACCAGGGGTATCACGTGTCGTTGCCGACCACGTTTTCCGGGCGTGAGTTCTATCGAACTATCAACGACACCGAATACCTGTTCGCCGATCCCACCAGCGGGGAAGTCGTGTTTTCATTCCTGCTGCCCATGATCGCGTTACAGGTCCGTGGACGGTTCGTTGCCTCACACTCCATCAAGGGCGTGCACATGTCGCACCCGACCAAGCAGTGGACACGAAAACGCGCCGAGTTTCAGGAGCAACACGCCTTCCGCGAGAACGAACTGCCAGCAGTCTTTAGCCTCAACTAGATTCCCTGATCTGGGGTGGCGGAGGGCAGGAGGGTAGGAGTGTACGAAGTAGTGAGACTCAGCGTCCACGAAGCCACGAGATCCAGTGTCCACGATGTAGCGAGATTGCACACCTGGTTGGGTCCCCATGTAGAAGTCCAGTGTTTGTGTGAGTTTCGTGTCCGAGAATGGACATAGGAGGAAATTCACGAATCATGGCACGCAGACACACCCCTGAGCAGGTCATCGCCAAGGTCCGGCAGGGCCAGAAGATGCTCAATGACGGCCGCCCGATGCTCGAGGTCATCAAGGAACTCCAGATCACCGAGGCGACCTGGTACCGCTGGCTGAACCAGTACGGGTCCGAGAAGAACGCCGAAGCGTCCAAACGGACCAAGGAGCTGGAGAAGGAGAACGCCCGGCTCAAGCGGCTGTTGGCGGAGAAAGAACTGGCCATCGACATCCTGAACGAGGTGGCCAAGGGAAAATTCTGAGCCCCGAGCCCCGCCGCCGTGCCGTGCGCATGGCGGTGGAGAAGTTCGGGGCGTCCGAACGCTTCGCCTGCAAGGTTTTGGGGCAGAACCGGTCCGCGTTCCGCAAGAAGAAACCCGACATGGGCTTCGAGGAAGCCCAGCTCCGCTCGGAGCTACGTGCCATCGCGGTCAAGCACCCGGCGTGGGGCTGGCGGAAGGCCCGCTGGCACCTGCTGGCCCAGCCGGCCTGGGACGGGGTGGCGCTGAACAGGAAGCGGGTGCGCCGGCTCTGGCGCGACGAAGGCCTGACCTGTAAACCCAGGGCGAGGAAGAAGCGCCGCACCGGGCCCGGCGCCGGGGAACAGAAACGCCTCACAGCCCAGTACCCGATGCATGTGGTCAGCTTCGACTTCCAGTCCGACGTGACCTCCTGCGGGCGGCATATCCGGTTCTTCAACGTCATCGACGAATACACGCGCACGGCGCTGGCGGTCATCCCGCGGAGGTCGTTCAAAGCATCGGATGTGGTCGCGGTGCTGGAGAACATCATCGCCGAAACCGGCGCCGCACCGGCCTACCTCAGGTGTGACAACGGCCCCGAATTCACGGCCGCCGCACTGATCGAATGGTGTAATACCGCCGGAGTCGACACCGCGTTCATCGACCCGGGATCACCCTGGCAGAACGGCTTCATCGAATCCTTCAACGCCCAATTCAGAAGGGAACAACTCTCCGGAGAAATCATGGACACCATGGCCGAAGCCAAGTATTTGGCCGAGGAATGGAAAGCTATCTACAATCATGAACGGCCCCACGGATCCCTGGACGGCATGACGCCGAAACGCTACTGGGAAACATGGACGCAAGAAAACCAATTAGCTACCGCATAGACGCTGGACTGCTAATGGGGGCCCAATCACACCGACACCTCGGAACGCCAGTACCAACTCACGCTATCTGCCAGCCTTGGGATTATGTCGGTAGGTATGTGCGCAGCAACGGACCCGATTGGTAAATGGAGCTTCATTCGATAAGGATGTAGAAGTTCGACTTTTGTATGGGGGTGGTGGCTGGCATGAGTGATTTGTGGGGGCGCCGGCTGAAAACCGCCGGACTCTTCACTCTCGCAGTTCTCGCGGCGGTTAGCGGACTCTCGACCCTTATTTTTGGCTTGGCGCAAGAGGGCACGGCTCGTTTGGCTTTCGCTGGCATCGGCATTGTGGTGCTTGCTCCGACCATCTACTTGCTCGGGATCGTATCGGTTGATGTTGTCGTGCGCTTCCGTGATTACCAGAAGTTGCTGGACGCGGTTGGGCAAGCCCGAGATTCCCTCCAGGCAGCCCAGGAGGACCTGGCTGACGTCCCAGATAAGTTGGCCAAGGAGCGCTTGCGTGGACAGTTGGAGACGTTGGGTGCAGTAACGGCCAATTCCTGCCCGATAATTCCAACGCTAACCAACGCAAGAATTGAAGATGGACGGCTTACCTTCTACGCGGATGTGCAGGAGGGGCAAGTTCCAGCGGTAGGATCCAGGTACTTACTGCAATCTGCTCTCGGCACGCGTCGCGGCATCTTGGCGGTGGCCAAAGCGAAAGACGAAAGTAGTGTAATTCTTGAGGTTCGGGAGCAAGAAGAGGCCGAAGGTCGTTTTTGGGACGCTGCAATGGACCGCGCTCACGTCCACGAGGCCTTACCCGAGAACGTGACCCTCGTTCCAGACCCATTACTGCGTGAACTTGAAAAGAAGGTGGAATGACATGCCGTCCATCAGGGGCAAGGTCGCTACGGTTCTCGATGAGGATCAAATAGCAATCAACGTCGGAAGCAACGACGGCGTACAGGAAGGCGCGAAAGTTGTAATCCTTCGAGAGGTAAACATACCCGACCCATCGATAGAAGGTGGTTCGCTAGGTACTGCTTTTGTGAGAAAGGCAAGCCTAAAAGTTGAGATAGTTGAACCTCGATTCTCAGTGGCTCGTGTTTCGAAAGTCAATCGTTCACAAAGTCTCTTCATGACTAATATGGAACCGGAGTTCGTCTTCGTTGACGACCCCGCCCGTGAGGGTAAAGGGCGACTGTTTGTGCAGGCTAACGACCCTATCGAGGTGAGTGTCTCTGGGAATTAGCGCTAGAGCCATCGGATGGGTGAGGACGCCGTTCTAATGACTGTTGGGTGCGCTTACGCACCGGCGCTTCGCGGTGCAAGGCGATCCAACCAGGCTGTGCACCTGCTCCACTCGCGAAACGCTGTATGTCTTCGGCACTACGGCCGTTCACTATTGTCCTAATGGATAGTGCCGGTTCCAATCGCGACGATGTTAGAGGCCAGAGACTCGCTCTCCGCGTTAGCCGGCCCATGGATGCCGCGAAGCCAAGCGAAGCGATGCCGCTGCCAAGAAGACAGTCGGGAGCACGAACACCCGTCTGTCGCGCACATAGTCAACATTCCCGCGCCCGACCATGACTTCCTTGAGCCGGGTCTGGGCGTGGGGGGCCTCGCAGATGCCGTGTTCGGCCATGACGGCGGCACTACCCAGGAACACGTCGTCGAAGCCCATCCTTTCCCAAGGCCGCCTCGGCCAGCGGCCTCACGAAGCATGGCTCACGCTCGGGATCCGGCCGCCCAAGCAGTCGATCTCGATGCCGTCTTACTCCGCCGGCTCCTGCACGATGTTGATGCCGGGCGTCGTCACGAAACAATCGATCAAAATCCCGCAGTTCGTGGGCTAGGGCACTCACGGTGGAGCCGGCGTCGAGCCGGATGTTCTCACCGGGATGGCTGGAACTTCGGGCTCAACAGTGGGGCAAGCTCAACCCCCGCACGACGCCCGGAACGCCAGGTACCGCGCATCCCCGCGTCCCACTAGCCGGCCCAGTGCCTCCACGGCCTCAAAATCCGCGGCGCCCGTATCCGTGGACAGCCAGCGGATGAGGAGCCCGGCGTCGCCGCTGGACCGCACGGCCGATCCAATAGCAAGATCCAGCTGGTCCCGGAGCAGCTGGACCGCGAGGGCACCTGACCGGCTGAGCAGGGGAGCGGAGTACGCTTCGAGCGCCTGAGCCACTTGCCCTTCGCGCAGCAGCCGCAGGACCCGTCCCGAATCCGAACAGCCGGCCAGGCCCGCAACCAACCGGTACGGGTTCGACTCCACGGCATCGCCCAGCATCGAGCGGACCCGGAACATTTCTGTCCGAATGGCTTGCGGCGTACCCGCGTCGCCATACAGCTCGAAGGCGAGCTCCTCGGCGCTCCAGCCCTGCGAACGTGAATCCAGCAGCGCCAGGATCTCGGCCCGGCGGAGCGTCAGCGGCACCCGGCTGCCGTCCCGGAACACCGCAGCGGGCCTGTCGCCGAGAAGCTCCAGTGACTCCACTGCGGCAGCCGGCCGGCCCACCACCTGCCGGGACGCGCGAACGGAAGACGGGGCACCCGCGGAGTTCCCGCCGTCGGGCATTCCCAGCAGCGCCTCCGCCACTCGAACCGCGCACCGCATCATCCGCAGCGTGTCCGCGCTGAGGGTGTCCAGCGGTCCCGAGACGTCGAGCACGCCCAGCAGTTCACCCGTCAAAGGGTCCGTGATGGGCGCCGCCGTGCAGGCCCACTCGTGGTGCGTGCGGACCAGGTGCTCGGCGGAGAACAGTTGCACCGGCCGGCCGGTGACCAGCGCCTCGCTGATGGCGTTGGTGCCGATGCCGGCCTCGGACCAGTCCGCCCCCTCAAAGAACTCCAGCCGGTCCGCGCGCCGCAGTACCTGCGGGCTGCCCACGCGCCACAGGATCTCGCCGTTGGCGTCGGTGAGTACCAGGAGGTGCCGGCCGGAACTGGAATCGTCGGCGAGCAGGTCGTGCAGCGCCGGCATGACCTGCTGCAGCCGGTGCTCCCGCCGCAGCTCCAGGACGTCGGCAACGTCGTGCAGGTGCCGCGGGCTGTGCTGGTCCGGGCTGATGCCCAGGGCCATGGAGCGGCGCCACGAATCCGCCAGGTCGGTGGGGATCTCCGGGCGCGGGACGCCGGAAATGACCAGTTCGTGCGCGCGGCGCAGGGCGCGCGAGTACTTCGCCGGGTCCGAAAACCTCAGGCCGTAGTCCAAACAGTGTCCTCCTCACCGGCGGCGTCCTTGCCGGCAGTGCCCGTGTAACGCGGTTGAAACCCCCACTGCGTTGCAATGGTGATGCAGCTCACGCCCGTCCCAGCATATCGCAGGGGATTCCGGCGGGACGGGGCCGCCGGAACCAACAGACACACGGACCATAAGACACAAGGGAGTGGACATGACCGAGACACCCACCGCAGCCGCGCAGGCCTGGCTGACGGAACTGGATACCGCTCTGCAGCGGCGCGACGCGGACGCCGCCGTCGAACTTTTCGAGGACGAATGCTACTGGCGCGACTTCGTGGCGTTTACCTGGAACCTGAAGACGCTCGAAGGCAAGGCAGACATCCGGCAGATGCTCGAGGCCACGCTGGACCACGTGCAGCCTTCTGGTTGGGCGCTCTCCGAGGACGCCACGGGCGACGCCGCCAGCACGGAAGCCTGGATCACCTTCGAAACCGCTACCGCCCGCGGCTACGGCCACCTCCGGCTGCGGAACGGCAAATGCTGGACGCTGCTCACCACCATGCAGGAGCTGAAGGGCTTCGAAGAGAAGAAGGGCCCGCGCCGCGAGAAGAGCGTGGCACACGAGATCATCAAGGGCCGGCGCTCCTGGCTGGAACAGAAGGAGGAGCGCGAGGCGCGGCTCGGCTACGAGGCGCAGCCCTACACGGTGATCATCGGCGGCGGGCAGGGCGGCATCGGCCTCGCGGCCCGGCTGCGGCGCCTGGGCGTCCCCACCCTCGTCATCGAGAAGAACCAGAAGCCGGGCGACTCCTGGCGGAACCGCTACAAGTCCCTGCACCTGCACGACCCCGTCTGGTACGACCACATGCCCTACCTGAAGTTCCCCGACGACTGGCCCGTCTTCGCCGCCAAGGACAAGATCGGCGACTGGCTGGAGCACTACACCCGGATCATGGAGCTGAACTACTGGGGCGGCACCGAGTGCGTGGGCGCCGAGTACGACGACGGCACCCAGGAATGGGTGGTCAGCGTCGTTCGTGATGGGGTGCCTGTGACGCTGCGCCCCAAGCAGCTGGTCTTCGCCCTGGGCGTCTCCGGCTACCCGAACATTCCCGCGTTCGACGGCGCGGGCTCCTTCCTGGGGGAGCAGCGCCACTCCTCGCAGCACCCGGGCGGCGGGGACTGGACCGGGAAGAAGGCCGTGGTGATCGGCTCCAACAACTCCGCGCACGATATCTGCGCAGACCTGTGGGAGCACGGCGCCGACGTCACCATGGTGCAGCGGTCCTCCACCCACATCGCCCGGAGCGAATCGCTGATGGATCTGGCACTGGGGGGTCTGTATTCGGAGAAGGCTTTGGCGAACGGGGTCACCACGGAGAAGGCCGACCTGCTGTTCGCCTCGCTGCCCATGCGGATCCTGCCCGAGGCGCAGGTGCCCGTGTACCAGGCGATGGCTGAGCGGGATGCCGCGTTCTACTCCCAGCTGGAGGCCGCCGGGTTCGACCTGGACTTCGGCGTGGACGGGTCCGGTCTGTTCGTGAAGTACCTGCGGCGCGGCTCCGGCTACTACATCGACGTCGGCGCCTCGCAGCTGATCATCGACGGCCGGGTGCAGCTTCGCTCGGGGGAGGTTTCGAAGATCACAGGGAACGCGGTGGTCCTTAGTGATGGCACCGAGCTGGAGGCTGACCTGATTGTCTACGCCACCGGCTACGGCTCCATGAACGGCTGGCTGGCGGACCTGGTTTCGCCCGAGGTGGCGGACCGGGTGGGCAAGTGTTGGGGATACGGCTCAGACACCCCGAAGGACCCGGGCCCCTGGGAAGGGGAGCTGCGCAACATGTGGAAGCCCACCAACGTGCCCAACCTCTGGATCCACGGCGGAAACCTTCACCAGAGCCGGCACTACTCCGCGTACCTGGCCCTGCAGCTCAAGGCCCGGATGGAGGGTCTGGAAACGCCGGTGTACGAGCTGCAGGCAACGCACCACCCCCGCTAAACGCCGGTTCGGTGGTTGAGCCTGTCGGCCGGTGGTTGAGCCCGTCGAAACCCAGGTTTCGACAAGCTCAACCACCGGGTTTCGACGGGCTCAACCACCGATTAGACCGGGCTGCCGAACTCGCGGATCCTCATTCCGGTGAAGTCCGCCGGGCCGCCGTCGGCGTACAACGAGATGCCGGTGTCGCCGTCGGCGAAATGCACTTGCTGCGAAAGGACCGTGTGCCCGGCGTTCACGAACACTTCGACGCTCTGTGTATCAACGAAGATGCGCAGGTGTACCGATCGCGCGTTGGCGTCGATAGGCGCGGCGGCACGCGAGTAAGGCGTGAGCGAATAGCCGCTCTGGTCCGAGGGCGCACGGTCGACGTACAGTTCGGCGCCGTACTTGCCAACATTCGTGTGGCGCAATCCGTCTGAGGAGCGGCCCACCGATACCCCAACGTTTGCAGCCGCGTCCCATGAGATGTCGAGCTCGAGCTCGTAAGCGCGCCCGCTCCACGGCAGCACGGAGCTGCCGTTGACGGTGCGGTCAGGAAGCGTGGTGGTCGCGGTGACGTGGCCCGAAAGCGCCTCAACGGGGGAGCTGAGCAGGCTGTACCAGCCGTTCGGTTGGTGCTCAAGCCGCAGTTCCCGCACGATCGAGTTCTGCCCGTTGTACCCGTCGGATGCATCGGTGGGTACGTCGCGGGCCGCGTACTTCCAGTTGTTCATCCAGGCGACCGCAAGACGTTTTGTCTCCGGCGCCTCGACCGATGGCCACGTCACAGCGGCGTACCAGTCCCAGCCCCAGTCGAGCCACTGCGGTGTGAGGTTGTCGGCGATGAACGCCGTGCCGTTCCAGGTGCCCGTCCAATATGCGTAGGTCATCGGCAGGCCGATACTGTAGGCATCCATGCTCGCACCGAGCACCCAATGCCGTGTGCCGTCGTCGGCCGTCATGGTGAACAGATCCGGGCACTCGATCCCGCCGAGCGCAGGGTTTGGGTAGTCGAAATTGGATTTCCACTGCCAATCCCGAAGGTTCGGGGAGGTGTACAAGGCTGCGTAACGTGCCCGTCCGATCACACACACCCATTCGCTGCGTACTTGGTCCCAGTGGATCTTGGGGTCGCGGAACCACTCCGCGTTTTCGATCTCGGCTGGTGTTGTGGCCGTGCGGCCGTCAGTGTTGACGATCACCGGGTGGGGGAGTGCGGTGAAGGTGTAGCCGCCGTCGGTGGACCAGTAGAGGTACTGATCCTGATACTTGCGGATCCCGTCTGTCGGCTGCGTGGCGAGTGCGATCACCGCCCCGGCGCCGAACCCAGCCGTGTTGGCTGTGTCCACGACGGCCGATCCCGACCACACCGGGAAATCGGGCTGCAATGGCATCACCACGCCGTGGTGGGTAAAGGACACGCCATCGCTGGTGGTCGCGTGATCCCATCCGCCCGGGCCGTTATTCTGCCCGGAGTGCAGGTAGTAGAGCTGGTAGCCGCCATTGGTATAGACGGGGCGCTGCGGGTCGCAGAGCCAGCCCGAGGGCGGAGTCATGTGATAGACCGCCCGCAGGGATGACTGCGCATGCGCTGCAACGGGTATGGCGCTGCCAGCGAAAAGGGCAAGAGCCCCAACGCCTGAGCCTTGCAGGACAGCACGTCGTGAGATGCGGTGCGTCATAAATTGGTTTTCCTCTCAGGGTTTGGCGGGCGCGTAGGCCAGCCGTGAGTCATCGGCGGTGATGGAGGCGCGCTGGCAAGGAGGAACACTTGCGGGATTCCAGGGGAGCAGTGCCGCGCTTTTCAGGCGAGAGAACAGGTGATCGTAGCCAGGCCGCGTCGCTCGGCTTCGAGGGGCGCGGTAACTGATCGGCTATGCAGGACGATAGTGGGGCTTGGCGGGATTGGTCAAGCGTTTAATCACTGAGTGCCAACGAGAAAATAAAATTTGCTAAATCGCTTGATCGGCTGTGTGATCCACGCTACTTTTATCGTGATCAAACGCTTTAGCAGAAATGGACATCAGCGCCGATGAAACGCTCAATCTTTTTCCAGCCCGCCGACGGCTGGGTTGGGGACCTCATCCCCTTCGAGAAGGACGGGGAGTTCTGGCTCTTCTACCTCCACGAGGTCCGCTCAGACCCGAAGCCGGGAACCTCATGGAATCTCGTCACCACGAAGGACCTCACGCAGTTCGAGGACCAGGGAGTTTCGCTCCACCACGGAAGCGAGTCCGATCTGGACTTCAACGCTTACACGGGCAGCATCGTGGTCGATGACTCCGGCATTCACCATCTGTTCTACACGGGACAGAACCCTCGCAACCTCGGTCCGGACGGCGCACCCCTGCAACTCGTCATGCACGCCACAAGCACCGATGGCATGCAGACCTGGGTGAAACACCCGGAGCTCACTTTCGGCGCCCCGGACGGCTATGAGTCCGGAGACTGGCGGGATCCTTTCGTTTTCCGGGACGGCACCGCCGGCCAGTGGCGGATGCTGCTGGCGGCCCGGCACTCCGCCGGAACCGAACGCCGTCGCGGCGTCATCGCCCAGTGCGTCTCCAGCGACCTGATGACGTGGGAGCACACCGAGCCGTTCTGGGATCCGCGCCGCTACATCACCCATGAGTGCCCGGACGTCTTCGAGTGGGGCGGCTGGTGGTACATGGTCTACTCGGAGTTCTCCGAATCGTTCACCACCCGGTACCGCATGGCAAAGGGCCCCGACGGTCCCTGGAGCGTCCCGGACCGGGACAGCATCGACGGCCGCGCGTTCTACGCGTCAAAGACCGCCGAGCGGGACGGGCGGCGCTTCTTCTTTGGCTGGATCGCCACCAAGGAAGGAAAGCGCGACGGCGGTCCCTGGCAGTGGGCGGGCACCATGTCCGTCCTGGAGGCACGGCAAAACCCCGACGGCACCCTGGGATTCGGCTTCGCGGACGAACTCGTCGACAGCTTCTGGGATGACGTCCCCGTATCCCTGACAGGCGGCCTGCCCACGCGGCTGGAGGTACCGGACGGGTATACCGCCGTCGTCTCCGATGAAGAGCTGCCCAGCCAGTTCTACGCCCGGGCAGTACTCAACATCGAAGCCAACACCACCGAATGCGGGCTGTTGCTGCGTTCAAGCGAAGACGGGGACCAGGCCTACGTTCTGCGCCTGGAACCGAAACGCGGCCGCATGGTGTTCGACCGGTGGCCACGGAGAGTCACCGGCGACGCGCAGTGGCACGTCTCCGGGGACATACCGTTCGAGATCGAACTGGAACGTCCCTGCGACCTGACTCCCGGCGAGCACACCCTCGAACTCGTCGTCGAAGGGGACCTGTGCGTGGCCGTTCTGGACCGGCAGGTTGCCCTTAGTACCAGGATCTACGACTTGCCAGCGGGGCGTATTGGCGTCTTCGCGGGGGAGGGGTCCGCAATTCTTACCGAACTTCAGATACGCACACGCACAGACAACTAAACATCCACAGTGCTTGCACCCGAATCAAAGGAGATTTTCATGAAGAACCTATTCCGCACAGCCGCCGTGGCGGCAGCCGCGGCCATCGCCCTCGCCGGATGCGGCGGCGGAGGCACGGCCAGCGACCCGTCTAACGTCAGTCCCACCGGAGAGGTCAAGCCCCGGGAAATCTCGTGGCTGCTGTCCCGGCCGGCCGACGGCGCCGTCATCAACATCATGAAGAAAATCGCGGACGACTACGCCAAGGACCACCCGGGCTTCTCGCTCAACCTCATCACCACCCCGGACAGGCCTTCCTACATCCAGAAGCTTGAGACCCTGGCTGCCGCGAACAAGCTACCCGAACTCTTCGATACCGACGCCACACCCTTCGCCCAGCAGCTGGCCAAACAGGGCAAGATGGTCGACGCCGAAAAGCTGCTCAAGTCGCTGGATGTCTACGACGACTACCGGCCCAGCGCACTGGACTACCAGCGCTTCGACGACGGATCCCTGCACATGATCCCCTTCCAGTTCGAGCTGGAGTTCGTCTGGTACAACAAGGCCCTGTTGCAAAAGGCAGGCGTGTCCGTTCCGAAATCCCTCGACGACATTCCCGCCATGTGCACCGCCCTGCGCGAAGCCGGCATCACGCCCATCGCCCTCGACGGCCAGGACCAGTGGCCCCTGGAACGGTATGCCGCCTACCAGCCGTTCCGCGAAGCCGGACCGGACTTCATCCAGAAGCTCAAGAAGGGCGAAGCGAAGTTCACTGACCCCGCCGGTCAGAAAACCGTGGAGTGGCTGGCATCGCTCGGCAAGGCCAAGTGCTTCCAGGACGGATTCTCCTCACAAGGCTACTCCGACGCGCAGAACCAGTTCACGTCCGGGCAGGCAGCGATGTACAACATCGGCACCTGGGAGCTGCCAAGCCTGGCAACTGACAAGCTCAATCCTGCCGTGCGGGAGGACATCGACTTCTTCACGCTGCCCACCACCGCAGGATCCGCCACGGCGGCAAACGAGTTCGTCTCGCCGTCGGGCATTGGAATGGCGGTCAACGCCAAGACTTACGACCCGCTTGTCAGCGACTTCCTGAAGTTCGCCCTCACGAAGTACCCCGCCGAGTACGCGGCCACGGGCGCGCTTTCGCCGACGACCAACGTAGAGACGGCCGTGCCGGCCAACGCCACGCCCCTGTACAAGAAGGCCCTGGAGATGGCCAACGACCTCGGGGACAAACAGGCCATGCCGTGGGACACCCAGCTCGACCCGACCACCAACGGCCGACTGCAGCAGGAGCTCGTGCTCCTGGTCCAGGGCAACATTACGCCCGAAGAGTTCACCAGCACGATGGACAGCACCATCGCGCAAAACGCCCCGAAGTTCTTCAAGTAATCACAGCGGTGGGGGCTGCGGCCCCCACCCGAAAGGCCTGCCATGCTTCCCAATAGGTCACGACTCTCTGTCCT
Organism: Pseudarthrobacter sp. BIM B-2242; assembly: GCF_014764445.1. NCBI lineage: Bacteria > Bacillati > Actinomycetota > Actinomycetes > Micrococcales > Micrococcaceae > Pseudarthrobacter > Pseudarthrobacter sp. BIM B-2242. The sequence continues at coordinate 1,026,906 of NZ_CP061721.1, forward strand.
GGTCTTCCTGCTCCCGCCCCTGCTGCTTTACGGTGTCGCGGTGCTGTTCCCCATCATGCAGTCGCTGTTCCTGAGCTTCTTCTCCTGGAACGGCATCAGCGACATGGAGTTCGTAGGGCTCGCCAACTATGTACGGATGCTCACCGCTGACGACATTTTCTGGCGCTCCTTCTTCAATGCTCTCGGCTATCTGGCCATCTGCCTGGTCCTGCAGCTTGGCGGCGCACTGGTGGTGGCCAGCCTCCTGACCTCCATGCGGCGCGGCCGGGACCTGATCAAAACCCTCTACCTCCTGCCCGCGGTGATTTCCACCGTGGCCATCGCCTTCCTGTTCGTGCGCATCTACTCGATCGAGCCAGTGGGGCTCCTCAACCAGCTCCTGCACTGGATCGGACTCGGCGCCCTGGAACGTCCCTGGCTCTCGGACATCAACACCGTCCTTGCCGCGGTGTCGGCCCCGGAAGGCTGGCGGTTCACCGGCCTGTACATGCTCATCCTGTACGCGGCGCTGCTGTCCGTCCCGCAGGAGCTTGAGGAAGCCGCCCGCCTCGACGGCGCCTCGCGGTGGCAACTGTTCACCAAGATCCGGTTCCCGCACATCATGCCCGTCTGGATCACCACCACCATCATGGCAACCACCTACGGCCTGCGCGGGTTCGACATCCCGTACCTCATGACCAACGGCGGCCCCGGACAGTCCTCGGAGTTGCTGACCACGTACATGTACAAGACGGCATTCACCAGCACCGACTTCGGATACGCCAGCACTATCGCCGTCTTCATCGTCGTCGAATGCCTGGTCGCCGTCGGACTCATCCTCTTCATGCTCAAACGAAAGGCGGACGCATGACCGCGCCAGCAGCTCCGGTTACCAGGCCCATGACTGTCTCAGCCCCACCACCCAGCCAGCCGCCGTCGCGCAGGCGGCCCAAGCCCAGCCTCCACGGCACGTTGTCAAAGGTGATCATCGCCCTCATCGTCATCGTGCAGGTCTACCCTCTGGCCTGGCTGTTCATCACCAGCCTGCGCACGGAGCACGACTTCGCCACCGGCGATCCGTTCGCACTCCCGAAGGCGATAACCTTCGAAAACTACGCCCGGGCCTTCGAGACCGGCAACCTCGGAATGAACATCCTCAACAGCTTTATCGTCACGATGGGCGCGAACGTCCTGATTGTGCTGCTGGGAATGATGGCCGCCTACGCGCTCCAGGTCCTGGGCTTCCGGTTCAGCAAGTTCGTCCGGGGCCTGTTCCTCATCGGCATCATCGTGCCCGTCCAGATCGCGCTGGTACCGCTCTTCATCGACTACGCCACGATCAACCTGCTCGACACCTACCAGTCGATGATCATCCCACTGGCTGGCTTCGCCCTTCCGATGTCGATCTACCTCTTCTGCTCCTTCTTTGAATACATCCCGCGGGAAACATACGAAGCCGCCTCTCTTGACGGAGCAGGACCCTACCGGATTTTCGGACTCATCACCCTGCCCCTGTCCTTGAACACCGTGGTGACAGTTGTGCTGGTGAACAGCATCTTCATCTGGAACGACTTCATCTTCGCCAACACCTTCGTCCTCTCGGAGGGGCTGAAGACGATCCCGCTGGGCCTGCAGAACTACATCGGGGCCATGGGCAAGACCGACTGGACCGCCACGTTCGCCGCCGTCTGCGTCACCATCACACCCCTGCTGCTGGTGTTCCTCGTGCTGAACAAAGCCATGATCCAAGGCCTGGAGAGCGGGGCGACGAAGGGATGACGGCCACGGCTGATGGATATACTCCTGAAGGAGGACAGATGATTTCGCAGGCGAAAAATTCAGGCAACGCGGCCACCCCCGACGTCTCTGTCAGGACAGGCCGCGCCCATCCGGTGACCCTCCGCGATGTTGCTGAAGCAGCCGGGGTGTCCACCGCCACTGTCTCGCTGGTCATCAACAAGAAGAAGAACGCCCGCATTGCGGACGAGACGCGTCAACGCGTCAGTGATGCGATCCGGCAGCTCGGTTACCGGCCCAACGCGATGGCCAAGAACTTGGTCAGCGGCACCTCACGGTTCATCGGGCTGGTGGCAGACGGCGTGGCCACCACCCCCTTTGCCGGCCAGATCATCCACGGAGCCCAGGACGAAGCCTGGAAAAACGGGTACGCCCTGCTCATCGCCAACACCGAAGGCAACCGCGACCTCGAAAAGGACGCCATCGCCATGATGCTCGAATACAAGGTGCGCGGCATCCTCTACTCGACGTGGTTCCACCGGCCCACAGACATCCCGGAAACACTGCGCGAGGCGGACTTCGTCCTGGTCAACTGTTTCTCCCCAGAGCCGGGGGCCGCCCGAGCTGTGGTACCGGACGAAGCACAGGGCGGGCAGTCGGCCACCGAAATCCTGCTCCGCGGCGGGCACGTACGGATCGCATTCATCAACACCACCACCCCCGCCCCAGCCAGGGACGGACGGCTCCAAGGCTACAAGGAAGCACTGGAAGCTGCCGGAATTCCCTTCGACCCCCACCTGGTCCTGGAAGCCTATCCGGACCAGGAGGGCGGATACGGCGCAACGGAAGAACTGCTCAAACGCAACGTCACCGCCGTGTACTGCTACAACGACCGCATGGCCATGGGCCTTTACGACGGCCTGCGGGAAAACGGGCTGTCCATCCCGGACGACATTGCCGTAGTTGGGTTCGACAACCAGGAAGTCATCGCCGCCCACCTCCGGCCTCCGCTGTCCACAGTGTCACTGCCACACTACGAACTCGGGGCGGCAGGCGTGCGCATGCTGCTGGGTTTGGACGAGGCCCCCACCGACTCCGCAGTGAAGATCATGTGCCCCACTGTTGAACGCGCCTCCGTGGCTGCGCACTCGCCCGCGTAGCATGTAGCCCGCCGTCGTCCCCTACCAAACGCTCTCTCATTTAATGCGGCTTTTCGGCGAACGCTCTCTCACTTGCGCTGGCGTCTTTCGGCGAGCCGCTGCAGCTGCCATTGATGCACTTCGGGCAGCCAGTCAAGCGGGGCCGAAGGGCCGACGCGCACGTCGTCGGGAACACCGCCGTCGTACAGTGCTTCCACGTATGCGCGGTCCTGCCTGATTCGCGCCCGCAACTGCCCAGCCCCGCCCACCGAGCCGTGACCGGGAACGACGGCAACGACGTCGTCGGCCACGCTCTCGAACAGCCGCAGCGCGGCGAGGTAATCTTCAATCGGATTCGCGGCCTGCAGGTCGAGGAACGGCATCAGGATGTCAGACAGCATGTCGCCGGCGACGAGGACGCCGCACTCCTCGATAAGCAGCGCCGCATGGCCCGGGGCGTGGGCCTGATGCTCGATGATGCGGACTGTCGGGCCATCCCAAGGAATCTGCGGAGCCTCGGCGGGCAGACCGGTAGTGAGACCGAGCAGATCCATCGGGATGTCCTCGGCGTACTCCGGCCGCAGCCCCTCAGCGATGCTGTCCTTCCAGTCCGGGTTCGCCAGCACATCCCGGATCGAAGCCGCGCAGCGGGCTGTACCGTACCGGGGCGGGTCGCCGAGGTCCGGGCGCCAGATTCAGCATGAAGTGCCTTCCGTTGGTAGGCTCCCGGGACTGCCCCGGACGGGACCGCCGCGCCGCCTACAGCGTCGCGGGAACTGCGCGTCCCGGGAACAGCGTGGAGTACTGCTTCCGGTACATCCGGCGCCCCACCAGGCGGTAGGCAAGGCGGACAGGCAGCGGGATTTCCTTGAACAGTTCCTTTTGGTCTGCGGGCGGATTCGTGGCCAGCACCATGCCTAGGTAGCCCACCAGGAACTTCCTGTCGACCTGGTTGATCCCGTGCTGCCCGACGCTGCTCATTTCCTTTTCAGTCATCACCCTGTCCACGGCGGGCATCACCTCGGTGACCTCCCGGCGCAAATGCACGTTCAGGACAGCCGACAGGTCTTCGTAACGCTCAGCCAGTTCCTTGCCGGTCTCCGCGTCCGCCGTTGCCATCCACTTCAGGCGGAGCGGCTCGATGACCTTGAGCCTGTCGGTGACCTGCCTGTGCTGCGCGAGCATCTGCTCAATGTGCAGCGCGCACGCCGGTGCCCGTTCCCCCAGCGGCGGGTACATCAGCAGGTCCTCGCCCTCGTGGTGGATGTGGAGCACCATGTCGAAATTCCCCAGCACCTCGCCGACGTAGGCAGCGCGGGCGGTGTCGCCCGGCGCGGCGGAACGGACAAGGCCGGGCGCCTCGCTGTATGCCCAGAGTAAAAAGCGGTGAATGCGCCGCATGCCCGCGGTCCCGGTGCACAGGACCGGCCCCGGCGGCAACGGGGCCGCGGTCTCGCCGGGCTGCATGGTGAAGAAGTCGGTCATTTGCTGGGCCCCTAACACTCGTTACGGCTGACCAGGACCCCTCCCCGGCAGCATCGTATCGCCCGGCCCTCACGGCGCACAACGGGAGACGGCTTCCGACGGCGGTCGTTCGGCCTGCATGGGGCGGGTGGTCGGGCACCCTTTGCCTTTCCTCATTTCCTTCCCGGGCAGCTGGTTCGTTTTGGCGTCTCAGACGGACAGTAGTCCGCAATCTGTGCCAGGTATCCGTAGTACTGGGAGCCTGTCGGGCGCAGCGGGTCGCCTACGAACCCGAAGTCGGCGTTTACCGCGTTATATGCCTCGGTCTGAGTCAGGAATTGGTCCATGACTTCCTTGCCGGAGCCCTTGCAGGCTTTCTTGCTGATGCAGAGCGCCACAGCACCGGCTACGGCTGGGCTGGCGAAGCTCGTCCCGTGATCGACGGAGTACCCGCCAGGCGCAGTAGAAGCCATGCAAACCCCTGGAGCGGCTAATGTGTGGCGCTTGTCGGCCGGTTGTGTGGCGAAGTTGGAGAAAAAGGCGGCATGGTCATCGGATTGTCCCGCCGCACTCCAGTCCACAGATGCGCAGACAGGCGGCGCTGCTAGTCCTCCCGGGCGTCCATCGAAGTCAGCCATGGCCGTTACGGTGAGGACCTCGTCATACGCGGACGGAACAGATGCCGCAATGTCGGCGCTCTCGTTACCCGCCGCTACCGTGTAGGTCACGCCGGCCTCAACCGAGCGGCAGATGGCGTGGTGAAAGGGATCGACACCAGCGCCGCAGTTCCCCAGATCAGTCGCCGGGCCGGTGATGCTCATGTTCGCGACTGAGATGTCGTTACGCGGGTCCTTGTCCTTTTGGGTGGACGTTACCCAGTCTACAGCGCAGAGGAGGTTTGCTTCTGGAATAGTGCCGGCGTCGTCGACGACCCGGACGGACCAGAGCGGCGTACCTGCAGCTGCCCCGATGATGCCGATGCTGTTGTTCTTGGCCCCGATGATGCCGGCAACCATTGTTCCGTGCCCGAAGGGGTCGACGGGGGCGACTGTGACTGGTGAACCGGACTGGCAATCCACACCGCCGCGGACATTGAGATCAGGATGGGTGCCGTCGATGCCGGAATCAATGACGGCGGTGTTCACCCGGACGGAGTTGTGTCCGTCTTCAGCCGTGGCATCGTCCAGGGTTTGGCCCATCCGCTGCCACCAGAAAGGGGCAAGCTCGGTATTCGGCGCCGGGTCCGGGGGGCGGCGAAACTCGCGACCTGAGGAAACGAAATCGACGGTCGGGTCTGTGGCCAGGCTTTTGGCTTCAGGAGCGCTCATGCTTGCCGCATATCCGTTAAGTGCGTTCTTATAAGTCCGCGATGGTGCGAAGCCGAACTTCTTTCCGTGGGTCGCGGCCACGGTATCTGTGTTCTGAGCCCCGTCCTTCAGTACCACGATGTAGTTTTGCTCTGGCTCGGCGGCTGCTGCCGGTGCGGCGGTGGCCACGCCACCTCCTGTCACTGCGATCATGGCTGCCACCATAATCATCGCTGGCCTTTTGTAACCTTTCGCCGCTGGCCGTGACCTTCTAACGAGGGGAAATGGCACATTGCTGAACATCGTGGCTCCTTGTCTAAGAACCTGTCCAGCACACCAGATAACAAAGTCATCGATCCCACGAGTTCAAGGTGGCTGTTGTCACAGGCTCTAAACAGGGGCGTTTCCCGTGAACCGGCTGGATTTGAAATTGTGCCGAACGGGCTCGTACTTGCCGCTCCGGTCCGAAGTCTCAGTACACAGTCGCTTGAACGCGGGATCAAGAGTGGGGTCTACTCATTCTTGGAATGCGGAGGTTAGGTAGTTCTGCATTATTCGCGGCTTCAAGCCAAAGCTGCAGGGCAAAGTTATTGACCAGCTTCGGCTGCGTGAACTCGTTCAACGCACCCAGCAGTCCACGTGTGGTTGACGTACAGGCCGCCGGGTCAAAGTCGGCGCCCTGCGGACCCTGTTCTGTTACAGTCAGGCCCCATGAGCGAACCCCGCCCCGACGGCCCCGGAACTGTCGGCTTCCTCCACACGGCGCAGGTCCACGTAGAGACGTTCGAGGCGCTGTCCCGGGAGCTCATTCCCGCCGCCCGTACGGTCCACCGGGTGGATCCCGAAGCACTGGAGCTTGCCAGGCACGACGGCGCACGGGAGCGCGTGCGCGCCGTCGTCGCCGGGCACCTTTCGGAACTCCGCGAGGCAGGGTGCGAGGTGGTCCTGTGCACCTGCTCAACGCTGGGCGGGATCGCGGAAGGGCTGTCCGAAGACGGTCTCGACGTGATCCGGATCGACCGGCCGATGCTGCGCCGCGCCGTCACCCTCGGCCCGCGTATTGGCGTTCTCGCGGCGCTGACAAGCACCGTGGAGCCGACTACACAGGTTCTTGCCGAGGAGGCTGCGGGAGCCGACGTCACCGTGGAGGTCAGCGTCGTCGACGGCGCGTGGGATGCCTTCCTCAGGGGAGATGCGGAGGACTACCGCTCCCGCGTCACGAAGGCGGCGCGCATGCTCTCAAGCCGCTGCGACGTCGTCGTCCTCGCCCAGGCGAGCATGGAACCTGCGGCCGCACTACTGACCGGGCTCAGAACCCCTGTCCTGACCAGCCCCCGTTCCGCCGTCGAAGCGGTTGCCGCAGTTATCCCGTCCCGCCGCCGGGGCGGCTCCGAATAACAGTTGGAGGTGGAGGCAATGAACGGACCCGCCGGTCACAGCGGACCGCACTGGCGCCGGGTGATGGCGGCGCTCGCCAACCGGGATGCGCGGACCGCGTACGCGCAGATCGTGCTGAGTGAGGACGTCCTTGCCGACGCGAAGGAGCAACGCCGGGACCGGGCACTCGCCGTACTGCTGGACGCGGGGCTGGTGGAGCGGACGGGAGGCAACACGTTTCAAGCCTCCGAGACGATCTTCCACAACCTCCTGTCCCAGCAGCCAAAGCGCCAGCCGAAGACCGGGGTGCACCGCTTCCTGCGCCTTGGCCGGATTGACAGGTACCCGGCCAGCGCGACGGACCGGCGCGAACTCCTGGCGTGGATCGTGGGCGAAGCCATCCAGCCGGGGGAGGACCTCACCGAGAGGCAGGTCAACGAGCGGCTGCTGAGCTACACGGACGACGTGGTGCTGCTGCGCCGCTACCTTGTGGACTTTGGGCTGCTGGAGAGGACGGCGTCGGGGTCCTCGTATTCCCGGCCCATTTAGCGCAGCGGCTGCCGTTCGCCGACGCCGACCAAACCGTCGGGCGCGACGTACTCCCGCCGTCGTCGTTCTATCCGCTCCTGCTGGCCTGGCGAAGGAATCCTGGCGCCCTTGGCCCGGTTGCACCTGGCGCAGGCGGCGACGAAGTTCTGCAGGCTGGTGGAGCCGCCCTTGGACCACGGGTAGAAGTGGTCTCCGTGTTCAGCGGGCCTTGCACAACGGCGCCGGAACCCTGCCTCCATTTCACACAGGCCGGCGGCCCGGGCCATGCCTTCGCGGCGCTGCTGGCGGGTGAAGCGCCTTACCGGATCGCGGCGCCGGACGTCCCGGCCAACTACAACTGCCGCCAGAATGCCCAGGACGAGCAGGCAGAGTCCAGGGACTACCGCCGCGGCCAGGACGTCGTCGAACATTCCGCGCAAAACCTCGGCAGGGGAGGAGGTATTCGGTCCAGCCGCCGTGCGTCCTGGATCTGGCATGAGGGACAGGAGCACCGAAAATCCCAACCACAGAATCGTGGCCGAATAGGCGAGGCGCAAGGCATGGCGGCTCCAATAGATACGTTTTAGTTCCACCATTGAGGTGTCCGCAACGTCGCTGGTTACCCTTCGCACCCCACACCGTCCCCGTCGCGGTCCAGACCATAGATGTCAGAGCCGACGACTCTGACAGGTCCGCTCACGTACGCAGGACCGTTGCCGCTTCCTCCGGCGCAATCGACGTCGGATGCAATGGGCACGCACGCTCCCGAGTAGTTCGTGTCGCATCCGGCGGGCGCTGCCGGGGCGGCAGGCCGGTCAGGCGCCTGGGCTTGGGCGGCCGCGGCGGCGGCCGCTGCTGCAGCGGCGGCTTGTTGCTGGCGGGCCGCTTCTGCGGCAACAGCTTCCTGACGGGCCGCCTCCGCAGCGGCCTGCTCTGCGGCTGCCTTTGCAGCAGCATCTTGTGCTGCCTTGTCCGCGGCAGCCTTTTCTGCTGCGGCTTTCTCGGCTGCCGCCTTCTCGGCCGCGGCTTTCGCCGCCGCTGCTGCCCGCGCCTCCGTTATCCGTTTCGATTCGGACTGCTCCAGCCACGTCAGTCTTCCGGCATCGGTTTTGGTGCAGATGAAGACCTTCGGCGCGTACTTTTCAGTCGCGTTCTCGGTGAGACAGGCGGATGAAGCCGGTGCGGTCGGAGTGGGTGTCGGCGTTGCTGTGGCCGACGCGGACCCGCTGGAAAGGGAAGCGCCGATAGAGGCCGCCGATTGACCTCCGCAGGCTGTTGCTGACATAAGCACGACGACCGCCAAAGCCCCACCAGCCACCCAGCTTCGGGAACTCCGTGGCCGCGGCGAAGTCCGAACCCCATGGCCGACCTCAATGTCGCCCGGCTTTCGCGCTTCATTGCGTCGAAAAAGTGTATTCATTTATTGCCCCCAAATGAGTGATGATGCGAAATTGCTCGCTGCGCTTAACCCCGTACCCTGAAGCAAAAGGCAAGCGATGAGGCGATTCTGACCGTCCTGCGTCAAGGCCGCCGCAAGTTCTTCCCAGCATTGGCGCAAGAAGACCGACCGTTTCGGAGCGTGCGACCCCCTCGACACCTTGGAATTGCGGTGCAATACCGAAGCGCCAAGAGTATTTTGAGCTGCATGCACTCCACACCCAGCGCACCAGGTGCTTCCACGAATGAACAGCCGACCCACGCCTCCGTGAATGCCACTACCGGCAGCGGCGGGCGTTATCCGCGGCTCCTTGGCTGGCTTGAGAGGGCTAGACCCTTAGGCGCTTTGGCCAAGAAGGTTGACCCCTACGCTTCCCGCTTGACGGCCCGCCCGGGAATGCGCAGCTTCTTCCGCGGAGACGCCACCGGCATTCCCCTCCATAGCATCCTGACCGACGGCCCTTTCGGCGCCTGGTGGTCGGCGATCTTCCTCGACTTCTCCAACGACGACGGTTCCAGGCAAGCCGCGAAGCGGCTGGTGGGCCTGGGCGTCATAGCGGCGGTCCCCACAGCTGTGTCCGGCTGGGCGTCGTGGTCGATGAAGGACCGGGCCACCAAGAGCGTGGGCATCGCTCACGCCGCCGTCAATGCCGCGGCCACCCTTGTGTACCTTGCCTCCTGGGCAGCACGTGAACGCGGCCACCACGAGCTTGGTATTGGCCTGGCCAGGGCAGGAGCAGTGCTGCTGCTGGCCAGTGGGTTCCTGGGCGGCCATCTGCGCAGCGGACGGCCACGCCGGGTGCCCAAGCTGCCCAGGAACGAAAGCCCGACGAGCACCGGCACGCCCTGATCCCTGTGCGGACAGGCCGCTGGGCAGTAGTCAGAGGTGCCGGTACCCCAGGTACTCGGTGACCTCGACGACGGATCCGGGCGGAGGAGGCGCGTCCGGTTTCCAGGTCTTGCTGGTGATGCCTCCCGTCATGAAGGTGCCGAGCTGGCCGCCGTCCATCAGAAGCGCACCGTCCGGCGCCAGCACCCGGAGGCCGGTGATGTCCTCACCCCTGCTGCTAAAGACGAACTGCCCGCCGTCCGCGGTGATCTGCAGTTCGTGGCCGGCTAATTCCGGAGTGCTGACGGGGCCGGGCTGGAACGGCACGCGGCTGGTGCGAAGGATGTTCTCTGCGAGCACCCGGAAATCGACAACAAGCGAGGTGAGACTGCCCTCGGCGGCCACGCCCCAGTAGCACGGGTAGTGTCCGTCGCCGTAGCCGCTCGAAACCATGACCGCGTCCACGGCCCCGCCGTCGAGGGCGAACGCGGTGCCCGGAACTTCCATGAGCAGCCCAATGCGTTCTTGAAATAGCTGCTCGACGCGCTGGGCCTGGCAGTTCACCAGCGCCCCGGCGTCCAAGAGCGCGACGTTTCCGGCATCGACCCCCACACCGTTCGTGCCGTTGGTGAACTCGGCGGGGTGCCAGCTGGCGGCTGGGGCCTCGGAAAGCCTCAGCCGGACAGCCACCGTCATGTCGGCCGCCGTCGCGACTTCCACGGAGTACGTCCCAGGAATGATCCGCCGCGCCAACGGGACGAAGTGTGCGTCGACAAAGCCCAGATCCAGGACTGTGAGCACCCCGGAGGCGGAGGTCAGCTCGCCGACGTGAAGGACGTCGAGCGGCACCGGCTCGCCGAACGGTGCCACCACGCGGCCGGCCGTAAACAACCCCGGGATGTTGAGCTCCAGATGGGCTGGCAGCTGGGGCAGGACGGCGTCAGGAGTTGCACCGAGCAGGAGTGCCTCGGCCGCGGCCGGATCGATCAGCGGCTTGCCGGGCGGGTCGAGAAAGGCCGAGAGCCGGGAGATCCGCCAGCCGTCCTCGCCGCGCAACAGCTGATACTCGTAGTAGTGGGTGGTGCTCCCCGCTGCTTCCATGACCGAGCGGACCGTCGCCGTATCCTCGTGGAGCTCGACGTCCGTGATTTGTTCGGCGTCCGGGTGGTGCGCCGGACTGGATGACAGGGCACCTTCCTGGCCGGTGCGCATACCCGGCGTGCCGTGGGTGGCGACCAGGCCGGCCAACTCGGCAGCCCAGGCTTCGAACACCGCAGGGTCGAAACTGAACATGCCCGGCGACGTGCCTGACCGCTGCCACCCTGTGTGGAAATCGGCCACGAAGGCCTCGATTCTGCCGCGGACCTCTTCCTGAGTCATGCGACACACCCTACCGCCCCACGGTGACCTTCTCCCGGAACGGCTGTGGCCAGGTGGCCGACTACCGGACGGCGTTGTAGGCGTTCACGCGCCCATATTTCCAGTAGGTTCCGGTGCCCGCGATGTTGTCGGCGGTATTTTCGACGTAACCGCGGACATCTGACTGGTCAGCCTCGGGATGTGCGCGCCAGGCAAGGGCGGCCGTGGCGGCGACGATCGCCGAGGACATGGAGGTGCCGTTGCCGACGTCGTAGCCCTGGGAGCGGCCGTTTTGGGTGCCGAGGTAGAAGGGGTGGTTCGGGAAGGTGGAGTAGACATTGGAGCCGGGCGCTGCGAGATCCACCCAGCTGGCCCCGTAGGTCGAGAACGGCGCCTTGGCATCGGTATTGTCGGTTGCGGCGACGGCGATGACGTTCGGGTAGGCGCCGGGGTAGATCTTGGTCTGGTTGCCGCCGTTGCCTGCTGCCGCAACCAGCACCACCCCCTTGCTCCAGGCGTTGTTGACGGCCGTTTCGAGAGTCCGTGAGGCGCGGACCCCGAGGCTCATGTTGATGACCTTCGCGCCGTTGGCGACGGACCAGTTGATGGCGTCCACAAGGCCCGAGCTGGACGCAATCCCGCTGTCGTTGAGCACTTTGCCGTCCAGGATCTTGCACCCCGGGCACACGCCGGCGACGCCCGTAGCGTTGTTGTAGGTGGCGGCAACAGCGCCGGCTATGTAGGTGCCGTGGCCGTAGTTATCCTGCCCGGTTGCCGCGCCGCTGAAGTTGGCGCGGGCAACCACCTTCGGTGCGATGTCGGGGTTGTCGGTGGCGACGCCGGAATCGAGTACGGCAACTCTGATCTCGTTGCCTGTGGTGACGGTCCACGCTTCGACGGCGTCCACGTCGGCATCCGCCTTGCCCGCGGCCACCGCGATGGTGCCGGCGGTGTTGGTGAAGGATTGGCCGGTGTTTTCCAGTGCGTACTGGCGCGGGAAAAACGTGTCGTTCGTCGAGGCCGTGACCAGTTCGTCAGGCTCCGCGTACTCAACGGCCGGGTTCCGGCTCAGGGCGTCGACGAGCTGCAGCTCCTTGCCGGCCGGCACTTTGACGAGGCGGGCGCCGGTGCTGCCGATGCCGGTGCCTTCGCTGAGGCCATGCTGGCGCAGCACGCCGGCTGAAGCGCCTGCGTCGCGGAATTTCACAATGATCTGGCCGGCCGTGTGCGATGACTGACTCGCTGCGCTGCCTGTACTTGCCGAGCTGCCGGGCGCTGCAAAGACAACCACCCCACATGCCATCATCGCCGCCGCAAATCCGGCCATAAGCTTTTTCATCATAAAACCCCGTTGTTTCAAAATGGTGATGCCCATTGCTGCGTGGCTGGCTTCAACCGGCACGCAGCGCGTACACGGAACCCCATGTTCCGCCGGTTACGGGCCGCGGTCAACGCTCCCCGCGGACATCACCGAACATGACGGACGACGGCGGGTGGCCAGTTGAATCGCCGACCTCCCCGCCGCCGTCGTTCGCTCAGCGAGGAGTGGTGCCGCCGTCGAGAATAACGACGGCGGCACGCAAGCTGGGAGCGCTGTGATTGTGAGGCGCGGGTTCTGCCGATAGTCTGGAATGCCCCGTGACCGGGAGCATTCCATGCGGTCAACGGGCTCCGGTCTCTCCGTGGAAAGGGCAACGGCATGGCCAATTCCCGCAGCGGAGATTCGGTTCTGGGCCGGGTGGTTCGCGTCCTTGAGGCCTTCGACCGCGACCGGCAGACCATGACCATGTCCAGCCTCGCCATGCGGGCCGGCCTGCCCCGGTCCACTGCGCACCGACTGGTGGAGGAGCTCATCAGCTACGGCCTGATCCGCCGCTTGGACTCCGGTGACCTGCAGATCGGGTTACGCATGTGGGAAATCGCCACCCGTTCCCAAGCTGCGATGGATGTCCGCGAAGCCGCGCTGCCGTTTATGGACGACGTTCTCTCGGTGGTCCGGCAGCACACCACGCTGGCTGTGTTGGACAACAGGTCCGCCCTCTACGTCGAGCGCATGTCAGCGCCGGATTCCGTGCTGGACGCTGCGCGGATCACGGACCGCCTGCCGCTGAATGCCTGCTCGCCCGGCCTGGTACTGCTGGCCCACTCCCCGGCCGCCTTCCAGGAGAGCTTCCTGTCCGGACGGCTGACAAAGCTTACCGACGAAACCCCAACCGATCCCGGACTCATCCGGCGGCATCTCGCCGAGGTCAGGCAGCGGGGATTCGTTGCCCTGCCGGGAATCGGGGTGTCCGAATGGCTGGGCATCGCCGTTCCGGTCTTCGGGCCCGAACGCTCCGTGGTGGCGGCGCTCAGCGCCATTGTGCCCCGGGACGACGGCGACGTGCAGGTCATCGTGCCGGCCCTCCTGACGGCGGCCCGCGGAATTTCCCGGACCCTCAGCCCCGTGCGGCAACCCTCCGCCGACAGCGACGGCTGAGGCCGAACGCAAAAACCGGCTGGCAATTCGTCCGTTGAATGGACGCGTTCGCCGTTCCGGGCGTGGCGCCCCTCACAGTGGAAGGGAGGCATGGGCCGGCGAAACAGCCGGAGATGTTGTCTTATGTGCGGTGCCCTGAAGGACACCCGCCCGGCCCGCCTCACCTGTTTCCCGGCTCTCGATCACCCTGCCCGGCCAGCGGTGACGAAGTCCCACATGATGAGAGGACCACGATGCTCGCAGCAACGACGCTCGACACGCCACTTCCCCGAAGTGAGGAGGGCAGCCTTCCCTACTCCCATGAACTGCACTGGCCGGATGGCCTGGAGCCGTTCAAGGTTGTTGACGATGGTTCCCAGGAGAATCCCTACGCGCATTACACCTGGATGCGGGAGAACACACCCGTACTCCGGTGCTGGTCACCGGTCTCGGATGTCTACTTCATCTCGCGCTACGACGACGTCCGTAAGGCCTTCCGGGCACCGAAAATCTTCTCCTCGGAAGTGGTCTCCCCGCCGCCGATGACTTTCCTGACCTTGTTCGATGCACCGAACCACACCCGTCTGCGCAAGGTTGTTGCCACTGCCTTCACCCCCAAGGCCATCAAACTGTTCGAGGACCGGGTCCGGGAAACGGCACACAAGCTCCTGGACGGGCTCCTCGCCAAGGGCGGAGGGGAGGTGGTGGAGGACTACGCCATCCAGCTCAGCATGGCCACCATCTCCGCCCTGCTGGATGTCCCGGCGCAGGACTACGAGAAGATGAAGTTCTGGTCCGACGAGACGTTCTCCTATTTCGGACGCCTCGCCCGGAACGCGCCGGGCACGGGCACCGACAAGGACAGTGCCCACGATTTCTGGGCCTACCTCAAGGACACCCTGGAGCGCCTCTACGCCGAGGAGAGCCCCTCCATGGGCGGGCACATCGCCCGGATGTGGAAAGACGAAGGCATCCTCACCGAGCAGGAAGCCAAGGAGCTGTGCTCGTTCGTCTTCATTGCCGGACACGACACCACCACCATCCTGCTGGCGAACGCCTTCCGCATCTTTGCAGGGCAGCCCGGCCTCCTCGGCCGCATCCGCGAGACTCCGGCCGACGCGGCAAAGTTCGCCGATGAACTGGCCCGCCACAGCGGCGCCGTCCACCGCGCCAGCCGCATCACCACCGAAGCCGTGGAAGTGGCCGGAGTGACCATCCCCGCCGGCAGCATCGTGCGCCTGCTCAACGCCTCCGCCAGCCGGGACCTCTTCGACGACGGCGACACCTTCGACATGGACCACGACAACAGCAAATCCCTGGGCTTCGGCCACGGCGTGCACAGCTGCCTGGGCCAGCCCCTGGCCCACCTGGAAACCACAGTCACCGCCGAAGTGCTGGCCCAGCGGCTGGCCTCGGTCACGCTGGACCCGGCACACCCGATTGAGTGGGTCCGCGGCAACAACCTCACCAACGCCGGCCCGCACCGCATGCACGTCTTCCTGGAGGAGCACAATGACTGAGCAATCAACAGATCCGATCGTTATTGTCGGCTCCGGCCACGCCGGGGTGGCCGTGGCAGCAGGTCTGCGGACCGGCGGCTGGGACGGACGCATCGTCCTCATCGACTCCCAGCACGGAATGCCCTACGAGCGGCCTCCGCTGTCCAAGGAACTGCTCACCCCCGGTGCCGGGGAAAAGACAGCCCTCCTGCGCAAGGAGGACTACTACCAGGCCAGGGGGATCGAGCGCATCACGGGCCACCCGGTCGAATCGATCGACCCGGAGACCCGCGAAGTGGTCCTGGCAGACGGCAGCCGGCTCCCGTACCACCGGCTGGTGCTCGCCACCGGCTCACGCGCCCGCGAGCTTCCCGTGCCCGGTGCGGACCTTGACGGGGTGCTCGCCCTCCGGACCTACCAGGACGGGCTGGCCATCCAGCGCGCGCTGGTTCCCGGCGCGAAGGTGGTGGTCATCGGTGCCGGATTCATCGGCATGGAGGTGGCCGCGGCCGCCGTCAAAAACGGCTGCTCCGTCACGGTGCTTGAGTTCCAGGACCGCGTGATGAAGCGGGTGACCTCCGCACCCGTGTCCGCCTTCTTCGAGGGGCTCCACCGGGCCCGGGGCGTCCACCTGGAATTCGGGGCGGCCGTGACCGAACTGCAGGGGGATGGCCGCGTGGAACGCGTCCTGACCTCCGACGGTCGGCACTTCGAGGCTGACGTGGTGGTGGCCGGCATTGGTGTATTGCCCAACCAGGAGCTCGCCGAAGCCGCCGGCGTTGCCTGCCAGGACGGCGTCCTGGTGGACGAATTTTGCCGGACAAACGTCCCTGGCATCTACGCCGCCGGAGACGTCACCCGCTTCACCAGCCCGTTCAGCGGCGCCAGCCAGCGGCTGGAATCCATCCAGAACGCGAACGCCCAGGCCGAGGCCCTGGTCAGCGACATCCTCGGCAGCCAGCCCAGGACCCCGGAGGTCCCGTGGTTCTGGACCGTCCAGCACGGTGTCCGCCTGCAGACTGCCGGCGTAATGCACCCGGATGATGAAGTCATTGTGCGCGGGGAGCCGGCCACCGGGAAATTCTCCGTGGTGTACCTGCGCGAGGGCCGGCTGGCCTCCGTGGACACCGTGGGTGGACTGACCGATTTCCGCCCGGCCAAGAAACTGATCCCTGCCGGCCTGCTGCTCGACCCCAGTTTGGTTGAGGACCCGGCCGTGAAGCTTGAAGACGCCGTGACCGGCGAAGATCCCCGTTCGGCCATCCTCGAGACCGCAGCAGCACTGGTCTGACAAACCGCACAACTTCCAAGAAAAGAGCACCAGATGAGCACCAACACCCTGACCGTAGTGGACCGCGAAGGCCAGCAGCATGCCGTGGCGTGGGAGCCGGAGCAAAGCCTGATGGAGGCCCTGCGGGACAACGACCTCCCTGTCCTGGCGTCCTGCGGCGGAACAGCCTCCTGCGCCACCTGCCATGTCTTCCTGGACGGCGACATCGTCACAAGCCTCGGCGAACGGAGCGAGGACGAGGCCGAGCTGCTGGTGGACGCCGAAGGCTTCAGCGAGGACTGCTCGCGGCTGTCCTGCCAGGTCACGTTTGAAGACCGGCTGAACGGTATGACCGTCACCCTCGCGCCCGAAGAGTAAGCCGGAGCAATGACAGTGCCCCCGTCGCCGATCAGGCGACGGGGGCACTGCCATTTGCTGTGTGGTGCCTACCGGACAGGGTTGTTCACTTCGCGCTCCACCGTTGCGGCGGCATGCTGTTCACGACGCAGCGCAGTGCCCTCGAGATAGGGTGCGCCCAGCTTCTCGATGGGCGTCCTGTACGTCTCGCGGGAGTAAAAAACACAGACGCCGGCAATGAGCATGCAGACAGTCGCAAAGACGGCCACGGGGAGCCAGCCCGTTACTCCCGGCGTCAGGAGCATGCTGGCGATCATCGGCGCGAATCCGGCGAGCACCAGGCCCAGCTGGTTGCCCAGTGCCATGCCCGTGTAGCGCACGGGAGTGGCGAACTGCTCGGCCACGAACGCTGGCCAGACACCGTTGTAGGCCGAGTACAGCACTGTCATATTCAGGAATGCCGCCAGGAAGACCAGCACGATGTTGCCCGAGGACAATGCCAGAAAATACACAAAAATCGTGGCGGAACAGCCAATCGCGGCTGCCAGCAACAAGGGCCGGCGACCGATCCGGTCCGCAAGCGTCGCGGTGAACGGCATCACGAGCATCGACAAGCCGATGGCCACGGCGTTGACAGTCAGGATGGAGGAGCGGTCGAACCCCGCAGTGGAGGTGGCGTAGGCCAGCCCAAAGACAGTAAAAACTGTCTGCATAACCACCATGATGGACATACCCGCCACGCGCGCCACGTCAGGAGCCTGAAACTTGAGGACCTCCTTGACGGGCATGGGCGTGACCTGTTCCTTCTCCTGTGCCGCCTCGAAGACAGGGGTCTCATCCAGGTGCGTCCGCACCCAATAAGCCACCGCGAGGACAACGATGGACAGCCAGAACGGGACGCGCCAGCCCCAGCTCATCATGGCCTCCTGGGGGAGGGCAGTCACCGGAATGAACACCAGGGTGGCCAGGACCATGCCCGAGGCGTAGCCCATCATGACGAAGCTGGTGAAGAAGGCACGTTTTCCGTCGGGGGAGTGCTCCAGGGTGAGTGTGGACGCGCCCGCCGATTCAGCACCGGCGGAGAATCCCTGGGCCAGGCGCCCGGCCACCAGGAGAATCGGGGCCCAGACACCCACCTGCTCATACGTAGGCAGGCACCCAATACCGAGTGAGGCCAGGCCCATGATGCCCAGCGTGAGCAGCAGGATCTTCTTGCGGCCCAGCTTGTCGCCGAAGTGGCCCATGACCAGCCCGCCGACCGGTCGCGCCACGTACGCGACGCCGAACGTGGCCAGTGCGCCGATCAGGCCGACGGCGGGGTCGTCCGATGGGAAGAACAGGTGCGGGAAGACCAAGGCCGCCGCGGTGCCGTAGATGAAGAAGTCGTAGTACTCCAGCGTGCTCCCCAAGAAAGACGCCAGGGCCGCCTTCCGCGGGGTCTTCGGCGGTGCGGTGCGGGTGTCAGGTGATGTTTCCATGGTGAATCTCCTTAAGACGGCGGTGTCTTGGCGGAAGCCGGCCGGGGATCCTCAAGGTGGAAGTCCACCGAGAGGATGTGCTGGCTGTTGGGGAACGAGTACGCCTTCAGCGGCTCGTGGAGAGGATGCGTGTTGTACACGGCGATGTCCTCGACCGTTTCGAAGTCCGCCACGATGGCGTAATCGAAGGAACGCTCGGCGCTGAGCACATCCGGTCCGTGCGTCAGATTTAGCATGCCCGGAATATTGCCTCGCATCCTGTTGAGCCCGGCGATCCAGGTCTGCTTGTCGGCTGGGGGAAAGTCCGGCTTGAATTTGAAAAGGACGGTGTGGCGGATCATCTCAGGCACCGGCCTCCACAAGCTCGGCCACCGGTGACGGTGCGGCGTGCTCCAACGAGCTCGGGACATAAGCGGGATCCTGGCCAGCGATGGTCCGTCCGGCGAGGTAGCCCATGGTCATGATGGGGCCCAGCGTGGCGCCGGCGCCGGGGTAGCCCGCGGCGTAGGCGTTTTCGGTGGTGTTGCCGGCTGCGTAGAGTCCTTCGATGGGGCGGTTGTCGACGTCGAGCACGCGGGCCAGCCCGTCGGTTGCCACGCCGCCGTTGGTGCCGAAGGCGCCGTTGACCACTTCCATGGCGTAGAAGGGCCCGGTCTGCATTGGACCCAGGGACGGGTTCGGGTAGGCGTTCTCCGCGTCACCCCAGTATTTGTCGTAGGCGCTCTCACCGCGGCCGAAGTCCGGATCCTCGCCCTTGGCGGCGAAGCCGTTGAACCGGGCCACGGTCTCCACAAGATTCCGGGCAGGAACGTTGATCTTTTCCGCCAGCTCCTCCAGTGTTGCGGCCTCGGCCAGGTAGGCCGGCGTGGGCTCGCCGGCGCGGTGGGCCAGGATGCCGTAACGCTCCATGTAGGCGTGGTCCACGATCACGTGGGCAGGGGTGTTGAGGGTCTGGTTCGCGGCGGAGTCCCAGGACTGCAGGCAACGGGCGAGGTCGTTGTAGTTCTGCGACTCGTTGGCGAAGCGACGGCCGTGGCGGTTCACCATGATGGACCCCGGGCCCTGGCGTTCGAAGCGCAGCAGGGTGCCGATCGGCTGCCCGTCGCGCGTATCGCCGGTGATGGACATCGGGGCCCACCAAGCCTCGCGCGTGCCGCGGGTCTGCCCGCCGATGCGCTGGGACATCCGCAGCCCGTCGCCGGTGTTGGAGGGCGGCGAGCACATGGTGTAAAGCCGTGAGGCCAGCATCGAATCGGCCAGTGCCTTGTCCCATTCGAAACCCCCGGTGGCCAGCACCACGCCGTCGTTCGCGCGGATGATCTCGCCGGTTTCGAGCTCGACGCCGGTCACCCGGCCGCCGTCGGTCACCAGCCGGTGCCCGCGGGCACCGGTGGCCAGCGCCGCACCGCTCCGGACCAGGCTGGCCAGCAGCATGGACACCAGGGCCTGGCCCTTCGCCACAAAACCGTCCTTCTGGCGCTGATCCAGCTCCGCCCAGGGGAACTTGGTGAAGGCGCCCCAGGTCTCGTACTCCTGCATGGTGAACGGCGCGCGGCCGTCGGTGCGGACATGGGCGGTGAGGGAGCCGAGGGCTTCCTTGCTGTTGAAGAGCTCAGGTTCCACGGTGCGGCCGCCGTCCAGTGCGCCGGGCAGGTCCTGGCGGTAATCCGGGAAGTTGTCCAGGAAAATGAACCGCACGCCGCACTCGTCTTCCACGAACTGCAGCATCTGGTCCCCGTGGTTCAACGCGGCGTCCAGCAGGTCCTCGCGGCCGCGGCCCCGGGCCACCGCGCGTACATATTCACCGGCCGCTGCCTTGGAGTCGGTGATGCCTGCCTCTCGGGCGTGGTGGTTGTCAGCCACCCAGAGCATGCCACCGGAAACAGCCGAGGTGCCGCCCAGCAGGTCGCTCTTTTCCAGGATAATGACAGATTTGCCCGCACGGGCTGCAGTAGCCCCTGCGGTGAGGGCGCCGGCGCCGGAACCCACGACGACGACGTCGTACGTTTCCGCTGCGGTTCCACTGACGAATTTCATGGTGATGCCTTTCGGGAGATGTTTGGTGCCGCCGCGCGCCATGGGACGGTGCGGCGGGAGGAGCGGGAGCGTGGCTCAGACCGCGGTGTAACCGCCGTCGATCACGAGCTCCGAACCCGTGGTGAAGCGGGATTCGTCCGAGGCCAGGTATAGGACGCCGTAGGCGATTTCCTCGGGTTCACCCTGCCGGGGAAGCGGGTTGGAGCCGAGCAGCTGCTTGTAGTACGCCTCCGGGCCAACCGTGGACTGTTCCGCGGAGCGGCGGCTCATCCGGGTGTTCATGGAGCCGGGGTGGATGGAGTTGACCCGGATGCCGTGGGCTCCGTAGGCGGCGGCATCGGACTTGCTCAGCAGCCGGACGGCGCCCTTGGTGGCGTGGTAGAGCGGGACAGAGCTGCCACCGGTGAGGCCATGGATCGAGGAGAAGTTGATGATGCTCCCGGCGCCCTTGGCAATCATGCCCGGGACCACGTGCTTGGTCATCAGCCAGACGCCCTTGACGTTGACGTTGAAGATGGTGTCGAAGTCCGTGCCGGAGGCGGTGTGGGACGGCCCGGCCGGTCCGATGATGCCGGCGGCGTTGACCAGGATGTCCGGCGCGCCGATGTCCGCGGTGACGCGCCGGATTGCCTCGGCAACGCTGTCCTCGCTGGTGACGTCAACGTCGTACTCGCGGACGTTGTGATGGTCGACGGCGGCCGGCGCCCCTGCCATGTCCAGGCTGGCAACCTGGGCGCCGTGTTCGGCGAGCAGCGCCGCCGTGGCGCTGCCGAGATCCCCCCGGCCGCCGGTGATGACCGCCGTCTTGCCGGCGACCCGGCCGTGCGTGATGTTCATGTTCCGCTCCTTGTCAATCCGCAGCCTCGTCGCTGCGCCTTAGCTACGGTGACAGGGATGCTGTGAGCGGAACCACAAGATTGCCGATGAACGGTAATCCCGGCCCTTATTGGCTTTGCCGGACGGTCCCCTTGAGTTCTCCGCGCCAGCCCAGGGCGCGCGACACCCCGCGGGCTCCGGCCATCAGCACGGGCACCCGGGCGGAAGTGTTCTCCTCGGTCCGCGGCACAATCACGCTCAGGGCTGCCACCGCCGTGTTGTCAGGCCCGAAGACCGGCACGGCAATGCCGGTGGTCTCGGGAACAATGACGCCGGGCATGGCGGCGAAGCCCCGCTGACGGATATCGGCCAGGTGGCGCCGCAGCAACGCGGGCTCCGTGAGCGTGGTGTCGGTGTACTTGGTCAGGGGCCTGGCGAGGATCTTGTCCTGGTAGGCGGCCGGGGAGTGGGCCAGCAGGATCAGCCCCGACGACGTGGCGTGCAGGGGGAGCCGGCCGGCGATTTTGGAAATGTCCACCACCGTGGAGTGGGTGCCGATGCGTTCGATGTAGAGGACCTCATCCGAATCCAGGATGCCCAGGGTGGTGGCGTACTGCACCACGGACTGGACGTCCTCCATAAACGGCAGCGCGGCCTCCCTCAGGCCCACCATCTTGGAGCCGCGGGACGCCAGTTCCCACATTTTGGTTCCGATGTGCACGGCGCCGCCCTGTTCGCGCTCCAGGAGGCGCTCGTGCAGCAGTTCGTTGACCAGCCTGTAGGTGGTGGTGACCGGGAGTCCAGTCCGGCGGCTCAGCTCGGCCACGGTCATGGTCTGGTGGCGGTCATCGAAGGCGCTCACCACCCTGACGAATCGGGCGATCATCGACTCGCCGGATGCGGAATTTGCCATCGAACCTCCTTGTGATTCCCGATCAATGGTAATGGCGGTCGTGGTGGTTCCTCATTCCCGTTCTACTGGGGGCTGGCATTCCCCCCGGCTGCCGCACCGATGCGCAGCCACTGAACGGAGCAAGAAACCATGAGTAAGATTGTTGTGTGTGATGTCCTGGTGATCGGGTCCGGTGTGGCCGGCATGGCTGCAGCGTTGAAGGCGGCATCGCAGGGGCTGAGCGTGATTGTTGCCGAGAAGGAGCAGTACTTCGGCGGCACCACCGCGATTTCGGCCGGCTGGGCCTGGGTCCCGGGCAACAAGCAGGGCGTGGCCCAGGGCGACACCCGCGAGGAAGCGGAAACCTACCTGAAGAACCTCGCGCCGGACACGTTCAATGAGGCCGGTGTCCGCAGCTTCCTGGACACCGTGCCCGAAGCCCTCGCATTCTTCGAGGACGAGACGGACGTGAAGTTCACGTACCCGGAAAAGTCCCCGGACTACAAGATGGACCTGCCCGGGGCCAAGCTCTCGGGCCGGGCCATCCTGCCCCAGGACGTTGATGCACGCGTCCTCGGTGACAAACGCATGCTGATGCAGCCCTACATGAGCTCCTACACGGTTTTCGGGTATATGCCGCAGGTGGGCCCGGACATCAACGAGTTCTTCCACGTCAACCAGTCGGTCAAGTCCTTCGTTTATGTGGCGAAGAAGCTGCTCCGGACCTGGGCGGACGCCGCCCGGTACAAGCGCCCCGTGCTCCGGTCCAACGGCAACGCGCTGATGACCCGCATGGTCAAGAGCGCCGATGATCTGGGAATCCGGCTCTGGAACTCCTCACCCGCGCTTTCGCTGACACGGGACGACGCCGGCACCGTCACGGGGGCAGTCATCGGGGGCCAGCATGCTGCCACCGTGACCGCAAAGCTGGGGGTCATCCTGGCCGCCGGCGGATTCTCCGGCAACAAGGAACTGCGCCGGCAGTACTTCCCGCACGATGCCGAGGGCGACGACCACTTCACGCCCACCGTGGGCCACGGCGGCGACGCCGCCACCCTGGCGCTCAGCGCCGGCGGACACATCGACAACTCGGTGTTCAGCGTGGGCTCCTGGGCTCCGGTAACGGTCTTCAAGTACCTCAACGGCAAGCAGCGCCTCTTCCCGCACCTCCGGGCCATCGGGCTGCCGGGGCTGATCGCCGTGGACCGCCACGGCAAACGCTTCGGCAACGAGGCCCTCAGCTACCACGACTTCGGCGGCGCCATGATCGGGCACAACCAGGACGAAGACAAGACGTTTGGCTATGTGATCGGTGACGCCAAGACCATGCACAAGTACGGCATCGGCTACGCCAAGCCCTGGCCCATGCCGCGCGGCTACTTCTACAAGACCGGCTACCTGGTCAAGGGGGCAACGCTGGAGGAACTGGCCGGCAAACTCGGCATTGACGCCGAAGGTTTGAAAGCCACCGTGGCTGAGTTCAATCCGGCCGCCGAACGCGGCGAGGACCCTGCATTCGGCCGGGGCTCCACCCTGTACAACAACTTCCGCGGCGACATGGACCACAAGCCCAACCCCAACCTGGCCATCGTGGGCAAGGGGCCGTACTACGCGGCAAAGATCCAGATGGGTGATCTTGGCACCTTCGCCGGCATTGGCGTCAACGGGTCCTCCGAGGTTGAAACCGCGGAGGGGACCGCCATTCCGGGGCTGATCGCCGTGGGTTCAGCAGCCGTCAGCGTGTTCGGCGGCGGCTACCCGGGCTACGGCTCCCACATCGGTCCCGCCCTTGTTTTCGGGTACCGGGCCGGCCGGGACGTTGCCAAACTTGCCGCCGGGCGCGGCCGGCGTTCCGAGCTGGCGGACCGTGCATAACGCAGGATCCGCGGTGGTCACGGGCGGTGGCTCCGGGATCGGGGAAGCCATCGCCCTCAAGCTGGGGGAAGCAGGATACGCGGTGACCATCGGTGACATCGGCGATGCGGCTGCCGAGGTTGCCGCGAAGATCATTGCCGGTGGCGGAGAGGCCCAGTTCGTCCATACGGATGTGACCGACGAAGACTCGGTGCGCGGCCTGATGGAGGCGGCGGCCACCGCCTATGGCGGCCTGGACGTCCTGGTGGCCAATGCCGGGATTCCGGAGGTGAAGGCTGCCGTTCACGAACTGGACCTGTCCAAGTGGCAGCGTGTCATTGACGTTAACCTCACGGGCGTGGCCCTCTGCAACAAATGGGCTGTGGCCACCATCCTCGAAAACCGGCGGCAGGGCGCAGAACCGCGATCGGCCTCGGTGATCAACATGGCTTCGATTTTGGCCCATGTGGGCCAGTCACACAGCAACGCCTACTCCGCCGCGAAGGCCGCCGTGGCCAACTTCACCCGCTCAGCAGCCTTGACTTACGCCACGGACGGTATCCGGTTCAATGCGGTCTCGCCTGGCTATGTGGACACGCCTTTGCTGGGCCGGCTGCCGGAGGAGACGCGCTCCCAGATGGTCTCGAGGCAGCCGATCGGCCGGTTGCTTCGGCCGGAGGAGATCGCCAATGTTGTCCTGTTCCTCGCGGGGGATGGATCGTCGGCCATGACGGGATCCATCGTCACCGTGGACGGCGGATACACCGCTGCCTAACGGCGCTCGCTGACAAACCGCGACGGCCGCACCCGGGCCGGGTGCCGCCGTCGCGGTCTTTGTGGGGAGACCAGATCATCCGGGCGTTTCGCCGGGTCTACCTCGCCTGCAGCCCCGGCACTCCGTCCCGAATCTCAAACGACGCCTTCGTCGCAACGGGGGATCCCGGCGTCGTGACGTAGTCCAACACGCGGAAGTCCGCGGTCATCGCATCCTTCGTGATGCGGGTGTTCACGTAGCCGCGGTTGTCGTTGTAGAACTTCAGGTGCGGGTTCCAGGCCATGACCGGATCCACGGTGGAGCCCGAGCCGTTGCCGGTGGACGTGACGGAGGTGCAGACAAGTTCTGAGCCGACCACGGGGGAGGCGGGGTCCCGGTAGTCGACTTTGAGGTCGTTGGCCCAGTTGCGGTGGACGTCGCCGGTGAGGACCACGGCGTTGCGGACGTTCGCGTCCACCCAGCCCTGGGTGATGCGGCGGCGTGAGGACGCGTAGCCGTCCCAGCCGTCCATGGAGACGTCGTCGATCTCCGGGGCGGCGTTGCGGTCCTTCTCGGCGAAGAAGACCTGCTGGCCCAGGATGTCCCAGCGCTGGGTGGAGTTTTTGAAGCCGTCCAGCAGCCATTTCTCCTGCTCGGCGCCGGTGATGGTGCGGTCCTCGGCCAGGTGCTCGGTGACGTTCTTCTTCCAGCCGTCGCCCGCGAGCTGGTCGTCGCGGTACTGCCGGGTGTCCATCATGTGGAAATTGGCCAGCTGGCCCCACTGGATGGTCCGGTAGATCTTCATGTCGAACCCCGCCGGCACTGACGAAGCGCGCAGCGGCATGTTCTCGTAGTACGCCTGGAACGCGGCGGCCCGGCGCATGCGGAACCGCTCGGTGGTGTCGTTCAGCTGCTTGGCATCCCTGTTTTCCGGGATCTCGTCCGCCCAGTTGTTGTCCACTTCGTGGTCATCCCACACCACCAGCCACGGTGCGATCGCGTGCGCCGCCTGCAGGTCGGCGTCGGACTTGTACTGCGCGTGCCGCTGCCGGTAACCCTGCAGCAGGCTGGTTTCGGGGCCCTGGTGGTCCCGCAGCTTGCCGCTGTTGGCCACGTTCCTGCCCTCGTACATGTAGTCGCCCAGGTGCAGCACCAGATCCGGGTGGTCCTGGGCCAGCCGCGAGTAGGCGGTGAAGTAGCCCTGCTCGTAGTGCGCGCAGCTGGCGAACGCCATGGCCAGGGCCGCCGGGGTCTCATGCGGTGCCGGGCTGGTGAGGGTGCGGCCCACTGCGCTGACGTGCTTGCCCGTGCGGAAGCGGTAGAAGTACTCGCGCCCCGGGCGGAGGCCCTTCAGTTCCACGTGCACCGAGTGCGCGGTTTCGATCCGGGCCTGCTCGACGCCGCGGGCTACTACGGTGCGCATGCTTGCGTCTTCAGCCACTTCCCACGCCACCGCCACGTTGCGGGACGGCATGCCGCCCAGGCCGTCCCCGGCCACGGGGTCCAGCGCCAGTCGGGTCCAGATCACGAAGCCGTCCGGCCACGGCTCGCCGGAGGCGATGCCCAGCAGGAACGGATCGGTGCGGAGGCCGGCGTCGTCCGCAGTTGAAACGGCGACGGCGGCACCCGGCAAAGCGGCGACGAGCCCGGCCCCGAGGCCGGCGGAAAGGAGGGATCTGCGTGAAATGTTGTCCATGCGTTCGAACGTAGACACGCCGACTGGACTGCTTGTGAGGCACGTGTGAATGCCCGGTTAACTGCGTGACAAGCTCAGTTGATTTGGGTAGGGCCTACGTGCGGGAGGCCAGCCTGTCGAACTGCTCCTGCCAGATGGCCAGCTCCTCGTCCACGTAGCGCCGGTGGGTAGGAGTCCATTTCGGCCAGATCTCCGCCGAGGCCTGGGCCTGTGCCGGCCGCGGGCGGTCTCGGACCGGAGGTGCTGCGTGCGGCGGGGCATGGACGGGGGCGCGGCGCTGGACAGGGGCGGGGGCGCCCCGGACGGCGGCGCCCTTCCTCTTCGTCTGGCCGGGCCGCTCCAGCACGCCCATGATCCCGAGCGCCAGCTGGCACACGGCCCAGACGATGCCGCTGAGAACCAGCACGGCAAAAAGGAAGGCAATCCAGAGCAGGAGTCCGATGGCTGGGAAGACCAACATGGTCCATTTTATCTTCCCGAGCCGCGATTGGGTCAGGTCAATTTCCGCGAACCCGGGGACTGCGCCGGCAGTCCCGGGACCTTGCCCTGCCGAGCTGTCAGGCGCGTTCCACCGGCAGCCACAGCTCGGTGGTTGCAGTGCTGAAGTCCGCGGCGCGCTCCAGGATAGCCACAACCGACGGGCCGGGCCTCAGCCGCCACGGGTTGGACGGGAACCAGTCAGCGGCCGTCGCCGCCCACGTGGCCTGGAGGGCCGCCGGGTAGGGGCCGGCGGTGCGGAACACCGCCCAGGCACCGGCCGGCACCTCGATGACGTCAAGGTCCCCGGGCACCGGCGTTCCTTCGCTGACGGCGACTCCGTGCAGGTAGGTCAGCTCGCTGCCCTCCGTATAGTCAGGGTCGACGTCGGCGCTCACCTGAAGCAGCCCCGCCGGTTCGGTGTTGCTCAGTGCCTTGAGGCGAGCGTGCTCCGCTTCGGGCAGCGAGGCGATATGTGCCTGGATATGCGGATTCACGCCGTGGTAAATGAGCGGCACGCGGGCCGCGTGGCCCACGAGCCGGAAGGCCGGTTGGTCTGCAATGCGGGTATCCATGGTGGTTTTCCCTTCTATGGTCAGGCGGAACCTGAGCTGCGGTTGCGTGCGAAGGGGGCCGCCGTCCCGGCGGGCGTCGCCGGGGCTGATGCCGTGCACCGCCCGGAAAGCCCTGGCGAATGCCTCGGTGGAGCCATAGCCGAAGCGCACCGCAGTCCCCAACAGGTCGCCACCCCCGATGACATCGGCGGCGGCGACGGTCATGCGGCGCCGCCGGATGTACTCGGACAGCGGCATGCCGGCCAGTGACGAGAACATCCGGCGAACGTGATACTCCGTTGTGCCGAGTTCGCCCGTCAGTCCGGCGACGTCAATCTCCCCGGTGAGGTGCTCCTCGATAAAATCGATGACCCGGTTCAGCACTGCAATCACGGCTTCCTCCTTCTGCATCAAGCCTGCTGCACCGACACAAGCCCGCACCCAACTATTGCGGTCCGATTCGGTCGCGGTCGGTTCCGGCGCGGGGAAGCGCCCGGGACGGCACCGACCAAAGGTCCCTACCGAACTTCCGGAGCCGGTGCGAGGATGTTCGGATGCGGGCCGGCCGCCGCTGAGGGCCCGGACCCCTTCGAGGCAATGTATGTTCACCCACTGGAAGGATCCATCATGAAGGCAGCACGTTTCCATGGCCGCGGGGACGTCCGGATCGAGGACATCCCGGAGCCGGATCTCCGCGCCGAGACCGTCAAGATCGACGTCGCCTGGTGCGGCATCTGCGGAACCGACCTGCACGAGTACCTCGAGGGTCCCATCTTCGTCCCCGCACCGGGACATCCGCACCCGCTTTCGGGGGAGGAGGCTCCGGTGACGCTGGGACACGAATTTTCCGGAACCATTTCTGAAGTCGGCGATGGGGTGAGCGGCCTCGCGAAGGGGGACAACGTCGTCGTCGAACCCTATTTTGTCTGCGACGAATGCGAGTCCTGCCGGTCGGGCAACTACCACCTCTGCCGCAAGCTGGGCTTCATCGGTTTGGCAGGCGGCGGGGGAGGCCTGAGCGAGAAGATCGTGGTGGACGCCCGGTGGGTCCACCCCATCGGGGACATCCCGCTGGATGAGGCGGCCCTGATCGAGCCGCTGTCCGTGGCGCACCACGCCGTGGCCCGGAGCGGCGCGAAGGCCGGCGACGTTGCCCTGGTGGGCGGGTCCGGGCCCATCGGGCTGCTCACCGCCGCCGTCCTCAAAGGCATGGGCGTGACCACCATCATCAGCGAGCTGACCACGGCGCGGAAGGAGAAAGCCATCTCCAGCGGGGTGGCCGACCACGTGCTTGACCCCACCCAGGAGGACGTTCCGGCCCGGGTGCTGGAACTCACCGGCGGCACCGGCGCGGACGTCGCGTTTGAATGCGCGGGGGTGAACGCGGTGCTGGACACAATGCTCGACGCCGTCCGGCCGGGGGCCGTTGTTGTCAACGTCTCCATCTGGAGTGCTCCGGCCACCGTGGACATGCAGAAGCTGGTGCTGAAGGAGATCGACCTCCGCGGCACCATCGCCTACGTCCGCGACCACCCGGCCGTGATCAAAATGGTGCAGGAGGGCAAAGTGGACCTGAAGCCGTTCATCACCGGCAGGATCGCCTTGGACGACCTGGTGGAGCAGGGCTTCGACACCCTGATCAACCACAAGGACACCGCCGTGAAGGTGCTGGTTCATCCCTAGCCGCCGCGCCGGGTTCGCCGCCGCGCCGGGCTCGCCGAAGTGATAGCGCACTGGCCCTGTTCAGCGGGCCCGGCGTCAACCAAGATTGCCGAATGAGAAAACTTCTTACAGCGGGATTCGCGGCGGCAATGATGGCGTGCGGCGGAATCACGGTGGCGGCACCCGGCACCGCAGCGCCCCAGGGTTCACACGTCGCGGGGCAGATCCTCGTCAAGTTCCGCGACGACCGCGCGGCCGCTGGCGTCCTTCGCCAGCACGGCCTCAGCGACGGCCCGGGCGTCGGCAGCACGGGTGCCCGGCTGATCAACGTTCCGGCCGGCAAGGAGCTTCAGCTGATCAGCGCCCTCAGCCGGAATCCCGCCGTCGAATACGCCGAGCCGGACGAGGTTGTCACGGCCACCACCGATGACCCCTTTTTTGACCGTCAGTACGCCCTGCACAACGATGGCTTGTCCTTCAAGAGCACCGGGGGGACGGTGACCGTCACCGGCGGCGATGCCGGTGATGACGTGGATGCTGTCGAAGCGTGGGCCGTCACCAGGGGCGGCAGCACCAGGGTTGCCATCATCGATTCAGGGGTGGCAATTGACCACGAGGACATCTCGCAGAAGGTGGTTGCCCGGGCCAATTTCAGCGACACGGTAATCCGGGAAGGCAATCCGGACGACAACGAGAAATACGACAAATACGGCCACGGCACCCACGTGGCCGGCATCGTGGCGGCCGAGCACAACACCGTGGGCGTCGCCGGAGTGTGCCCGGAATGCACCATCCTGGACGCGAAAGTGCTCAACGACACCGGGTCAGGCTCCACCTCGCGGATCGTCAACGGCATCGACTGGGCCGTCGACAACGGCGCCAAAGTCATCAACATGAGCCTGGGCCAGCGCGTTTCCAACCGGACGCTCGAAGCCGCCGTCAACAACGCCTGGAATGCCGGGGTGGTGATCGTGGCCGCAGCCGGCAACGGCGGCACCCAGGCCAAGGTCTACCCGGGCGCCTACGCCAACGTGATTGCCGTGGCCGCAACCGACAATAAGGACAACAAAGCCTCCTTCTCAACCTACGGAAAGTGGGTGGATGTCGCGGCGCCGGGCGTCAACGTGTACTCCACCTTCCCGTTCCACACCTCCGTCCTGGGAAGTCAGAACAAGCGCGCACCGGGCTACGACGTCGAAAGCGGCACGTCGATGGCGTCCCCGATCGTGGCTGCCGTTGCTGCGCTTGCCTGGAGCGCGGATGCCGACGCCACCAACGGGACGGTCCGGAAAAAGGTCGAAGAAACCGCTAAGGACATCGGCGGCAACGGCACCAACTGGGTGCACGGCCGTGTGAACGCGCACGACGCCGTTAAGCCGTCGGTGCCCTGACAAGCCGGGAGTTCGTGGTCGGCGACGTCCGGGTTCCGGGCTGACTAAGGGCTCACTTCCGCGGCATGGCAGCATGGGCGGATGAGTGAACTACACCCGGCGGCGGCACGGACCCTTGTGCTGCGCTCGCTGGCCTCGGAGTTGCTGTCCGAAGGGACCGGACGACGCCTCATTGCCGTCGATGGTGTGGACGGCAGCGGCAAATCCACGTTTGCCAATGACCTGGCGGCAGTCATCCAGGAGGCGCCTGTCATCGTCATTCACGCTGACGACTTCCTGAACCTCCGGGCTGTCCGGCACAGGCGGGGGCGGGATTCGCCGGAAGGATTCTGGCTGGATACGTATGACTACGAGGCCCTGCACCGTGACGTCCTTGTTCCGCTGGGACGGGGAGGCAACGGCTGCTACCGGCCTGCTGCCACCAACCATCGGCAGAATGTGAGGCTGCTCCAATCACCACAGGACGCCGTGGTGATTGTCGAGGGCATGTTCCTGCACCGCGACGGACTGGCGGAACAGTGGGACTTCTCGTGTTTCCTCGACGTGCCGTTTACGGAGACGGCGCGGCGCATAGCTGTCCGCGACGGCAGCCACCCCGATCCGGGCCATGAGTCAATGCGCAGGTACGTCGGCGGCCAGCGCCTCTATTTCGAGACTGCCCAACCGTGGCAACGCGCAACCCGCGTCGTCGACAACACCCGGCCTGCGATGCCCCGCATTCTGTCGGCCGGCGAAGCCGATGACCGGCACCGCTGAGCCCCGCTACCGCGCGGACGAGAACGTGCCTGACGGCCCCGGTGACCTGTCCGACGCAGCGGGGGAGCCGGCGTCGGCCGCTTTTGCGCGGCGGGCGGAACGGATCAGGACGCAGACGCCCAGGGCGGCCACCCACAATCCCCAGCCGGTGCTGCCGAGGAGTCCGGCCAGGTCCCACACCGGGAACCCGGGAACGGCGGTGGCCAGGATGTCGCCCTGGTTCAGCAGGTAGAGGATGCTGACAAGGATCCCCACTGCGCCGAGCCAGCGGGGGAGGACCGCGCTGCGGAGGATGATCACGCTGAGGGCCACCGACCAGCCGATGACCAACAGTTGGCCCAGATGCTCTCCCAGCAGCGCTCCACCGAACTGGTGCTGTGCCGTCCAGGCCGCGTCCACCGCAGCCTTGGTGGTGGCATCCCCTGTGACGTAGGACGCGGCAAGGGGCGGCACCACGAACACCCAGCGGAGGAACCCGATCAGGGACAGGACCACCGACGCGGCGCCCGCATACGTGGCAACCCGCAAGGCCTGGTGGTCGCGGAGGCCCAGTGCTGCGGGCAGCAGCAGGATCGGAACGGCAAGCAGCCCGTAGGTCCACGCCGTGGCGAACCACGTCCAGACCAGCCCCGGCCCGCCGGCATCGAATTCAGGCAGCACAACACTGGCCGGTTCACGCAGGATGTCGGGCCAGTCGAAGATCACCGACAGGACGGTGGCGGCTGCGGCGAACGCGAGGGCGCTCACCACGAACAAGACGCCGGCCGCCCGAAGGCTTTTCTTTTGCGGTTCAGTGGGTGCCATGGGGTCCGACCTTTGCGAATGTTGTACGGTGTACAGATACTGTACGATGTACAAAGATTGGACCCGCACGCCGCACTTGTCAAGAGAGGACTGCCGATGACGCCAGCAGCCAGGACGTCCAGGCCCGGACCCCGCCGCACCCTGACGGAGGAAGAAATCCTGGAGGCCGCACTGACCCTGCTGGACGAGGGCGGCATCAAGGCGGCGTCCATCCGGGGGATTGCAGCACGCGTCGGTGTGGCCCCGAATGCGGTCTACACATATTTCCCCGACAAGGCGGCGGTGGTCCAGGCGATCGTTGAGCACCTGCTCGGACTGGTGGACCATGCGGTCTTCGCCGACACGGACATGCCCTGGCGCCAGCGGATCGAAGCCCTCGCCCTGGAGCTGCGGGAACGGCTCACCGCGCATCCGGGGGCAGTCAATCTGATGATTGGCGGGCCCATGGACGGGCCCCACGCGCTCACTCTGAACGAACGCCTCATGGGTGTCCTCGTGGAGGCCGGACTCACGCCGGAAGAGGCTGCAAGGGCGGCCTACCTGCTGATCGTCTACGTCTTCGGCTCGATAGCCCTGGACGTTGCGGAGTCCGGAGGGACTCACTCGTTGCCCCCGGAGGCCGAGCGGATCAGCGCTCGCCAGGCTGGCTTTGCCGCCATCCCGGCCGACACCCACCCGCTATCCGCGGCGGCCGCGGGCGTCATGGCCGGCTACATCTCCACAGACCAATACCTTTGGGGACTGCGCCGGGTGCTCGACGGCATCGCTGCCGGCGCCGGCGACGGGCGCTGAAGCGCCGCCGTCGTAATTAATGACGACGACGGCGCTCCCGCCCCCGGGCAGCCCGGTATCAGCTGGGTGATGGCACCTTTTCCAGGTCCTGGGCATCATTATCTGAATCGTTGGCCAAGGCGACTGCAGCTGCTGCCGCTTCCTTCTCCGAGCGCCCCGACTCCCGTTGGGAATAGAACCAGATGGGAATGTAGAGGGAGAGGACGAGGAAGCCGAGCCAGGTTGAGGTCCAGCCAATCTCCTGGCTGTTCAGGTAGACCACGCCGATCAGGCACAGCGGCAGGTTGAACAGGCCGAAGATCATGGCCACATGCTTCCAGCCCTTGGGTGCATTGAAGGGCCGTTCCAGGTTTTTGAAGGCGGGGTGCTTTTTGGCCCTGACGTAGGCGAACAGGCTGATGCCGTTGGCACAGGTGTAGCCAATGGCCGCGGCCGCAAGAATTGCCGGCATCGATCCCAGGGAAATCAGGACCATGTTGAACGCGGCGGTGACGAACATGGCAACAAAGGGCGTTCCATGGCGGTTCGTTTTACCGAAAACACGGGGCAGGTTTCCTTCCGTCGTCATGGAGTGCATGGCGCGGGAGGAGCCCAGGTAGGCCGTCTGGATGATCAGGACCATGGCGGCGATCAGCATGATGATGGTGATGACGGAGCCGGCCTGGCCAAAGACGGCCTGGGCCACGGGGATCAGGGGCGAGACAGGCTCCGCCATCACACCCTCAACACCCAGCACGCCGATGACTGCTGCTTGAACCAGTACGTAGGAGAGGAAGCAGACGACGCCGCAGGCAAACAGGGCTTTCGGGACATCCTTGGACGGGTTTTTGTATTCCGGAGCGTAAATGGCTGCCGTTTCCCAGCCGCAGGCACTCCACTGCGCAATCGCAAAGATGCCGAAGAGAATCAGGATGTGGTGCATGTCCCAGGTCCAGTCGGTGGGCCACCAGTTGCCGGTGATGTTAGCCAGGTCAACGTGTCCGGTAGCGAAAGGTGCCACGGTGAGGATAACCAGCGGGATCAAGGAAACAGCCGCCAGGACATAACCCAGGATGGCGCCGTCCTTGAGGCCGAACCAGTTAACAATGGACAGGCCCGTAAAGATCACCAGACCGGAGATCAACGTCAGCTGATATTCGGTGAAGGTCTCGGCCAGCACCGGAAACAGTCCATGCAGGTAACCGCCCACCAGGATGGCGAAGATTGCCAGGACCGGGTTCCAAGCGAACCAGTAGCTCCAGGCGGAGAAGCCGCCGATTAGTTTGCCCTTGTCGTACTTACCCTTGTAGTTCTCGGTACGGAACACGTGCTGGGCGAAGCCTGGCAGGCCGCTGGCCTTGGGGAACGTGGTGGCCAGCTCTGCATAGGCGGCGTTCTGGATGAACCCCTGGATGACCGACAGGCCCCAGATGAGGATTGCTGCGGCAGCCATATACATCGGCAGATAGCCCAGGGACGGAAGGATCAACAAGGGCACGCCCAGGGCAATTGCCAAGCCCTGTTTCCAGTTGATCGACCTTTCCAGGTGACCAACACCATTTGATATATCTTTGCTCATAAGAGTCTCCTTAGACGACCTGACATCGCCCGTTCCTTTAGATCTAATTAGCTGGGATTTTGAATCTGTGGCGGTTTTAAGAATCTCGGCCGGGGATTTAGTAAGCCTGCTTTACAGGCCCTTCGCATTTACGCATGGTTGGTTTGTTTGATCCGGTAGTGCCGGTGGCCGCCGGCGGCGAGTAGGCATCTGAGCCGGTAGTTGGTGAAGTTGCGGAAGCCTCGGGCTATTCTGCGGGTGGTTTCGATGACTCCGTTGATTGCTTCGGTAGGCCCGTTGGAGGCGCCGTTCGTTTCGAAGTAGGCCAGGATCGCGGTTTTCCATTGTTTGAGTGTCCGGCCGAGGCGGGCGACTTCCGGGATTGGGCAGGACGGGAAGGACCCAATGACTTCATTCACGAGTTCCCTGCCCCGCTCCGGCCGGGCGTGATAGATGTTGCGGAGCTTCTGGTAGCACTGCCATGCGAGGGTGACTTCGTCGTCGGGGTCTCCGGCATTGAGTTTCGCATCGAGCCGGGCGGACTGCTTGTCGGTCAGATGTTCGGCGCCGATCTGCAGGGTCCGGCGGATACCGTAGAGCGGGTCACCCTTGCGTCCGCGGTGGCCGAGAGTGTTCTGCTGGACCCGGCGGCGGACTTCGTCGACCATGGCCGATCCGAGTTTCACGACGTGGAAGGCGTCCAGGACCGTGATGGCTTCGGGCAGTTCGTCGCGGATCGCGTTGGCGTAGCCGCGGAACGGATCCAGCGCGGCGGTCTTGATCCCGGCGGTGAACCCGGGGCCACGGTCTTTGAGCCAGTCGGCGTAGGCCTTCCCGGACCGGCCTGGAACCAAGTCAAGTAGCCGTGCGTGCACCACGCCGTTCTCGTCGCGGGTGTGGTCCACGATTCCGGTGACCATGCCGGATCCCGGCGGGCCGGTGTGTGACCAGACGTGCTCATCCACCCCGAGCGCGTCAACGCCGGCGAGCCGATCGGAGTTCCTGATGCGGCGGGTGGCTTCTGCTCTGATGGCGTCCCAGACGGTGTGCCAGGAGACCCCGAGCTGGTGGGCCAGGGCCGAGACCGAGGTATCGAACCGCTGCAGCGCGTCGGTCGCCCAGTGGGCGGCTCGGGCGGTGAGTTTCGCCCGCGGCCCGGCCAGCGGGTGTTCTTCACTGAATGTTGTTTTTGGGCAGTCCGGGTCCGGGCAGCGCCAAACACGTTTGGCCCACAGCAGCCGCACCGGCTGGCCGAAACAGGGAATGTCATGGAGCCGGACCTGGCGGCGTCCGTGGCCGACCGCGACGACGCCGCAGTCCGGGCAACCGGCGAGGTCCACATCGGTTTCGACGCCCAGTACGAGGCCAGTCCTGGTTGCCGTGACGGAGCTGACGTGGACGCCCTCGACACCGAGCAGCGCATCCGCGCGCATGCACCAGCGGCCAGCAGAACAAGACATAGAGTTATTCATGTCAGGGTCTCTTTTTGGTTTTGGTTGCTTGGTCGCTACCAATTCAAAGAGGCCCTGACCTCTTTACTGCCGCACCACGCCGCACCACATCGCACCGCAGAATACCTACGCGATGGCGCCATCCTCAGACTGCGCATCCATGCTTATCTGCGAAGGCCCGCTTTACATGCAGGTTTCACTGCGCCATGCAGGCCACTCCGCGCTGTTTCCGCGATATCCGGAAATCCGAAGCATGCTTTGGACATTGGGCGGCCGGGTGTTCGGCTTTGCAAACTTTTATGGCGCGGATAAAGATGCAACGGCGATTTGCAGTTGCACAGTATTGCCGGCGAATCCTCATTCGGAGGGATGGATGAAGCGCATTGACCCCGGGGCAGAAAGGTTTTCCGAAGCCGGGGGTAGTACCGGGATCAATCCTGCAGACTCAAGATGTTTTCTGTCGCAGAAATGGACGGCCGTTGGTCAGCCTGGGGAAACGTTGCTGCCCGGCAGGATGGGGGACGCCTTAGCCGGCAGAGCCGCTCCGCACGGAGGGCCTGCCCGCCGAGGGGTGGTGCCGGCGCCGGGTCTGGTGCCAGCGCGAAGGAATCTGTCGCTAGATTTCGAAGTACCGGAAGGAGTGGGACTCCGCGCCCTCGGGGTTGGGGCCGTAGACGGTAACCATTCGGGCGTAGACGGGTGCCCAGTACCGGCCAAGTTGTCCGGGATTTACGCGGGCTGTGTCACCGGGCCGCAGGACGACAGTCCTGCCTTCACTCTCGATGTAGAGCTCGCCTTCGACAACGAAGTTCGTTTCAGAATGAGGGTGGAAGTCCTCCCAGCCGCAGGCCTCCAGTTCCCATTCCGAAAGTATGAAGTCCTTCCATCGGCCTACTGGATCCGCGTTGACAAAGCGGCAGCGCAATCGCGGCCATTCGTCCTTCATGACCTTCATGGACTTCGCTGACCAGAGGTCGATTGATTGCCCCGTCGTCAGTGACGGGGCCTGGGTGGCTGTGGACATAATCTTTCACCGTTCTTCGATTTGGAAGTCTGCTTAGCAAACTTCGGTGAATCCAAAATCAGGTGGATCAACGTGATGTGGATCACGGATTCGATTACTTTGACATTGACAAGCGTCCCAGTCAAGGGTCCATGAGAAGGAATGTATAGCGTTCCCGGCACTCCCGGGTGAGTGTCAGTGCTCAAAAAAATAATCCCAGAAATCTTTTCCTGAACGATTGACTTGCACGGTCGTTCATGTGAAAGTCGGTGGACAGGCAAACGTGATTCACTTCACACCGTACGGCTCAATGGGGAGATCGGCCGGTCCATAGTGAACCATGAATGCCGGATTTGCAGCTATTCCTCCCGGAGCCATAAGCCGGTTTCAGAGGCCCCTTCAATGCAAACCTAATGCGCCAACAACGCAATTCCCTATGGCCGTTTATGCCCTCATGAACTGTCCCAAAAAGTTATTCCCTCAATTCACAGGAGACACCATGGAAACCACCCTCGTAGGAACCCTGAGCAAGGCCGGATCCATCCATAAGGTCGAAAACGGCTTCATCGGTCTGCCCCCGATGGACGAGCCGGGCACGGTCGCCGCGATCGGCGATTCCCTGCACAACCCGGAGGGCTCGGTCATGTGCGCCGGCTTCTTCGAGCTGAAGGCGTCCGAGCCGCTGGTCTACACCTACACCTACGACGAGATGAAGGTTGTCATCAAGGGCGAATTCATCCTCACGGACCAGAGCACCGGCGAAGTCACGCACGCGAAGGAACGCGACGTGCTGTTCTTCCCCAAGGGCACCACCGTGAAGTTCGAGACCCCCGAGTACGGCCTGGGGTTCTTCGCCGGCGACCGCACCTTCAACCCGTAAATATCGCCCAGCGCGACTTAGTTCACAAAGCCACCCATCGGCGCCCATAGAATTTTTGGAAGAGGAGAGCAGCATGACACTTCGAGTAGGAATCATTGGTGCAGGCCCCAGCGGCCTGGCGCAACTGCGGGCATTCGAATCGGCACGCCAAAAAGGGGCCGACATCCCCGACATCATGTGCTTTGAGAAGCAGGACGAATGGGGCGGGCAGTGGAACAACAGCTGGCGCATCGGGCTGGATGCCCACGGCGAGCCAGTCCACTCCAGCATGTACCGCCACCTGTGGTCCAACGGCCCCAAGGAATGCCTGGAGTTCTCGGACTACTCCTTTGACGAGCACTTTGGCCGTCCTATTTCGTCCTTCCCGCCCCGCGAAGTCCTCTTCGACTACATCAAGGGCCGGGTGGAGAAATCCGACGTCCGCAAGTACGTCCGCTTCCATACCGTTGCGCGGCACACCAGCTACAACGAGGCCACCCAGGAATTCACCCTGACGGTGGAAGACCTCAAGACCAACAAAACTGAAACCCACGTGTTCGACAAACTGGTGGTTGCGACCGGACACTTCTCCGTCCCGTCAGTCCCGGAGTTCAAAGGCATCAAGACGTTCCCGGGTGAAGTGCTGCACGCCCACGACTTCCGCGGGGCGGAGCGGTTCTACGGCAAGAATTTGCTGATGATCGGCAGCAGCTATTCCGCTGAGGACATTGGCATGCAGTCCCACAAGATGGGCGCTGCCTCCATCACCCTTAGCTACCGCACAACACCCATGGCCTATGACTGGCCGGCGAACACGGTGGAACGCCCGCTCGTCACCCACTTCAGCGGCCCCACCGCACACTTCAGCGACGGCACCCAAGGCGACTTTGACGCCGTCGTACTTTGCACCGGATACCAGCACAAGTACCCGTACCTGCCAAGCGAACTCTCACTGAAGTCGCCGAACGTGCTGTACCCGGGCAACCTCTACAAAGGTGTGGTGTGGCAGCAGAACACCAACCTGTTCTACCTCGGTGCGCAGGACCAGTACTACACGTTCAACATGTTCGACGCGCAGGCCTGGTTTGCCCGCGACGTGATGACCGGCGCGATTGAACTGCCATCCCTTGCCGAGCGCCAAAAGGACATCGATGCGTGGCTTGAACGCCAGGCAGCGCTGGCCGACCACGATGCCGAGGCGGATTTCCAGACGGACTACCTCCGGGAGCTCATCGAGGCCACGGACTACCCGCCCTTCGACCTGGACGCTGTGTGCCAGCTGTTCAAGGACTGGATGCGCCACAAGCACGATGACATCCTGGGGTACCGCGACATGCTGCACCGCTCCGTTGTCACCGGCACCATGGCCACCAAGCACCACACCCGGTGGATCAACGCCATGGATGACTCCATGCAGCGGTACCTGGAAGGCCCGTCGCAGGACGTTGACTCCGGCTCGCCTGCCGTGGGCGACATCCTGGCCGCCAGGTAACTGCCGGCCTTGACGTCCCCGGACCGTATCCTGGCTGCTTCGACAGCCGGGATACGGTCTTAGGCATTAACACACTGGAGGGTGGAGAGAGGTCTATGCGGGTATCCTCTTCGGATCGAAAAGAACAGCTGATTGCGGCCACGGTCGAACTTATGCGCCGTGAGGGCATTCAGTCGGTGACCATGCGCGCCATTGCCAAGGAGGCCAATGCTCCGCTGGCCACTGCTCATTATTGCTTTAGCGACAAAGACGAGCTGATGGACGCAGCCGCCGAGGCCTGGTTGAAGAACCTGAGCCGCTTTTCCAGTGACGTACCGGTTTACCTGGGTCTGCGTAAGGCTGTGGAACAGGTGGCTGAGGGCTACTGGCGTGCTTTGGAGGAGGAACCGGCGAGCATTCTTGCCGAGATCGAACTCATTCTGTGGGCGACACGCAATGCCGCTACCAGCCCGCTGGCGGCGAAGATCTACCCCGCCTATGAAGTGGAGCTGGGAAACATCTTTTCCTCCGCTGCCGAGGCCAGCGGGGAGGAGTGCCGCATAGGGTTCCCGACGCTGGTGCGGCTCTTCCTGATGATTTACGACGGCGCCGCCATCCAATACATGACCGACCCGAAATCTGCCGATCACAGCGCCCTGTTCTTTATGATGATCGATGCACTCCTGGTCAAAGCCGGCGTGTAGGGCGTTGCCATAGGTTGTCCTGGTTCATGGCCGCCCCCCAACGACGGCGGCCATGAACCAGGACGGCTTAGAACTTCATTAGGACGACATCGAGCCGTGGGCGGTGAAGAAACCCAAGCCGTAGTCGGGGGTTTCAAAGGTAATCTCTGATCCCTTGGGGAAGAAGAGTACGTCGCGCTCCTTCGCGTGGGTCACTTCTCCTGTCGCCCTGTCGGTGAGGATGAATTCACCCTTCACCACGACCTTCATTTCATCGCAGGTGTACGTGTAGACCAGCGGCTCGGAGGCCTTGAGCTCAAAGAACCCGGAGCTCATGACCGAGCCGTTGGGGTGGGTGAGGGAGTCGCCGATGGCGGCGTCGACACCCGGGATGTTCATTGACGGGAGTCCGATAAAGCCGTTTTCCACCTTGTGGATGGATCCGGCTTTGGTGAACGTTCCCAGTGTTGTGGTTTCCATGATTTCTCCTGTTTGTTAGTGGTGTTGATGGCTTTTTATTAGTGAATTAAAAGATCACGTAGAGCTTGCGCAGCGTCTCGTGAATCTCCCAATTGCCGCTCCAGCCGCGGGGAATGAAGATTGTGTCGCCGGGGCCTACGAGCTGGGCTTCGCCACCGTCCTGGGTGACGGTCATCGAGCCTGAAATGACATGGACGAATTCGTTGGTTTCAAGAACCCAGCGGGAGGGGCCTGCGGTGCATTCCCAGATGCCTGATTCTGAACCGTTCCCGTCCTGCCACAGATAGATTCCGCGGGTGTCCATCTGCTGTCCGGTCGCTTCGGGGCAGGGGCCCC
Organism: Pseudarthrobacter sp. BIM B-2242; assembly: GCF_014764445.1. NCBI lineage: Bacteria > Bacillati > Actinomycetota > Actinomycetes > Micrococcales > Micrococcaceae > Pseudarthrobacter > Pseudarthrobacter sp. BIM B-2242. Next base: position 1,067,429 of record NZ_CP061721.1, read on the forward strand.
AGTCGTCCAGCTCGGTCACGTTCTTCGCATCGCGGATGAGGCTGGCGGAGATTGAGGTTGTCTGCTGCGTCATGTGTTTTGCCTTTCTGGGGCGGGTTGGGATCAGACTTCGGAGTATTTGAAGGAGTGCGATTCGAGGCCCTCGGGATTGGGGCCGTAGATGGTGATCATGCGGGCGTAGACGGGTGCCCAGTAGCGGCCGACGCCGCCCGGGTTGACCCTGGCCGAGTCGCCCGGCCTCAGGACCACCGTGGTGCCCTGGCTCTCAATATGGAGTTCGCCCTCCAGGACGAAGGCAGTTTCGCTGTGCGGGTGGAAGTCCTCCCAGGAGCAGGAATTCAGCGTCCATTCGGAGAGGACAAAGTCATCCCAGCTGCCCACGGGATGGGAATTTATGAACCGGCAGCGCAGGCGTCCGTATTCACCGCCCAAGGCCTCCAAGGGCTTCGATGCCCAGAAATCAATTGCGTTCCCCGTCGTCACTGCCGGGGACTGAATGGTGCCCGCATCAGTCATGGCTTCAACCGTTTCAATAGTCGGAAATCTTATAAAAAGAAAGGCCCGGTGAATTTCAGTTACATCGCGTCATTGTGAGTTGGGTCACCGTGCTGAGACAACATTTACATGGACAGCTGTTCGAGTCAAGCGTTCATGATGAAACTCTTTAAGATGACTCCGGAGAGCGGGAGGCCTGAGGCGGATCGGGGCCCGCCGGCCTGGCCAACGAAGCGCTGCGGTATTGACGAAGCGTAGAAATGGGGCCACCGTTTCGATATGTCCGCTAGTACTGTGCGTATCGCCGCCATTCAGGCCACCCCGGTGATCCTCGATGCGGAGGCGACGGTGTCCAAGGCGCTTCATCTCCTTGCCGAGGCAGCCGGCGACGGCGTGAAGCTCGCGGTGTTCCCTGAAACGTTCATTCCGCTATATCCGTCGGGGGTTTGGGCGCATGCGGCGGCCCGGTTCGGCGGATTTGATGAAATGTGGGAGCGTCTCTGGGCAAACTCCGTCGACGTCCCCGGCCCGCACATCGACCATTTCATCGAGGCATGCGCCGAACACAGCATCTACTGCGTGCTGGGTGTGAACGAGCGGGAGTCCGCCAGGCCCGGAAGTCTCTACAACACCATGGTCCTGCTCGGTCCGGAGGGGTTGCTCTGGAAACACCGCAAACTGATGCCCACGATGCACGAACGGCTCACGTCGCCGCCCTGGCCGCCTTCCTCCTCGGCCCGCACGGCAAGTCCATCACGGGCCAGAACTACGTCATCTGCGGAGGCGCCTCCCTCTAACCCACTTCCCCCACCCCCGGACGCACTCTCACTTAATGTGGGTTTTTGACGCACCCTCTCGCAGTTAATGTGGGTTCCCTCTACGTCAGGCTGGTTGTGAGTCAGCCAATGATTGATGAGGAGCAGGAGCAGACATGACTGTTGGTGCGCGAGGTATTAGCCGCGATGAGATTCGGGAGTTGGTGCATCAGTATTACGTGCAGCCGTACGGGACGAGGAAGGAATGGCTTGCCTCCCAGCCAGTGACTGAGTGGACGTTCCGGCGCTGGCGGAGGATGGTGCAAGAGGGTGACCTCGACCGGAATCTGATTCCACGAGAGCATGGGAACATGGCCCGCACGAATGGCGAGTGGTCCGCGTTTGAGAAAGCGCGCGCCAAAGAGATCGCTGAACACCAGTCCGAAGTCGAACAGCTCAAGGGCCGTATTCGTGATCTTGAAGGCACGAATACAGCCTTGGGAAAAGCTATCGGGCTCTTGCACGAGTTGAGCGTGCCAGAGCCCGATACGGCCCGGACGAAAGATCCGAAAGGTTCATCGAAGCCGAGAACATCCTCGTCCGGCAACTGACAACGCTCACCGGCTCGCAACGGCAAGCCCTCGAGTTCGCCGGCGTATCCCGCTCGACCTGGCACTACCGGCAGAATCCCCGCGCAGGGGTCCAGGACCCGCTCGGACAGTCTGAACGCGCTTACCAGTCACGTGTCAGCGCCAATGACCGCGACCGGATCTGCGAATACATCCTGGTGGGCTGGGCCAACCAGGTCTCCGTTGATCATTCCTACGCGGCTGCCTGGGACGCGGGGGTGATGCTCGCTTCCCGCCGCACATGGTGGCGGGTCGCGGCGCAGATCGAGGACCAGATGCTGCGCCCCGCGATCCCGACCAGGACAGGGAAGAACCGGCCCCCGCGGGAGAAGCCCGTGGTGATGGCCACGGGCCCGGGGCAGGTCTGGTCCTGGGACATCACCGATCTGTATTCACCCTGGCGGGGACGGTCGTTCAAGGCCTACTCGGTCCTTGATATCTACTCCCGCCGCATGGTGGCCTGGCGGGTCGAGGAACGGGAGGCGGACCATCTCGCTGTGGAGATGTTCGAAACCGCGATCGCCCGGTATGGCGCACCGCGCATAGTTCACGCCGACTCGGGGCCGGCGATGCGATCAAACCTGCTCCGCGAAGCTCTCACCGGCCACGGCGTGGAGCTCTCCCACAACCGGCCCTACGTCTCGAACGACAACCCCTTCTCCGAGTCCGGGTTCCGGACCATGAAGTACAGGCCCGGCTACCCCCGTGTGTTCAAAGAAGTCGAGGCCGCCCGGGCCTACCTTGCCGACTACGTGCCCTGGTATAACACCCAACACAAACACTCGGGCATCGCACTGTTCTCGCCCGCCGAAGTCCATGACGGCTCATGGAAGGAAGTTTGGAAAACCCGGGACCAGGCACTACAGCGCTACTACAACAAACACCCCGAACGATTCCACCAGCGCCCAACGACACCAGCCCCAGCCAGCCATGCCGGAATCAACCTCCCGACAACAAAAACACCCACACAACAAACCCAATGACTCCACACAGCTTGACAACCTGCGGTTTTCCCCGAACGCTCTCTCACCGTGGGCAGGCAATCATCGCCACAGTGAGTTACCCCCGCCGGACTTAAGCCCCTATTCCGGGAGGGCGGCGCTGGCATACCTTGAAGCTGGGTCTGCTACTGCGGCCCAGCATCCAAGGGGGCATCATGACCAGGCCCGGGCTTTCGGCATTCAGCGTTCTCGGGGTGGGCGCCATGTTCGCGCTCGCAGGCTGTTTCGGACCGCCTGCCCCGACGCCGACGACTAATTCCGCCGCCCCCACCGCTTCACAAACCCAACCCGCCACGACGAGCGCGACGGCGACCCTGACCGCCTCACCCACCGCACCGGTGACAGCGTCGCCCCCAGTGACAGCGCCGCCGTCGACCGCCCTGCCGTCCTCCGACCCGGCGATCCCGGCGCCCACGGCGGAGCCCACCTTCACGGGGTTCCCTGAACAGGTGGCCCCGCTGACGGTCTACTACGTGGCGGTCGGCGACAACGGCATTTCCGGGCCCCTGATCGGTTGCGGCGACAGCCTCGTCGCCACAACCACGGCCCCGGTCCGCTTCACCGACCAGGTGGGCCCCAGCATCGGGACCCTGCTGGCAAACAAGAGCCGCGACGTCGGTCTATCGGGGCTTGTGAACGTCCTGTATCAGTCGAACCTGACATACCTTGGCGGCGAGCTGAACGGCAGCACCATTACGATCTGGCTCACGGGGCAGTTCGTGCTGGGCGGAGTGTGCGACATCCCGCGCGCGAAGGCACAACTGGAGTACACCGCCATGGCCGCGTCGGACGCCACGAGCGCCCAGGTGTTCGTCGACGGCCGGCCGATCGACGAGGTACTCAGCCTCAAATAATGATGTGTCCGCTGGCAGGCTACTCGTCCCGGGGAACGATCCGTTCCAGCGCCCAATCCCAGCGGACCAGTTCCTGTTCCAGCCTCACAGCCGCCCCGAATGCACCGGCGCGGAGCCTGTCGTAGAGTGCTGACTCCTCGGCAGTCAACCGGCTGAGCGAAGCCTTGGACGGCACCGGCTCCGTGACCCAGGCATCGCGGTGTGCCAGCAGCGTGGCCTCATCCATCAGCACGCTCACCACGTGCGGATGCACCGCCCGGAGTTGGTCCAGGATCCGGAAGCCATGCGTGTCCAGGTCACCCCAGTACAGCACCTCGCAGTCCCGCAGCCAGGCTGCATCCCGCAGTGAGGTGAACCCATAACCGGCACCGTAGATCGCCAGCGTTCCCGGCAGTTCGGGCAGAGCCAGAAAATTTACGAGGTTCTCCGTGATCAAAACGCGGGTGACGGGCAGGCTCAGGGTGCCGAACGCCTCCGCCGTGACGGTGAGGTCCCGTGCCCGGCCGAGCAGCGGCACATCCGGATCGAGGAGGCGGAACCTGACAAGTTCAGGCGGATGCAGGAAGCCGTGAACGGCGGCGAAGCGCGACGCCGGAGTCCTGGCCGACGTCAGGCCGAGCATGGAACCGGGCTCCGCCGGGAGTTCAGCCACAGGTTCAGCGGCCCGGTCATTAGGGGCTCCCGCCCGCAGCTCACCTGCGAGCTCGCCGATCACGGCCCGGTGGTTCTCGACGAACTTGGTGTGGACGCCCGGGAGGCCCAGCTGCCGGACGTAGATGCCGGGCCCGGGATTGTCCCGCAGCCACAGTGCCACTCGGGCGGCGGTCAGCGCGCCCGCGCCGAGTTCCAGGAGCTTGAGCGGCCGCCGCAGGGCCCACCGCCGGAGATTCGGGTCCAGGGCGGACAGTTCCGCCGCAAGCTCCACGAACCGGGCCGCCTCCTTTGCCTTGCCTGCAAACGCGATTTCATCCTCTACGGAAGCAAAAACCGCAGCGGCCGGCAGCTGGTTTGCCCCTACGGTGGTGCGCCCCACCTCCGAAGTTTCCACAGTGAAGGGACCAGCGGCACCCAGCAGCTCAGCCGCCCAAGCACGTGCCGCACCATAATCACTCCGCAGCGTCGCCGCCGTCGGACGCTTCAACGGACGACGGCGGGGGTACAGTCCGCCGGGTTCCAGCACCTCGCGCAGCAGCGCACCAGTGCCCCACGCTTTGAGCGATTGGGCTCGCAGATCAGCCAGCGTGGTCCAGCCCTGTACAGACCGCTCAGGCACGGCGGTCCCGCTCGTCGCGGTACTCCTGGATAGTCATGTTGCGCAACTGAGAATCGTCGCCGTTGATGTTGGCCACAAATCCGACATGGGAAACGAAGGGTTCAATGACGTGGATCTTCTGCAGGGGCGTGACGATCAGCAGTTGCAGCTTCATCCGCTGGAACAGCTGCAGCCCGTACCGTGCCGATTCGTCGGAGCCACGGCCAAAGGCCTCATCGATCACCACAAACCGGAAGCTGCGCCCGCTCCCGGAGTTCTTCCCCGCGCCCTTGCCGGACGCCAGCCCGAACTGGAACGCCAGCGCCGCGGCGAGGATGGTGTAGGCCAGCTTCTCTTTCTGCCCGCCGGACTTTCCGCCCGAGTCTGTGAAGTGTTCAAATTCCTCGCCTGTTTCGGTCCACTTCTCCGACGCCGAAAAGGTGAACCAGTTCCGGACGTCAGTGACTTTCGCGGTCCATCGTTCGTCCAGGGTGGTGTAGCCGTCGCGGCCCCGGAACCGCTCGATCAGGCGCGCCACCTGCAGGTACTTCTGCTCTGAGTACTGGTCGTCATCGCCGATGGTTCCCTCTGAACAGGCTCGCAGGTCCGTGCCGAACTGGCGCACGTCCAGGTCGCTGCTGTTTTGGTGTTCCAGCTGGATGTGCCGGCCCGCGTTGTACTCAATCCCGGCCAGGGACAGGTTGATTTCGCCGATCCGGTTCACAATGTCCTGCCGGCGGCTGTCCAGCAACGCGTTGAACGCCACCACCTCGTGGATGGTGTTCTGGTTCAGAGACTCTTTGAAATGGGCCTCGAACCGCGGAAGATCATTGCTCACAAGCTGCTCCAGCAACTTGCCGAAGTCCGCGGCAGCCTCCAGGGCGGCGTCGATCTCTGTGGTCTCGTTCGGGTACTTGTTCCGGAACTCGGCCATGAGCCGGACGGTCTTCTCAGCGGCCCGCCCGATCTGCTTGGACAGTGCGTCGATGGAGTCGGTCAGCCCGTTCCGGACCGCACTTTCGATGGTGCCGGTGTTCTTATAGGTGAGCGGTTTGCCAGCGAGTTCCGCGGCGGCGAGCTTTGCGACGGCGGCCAGCACGCCGGCGTCGTCCGTCAACGGAGTCTCGTTCAGTACATCGCGGCAATCCTCGATGGCCTCCGCGATGTCCTTGGCGGCGCCGTCGTTGGAGCCGATCCGGCGCTGGACGTCATCGGCCTTCGTCTGCAGGCGGTCCAGCTTTCCAGCCAGCTCGTCTTCCTTCGCCGTCAGCTGCCGCAGCACATCGCTGGCGGACTCCAGCTGGGCCTTTTCAGCCTTGAGCTCCTCGATGCGGCGGACCGTGAGCTGCCAGCTGAGCTCGGCGAAATCGGACACAGCTCCAATGATGCCCAGCTGCTGGTTCTGCCGGCCGATGGACCCCAGAGCGTCATTGACCCGCTTCAGCTGGCCGGACACCACGCTGAGCTGGCCCTGGACGTCGTCCTGTTCGGCGCGGAATCGGCTGATTTTGTCCAGATTGTCCCAGCCCAGGACGTAGTTCCGGCGGTCCGCCAGGTCCTGCCGGTCATCTTTCTCATGCCTGCCGCGGCCGCCCTTGAGCTGGCCGTTGGCGGTGAGTGCCTTGGAACGGCGGCGGAAGTCTTCCAAGTTGTCGCAGCAAAAGTAGTCGAAACGGCTGCTGAGCTCATCAAGCAGGAAATTGCGGAACGGCGTGCCCTGCTTGATAGCGATCTTCGCCGCCAGGGTTCCCGCTTCGGCCGGCTTCGGCGCGTACGATTCACCGATCTTCAGGTAGACCAGCCGGCCGCGCAGGTTGTTGCCGTCCACCCAGCCGCTCACCGCCGCGTAGTGTTCCGAGGGCACCAGCAGCGACAATGCAAAGCCGCGCAGGGTGCGTTCGGCAGCGCCCTCCCAGGCCGCTTCGCCGTCGCGGACACGCAGCAGCTCACCGGCGTACGGCAGCTTCGATTCGGTAATGCCGGTCCCGTCGCAAAGGCGACGGCGGAGCTCCACCTGGGGGCGCGGCAACAGGTTGGGGCGCGCCTGCAAGCTTGTAAGTTCCGCGGCGATGTCCGCCGCGCGTCCGGTGAGCACCGTGCGCGTCATGGTCAGTTCAGTGCGGCTGTCCTGGACCTCGTTGGCGCTGGCGGCGAGCTCCCTTTCGACGCCGGCGAGCCGGGCACGGTTGGCATCGAACTGGACGCGGTCCGCGGGGGCCTGAAGGCCGAGGTCCGCGGCGGCCTCGGCGTACTTTTCGAAGCGCACGCGCTGTGACCGGGACTCTTCACCGAGCCGGGCGGCCTCGGCCTCGATGGCCGCGAGCCGGCCACCGCCGTTGCTGCGGATGTCCTCCTTGACGGCCGCCAGATCCAGGCGGAGTTGGGTGATTTCGGTGGCCAGCTTGCCACTGTCCTCCTGCAGCCGCAGTCCCGTCTTCTGCAGTTCGGCCTGGTGCTCGATGCTGAGCTGCAGCTTCTGGTCCGTGAACCACGGGTGAAGCTGGTCCCGCTGTTGGCGGGCAAGCTGATCCTCCCGGCTCAGTGCGGTGTGCGTGGCAGCGCCCTCGGTGATGGGTGTGAGCAGTGCGATCTGGTCCTTGGCGCGAAGGACGGCGTCATGGGCTTTTTTCAGGTCGTCGAAGTGGTGGATGAGGTTGCCGATCCGCGCCTGAACGTCGTCTTCCTCGAGCATGTTGGTTCGCACGAAACTGGTGATGTTCTCCACCTGCTTCATGGACACCGTGCGGTGGAAAAGCTCCATTGCCTGGTTGCCGCTGATGCCGAACTGCCGCTTGAACCCCGCGGCGTACGGCTCGAAGGTTTCATGGATGGACGCCCCAGCTGCCTTGAGCTGTTTCTTCAGCCTGGCGGGGTCCTGGCCGAAGTTGGCGAAGTCCCCGGCGATGGACTGCTCGCCCTCCGTCAGAGAGTAGAAGCGGTTAGGCTGGCCGGCTTCCTGGGTGGCCCAAAGAGTGATGGCCAGCGTGACCGATTTGCCCAGGACAGCATTGTGGAAGACGCCCAGGACCACCGTGAGTCTGCCGGTGCCACGCAGCGCCACGGGCTTGGAATATTCACCGCCGGCACTTCTGGTGCTCTTGTGGAAGCCCCGCACATACGACATCAGGGTGCGTTCCTTCTTCTGCGCACCCGCGGCCTTGTTATATTCGATCCTGTTGGCCGGCAACAGCAAAGTGGTGATGGCATCCACCACAGTGGATTTCCCGGAACCGATATCGCCGGTCAGGAGGCTGTTGGATCCGTCAAGCCGAAACGTACGCACTTCCTGGTGGAACGTGCCCCAGTTAAGCAGCTCCAAACGGTGCAGCCGGAAGCCCGGGGGAGTGCCGGCGTCGTCCGCTGTTTCGTCCAGGCTGAACAGCATCTCCTGCTGGTCGGCGGCTGTCTCGGTAGTCATGTGCGGTCCTCTCCCTTCGGGGTGGTGCCGGCTCCGGCGAGTGAGGCGCGGTAGTCGGCCAGCCGCGCCTCGAATTCCTCGAGCCATTGGGCATCCACGTAGGCCTTTAGGATGCGTGCCACCTCGTACGTCCCCACCTGGCCGCGCAGCTTCCGAAGGAAGCCCAGCTCCACAACCTTCTTGATGTTCGTACCGAGCTGGTCCAGGATCCGGGCCTCGTTGCTGGACTCCGGCAGGAAAACGGACACCATGTCCGCGATGTCCTGCTCCGTCATGATGAGGCGCAGTTCGCTGCTGTTGGTATCGAACTCGAGCATCCGTCCGCGCAGTAGCGCCAGGAGGAGGCTGACGTTGAACGTCAGCGGGCGGCGGGGGATTAGTCGCGGCAGGGTGCCGTCCGGATCCTCACGCGACTTCAGGAACGCGTATCCTTCGGATTCGTCCAGGATCAGGTCGAGGCCCAGCACCGCCACATAGTCGCGGACATGCGAGGCCAGGCCGAGCAGCGACTGCCAGGTCTTTTCGTCAGACTCGGCGTACACCACTCCTTTGAACAGCTTGGTGACAACGCCCGGAAGTTCCTCGGGAGTGTGCGTTTCGGGTGCGTCGATGGCGGTCATGCGGGCCTCACGAAGATGATCTGTTCGACGGTGGCTTCACGGATGCTGCCGTCCGGAAGTTGCCAGGACAGTTGCTGTGACTCGTCCGGGTTGATGGAGGCCCAGTCCGATTCGGTGGCGAGCTGGTAGTAGGCCACAATCTCGGCCAGGCCCTGCGACAGCGGGTGGGCAGCCGCCACCTCGCCCAACGTTGCCTGTTCGGCGCCGGCGAGGACGTCGTCGATGTTTGACCTCAGCCGTTCCGTATCTACATGGAACTGGCTGAAGAGGGCGCCCGCGTCCACCTCTGCATCGTTTGCCGCCACCACGACGTCGTCCACCATGATCCGCCGGCTCGGTTCATACAGGGGCCGTTCGAAGGGCAGCGCCACCTCCACGGACTGGGCATCAATCTCCATAAAAACGCCCGACGGCGGCACCTCCCGGGTGCCCAAGGCACCGGACTCGATGCTCCTCACGAGCTGCATGATGCGCTTGTTCTCGAGGAACACCTTGTCATCCAGGAGCCGGCGCATCTGCTGGGAGAGCTGCCTAACGGTTGCCTGGGTCTGTTCAACGGCGGGCAGCCAGTCCTGATGCAGGTTGGTCACGGCCTGCAGGTTGTCCATGCTGGCGAGGGCGTCGATCCGGGTGGCCCGCTGCAGCAGGTCCTGCAGTTCGGTGCGGAGCTGCGGAGACATCAGGTAGTCCCAGAAGCCCTGGAACGTGCGGCCTTGGAGGGAGCCGCTGATGTCCTGTTGGTTGGCGAAGATGCTCGCCAGAAGCTCACCCTGGGTTCCGTCCCAGGTGGCGATCTGCTCACGGACCTGCCGGTCCAGCTTCCGGAAGTTCTGCTCCACTTCACGGAAATCAGATAGCAGGTCCTTGGCCAGGGTGGTCAGCTGCTGGAAGTGATCCAGCGCTTCCGGGGCGGTCATCACTTTGAGGTTGCCGTCGCGGATGCGTTGCATCTCGGCATCGATCCCGTCCCGCTGGCGCTGGAGCTCGGCGAGCCTGACTTCCGGATCGGTTTCCGACTGCTGGACCAGTGCCTTAAGCACGGCGAAGATGCTGGTCAGCCTTGACTGGGTGGCCACAAAGTCGCGCCCGCTCAGGCTCTCCACCCAGCGGACCACGTCCTCGGAGGCGGCCGTGAGATCGTAACGCGGCTCGTCCTGTCCCGGCACGTAGTACTTCCGCAGCCAGGCCCGTTCCGGGGCCGCCCACTCGTCAAGGTACTCACCCGCCGGGCGGGGGAACCTTTCCTCACCGAAGACCTCACGGAGGCCGAACAGTAGATCATCGAGGTGGTCGATCAGCTCTTGGCGGCCGATGTCCCGTTGGTTGGGCGCGGTGAACGCTTTGATAAAGAAACTGACGGCAAGCGGGGCATTCTGAGCGCGAAGCAGGGACCACCCGGCGTGGTTTTCACGCAGTGCGTTGATGGCGTAGAAATCCATGGCGTCCTCATGCAGGGGTGCAGTTATTCCTAAGCTACACGGGGACACCGACATTCTTGGGTGTGCCGGCAGCCTTATGCGCCGGGGGATAGGACGTCCAGGCCTGCTTCCACAGCCGCGGCCAGGAGCTCGGAGTCGTACGCCACCATGACGTCAGACTGCAGCCGGATGGCAGCGGCCAGATGGATGGCGTCTGCGCTTCGGAGTTTGCCGGGAAGAGCCGCTGCGTACATGAGGTCCGAGCGTGCAACATCGACCAGGTTGATGGCTCCCAGGACTGCATTGACAGGCGCTCCGGGAAATCCGCGGCGATGGGCCGCGCAATGCAGTTCGGTATACAACAGCATCGAAGCCACCAACCGATGGCCACTTGCCGCGGCCCCTGAAAGGTATTGAGCGGCAGCGGCTGATTCCGGTTCTTCCACCACCAGTTTGAGGACAGCCGATGTGTCCAGGTAAATGATCAACGGTCCCCACGGAGGTCGGCCAGGATCTCGGCCGTACCGGCGTTTGACCTGACTCGCGGCAGGGCCAGGAAATCGACCGCCCCCTCGGCGGCGGGACGGACCTGTCCCGAAAGCAGCAGGCGCTCAAAGGGTGACGCCGACGGCGGGATCAGTGTCGCGGCTACCTCACCGTTGTTTGTTACATCGATGGTCTCGCCGTTCTTCACGCGCTCTAGGATTTTGCTGCTCTGGTTGCGAAGCTCGCGGTGTGGAATGGTTGTCATGGTGGCCTCCGTAGCAATCGTAGCAACGATGCGGTATCGGCGCCACAAAGGCAACTCAGGTGCCGGGCAGGGTTTCGGCGGGCTGAACCACTTGCCTTTCGGCCTGCTCCCAGTGCCGCTTCAGCATTTCAGCCAGCCGTTCCGGTTCAACCCTGTGGGGCGGGTCGAAATGATGGAGCTTGGGGAACAGCTCGAGGTGGAAGTCCGGGAAGAAGACCCGTGACAGCCGAGTGGCGATGTCGCCGTAGTCGTCGGGATTGCTCAGGCCGCCGAGTGCGAAGAAGACAGGCTGGCTAAAAGCAGCCAGCAAAGCCCTCTCCAGGTCATACGTTTTGAAGGTTCGCAGGAACGCCTTGATGCCCGCAGGCCGGTTGGCCATCCATGAAGGCAACGGATCCGGCGGAGGTGGAATGACGACGTCGGGCTTAACTCCCAGCCTCGCGAACGCAGGCAGGAACTGCTCCGGCGGGAGCGTTTCCAGTTCGCCGTATTTCTTTTGAACCTCGGCGTATGCAGGGCTCCAGTCCCAGCGGCCGGCCCAGGCTCCAAAAGCGCCAGGCTGAGCAGCCTGTCGGGACGCTTGGCGGCAAACGCCAACGCCGCCGCGCCCCCGCCTGAATAGCCCGTCAAATGGAACCTCTCCCAGCCCCGGGCATCGGCTTCGCGGAGCACACCGTCGATCTCTGTGTCCAGGCTCCAATCAGGGGGCAGTTCATCGGTTGCGTAGAGCTCGAGGTCCTTTGCGACTGCCTGGACGTCCGGCCCGAGGGCTGCGATGAGGTCGCCGTACGCGGCCTTGGCGGGGAGGCCGGCCCCCGGCAGGAAGATGGCCCGAATCGGTCCCATGCAAGAACGGTACGCCCGGGTGTGGACAGGCTCAATCACCAGTTTGTCCGGGTGCGGACAGGCTCCACCACCGGCCCTTGGTTGCTGTTGGTAAATAGTCTCCGGAATCTCCTGTACTGTTGATCCTGTTGTTGTGTTTATGCAGTTGGTAGTTCAGGCAGTACGCGCGGTCGAAAGTCCGCGTCTTTCTGAAGTAGCGGTTTTGAACACCCCACACCGGAGGACCCGAAAGTCGGGACTTTTCCTCCACCTTCACGAAGGACAAAAATAATGGCTACTGGTACCGTCAAATGGTTTAACGCTGAAAAGGGCTTCGGCTTCATTTCCCCCGATGACTCCTCACAGGACGTTTTCGCTCACTACTCCGCGATCGCCTCTTCAGGCTTCCGCTCACTCGAAGAGAACCAGAAGGTTTCCTTCGAAACCGAGCAGGGCCCCAAGGGTCCCCAGGCCGTCAACATCCAGGCACTCTAATTCCTTAGAGATTCTGGGGCCTTAGGGTTTCATTTTCAAAAGCAGGGCCGGTCAATTTGACCGGCCCTGCTTTTTGTTAACATTTTCCGGGCTACTCGTCCGGGTTGGGACTGCGTACGTCGTCATCGCCGATATCGGCGGCACCCAGGGCTGCCGCGGCGGGGCTATGCGTGGTTTCGTGCTCGCGGACGCGGAGCTCCGGGTGGTGAAGGTCCAGGGCCGGGCGTTCTGAACGGATCCGGGGCAGTGACGTGAAGTTGTGCCGTGGCGGCGGGCAGGACGTGGCCCACTCAAGTGAGGCGCCGAAGCCCCAGGGGTCATCGACCTCCACCTTTTCACCGCGACGCCACGTGATGTACACGTTGAAGAAGAACGGAATCATCGAGGCGCCCAAGAGGAAGGATGAAATGGTGGAGAACTGGTTCATCCAGGTGAAGTTGTCCTCCACCAGATAGTCCGCATACCGGCGGGGCATGCCCTCAACACCGAGCCAGTGCTGGATGAGGAATGTTCCGTGGAAGCCCAGGAACAGCATCCAGAAGTGGATCTTGCCCAGGCGCTCGTTGAGCATAGTGCCTGTGAACTTCGGCCACCAGAAGTAGAACCCGGCGAACATCGCGAACACCACGGTGCCGAACACCACGTAGTGGAAGTGCGCCACCACGAAGTAGGAGTCGGAGACGTGGAAGTCCAGCGGCGGGGAAGCCAGGATGATGCCCGTCAGGCCGCCGAAGAGGAAGGTGACCAGGAAGCCGATGCTCCACAGCATCGGAGTTTCAAACGTCAGCGATCCGCGCCACATGGTGCCGATCCAGTTGAAGAACTTCACACCGGTGGGCACCGCGATGAGCATGGTCATAAAAGCGAAGAACGGCAGCAGCACCGATCCAGTGACGTACATGTGGTGCGCCCATACCGTCATGGACAGCGCGGCGATGGCGATGGTGGCGTAGACGAGGCCCTTGTAGCCGAAGATCGGTTTGCGGCTGAAGACCGGGAAGATCTCCGAGACGATGCCGAAGAACGGCAGCGCAATGATGTAGACCTCGGGATGGCCGAAGAACCAGAACAGATGCTGGTACAGAATGGGCCCGCCGTTTTCGGGATCGTAAATATGGGCGCCGAACCGGCGGTCCGCTCCTATGGCGAAGAAAGCTGCAGCCAGGGGCGGGAAGGCCATAATCACCAGAATTGACGTGACCAGGGTGTTCCACGTGAAGATGGGCATCCGCCACATGGTCAGGCCGGGGGCGCGCATGCAAATAATGGTGGTTATGAAGTTGACCGCACCGAGAATGGTGCCGAAACCTGACAGGATCAGGCCGAAGACCCACAGGTCACCGCCGACGCCGGGGCTGAACGTGGTGTTGTTCAACGGCGCGTAGGCGAACCAGCCGAACGACGCCGCACCCTGGGGCGTGATGAAGCCTGACATGGCGATGGTGGAACCGAAAAGGAAAAACCAGAAAGCCAGCGCGTTCAGCCGCGGGAACGCCACGTCCGGGGCGCCGATCTGCAGCGGCATAACGAAGTTCGCGAACCCGGCGAACAAGGGGGTTGCGAACATCAGCAGCATCGCGATCCCGTGCATGGTGAACAGCTGGTTGTACTGCTCCTTGGTCTGCAGGATCTGCATGCCAGGCTGGAAAAGCTCAGCCCGGATCAGCAGGGCCATCACGCCGGCGAGGAGGAAGAATATAAAGGACGCGATCAGATACATGTAGCCGATCTTTTTGTGGTCCGTTGTGGTGAGCCACTGGACCACAACGCTGCCTTTACGCCGTGGTGCCACTGCAGGGGCGGCGTTTGCCGGCGTCCCTATTCGCGAATCTCCAGTGATGGCCATCTTCCACCTCACAGATATGTCTGCACGACACTGATGAGCCCTCTACCTGAGCCCATAATTGCAGGCTACTCAGGAATCAGGGGTGCGGGAAGAGGCAAAAGTGGCTAGCGCAGGCCCATCGCCGTCCGGACCTCATTCAGGATGTGGTGGACGGCAGTCTCCGCCATCACGGCATCGCCGCGGGCCACGGCGGCAGCAACGTCCTCGTGCGCCTGCAGGGCTTCATTCCGCGGCTTGAACGGCATCAGTCCCTGCTGCGTGCGGCTGGTCAGGACCTCGGCCACCATCCCCTCCAGCGCGCTGAACATCTCATTGCCGCAGCTTTGGAGCAGCAGGCGGTGGAACTCGATGTCCACCGCGAGGAATGCCTTGAGGTCACCGGCCTCGCCAAGCCGCCGGAGCTCGGCGGCGAGTTCAACCAGTCTTGCCCTTTCAGCGGCGCTTGCGCGGCGGGCGGCCCCGGCCGCGGCGATGGGTTCGACGGCGATGCGCAGCTCCGTGAGGCTGCTGTACTGGATCTCGCGCCGGTCCGAGGCGAGCCGCCAACGCACCAGCTTGGGGTCGAAAACATTCCACAGGCCGCGTTCCTGCACCACGATGCCCACCCGCCGGCGCGAATACACCAGGTTCATGGATTCAAGGACCTTCATGGTGTCGCGGGCAACAGTGCGGGAAATGCCGTACTCCGCCTGAATGCCTTCGAGAGTGAGCCGGCTGCCGGGCGGAAGAGCTCCCGAAGCGATGGCGATGCCAACCGCCTTGAGAACGCGCTCATGCATCGCGGGGGATGCCCCGTCGTCGTCCGCGGTATCCGCGCCCTGTACTGTCGCCGTCGACATTTTCCTACCTCTCCTGCGCCGGAGCGCACTCCCAAGGATACCTAACCTGGGACCAAAGGTATGACTTGTGACACTCAAAGATAGTATCTATGGGCAGGAATGGTGATACCTTATTTTCCGGCGCAATTCCCGGTGAGCTGCGCCAACCATTTTCTTCCCTTAGCCAATGGCGTCTTCCTCGGAGGTAGAACATGCAGAATCCCGCCACGCATCTGGTGGTGATGGGCGTTGCCGGTTCCGGCAAGTCCACCATCGCCGCTGCCCTTTCCCAGCAGCTTGGCTGGGCCTGTGCGGAGGCCGACGAGTTCCACCCGCAGTCCAACATCAGCAAGATGACCCAGGGCATTCCCCTGCAGGACGAGGACCGCTGGCCCTGGCTGCAGGAGATCCAGGACTGGATGACCGCCCAGGCCGCCGCCGGCCACAGCACGGTCCTCACCTGCTCGGCGCTTAAGCAGACCTACCGTCACCTTCTGGCCGAGGCTGAGGGCCGCGTGCTGTTTGTCCACCTCGACGGCGGGGCGGACCTGATCAGCCAGCGCATGCAGGGCCGCGAAGGCCACTTCATGCCTCCCACCCTCCTGCCCAGCCAGCTGGCCACACTGGAACCCCTGACCGGCGACGAACTCGCCGCCGGCAGCCTCCGCCTGGACATCTCCCTGCCCCCGCAGGAGATCGTCGCCGCAGTCATCGCCGCCCTGGCGGCTTCTGCGACTTCGGCGGCTGTCGTGAGCCCCGCCGCCCCCGGCGCCCCCGCGAGCCCCGCGGCTTCCGTGCACCCCGCGACCAGCGCCACCTAGCCCCCGGCACCGCCGGGCCGTTCCGCTTTCCCCACCACCGAAGTTCCGTTTCAAAGGAGAACCATGACCATCGAAGGATGGACCCAGACGATGGGCGCAGCCCCCCTGCTGCTCATCGCTGCGGCCGCGATCGTCGCCCTGCTGTTCCTGATCATCAAGCTGCGGATGCATGCACTGGTCGCACTGATCCTGATCAGCCTCGCGACGGCATTCGCCACCGGCATCCCGGCCAACAAGGTGGTGCCGGTGCTGATCGACGGCTTCGGGACCACCCTCGGCACCGTGGCGCTTCTGGTGGGCCTGGGCGCCATGCTGGGCCGCATCGTGGAAACCAGCGGCGGTGCCAAGGTCCTGGCCGATTACCTGATTGGTGTCTTCGGCGAAAAGCGGGCCCCGTTCGCCCTGGGCCTGGCCTCCCTGATCTTCGGCTTCCCCATCTTCTTTGACGCCGGCCTGGTGGTTATGCTGCCCGTGGTCTTCGCCGTGGCCCACCGCCTCGGCGGGGGAGTGCTCCGTTACGGCCTCCCCGCCGCCGGCGCGTTCTCGGTGATGCACATCTTCCTGCCGCCGCACCCGGGCCCGGTCTCCGCCGCCGCGTTCTTCGACGCCAACATCGGGCTGGTCCTGATTGCCGGCCTCATCACGGCCATCCCCACCTGGTACGTCACCGCGTACCTGTTCGGCCTGTGGACCGGCAAGAAGCTGGTCCTCCCGGTCCCGGAAATCCTTGGCCATGCCAGCGCCGAGGCCGAGTCGCACCCGCCGCGGTTCCGCACCATCATCGGCCTGCTGCTCCTGCCGCTGGTCCTGATCTTCATCAACACCGGCCTGAACACCCTGGCCTCCTCCGGTGCGCTGTCCGAATCCGTCAGGAACGAACAGTGGTTCCAGATCCTGCGCACCATCGGTGAGACCCCGGTGGCCCTGCTGATCGCCGTGCTGGTGGCCGTGTTTGTGCTCGGTAGCCGCCGCGGCAAGGACGCCGGCGCCATCGAGAAGCTGCTCGAATCCTCACTCGGGCCGGTCTGCTCGGTCATCCTTATCACCGGTGCCGGCGGCATGTTCGGCGGCGTGCTGCGCGCGTCCGGCATCGGCGCCGCACTGGCCGACGTCCTGGGCGACCTCGGCATCCCACTGATCCTTGCCGGCTTCCTGATCTCCGCCATCCTGCGCATCGCCCAGGGTTCAGCCACCGTGGCCCTGACCACTACCGCGGGCCTCATCGCCCCCGCTGTGGCACTGGCCGGACTAACCGGCATGCAGGTTGCCGCCCTGGTCATCGCCGTGGCCGCCGGCTCCGTGGTGGTTTCCCACGTCAACGACTCCGGTTTCTGGCTGGTGGGGCGCTTCTTCGGCATGGACGTCAAGACCACGCTGAAGACCTGGACCGTCATGGAAACGCTCATCGGCGTGATGGGCTTCGCCATCGCGGCGGTCATCTTCGGGCTCGCCGGGATAGCGGGTTAGCTCCCCTCCCAGCCACTGCTGACTGAAGTACGACGACGGGGCGCCTGGCAGGAAATGCCGGCGCCCCGCCGTCGTGGTTCAGTCAGTCGTTGGTTTCGGCTGCTTCGGTGCTTTCGGTGCTTTCGGTGCTTTCGGTGCTTTCGGCGGGAGTGCTGCCACGTAGGCGTAGGCCTTTTCGGCCCAGGCGCGTGCCCGCGCGTCGTCGCCGTCGCCCTCGGCGTTCCACATGTCCGGCAGGCCGGTGTAGCCGCCCATCGGCCGCTCCGGCGGCCCGAACGGGACCGTCCGCTCGGTGCCTTCGAGCTCCTGTTTGTCGGCTTCGCCAAGCTTGACGCCGATGGTGGGGCCGATCAGGCCGGCGAACATATTGCCGTTGACGAAGGCGCCCAGGTTGCCGAACATCGGCTTGATGATTACGTCGGGGTGGCCCGGCATCGCTGCGCGGAACCGTTCCTTATCTTCCTCTGACGCCTTGGGCATCTCCATGTCGTGTTCTCCTCGCGTTGCAGGGCGGTTCTTCGTGAAGCTTATTCCCGCCCACGCAAAGGGGACAGGATTCCCGGAGCCGCTAGGGTTGTAGGAGTCCGCTCTCAGCTTTTTCGGCACCCAACCAAAGGGGCACACCTTGACCCAACGCACCATTGTGATCACCGGCGCCAGCGACGGCATCGGCGCGGCAGCCGCACGGACACTGACTGACGCGGGGGACCGGGTAGTCGTCGTCGGCCGGTCCGAGGAGAAGACGCGGACGCTCGCCAAGGAGCTCAACGCCGACTACTTCGTCACCGACTTCGCCGAACTGGACCAGGTCCGCACCCTCGCCGCGCAGCTGAAGTCCGACTACCCGCGGATTGACGTCCTGGCCAACAACGCCGGCGGCATCATGGGCAAACACCAGCTCACTGTCGACGGCAACGAGGCCACGTTCCAGATCAACCACCTTGCCCCGTTCCTGCTCACGAACGAGCTTATGGATGTCCTGATCGCCAGCAAGGCCAAGGTCATCAACACTGCCAGCGCGGCGAACGGTTTCGGCAAAATGGACCTCTTCGACCTCAACGCCGAGCATACCTATTCCACCAACCGCGCCTACGGCACGGCCAAGCTCGCCAACATCCTCTTCACGTCCGAGCTCCACCGCCGCTTGGGCGAGCAGGGAATTACGACGGCGGCGTTCCACCCGGGGGTGGTCCGCACCAACTTCGCAGCGGCCTCGACCAGTCCCATGCGGCACGCGTACAAGACCCTGCTGAACCGCTTTATGCTCAGCCCGGACCAGGGTGCCGACACCCTTCTTTGGCTCATCAACGGCACGGCCGGGACGGACTGGGTCTCCGGCGCCTACTACGCCAAGCGTGCACTGGCCAAAGCGAACGCCCAGGCGTATGACGCCGAGCTGGCGCAGGGTTTGTGGGAGGCGAGCGAGGCGCTGGTCGGGACCCGAAACTAGGTAGCGCTAACTGTCGTTATGAGCCGTCAAAACGACTGTTGGTGCTACCTGGTTGGGACGGAGCCGAGGCGCGGGCCGGGCCCGCTCGACGTCGGCGGCACTTGCCGACTGGCCCTGCCCGCGGAGGCCCGCCACCACGCCGTCGATGTCGGCGGCCGGCCGGTTCTGGCTGAGCTTGGCCTTCGCCTCGATCCTGGTGATGACCAGTTCAAGGCCCACGATTGCCCTGAGCTGGCCTGCGATGTAGCGCTCCGGTGCATCGTCCACGCTCCACGGATGGTCGAAGGCGGCTTCGTTGGCGTCGGTGAGCCGCCGCACCTGGCCGGCGAGCCATGCCGGATCGTCGTGGACAACCAGCGTGCCGTACACATGAGCCGTCGAGTAATTCCACGTGGGAACCACCCGCCCGTGCTCGGCCTTGGACGCGTACCAGGACGGCGAGACGTAGGAGTCCGCGCCCTGGATGATCATGATTGCTTCCCCGACGGCGGCTTCGGACCACTGCGGATTGTTGCGCGCCACATGTGTCAGGAGGGCGCCGTGTTCGCCTACTGACGGATCGAAGACGAACGGCAGCAGCGTGGCGAGCAGGCCCGTCGATGTCATGGTGACCAGGTTGGCTGCGCCCGGCCGGGTGAGGAGGTCATAGGTGGCGTCGGGACCGGCTTCAAAATGGGCTGGGACGTACATAAGCCAAGGTTAGCGTGCAGGCGTACGGCGCCGGGCCGGCGCAGAGTGTGTGGCAGGCGAGCGGGCCCTCCGCCGGACTCCGACCGAGCCCGTTGAGCTGTTGGATGCGAATCCTAAACGCCTTACCCTAGTGATTGTAAGCATGCTTCCTATCTCTGAGGAGTGGTTTCAAATGCGCAATACTGCAGCGTTGGGTTTGGCAGCGGCCAGCGTTCTGGCCCTTGCGGCGTGTACCGGCGGAAGCACCGGACCGAGCCCCTCGCCCACAGCCACCACCAGCGCAGCTGCGGAGGACAAGGTCTACAGCGAAGACGAACTGCGCGAACTCATTGCCGGTGCGAAGGACGGGGAAGGCAATGAACTGAAGCTGTATTCCGAAGAACAGGTAGACCAAGGCGGCAACATTGCCAGTCTCTTGTTGAGTACGGCGGCTGTGGACCCTGAGGACTGCAAGTCGATTGCCACCGCAGGGCTCCTCGACAAGGTGGACAGCGGCGAGGTTGCTGTTGCCATTTCCGAAAGCGCCCAGCCGCGCACCCTGTCCGCCCAGTCCGGCAGTGAAGGACCGGACGCCGTGGGGCTCCTCCGCGAGGTGAGCGGCAAGATGAGCCAGTGCGCCAAGTTCACAGTTCAGGCGCTGGGCCAGAGCTACGAGGTCACCAGCGAGGAACTGCAGGCGACGACGGATGCCGAGGATACCTTCGCAACGCTGAGCACGCGCGGACAGAACTCCAACGAAAAGCTGATGCAGGTATCAGCGGCCGAGGGCAGGCTCCTCGTGGTGGCCACCAAGGGCGGATCCGACCTGGCCGATGACGACCAGAAGGAGCTCGAGGACTTGATCAATGAGGTTCTCGCCAAAGCAAGCGGCTCTTCCGGGTCACCCACCGCGTCGCCCACCCGCTCCGCGACGGCCACCACCACTCCCTAACTGACGTCCCTGTCCCGCGCGGGCCAACGTCCCGTACGGGCAGGCCCGTGCGGGCAGGAAGCCCGTTATTCGCCCCGCAGGCTGTAAGTACTGACGATGTTGCCCTTGGTGGTCCGGTACTGATCCTTCAGGCTGAGCCTGGTGGTAGGGTCACCGGCTTCGAACAGATGCCGCCCGCTGCCGGCCACCACGGGGTGCGTCATCAGCGTCAGCTCATCCAGCAGCCCGGCGAACAGGAGTTGGCGCACCACGGAGATGCTGCCCATCACGGCGATCTCGCCGCCGTCGCGCTGTTTGAGTCCCGCCACAAAGTCCTCCAGCGGACCCTCGATCAGGCGGGAGTTCTGCCACTCAAGCGGCTCCTTCAGCGTCCGGGACGCCACGAACTTCTCCACCGTGTTAATGAAGCCGACGAAATCCTCATCTGCAGAGGCGGTGGGCCAGTAGCCCGCCCATTCCTGGTAGCTCACGCGTCCGAGTACCACGGTGTCCACGCGTTCCATCACTCCGGTCAGGGCTTTGCCCATGTCCTCGTCGAAGCTGTCGAACTGCCAGAGATTCGGTTCTGAGACCACGCCGTCAACGGAGTGGAACAGGCCGGACGTGACTTTGCGCATGAGGACCTCCAAAGGTTCTGACTGCCAGGCATGCCGGCGGTGGGCCGGTCAAGTCCACGGTATTGTGCCGTTCGCTGATGGGGAAGGGAGCAAAAGGGCGGCCGCTCCAGTTATGTTCATCACCACTGCCTGCGTGTTGCGCGAATCCACGGCCCGGCAGCCTCATACTTGTCTCTATGCGGCCTCTCGCCGCGCCCCGGCCAGGCAGGAGGAAGTGCGTGGAAACCCTGAAAAAAATCGTACGAAACCAGTATTTTCCCGCTGCCGCGGTGCTGACCGCAGTGGTGCTTTTCTGGACCATCGCCATGTTCGGCGGGCTTTCCCTGCTGCACAACAACCAGCCGCCGATGGCCACCCTGACCTGGTTGCTCTTTGTGTATGGAGCGGCCGTCCTGACCCCGCTGGCCGGTGTTATCGCCGCGACGGATCTGGTCCGACGCTGGCGCCGCAACCGCCAGTACGCGCAGGCGGACATGGCGCAGGATGACGGCTACGAATACGAAGTAGTGCAGGAAGTGACTGCGGCAGACGAATCCGTGCACAACGAACCGGCGCAGGACGAATTTACGCGGGAAGAGCCGGTCCAAAGCGAACCGGCTTCGGTCCGGCAGGGCGATCAGCAGCCTGCTGGGGAAGCACCCACACAGTCAGCTCCCACGCAGCCGGTCCAGTACCGTCCGGCCACCCAGCGTCAGCCCGCGAAGAAGCAGCCCGGCCAGGCCAAGCAGCGCAAAACGGCCGCTTAGCCTCAGGCGGCAGGGTACGTCGCGTCCACATGACCCACCGGGCGCGAGTCCGTCCTGTCCACGGACCCGTGCTGGGGATCGATGACCAAACCGCTCGAATCACCCGCGATACCGTGCCGGGCTGGCGGTGCTCAGTCGGGGACAGAGCGGCTCTCTAATCCCACCAGCGCCTGTCCGGCGTTTTTTAGCGCGTGCCCGAAGCGGCAGACCGGTTCCGGATGCGAGAACAGGTAGCCCTGCAGCGAATCGCATTCCAAGGCGATAAGGTACCTGGCCTGCTCCTCGGTTTCGATGCCCTCGGCGGTGACAGTAAGTCCCAGGCTGTGCGCCATGTTGATCATGGAACTCAGGATCGGAAGGCGTTCGGCGCCGCTGCGCACCATGGAAACAAACGTCTTGTCGATCTTGACGATGTCCACCGGCAGGTCCTGCAGCCGTCCCAGCGAGGAGTAGCCGGTGCCGAAATCGTCCAGGGCCACACGGGCCCCGGCTTCCCGCAAACGGCTGAGCTGTTTGATTACGTTGCAGTCGGCGTCGAAGAACACACTCTCGGTGACCTCGAAGACCAGCTGGTAGGCGCCCACTCCGCTTGTCTCAGCCAAACGAAGGACTGCCTCCGCAAAGTCGGGTTCCTGCAGCTGGACGCCGGAGACGTTCATGGACAGCGACCGCGACGGGTCCTCCCGGAGCCAGGACGCCAGCTGCTTCAGGCTTTGCGCCATCACCTCGCTGCCGAGTTCGTTGATGAGGCCGCTGCGTTCGGCCAAGGGGATGAAGACTGCGGGCGGGACGCGTTGGTCCTCGCGGTCCCAGCGGGCCAGTGCTTCAAATTTGACCACTCTGCCCATGCGCGGCGACACGATCGGCTGGAACTCCACGGAAATCTCGCCCCGCCCGATGGCCAGTTGGAGGCCGGCTTCCAGGTCCGTGCGCTGGACCAGTGCCGTCATCATCTCGGGGTGGAACCGCAGGAAACGGTTCTTTCCTGCCGCCTTGGCCGCGTACATGGCGATGTCTGCCTCGCGCAGCAGTTCCGAAGCCGCCCGGGCTTCCCGGCCCACGGAGGCGAGTCCCAGGCTCAGGCTGGGGCGGAGCATGGTGCCCTCGATCGTGAACGGCACGTGCAGGCAGCGGACAATGCACTCCGCGATGGCGTCCACATCGGGGCAGGCCGTCAGCAGCACCACAAACTCGTCGCCGCCAAGCCGGGCCACCACGTCCGCGGTAGGGACGCAGCCCCTAAGCCGGCGGGCCACCTCCACCAGCATGACATCGCCCGCATGGTGGCCCAGGATGTCGTTGACCTCCTTGAAGTCATCCAGGTCAAGCAGGAGGACGTCCACGGACTTGAGCCGCGGTTCTTTGAGAGCGTTGAGGAGTTCAGCGTTGAACACCGCCCTGTTGGCCAACCCGGTCAGCGGGTCCTGGAATGCCATGGCCCGCAGCTGCTCGGCCTGGGCCGCCAGGTCGGTCAGGGCCTGCTCGGCCTGCTCCTGGGCCATCCGGCGCGGGGTGACATCGCGGAAACTCCAGACCCGTCCCACAATCCGATCGCCCACTTTCTGCGGGCGCGAATACCGCTCGAACGTCCGGCCGTCAAGGAAATCGATGGTGTCGTGGCTTTCCGCGCTGGAATCCGCGGTCAGTTTCTCTACACGGGCCAGGAACGCTTCAGGGTCCTTCACCTGGCTGAGGATCAGCTGCATGGCTGGCTCGTCCGAATCGGCCTTCATCATGTCCGGCGGAATGCCCCACATCGTCAGGAACTGCTCATTCAGCCCGGCGATCCTGCCCTCGGAGCTGATGACCAGTATCCCGTCTGCTGTCGACTCCAAGGTGGCGGTCAGGAGCGACATCGCCTCGCTCAGGTCAGCGTCAGCGCTCTTCCGGTGCCCGGTGCTCCGGACCGAAACGAGCAACACCTGCGGGCCGCCGTCGTCGACCAGGGAACCGGCAATTTCGGCGGCGAACTCAGTGCCGTCCCGGTGCACTCCATACACCTCGCGCGGCGGCTGCGGATCGTCGGGCCGGGCCAACAGTTGTGCCCGGAGCAGCGCCGTCTCATTGTGGAAGCCCTCCGAAAGGAGCATCCAGTGGTTGCTGCCGGTCAGCTCCTCGCGGGAATAGCCGAAGAGCCTGCTGGCCGCGGTGTTCGCCACGAGGACGGTGCCGTCCGCATCCAGGGCGAGGAGTGCGTCCGGGCTGGCATCAAGGAGCGCGCCGAACGATGGTGCCCCGAAAACCTTGTTCTGCCGCCTGGATCCCCCCATGCGCAACCACCCCCACGGACATCATAAAGTGATTGCCAACATCGCGGGGCTAAAAGCGTCATTTTGCGGTCAGGCGGTCCGAAGCTTGGCTGGCGCCGCCGGGGTTGGTGCCGCCGGGGTTGGTGCCCAGCCCGCGGACCGTCCAGCCCTCGGCCAGCCAGGCTGCAGCGTCCAGGACGTTCCGCGCATCCAGAACCACCCGGCGCCGGACGAGTCCGCCCGCAACAGCAGGGCACAGACGCCGGTATTCGTCCCACTCGGTCAGAAGCAGCACCAGCTCGGCCCCCTCCAGAGCCCGTGATGCGGAGGCCTCAAACCGCAGCTGGGGATAACGCAGCCAGGCGTGGTTTACGGCTTTCGGGTCCGTCACGGTTACGTGCGCACCGGCTGCCGCCAGCCGGGCGGCGACGTCCAGTGCGGGGGAGTCACGGATGTCATCTGTCTCCGGCTTGAAAGCGGCACCAAGAACGGAGATGGCCCGCCCGGAAACTGTCCCGCCGCACAGTTCCTCAGCCAGTGAGACGGTCCGGATCCGCTGGCGGACGTTCACGGCATCCACAATGCCCATCAGGTCGTTGACCGGCTCCACGCCGAGGGCCGCTGCCTGGCTGCGGAGGCTGCGGATGTCCTTGGGCAGGCACCCGCCGCCGAAGCCGAGACCGGCGTGCATGTAGCGGTTCCCGATGCGCGGGTCCATACCCATCGCCTCGCTGAGTTCGGCAACGTCCGCCCCGGACGCGTCGCAGAGTTCGGCGATGGCGTTGATGAAACTGACCTTGGTGGCCAGATAGGCGTTGGCTGCCGATTTGATCAGCTCGGCCGTGGCGAAGTTGCACACCAGACGCGGGATGCCTGCGTTCAGCAAGGGCTCGTAGACGGCGTCCAGGGCGGCCGTCACCCCGCGGGGAGCGCCCGTCCCGGGGTTGAAGGCGGCGGCCCGCCCGCCCTCGACGCCGTACACCAGCCGGTCCGGTACCAGCGTGTCCTTTACAGCCGTGCCCTGCCGCAGGAACTCCGGGTTCCAGCCCAGCTGCACATCCGGCCGCTCCGCCAGGACATCGCGGAGCATGTCCACCGTGCCCACGGGCACCGTTGATTTACCGACGACGACGGCGCCCCTCGCCAGGTGCGGGAGCAGCGCCCCGGCGGCGGCCACCAGGAAGGTGAGGTCGGCGCCGTCGGACGTCTTGGACTGCGGCGTTCCGACGCACAGGAAGTGCACCTGGGCGCCCGCGGCAGCGGCGAAGTCCGTGGAAAACTTCAGGCGGCCGGTGGTGCGGCCATCTCTCAGGAGTTCGTCGAGGCCGGGCTCAAAGAAGGGCGCCAGGCCGCGGCCCAGCTGGTCCACTTTGGCCGCGTCCACGTCGATGCCCACCACTGAATGGCCCATGGACGCGAGCGTGGCCGCGTGCACAGCGCCAAGGTAACCGCAGCCGATCACAGATATTTTCACAGGGACACTCCTCGTTTGGTGACGGCGGGCCCAACTACCGGGCGGACCGGCGGCGCCGGACGGACCGGCTTGGGTACCGGCACGCCGGTGATTACTGAGCGGTACTGTCCTACAAGCTGGGCACACAGCGCGGGCCACGTCCGGTCCTGAACCGAAGCGTGGGCGGCTGTGGCGAAGGCGCGGCGCTTGGCGTCGTCGCCCATGAGGTCCATGACGTGGGCGCGGAAACCCGCGAGGTCGCCTGGCTGGTAGAGCCAGCCGGTGCGGGAGTTTTCGACCAGGTCCAGGGGTCCGCCGCGGCCGGTCGCCACCACCGGGACCCCTGACGCCATGGCTTCCTGGATGGTCTGGCAGAACGTCTCGAACTCGCCGGGGTGGACAAAGAGGTCAAAGGACGCCACAGCCCTCGCCAGTTCCTCGCCGCCGAGGAAGCCGGTGAACACCGCGCCGGGCAGGGCTTCCTGCAACGCTGTCCGCTGCGGGCCGTCGCCCACAATTACCAGCCTGCTGTTGGGCACGGTGGCGAGGGCGGAGAGGTCCTCCACCTGCTTTTCGATGGCCAGCCGGCCGACATACCCGATGATCCGCTCACCGCCGGGGGCCACGGAAGCCCGCCATCCGGCGTCGCGCTTTTCCGGCGAAAACCGCGCCGTATCCACACCGCGCCGCCACATGTCCACCCGCGGAATCCCGCGGCCGCGCAACTGGTTCAGCGCGAACGTGGAGGGCACCAGGGTCCGCGTGGCCATCAGGTGGATGTTCTCCACCCGGTTCCACGCCCAGTTCTCCAGGAACGGCACGCCATACCGGGCCGCGTAGCTGGGAACCTCGGTCTGGTAGATGGCTATGGTGGGGATCCGCAACTGGTGCGCGGCCTGCACGGCCCGCCACCCCAGGATGAACGGGGAGGCAAGGTGGACGATGTCCGGCGCGTAATCGGCAAGGATTCGCTTGACCCGGTACACACCGCCCATCGCCACGCGCACATTCGTGTAGCCCGCCAGCGGAACCGCGGGAACCCGGTGCACCTTCGCACCGTGAACCACCTCGGACGTCCCGGCAAACTCGGCCACCGCGTCAGCGACGGCGTGGGTTGACGGGGCAATGACCAGGACGTCGTGACCCTGGTCCTCCAGGTGCTCCAGCACCCGCAGGATGGAGTGCGTAACCCCGTTCATCAGCGGCAGGAATGATTCGGCAACAATTGCGATCCTCACCCCTTCACGGTGGGCGCCCCGCCTGACCGCGCGGGGACACCCGGGTTGAGCGCAGGGAAAGGTTGGGTGAACAGGGGAGGGCCCGCCGAACGATACAACGGAGTGCACTTCCCTTTAACTGGTAAGCATGCTTACGGTAGAGGGGCGGCTGTACCGGGAACCTCAAGCAGACGGGGCTGGGGCCGCAACCGGAGGCGCGCGCCTTCCCGTACCAAGGCCTTGCGGCCGTTATCCCAGCACATCAAGGAGACATCATGCTCATGAGGGAGAACATTGAAGACCTGCTCACCAGGGGCGGGCAGGTCGTAGGGTCCGACGGCGAGAAGATCGGTTCTATCGGCCAGCTTTATGCGGATGATGATACGGGCGAGCCCACGTGGGTCACCGTCAAAACGGGACTGTTCGGTACCTCGCAGTCGTTTATCCCCGTAGAAGGGGCCAGGATCGACGGCGACGACCTCGTGGTGCCCTACACCAAGGACCACGTCAAGGACGCTCCGAGGGTGGAGGCCGACGGGCACCTGGAACCCGAGGAGGAGGACCGCCTGTACGCCCACTACGAAAGGGGGACCCGCACTTACTCGGAGGCGCGCACAGACGCTGGCCTCGCCGACGCTGACCTCCGCGGGGATGCGGACCTGAACGCGGGTGCGGGTGCCGACACGCGTGCCAGCACGGACACTGCTACCGGAATGGACGCTGGTGCACGCCTTCGGCGGGATGGACTGCGCAAGCTGTAGGCGGTAGGACTACTCCGGGCCCAGGAGCTCCCGGGCCGCCTGCTGGGCTTCGAGCTCTTCGGGCGTCACCACTGATCCGGTGAGGAACCCGGCGCCGGCCATGGCCCGCCGAAGCTCCGTCTCGGTCCTCGGGGTGGACACGCCGTGGTGCGCCATGGCGTGGCAGTTGGCGCAGAGCGGAACCAGATCGGTAAGTGGATCCAGCTGGTAGCCGCCGCCCAGCCGCCACGGGGGCACCACGTGGTGGACGTCAATGAAGTCTCTGCCGATCTCCCCGTAGGCCACCTCGAACGAGAACCCGCAGGCCGCGCAGCTGCTGCCGCGGTGGGCGATGCAGGCCCGCCGCGCCTCCGGATCACGCTCGTACCGGTTGACCGGCACGCGGGTGACGGCCTCGTCCGGATAGGTGCCCGGCACCAGCTGGGTGGGGATTGAACCTTGCGGCGGACCGAACTCGGCCCAGACGCTGCGGAGGCCGGCCTCCTCCGCCGGACCGAGCTGCCCGCCGTCCACCCCGCTGCCTCCCCACACGATGGCGGGTGCCGTCTTCAGGAGAACCTCAGCCGCCACCTGGTCGCCCAGCGGCAGGAGCGCATCAAAGGCGACCTGAATTTGCCCGCCGCTCCGGCCGACCACAACGCCATGGCCGATCAGCCCGGGACCACGGGGTCCCAGCAGGACAAGCCATACATCAGTTCCGGCGGCTACAGCCGGGGCCAGGTCCCACGGCTCCACGTGTAATCCGGCTACGGCAACGTGTTCAACAGCGGCCGCGTAGTTCCAGCGGTTCCAGTGGGCCGGGTCCCAGCCCAGGATGATGGCGCTCATGTGCCCATTGTTCCAGCGGGACTGCCCTGGTGCCCGCGGGAACCGCGGCGAGGCTGATCACCGGGTGGTCGCGGGCCGGTTTCCCGAGGGCAGAGGCGCCCGCGCGCTACACACCCGTATAGACGGTCTTGCCCCACGTGAAGAAGTCCAGCGCCGACCGGCCCTGTTCGCGGAAGGTGTTGGTGGAGGAATCCTTCACACCGCCAAACGGCACATTCAGATCCAGGCCCGCCGTGGGCCGGTTGACCTTGATGACGCCGGCCTGGGCACGGGCTGCGAAATCAGTGGCGCGTGCCAGTGAGTCGGTGCAGATGCCGGCGGTCAGGCCGTAACGGGAATCGTTGATGGCGGCGAGCCCGGCCTCATAGTCCGGGACCTCAAGGACAGCCACCACCGGCCCGAAGATCTCCTCGGTCACCGCGGCGTCGTCGAACGGCATGCCGGTGAGCACCGCCGCCGGGAAGAACAGCGCGCCGGAGGGGTCGCCGTCGTACGTTCCGTGCAGGAGCGTGGCACCGCGTTCGACGGCGGCACGCACCGCTGCCTGGTCCTGCTCGAACTGCTGCCGGCTCACCACGGCGCCCATGCGGGACGTGCCGTCGAGGCCGTCGCCGGTGCTGTAGGCCGCAGCTTCTTCGGTGAGTGCGGCCAGGAACTCTTCCCGGACGCCGGGGGTGACGTAGACGCGGGACGTGGCGGTGCACGCCTGGCCGGTGAGGCCGAATGCGCCGGCGGCCACCACCTGGGCGGCCTTCCGGGGGTCGGCGTCGTCGAGGACCAGGACGCCGTTCTTGCCGCCCATTTCCAGCTGGACGCGGGCGCGGCGGCCGTTCAGGATCTCCTGCAGCCCCAGCCCCACATGGGTAGACCCGGTGAAGGAGAGCCCGGCGATGCGGGGGTCGCGGGCCAGGGCATCCCCCACCACGCGGCCCTTGCCGTGCACCACGTTGAACACGCCGGCGGGGAGCCCGGCGTCCTGCAGGGCGCGGGCCAGGTGGGTGGCCGATAGCGGGGTCAGTTCGGCGGGTTTGCTGACCACGGCGTTGCCGCTGACCAGTGCGGGAGCAGCTTTCCACGCCGGGATGGCGATGGGAAAGTTCCACGGCGTGATGAGCCCGACGACGCCGAGCGCCTCGCGCCGGGTAGTGATGGTGGTGTCCGGCAGACCGCTGGGCAGGACCTCACCGGTGGCTGCCCAGCCCAGCGAGCCGAAGAAGCGCAGCACATCGGAAGCGCGCTTGACCTCGCCTTTGGCTTCGGCAAGGGTCTTGCCTTCCTCTCGGACCAGGTCTTCGGCGATGGCGGTCTGGCGGTCGATCAGAAGGTTGCCCGCGGTGATAAGGATGGCGCCGCGGGACGGTGCGGGCATGGCTGCCCAGCCCGGCTGGGCGGTGACAGCCGCGCTGATGGCGGCGTCGACGTCGTCCGCGGTGCCGCTGGGGGAGAGGGCTGCCAGTTCGCCGGGGCGGGCCGGGTTCATCCGCTCGGTGTCCGCCTCGCCGAGCCATTCGCCGTTGATAAGGTGCCGGGCGGTGAGGAGTTCGGTGTTAGTTGAGACGTCGGTGGCTGTGGAAGTCATGGTGCTGTCCTTTGGAAAGAGTGGGGGAGCTAGAGGCTGCGGATCAGGCCGCCGTCGCAGCGGAGTGCGACTCCGGTGATGTACGACGCCGGGGCGCTGCAGAGGAACGCGGCAGCGGCGCCGAACTCCTCGGGTTCGCCGTAGCGGCGGGCGGGAATGGTCTTGCGGGATTCGAGCTGGATGTCCTCCACCGAGGTGCCGCGCCGTTTGGCGGCGGCGTGGTCCAGTTCGGCCACCCGGTCCGTGGCGATCCTGCCGGGCAGAAGCATGTTGACGGTCACGGAGTCCAGCGCCACTTCGGCGGCGAGGGTCTTGAGGTAGCCGGCCAGGGCGGCCCGGCCGGTGTTGGAGACGGCGAGGTTGGGCAACGGGGCTGCCACTCCGCTGGAGCCGATGGCGAGGACACGGCCCCAGCGCCGTTCGCGCATCCCCGGCAGGACGTGCGAGACGAGGGCGTGGTGCGGCTTGACCAGCAGGTCGAAGGCGGCGGCGATGTCCTCGGAGGAGAGCGCCGCCGCGGCGCCTGGCTTGGGGCCCGGGCCGTTGAGGACCAGGATGTCGATGGGCCCCAGGTCCGCCACGGTCTGTTCGACAGCAGACGTGATGCCTTCCGGCGTTGTCAGGTCCGCCTCGATGGCCACCGCATCAAAGCCTGGCACGCGACTGCCGGCAGCCTCCGCGCCTGCGACCCCCGCGCCTGCGACCCCAGGGCCTGCGACCTCCGCGCCTGCGACCCCAGGGCCGCTAACCCTGTGTCCGTAGGCCGTCTGCAGCTCTGCGACGATCTCCTTGGCGCGGTCCCGGCGGCGGCCCACGATGGCCACCCGGACACCTTCGGCGGCGAGGGCGCGGGCCACGGCCAGGCCCAGGCCGCCCGTGGACGCAGCCACCAGGGCTGTTTTTCCAGCGATTCCCAGATCCATCAGATGCTCCTTGCCGGGGTGCGGGCGCTGCTGTGGGCGGGGGCGTGCAGTTCCAGGGCCGCGGCAGCCTCGGCGAGGTGTGTTGCCATGCTGAACCTCAGGCTTTCGGGGAAGCCTGCGGCCGGGGGACGGACGCCCGGGTCCTTGATGAGGCCGCGTTCGCGCAGGCATTCCTTGCGGATGGCCAGCGCCACCTTGGCCTGCTGCTCGAAGTTGATCAGCGGCATGTAGGGCAGCAACTGGTCGCGCGCGGCCTGGTAGCCGTCCTCCTGCCAGGCCTGCACGCAGGCGATGAGTGCCTCCGGATAGGAGAAACCGGTCATGGCGCCGGCGGCTCCGGCCAGGAGCTCGTCCAGCAGGCCCTGCCCGCCCAGCCCGCCGAATACGGAAACATCGACCGCGGCACTCAGCTCCGCGATGGCCACGCTGGTGGGCGGGGCCTCGGCCTTGACAGCGATGACGAAAGTGCACCACGTCACCACCGAGATGAGCGCCTTCGTGCTGATGCTGACGCCGCTGGCCAGCGGGTAGTCCTGCAGCACCACCTTGGCACGGGTGGCCCGGTGTATGGCGTCCAGATGCGCGATCACCACTTCGGGCGAGGCAGAGTTGGCCTGCACCATCACGGCAGCCAGGCGCTCGCCGGCAATGGCCTGGGCGGCGAGGATTTCCTCGATGGCGGGGCGTGTGGCCAGGGCTGTCACGCCCACCACCAGCGGGAGGTCCGTGCATTCGACGGCGATCTCCAGCACTTGGCGGCGTTCCTCCGCCGTGAGGGCAGCGGCTTCGCCAAACACGCCCAGGACGGTCAGCCCGGTGGCACCGATGGCTTCGTAGTGCTCCACGAGCCCGGACAGGCTGTCCAGGTCAACGTCCAGGGTGCTGCCCTGGAACGGCGTGGCCACCACGCCCCAGACGCCCGGCGCCAGGGACTCGCGTGCCGGGGATTCCCCGGTCAGGGATTCACTGGTGGGGAATTCACTGGCGACGGATTCACGCGCACCTTGGTGCTGCATCGGATTCTCCTTCGATTCGTTTCTGCGGGTTCTTCTGCACGGTGTTCGGCAAATGGCGGGTGGTCAGCGGCCGGGCCAGACCGGTGGCCGCTTGTCCTGGAATGCGCGCACACCCTCGGCCGAGTCCTCGCTGTCCAGCGCAGCCATCAGCGCGGGGAGCCGGAGGCCGCGGGCCTCCTTGGCGGTGAGGTGGCCGGTCTGGGTGACCATCTGCTTGACGGCCCGGACGGAGGTGGGAGCGCACGCCAGGATCTGGTCCACCCAGCGCTGCACCGCGGCGTCGAGTTCCGCTGCCGGGACAACCTCGTTGACCAGCCCCATGGACTGCATTTCGAGGGCGTCGGCCTTCCGCCCGGTCAGCAGCATGCCCATGGCCTGGGTGTGGGGGATGCGCCGCACCAGCTGATGGATGCCGCCGTCGAGCGCCAACCGGCCCACGCGCGGTTCGGTCAGCCCGAACTTCGCGTTGTCCGACGCCACCACGATGTCCGCGCCGAGCACGATTTCCATGCCGCCGCCCAGCGCATATCCGTTGACCCGGGCGATCACCGGGATGTCCAGGGTGGTTCGCAGGCTCAGGCCGCCGAACCCGTTCGGGTCCAGGCCGGCCCAGTACTCCAGGCCGGTCTTGTCCACGGCGTTGGCGGACATGTCCGCTCCGACGCAGAACGCGCGGGTGCCTGCGCCGGTGATGACTACGGCGCGCACGTCCGGATCGGCCTCGAGCTGATTCCAGATCTCGTTCAACCGGGCCTGGGCGGTGCCGTCCACAGCGTTGAGCACGTGCTGGCGGTCGATCACCACCGTGGCTACGTGGTTGTTGATGGTCAGGGTGACCTGGTCAACAGGCGACGTCGAAGCGGAAGCCGCGGCCGCCGTCGTGCGGTCCTCTGC
The DNA here is from genome assembly GCF_014764445.1 of Pseudarthrobacter sp. BIM B-2242. Taxonomy (NCBI): domain Bacteria; kingdom Bacillati; phylum Actinomycetota; class Actinomycetes; order Micrococcales; family Micrococcaceae; genus Pseudarthrobacter; species Pseudarthrobacter sp. BIM B-2242. The sequence goes on from NZ_CP061721.1 coordinate 1,100,248, forward strand.
AACGGCGGTCACCGGAGCACCCCCAGGTCCTGCAGGCGCTTGATGGTCGCTTCGTCGAAGCCGTTCTCCAGCAGGACCTCCACGTTGTGCTCGCCCAGCTGCGGGGCCACGCGGCGGACAGTGGGCGGGGTGGCGGAGAGCCTGATGGGCGCGTTGAGCATGCGCACGGTTCCGACGCCGGGGTGTTCGGCTTCGACGATCATGCCGTTGGCATGCGTCTGGGCATCGGCGAGGGCCTGCTCCAGGGTGTGGACCGGGGCGTTGAGCAGCCCCTGGTCCTCCAGCTTGCCGGTCCAGTACTCGGTGGTGTTGGTGGCGATGCGCTCGCGGAAGATGGCCTGCAGCGCCGGCTTGTGTGCGAACTGCTGCTCCAGGTTGGCGAACTCGGGCCGCTGCGTGAGGTCCTCGTCCAGGCCGAGGGCCTCGGAAATGCGGGCCAGCGGGTCCGGGGTGAACCCGCCCACCATGCACACGGCGCCATCGGTCGTTTCAAACACGCCGCTCAGGGGCATGGCACCCCAGTTGACCTCGTAGCCGCGGTTGAGCTGCATGCACGCCTCCTGCATCTGCAGGTGCAGCATGGAGTCGTACATGGTCACCTCCACTTTCTGCCCGACGCCGGAGGTTTCCCGGGTGCGCAGCGCTAGCAGGATGCCCTGCATCAGGTGCATGCCGGTGATGTAGTCGCACAGCGTGGTGGGGTAGATGGAAGGCTTCTGGTCGTCCGATTCCCGCCTCCACATCACCCCCGAGTAGGCCTGCGCGATCGCGTCCTGGCCGCCCTTGTGCGAGTACGGCCCCACCGGGCCGAAGCCCGTGCCGGAGGCCCAGATGATGCCCGGGTTCGCCGCCTTGAGTTCCTCGTAGCCGAAGCCCATCCGCTCCATCACGCCGGAACGGAAGTTGCTGACCACCACGTCCGCGTCGGCCATGATGGCGTGCAGGACGTTCCGGCCTTCCTCGGTGCGGGTATCGATGGAGACGCTGCGCTTGTTCCGGTTGATGGACAGGAAGATCGGGTTGTCCTGGCCGTCCTTGTCCGGGAACGAGTTGCGGGAAATGTCCCCGGCGCCCGGGCGCTCCACCTTGATGATGTCCGCGCCGTAGTCGCCGAGCATCTGCGTGCAGGACGGGCCCATAAACACCTGGGTGAAGTCCACGATCTTGATGCCGTCCAGCGGCAGCGGGGTTGCCGTCGGTTCAGCGGCGGTGCGGGGCTCAGCGGCGGCACGTGCCGCCGTCGTGCGTTCCAGTTCTGTCGTTTCCAACGTCACGGTGCTCATGCCAGGACCGCCGCATCGGCGTCAACGGTGGCGTTCGACGACGGGACGTCGCCCGGGTCCGCGCCGTGCTGGCGCATGCCCTGCTGGATATCGAGTGCGGAGACGTCGCGGACCAGGGTGCCGTTTTCGACGGCGAGGGCTGCGGCGACGCCGACGGCCTGGCCCATGGCCATGCAGGGCGGGATCTCGCGGGACATCTTCTGCGCCTCGGGAGTGGCTGAGTAGTGGCGGCCGGCCACCAGCAGCTGGTCCACTTCCCGGGGCAGCAGTGAGCGGTAGGGGTAGTAGTAGTCGCGGCCGCGGGCCACGGTGTCGGCGAAGTGCCGGCGCTGCGTGACGTCGTCCTTGGTCATGACGTATTCGCCCTGCAGCAGGCGGGTCTGGCGGACGCCCATCTGGGAGGCGACGTCCAGCATGTAGCAGTTCTCGAAGCCGGGCAGGTTGGCGCGGACGTAGTCCACGGCTTCGGAGATCCGGTCGCGGGCGGCGAACTCGGCGGCGGTCATGTCTGCCGGGTCCGTGCCGTCGAACCCGGACATGTGCGGGGCGTTGCACCAGACCACGCCGTCGATGGGGGTCTTGAGCCACCACAGTTCCCAGGCGCCGCCGAGGAGGCGCTTGATCTTGCGGTTGATGGCGCGGGCTTCCTTCGGGTTGGCCTGCTCGAACGCCTCGGCCGCTGCAGTGTTTACGTTGCCGAGCCGGAAGACGAGGGTGGTGATGTAGTTGTCCTTGGCGTAGCTGGCGCCGGCCCGGGAGGCGACGTCGATGTCGCCCGTGGTGTCGATGACCACGTCCGCCATAAACGCCTGCGGGCCGGACTTGGTCTCGCAGATGACGCCCTTGATCACGCCGTTGTCCACGATGGGGCGGGAGAACCAGGAGTGCAGGCGGAGGTCCACGCCGGCTTCGCGGACCAGGTCGTTGGAGACGCGCTTCCAGCCGTCCGGGTCGAAGGCAGCGGCGTAGCAGATGGGCTTCGGAGTGGTGTGCGAGTGGAAATCGAAGGTGCCGTAGCGGCCCCACTTGTTCCAGAGTTCCTGGGACGTCTTGCGGTCATCTGCCGGCGGGACCACGGCGAGGCCCAGCTTCTGCAGGCGCTCCACATATTCGGAGACGATGCCGGTGACGGTGATTTCCTGGCCGTTGATCATGTCATCGAGCACCAGGACCATGCCGCCGGAGGCCAGGCCGCCGAGGGATGAGTAGCGTTCCAGCAGGGTGACCTTGGCGCCGGAGCGGGCCGCGGTGACGGCGGCTGCCACACCTGCGGGGCCACCGCCCACTACCAGGACGTTGGAACGGGAGATGACCGGGGCGGTGAGGTCCGCCGTCGTGGTGGCGAGCTCAAGTGAGCTGACGGAGGTGTTTTTGGGCGCGACGGAGTCAGCTGTGGTGATCATGGGGTAAGTTCCTTTAGTTTCCGACGAAGATGCCGTTGGTGCGGCGGGCGGCGAGGTAGAAGACGATGCTGAGGATGGACAGGACGGCCACGTACACCGGGAAGACCCAGCTGAGGTTCATGGACTGGAGCCAGACCAGCAGGTAGGAGGCGGTGCCGCCGAAGAGGGCGACGCCGATGCCGTAGCCGAGGGCCACGCCGGTGCCGCGGCAGTTCTTGGGCATCAGGGACGAGCTGACCACGTTGTAGAGGGTCATGTTGAGGACCAGGACCAGGGAGCCGCCAAGGAGGACTGCTGCGAAGCCGCCGATGCCCGGCTGGACGTAGAAGAGCATGAGGAAGACTGACGGGATGGCCAGGATCCGGGTGATCAGGAACCAGCGGGACATGGACCGGCCGTCGGCCAGCTTGCCGATGATCCAGCTGCCGGCCACCAGGATGACGCCGAGGATGGTGGTGAGGGCGAAGACGGCGGTGGGGTCTTCCTTGAAGCCGCTGCGGGCTGCGCTGGGCAGGCCCACGTTCCAGGCGTAGTTGTAAGCCTGGGCGGCGCCCACCACAAAGATGATGGCGAGTACGGACAGCCAGTGCTTACGGACACCGGTCCAGACGGCGCCGGGGGTATTGGTGGCCATTTCCTCGGCCTTCATGGTTTCCGGCAGGGCGCGGCGGAGGTAGATGACCACAAAGCCGAAGAGTGCGCCGATGACGAACGGGATACGCCAGCCCCATTCGCCCATCGCGGCGGCGCCGAGGACCAGGCTGCAGAGGAAGCTGACCAGCGAGGCCAGCAGGATGCCGATGTTCACGTAGAAGGACATGATGCCGGCCACATAGCCTTCACGGCCTGCGGGCACCAGTTCCACGGCATGGGAGGTGGAGAGCGGGGCTTCGATGCCCGTAGAGATGCCCTGCAGGACGCGGCAGACCAGCAGGATGATGCCTGCCCATGCGCCGATCGTTTCGTAGCTGGGGGTGACGGCGATGACCAGGGTGGTGCCGGCCATCAGCATGATGGACAGCAGCATCACGCGGCGGCGGCCCACGCGGTCAGCAAGGGTGCCCAACAGGATGCCGCCCAGCGGACGGAAGGCGAAGCCGACGGCGAAGACGGCCAGTGCGTTCAGGGTGGCGGAAAGGGGATCGGTGTTGGGGAAGAAGTTGGGGCCGATAAAGGCTGAGAGGAGGCCGAAGACCATCCAGTCGTACCATTCGAGGGCGTTGCCGAGGCCCAGGCCCAGCAGGCCTTTGCGGACTTCGGGGGAGAACTTCTTGGAGGTGCGGGGGGTTGTGGGGGACGTGACAGCATTGTCCGTCGCTTTAGGGTTCGTCGCTTGGATATCGAGCATGGAGGTGTCCTTACGCTTACGCCGGGGACGGCGTGGGAGGGTATGACGCGCCGGCATCCTGGGGGCAGGACGGAAGACGCGAAGGATGCAAGGACTGTCGGCGGGCACAGTTCAGGCCCGGACAGTGACGGTGGATCGGTAAAGGCCGGTTGGAGTCGGCAGGATTACCACGCGTGTGGTGCGTTAACCCAGATCGCTACGCATACCTCTTCGTAGCTGTTTTTGTACCAGTGCGGGGTGTCGGAGGAGAAGGTGATGGAGTCGCCTTCCTCCAGGGTGTGGCATTCGCCGTCAAGGAAGATGTCTTTCTTGCCGGACAGGATGATCCCGAACTCTTCGCCGCTGTGGCGGAAGGGCGTTGCGCTGGTGTCGTGGCCGGGAGGGCTGACAATCCACTGGGCTTCCAAGGCTCCGTTGAGGTCGGGGGTGAGCAGCTCATACACGGCTTCTCCCACGGATTTCTTGGTGACGCCCTTGAGGTTGCGCCGCTCGGCCTTGCGGACCACGGGGGACCTGGTTTCTTCCTGGCCGAGGAAGAATTTCCCCACCGGGATGTCCAGGCCGTGGGCCAGTTGCGCCAGGGTGGTGAAAGACGGATTGGCCATGCCGCGTTCGATCTGGCTGACGATCGCCTGGCTGAGGCCGGTGCTCTCCGAAAGCTTCGCAAGGGTCATGCCTTTTTCCTTGCGCATGGCACGCACCTTGTTGCCCACCGTGACCAGCAGTGCGCTGGTGGCTGGCGGGGCGGCGGTGGAGCTCTCGGCGGTCATCGTTTATCTTTCACTGGGTGATCTGACTCACATAACTATAGTGAAGATTTTTAGCGAGTCAATGGTTTCTCCCTGACTAAAATGAAGATTTTCACAGGAGTACGTGTTTTGGCAGGTCAGGGAGACAGAGCCCTCTTTGCACCGGCCCGCGACTGTCTGCGCGCATGAAGAAGCCGGTGCAGCTGTGCGCAGAACCGCCAACTGCACCGGCGAGTAGGACGAATATTCAGAACTTTATAGATCCAACCTCATTCGCGGCTCCTATTTCCCGGCTTGTCCTTTCCGGGCTACGTCCTGTCGCTGGCCCTCCGGGACAGCAGCCAGCCACAAGCAATCATCACAACACCCAGCACCATATGGGTCCAGTTGTCCGTCATGTTCAGCGACAGGAAATTGGCCGCCGAATCAACTCCGACACTGAGCCCGAAGATGCTGAGGATGATGTACAGCGCACCGGCGCCCATGAGGAAATTGCGCGCGCCGTGTTCGGTCCGGGACATCGCAAAGCCCGTGGCACCGATGGCCAGCTGCACAATGTTGAGCAGCATGGACACCTGGAACACACCGAGGAACAGGGCATGGGAATCAGGTCCCAGGAACATCAATTCGCTGTAACGGGTGGTGATGCCGGGGATAAAGCCCAGGACACCGACCACCAGCATGAGAATACCTACACCCATGCCGGCATTCTGGACGTCTGCGCGCCCGAAGTGAACACCATGAGCATGTGGGGATGCGGTAGTCATTTTTCTGCCTCCAACCACTGATTGCGGACAATCCAATTTTACGGCGGAGCTGTGGAAAAAGCGCCGGAAGAGGCCTGATGGGGACTTCTGCCCAGCGACAGGACGGAGGCGTTCTGCTGGACTTGGACCCTTATGAAATCCGTTGTGGTCCTCGCCCGTGCCGCCCTCGCGGCCGGCCTGCTTCTGCTCGCCACGGGCTGCAGCGTCGCCGTTCCGGAAGGAAAAGCACCCGCCGTCGGGGCCTTGCTGGTCGCCCCGCAGGAGGCGTCCGGACTGCCTGAACGCCCGACGACGGCGCCGGTACCGGCGGAGTCCGGCTCGCCGTCGTCGCCGGCTGCTCAGGCGCCCGCGGGCCGCGCGCTGAACCGGGCCGAGGAGCTCCTGCCCAAGGTGAACGTCAAACCGTGGCGGGCAACGCTGCCCGTGGTGGTGCAGTCGGCGAACAAGGACATGCAGTGTTCCATCGGGCCCGACGCCGCCGCGTGCCACCTGCTCAACGATGTAGCGCCGCGGCCCGCCGACATCAAAGGACAATGCCGCGGGCTGAGCGAGTATTTCGGCGGCTACGCGGTGGTCACGCCCGACGCCGGCGCCCAGTACGGTCTCTGCGGTGACGGCATCTCGCCCATGGAAGCCGAATCGGTGGCGGGGCCCGCTTTCCCCGGACCGTGGATCGGGGACGGGCAGACGGTGCGCATCGGCAATATGGTGTGCTCCCGGGAGCCGGGGTCCATGGTGTGCGCCCACCTGCGCACCGGGCACGGGTTCATGATCGGCGCGGCGGACTACGAACTGTGGTGACGCGGGTCTCCTGCGCCGGATGAGCCTGTCGCAGACCGGCTGGCAGGCCCGGCCGTGACACCATGGAACACGATGAAACTGCGCGCTGATCAGACCGGAGACCGTGGCCTTCCCATGCCCTTGTGGCTGCAGGGAGCCCTCGAGACGGCGCAGGCGGCCATTATTTCCGCCCTCCTGGTGCTCATCCCGATTGTGGCCGTGTGGGCGACCGGTGGATTCCTGAACGGTGCTTTCGACGCGCTGGCCCGGCTCGCCGGGCAGGCCTGGCTCCTGATCCACGGTGTGCCGCTGGAGTTGGCGGACATCGGATCCGGGGCGGCAGGCGCGGCGGGGTCCGGCATGCTCACGCTGATTCCGCTGGGGCTCACCCTGATCCCGTTCCTGCTCGCGTGGCGGGCGGGACGCCGGCTGGCCCGGGCCTCCTATACGGACCAGCTGTGGCAGGCGCTGTTGGGCTCCTGGCTGGTGTACTCCGCCTTCGGCGCGGCCACCGGCTTTGTATGCCGCACCCCTGACGTCGGCATCAACATCTGGCACGCCATGGTGATCCCGCTGATCCCGTACGCCCTGGGCATGGTGATCGGCGCACGCCGCGAGGCCGGCTCATGGAGCCGCCTGATCGGCGTCGACGCCGTGGACTGGATCTCGCGCACCAGCCAGCATTCCCGCTGGGCCGGGTCCTATCTTGGGTCCGCGGCGAAGGCCGGTGTGCTGGCACTGGTGTCCGCGCTGGCGCTCGCGTGCGCGCTCCTGGCCGTGGATATCTTTGTCCACTGGAACCTGGTCATCGCCGTGTATGAAGCGCTCGACGCCGGCGCCGTAGGAGGTGCGGCGCTCACCATCGCGCAGCTGGGCTACCTGCCCAACCTCGCGGTGTTTGCGCTCGCCTGGATCTCAGGGTCCGGCTTCGCCATGGGCATTGGTTCGCAGGTGGGTCCGCTGGGCACCGCCACCGGGCCGCTGCCCGCTATTCCGGCCTTTGCGGCCATTCCGTCCGGTCCGCTGGACTACGGCTTCGTGGCGCTGGTGGTTCCGGTCCTCGCCGGCGTCCTCGCCGGCTGGTGGTTCCTGCGTGAAGGTGAGAACCACTTTGACGAGTGGCTGTCCATCAAGGTTCGCGCCCGCTGGTTCACGGCCACGGCGTCCACCCTGGTGCTCGGCGTGCTGATCGGCGTTGTGTCAGGGCTGCTCGCCGCCGGACTGGCGTGGCTGGCCGGTGGGTCTGCCGGACTCGGCCGCCTCACCGACATCGGACCGGACCCCTTGTGGACGGGAGTGTGGCTGGCCGCGGAAGTGGGGATCGGCGTCGTGATCGGTTACGCGGCGGGGCCATGGCTGGAACGCCAGCAGCACGTGGAAGCGGAACTGGTCCGCTGATCCGCCTTTTCGGCGTGCCAACGGCACTGCCTGAACTTTGGTTCTCTGCGGCGGAAATCATTCCGGGGTTTATCGGTTTCACCGGAGGTTATCGGGTTAGTGTTGCGGTGACGGCAACCGCCGGCGAATACCCTCAGGGAGGGTGCATGAACGCCAACCAATCCAGCTCCGAGCAGTTCGGCCAGCACTTGATCAGCGTTGGAGGTTCGGAAGCTGACGTCAGCGGATCCGCCTACGTGGTCACCGACGAAGACACGGTCGAGAGCGTTGTGTCGGGTCTGCGGATCAAACAGCAGCAGCAAGGCGTCCCCGCCAGCAAGCCGTCCATTCTGCATGCCTCCGCGCAGGTTCTGATCAGCAGGCGCGATGAAGATGACCCCGAACATCACGCCGGAACGTCCCATGCGGGGGAGTACCAGTTGGACATCCACCTCAGCGCGGACCACAGCATCCGCGAAGCCATCCCGGAGAAAGATCTGGAACAGGCTCAGATCTGGGCGCGGGGACGGATCGCAGCCGAGGGGGCCGAGTTCGGGGCCATCTACTTTCCTGCCGGCGGCGGCGTCGAACCCGGCACAGGTGCGCTCGAATGCAGTTACCACAGCGCGGTGGGCTGGTACCGGTAGCGGAGCGCCAGTGCAGTTTTAGGGCGACCGCTTAGGGAAAGCCCGGCAGCGCCTGCTCGAGCTGGACGCGGCAGCTTGACATCGCCTGGTCCGTCAGGGCCTGCCGCTGGCACGCCTGGAACTCCTGTACCTGGTCAAAGAACACTGCCGAAGCCAGGATGACCAGCAGCATGATCAGCGAAATCACGAGTCCAGAGATGGTCCCGAACAGGACCAGCCGGGACTCCTTGAGCTTCGCAGCCCGGACCAGCAGGAGGATCCCCAGCACGAAGCTCGCGGCGGTCAGGATGCCGGTGAGCCAGAGGTAGCTGACGTCGAGCTGGTAGACGAAAAAGGCACCCAGCACGGTGAGGATAAAGATCCGGAAGAGGGTGCGGGTCTTGTTGAGCGAGGTCTTGGCGGCCTCGCTCAGCTGCGGTTTCGTCCGCTGCTGGCCAGCTGGTTCCGGGGGAGTAGTCATGGATTCCAGCCTACGCGAGCCTGCCCATAAGCTAGACCCATGCGCATCGTAGTCCTCGTTTCCGGCACCGGGTCCAATCTCCAGGCAGTCATCGACGCCGTTAAGTCAGGGGGGCTGGACGTGGAGATCGCTGCCGTGGGCGCCGACCGCGAGGGGACCTACGGTGTCGAACGTTCCTCCGAAGCCGGGCTGGAGACCTTTGTGGTCAACTTCAACTCGTTCCCCACGCGCGACGAATGGGATGCCGCGCTAACCGCGAAGGTGGCCTCCTACGCCCCGGACGTGGTGGTGTCCTCCGGCTTTATGCGTATTGTGAGCGCCGACTTCATTGATGCCTTCAAGGGCAAGTACCTGAACACCCACCCCGCCCTGCTGCCCGCGTTCCCCGGGGCCCACGGCGTCCGCGATGCCATGGCCTACGGTGTGAAGGTCACCGGCTGCACGGTCCACTGGGCCGACGCCGGCGTGGACACGGGCCCCATCATCGCCCAGGAAGCCGTCACCATTGAACCGGCGGACAGCGAAGAAACCCTGCACGAGCGAATCAAGATCGTGGAACGCCGCCTGCTCGTCAACACGCTTGCAGCCCTCGCCGCTGCCCCTTCCTTCTAATCCATCCCCGCCCCGCCCCGCCCCTCCCAACTAAGTAGCGCTAAGTGTCGTTTTGACCCCTCAAAACGACACATCGCGCTACCTACTTGGGTTTGGGGAGGGAACCTGTGGATAACTTCAGCGGCGTTCTCCCGGGCCTGCCACCATGGGCAGATGAAGGTCCCCAGTGCACTGCCCCATCCGTGGGCCCGCCTTCCGTTCACACTCAAAGAAGCGGCCGACGCCGGGATCACCCAACGTAGGTTGCGTCACCAGGGCTTGGAGCGCCCTACCCGCGGCATCCGGGTGCCGGAGGTGGAGGAGTGCCCCCTTGACCGCAGTATTCGCCCCTACACTCTGGTCACGGAGTTTGCAGCTGCGTCCCACGCCTCGGCTTTCCTGTTGTGGGAGTTCCCGGGGTTCCTCCCGGGTAGCGATGAACAGCTGATCCATATCTCGCGGCCCGATTCGGTAGCCATCATGCGCCGCCCAGGGGTGAAGGGTCACAGGGGCCAGTTCTTCGCAGACGAAATTGTCACCCACAACGGTTTGCTCATCACGTCGCGGACACGCACGTGGCTCGACTGTTCCCGCAAGATGAGCATCGAAGAGTTAACCGTGGTTGCAGATCACCTGCTGAGGGTCCCTAGGCCAGACTTCGAGGCCAGATCTGATCCCTTCGCAACGAAGGAAGACCTTGAGGACATGTTGGACCGGCACAAAGGGACACCAGGAATCCGGAAAGCTCGTTTCGCCCTTGAACAGGCAAGAGTAGGGGCTGATTCTGCCCCGGAAACCCGGCTAAGGCTGGCACTGGAATACGCGGGCCTGCCTGAACCGCAACTGAACGTGCCTACGGAGCTGGGTGCCGGCGTCGTACGTCAACCCGATCTAGCGTATCCGGAGCACCGGGTGGCCGTGGAATACGACGGCGAGGGACACTCCGAGGTCGCGCAGATCGTCAAGGACATAGCCCGCGAGGAGGACTTCGCGCGGGCCGGTTGGTTGCCGGTCAGGATCTCCAAACGCCACATGAAAAACGAGGCGCGGGCCGCCGTCGCCAAAGTCCGCATCGCGCTGCAGAGCCGTGGCTGGTCCCCCAAGTAAGTAGCGCTAACTGTCGTTTTGAGCGCCCAAAACGACAGTTAACGCTACTTAGTTGGGGAAGGAAAGGCGGCTACTCGAGGCGGCGCTGTTTGGTTTCGGGGGAGAAGAACGCCATCCACAGCACCGCCAGCAGCACCAGCCCGCCGGCCAGGGCAAAGGACGTAGCCAACCCAAGCTCGGGCCAGAAGTAGTTCGCAAAAATGAGCGGGCCAAAGCCTGCGCCCAGCCGGGAGAACGTTGAGGCCCAGCCGAAGCCGGTGCCACGCAGCTCCGTGGGATACAGCTCCGAGACATAGGTGTAGAGCACGGGAATGGCCACCTGGACCACGAAGCCGAACACCAGCAGCCAGAACACGGCGGCCGTTGGGATGTCCACCACAAACGCGACGATCACGAGGGTCAGCGCGGAGAGCGGGCCGGTGATGGCCAGGATCCATTTGCGGCCCACGTGCTCCACCAGCAGTGCGGCGACGATCACGCCGAGCAGCCCGACAGCGGCCATGGACGCCGTGGTTACAAAGGCCTTGTACTCGGCGAAGCCGGCGCCGATCAGGATCCGGGGCATCCAGGTCAGGGACAGGTAGTAGACGAGCAGGATGCTGAAGAACAGGGCCCAGGCCGTGGCCGTGATCTTCCAGTTGAACTGCCAGACAAGGCGCAGCTGATGCCACGCGCTTCCGGCGGACAGCCGCGGAACGTCCTGTGCATCGGGCAGGCTGTAGGCGCGGGGCTCGGCTCCGGTGGCTGTCACCAGGTCATCAATAACTTTGGCGGCTTCCTCCCGGCGGCCCTTTCGGATCAGGAACAGCGGTGATTCAGGGACACTGCGGCGGACCCAGAAAACCAGGAGCGCCGGCAGCACCATCACCAGCATGGTCAGCCGCCAGTCACCAAAGATTCCCACCAACGCTGCGGACACGAAGCCGGCGAGGGCCGCGCCCACGGGCCACCAGCCATCCATTGCCGTGAGGACCTTGCCGCGCTGTTTCCGCGGCGTGAACTCGCCTACAAGCGCGTAGTCCACCGGTATGCAGCCGCCCAGGCCGAACCCGGCCATAAAACGGAACACACAGAACCAGACGAAGTCGGGGGAGAAGGCGCCGAGCACGGTGAAGACGGAGAAGATGAGCAGCGTTGCTGTGAAGGCCTTCTTGCGTCCGATTGTGTCGGCGATGGTGCCCCACACAAACGCACCCAACGCCATGCCGATCAGGTTGGCCGTCCCTACCCACGCCACCTCGCCGGGCGCCAAGGCCCAGTGGGTTGAGAGCAGCGGGATGAGGATGCCGTTCAGCGTCACATCCCAGGCGTCGAACATAAAGCCGAGGCCGCCGATCAGGAAGATCCGCCCCTGGACTTTCCATCGCCAGGGCAGTTCCTGGACCACCTGTTCGCCGCTGGGCACAGTGGTGTAAATATTCATCGCAGCCTCCTGCCTAAATCTTAGTTGCCTGCATTGCGGGGTCTGTTCTGCGTCGATCGGAGCGCCCGGAGCCAGCCCGCAGCGCAGGCCAGGCGTGCAACACGATAAACTGGGCCCTATCCCCACCACCCGCGGCACTGGCCCGCGATATAAGACGGAGACTTTTGTGAGCTTCACGCAGCCTGACCGCGTATCCATTGACCGTATTCCCATTCGCCGGGCCCTGATTTCGGTTTACGACAAGACCGGTCTGGAGGATCTCGCCAAGGGTCTGCATGCCGCCGGCGTGAGGATCGTCTCCACCGGCTCCACGGCCAAGAAGATCGCCGCGGCCGGTATCCCGGTCCAGGAAGTCGAGGAAGTCACCGGTTCCCCGGAAATGCTCGATGGCCGGGTCAAGACGCTGCACCCCCGCGTGCACGGTGGCATCCTCGCTGACCGCCGCGTGCCGGCCCACATGGACACGCTGACCAAGATGGAGATCGAGCCCTTCGACCTCGTCGTGGTGAACCTTTACCCCTTCGTGGAGACCGTGAAGTCCGGTGCGGCGCAGGACGACGTTGTGGAGCAGATCGACATCGGCGGCCCCGCCATGGTGCGCTCGGCCGCGAAGAACCACGCCGCCGTCGCCATTGTTGTTGACCCCGGCTTCTACGGCGAAGTTGTCACCGCCGCGGCGGAAGGCGGCTTTGACCTGAAGACCCGACGCCGGCTGGCCGCCAAGGCGTTCGCCCACACCGCCTCCTACGACAATGCCGTGGCAACCTGGACCGCCAGCCAGTTCCTGGACGAAGACGGCGACGGCGTCATCGACTGGCCTGCCTACGCCGGCCTGGCGCTGGAACGCTCCGAGGTCCTCCGCTACGGCGAAAACCCGCACCAGCAGGCCGCGCTCTACGTGGACAAAGCCGCCCCGGCCGGCATCGCCCAGGCCGACCAGATCCACGGCAAGGCCATGAGCTACAACAACTTCGTGGACGCGGACGCCGCGCTCCGCGCCGCCTTCGACTTCGCCGAGCCGGCCGTCGCCATCATCAAGCACGCCAATCCGTGCGGCGTGGCTGTCGGTTCAGCCGATGCTGAAGACCCGATCGCCGACGCCCACGCCAAGGCCCACGCCTGCGACCCCGTCTCCGCTTTCGGCGGCGTCATCGCAGCTAACCGCACCGTTACTGCCGCCATGGCCGAAACCGTCGCGGGCATCTTTACCGAGGTAGTCATCGCCCCCGACTTCGAACCCGAAGCCGTGGAGATCCTGTCCAAGAAGAAAAACATCCGCCTGCTGGCCCTGCCCGAAGGCTATGGCCGGTACCCGGCCGAAATGCGCCAGGTCTCCGGAGGCGTCCTGGTCCAGATCTCCGACAAGGTGGATGCCGACGGGGACAACCCCGCCAACTGGACACTCGCCGCCGGTGACGCCGCCGACGAAAAGACCCTCGCGGACCTCGCGTTCGCCTGGACCGCGTGCCGGGCTGCCAAGTCTAACGCCATCCTGCTCGCCAATAACGGCGCTGCCGTGGGCATCGGCATGGGCCAGGTCAACCGCCTGGACTCCTGCAAGCTGGCCGTCGAACGTGCCAACACGCTGGGCGTTTCGGTGGAGTCCGACGTCGACGGTGCGGGCGGTGCCTCCAACGCCGGCGCCGTCGACGCACCTGCGCGCGCCCGCGGTGCCGTGGCAGCGTCCGACGCGTTCTTCCCGTTCGCCGACGGCCTGCAGATCCTGATCGACGCCGGCGTCCGCGCCGTGGTCCAGCCCGGCGGTTCCGTCCGCGACGAGGAAGTTATCGCGGCGGCCAACGCGGCCGGCATCACCATGTACTTCACGGGTTCGCGCCACTTCTTCCACTAATCCCCACCGGGTTGCGCCCAACCCGGGATTCAACGAACGACGGCGCCTGTCCCCGCAGAGGGGAGAGGCGCCGTCGGGCGTTAACGAAGGGTTCAGGATGGTTCCGGTGAGGGTAACGTGCTTTCGTCACCGGGACGCTGAGCACGTTCGGGAAGCCGCAGCTCCCGCGGCTTCGCCTCAGCCATCCGTTCCGGAGTCCAATACGCGAGGATCTCCTCGTGTGTCTGGTCCGACGTACTGTGGCTGACCGAATCCTCGCCGGGCTCCTTGCCGGACGCGGATTCCTTGCCAGGCGTCCTAGGCTGCTTGGGCAAAGTTGTAGACGTTCTCGATTTCGGTGCCCCAGTACGGGCCGAACATAACTTCGGCACCGTTGTAGCCGTAACTGTTTATGGAGTTCTGTACGCCGTCGTCGAGAAGCCACGGCCCGCCGGAGGAGCCGCCGGTCATCGTGCACGGGATTCCCTGGGTTTCAAACTTGGGGTTCGTCATGTCGTTGGTAGCAGTGCCTGCGCAGCTCCAGAGCTGGGCGCCGTTGTATGGCGTGGAGGCAGGGTAGCCGTAAGACGTGTACTCAAGCCCGCGATCGATACCAAAGACAACGTCGGAGCTGCCCACAACGTCTGTGAGTGTCTCCCCGTCTTCGTTGGGGTTCATGACCGCAAAGCCGGTGTCAAAGGCGATGTCCCCGGAGGTTTTCCACTGCGGTGTGGTGTGCAGGTCCCGGGCGGTCCACCGCCCATAGGGTTCCTTGCCGTTGTCATAGCCGGGAACAAAAATGAAGTTGGTGGCGTACGCGCCGGGACCTTCATTGAGGCAGTGGCCCGCTGTGGCCACGGTGCTTCCGTTCTCCGAGGTGACGGCATTGCCCGAACACACATAGTTGAACCCGCCCATGGTGAAGAACACCTTGCCGATGTGGTCCACCGGTGTCGCCCTCAGGGCGAGCTTTGATTTGCCGCTTACGACCTTGGTTGCCTTGACCTTGGGCTTTTTATCCTTGACCTTGTCCTTCTCCTTGGCCGCGTCCACGGCGTTGAGGGAAGTGCGGCGTTCGATCGCATTTCCGGCCAGGACATCGCCGGGAACAGCGGCGCGCATACGGTCCGCGGTCCAGTATTCCGCCGCACCGGTGCTGTCCACTGTGGCGCTGGCAACCGCGGGGGTGGTCTGGTCGTCCGACGCCGGCGGGGCGGCGTGAGCGGTGCCGGCGCCCACCAGCGCCAACATGGCAGCGGCCGAAAAAGTGAGGAGGCTGGCGGCGAAGGATCTGGTTCGCGTCATGATGGTCCTGTCTGAGCGGGCTGAACGGGGCACCAGAGGTCCGCCGGGTAACCCATAGAACCTATCGAGGCACCCCATTTTTGTAAATAGTAGTCCGGCCTCATGTGCGCGTCACTCTGGTAAAAGTCGAGGTCAACGGGTACTTTTCTCTTATCAATGACCTGTCCGATCTGGGCTCCGGACTCCGAGTGAAATTGGGGCCCCATCGTGATTGCTTTCTGGAAATCTGCCAAGAAGTCCTCTGCCGCAGGCAGGCATTTTGCCGCCAACGGGGGAGCCGGCGCCGCCGTCCCGGATATGGAGGCGTTCACCGCGGCACTCCAGCTGCGGGACGTTGATCCAATCCACACGTTCACCGCCACCGAAGAGCTGCGCCGTCAGGACCCCAAGTACGTGCAACTGTGGCCGAGTGATATTCCCCACAAACGGCGCTGACACGCTCCTCACGGTTGCCGGCGGCTGCCGGTTGCAATGCCCGACGGCGACTGGCCCGCTTGGGGTGCCTCCCCGCCGTCGTGCGCTCCCGGGTACCTCAAACCTGCGGTAATACGGGCTGTCCGGCCGTCCCGGGTAGGGCTCAAAGCCGTGTCCTCGGGTAAGTTAGGTGAGGTGAAATAGACAAATTTCCACAAAAAATCAGCCGACCTCCAGGGAGACGCCCGCGCATGTCCAAGATTATCTATACCCACACCGACGAAGCGCCGATGCTGGCTACTTATTCGTTCTTGCCGATCATCGAGGCGTTTGCTTCGACCGCAGGTGTGGAGGTGGAGACCCGTGACATTTCGCTCGCAGGCCGCATCATCGCCGTGTTCGGTGACTACCTCACCCCTGAGCAGCAGATCGCCGATGCCCTTGCTGAACTGGGTGAACTGGCAAAGGCGCCGGAAGCCAACATCATTAAGCTGCCAAACATCAGCGCTTCCATCCCGCAGCTGAAGGCCGCCATCGCCGAGCTCCAGAGCCAGGGCTACAACCTGCCCGATTACCCGGACAACCCGGCCTCCGATGAGGAGACGGCCGTCCGCTCGCGCTACGACAAGATCAAGGGTTCCGCCGTGAACCCGGTCCTTCGCGAAGGAAACTCGGACCGCCGCGCGCCGCTGTCCGTAAAGAACTACGCCCGCCAGAACCCGCACTCCATGGGTGCCTGGTCTGCGGACTCCAAAACCAACGTTGCCACCATGGTCAAGGACGACTTCCGCTCGAACGAGAAGTCCGTGGTCATTGAGTCCGACGGGACCATCGCCATCCAGCTGGTCCGCGAAGACGGTTCGGTCAAGGTCCTGAAGAAGGCCTTCCCCGTGCTGGCCGGCGAGGTCATCGACGGCACCGTCATGCGCGCCGCTGCCCTGGATGAGTTCCTGGCAGCCCAGGTTGCCCGTGCCAAGGAAGAAGGGGTCCTCTTCTCCGCCCACCTGAAGGCCACCATGATGAAGGTCTCTGACCCCATCATCTTCGGGCACGTGGTGAAGGCCTACTTCTCTGAACTGTTCGAGACCTACGGCAAGCAGCTCTCCGCCGCCGGCATCAGCCCCAACAACGGACTCGCTGCCATCCTCAGCAGCCTTGAGGACCTGCCGGAGGACGTTCGCGAGGGCGTTCAGGCACTCATCACGAAGGGCCTCGAAGAGGGTCCGGCCCTGGCAATGGTGGACTCGGACAAGGGCATCACCACCCTCAATGTCCCCAGTGACGTTATTGTGGACGCCTCCATGCCCGCCATGATCCGTTCGTCCGGCCACATGTGGGGCCCGGACGGCAAGGAAGCCGACACCCTGGCAGTCCTCCCGGACAGCTCCTACGCCGGCATCTACCAGGTTGTCCTGGACGACTGCCGCGCCAATGGCGCCTTCGATCCCACCACCATGGGTACGGTTCCGAACGTTGGCCTGATGGCCCAGGCCGCCGAGGAGTATGGCAGCCACGACAAGACGTTCGAGATCCAGGAAGCCGGCACAGTCCAGATCGTTGACGGCGCCGGCACCGTGCTCATTGAACACGAAGTTGCCCCGGGTGACATCTGGCGCGCCTGCCAGACCAAGGATGCCCCCATCCGCGACTGGGTCAAGCTTGCCGTCACCCGCGCCCGGGCCTCCAAGACGCCCGCCGTCTTCTGGCTGGACGAGACCCGCGCACACGACGCCAACCTCATCGCCAAGGTCAACGAATACCTCAAGGCGCACGACACCGAGGGCCTGGACATCCAGATCATGTCCCCGGTCAAGGCGACGGCCTTCACCCTGGAGCGCATCCGCAAGGGTGAGGACACCATCTCTGTCTCCGGCAACGTGCTCCGCGACTACCTGACGGACCTCTTCCCCATCCTGGAACTCGGAACCAGTGCCAAGATGCTCTCCGTTGTGCCGCTGATGAACGGTGGCGGGCTCTTCGAGACCGGCGCCGGTGGATCCGCCCCCAAGCACGTCCAGCAGCTGCTCAAGGAAAACCACCTCCGCTGGGACAGCCTGGGCGAGTTCCTCGCCCTGGCCGTGAGCTTCGAGCACTTGGCCACCACCACGGACAACGCCCGGGCCCAGGTCCTCGCTGACACGCTGGACAAGGCCACCGGGACTTTCCTGCTGGAAAACAAGTCCCCGAGCCGCCGTGCAGGCGAGCTGGACAACCGCGGCAGCCACTACTTCCTTGCCCGCTACTGGGCCGAGGAGCTGGCCAAGCAGACCGAAGACGCAGAGCTTGCAGCATCGTTCTCGGCTGTGGCCGGCGAGCTGACGTCCAACGAGGAGACCATCGTTGGCGAACTCGCCGAGGTGCAGGGCTCACCGGTGGACATCGGCGGCTACTACCGTCCGGATGAGGCTAAGGCTTCGGCAGTGATGCGTCCTTCGGCAACGCTGAACAAGGTCATTGCAACCTTGAAGTAACAGGGACTGATAAAGAGGCGGCGCTCCGGGAAACCGGGGCGCCGCCTCTTTGTTGATGCTTGTGGCCGCTTGAAGCCCGGACGGGTTATCAGCCGTCCTTGCCCTTGCCTTTGCCCTTGTTATCGTTTCCCTTGTCCTCGGCGGGCGCGGCGGGCGCAACCGGCGCGGGAACTGACTTCGCGGCTTCCGCGGCGGCGTCTGCCTCGGCCTGACGTTGCGCCGCTGCTGCTTCTTCTGCGGCCTTGGCTTCTGCAGCAGCTGCTGCGGCAACCGCCTCGTTGAGGTCCGCACGCACGGCAGCAGCCGCCGTCGTAATTGACAGACGCCGGTCTTCAGAAACGCTTCCGCTGCCCGTTGCCGCCGCGAGATCAGCCTCCAGGCTATCCAGGGCGGACAAAGCAGCAGCGTGGTCATTCCCGGCCGCCGCCTCGCTTACCGCCAAGACGCGTTCCTGGAGCTGCCGGGCCACGTCCTGCTCCAGTCCTGCATCGCGGGGACCGCAGGCGGCCAAGGACCCCGCCACCAGTAGTGCCGCCGCCGCCGCGGACACGCAGCGGAAGACGCCGCGGCCCATGCGGCCGCACGGGTCCGGGGTCACGGTTGCACGCTCTTCTGAAGTTCTTGGAGATGGTCGCCCAAGCTGCCAGTGACGGTGGGGTACGGGACGACGTCGGGAGTTTGCGGCCATGCCAGGCTGAAGGTCAGCGCTGATGCGGCCGCCACTATAGCCAGCAGGGCAAGAACGATTGCAAGCCAGAACCGCCTGCTCCCGCGGCGGAGGCGCTGGAACGCTGTTGATGGACTCCCTTGCGGCGTGTCTGCCTGCTGGTCCCTGCTTGCCGCAGCGGAGGGCACATCGTGTTCTTCGGTGATCGGTATGGACGGCGGTCGGAACGGCATCGCCGGCAACACACGGGTGGTCTCCGGCGCAAGCTCGCCCGGAGTGGATACGGGCGAGACCAACGCTTGGCGGAGCACGGACTCAACGTCGGCGGCGGTGGGCCTTTCCAGCGGTTCAAGGGCCGTCATGGAGCGGATCAGATCAGCCCATTCAGGCGGGAGATCGTCCGGAATTTCGGGCGGGCGGTGCAGTCGTGCCACGGCGGATTCGACGGCGTTGCCCGGATACTCCATGGTCTGCTTAATGCACTCCAAAAGGACGAGCCCCAAGGAATAGATGTCAGTAGCAGGAGTAAGGGGAGACCCCATGGCCTGCTCCGGGCTCAAGTAGGCCGCCGTGCCCACCATGGTTCCGGTGGCGGTCAGGCGCGTCGAATCAACAATCCTGGCGATCCCGAAATCCGTCAGCTTGGGCCGCACGGGCTCCCCGGGCCTGATCTGCACCAGGAGGATATTGCCGGGTTTGATGTCGCGGTGGATGATGCCCAGGCCATGGACGTATGCCAGCGCGTCAGCAAGGCCTGCTCCGATCACGGCGAGCTCGTCCAAAGGGACCGGGCTGAGCCGGATGCGGCCGCGGAGATCCTGCCCTTCCACGAGTTCCATGGTGAGGAACGGCCGGGGTTCGTCCGGGATGCGGGTATCGATGCCGGCGTCGAACAACGTGACCAGGTTGGGGTGGTTAAGCGTGGCCAGGAGCTGGATTTCGGCTTCCTGGCGTTTGAGCTCGTCTGTGTCCGGTGATTGGGGGGCGAAGAGTTTCAGGGCTACGTCCCGGCCGAGGTTTTCGTCCCGGGCGCAGTAGACAGATGACATGCCTCCCCGGCCGATCACCTCACCCAGCCGATACCGCCCGCCGACTACGTCATTCCTGAGCGAGCTAGGTGAATCCATCACCAAAATCAGCTCCCTCCCCGGTGCGCTGCGGCACTATCTACCAGTAATGATATCGCCGCCGGGGCATCTTTCGTGCCATCCGGCGGCACACCGAGAGTCCGGCCGGGAAGTTGATGGGAGCTTCCCGGCCGGACCCTCGGTCACAAGGATGTGTGCTGGATGTCAGGGCTATCCCGTAGGCCACCCCCCTTCAGGACCGGTCACGTGTACGGACGGTCGCATCGCGGATTTGATCGGATCGTGTGCCAGGTTCCCTGGGTTTGCGGGGCTTTTAGGAAGTCCGGCGCCGCCTCAGCAGCAGCGCACCGGCAGCCAGGAGGAACAGCGCGAGGGGTACCAGCGAGGCGTCCAGGCCCGTGTTGGCCAGTGCACCGGTGCCGCCGCTCCGGGCGGTTGTGCCTGCTGCTCCTACTGCTGCTCCCACTGCTGTTACGGGGCCGGTTGTGTTCCCGGCCGGAACCACGGTGATGCCGGTTGCAGCAGACCCTGTTGTGGCTGTCGTGTCTGTTCCGGTACCGGGGTTGTCTGTTCCGGCGGCAGGGGTGTCAGTTCCGGTTGCCGGTGTGTCCGTGCCACCCGTCGTGCCGGTGCCCGGGTCCGTTGTGCCCGGGTCTGTTGTTCCGGGATCGGTGGTGCCGGGATCGGTCGTTCCCGGGTCCGTGCCGGCAGGCTTGCCACTGCAATCTGCGGAACCGTTGACGCTGACAACGCCGCAAACATTCAAAATCACGCCGTCCAGCAGTCCGGTGTCCAGCCCCAGATTGACGTCAGCCAGGACATCCAGTCCGCCGTTGTTGTCAGTTCCCGCGTCTCCGCCGGTGGGAACGTCACCCGGGGGGTTGTCGCCCAAGCCGAGCCCGACTGTCGCGGCGACGTCGGCGGTTGTGCCGGTGCTGTTGTTGCTTCCGAGGAGGCCCTCGGTGCCGCCGAGGTTGACGTCCACTACAGCGGCGACGTCGGCGGTGGTCCCGCTTGCGTCTGAACTGCCGCCGAGGAGGCCGTCGGTGCCGCCGAGGTTGACGTCCACTGCTGCTGCGACGTCGGCTGTTGTGCCGGTCCCGCTTGCGTCTGAGCCGCCGCCGAGGAGGCCGTCGGTGCCGCCGAGGTTGACGTCCACTGCTGCTGCGACGTCGGCTGTTGTGCCGGTCCCGCTTGCGTCTGAGCCGCCGCCGAGGAGGCCGTCAGCCCCGCCGAGGTTGACGTCCACTACAGCGGCGACGTCGGCGGTGGTCCCGCTTGCGTCTGAACCGCCGCCGAGGAGGCCGTGGGTGCCGCCGAGGTTGACGTCCACAACAGCCGCGACGTCGGCGGTCGTGCCGGTCCCGTCGGTCCCGTTTGCGTCTGCGCCGCCGCCAAGGAGGCCGCCGGTTCCGCCGAGGTTGACGTCGACCTCAGCGACGACATCCGCGATGTCCGACTGCGTTGGGCCACCCAGCAGCCCCAACGACGTCGTGTTCGCGGATGTCGCCGCTGAGACCAGTGCGGTGGCCGTGAGGTCCGGACCGCTGGTAGTGTCCGCAGCGCTGGCCGCGGTGGCGCCGAAGGCTAAGAGCCCGCCGGCAAAGAGGGTGCCGAGCAGCCCTCTGCGAAGATTGGAATCCATGATGTTTGTCTCCTGACAAAGTTGATGTGGGGCGCAGTGAAGCAAGCCCGATGGCCGTGTTCTGCCGTGAAGACGGCAGAAAGAGGCTCAACTAGTCAGGAGAGGAACCGGGGTCGAAAGACACCGGCGCGGGGGCATGCCCGAACGTTCCGCTGATCGGGAAGGTGCCCGTCAGCGGCAGGTCAAAATGAAAGTCGTTCAGCCAGGCCGCAGCGCCGGAGGAACCGTACGGCGAAGCAGCGCTGCCTGTCCCCGAACCGGGAACTGCCGGCGCGGGAACCGGCGAGGGCGACGGTTCTTCGGTTACCGGCGAGCCAGCGGCAGCCTGTTGAACGAACCCGCCCGGAGTTGCTGCGTCTGAGATCTGTGCAACGGCCAGCGTGACTCGAGGCGTTACAGCAGCCACCTCGATTGCAGCTGCAGAATCATCCGCGACTGTCGGTGCCGGTGCTTCAGGGGCCGTCTGCAGTGCTGCTGTGTCCAGCGCCAGCGCTTCAGGAAGTTCGACTGATGGCTCCACCACCGCTGGCAGCACCACGGCTACGGGGGTCGCTCCGGTGACGAGGCCGGCAACGGGCTGTACTACAGGTTCAAGAACGGGGACCGCTTCGACGAGCGGAGGAACTGCCGCGTCCAGCAGTCCGGACACGGCGCCATCGGCTGCGGAGGCGACGGAGACGGTCACCGAGGAGACCGTTCCCGAGGGAACAACACTCTTCACCACCGGGACGGCTGCCGCGAGTTGATCCGCCGTGGTGGCAAGGCTGCCGACCACTGGCTGCAACAGCCCGGTAGGTGCGGCCACAGGCGCAGCGGGAGAGTCCGTTCCTACGAGGGGAGTGACGGCAGCCTTCAGTGGAGCCGAGAGCGACGAAACCGAGGAGGTGACCCCGCCCAGCACAGAGCCGGGTTCCTTGGAGGAGTCAGCCGAAGCGGCGGAAGAGGAGAGCGTCAGCCAAGTGGCAGTTACGGCTCCAGCGATGAGGAGGGGGCGGAGCAGGCGCCATGACGGACGAACCTTTGCCACGCGTACCACCCCCAGTACGTACCGTTGAGACCGACGATGTCTACAGCCTAAGACCGCTCCGTCCAGCAAGTCTAGGGAATTGAAAAATAACTTCAGCAAACTTACTAATCAGTCACAGGCGAAGGAACAAGCGCGCGTCTCGCTGTCAATCTGTTTACAGGCGGCACCATCAATGCGCATCGTTGGCGTAGCTGACGCCCAACTGCGCGCGAACTCCGTCAAAAAGGCGCATGGTCTTAATGGAGTCCTCCAACGGCATGACGGGGCTCTCGGTGACGCCCTGCTGGATGCAGCGTGTCACCTCGCGGAGCTCGTAGGTGTAGCCCAGCCCCACCACGTCGAACGCTTCCTTACGCGGCTCCTCGAGTCCGATGCCAATCACCAGTTCACGCGGGTTGTTGATGGATCCGATGCTCTGCAGGTAGCCCTTGCTCCCCGCCACCGTGGCGGTCCGGGGACCAAATGCCAGCAGTGACGAGGTCAGCTGGGCCTGGGCGCCATGGTTGTAGCCGAGCGTCAACGCGTTCTGGGCGTCCACGCCGTCGTCGTTGATGAAGCCCGTAGCGCTGACCGTCTGGGGGAATCCCAAGGTCCCCACGGCCCATAGCAACGGGTAGACCGAGATATCCAGGAGGGCGCCGCCGCCGTCCTGGCGGGCCCACAGCCGGGACGTGGGGGAGTAGGGGGCGGGAAAGCCCAGGTCAGCCGTCACCCAATGCACATCGCCGAGTTCGCCGGACGCGGCGACCTCGAAGGCTCGCTGGATCCCGGGCAGGAACCTGTTCCAGACGGCCTCCATCAGGAAAAGCCCCCGTTCGCGCGCCACGGACACAATCTCACTGGCTTCCCGTGCATTGATGGTGAACGCCTTTTCACACAAAACATGCTTGCCGGCGTTCAACGCCGCGAGCACGATCCGGTGGTGCTGGGCGTGCGGAGTGGCAACGTAGACCACATCAACCGCGTCATCGGCGAGGAGCCGCTCGTAGCCGGAGACGCCGTCGTAGTCCCAGTAAGACCGTTCAAAACCGTAGGCTGCGGCGAAGCTTTCCGCGGTGTCCCGTCCGCGGGAGCTGACGGCGTACGGCTCGGCGTCCGCAAGCAGCGCCAGGTCCCGGGAGACCGAACGGGCTATCCCGCCGGTGGCGATGACGCCCCAGCGCAACGGCTTTCCGGTGGCGGACCGCGGGTCCTTGTCGGGCTGGCTGGACAACCACGGCGTGGCAATTGGCGCGCTCATGGTGCCCATCCTCTCACCCGGTCCGGCGTAAGTGTCAGACCATGGCCCGGACCGTTTCCTCGGTCAGCCTGCCCTGCTGCAGCCTGAACCGCCGGTCCGTCTTGTTGGCGAGGGCACGGTCGTGTGTCACCACCAGGATGGTGGTGTTGTGGTCTCGGCTGAGCGCGCTGAGCAGTTCGATGATGTGGTCACCTGTCTGCTCGTCCAGGTTGCCGGTGGGCTCGTCGGCCAGGATCAGCTTCGGCTCGTTGGCCAGTGCCCGGGCAATGGCCACCCGCTGCTGCTCGCCGCCCGAGAGCCGGTTGATGCGCCGCACCTGCTTGTCCGGGTCGAGCTGGACCTGTTCCAGGAGGTCCTTCGCCCGCGCCGTCCGCACAGACTTGCGCACGCCGGCAAACTCCATGGGCAGCATCACGTTGTCCACTGCAGACAGATTGGGGATCAGGTTGAACTGCTGGAAGACAAAGCCGATGTCGCGGCGCCGGTATTCGGTCAGCTTGCTGTCGGGCATTCCCGCCAGGCTCACGCCGTTGACGACGACGTCTCCGCTGGTGGGTTTGTCCAGCGCCCCCAGGAGGGACAACAGGGTGCTCTTGCCGCTGCCGCTCTTGCCAACGATGGACGCGAGGGTGCCCTGCTCGAGGACGAAACTGACGTCGTTGACAGGTTTGATGGTGCGGTCACCTGAGTTGAATGTGCGGACCAGGTTCTTGACTTCAATCATGGTTATTCTCCTCGCAGGACTTCGATGGGACGGATGCGTGCCGTGAGCAGCGCCGGGATCAGGGCGCCGATGATCGCCACGCCGAACACCGCGGCGATGCCGGCTGCGATGACACCGGGGGAGGCGCTGGCGGTGACGGAGGTCAGCAGCTGCGACGCCCCGCCGAGGGGGTTTCCGCCGGGGAAGCCTCCGCCCTGGGGCATGCCCGCGCCGCCGGCCGGCATTCCGGCACCCCCGGCCATCCCGGCCGCGCGCCCGGTGGCGGTTGCCGCCGTCGTCGTGCCCGTATTGGTGCTGATCAGTGCGGATGCGATGCCTCCGCTCGCAAAGGACGCGACGGCGGCACCCACCGCGCTGCCAAGCGCCACGAGGACGAGCGCCTCCAGCACGAACTGCAGACCGATGGTGCGGTTGCGGGCTCCGATCGCTTTCAGGACTCCGATCTCGCGGCGGCGCTCGCGGACCAGCATGACCATGATCAGCAGGATGATCAGGCCGGCGGTGCCGAGGGCCGCCACGAAGGCGATGAACGAGATGTTCTTGACGCTGCCGAGGGAACTGACGGCCGATTCGAGGTTCTGGCCCTGGGTGACGTCGGCGGTGTCCGTTCCGAGCGCGGACTGGAGGGCGGTCTTGGTCGACTCAACGTTGTCCTGGCTGTTGACAGTGACGATCATCGAGGACAGTTCGCCGGGCAGTTCAGCGAGGGTCTGCGCGGTGGGCAAGGTGACGTAGAGGGCGTTGTTGCCGAACGTGGTTCCCGCGTCAAACAGGCCCGCCACAGTGAACGTCCGGTCATTGATGGTGAAGGTTGATCCGACGGTGAGGCTGTTCTTCTCCGCCAGCGTGGTGCCAACGAGGGCGCTGGCTGACTCGGCAGCATAGTCGCCCAGCCCTGTGCCTTCCGTGATGGTCAGGGCTTTGCCGGTGCTGTCCACTTCGCCGCCCGTACCTGTGGCAGTGATGGGAAGCGAGCGGGCCGGCTGCGTGGTGGTGGTCCCGGTGGTCCCGTTCGCAGCCTGGTTCCGGCCGCCCAGTGTGCCGGCATCGATCGCCGCCGTAAGGCTGGTGGTCAGGGTTGCGGCGGATGCGCCGCCGGGGCCGCCCTGGCCTCCGCCTGGCCCGGCGCCGGGGCCGGTCTGGGTGCCGGTTTGGGTGCCGGACGACGTCCCGGCCGCTGCCTGTGCGGCCGCCTGCGCGGCAGCTTCAGCAGCGTTACGGAGCCGGAGGGACGTGGTCCCGACGACGGTGCTCACGTTGGGTACCGCGGCCGCGGTTGCTGCCTGCTCGCCGGTCAGCGGTTCGCCGCCGCCCTCGAAGCCCTGTCCGCCCGCGGGGTTGACGGTCAGGACTGTGCCGACGGACGTATTAAGCTCCTGGACTTTCGCTCCGACAGCCTGGTTGGCCACCAGCATGGCCAGTGCCAGTCCGATTGCGACGGCCAGGACTGCCACCACCGCAGCTGTTCGGACTTTGTTTCTGAAGGCGTTGCCGACACTTCTGGCAAGAACGCTCACTGTACTCCTCGGGACATGACCTGCCTGATGCGGGCCGCTGCTCCCAACAGTGCTGAGCACTGCTGTGCACCGGCGGTGGCATTCCTATGCGTGGGCTGTGAATCGGGGGAGTGCAGGAGCGTTTGGGAAATTTGCACATTAAGTGAGAGAGCGTCGCCGGAAAACCCGCATTAAGTGAGAGAGCGTCCGGGGGGCAGCACAAAGCCCCGGTCCGCCGTTGCCGGCGGGCCGGGGCCCCGTTATGCAGGTAGGTGCTACTTGGTGATCGGGCCGAGGACCGGATCGTCCACATAGGCCGTCTTCACGTTTTCAGCGGTGACGATGACAGGCTCGAGCAGGTAGGCCGGAACAGTCTTGACGCCGTTGTTGTAGGACTTGTCGTCATTGACCTCGGGGGTCTTGCCGGCCTGGAGATCCTTGACCATGGTGATGGCGTGCTCGACGAGCTTGCGGGTG
This sequence comes from Pseudarthrobacter sp. BIM B-2242, assembly GCF_014764445.1. Classification (NCBI taxonomy): domain Bacteria; kingdom Bacillati; phylum Actinomycetota; class Actinomycetes; order Micrococcales; family Micrococcaceae; genus Pseudarthrobacter; species Pseudarthrobacter sp. BIM B-2242. Next base: position 1,126,568 of record NZ_CP061721.1, read on the forward strand.
TCTTTGTTGATGGTGGAGTACTGCTCGCCGGCCATGATCGACTTCACGGACTCAACTTCGGAGTCCTGGCCGGTGATAACGGGGAGCGGCTTGCCGGCGGCCTTGACGGAGGTCAGGACTGCGCGGGCCAGAGTGTCATTGGGGGACAGGACGCCGTCCAGGGATTCCGTTCCGTAACTGCCGGTCAGCAGCGTGTCAGCACGGCGCTGGGCGTTCTCAGCCTTCCAGCCCTGGGTCACAGCCTGTTCGAAGGACGTCTGGCCGGAAAGCACCTTGAGCGTTCCGTCGTCGATCTTTGGCTGCAGGACGCTCATGGCGCCGTCAAAGAAGACCTTGGCGTTGGCATCATCCGGGGAACCGGCGAACAGCTCGATGTTGTACGGGCCCGAAGACTTCTTGGCCTCCATGCCGTCCAACAGTGCCTGGCCCTGCAGTTCGCCGACCTTGAAGTTGTCGTACGCCACGTAGTAATCCACATTCTCCGTGTTCAGCAGGAGCCGGTCATAGGCGATGATCGTCGCGCCGGAGTCCTTGGCCTGCTTGAGCTGGGTACCCAGCTGGGCGCCGTCGATAGCGCCGACGATGATGACCTTTGCACCCTTGGTGATCATCGCGCTGATCTGGTTCTGCTGCTCGGAGACGCCGCCATTGGCGAACTGGACGTCAGGTTTGAACCCGGCACCCGAAAGGCCATCGTTGAACAACTTCTCAGCCAGCACCCAGTTCTCGCTGGTCTTCTGGGGAAGCGCGACGCCGATGGAGGAGCTTTGTTCGAAGCCGCCGGCGCCATCGGTGGAGCCGCCGGTTGTACCGCCGTCGTTGCGGCCGCAGGCTGTTAGCGCAAGTGCCGCGATAGCAGCAATTGCTGCAGCCTTTCCTGCTTTGCCAGTCATTCGCATTGTTGGTTCTCTTTCTTTGAGGTGGTGTAACTCGAAGGGTCTTGCGCTCAGGCTTCCCTGGCGATCGCTTCCTTGGTTGAGGTGGTTTCGTCAGGCTGGAGGGGGTTGCTCGGCCCGCCGGTGTTGCGGCTGAAGTTCTTGGTCATCATGCCGATGATCGATTTCTTGCCCTGCGTCTTGTTGTAGACGTCGAACGCGACCGCGATCAGCAGGACCAGGCCTTTGATGATCTGGGTGAGGTCGGCGCCGACGCCCAGAAGCTGCAGGCCGTTGTTAAGGACTGCCATCACAAGGCCTCCGATGATGGAGCCAATGACTGTGCCGACGCCGCCGGTCACTGCTGCGCCGCCGATGAAGACTGCGGCGATGGCGTCCAGTTCCCAGCCCACGCCGTCGAACGGGCCCGATGCGGTGGAACGTCCCACGAAGATCATGCCGGCAAGCCCGGCAAGGATGGACATGTTCATCATGACCAGGAAGTTGACCTTCTTGGACTGGACGCCGGAGAGTTCGGCCGCGTGCCGATTACCGCCCACAGCGTAGATGTGCCGGCCGACTACAGTCTTGGAGGAAATGAAGCCGTAGATCAGAACCAGCACCGCGAGGATGAGGCCGGGGATGGGGAAGGAGGTGCCCGGCCGGCCCGTTGCGAAGAGGTACGTGGCATACAGGATGGCCGCACAGATCAGTACAAGCTTCAGGACAACCACCCAGGTTTCCGGCACTTCGGCGCCCAAAGCCTTGGCGGTGCGCCGGCGGCGGATTTCGCTGAAGACAACGAACGCCACGGCGGCGAGGCCGATCAGAAGCGTCAGGTTGTTGTACCCGGTGTTTGGTCCCACCTCGGGGAGGTAGCCGGACCCGAGGTACTGGAAGTCGCTGGGTACCGGGATGGTGTTGGACTTGCCCACGAATTGGTTGAAGCCGCGGAACAGCAGCATGCCGGCCAGTGTGACGATGAACGCGGGGATCCCCACATAGGCCGTCCAAAGACCTTGCCAGGCTCCGATCAGGGCGCCGAGGAGGAGCCCGAGCAGGACGCCCGCATACCAGGGTATGCCCCAGTCCCGGATGGCGAGGGCAACAGTGACGCCCACGAATGCGGCAACGGAACCGACGGACAGGTCGATGTGGCCGGCGATGATGACAAGCACCATGCCGATGGCCAGGATCAGGATGTAGGAGTTTCCGTTGAAGAGGTTGATCACGTTGCCGGATGTTAGGGTGCGTCCTTCAGTGGCAACCTGGAAGAAGATGATCAGCGCAACCAGGGCGAAGATCATGCCGAATTGGCGGGTGTTGCCGCCAAAAAGCTTCTTTATCGCGTTCATTGTTCAGTCCTTGTATCTGGAAGGTTCTGGAGAGTTCCAGAAGTTCAGGCGGCTTTGCGGGCGGAGGTCATAAGTTTCATCAGGCTTTCCTGGCTCGCTTCCTCTTTGTTAAGGACACCGGTGATTGCCCCTTCGAAGATGGTGTAGATCCGGTCGGAGAGCCCCAGCAGTTCTGGCAGCTCAGAGGAGATCACGATGACGCCCTTGCCCTGGTTGGCGAGCTGCTGGATGATGCCGTAGATCTCGTACTTGGCGCCAACATCGATGCCGCGGGTGGGCTCGTCCAAAATAAGGAGGTCGGGGTCGGTGAACATCCACTTTGCCAGGACCACTTTTTGCTGGTTGCCGCCTGAAAGCTTGGCGACGCCTTCCTCCACCGACGGAGTTTTGGTTCTTAGCGACTTCCGGTACTGCTCGGCAACCTTGAATTCCTCATTGGCGTCCACCACGCTGTTGTGGCTGATCTTCTTCAGGTTGGCGGAGACTGTGGTGGTCTTGATGTCATCGAGAAGGTTCAGTCCCAGGGACTTGCGGTCCTCCGTGACGTACCCCAGGCCGGCGTCGATGGCCTGCCGGACGTTCTTCAGGGTGACTTCCTTGCCGTCCTTGTAGATGTGGCCGTTGATGAAGCGGCCGTAGGACCGGCCGAACACTGACCGTGCCAGCTCGGTCCGGCCTGCACCCATAAGGCCGGCAAATCCGACGATCTCGCCGCGGCGGACGAAAAAGTTCGAGCCCTTGCACACCAGGCGGTCCTGGATTGCCGGGTGGCCCACCGTCCAGTCCTTGACGTCGAAGAACACTTCGCCGATCTTTGGAGTGTGATCGGGGAACCTGGATTCGAGCGTGCGTCCCACCATGCCCTTGATGATGCGGTCCTCGTCAACCCCGTCTGCCTTGACGTCCAGGGTTTCAATCGACTTACCGTCGCGGATGATGGTGATCGAATCGGCGATCTGCTCAATCTCGTTGAGCTTGTGGGAAATGATGATGGACGTGATTCCCTTGCCCTTAAGCCCCAAGATGAGGTCCAGCAAGTGCTGGGAGTCTGATTCGTTCAACGCCGCCGTGGGTTCGTCCAGGATGAGGATTTTCACCGACTTGTTCAGGGCCTTGGCGATCTCCACCAGCTGCTGCTTGCCAACGCCGATTTCCTTGATGGGGGTATCCGGGTCCTCGCGGAGCCCTACCCTGGCCAGCAGCTCGGTGGATCGGAGCCGGGCCTCCGCCCAGTTGATGACACCGCGCTTTGTGGGTTCGTTTCCGAGGAAAATGTTCTCCATGATGGACAGCTCGGGGATCAGTGCCAGTTCCTGGTGGATGATCACGATGCCGGCATGCTCGCTGGCCCGGATGTCCCGGAATTGCTGGACTTCGTTCTGGTACACAATGTCGCCGTCGTAGCTGCCGTACGGGTAGACACCTGAGAGCACTTTCATCAGCGTGGACTTGCCGGCGCCGTTTTCGCCGCAGATGGCGTGGATCTCGCCGGCCTTGACCCGGAGGCTTACTTCGGACAGTGCTTTGACGCCGGGAAATTCCTTGGTGATGGAGCGCATCTCCAGAATGACAGGGTCAGTGTGCGTGGTTTCGGACGTCATTTGCCCTTACGCCTCCAATGCATGACTTCTTTGTCCGCTCCCCACAAAGCGCAGGGGCGTCTGATGAAAAAGTAAACTGGATCACAAGGGTTGTCGTCAAGTCTTGAACGCAATTACGGGATAACGAAATGACTACATGCGCCGGATTCCGGCGTGCTGAAATACGAGGGCGGCGGCACCCAGGGCTTCCGCGCGGTCTCCGAGCGAGGACATGGTGAGGGTGGTGGTCTCGCCCACCACCGGTACGGCGTGCCGTACCAGACCGCGCCTGATGGGGTCGAGCAGGAGGGTGCCGAGCCCTGCGAGGGGACCGCCGACCACAATCACTTCGGGGTTGATGAGATTGGCGACATTACCCAGGGCGCGCCCCACAGCCTGGCCGGCATCGTCCACCACGCGCAGGGTGGCCGAGTCTCCAGCCAGGGCTTTGCGCACAATGTCCGCCGGGCTCAGCGGCGGGTCTTCCCCGCGGCTCAGCAGCTCGATCATGGTGGTCGTGGAAGCTATGGTTTCCAGGCACCCGCGGTTGCCGCACCGGCACACCAGGCCCTGCTCATGGATGGTGGCGTGACCGATTTCGCCGGTAATGCCGACGGTGCCGTAGTACGGTGCGCCGTTGAGGATCAGGCCGGCGCCGATACCGGATCCGATTTTCAGGAACATCAGGTTGGCGACTCCTGTGTGCGGTCCCCACGTGACCTCAGACCAAGCACCCAAATTGGCGTCATTGTCAATGAATACGGGCATTTCAAGTCTTTCCTCCAGGTGCTGGAGGATGTTGATGCCTACCCACTCGGGGAGGATGGCGCCCTGGGCAACGGTACCGGTCCGGCGGTCGATGGGGCCGGGAATTCCGACGCCGGCACCCACCAGGGCGCTGCGGTCTATACCGCTTTCCGCAATGAGCTTGTCCAGCAGCACAACGGCGGCCCTGATGCCCTCATCGGACTGGTGGCCCAGCGGGAGCAGCACTGATTCTTCCGCGATGACGTGGTAGCTGAGCGATGCCAGGACGACTCGAAGGTGCCGCCTGCCAAAGTCGATTCCGACAGCCACTGCGCCGTTGCTGTTGAGCCGGACGTTCAGCGCCCGGCGTCCGGAGCTGGTAGTCGGCTCGGTGGACGCCAGGCCGTTGTCCTGCATGATTTTGACGATGTTGGAGACCGTGGCTGTGGACAGTCCGGTCTGGCGGGCAAGCTCGGCCTGAGTGGACGGGCCGCTCATGAGGGTCTCGATGATCCGCTGCTGGTTCAGTTGTCTGAGGGCAGACTGCGAGCCCGGATTTTTTGGCCTGCTCTTCGTCGGGCGCGGTGTAGCGGACATGAAAAGAAGATTGCCTTACATTGATGGTTGCAGTCAAGAAGTTAACGCAACTTGGTGGCTCAACCGTCGCCCGGTGAGAGAAGAAGGCGTGCGGGCTACGCGTGCAGGTCGCGGTGCGCGCGGGCAAGCTCCACGTAGCGCGCGGCGTTTTGCTTCACGCCGTCGAACTCTTCGTCGGTAAGTGCCCGCCGGACTTTGGCCGGTACGCCCGCCACCAGTGAACGGGGCGGCACAATGGTCCCTTCCAGAACCACGGCGCCCGCCGCCACGAGTGAACCGGCGCCGATCACCGCGCCGTTCAGCACCGTGGCGCCCATGCCGATCAGGCAGTCGTCCTCAACGGTGCAGCCATGCACGACGGCGGCGTGCCCCACGCTGACTCCGGCGCCCACGGTGCAGGGGAATCCGGGATCCGCGTGCAGCACCACGTTGTCCTGCAGGTTGCTGCCCGGGCCCACGATGATGGCCGCAGTGTCCGCGCGCACGGACACGCCGTAGAAGGCGCTGGAATCCCGGGCGAGGGCCGCATTGCCAATGATGGATGCGGTGGGGGCGATGAATGCGGTTTCGTGGACGGCCGGGGCGTGGCCGGCGAACGTATGAAGAGGAGCCATAGCGCCAAGCCTAGGACATCAGCCCCCTGGCCCAAGTAGGTAGCAGTAAGTGTCGTTTTGAGCTGCCAAAACGACACTTACTGCTACCTACTTATGGGAGGAGTCCTCCGGAGCAACAGGAACCCGCTAGTTGAAGACCACGGTCCGGTTGCCGTCCAGCAGGACCCGGTGTTCGGCGTGCCACTGGACTGCCTGAACCAAGGTGCGGCCCTCGACATCGCGGCCCATCTGCACAAACTGTTCCGGCGTCCGGGCATGGTCCACCCGGATCACTTCCTGCTCGATGATGGGTCCTTCGTCCAGTGCCGCGGTGACATAGTGCGCCGTGGCGCCGATCAGCTTTACTCCGCGGGCGTGCGCCTGGTGATACGGCTTGGCACCCTTGAAGGACGGCAGGAACGAGTGATGGATGTTGATGGCCTTGCCGGTCAGTTCGGCGCAGAGATCATCGGAGATGATCTGCATGTACCGCGCCAGCACCGTGAGTTCAATATCGTGCTCGGCCATCAGGGCGCGCAGCTTGTCCTCGGCTTCGGCCTTGGTGTCCGGCGTTACCGGGATGTAGTGGAACGGGATGCCGTAGAACTCGGCCAGCCCGGCCAGGTCCCGGTGGTTGGAGACGATGGCGGGAATGTCGATGGGCAGGGTGCCCGATCGCTGCTGGAAGAGGATGTCGTTGAGGCAGTGCGCGGACGTGCTCGCCATCAGCAGGGTCCGCACCTTCTGGCCCACGGGGTTCAGGCTCCACTGCATGCCGAAAGCGTCAGCCACCGGCTCAAGGGCGGCGTGAAGCGCGGACCGGGAGGCCGCCGTCGTGGCTTCAACGCGCATAAAGAAGTTGCCCGTAGCCGGGCTGCCGTACTGCTGCGAGTCCAGAATGTTACAGCCCGCCACGAGCAGGGCGCCCGCCACAGCATGGACAATTCCGGGGCGGTCCGGGCAGGACAGGGTTACGACATACGTTTTGTTCAGCTGCTCTTCACTCACGGTTACCAGCCTACCCGCGTGGCGCGGCGCTTTTTGGTAGTCTGGGGACGTCGCAACTGGCGTTGGGTGGCTTAACCACCAGGGAGCGGCAATCACGAAGACCACGGATCGTACGCCTGGGCCGAGGGTCATGTCTTGCCGGACACATGCTGCAACCCTGCGGGAAAACAGCACCATTCTGTGCACTTTTACGCTCTGTCATTTCGGGGCGGCGGAGTGTGCCAGCCGGTAGCCTGACCTTAGCAGTGCCCGTATCCCTAGCCAGGAGTTTTTCGTGACTACTACCGCCACCACAACAGCCGAAGTCAGCAATCAGCCGCTGGCCGAACTCGATCCCGAAATCGCCGCAGTCCTTGAGCAGGAACTTGGCCGCCAGCGCGGCACCCTGGAAATGATCGCCTCCGAAAACTTCGCCCCGCGCGCCGTGATGGAAGCCCAGGGTTCGGTCCTCACGAACAAGTACGCCGAGGGCTACCCGGGCCGCCGCTACTACGGCGGCTGCGAATACGTCGATGTCGCCGAGCAACTGGCCATCGATCGCGTCAAGGCCCTGTTCGGCGCCGAGTACGCCAACGTCCAGCCGCACTCCGGTGCGCAGGCCAACGCCGCCGCACTGTCCGCCATGATCACCCCCGGCGATAAGATCCTGGGCCTGTCCCTGGCCCACGGCGGCCACCTGACCCACGGCATGAAGCTCAACTTCTCCGGCAAGCTGTACAACGTGGCTGCCTACCAGGTGGAGCAGGACACCTTCCGGGTGGACATGGACAAACTGCGCGAGCAGGCCATCGCCGAGAAGCCCCAGGTCATCATCGCCGGCTGGTCCGCCTACCCCCGCCAGCTGGACTTCGCCGCCTTCCGCTCCATCGCCGATGAAGTGGGCGCGCTCCTCTGGACTGACATGGCACACTTCGCCGGCCTGGTTGCAGCCGGTCTGCACCCGAGCCCGGTGCCGTACTCCGACGTCGTGACCTCCACAGTGCACAAGACCCTCGCCGGTCCGCGGTCCGGTGTGATCCTGGCCAAGCAGGAGTGGGCCAAGAAGCTCAACTCCAACGTGTTCCCGGGCCAGCAGGGCGGTCCGCTGATGCACGTCATTGCCGCCAAGGCCGTGGCGTTCAAGATTGCCGGCACCCAGGAGTTCAAGGAGCGCCAGGAGCGTGTCCTGGAAGGCGCCAGGATCATCGCCGACCGGCTCAACCAAGCTGACGTCGCCGAAGCAGGCGTCTCCGTCCTCACCGGCGGCACCGACGTGCACCTGGTCCTGGTGGACCTGCGAAACTCGCAGCTTGACGGCCAGCAGGCCGAGGATCTCCTGCACTCGGTTGGCATCACCGTTAACCGCAACGCCGTCCCGTTCGACCCCCGCCCGCCGATGGTCACCTCCGGCCTGCGGATCGGCACTCCCGCCCTGGCCACCCGCGGCTTCGGTGCTGCGGAATTCACGGAGGTGGCCGAGATCATTGCCACCGCCCTGAAGGCAGGCTCCGCCACCGACGTTGAGGCTCTGCAGTCCCGCGTTGACAAGCTCGCCGCCGACTTCCCGCTGTACCCGCAGCACGAGCAGTGGTGATCCCATGACCAAGACCCAAACTGCCAAGATTCTTGACGGCAAGGCAGCCGCAGCAAGCATCAAGTCTGAGCTCGTTGAGCGTGTCGCGGCCCTGAAGGCCAAAGGCGTTGTCCCCGGCATTGCCACCGTCCTCGTGGGCGCGGACCCGGCCTCGCAGCTCTACGTGTCCATGAAGCACAAACAGTCAGCGGCGATCGGGATGAACTCGATCCAGCGTGAGCTGCCGGCGGATGCCACCCAGGAGCAGGTCGAGGCCCTCATTGACGAACTCAATGCGGACCCTGCCTGCCACGGGTACATCGTGCAGTTGCCGTTGCCCAAGCATTTGGACACCGACGCCATCCTGGAGCGGATCGACCCCGACAAGGACGCCGACGGCCTGCATCCGACCAACCTGGGCCGGCTGGTGCTCAACGTCAGCGGTGAAATCACATCGCCGCTGCCTTGCACGCCGCGCGGCGTTATTGAGCTCCTGGAGCGCAACGGCTACAGCCTTGCGGGCAAGCACGTAGTGGTGGTGGGCCGCGGTGTCACCGTCGGCCGCACCATCGGGTTGCTGCTCACGCGCCGGTCCGTGAACGCCACCGTGACGCTGACGCATACCGGCACCGAGAACCTCTCGGAGCTGCTGCGCCAGGCCGACGTCATTGTGGGCGCGGCGGGTGCCAAGCACATCGTCAAGGCCGCCGACGTCAAACCCGGTGCCGCGCTGCTGGACGTCGGTGTCACCCGTGAAACCGATGCCGAGACGGGCAAGAGCAAGGTCCACGGGGATATCGAGCCTGCCGCAGCGGACGTGGCCGGCTGGATTTCGCCGAACCCCGGCGGCGTCGGCCCCATGACCGTGGCGCTTCTGATGACCAACGTGGTCGAAGCCGCGGAACGCCACGTGGCACAGAAGAACGGCGCGGAAACCGCCTAGCGGCACCGCGCGCGAATATCGTCCGACGGCGGCCCGTACCTTCTTGACGGAAGGTGCGGGCCGCCGTCGGGCGTTAAGGACCATGTGCGAGTCCCCTTTCACATTCAGGGGCGCTCCACTAGTCTGCGGAGGGTGCACAACAAAGCCATCATGTCCTCCACCTCTTCAGACGGCCTTCGCGCCCGGCAGGGAACGGTCATCGCCGCGGAGGACTTGCGGAAGACCTATGGCGATGTCGCCGCCGTCGACGGGATTTCGTTCAGCGTTCCCGCGGGGGAGTCCTTCGGCCTGCTCGGCCCGAACGGGGCGGGCAAATCCACCACCATGAAAATGATCGGCGCGGTCACCCAGCGCACGTCCGGGAAACTCAGCATCATGGGCCTGGACCCTGACAGCCACGGCCCGGAAGTCCGGGCGCACCTGGGAGTGGTGCCCCAGCAGGACAACCTGGACGAGGAGCTTCGCGTCCGGGACAACCTCCTCGTCTATGGCCGCTACTTCGGACTGCCGATGAGCTACCTGAAGCCGAAGGCTGACGAGCTGCTCGAATTCGCCCAGCTCACGGACAAGGCGAAGTCCAAGGTGGACACGCTGTCCGGCGGTATGAAGCGGCGGCTGACCATCGCCCGTTCGCTGATCAATGAACCGCAGATCCTGCTCCTGGACGAGCCCACCACCGGGCTGGACCCGCAGGCACGGCATATCCTGTGGGACCGCCTCTTCCGGCTCAAGGAACAGGGCGTCACACTGATCCTGACCACGCATTACATGGATGAGGCCGAGCAGCTGTGCGACAGGCTGATCGTGGTGGACAAGGGCAGGATCATGGCCGAGGGATCGCCGGCGCAGCTGATCCGCGAGCACTCCACCAGGGAAGTGCTGGAGCTGCGCTTCGGCTCCGAACGCAACTCCACGATCGGGCCGGAGCTCCAGGGGATCGGGGAGCGCCTTGAGGCGCTCCCGGACCGGGTGCTGATTTACGCGTCCGACGGCGAGGCGGCCCTTGAGCAGGTCTCTTCCCGCGGCCTGCGGCCGGTGACCTCGTTGGTGCGCCGGTCCTCGTTGGAGGACGTGTTCCTGCGTCTGACCGGCCGGAGCCTCGTTGACTGAGAAGGCGGCCACGGACGCCCCTGGTACCGCGGGCGTCCGAGCCCATTCCCCGGATGTTTCCGCGGCCAGGGCGCGCCGTTGGGGCGCCTTCTACTATGCCGAGCAGGTCCTCCGCGTGATGAAGGGCTATGGCTGGTCCATCCTGATGTACAGCGTGGGCCAGCCGGTGGCCTACCTGTTCGCGATGGGCGTGGGACTGGCCACGCTGGTGGACTCCGGGGACGCGGGAGCCTTCGGCGGGGTCAGCTATCTGACCTTCATCGCACCTGCACTCCTGGTTTCGGCGGCGGTCATGACCGCCGCCAACGAGTTCACCTTTCCGGTCATGGACGGTTTCAAGTGGCGCCGGATCTACTACGGACCGCACGCCTCCCCGCTGACCCCGCAGCAGATTGCCGCCGGGCAGATCATGGCTGTGGCGTTGCGCCTGTTCCTGCAGTCCGCCATCTACTTCGGGGCAGTTGCACTGTTCGGCGCCTCGCCGTCCGGCTGGGGCTGGGCGGGCATCGCGGTGGCCACTCTCGCGGGGCTGGCCTTCGGTTTGCCGCTGATGGCCTACTCTGCGTCGATCAAGGATGACCAGGGCCAGTTCGCGCTGGTCATGCGTTTCATCGTGATGCCGCTCTTCCTCTTCTCCGGAACTTTTTTCCCGCTGGACACGCTGCCCCTTGCGGTCCGCTGGATCGGCTGGATCTCGCCCATCTGGCACGGCACTGAACTGGGGCGGGTGGTCAGTTACGGATACCAGGAACCGCCGGTCCTTACGCTCGTGCACATCGTGGTGCTCGTGGCACTCGCGGCCATCGGCTGGATCCTCACCAAACGGCAGTTCATCCGGAGGATGGGGCAGTGAGCATGGCTACCGGCCCCGGCTCCGGTATCGCCGGCCCTGGCGGTCCCGGCCCCACTGTCACCGAGGAAGCGCGGAACAGGACGTTCGGCCCGCTGTATTCACGCAACGCCAAAGCCGTCATCTCCCGGGGGCTGATGGCCACGTGGAGAAGCAACTGGCTGGTGATGCTCTCCGGCTTCTTTGAGCCGGTACTGTTCCTGATCGCCATGGGTGTGGGCCTCGGTTCCATCGTCGGAGCGGTGCAGGGGCCCGACGGGACGGAAATCAGCTACGCCGCCTACATCGCGCCTGCGCTGCTTGCCGTGTCCGCCATGAACGGGGCTGTCTACGACTCGACGTGGAACGTCTTCTTCAAGATGAACTTCGCCAAGCTGTACCAGGGCATGCTGTACACGTCCCTAGGTCCGCTGGACGTGGCATTCGGCGAGATCTTCCTCGCGCTCCTGCGCGGCCTGCTTTACGCCACCGGGTTCACGGCGGTGATGGGACTGATGGGCCTGATCACCACGCCATGGGCCCTCCTGATGATTCCTGCGTCGGTGCTCATCGCCTTCGGCTTCGCCAGCATGGGGATGGCAATCACAAGCTTCCTGAAGACCTTCCAGCAGATGGACTGGATCAACTTCTTTATGCTGCCCATGTTCCTGTTCAGCGCCACGTTCTACCCGCTCAGCGTCTACCCGCAGTTCATCCAATGGCTGATCCAGGCCATGCCCCTCTGGCACGGGGTGGAGCTGCTGCGCCAGATCAGCGTGGGCGTGTTTACGCCGGCCACAGCCATCCACATCGGGTACTACCTGGTGATGACAGCCCTGGGCATGCTGCTGACAACCATGCGCCTGCGGAAGCTCTTCCTGAAATAGCCCACCCCAACTAAGTAGCGCTATCTGTCGTTCTGAGGCGTCAAAACGTCAGTTAGCGCTACTTAGTTGGGGGAAGAGGTGAAGGTGTTCGCCGGGGGTGGAAGGTGCAAAAGGGCCCTGCCGGGTTTGAGACAATGAACCCATGCAATCTCTGGGTAACCCACAGTCTCCGTCCGGCCGGTCCAAGGGCGGCTTCTCCATGCTGCGGATCAGCGGCCCGGGGATGATGGTCTTCATCATCGCCTTCCTGGTTGCCGTGATCTTCGCCGCCAACCAGAACGACGTCGTGGGCTGGGTTGTTGCGGTCATCGCCGCCTTCTGGCTCGCGCTGGCGGCCTTTGTGGTGTTCAGCATCCAGAAGGCAGCCAAGAAAGCCGGTGCCAAGCTCACGGAAGCCCAGAACGCCTTCAACAGCGCAGCCGGCCGCGCGCCGTCGTCGTCCTCTGCCGATCATGGCGGCACCCGGCTGGTCACGGAACGGAGCGAGGCGGACGACGTCCGGGACCTCAAGCTGGACCACTCCTTCAAGATCGTGCAGGTGCAGATCCGGGTGGTGGAGGAGGAACGGGCCAAGGGCGAGGCTGCGGACCAGGACACCATCCGCCGCGCGCTGGAGACCATCGAGATCACCGCCACCAACGCCCGGGACATGATCCGCTCCGCAGGCGGCACCGGGGACCCGGTCAGCGGAACCATCATCGACTAGAGTGGTGCGGGTGAGTTCGGCATTGGAGAAGGATTACCTTCGCATCGCATCAGTCAACGTCAACGGCCTTCGGGCTGCCTACAGGAACGGGATGGCGGCCTGGCTGGAGCCGCGCGAAGTGGACATTCTCTGCCTCCAGGAAGTCCGTGCACCTGACGCGATCGTCCGGGAGTTGCTGGGCGAGGGCTGGCACATCCTGCACGCCGAAGCCGAAGCGAAAGGCCGCGCCGGAGTGGCAATTGCGTCCCGCGACGAACCGCTGGCCACCCGTCACGGCATCGGCGACGATTACTTCGCCACTGCCGGCCGGTGGGTGGAAGCCGATTTCAGGCTGACCGACGCCGGCGGCAACCCCGTGCACCTGACCGTTGCCAGCGCCTACGTGCACTCCGGCGACGTCGGAACCCCCAAACAGGTGGACAAGTACCGGTTCCTGGACGCCATGAGCACCCGCCTGCCGGAACTCACCAAACACAGCGACCACGCACTGGTGGTGGGCGACCTCAACGTCGGCCACACCGAGCGTGACATCAAGAACTGGAAGGGCAACGTCAAGAAGGCTGGCTTCCTGCCCGAAGAACGCGCCTACTTTGACCGCTTCTTCGGTGAGGACATCGGCTGGAAAGATGTCCACCGGGGCCTGGCGGGCGACGTCGACGGCCCCTACACCTGGTGGTCACAGCGTGGCCAGGCGTTCGACAACGACACCGGTTGGCGCATTGATTACCACCTGGCAACCCCGGACCTCGCCGCTGCCGCCTTCTCGGCAGTCGTGGACCGGGCGCCCTCGTGGGACACACGCTTCTCTGACCATGCCCCGCTGGTAGTGGACTACCGGCTCTAGATCCTAAGGTTCCAACGAATGACCAGCTCAACCTCACACGGCCGCAAGCGGATCCTCTCCGGCGCCAAGCCCACGGCCGACTCCCTGCACCTGGGCAACTACATCGGCGCGGTCCGCAACTGGGTGGACATGCAATCCGCCTACGACGCCGTGTTCTTTATCCCCGATCTCCACGCCATCACCGTGGACTTCGATCCCGCGGAACTCAGCAACCGCACCCGCGTGGTGGCGGCCCAGTACATTGCTGCCGGCATCGACCCGGACAAGTGCATCTTCTTCGTCCAGTCCCATGTCCCGGAACATGCGCAGCTGGCGTGGGCGCTGAACTGCATCACGGGATTCGGCGAAGCCTCCCGCATGACCCAGTTCAAGGACAAGACCCAAAAGGCCGGCGCCGACGCCGCCACGCTGGGACTGTTCGCCTACCCCACTCTGATGGCTGCCGATATCCTGCTGTACCAGACCGACCTGGTACCGGTAGGGGAGGACCAGCGGCAGCACCTGGAGCTGACCCGGAACCTGGCCCAGCGCTTCAACACGCGCTTCGGCGAGACCTTCACCGTGCCCGAGGCCACTATCCTCAAGGCCAGCGCCAAGATCTACGACCTGCAGAACCCCACCGCCAAGATGTCGAAAACGGGGGAGTCGCCCAACGGGTCCATCCAGCTGCTGGAAGACCCAAAGCTCGCGGCGAAGCGGATCAAGTCAGCCGTCACCGACACCGGCACCGAGATCCGGTTTGACCTCGAGGAAAAGCCGGGCGTCTCCAACCTGCTGACCATCTATTCCTCCCTCACGGGCAAGTCCATAGCGGACCTTGAAGCCGAGTACCAGGGCAAGATGTACGGCCACCTGAAGGTTGACCTCGCCGAGGTGATGGTGGAGTTCATTACGCCGCTTCGGAACCGCACCAACGAGCTGATGGCCGACCCCGCCGAGCTGGACCGGCTCCTGGCCAAGGGTGCAGAGCGTGCCCGCGAAATCGCTTCCGTGACCCTCAGCCAGGTCTACGAACGGATGGGTTTCCTGCCGTCCCTGAGCCTGGCCGGAGTCCGCTAGAGCAATGCCTGCCGCCAGCACTGCCAGCGAAGGAATGAGCGTAGGCGTCATTCTGGGGTTCCCGCCTGCCATCGCCAAGGAACTGCAGCGTTGGCGTGCCTCGTTCGGGGATCCGATGGCCGGGGTGGTACCGGCCCACATCACCCTTGTCACCACCACCCTGACGGACGACTGGGAAGCCACCCGCGAACACGTCCGTAAGGTGGCGCGCAGCCAGTCCCCGTTTATGGTGACCATCTCCGGTACAGGCACGTTCCGGCCGGTCTCCCCGGTGGTGTACATCAACGTTGAAGAGGGCTTCGACGCGTGCGTTGACCTGCACCGGAAACTGCAGACCGGACCGCTCGAGCGGGAGCTGCCCTTCTCCTACCACCCGCACGTCACCATCGCCCATGATGTTGCCCCCGAGAGCCTCGACGAGGCCGAAACGGTGCTTGAAAGTTACCGGGCCACCTTCCCTGTGGTTAGCATGGGACTCTACGAGCACGATGCTGAAGGCATTTGGCAGCTACGGGAAGAGTTGGACTTTGGGACCGAAACTGACGACGACGGCGGGACCGGTGGCACCAAAACAGCAGCGGACGCCGGCGCAAACGGAGCCACCGCTCCCCACTGAGCACGCCCGCCTGAAGCTCGCCGTCATCCAGAAACGGATGGAGTGGGGCAAAGCCAGAAGGTCCGACGGCGGCCCGGTGGCCGGTCTGCTGGCCATGATGCAGTGGCTGCTCGCCAGGCTCAACGCTTTCCGGCCAATGCGCGCCTGGCAGCACTACACTCTCCAGCATGGCCCGCTCATGAGCGCCGGCATCGGCTTCAACATGTTTTTCTCCATCACGGGCCTCCTGGCCACGGGCTTCTCCATTGCCGGCCTGGTGCTCCGCGGCCAGCCTGCCCTGCTGGACACCATCATCAGCAGCGTGGCGCAAAGCGCTCCCGGCCTGCTGAAGGTCGACGGCGGAACGGGCCTGGTGGATCCCAAGGACCTGCTGAACCCGGACGGCCTCGGTTGGGCAGCGGTGATTGCTGCCGCGGTCACGGTGGTCACGTCCCTGGGCTGGATCGCCGGGCTCCGCGACGGCCTCCGCGGGGTGGTGGAACTGCCGCCGCTGAAGATCAACATCATCCTGCTGAAGCTGCGCGACGTCGGCACGCTGCTGCTTTTGGGCGTTGCCCTGGTGATCAGCGCCGGAGCGTCCCTGGTGTTCGGCACGGCCGCCGGCTGGGTCAGCGATTTCCTCCGGCTGGACCCTGCGGTGGCCGGTCCGCTGACCACGCTGATCAAGATCGGTGTGCCGCTGGTCCTGAGCTGGGTCACCGCCGTTGTGATGTTCCGCCTGGCCGGCGGGCTGAAGCTGTCGCGGCGGGCCCTGCTGGAGGGGACCGTCCTGGCCGCTGTGGGCACCACCATCCTGCAGGTGTTCAGCACCGAACTGCTGGCCGGCGCGGGCAGGAACCCGATCCTGGCGCCTTTCGCCATCATCATCGGGCTCCTGATCTGGTTCAACCTTGTCAGTCAGGTCTACCTGGTCGCGGCCGCCTGGTCAGCCGTCCGCGACGGGGACCTCAAGAGCGCTCCTGCCGGACACGAGAAGGGGCTGTGGGGTGCCCGGCACATCCAGCCGGGTAAAACGCCTGTGGAGCACCACAACGGCGCCGCGGTGGCTACTGCGGGGACTGTGCGGCGTCGAGGTACTGGTCGGCCCAGGCAGAAATGATGCGGGCGGCGCGCGCTGCCTGACCCTTGCCGGTCAGCAGGTGGTCGCTGCCTTCAAGGGACACGAAGTTCCGCGGGTGCCGGGCCGTCTGGAAGATGGTGCTGGCATTCTCGATTCCCACCGTGTTGTCGGTGGGGGAGTGCATCACCATCAGCGGCTTGTGCAGCTGGCGGATGCAGTCCGTGAGGTCCGCGTGCTCCAGGTCCTCGACAAAGTGCTTCCTGATCTCCACGCGCTTCCCGCCGAGGTCCACTTCGGCACTGCCTTCGCTGAGGATCTTGTCCAGCGCTGCATCGAACACGTGGGCCACATGCTTGGGGGAGAACGGGGCACCCACGGTTGCGACGGCGTCGAGCTCGGGGATCTGCCGCGCGGCCGAAAGCACTGCGGCACCGCCGAAGGAATGGCCCACCAGCAGGGAGATCGCCTTGCCCTGGGTACGCATGTACTCGGCGGCCTTCACCGTGTCCGCCACCTTGTGGCTGAACGAGCCCTCGGACCAGTGCCCGGCAGATTCACCCAGCCCCAGGTTGTCGAAGCGCAGCATGCCGATCCCGGTGTCTGCCAGGGCTTTGCACATCCGCGAGGCCGAGGGACTGTCCTTGCCCAGCGTGAAGCCGTGCGAAAACACGCCCCAGCCGCGCACCGGCCCTTCCGGAACGTCGATGATGCCGGAGAGCAATTCGCCGGTGGATCCTTCGAAGCTGACTTTTTCGGAGCGGGACATGGGGACCTTTTCGTTTGGTGCCGGTAGGTTGCCGTGAAACCACGGCGGCGCCCCCACCTGGAAGGTGAGAGGCGCCGTCGTCGTACTACTTGTGGTTCCGGTGGTTCTAGATCTTGCGGGAGAGGATTGCCTGCTTGACCTCGGCGATGGCCTGGGTCACCTGGATGCCGCGGGGGCATGCTTCGGAGCAGTTGAAGGTGGTGCGGCAGCGCCACACGCCTTCCTTGTCGTTCAGGATTTCCAGTCGCATGTCGCCGGCATCATCACGGGAATCGAAGATGAAGCGGTGGGCATTGACGATCGCGGCCGGGCCGAAGTACTGGCCATCGGTCCAGAACACGGGGCAGGAGGACGTGCACGCGGCGCACAGGATGCACTTGGTGGTGTCGTCAAAACGCTCACGGTCCTCGGCGGACTGCAGGCGTTCCTTGGTGGGCTCGTGGCCCTTGTTGATCAGGAACGGCATGACCTCGCGGAACGACTGGAAGAACGGCTCCATGTCCACAATCAGGTCCTTCTCCACCGGCAGGCCCTTGATGGGCTCAACGGTGATGGGCTTGGACGTGTCCAGGTCCTTCAGGAGGGTCTTGCAGGCAAGGCGGTTGCGGCCGTTGATGCGCATGGCATCGGAGCCGCAGACGCCGTGGGCGCAGGAGCGGCGGAAGGAAACGCTGCCGTCGATTTCCCACTTGACCTTGTGCAGGGCGTCCAGCACACGGTCGGTGCCGTACATGGTCACCTTGAAGTCATCCCAGGTGGCGTCCTCGGACACCTCAGGGTTGTAGCGGCGCACGCGCAGGGTGACGTCGAATGTGGGGATCTCTCCGCCGCCTCCGACGTGTGCGGGCAGTTCGATCTTTGAGGCTGGCTCAGCAAGTTCGGCGGACATCTTAGTACTTCCTCACCATCGGCTCGTAGCGGGTAAAGACAACCGGTTTGGTGGCGAGGCGGATACCGGCTGTAACTGCGGCATCTGCCGCCGCCGTTCCGTCGGCCGGGGCGTGGTCATCCTTGTACGCCATGGAGTGCTTCATGAATTTTTCGTCGTTGCGGTCCGGGAAGTCCTCGCGGAAGTGTCCGCCGCGGGACTCCTCACGGTGCAGTGCCGCCACGGTCATGACCTTGGCCAGTTCCAGCAGGAAGCCCAGTTCCACGGCTTCGAGCAGGTCCAGGTTGAACCGCTTGCCCTTGTCCTGGACGCTGATGTTCTTGTAGCGCGCCTCGAAGGACTCGATGTCCCGGAGGACCTGGTTCAGGGTGTCAGCCGTGCGGAACACCTGCATGTTGGCGTCCATGGTGTCCTGCAGGTCCTTACGGATCACGGCCACCTTTTCGTCGCCGGTGCCGTTGCGGGCAATGTTCAGCAGCTCGATGGTGTACGCCTCGGGGTCCTCGGGGAGGTCCACGAAGTCAGCCGTCTTGGCGTATTCGGCGGCGGCGACGCCGGCGCGCTTGCCGAACACGTTGATGTCCAGGAGCGAGTTGGTGCCCAGTCGGTTGGAGCCGTGGACCGACACGCAGGCAACTTCACCGGCAGCGTAGAGGCCCGGAACCACGGTGTCGTTGTCCTGCAGGACCTCGGTGGTGATGTTCGTGGGGATGCCGCCCATGGCGTAATGGGCCGTCGGGAAAACGGGGACGGGCTCCGTGTAGGGCTCCACACCGAGGTAGGTGCGGGCGAACTCCGTGATGTCCGGCAGTTTGGCGTCGATGTGCGCCGGCTCCAGGTGGGTCAGGTCCAGGAGGACGTAATCCTTGTTTGGACCACAGCCGCGGCCTTCGCGGACTTCGTTGGCCATGGAGCGGGCCACGATGTCACGGGGTGCCAGGTCCTTGATGGTGGGGGCGTAACGCTCCATAAAGCGCTCACCCTCGGAGTTACGCAGGATGGCGCCCTCACCGCGTGCTGCTTCGGACAGCAGGATGCCCAGGCCGGCAAGGCCTGTCGGGTGGAACTGGAAGAACTCCATATCCTCCAGGGGGATGCCGCGGCGGAACGCGATGCCCATGCCGTCACCGGTGAGGGTGTGTGCGTTGGACGTGGTCTTGAAGACCTTGCCGGCGCCGCCGGAAGCGAAGACCACGGACTTGGCCTGGAAGACGTGCAGTTCACCGGAGGCGAGGTCGTAGGACACAACGCCGGCAACACGCTTCTGCTTGTACGGCGTGCCGTCTTCGCGGACGGCGTCTTCCTCGACCGTCAGCAGGTCCAGGACGTAGTACTCGTTGTAGAACTCGACGTTGTGCTTGACGCAGTTCTGGTAGAGCGTCTGGAGGATCATGTGGCCGGTGCGGTCGGCGGCGTAGCAGGCGCGGCGGACCGGTGCCTTGCCGTGGTCGCGGGTGTGGCCACCGAAGCGGCGCTGGTCGATCCGGCCTTCAGGGGTGCGGTTGAACGGCAGGCCCATCTTCTCAAGGTCCAGCACGGCGTCGATGGCTTCCTTGGCCATGACCTCCGCTGCATCCTGGTCAACCAGGTAGTCGCCGCCCTTGACGGTGTCGAAGGTGTGCCATTCCCAGTTGTCTTCCTCGACGTTGGCAAGGGCCGCACACATGCCACCCTGCGCAGCACCTGTGTGCGAGCGGGTGGGGTAGAGCTTGGTCAGTACTGCTGTGCGCGCGCGCTGACCGGACTCGATCGCGGCGCGCATGCCAGCGCCACCGGCACCGACGATGACGACGTCGTACTTATGGACCTGCATACTTTGGCGCTCTTTCTCTCAAAATTCGCAATAAAACAACGGGCAGGCGTTACCCGCACCGCAAAACACGGTCCGCTGCCCGTAAGCAGCGGAGCATAGGTGGCCTAGGCGGGGCAGAAGCCGCCCGGCAGCGGGACACCGTCAACAACGGGGCACGGGTTGAAAGTGAAGATCACCAGGGTGCCAAGGACGATGATCACGGTGGTGGCCGCGTACAGCACGATCTTGAGCCAGAGACGCGTGGAATCCTTCTCGGCGTAGTCGTTGATGATGGTGCGGACGCCGTTGGTGCCGTGCAGCATGGCCAGCCACAGCATGGCCAGGTCCCAGACCTGCCAGAACGGGTCAGCCCACTTGCCGGCGACGAAACCGAAATCGATGGCGTGGATGCCCTCACCCACCAGGAGGTTGACAAAAAGGTGGCCGAAGATGAGGACTACCAGCACAATGCCGGACAGGCGCATGAACAGCCAGGCCAGCATTTCGAAGTTGCCCCGGCTGCTGCCGGTCCGGCGGTACTGGGGTGAAATCTTGCCGCTGCGCGGGCTGTCAATCGTTGCAGTCATGGCTTAGTGACCTCCAAGGGCAAGGGAAAGGTGGCGAATGGAGAAGCCGACCATCACAACTACCCACAGGGCCAGGACAGTCCACAGCATCTGGCGCTGGTACTTGGCGCCCTTCTTCCAGAAGTCGACGGCGATGATCCGCAGGCCGTTAAAGGCGTGGAAAACAATCGCGGCAACCAGGCCCGTTTCACCCAGGGCCATGAGGGGGTTCTTGTATGCGCCAATAACTGCGGTGTAAGCCTCAGGGGAAACACGCACCAATGAGGTGTCCAGCACATGGACCAACAAGAAGAAAAAGATCACTACACCGGTAATTCGGTGTCCTACCCAGGACCACATGCCTTCACGGCCGCGGTACAAGGTGCCAGCTGGTTTTGTCGGCACTGATAAACCTCCCTGCAACACAGCGGCGCTGGCATGAGATCCACGCGGGGGGAACGCCTGCTGCGAGAGCACTCGTAGCTCGAGCCTAAATCTAGGCTTCGCTCACAGCTTATTCAATTTAGGAACTCCTTGGTGACCCCGCAATGCCCGGATTTTGCTTTTAATTGAGACGAACACCACATGCAGCCGCCTGTGGAGGGGCCCGCGGACGCCCCCAAGCCCGGTGGTGGTGGGTGGTCGGCTAAAGTAGGCCTTGATGAGTACAGACAAAGTGACAAGCCCGGCATCACCCCTTGACCGTTTTATTGCGGTGATTCCGGCAGGCGGAGTGGGGACCCGCCTCTGGCCCCTGTCACGTGCAGCAGCTCCCAAATTCCTTCACGATCTCACTGGTTCAGGCAGTACGTTGCTGCGGGCCACCTACGACCGTCTCGAGCCCCTCGCGGGCCGCCGGGTCCTGGTTGTCACCGGGACGGCCCACCGCGCGGCAGTGTGCCGTCAGTTGCCTGAGATCCAGGACGCCGACCTCGTGCTCGAAAGCGAGCCCAAGGATTCCGGCGCCGCAATCGGACTGGCCGCCGCCATCCTGCATGAGCGGGATCCGGACACCATCATGGGTTCCTTCGCCGCGGACCAGGTGATCAGCCCGGACCACCTGTTCCACGCAGCGGTGCGGGAGGCCATCCATACGGCCGCAGCCGGCAAGATCGTGACCATCGGCATCAAGCCCACGCACCCGTCCACCGGCTTCGGTTATATCCGGGCCGGCCAGGAGCTGCATATCGAGGGTGCCCCCAGTGCGCAGGCAGTGGTGGAGTTTGTGGAGAAGCCGGACGAAGAAGTGGCCCAGCAGTACGTGGACAGTGGCGAGTACGTCTGGAACGCGGGGATGTTCGTGGCTCCGGTGGCCCTGATGCTCAAGCACCTGGAAGCCAACCAGCCCGAGCTGTTCAACGGCCTGCTCGAAATCGCCCGGGCGTGGGACACTCCGGACCGCGACGCCGTCACGGCCCGTGTCTGGC
This sequence comes from Pseudarthrobacter sp. BIM B-2242, assembly GCF_014764445.1. Taxonomy (NCBI): domain Bacteria; kingdom Bacillati; phylum Actinomycetota; class Actinomycetes; order Micrococcales; family Micrococcaceae; genus Pseudarthrobacter; species Pseudarthrobacter sp. BIM B-2242. Next base: position 1,148,369 of record NZ_CP061721.1, read on the forward strand.
CTACGCTGCCTAAGATTGCCATCGACTATGCGGTGGCCGAACCTGCGGCGGCCGCCGGCGACGTCGCCGTGGTGCCGGGCACATTCGGCTGGGACGACGTCGGGGATTTCGCTTCCGTGGGCAGGCTCAACAGTGCGCGGGAAGTGGACGACGTCACGGTCATCGGTGAGGGCGCGCGTGTGTTCACGGAGAACGCCAGCGGTGTGGTGGTTTCCGACACCAAGCGCGTGATTGCCCTGATCGGTATTAAGGACGTGGTCATTGTGGACACCGGAGATGCCCTGCTGGTGACCACCAAGGAGCACGCCCAGCGGGTCAAGGGCGCTGTTGACGCGCTCAAGGCCAGCGGCGATACCGACGTCCTGTAGCCCCGTCCGTGGTGTCAAGGCGCGGCGCGGGCTGTAACGCTACGCCTCGATGACGCTATTTTGTGGACGCTCGCTAGAGTAAATGAGTGCGTAATTACACTACTGAAGCCGAGCCCACCGCATTGGTGCGGCCATGGCTGGAGCCGCTCCTGCCGGAACTGATCGATTTCCGCAGGGATCTCCATGCGCACCCGGAGCTCTCCTTCAAGGAATTCCGCACCACGGACAAGCTAGTTGAGCGCCTTGAGGCTGCAGGCCTGGCGCCGCGGCGGCTTGAGGGCACCGGCCTGACTGTGGACATCGGCGAAGGACCGATCGCCACGGCCCTGCGCGGCGACATCGACGCATTGCCGATCATCGAGGAAACCGGGCTGCCGTTTGCCTCAAAGAACCATGGCGTGACGCACGCCTGCGGTCATGATGTCCACACCGCCACGATGCTTGGCGTCGCTTTGGTCCTGCAGAACATGCATGAGGAGTCCCCGCTCGGCGGCACCGTCCGGATCATCTTCCAGCCCGCCGAGGAGACCATGCCCGGCGGTGCGCTGTCCTGCATCGAGCAGGGCGTCCTGGATGGCGTGCCGCGCATCTTCGCGCTGCACTGTGACCCGAGGATCGACGTCGGGCGCATCGGCACGCGCATCGGCGCCATTACGTCCGCGTCGGACACCATCAAGATCGAACTCACCGGACGCGGCGGCCACACGTCCCGGCCGCACCTGACAGAGGACCTGGTGTTCGCCCTGGCGCAGATCGCCGTGAATGTTCCGGCCGTGCTCTCCCGCCGGGTGGATGTCCGCAGCGGGGTATCCGTGGTGTGGGGCCAGATCAACGCCGGCTCGGCTCCCAACGCCATCCCCGGCACCGGCTACATGGCCGGCACCATGCGCTGCCTGGACCGCGACGCCTGGCACGATGCCGGCGAACTTCTGGATGAGGTGGTGCAGCAGGTCGCCGCACCCTATGGCGTGGACGTGCACCTGGAACACACCAGGGGAGTGCCGCCGGTGGTGAACTCCGAACACGAGACGGCGCTGATCGAGGCTGCAGCCCGCGCTGAACTCGGTGAGAGTGCTGTCACGCTCACGCCGCAGTCCATGGGCGGGGAGGACTTCGCGTGGTTCCTGGCCGAGCGGCCGGGTGCCATGATGCGCCTGGGCACCAAAACTCCCGGCGGCGAAGAATACGACCTGCACCGCGGTGACTACATCCTGGACGAGCGTGCGCTGGGCCTCGGCATCCAGGTCCTTACCGCCGCGGCCCTGCGGACCATCCGCGACCTCTGACCAACTCCGCCCCGAACGGACACCGCAGGCCCCGCCAAGGGCTCCAGGGTGTCCGTTCGTCGTTAAGAAGCCGCCTCCTTCTCCGCGCCAGGTCAGCGGCGGCATGCGGGATTAAGTTGTGCACAATTGAATTGTGCACTATTGTTGTTGCTATGACTGAAGCTCCCCGCCTGGACCGCCAAGTGTGCTTTGCGCTGTACTCAGCGTCACGGGCCGCTACGGCCGTCTACCGGCCCGTGCTCGAAGACCTCGGCCTGACATATCCGCAGTATCTGGTGATGCTGGTTCTCTGGGAATCGGAACCGAGGGGAGTCAAGGAACTCGGCGAAGAACTGGGGCTGGACTCCGGGACGCTGTCGCCGCTGCTCAAGCGCCTTGAGGCCATGGGGCTCGTCGAGCGCCGACGGTCCGGGGAAGATGAGCGCCGTGTTGTTGTTCATCTGACCCCCACGGGGCGGGCGCTTAGCACCAGGGCCGGCGCGATTCCCCAACGCCTGGCTGACGCCGCCGGACTATCAGGTGAGGAGCTGGAACAGCTCCGCACCACCCTGGAACGGCTCACCCAGGCCCTGCACCGGGCACACTGAACGGTTCCGCTGAGCACGCAAGTTTCCGTAAACCCATATCCAACAGGACGGACCCAACCCATGAAAACTCTCTACACTGCCGAGGCGCTGGCCTCCGGCGAAGGCCGCGACGGCAATGCACGCACCAATGACGGCAAGCTGGATGTGAGCCTGGCCAGCCCCGTTGAGCTGGGCGGCAACGGCAAAGGCACCAATCCGGAGCAGCTCTTCGCGGCCGGCTACGCGGCCTGTTTCCACTCGGCGCTCCGTCTCGTGGGGCGCAAAGAGGGCGCCGACCTGACTGACTCCGCCGTGGCAGCCAAAGTCCACCTCGGCGCCGTGGGCAACGGTTTCGGCCTTGCAGCAGAGCTGGAGATCGCGGTTCCGGCCCTGGATCTCGCCACCGCCGAGGCCCTTGTGGCCAAAGCACACCAGGTCTGCCCCTATTCCAACGCCACCCGCGGAAACATGACCGTAGACATCAAGATCCTGGAGTTCGCCGCATGAGCATCGCCACTGCACTTCCTACGTCCACCCGCGAAATCCGTCTGGCGTCCCGTCCGGCAGGGCGTCCGGTACCCGAAAACTTCCGCCTGGCAGAGTCGGCATTGCCGGAGCTTCAGGACGGCCAGATCCTGGTGCGCAACCTCTACATCTCCGTGGACCCCTACATGCGCGGCCGCATGAACGACGTCAAATCCTACTCGGCGCCGTTCGCGCTGGATGCAGCGCTCGACGGCGGTGCCGTAGGTGAGGTGATCGCGTCCCGGTCCGAAGCGCGGAAGGCGGGGGACGTCGTCGTCCATCAGCTCGGGTGGCGCGAATACGCGGTGCTGGACGCGGATGCCACAACGGTTGCCCGCACGGACCTCGCTCCGGCGTCGGCCTTCCTGGGTGCGCTGGGCATGACCGGCCTGACGGCCTATGCGGGCCTGCTCAAGGTTGGCGAGTTCAAGCCAGGCGATGCAGTGTTCGTCTCCGGGGCCGCCGGGGCTGTTGGTTCACTGGTTGGCCAGATCGCCAAGGCCATGGGCGCCTCCCGCGTTATCGGCAGTGCCGGGACGCCGGAGAAGGTGGCGCGGCTCCTGGAGCTGGGCTTCGACGCTGCCTTCAATTACCGCGACGCGCCTGTCCGCGACCAACTCAAAGCGGCCGCGGACGGCAAAGGCATTGACGTCTACTTCGACAACGTGGGCGGCGAACACCTGGAAGCTGCTTTGGCCGAGCTGAATGTTGGCGGGCATGTGGCCATGTGCGGCGCAATCGCCCAATACAACGCGACCGAGCCCACACCGGCTCCGCGGAACCTTATGCTTGCCATCGGCAAACAGCTGACGCTCCGCGGGTTCCTCGTGGGCGGCCAGCGCCAGCACCGCGCGGAATTTTTCGAGAAGATGTCTGCCTGGCTGGCAGACGGTTCGGTCCGCTATGACGAGACTGTGGTTGACGGTCTGGAGAACGCACCCCGGGCCTTTATGGACCTGCTCGACGGTGCGAACACAGGCAAGATGCTGGTCCGCCTCTAGCGGCAGGATGGCCGCCTGCGGGCGGCCATCTACTCGTTGGTAACAAATTCTCAACAATCTCCGGGAACCGGCGCCGATGTGGTAGCGGATGTGCTGCGGGCCACTAATGTGGGTCCTATCAGTGCGCTTCGGCGCAGTGCTGCGAAGCTATCAGTGAAAACAGAATTTCAGTGTAGAAACGGACACTCATTGAATTCGGGTCGTAGCGCCACTCTCTCCCTGGAGGAAATTTTGAAGAACACTCTGCGCGCAAAGTTCAAGCGTGGTTCACTGTTCGGCGTGGCCTCAGTGGGTGCTACGGCACTTCTGCTGACCGGCTGCGGCGCAGCACCTGAGACCGGCGGCACCGCCACTGAGGCGGCGAGCGACTACACCGGCTGCATCGTCTCTGACTCCGGTGGATTCGACGACCAGTCCTTCAACCAGTCCTCCTATGAAGGGCTCAAGAAGGCCGAGGCGGACCTCGGCATCAAGGTCAACCAGGTCGAGTCCAAAACAAACAATGATTTCGAGCCGAACCTCCGGGCCATGGTTGCGGCCAATTGCGACCTCACCCTGACCATTGGCTTCCTGCTGGGTGACGCCACCAAGGCCCAGGCCGCGGCCAACCCGGAGAGCCACTTCGCCATCGTGGACTTCGCCTACGACCCGCCCATCAGCAACGTCAAGCCCATCATCTATGACACCGCCCAGGCAGCCTTCCTGGCCGGGTATCTCGCTGCAGGCAGCACCAAGACCGGAACGGTGGCCACGTTTGGTGGCATCAAGATCCCCACCGTCACCATCTTTATGGACGGCTATGCCGACGGCGTGAAGTACTACAACGAGCAGAAGGGCACCAACGTGAAGGTCCTGGGCTGGGACAAAGCCTCCCAGGACGGCAGCTTCACCGGTGACTTCGAGAAGCAGGACGTGGGTAAGCAGCTGACCCAGAACTTCCTGGACCAGGGCGCGGACATCGTGATGCCCGTGGCCGGCCCGGTAGGCAAGGGCGCCGGCGCGGCCCTGAACGAAGCGAAGGCTGCCGGCAAGGACGTCAAGCTCATCTGGGTTGACTCCGATGGCTTCCTGACAGCTCCCGAATACAAGGACATCATGCTGTCCTCGGTCATGAAGCTCATGGGCGAGGCCGTGGAGACCGTGGTGAAGGAAGACAAGGAAGGCAAGTTCACCAATACGCCGTACGTCGGCACACTGGCGAACGAGGGCGTCCAGCTGGCACCGTTCCATGGCTTCGACTCCCAGGTCCCGGCTGAACTGAAGTCCGAGCTGGAACAGCTGAAGAAGGACATCGTGGACGGCAAGATCAAGGTCGAGTCTGCGGCAAGCCCCAAGGCGTAGCTCTCCCGCTGAGCGCCACCCCCGGATGGTCATCGACTGGCCGGGCGGTGGCGCTTTTCGTTGGAACGCATACCCCCAGCCCTACCGCCCACCCGGGACTGCAGGCACTAGGCTGTTGCTGCAGCCTCATATCCCGTCCGGTACGGATACGGACGCTTCGAGATTGGTCAGAGTTTTGAAACTTGAACTCAGAGGGATCACCAAACGCTTCGGCACCCTGCTCGCCAACGACCACATAGACGTGGTGGTTGAACCCGGACAGATCCACTGTCTGCTGGGCGAGAACGGGGCCGGCAAATCCACCCTGATGAACGTGCTGTACGGGCTGTACGAGCCCACCGAGGGCGAAATCCTCGTTGACGACAAACCTGTTTCCTTCCGCGGCCCCGGCGACGCCATGGCTGCAGGCATCGGCATGGTGCACCAGCACTTTATGCTCGTGCCGGTCTTCACCGTGGCCGAGAACGTGGCGCTTGGTGCTGAGGCAACCCGGGCCGGGGGCTTCCTCAACCTGGATGACACCCGCCGCAAAATCAAGGAAATCTCGGACCGCTACGGGTTCGACGTCGATCCGGACGCCCTTGTGGAGGACTTGCCGGTTGGCGTCCAGCAACGCGTGGAAATCATCAAGGCCCTGGTCCGCGACGCCAGGGTCCTTATTTTGGATGAGCCCACTGCCGTGCTGACGCCCCAGGAAACCGACGAACTGCTGGACATCATGCGCCAGCTCAAGTCCAACGGCACTTCGATTGTGTTCATCTCGCACAAACTGCGTGAAGTGAAAGCGGTCTCGGACACCATCACCGTGATCCGGCGCGGCAAGGTGGTGGGATCCGCCAGCCCCGGCGACTCCACCACGGCGCTGGCCTCCATGATGGTGGGCCGCGCCGTGAGCCTCACCCTCGACAAGGCCCCTGCCAAACCCCAGGAAAAGACCTTCCAGGTCAAGGACCTCACCGTCATCGCCCCCAACGGCCAGCACACCGTTGACGGCATCAGCTTCGATATTGCCCGTGGCGAGATCCTGGCCGTTGCGGGAGTCCAGGGCAACGGCCAGACCGAACTCACCGAAGCCATCCTCGGGCTGCAGGACCGCGTCCACGGCTCCATCCTTCTGGACAACGTGGAACTTGTTGGCCGCAGCGTGAAGGAGGTCCTGAACGCCGGCGTCGGCTTCGTCCCCGAAGACCGGTCCGTTGATGGTCTGATCGGCACGTTCTCCATTGCCGAAAACCTGGTGCTTGACAGATACGATCAGCCGCCCTTTGCCAAGGGCATCAGCATGAGCCCGGCGAAGGTCCTGGAGAATGCGAAATCCCGGATCGAAGAGTTCGATGTCCGGACACCCTCCGGCCTGCTGGCCGCAGGCACCCTGTCCGGCGGCAACCAGCAAAAGGTGGTCATGGCCAGGGAGCTGTCCCGGCCGCTGCGCCTTTTCATCGCCTCACAGCCCACCCGCGGCGTGGACGTCGGCTCCATCGAATTCCTGCACAAGCGGATCGTTGCTGAACGGGACCAAGGCACACCGGTCATGATCATCTCCACGGAACTGGATGAGGTCATGGAGCTCGCCGACCGGATCGCCGTGCTGTACAAGGGCAAACTGGTGGGCATTGTCCCGGCCGGCACCGGGCGTGATGTCCTGGGCCTGATGATGGCGGGTATCTCCGCGGAGGACGCCGCCGGCCCGGAGCACGCAGGTCCGGGCGCCGTACAGGCCGATATGCCTGCCACTGGCACAGCAGTTCCTACGCCCCCGGCCGACACGAACGCTGCCGCAGACCGTCGCGCAGCCTCCAGCCCCGAAGGAGGCGATCATGCCTGAAGAGCATCACCCTAAGCACGCCGACCAGCCCGCGAAGCCGCACGAACCGAGCGCGGCAGCAGAAGAGACCGCCGCTGTAGTGGCCGTGGATACGGCGGGCGGCGCCATCAGCCCGTCGGCAGTGCCCGCAACGGCCCAAAGCGGAAGGCTCCCCGGCGGACCTGACACGCTGATGCGGAAGATCTTCACCGGCAGCGGCATGGTCTCGGTCCTGGCCGTGCTGCTGGCGCTCATCCTCGGCGGGCTGCTGATTGCTGCTACGGACGAGCGGGTGGCAACCACCTCCGGGTATCTGTTCGCCCGCCCGGCCGATTTCCTTTCCGCCGTGTGGAACGCCGCTACCCGGTCCTACATTGCGCTGTTCCAGGGTTCTGTCTTCAACCCCCGGGGTTCCAGCCTGGCCGTTCAGTTCGCGCCGCTGATGGAAACACTCACTATCGCCACACCGCTCATCACAGCGGGCCTTGGCGTGGCCCTGGCCTTCCGGGCCGGCCTGTTCAACATCGGCGCCCAAGGCCAGATCATCATGGCCGGCATCCTGGCGGCCTGGGTCGGTTTCGCGCTGCACCTTCCGTTGGGACTGCACCTGCTGCTGGTCCTCGTGGCAGGCATCGTGGGCGGCGCCCTCTGGGGTGGCCTGGTGGGGCTCCTGAAAGCCCGGACAGGTGCCCATGAAGTCATCCTGACCATCATGTTCAACTACATCGCGCTCTATTTCCTGCGGTACCTGCTGAACACTCCGGCGTTCCAGCGTCCGGGGGAGTCCAACCCGATTTCGCCCATCCTGGACCCCACCGCTGTCTACCCCCAGATTTTCGGCTCCCAGTACCGCCTGCACCTGGGCTTTATTCTCGCTATCGCGGCCACCGTCCTGGTGTGGTGGCTGCTTAACCGCTCCACTGTGGGCTTTGAATTCCGGGCGGTGGGAGCCAACCCGAACGCCGCCCTGACCGCGGGAATCAACGTTTCCCGGTCCACCATCCTGGTCATGGCCATTGCCGGTGCGCTGGCAGGCATGTCCGGCGTTGCCCAGGTGGCGGGCACGGAAAAGGTCCTGACCGACGGTGTCGCGGCAACGTACGGGTTTGACGCCATTACGGTGGCACTCCTGGGACGTTCGACGCCGTGGGGCACCTTCGCCGCCGGCCTGCTGTTCGGTGCCTTCCGCGCCGGCGCCGTTCAGATGCAGATCCAGACGGGAACCCCCATCGACATCGTCCTGGTGGTCCAGTCGCTGATTGTCCTCTTTATTGCGGCCCCGCCGCTGGTGCGGGCAATCTTTGGGCTGAACCCCCGCCGCAAGAAGCCGGCCAAGGCTGGCAAATCCCAGCAGGCAGCAACCACCGGAGGTGCAGCATGAGCGCAACAGCAACATCGCCCCTGCCGGGACCGGGAACGCCCGGAACAGCGCCCGGGTCCGAGGTCCAGGCAACATCCGGAAAACCGGTGGTCTGGAAGACTCCCGTGATGCTCTCCGCACTCGGAATCGTCGCCTTCGTATTCTTCGGCCTGATGGCTTCGGACCAGACGGCAAAGTTTGGAATCTCCACCGGCGGTGATTTCTTCCAGCTCCCTGCAGTGGAAGTTCCTGCCATGGCGGGAGGCATTGTCCTCTCTGTACTGATGCTTGGACTCGCGGCCTATGCCGTGTACCTGAAGACAAAAAACCGGCCGGTTCCGGCCTGGCTGACCATCACCTTCACGGTATTGTTTGTGGCCGCCTTCCTCATCTGGGTGGTGGGCGGCGCCCGCACGCCGAGCATTTCACTGGCCGGGCTCATCGCCGGGTCGGTCACGCTGGCGGTTCCGCTGGTCTTCGGCTCGCTGTCCGGTGTGCTGTGCGAGAGGGTCGGCGTGGTCAACATCGCCATCGAAGGCCAGCTCCTGGGCGGTGCGTTCACCGCAGCGATCGTCGCCAGCGTCACGCAGAACCCCTTTGTTGGACTGCTCGCAGCCGCTGTTGCCGGTGCGGTGGTGTCCATGGTGCTGGCTGCATTCAGCATCAAGTACCTGGTCAACCAGATCATCGTGGGTGTGGTGCTCAACGTCCTCGTCTCCGGCCTGACGGGCTTCCTGTTCAGCACCGTGATGCAGGAGGACAAGGCCAGGTTCAACTCACCGCCGGGCCTGGAGATCGTCGAGATTCCCGTCCTTTCCAGCATTCCGATCCTCGGTCCCATCCTGTTCAAGCAGTCAGTGGTGGGGTACCTGATGTACGTCGCCGTGATCGTGGTGTGGGTGGGGCTGTTCAAGACCAAGTGGGGCCTCCGGGTGCGTGCCGTCGGCGAACACCCGCAGGCGGCCGACACCATGGGCATCAAGGTTAACGCCACCCGCTTCTGGAACGTGACCCTCGGCGGCGCCATTGCCGGCATCGGCGGATCGTTCTTCACCCTCGTGGCCATCGACAGCTTTACCAAGGAGATCTCCGGCGGACGTGGCTTCATCGCCCTGGCCGCCCTGATCTTCGGGCGGTGGAATCCGATCGGGGCGTTCTTCGCTGCCCTGCTGTTCGGGTTCGCTGACAACCTGCAGAGCATCGTGACCATCATCGGAACGCCCGTGCCCAGCCAGTTCATGGCCATGCTGCCGTACCTGGTGACAGTGCTCGCCGTCGCAGGGCTCGTGGGCAGGTCGCGGCCGCCGGCGGCCAGCGGCATACCGTACGTCAAGGGATGACGCGGGTGGACGCCGAAATCATCGACTGGGATGTGCTCAAGGCCGAGGCAACACGGGCCATGAAGAACGCCTACGCCCCGTATTCGAAGTTCCCGGTGGGGGCCGCGGCCTTCACCGCGGACGGACGGCTGGTGAGCGGCTGCAATGTGGAGAACGCCAGCTATGGCCTCACGCTTTGCGCCGAATGCGCTTTGGTGGGAAACCTGCACATGACCGGCGGCGGCCTTTTGCGTGCTTTTTACTGCGTAAATGCTGCCGGCAACGTGCTGATGCCGTGTGGCCGCTGCCGGCAGCTGCTGTATGAATTCCGCGCTCCGGGCATGGAGCTGATGACCACCCAAGGCATCAAATCGATGGACCAGGTGCTGCCCGACGCCTTTGGTCCCCAACATCTGGAGGGCTCCGGTGACACAGGCAACTGAGGCGTTCGACGCCGTCGACATTATCCGTATCAAGCGTGACCGCGGCGTCCTTAGCCCTGAGCAGATCGATTGGACCATCGACGCGTATACGCGCGGTGCCATCGCGGACGAGCAGATGGCTGCGCTGAACATGGCCATCCTGCTCAACGGCATGGACAGGGCGGAGATCTCCCGGTGGACAGCGGCCATGATCGCTTCGGGGGAACGGATGGACTTCAGCGCACTCCGGCGGCCCGACGGCGGCGTGAAGGCTACCAGCGACAAACACTCCACCGGGGGAGTGGGGGACAAGATCACCCTTCCCCTGGCACCGCTTGTGGCCGTATTCGGCGTGGCCGTCCCGCAGCTGTCCGGCCGGGGCCTTGGCCACACCGGCGGCACCCTGGACAAGCTTGAGTCGATTCCCGGCTGGCGGGCAGACCTGAGCAACGACGAGATGATGGCCCAGCTCCAGGATGTCGGCGCCGTGATCTGTGCTGCCGGGGCCGGACTGGCACCCGCGGACAAGAAGCTCTACGCCCTGCGGGATGTCACCGGCACGGTGGAGGCAATTCCGCTGATCGCCTCCTCCATCATGAGTAAAAAGATCGCCGAGGGCACAGGCTCCCTGGTCCTCGACGTCAAAGTGGGCAGCGGCGCGTTTATGAAGGATGAGGCACGCGCCCGGGAACTGGCTGAGACCATGGTGGCCCTGGGCAAGGACGCAGGCGTTAATACTGTGGCGCTCCTGACCAACATGAACACACCTCTCGGCCTGACAGCCGGAAACGCCATCGAGGTGGAGGAATCCGTGGAAGTCCTGGCCGGCGGCGGACCGGAAGACGTGGTGGAGCTGACCGTCCGCCTGGCCGAGGAGATGCTCGCCTGCGCCGGCGTCCGCGACGCCGATCCCCGCGCCGCGTTGCAGGACGGCCGGGCCATGGACGTGTGGAACCGTATGATCGGGGCCCAGGGCGGCGATCCGCGGGCCAAGCTGCCCGTGGCCAGGGAATCCGAGGTCATCCTGGCACCGGCCGACGGTGTCCTTGTGGAACTGGATGCCATGGCCGTCGGAGTGGCCGCATGGCGCCTGGGGGCCGGCCGGGCCCGCAAGGAGGACGCAGTGCAGCTAGGCGCGGGCGTCCGCCTGCACGCGAAGCCGGGGGCCATGGTCCGCGCCGGCGAACCGCTGATGACATTGCTCACCGACACCCCGGAGAAGTTCGCGCGCGCCAAGGAATCCCTGGAGCACGCGGTGACGATTGCTCCGGAGGGGGCCCGCCCGACACAGCAGCTCATCATCGACCGAATAGCATAGGAAGAATGCAGGCCATCAATGAATTCATCCTCGCTGCCGCCGGACAGCCGTGGGTGCTCCTGCTTGTACTGGCCTGCTGCCTGATCGACGGGTTCTTCCCGCCGATCCCCAGCGAATCCGTGGTGGTCGGCCTGGCCGCCGTGGCCGCCACGGCGGACGTCCCCAACCCCTGGCTGCTGATGCTCGTGGCGGGCCTGGGGGCGTTCTCCGGCGACAACATCGCCTACCTCATCGGACGCCGCGTGGGGACCAGGCGCTGGCACTGGATGCGGGGCCCCCGGATGCAGAGCGCGTTCCGCTGGGCCGGGCATGAATTGAGGAAGCGGCCGGCATCACTGATCCTCGTGGCGCGCTTCATCCCCATCGGGCGGGTGGCCGTTAATCTCACCGCCGGCGTAACCCGCTATCCGCATCTCCGCTTCGTGGGCCTGACGGTCCTCTCCGCCACCCTCTGGGCCTCCTATTCCGTGGGGATCGGACTTTTTTTCGGCCAGTGGTTTGAGAACAACCACTTCCTCGGCGCCGTCATCGCAATCATCTGTGCGGTGGGCCTGGGAATCGTCGTGGACCTGATTATCAACCGCGTCCGGGGCAAAGTTCCGGTTGTGGAGCGGCTGAAGGATCCTGACGCCCAGGGATGAGTTGCGGGCGTAGCGGGCGGCCTCCCGGGCATGGGACACTGAAGGGCGATTAACGTCACTTCCGGCAGCAGCATTTCGTCTAGGAGCAGCACCCGCGTGGAGTTTATTAATGAGGCCGTGCTCCATGCAGCGGGCCAGTGGTGGATCTACCCCGTCCTGCTGATGTTTTTCTTCATTGACGGCTTCGCCATGGTGGTTCCCAGCGAAACGCTGATTGTGGCCCTCGCAGCGTTCTCAAGGCATAGCGGGGAGCCCAATCTGTGGATCCTCGGCGCGACAGCCCTGGTAGGTGCCATCGCCGGAGACAATATGGCCTTTATGCTGGGCCGCAAGATCGGCTTGGAACGCTGGAAATGGATGCGCCGGCCCAAAATCCAGAAAGCCTTCGGCTGGGCACGGTACGAGCTGGACAAGCGCGGTGCCGTCCTGATCTTCACTGCGCGCTACATCCCGTGGGGCCGTGTTGCCGTTAACTATGTGGCCGGCAGCACCGGGTTCGGGCACCGCCGCTTCTTCCTTCTGGACGCTTTCGCCTGCCTCACCTGGGTTGGCTACTCCATCGGCATTGGCCTGCTCGCCAGCTCCTTCCCCTGGCTGCACCACAACCCCCTGCTGAGCGCTGGCATCGCCGTTGTGTTTGCGATCGTGCTCGGCATCCTGATCGACCACCTCCTGCGGATGTGGCACAAGCACCTGGCCCGCAAGGATGCGGAAACCGTGGACGAATGGCTCGACGGCGGACCGGAAGGTGCGCTGCCCGTCCCCGCCACGGGATCACCCCTCCTGGCGGCCGCACCGGCGGATGCCGAGCAGCACGGAAAGTAGCGGCTGGCATAAGCCGCCTGCCGACCCTAAGGTTGGAACGTGACTGAGCCTATTGTTGACGCTGCCCATGCCATCGATTTCGACCTGAAGAGCCTGCCCAAGGTTTCGCTTCACGACCACCTGGACGGTGGTCTGCGTCCCGCCACCATCATCGAACTGGCTGAGGCTGTTGGCCACACGCTCCCGTCCACTGATCCTGTGGCCCTTGGCCAGTGGTTCCGCGAATCCGCCGACTCCGGTTCGCTGGTCAGGTACCTGGAAACCTTCGACCACACCGTCGCCGTAATGCAGACCAAGGAAGGCCTGTTCCGCGTCGCCAAGGAATTTGTCGAGGACCTGGCGGACGACGGCGTGGTGTACGGCGAAGTGCGCTGGGCACCCGAGCAGCACCTCCAGAAGGGGCTCACCTTGGACGAGGCTGTTGAAGCAGTGCAGGAAGGCCTCGAAGCCGGCGTTGACGCCGTGGCCGAGGGCGGCCGCGAAATTCAGGTGGGCCAGCTGATCACCGCCATGCGCCACGCCGACCGCGGCCAGGAAATCGCCGAACTCGCCGTCCGCCACCGCAACCGGGGCGCTGTCGGGTTTGACATCGCCGGCGCCGAGGACGGCTTCCTGCCGTCCCGCTTCAAGGACGCCTTCACCTACCTGGCCCGGCACAACTTCCCCGCGACCGTCCACGCCGGCGAGGCCGCCGGACTCGAAAGCATCCAGTCCGCGCTGGTGGACGGCCGGGCCCTTCGGCTGGGCCACGGCGTCCGCATTGCCGAGGACATCCTGGTGGAGTTCGGCGACGACGATGACACGGACGGCTCCGAGGCAGGGGAAGACAGCATTGGCCTGGTAACCCTCGGCGATCTGTCCAGCTGGGTCCGGGACCGCGGCATCGCCTTGGAGATCTGCCCCTCCTCGAACCTCCAGACCGGTGCCATTGCCGGGTTCGGTGAAGGCATCGAGAGCCACCCCCTGGACATGCTTTACCAGCTGGGCTTCAACGTCACCATCAACACGGACAACCGGCTGATGAGCGGCGTCACCCTGACGGACGAATTCGAGCTCCTCGTGGAAACGTTCGACTACGACCTCGATGACCTGCTGGAGCTCACGCTGAATGCCGCCGAAGCCTCGTTCCTGCCGCTGGAGGAGAAGGAAGCGCTGGTGGAGTACATCAACGACACCTACGCCAACCTTGGCTGACGGGGTTCCCGTCGACAAGGCTCCCGTCGAGCGCCTTATAGAGGTTGTAGCCCGGCTGCGGGAGCACTGCCCCTGGATGGCGGCCCTCACCCATGCCTCGCTGGTGGAGTACCTCCTCGAGGAAGCCTATGAGGTGGCCGAGACCATCGAGACCGGCGCGGATGATGCCGAACTCCGCGGCGAACTGGGCGACGTGCTGCTCCAGGTGGTGCTGCACGCCCGGCTCGCTGAGGAGCGCGGCTCGTTTATGTTCGACGACGTCGCGCGCGGCATCAGCGCCAAGATGGTCCGCCGCAACCCGCACGTGTTCAGGCCTGACGGAACGCTTCAGGACTCTTTCCCGGCCACTGTTGAGGAGATCGTCCGGAAATGGGACGCGGTGAAGAGCTCGGAACGGCCCGAACGGCGGAGCCCCCTTGAAGGGATCCCGGATGCCCTCCCTGCCCTGGCGAAGGCGCAGAAGTTCCTGGACCGTGCCGAAAGATCCCCAACCGCCTCCTCCGCCGGCCAGCCCGGCCAGGAAACCCCGCGGTCGTGGGCCCATCCGCGGTCACCGGAGGGCCCCGACGCAGCTGAGGCCTTCGGGACAGAAGAAGACCTGGGCGACATGCTTCTCGCCGTCGTCGGTTCTGCGCGTGCGCAGGGGTTCGACGCCGAGCGGGCGCTGCGTGGCGCCATCCGGCGGCGGTTCGAGGCCCCATCATGACGTCCGGGTGACGGATAGGGTTCCGTAACGTCCGCCACTCTCGACTACGCTGGTCCCTGACGATGACGTCCCCGCGTTTCCGCTATTTTTCAGTGTTAGATCCACCAAAAATCGCCCACCAAGGAGCACATCCATGGCGCTTATCGATGCCATTCACGCCCGCGAAATCCTCGATTCCCGCGGCAACCCCACCGTAGAAGTTGAAGTACTGCTCTCCGACGGCCAGATCGGCCGCGCAGCAGTCCCCTCCGGCGCCTCCACCGGCGAGCACGAGGCTGTTGAGCTCCGTGACGGCGACAAGGGCCGGTACCTCGGCAAGGGCGTCCAGAAGGCAGTTGACGCTGTCATCGACCAGATCGCTCCTGCCCTGATCGGCTTTGACGCCACGGACCAGCGCAGCATCGACCAGGCCATGATCGACCTGGACGGCACGCCCAACAAGGGCAAGCTCGGCGCCAACGCCATCCTGGGCGTTTCCCTTGCCGTGGCCAACGCAGCCGCCGCGTCCGCGGACCTGCCCCTGTACAAGTACCTCGGCGGCCCCAACGCGCACGTCCTGCCCGTTCCGCTGATGAACATCCTCAACGGCGGTTCCCACGCGGACTCCGACGTCGACATCCAGGAATTCATGATCGTCCCGATCGGCGCGGAGACCTTCTCCGAAGGCCTGCGCTGGGGCGTTGAGGTTTACCACAACCTCAAGTCCGTCCTGCAGGCCAAGGGCCTCTCCACCGGCCTGGGCGACGAGGGCGGCTTCGCGCCGAACCTGCCGTCCAACCGCGCGGCGCTGGACCTGATCCAGGAAGCCATCACGAACGCCGGCTACACCCCGGGCAAGGACATCGCCCTGGCGCTGGACGTCGCCTCCTCCGAGTTCTTCAAGGACGGCGCCTACCAGTTCGAGGGCAAGGCACTGTCCGCCACCGAGATGAGCGCCTACTACGCCGAACTCGTTGCCGACTACCCGCTGGTGTCCATCGAAGACCCGCTGGACGAAAACGACTGGGAGGGCTGGAAGACCCTCACCGACACCATCGGTGACAAGGTCCAGCTGGTGGGCGATGACCTCTTCGTCACCAACCCGTCCATCCTGCAGCGCGGCATCGACACCAAGACGGCCAACTCCCTGCTGGTCAAGGTCAACCAGATCGGTTCGCTGACCGAAACCCTGGACGCCGTTTCCCTGGCCCAGCGTGCCGGCTTCACCACCATCACCTCGCACCGCTCCGGCGAAACCGAGGACACCACCATTGCTGACATCTCCGTTGCCACCAACGCGGGACAGATCAAGACCGGTGCCCCGGCCCGCTCCGAGCGCGTGGCCAAGTACAACCAGCTGCTGCGCATCGAAGAAGAACTCGACGACGCCGCACGCTACGCCGGCCGCAGCGCGTTCCCGCGTTTCAAGGGCTAGTAGCCGCGTAAACCACTGACCGGTGGCTATGGTTGAAAGACCATAGCCACCGGTTTTTGTTTCGGCCTGCTGCTGGCAGGGCACTTGTGCCAGCAGCAGCCATTTGTTTCAGCGCCAGAGTTGCGGTCCGGAGGCAGACCGCACGTTTCAGGAGTGTCATGGCTACCCGCCGTCCCAAAGTTCCCAAGGCCGCTTCCACGCGCAAGTCCGCATCGGACCACGCCGGGGAGGCAGCCGGCACGGCTGACATCATTCGCGCCGACTTTGGCGGGACGCAAAGCGGTGCGGGAATCGGCAGCGCCCACACCAAAGCCACGCCGCCGAGTGGGACCCCGGCCAAGGGCTCGAGGGGCGCGGCAGCCACCAGAGGCACACCGGCGAAAGACCCGCCCGCCGCCAAAGCCCGGGGGAGCGCTTCTGCCGGCGGAACCACAAAAGGCGGGGACGCGCAGGACCACGCCCAGCCAATACCCGCCAAGGCATTCTCCGGACGCATGCTGGCACTCGCTGTCGTCATGATTGCCATCACCATCATGCTCGCTCCCACCGTCAAGATCTTCTTCGACAAACGCGCCGAGCTCGCCGCCCTCAGCGACGATATCGCCGCCCGCCAGGTGGAGGGGGACAGGCTGCGCCAGCAGATCTCGCGCTGGCAGGATCCCAACTATGTGAAACAGCAGGCCCGCGACCGCATTAACATGGTTATGCCGGGCGAAACCGGCTACTGGGTCTTCGGCAGCGAACTGCCGGCCGGAACCGGCAGTAGCCAGAACGCCGCAGCAGCGCAAGACCCCGCCGATCTGCCGTGGGTGGATTCCCTGTGGGAGTCCGTCCGGCGCGCGGCCACAGACTGAACCACCAGAGGAAGGATGGCCGCGCCAGTGGAAGCACGTACGGCACCTGAGCCGGAGAAATCCTGCCAGCCATCAGCACATGATCTTGAAGTACTCAGCAGGCAACTGGGACGGCCGGTGCGCGATGTCGTCGAAATCCCGGCGCGTTGCGTATGCGGCAACCCTTTGGTGGCTGCCACCGCACCGCGGCTGGGGAACGGCACGCCTTTCCCCACCACGTTCTATCTGACCCACCCGGTGATCACCTCTGCAGTCTCGCGGCTTGAAGCTGCCGGGCTGATGAACGAGATGAATGAGCGGCTCACCGCGGATGAGCCGCTGGCCGCTGCCTACCGTGCCGCGCACGAGGACTACCTCGCCGCCCGGGCCGGCATCGGCGAGCGGGCGGGCATAGGGGCGGTCCCGGAAATCGACGGCATCTCCGCCGGAGGCATGCCCACGCGCGTCAAGTGCCTGCATGTACTGGTGGGGCACTCCCTGGCTGCCGGGCCAGGCGTGAACCCCCTGGGCGACGAAGCCATCGCCGGCATCAGCGAATGGTGGACGGCAGACCGCTGCTACTGCGCGGGCGCCTGGGACACTGCCGGGGAAGCACCCTCCCGGGACCTGAGCCGGCACGGACCGCAGGGCCTGCCGGACATCGTGGGCCGTCCCGCCCCGGTCCGCAGAACCGCCGGCGCGCCGGAAGCCGGTTCGTGACCCGCGTCGCCGCCATTGACTGCGGCACCAACTCCATCCGCCTGCTCATCGCCGATGTGGACCGCAGCAACGGGACGGCCAAACTGACCGACGTGGTCCGCGAAATGCGTGTTGTCCGGCTGGGCCAGGGCGTGGATGCCACAGGTGAGCTGGCCCCGGAGGCGCTGGAGCGCACGTTCGCGGCCACGGCCGACTACGCCGCGCTGATCCGCGAACACGGCGCGGAGTCTGTACGTTTTGTGGCCACCTCGGCCAGCAGGGATGCCCGCAACCGCCATGTTTTTGTGGACGGAATCCGGGACCTGCTGGGCGTCGAGCCGGAGGTCATTTCCGGCGACGAAGAGGCCGCCCTGTCCTTCGCAGGGGCAAGCAGCGTCCTGCCTATCCACGACGGCGATCAGGTCCTGGTGGTTGATCTCGGCGGCGGAAGCACTGAGTTCGTCCTCGGCACCCCCAACGGTGTCACAGCCGCCAAGTCGGTGGACATCGGCTGCGTCCGCCTGACGGAACGGCACCTGCACAGCGACCCGCCAACTGCGGAACAGATCGCCGCCGCAGAGGCCGACGTCGACGCCGCCATCACCCGCGCGGGGGTGGACGTTCCGCTGGAACGCGCCACCGCCGTCGTCGGCGTTGCAGGCTCCATTACCACCATTACAGCCCATGCCCTTCGCCTGCCGGAATACTCCCCGGCGGCGATCCATGGAGCTGAACTGCCGATTGCCACCATCACCGCAGCCGCCGCCGACCTCCTGGCCATGACCAGGGCAGAACGTGCCGGCCTGCCGTACATGCACCCGGGCAGGGTGGACGTGATGGGTGCCGGCGGGCTGGTGTGGGGCCGGATCCTGGAGCGGCTGCAGTCACTCAGCGCGGGGCGGATCGTCACAGCCACTGCCAGCGAACACGATATTCTTGATGGTATTGCCCTGAGCCTCAACTGATTCCGGGCATCAGCGCACCAACAGGGGGAGCCGCATGACCAGAGCAACAGCCCGGTTCCACCGGACCGCCTCGGCACTCCTGGCGATGGCCCTCGCAAGCGTCAGCCTGGCCGCCGGACTGGCGTTCGCGCCCGCCGCACAGGCCGACGAGGTACGGGATAAGCAGCACTGGCTGGCTGAGTCCGGAATCACCAAGGCCTGGGAGGTTTCCAAGGGTGCCGGCGTTAAGGTCGCAGTGATCGACAGCGGCGTGGACGCCGGACACCCCGACCTCAAGGGCGCTGTCACCGGGGGTTACGACGCCTCGGGCGCCGGCACGGCCAACGGACAGAAAATCCTTGGCATCAAACCCGAACACGGCACGCTGGTGGCCACCATGCTGGCGGGGCGCGGCCACCAGCCGGCCACCCCGTCGGCTTCACCGAGCCCGTCTGCCTCGCCCGTCGGCCCGGACGGCATTGTGGGGGTGGCACCGGAGGCGGAAATCCTGTCGGTCTCCACCTGGCTGGGTTCGGCCAATCCTGCAGGAAAGAACGATCAGGACCAGATTCCCGAGGCTGTCCGCTGGGCAGTGGACAACGGAGCCAGGGTCATCAACATCTCCCTGGGCAGCACCACTCCGCAGTGGCCCCAAAGCTGGGACGCGGCCTTCCTTTACGCCGAGCAAAAAGACGTTGTGATCGTTGCCGCGGCCGGAAACAGGATAGGCGGCAACCTGCAGGTGGGCGCGCCCGCCACCATTCCCGGCGTCCTGACAGTGGCCGGGCTGGACCGCAAGGGGGCGGCGAGCGTCGACTCATCCTCTCAGGGCATCAGCATCGGTGTGGCGGCGCCGGCGGAGAACCTCCTCGGCGGACTCCCCGGCGGCGGCTATGCCGAATGGGCGGGCACCTCCGGGGCGGCCCCCATCGTGGCCGGCGTTGCGGCCCTGATCAGGTCCAAGTGGCCCGACATGAGCGCCAAACAGGTCATCAACAGGATCGTCAGCACAGCCAAGGACGCCGGCCCTGCGGGAAAGGACCCGCTGTACGGCTTCGGTGTACTCAATGCCGAGGCTGCCCTGAAGGACACTGTCGCAGAAGCGGCAGTCAACCCGCTCGGCTCCATTTCCGACTGGATCCGGGTCCACCGGCGCGGGAACCTGGCCACCCCGGCCCCCGTCCCCAGCTCTGAAGTGGCGAGCGCCATCCCCACGCTGCCCGATCCCACGGTGCCCGTGGCGAAGGCGCCGTCCCAGCGGGACAGCGCCATAGGCGGCGCCGTCGTCATCGGTTCCGCCCTGCTGTTTGTGGCGGTCATCACCGCGGCCGCGTTCCAGCTGCGCAGAGCGGCCCGGGACCCCGGATTAGCGGGCGAAGACCCGGATACCGGAGTCGTCGATACGGTCGAATCCGGCGGCAAACGCAGTTAGTGAAGATTTTCACAAAGTGCTGTACTCTTAAATCATGGCAACCACCCCAGAGCTCCAGGACCGTCCCAGGGTACTCGTCGTCGGCGGCGGGTACGTCGGCCTGTACGTAGCACTCAAACTGCAGAAGAAGATCGCGAATGCCGGTGGCATCGTCACCCTCGTGGATCCACTGCCTTACATGACTTACCAGCCCTTCCTGCCCGAGGTTGCCGGCGGCAACATCGAGGCCCGCCACGCAGTGGTCTCCCACCGCCAGCACCTCAAGCAGACTGAACTTATCCAGGGCAGCGTCACCTCGATCGACCACGCCAACCGCACCGCCGTTGTGGCGCCCGCGGACGGCGGAGGGCACATCGAGATCCCTTACTTTGACATCGTGGTGGCCGCAGGCGCCATCACCCGCACCTTCCCCATCAAGGGACTCGCGGATAAGGGCATCGGCCTGAAAACCATCGAAGAGGCCGTAGCCCTGCGCAACAAGGTCCTCGAGCGGATCGAAGCTGCGTCCACCATCACGGACCCCGCCGCCCGCGCCAAGGCCCTGACCTTCGTTGTGGTGGGTGGCGGCTTCGCCGGCATCGAATGCATCACCGAAATGGAAGACCTGGCCCGCGCCGCGGTCAAGAACAACCCGCGCATCAAACAGGAGGAAGTCCGCTTCGTCCTGGTTGAGGCCATGGGCCGCATCATGCCCGAGGTCACCGCACCCCAGGCCGAATGGGTTGTGGAGCACCTCCGCAGCCGCGGCATCGAGGTCCTGCTGAACACCTCACTGGACAGCGCCGAAGGCAGCCTCAAGCTCATCAACCTCCCGGACAAGACCCTTGCCCAGGAATTCGAAGCGGACACGCTCGTCTGGACTGCCGGTGTACAGGCCAACCCGATGATCCGTTCCTCCGACTTCCCGCTGGAACCGCGCGGCCGCGTCCGCGTCCTGCCGGACCTTCGCATCGCCGGTGATGAAGGCATCATCGAGAACGCCTGGGCCGCCGGCGACATCGCCGCCGTGCCCGACCTCACGGGCAGCGGCCTGCCGGACGGCACCTGCGTCCCGAACGCCCAGCACGCCCTGCGCCAGGCCAAGCGCCTCGCCAAGAACCTTTGGGCTTCCCGCTGGGAGAAGCCGCTGAAGGACTACAAGCACAAGAACCTTGGTGCTGTGGCCGGCTTCGGCGAGTGGAAGGGTGTTGCCAACATCAGCCTCGTCGGCCGCATCGGCCTGAAGGGCCCGCTGGCATGGCTTGCACACCGCGGCTACCACGGCATGGCCATGCCCACGGTGGAGCGCAAGATCCGGGTCATCATGGGCTGGATCCTGGCGTTCTTTATGGGCCGCGACACCACCCAGCTCATCGACCTCGACAACCCGCGCGGCGCCTTCGTCGCTGCTGCCACCCCGGCGCCCAAGCCGGCAGCAGCCCCTGCCCCCGCGGCACCTGAGGTGTCAGCCGCAGCAGCGAAGCCGGGCTCCGCTGCTGCCACCAGCGTGGACCCCAAGCAGGCAGTCACTGCAGACGCCAAGTAGGTTAGCCGCACCTGGGACCTGAGTAGCGCACTCTCTTCTGTAACGCCCGACGGCGGCTGTCCCCTGCGAGGGACGGCCGCCGTTGGCGTCTCCCGGCTCTCTTCGTTTTAGGGCCCGTCTTCCTTTTAGACTGGCAGGATGACTGGCGAAACGAACCTCCAGGCCCTGCTCGCAACGCTGCATCCCGTGCTTCGGGACGGCGAATACGTCTACGTCCTGTGGCCGCACGGCAGGCCGCTGGAGCCGGGGATCCAGGCTGCGGTGCGTGAAGCCGAGGGCCTGACGGTGGTCCTGCCCCGGGCGACCGCGGACAGCCTGGGGCTGCCGTACGACTTTGTGGCAGCCTGGATCACCCTGGAAGTGCACTCTGAACTGGAGGCTGTTGGCCTGACTGCCGCTGTCGGGAAGGCCCTGACGGATGCCAGGATCAGCTGCAACGTGCTGGCAGGCTTCCACCATGATCATCTGCTGGTGCCGGTGGCCGACGCCCCGCGCGCACTCGAAGTCCTCCATGAAGTGTCGGCGGCAAGCCGGGACCAGCCACGGCCCGAGCTGGTGCTCCGGAACGAAACGGCAGCGGACAGGGACAAGATCCTCGCACTGACAGCCGAAGCATTCGCCATCTCTCCCGTCACCGGCCTGCCTGTGGAGGGGGAGCCGATTGAAGTCGAGGTACTTCGGCAACTCTTCGAATGCGCGGAATACCTTCCCGAATTCAGTGTCGTCGCCGTGCTTGATGAGGAAATAGTCGGCCACGTGATCAGCACCCGCGGCTGGGTGGGCGACTACGGGCTCCTGGGGCTCGGGCCCATCGGTGTTACGCCCAGGCTGCAGCGTCACGGGATCGGCAGCGCCCTCATGAACGAGACCATCGCCAGGGCGAATGCGGCGGGGGAGGGCGGCATAGCCCTCCTGGGCAGCCCGGAGTACTACCCGCGGTTTGGCTTTGTCCCGGCAGCATCGTTTGGCGTGCTGCCGCCGGAGGACTCCTGGGGCGAGCACTTCCAGTTGCTTCCGCTGGCGCTCTGGCCAGGCGGGGTTCACGGGACTTTCCGGTATGCCGCACCACTGGCAGGCTGAGGACGGGATACCATTGACCGGGCGCCCCAGTAGCCCAATTGGCAGAGGCAGCGGACTTAAAATCCGCGTGTTGTGGGTTCGAGTCCCACCTGGGGTACACATTTTCCTTTCGGCGCAGTGTTCTCCCCGTGACGCCCGCACGGGATCCAGCATCATCCGGACATGAACGGACCGCAGTTGTCTGTTGATTTCGCATATGCAACGACTGTTATGAGGATGTGACCTCAGTCACTTATATCCGCACCGTATATGCACTAGCTTGAAGTTAAATCAGGAACACCTGATCATCCGCATCAAAGGCCGTTCGCACCTTTCGATCCAGGAGATTGTCAATGATTTCACTCCCCCCGGCGGCACCACGCGTTGCCAAGCTAACCGCTCTCAGCGTAGGTGTCGCCCTGCTGGCCACTGCCTGTGGTGGTACCTCCACCCCGACGGCGACCACGACGACCAAGCCGGCAGGCCTGTCCTGCCCGGCTCCTTCGGAAGGACTGAAGGCGCCGGTGATCCCAGCGTCGGGAAACGTGCCGCCATCGTCAACCACCACTGACACCCCCCTCAAGATCGGCACGCTGCTGCCGACCACCGGCGCGCTGTCCTACCTCGGCCCGCCCGAGATTGCCGGCGTCAGCCTTGCTGTGAAGCAGATCAATGAGGCCGGCGGCGTCCTGGGCAAGCCCATCGAGGTCATCAACCGTGACTCCGGCGACACCACCACCGACGTTGCAACGCAGTCCGTGAACAACCTCCTGAGCGCGGGCGTCAGTGCCATCATCGGCGCTGCCTCCTCGGGTGTTTCCAAGACGGTCATCAACCAGATCACCGGTGCCGGCGTGGTCCAGTTCTCGCCCGCGAACACATCGGTGGACTTCACCAACTGGGATGACAAGGGCCTCTACTGGCGGACAGCCCCTTCAGACGTCCTGCAGGGCTCGGTGCTGGGCAACTACGCAGCCTCCTGCGGCGCCCAGACCATGGGCATGCTGGTGCTGAACGACTCCTACGGCACCGGGCTGAGCACCAAGCTCAAGGAATCCTTTGAGAAGGCCGGCGGCAAGATTGTTGCCGAAGAGCTGTTCAACGAAGGCGATTCGCAGTTCAGCACCCAGGTGGACAAGGTCATCGCCGCCAAGCCGGATGCCATCGCCGTTATCTCCTTTGTCCAGGGCAAGAGCATCATCCCGCTCCTGACCGGCAAGGGCATCAAGGCCGAACAGATCTTCATGGTGGACGGCAACACTGTCGACTACAGCAAGGATTTCGAACCCGGCACACTCACCAAGGCCCACGGCACCATTCCGGGCACCACAGCCGGTGAGGACTTCAAGAAGGAACTGCTGGCTGTTGACCCGGCCCTGAAGGACTTCATCTACGCCGGTGAGAGCTGGGACGCGGCCAACCTCATCGCCCTCGCGGCAGAAGCTGCCAAGAGCACCAAGGGTGTGGACATCGCCAAGCAGCTGCAGGCCGTCTCCAAGGACGGCGAGAAGTGCTTCAGCTTCGCCAGTTGCGTGACGCTGCTGCGGGCGGACAAGGACATTGACTACGATGGCCAGTCCGGTCCGGTAACCTTCGCGGACAGTGGTGACCCGTCTGAGGCAACCATCGGCGTTTACGAGTACAAGGAAGACAACACCATCGCCCTCGTAAAGGAAGAGTTCGGCAAGCTCTAAAGACCGACCCCTCGTGAGGCAAAGGAACCCCGCCCGGATTCATCCGGGCGGGGTTCCTTTGTGCGTGGGCTGTGTGGCTAGCCGACTTCGTCTGCGAGAGTGCCGAGGTACAGCTGGATGACTTTCGGATCCTTCATGAGTTCCCGGCCCGTGCCGGTGTACGCGTCCTTGCCCTGATCCAGGACGTAGCCGCGGTCACAGATCTGCAGGCAGCGCCGGGCGTTCTGTTCCACCATGATTACCGATACGCCGGCCCGGTTGATCTCATGGACGCGGAGGAACGTCTCATCCTGCTTGACGGGGGACAGCCCCGCGGAGGGCTCGTCCAGGAGCAGCACCGCCGGGTCCATCATGAGGGCCCGGCCCATCGCCACCATCTGCCGTTCGCCGCCGGAAAGGGAACCGGCCCGCTGGGCGCGGCGCTTCCCCAGTTCAGGGAAGAGGCTGGTCACGAAGTCGAACCGCTCGGCAAAGGCCTTTGGCCGCTGGTAGATGCCCATCTGCAGGTTTTCCTCGATGCTCAGGGCGGCGAACACGTTGTTGTTCTGGGGGACAAAACCCACGCCCTGGCTGACCAGCTTGTTGGCTTTGAGCCCGGTGATGTCCTTGCCCCGGACAACCACGGTCCCTGAATGAACTTTAACCAGCCCGAACATGGCTTTCAGCAGCGTCGATTTGCCGGCTCCGTTGGGACCGATGATCCCGATCAGCTCGCCCTTCCGGGCCTCGATGCTGCAGCCGTTGAGGATGTTCACGCCGGGAAGGTAGCCGGCCACCAGGTTCTTTACGGTGACTACGGCGTTGTCGGACTGTGCCGGATTCGCGGCGGGGGCTGCGCTGGTTGCGCTCATTTTCCGTCCCTCTCTTCCAGTCGGGCCACATTTTCCGGGGCGATGATCCCGGCGTTTTCTGTGCCGACGATCGATTCTTCATCCGCTTCGAGTTCGGCTTCGAGTTCCTTGATGCCTTCGGCGTCGCCCAGGTCGACGTCGTGATGGGCGCCAAGGTAGGCGTCAATGACGGCGGGATTCTTCATGACCTCGGTGGGCGGGCCTTCGGCGACAATCTTGCCTTCGGCCATCACCACAACCCAGTCGGCGATGTGCCGGACCATGTTCATGTCGTGTTCGACGAACAGGACCGTCATGCCTTCGGATTTGAGGTTCTTGATGTGGTCCAGCAGGGACTGGGTGAGGGCGGGATTCACGCCGGCCATGGGCTCGTCCAGCATCACGAGCTTTGGCCGGACCATCAGGGAACGTGCCATCTCCAGCAGCTTGCGCTGGCCTCCGGAGAGGGAAGCGGCGTAGTCATCCTTCTTGGCGTCGAGCTTGAATTTCTCCAGCAGGACATTGGCCTGCGCGGTGATTTCCTTCTCGCGGCCGCCCCACATGCCCTTGAACAGGGCCTTGGACAGCCGCTCGCCGGGCTGGTCCGCAGCGCCGAGGCGCATGTTCTCCATAACAGTGAGCTTGCCCATGACCTTGGTCAGCTGGAAGGTCCGCACCATGCCCAGCCTGGCGAGCTTGTAGGAGGAGACGCCGGCGATGCTGTGGCCTTCGAACTGCCATTTGCCGGAGTTGGGGCTGTCAAAACCCGTCAGCAGGTTGAATAGCGTGGTCTTGCCGGCGCCGTTGGGTCCAATGAGGGCGGTGATCTTGTGCCGCGGAATTTCGAGGTACTCCACATCCACGGCGTTGATGCCACCGAAGCTGCGGCTGATGTTCTCGGCCACAACGATCGGATCCCGCTTCCTGCAGCCGGGCCCTGTTTCGTCAGCTGCAATGGGCCGGGTGTCGGTCATGAAGTCGACGTTTTCCTGTTTTGATACTGCACTCTGCTCGCTCATGCGAATGCAAGCTCCTTCTTGTTACCGAAGACACCCTGGGGCCTGAAGATCATCAGCAGCATCAGTGCAATACCGACCAGGATGAACCGGAGTTGACCCGCCTGGACGGTGGACAGCCAGGTGATGATTCCCGATTCGATCAGTCCGCTGAGAATGCCCTGGGTCAGTGACAGCACCACCCAGAAGATCATGGCCCCAATGACAGGGCCCAGGACGGTGGCCATGCCGCCGAGCAGGAGGCAGGTCCACAGGAAGAACGTCAGCTCAGTGCCGTAGTTGGCCGGCTGGATGGCACCGCGGGGCAGGGTGAAGATCATTCCGGCCAGGGCGCCCAGGACGCCACCGATGATGAGCGCCTGCATCTTGTAGGCGTACACATTCTTGCCCAGTGACCGGACAGCGTTCTCGTCTTCCCGGATGCCCTTCAGGACCCGGCCCCAGGGGCTGCGCATGAGGAGCCAGATCAGGACGCCCGCCACGATCACCACGACCCACGCCACGATCCGGATGAAGAAGTCGCGGTTGTTCATGCCCAAGGGGTAATCCCCGGGCGGGAAGGGGTTCATGTCGAAGAACCCGCCTTCAAAGGCCGCGAGGCCGTTGGCCGAGCCGGTGACAGCCGTCCAGCCGTTGGTGGTGACCAGGTAGCGGACAATTTCGGCCGCAGCGATGGTCACGATGGCAAGGTAGTCGGCCCGCAGGCGGAGGGTGGGTATGCCGAGGATCAGCGCAAAAATTGCTGCTGCCACCACGGCGATGAGAAGGGCCAGGAAGAAGGGCGCCTTAAAGGTCAGCGTGGAGATGGCGAAACCATAGGCGCCCACGGCCATAAATCCCGCCTGGCCGAAGTTGAGCAGACCGGAGTAGCCGAAGTGCACCGCGAGGCCCAAAGCGGCCAGTGCATACGCGGCGGTAGTAGGGCTGATGAGTTCGCCGAAGGCGTTGGACAGAATAGCTGCAAAATCCATGATTGGTCCTTCCTATCCCACGCGCTCGCGGCGACCCAGGATGCCTTGCGGCCGGATCAGCAGGACGAGGATCATCACGCCCAGCGGGATGACGTATTTGAGGTCTGCCGGGGCACCGAAGACTGTGGTCAGTTCGGTGAAGATGCCCACCACGATGGAGCCGATGAGGGCACCGAAGACGGTCCCGAGGCCGCCCAGTGTGACGCCGGCGAAAATCAGGAGGAGAATCTGTGACCCCATGTTGAAGGAAACACCGGGACGGTAGTACGCCCACAGGATTCCACCCAGAGAGGCGAGGACGCCGCCCACAACCCACACAATGCGGATGACTGCGTCCACGTCGATGCCGGAGGCCGCGGCCAGCGCAGGGTTGTCGGCAACGGCCCGGGTGGCCTTGCCGAGCCGGGTCTTCATCAGGACCAGTCCCACCACCAGGATGACGACGGCACTGATGATGAGGGACCACAGGTTGTTCGGGGAAACGGAGATGGGGCCCAGCTGGATCTCGGCACTTTGCGCTCCCGGAAGCTGCTCGGTGGCTCCGCCGAAGTAGAACAGGATCACATAGCGGGCGGCGAGGGCCAGGCCGATGCTGACGATCATCATCGGGACGAGTCCGGTGCCGCGGCCCCGGAGCGGTTTCCACAGGCCGGCGTCCTGGACGTAGCCCACCAGTCCTCCGCCCAGCAGGGCAAGGATCAGGGTCAGCCAGAACGGCAGGCCCATGGCGTTGAAGGCGAAGACCAGGACGGCTCCAAGGGTGACCATTTCACCGTGCGCAAAGTTGGTCAGGCCCGTGGTGCCGAAGATCAGCGAGAGGCCTACTGCGGCCAGGGCGAGCAGCAGCCCAAAACTCAGGCCTGCAACCAGCCTGTTGGTCAGGTCCTGCGCGAAGTTGCCCTCCTGCACAACAATGCCTGCACCGAAAGTGAAGATGGTGGTTTGGTTTGAGGTCTGGCCGAAGGCGAGTTGCCGCGGGTTTTCCTGACCCTCCGCCAGTGCCACACCTTCCGGAAGCGTGGATTCATCCAGCTCCACTTCATAGGTGCCGGACTTCGGTACTCCGAGAGTCCAGGAGCCATTGGCGTTGGAGGTGGTGGAACCCTCAAATCCTTCACCGGAGACACTGATCTTT
Organism: Pseudarthrobacter sp. BIM B-2242; assembly: GCF_014764445.1. Taxonomy (NCBI): domain Bacteria; kingdom Bacillati; phylum Actinomycetota; class Actinomycetes; order Micrococcales; family Micrococcaceae; genus Pseudarthrobacter; species Pseudarthrobacter sp. BIM B-2242. The sequence continues at coordinate 1,176,597 of NZ_CP061721.1, forward strand.
ACGTCTGGAAGGGGTGCGCCCGCGTTACGCAGAAAACCGCTGATGCTGAATGGAGAGCTTGTGGCCGACGGGGATGGTGCCGGTGACGGGGAAGTGGCCAGTGACGCCGGAGCGACGACGAGCAGGATTGCCAGCACGGAGCCAAAGACGGCCCCTATGATTCTCAGCAATCCCGGCTGCCGCCGGTGCGGCGGGCCTTTGGGTGTACTTCTCAAATTGAAAAACCTCCACTTGGGGGGTGGCCAAGGTGCTCCCTTGCAACCGCTGCAAACGTCACGGGACGGATAGCGCTGGTGTGCAGGTTTTTGGGGCCTGATTGTGATATCCGTCACCGTGTGTGGCCTATGTTACAGCGCGTCAGGGCCAAATTTACGGCTCGGAGAAGCCCGTACGGTCGCGATCGCATAACAACTGCGGCAAGCCCATTGCGTCTTGGCAATGTGTTCGCCAAGAAACTTAAGGTGTTTGCTGGTATTCCTCAGCGGGGCAACAGAGGGGCTGCCGGGTCCGCCAGCCCCGGCAGCTCATCACGGTTGGGTTTCAGCCCTGCGCATGCGGGAACTTATCGGCGCGTAAATGCGTAGATATTGGTAGCGTGGCTAGTAGTCCACGACTCAACCCTTTACTTGGAGGACACCAGCAATGGCACTTGGCGGAAACCCGATCTTCAACGGAAAGAACTTCCGTGGAGCAACGCAGGCACCGCGTGTCCCGCAGGCGCCCTACGGTCAGGCCCAGTACGGCCAGCAGCCCTACGGACAGCAGTCGTTTGGCCGCGCACCCGGCCAGGTCATGGACGGCCAGGCCGGCTACGGCCAGCAGGGCATGACCAGCGAGCAGCTGCAGCAGATGTACAACCAGCCGGCCGCGGGCCCCGCGGACACCGGCCGGATGACCTATGACGACGTCATCGTCAAGACCACAGCCTGCCTTGGCGTGCTGCTGGCAGGCGCGGCTGTGACCCTGTTCGTCAGCATGAGCCTTGCCAGCATGCTGATGATCGTCGGCGCCCTGGGTGGATTTGTCCTTGCCCTGGTGAACACGTTCAAGAAGCAGCCTTCGCCGGCTCTGATCCTTGCCTACGCAGGGCTGGAAGGCCTGTTCCTCGGCGGGCTCACCCGCGTACTGGACCTCGCGTACCCGGGCGTGGGCCTGCAGGCTGTTATTGGCACCCTGTCCGTCTTCGCCGTGACCCTGCTGCTGTTCAAGAGCGGCAAGGTACGTGCCACGCCCAAGGCCATGAAGTTCTTTATGATCGCCTTGATCGGTTACGCCGTCTTCTCCCTGGTCAACCTCGTCATGATGATGACCGGCATGACCACGGAACCGTTCGGCCTGCGCAGCGGCATTATCGGCGTCGTCATTGGCATCCTCGCCATCGGCCTCGCCGCGTTCTCTCTGGTGATGGACTTCACCAGCATCGAAGCCGGCGTCCAGGCCGGTGCCCCGCAGCGCTTCTCCTGGACCGCAGCATTCGGCCTGACGGTCACCCTGGTGTGGCTCTACGTGGAAATCATCCGCGTCCTGGCCATTCTCCGCGGCGAGGACTAGCACCCGCGGCGGCGTCCGCCGTCGTCCGGTTCACATAATCGTCCGGTTCACATAACTGGAAGGGCTCCCACCCGTGCAGCACGCACGGATGGGAGCCCTTTTGGCGTGCCCGCCGGTTAGGAGATGCGCATCGCGCCGGCCGCAGGAGTCACCGTGAAAATCTCCGGGGCCGTGTAGCCGGCTTCCGCGAAAGCGCGTACGACGGCGGCGCGCACCTGCTGCTCGGCCGCCACCGGCGTGAGGGCGATTGCTGCGCCGCCGAAACCGCCGCCGGTCATCCGGGCGCCGATAGCGCCGTTGGCGCGGGAGGTGCTGACGGCCAGGTCCAGTTCCGGGCAGGAGATTTCGAAGTCGTCCCGCATGGAAACATGGCTGGCGTCGAGCAGCGGCCCGATGGCGGCGGGGCCGTCGCTGGCGAGGAGCCCGACCGTCTGCAGTACGCGCTCATCCTCGGTCACCACGTGGCGGACCCGCCGGTAGGTGACCTCATCCAGGAGGCCTTCGGCCCTCGCCAGGTCTGCAACCCGGACATCGCGGAGAGCCTTGACGCCGAGCAGCTCCGCGCCCAGCTCGCAGGAGGCGCGGCGGGACGCGTAGCCGCCGTCGGCATGGGAGTGGGACACCTTGGTGTCGATCACCAGCATCACCAGCCCGGCGGACTCGGCGTCGAAGGGCACCAGTTCGACGCTCTGGTCGCGGCAGTCCAGGAACACCGCGTGTCCTTTGGAGCCGCGGAGGGATGCGGACTGGTCCATGATGCCCGTGGGGGCGCCCACGAAGTCGTTCTCTGCCTGCTGCGTAGCGAGGACCATCTCCTCCGGTCCCAGCCCGGCTCCGGTCAGTTCGTTGAGGGCCGAGATGACGGCACACTCGATGGCGTGCGAGGACGAGAGCCCGGCGCCCAGCGGGACGGTGGAATCGAGCAGCAGGTCCAGGCCGGGGACGGTGATGCCGCGCTGCTGAAGGGCCCAGATCACACCGAGCGGATACTTCGTCCAGCCTTTCGCGGAGGCCGGCTCCAGGCTGCCGGTATCGGTCGTGAACATGCCCTGGTCGCCGTAGGTGGACAGCAGCCTGACCGTGGAGTCCGTCCGGACTGCCACGGCAACCCGCGCGGTCTTGTCGATCGCGAACGGGAGCACAAAGCCCTCGTTGTAATCGGTGTGTTCGCCGATGAGATTGACACGTCCCGGCGCCTGCCAGACGCCGTCGGGAAGCGTGCCGAACTCCCGCTCGAACCGCCCGGCAAGCTCCGCCGCGCTCATGCGTGTGCGCCTTCCGGCTGGGACCGGACGGGGGCAATGCTGCCTGCGGACGCGGGAACGGTCACTGCCCTCAGCCTTTCAGCCACGCTTTCCGGGGTGGTGTCGTTGATAAAGGCGCCCATGGCGGCCTCGGAGCCGGCCAGGTACTTGAGCTTGTCCGCTGCCCGGCGCGGGGACGTCAGCTGCAGGTGCAGATAACCGGCCGGGCGCAGCAGATCGTCCAGGGGGGCCTGGTGCCAGGCCGAGATGTACGGGGTGGGCGTGGGGTAGAACGCGTCGAGCCGCTTGAGCAGGTCCAGGTATACGTGGGCCAGTTCGTCCTTCTCTTCTCCGCTCAGCGCGGCGAGGTCGGGCACCTGGCGGTGGGGGACAAGGTGGATCTCCAGCGGCCACCGGGCGGCGAACGGCACATAGGCGCTGAAATTCTCTCCCTCCATGACCATCCGGCTCCCGTCTTCGCGTTCGGCCTGCAACAGTGATCCTGTCAGCGTCTGCCGGCCATCGGCCCCGTCATAGAATTTCCGGGCCGTCACGCCGAGGGTCTTAGCCCTCGGCGTGACGTAGGGGTACGCGTAGATCTGGCCATGGGGGTGGTGCAGTGTGACGCCGATATCGGCTCCCCGGTTCTCGAAGGGAAACACCTGGCGCACGCCGGGCAGTTTGCTGAGGGCCTCGGTGCGGTGTGCCCATGCCTCCATAACAGTCCGGGCCCGGGCCTCCGTCAGCCCGCTGAACGATCCCGTGTGCTCGGGGGTGAAGGACACCACCTCGCACCGACCGTAAGCGGGACCGGTGGTTCCCCAGGCAGGGGATGCCGGGATGTGCCCGACTGCCGGGCCCAGTGAAGGGAAGCGGTTTTCGAACACCACAACGTCGTAGTCCGGAGCCGGAATCTCGGACGGATTGTCCGCGGTGGTGGGGCAGATAGGGCACTGGTCGGCGGGCGGCAAGTGCGTCCGGCTCTGCCGGTGCGCGGCGACTGCCACCCATTCGTCCGTCAGCGCATCGAAGCGGACTTCGCCCGGCGCCCCCCGCTCGGGGAGCTCCCGGCGGTCGGTGGCGGCAGCTGCGGTGCGGACGGTGCCGGCGAGGGATCCGCCGTCGTCGAAATAGATGAGCTCCCGGCCGTCGGCGAGCCGGGTGCTGGTGATGCCTGTCATGACTGGGTCCTTTGACGTGGATGGTGTTTGCATCGATCATTTCACGTTTCGCTCAAAAAGGAATAGTTTCAAACAAAATGTAACAAGCAGAGTCCCGATGGCAGGACACACCAGGCCCCTGTACGGTGGTGCTCATGACTTTGAGCGCAACCCCGAACGCCAGTGTCCCGTCCGGATTCCAGACCTACGCCACCGGCCGGCAGTACGAACTCCGCAGGGATGATGCGCTGGCCGTCGTGACGGAGCTCGCGGCCGGCCTGCGGCTCTACACCCGGGCAGGGGTGCAGCTGACCGAAACCTATGGCGATGCCGAGATTTCGCCCGGCGCCGCCGGAATCACCCTTGCCCCCTGGGCGAACCGCGTGGAGGACGGGATCTGGTACCTGGACGGCAAGAAGCAGCAGCTGGACATTACCGAGGTCTCGCGGAACAACGCCAGCCATGGGCTGCTCCGCAACTCCGCCTACAGCCTCGTTGACGAGTCGCAGTATTCGGTGACCCTGGAGGCCACAGTGTTCCCCCAGCACGGTTATCCGTTCCTGGTGCGGCACCGGGTGCAGTACCTCCTGGCTGAGGATCTGGGTCTGGAGGTCCGCCAGACGCTGATCAACGATTCCGATGCGCCGGCACCGTTCGTTCTGGGGGCCCACCCTTACGTGCGGCTGGGTGACGCGGACATGGACGACCTCACGCTGACTGTCGCGGCGGGCACCCGGCTTGTAGCGGACGCCCGGCTGATCCCGCGGAGTTCGGAGCCAGTCAGCGGGGACAGTGACCTCCGTGCCGGCCGGCGGGTGGGGGACCTTGACGTGGACGTCGCACTGACGGATCTTGCGTTCGACGGCGGTTCGGCCCGCCACACCCTCAGCGCGCCCGACGGCCGCAGCGTGACCCTGTGGCAGGACGAGTCGTGCAGTTACGTCCATGTCTTCGTGACAACCCAGTTCCCGGGCAGGCCCAAAGCCGTGGCCCTTGAACCCATGACCGGTCCGGCAAACGCCTTCAACTCGGGTGACGGACTGCGATGGCTCCCGGCGGGCGAATCGTTCACCATGACCTGGGGGATCGATGCTAATCTGCGCGATGCCGGGTAGCCGTTTCGCATAAGGCCCATGCCTGCGGAAGTATTAGGCTATGACGCCAGCCGAGGACGCCAATCCATCCACTTCAACCCCGGGCCTGCAGGCACCGGACCCGGTCCGGCCTGCTGAAACGCCCCGTGCTGAATCGCGTGCGCCCCGCATCAAGGCGGACCGGGAGCTTGAGCAGGACATCCCGTACGGGGTCCGTATTGCAGCCTCGTGGGCGTGGCGGATCGGGCTCATCCTGGTGGTGGGGGGAGCGTTGATCTGGCTGCTGAGCCGGATCAGCTTCCTGATCATTCCCGTGATGGTGGCAGCGCTTCTGGCCGGGCTGCTCAGCCCCGTGGTGCGCTGGCTGCGGAGCAAGCGGCTGCCCAACGGCGCCGCGGTAGCCATTACGGTAGTCGGATTCCTTGGCCTGATCGCCGGTGCCCTCGCCCTCGTCGGGCGCCAGTTGGTCTCAGGGTTCGGTGAGCTCTGGTCTCAGGCGCTGGCCGGCGTGAAGCAGGTCCAGGACTGGCTGGCCGACGGGCCGCTGCACCTGACGGCGGACCAGATCGACCAATACCTCAAAGAAGGCACAGCTGCCCTGCAGGAGAACAGCAGCAGTATCCTCAGCGGGGCACTGTCCTTTGGCAGCACTGCAGGCCACTTCGCGGCCGGGCTGGTGCTGGCCCTTTTCATCCTGATTTTTTTCCTGCTCGAGGGCGACAGGATCTGGGCATTCATTGTGCGGCTGCTGCCGAAGAAGGCGCGCGCAGCCACGTTCGGCGCCGGGCGCAAGGGCTGGGCGTCCATGGTCAGCTATGCACGGATCCAGATGTTTGTGGCATTTGTCGACGCCGTGGGCATTGGCGTCGGAGCGGCGATCATCGGTGTCCCGCTGGCGCTGCCACTGAGCGTGCTCGTGTTTATTGGCTCCTTTATTCCGGTGGTGGGTGCCCTGGTGACCGGTGCCATCGCCGTTCTTCTGGCGCTGGTGGCCAACGGCCCGATCAACGCCCTCATCATGCTGGCTATCGTGCTCCTGGTCCAGCAACTGGAGAGCCACATCCTGCAGCCCCTGGTGATGGGCAAGGCCGTATCCCTGCATCCGGTGGCGGTCATCCTCAGTGTGGCGGCAGGTTCATATCTGGCGGGTATTCCCGGGGCGCTGTTTTCCGTGCCCATTCTCGCCGTAGCAAACTCCGCAATTCGCTACATCGCTGCCAGAACGTGGGAACATGAACAAGTGCTGGTAACCCCCGAGGGGCCGGTGACGCTTGGCCCGGATACTGATGGCACCATCAGGGAAGTCCGGTTGCCGGGCGGCAGGTCCATCCGTGGCAAGGACGCCGCAGCCAGCACAGACGCATCCAATCCGGAGGGCCAGGCCTGACCCGTGGGCCGTCCGCCGGAGCCCCATCCACCCAAGGAGAACAGTCCGTGAACACCGTCGAAACCCTTCCCGTCACGCTGGACGATGTCCTGGAGGCGCAGAAGCTGCTCGAGGGGATTATTACGCGGACACCGGTGGAATCCTCGCGGGCCCTCGGCAGCATGGTGGGCGGCGAGGTCTATTTCAAGTGCGAAAACCTGCAGCGGGCCGGTTCCTTCAAGGTCCGCGGTGCCTACGTCCGGATGGCAAGGCTCTCGCCTGAGGAGAAGAAGCGCGGCGTGGTTGCCGCCTCGGCCGGCAACCATGCGCAGGGCGTTGCGGTGGCGGCCAAGGCCCTTGGCATCAAGGCCCGGATCTACATGCCGCTCGGTGTGGCGCTTCCCAAACTGGCCGCCACCCGCAGCCACGGCGCCGAGGTGGTCCTCCACGGCCACAATGTGGATGAGGCCCTCGCCGAGGCGCAGCGCTACGCGGACGAGTCCGGAATGGTTTTTGTCCACCCCTTCGACAATGTTGATGTGGTGTCAGGGCAGGGAACCGTAGGACTGGAGATCCTTGAGCAGATCCCCAACGTGGACACCATCCTGATGGGCGTGGGCGGCGGCGGGCTGTTGGCAGGCGTCGCTGTTGCCATCAAAGCCCGGGCGCGGGAACTGGGCCGTGAAATCAGGATCATCGGCGTCCAGGCCGAAAATGCGGCCGCCTATCCGCCGTCGCTTGCCGCCGACGCCTTGGTTCCGCTGAAGAAAGTCTCCACCATGGCGGACGGCATCGCCGTGGGCCGACCCGGCCAGTTGCCGTTCAGCATCATCCGTGAACTCGTGGATGACGTGGTCACTGTCAGCGAGGACTCCTTGGCGCGTGCGCTGATCTTCCTGCTGGAACGGGCAAAGATGGTGGTGGAGCCGGCAGGCGCCGTGGGGGTCGCGGCCCTGATGGACGGGAAGATCGAAAACCCCGGTACGACGGCCGTGATCCTGTCCGGCGGCAACATCGATCCGATGCTTATGCTCAAGGTCATCCAGCGGGGCCTGTCGGCCGCGGGCCGCTACATGACGGTCCGGATGATGCTCGATGACCGGCCGGGTTCGCTGGCGACCATCGCCCGGATCATTGCCGAGAATGATGCCAACGTCACAGGGCTGGACCATACGCGGGTGGGCGGGTCCATCAGCATGGGCGATGTCTCCATTACCGTGAACCTTGAAACCAAGGGCCATGAACATTGCGAACAGGTTCTCGGCGCGCTCCGCGCCGAGGGTTTTCAGCCGATTGTGGTGCATTAGGAGCAGCCATGCTGGATGCGATAGGGGACGGCCGGCCGGGGAGCAGGGAAAGCACAGCGTCGCGCGCCAAAGGCGGGCTGCTGGTGTCCGGCGGGTTTGTGGTCCTGCTCTTCGTGATCGAAGTGGTCAACATGCTGACCCTGCACGCCCTGAACAGGACATTCGGGCTACGGCCGAGGTCCGCGGACGGGCTCCTGGACATTTTCACGTTTCCGCTGCTTCACGCCAACCTGAACCATCTGCTGTCCAACGCCCTGCCACTGGTCATCTTCGGATTCCTGGTGTTCCTTTCCGGCCTGAGGGTCTTCCTGACGGCTTTGGCGTTCAGCTGGCTGGGCTCGGGGCTGACCGTCTGGCTGATCGGCGACGGCGGGATCACCGTGGGAGCGTCCGGGCTGGTTTTTGGATTGTTCGCCTTCCTCCTGGTCCGTGGCTTCTTCAACCACAGCTGGCGGCAGATTCTCCTCGCCGTTGTGCTGTTTATGGTTTACGGCAGCATCCTGTTGGGAGTGCTGCCCATCATGGGTGGCCTCATCTCCTGGCAGGCCCACTTGGGCGGGGCGGTGGGCGGAGTGGCTGCTGCCCTGTTGTTGCGCCCCAAATACACCAAAACGCCGGTCCCCTGACGGGGGCCGGCGTTGTGGGTTAAGCGGTGAGCGCTGGGCGTCAGCCTGCGTAAGGCTTGGCGGAGAGAATTTCCACCGTGATGTCCTTGCCGTTCGGCGCAGTGTAGCTGAGCGTCTCGCCCTCTTTGTGGCCGACGATTGCGGCGCCGAGGGGTGACTTCTCGCTGAAGACATTCAGATCCGTGTCACCGGCGATTTCGCGCGAACCCAGCAGGAACGTCTCTTCGTCCCCGGCGATCCTGGCAACGACGAGCATGCCGGCCTCGACAATCCCGTCATCGGCCGGGGCTTCCCCGACGTGGGCATCACGCAGAAGCGCCGTCAGCTGGCGGATCCGGGCTTCAATCTTGCCCTGCTCTTCTTTGGCCGCATGGTAGCCGCCATTTTCCTTGAGGTCGCCCTCCTGCCGGGCGGATTCAATCTTCTGGACAATCTCCGCGCGGCCAGCGACGGAAAGGTGGTCCAGCTCTGCCTTCAGGCGGTCAAAAGCTTCCTGGGTGAGCCAGGCTGCAGGCGCGCTGTTGGTGGTAGACACGGACTTCTCCTAATGGTCATACATGCAAAAGACCCCGCCACGCGGCCACTTGTGGAACTCAGTAACCAGCTCAGCGGGGTAAAGGGTATTGATTCATTGTAGTCAATACTGTGGAGATAACCCAACGGGGAAGCGGTGCAGATCACATGCCGTTACTTCGTGCTACCTGGAACCCAGCAGCTGTCCACCACTCCGGAAACGGCCAGCGACTCCGTCCGCACGCTCACGCGCTGCGTAACAGTCCGGCCGCCGTCGGCAGTGTTGTCCGCCTCTCCCGGCGGGATGTCCACGACTTTCCAACCCACCACGGCAAACTTAGAGTCCAGGGCTTTCAGCGCACATTTGACGGCCGAACCCGGGTCCCTGGTGACGGTGAAATCGATCTCGGCCTGGGTGGCGTCGACGGTGCTGTAGCCGATGTCCTTAAACGTCACAGCGGAGACGGCGTTGGATGTGGAGACCCAGGCCATAAAACCCACGCCGACAGCCAGTGCTGCCACGGCGATGCCGCGCTTGGCCGCTCGCGGAAGGGGCTGCTTTTTACTGCCATAACGATTGGCTAGGCTAGTGTCTGCAGGCGGGGACGCGGCGGGTTGATCCTCGGTAGTCACCGGTCCAGTTTAGTTCGGATCGGGACGCTGCTTGTTCCTGGATCATCAAAGCCCGCCCGGGCAACGACAGGCAGCCCGGTTCCGCGCCAACACCGTTCCACCAGGCAGCCAGTTAAGTCGAGCAGCCAGCTACGTCCAGTTAGCCAGTTACGTCCAGTTAGCCAGTTACGTCCAGCAACACGTTAAGTTCGGCAGCCCGTTCGGCCTGTGGCCGCGGCGGCTGCCTCAAAAGAATCAGGAGCCGTCCCCCCATGACAGCGTCCACTCATACACCGGCTCCGCTCCGGCTGCTCGCCGTTCACGCGCACCCGGATGACGAGTCCAGCAAGGGCGCGGCCACCATGGCAATGTACGCGGCCGCCGGCGTCGATGTCATGGTGGCCACCTGCACCGACGGATCCCGCGGCGATATCCAGAACCCTGCGGTGGAAGGTGCAGCCCACCCCAAACGGGACATGGCCGGAGCGCGGCGGCTTGAAATGGAGCAGGCGGCGAAGATCCTTGGCATCACGCAGCGCTGGCTCGGCTTCACGGACTCAGGCCTGCCCGAAGGCGACCCGCTGCCGCCCTTGCCGGCCCGATCGTTCGCCGTCCAGCCGCTGCACCGCGCCGCAGCACCCCTGGTCCGGCTGGTGCGGAGCTTCAAGCCGCACGTGATCATCAGCTATGACGAAAACGGGGGATATCCGCACCCTGACCACATCATGGCCCACCGGGTTGCCGTGGAAGCCTTCGCGGCTGCCGGTGATCCAGAACGCTATCCGGGCGCCGGCCCCGCCTGGGAACCCAGCAAGCTCTACTACGACCGCGCATTCAACCCGGCCCGGTTCCGGGCCCTGCATTTCGCCCTCGAGGAAGCCGGACTGCAGTCCCCGTATGCCGAGCGGCTTGCCGCCTGGCTTGAAACAGACGCCGAAGGCCACACGCCGCCGCCGGGCGGACACCCCACCACCACGCAGATCGACTGCGGTGACTTTTTTGAGGTTCGCGACGACGCTCTCCGCGCGCACTGCACCCAGGTGGATCCGCTGGGGTTCTTCTTCGCGGTTTCTGCTGAGATGCAGCGCCGGGTGTGGCCGTGGGAAGACTACTCGCTGATTGAGTCCCGCGTTCCCGCATCTTTTCCGGAGAAGGACCTCTTCGCCGGGCTAAGATAGAAACGGCCGATTGTTCTATGCCGTGTAGAAATTATGCCGTGTAGAAATGCAGTGGGATGATCCGGGTCCGGCGGACCCGGATGCGGAAACCGTGCGTCGGCTGCCCACCAGTTTCCATAGAAGGTTAAACGTGCATCACTTGCTCCTCGTCCTGTCCGCTACGCCCTCGCCCGTGCCCACGCCCGGCCTGCGTGAGGGTATTACCGAGGACCAGATCACGCCCGGCCTGTGGGGCTTCATCATGACTGCCTTTTTTGTCCTGGCCACCACGCTGCTCATCGTGGACATGGTTCGGCGTATCCGCCGCGTCCGGTACCGGGCGCAGGTTGAAGAGGAACGCCAGGCAGCCGCTGCCGCCGCCGACATTGAAGCCGACGAGGTCCGGCATCCGGCGGAGGACGGCCGGCACAGCATCCAGGACGGCTCGGACACCAACCGGCCGGGCACCAAGGACTAGAAGGGGCCGGGAACCAGCGTTCCACCGGTCCCTCCGCAGACTGTGCACGCACCACTTCCGTAGACTGGGATGGTCGGCAACATTCCCTGCAGCGAGTGACCAGAGGTGCGCGGATGAACAGTGAGCGCCAGAGCCCTCCCGCCGGGGAGCGGGCGGCCGTAGGTGCCGCCAACGTCCTGGGCGCGGAACCGTCCGCCTACCTCCGTCAGCACGCGGACAACCCGGTCCACTGGCAGCCGTTCGGGGATAAGGCATTCGCCGCGGCCGCCGCCCGCGATGTCCCGGTGTTCCTGTCGATCGGCTACGCGGCCTGCCACTGGTGCCACGTGATGGCGCATGAGTCGTTCGAGGATCAGGAAACCGCCGACTACCTGAACGCGCACTTTGTTGCCATCAAGGTGGACCGGGAAGAACGCCCCGACGTGGATGCCGCGTACATGGCGGCCACCCAGGCCATCACCGGCGAGGGCGGCTGGCCGATGTCCGTCTTCCTCACCCCGGACGGCCGGGCCTTCCACGCCGGCACCTACTTCCCGCCCCGCCCCATGCCGGGCCGGCCATCCTTCCGGCAGGTGCTCGAAGCCGTCTGGGAAGCGTGGCTGGAGCGGCGCGACGCTGTGGAAGAGAATGCCGCCGCTCTTGCCCGGAACCTGGGCGACGCCCAGCTCGCGGCGGCGGTCCCGGTTGCCGGTCCGCCGCCTCTGCTTGACCCCGGGCTGCTTCCCGCGGCCGTAGCCTCCCTGGCCCGCTCCGAGGACATGACCGACGGCGGCTTTGGCGCCGCCCCGAAATTCCCGCCGTCGGCGGTGCTCGAGTTCCTCATCAGGCACGCAGCAGTCCCCTCGGACACCGCAGACGCTGCCCGGGACATGGCGGGCCGGACGCTGGCGGCCATGGCACGATCGGCGTTGTTTGACCAGCTGGACGGGGGCTTCGCCCGGTACTCGGTAACCCGGGACTGGTCCGTCCCGCACTTTGAAAAGATGCTGTACGACAATGTCCAGCTGCTTCGCATTTACGTGCACTGGATACGCCTGGGCGGCAATGAGGTGTTCCCGGTGGCGGAAGCTGCCGACGTGGCCGCCCGGACCGGGGTATGGCTGCTGGAGTCCCTTGGGCTCGGCCCGAGCCGCGACGGGAACGGCAACGGCAACGGCGCGCCGAGGGTGGAGGCGCTCGCATCGTCTCTCGACGCCGATTCGGTGGTGAACGGCGAACACCACGAAGGCGCCAGCTACCTGTGGACCGTCGAAGGCCTGCAGGAAGTGCTGGGGACTGCTGACGGGGAAGCTGTTGCCCGGCTGATGAATGTGGGTGGCGAAGGTACCGTGTCCGCGCACGGCTCCCCGCTGCACCCCGCACGGCGCGTGGAGGGCGCCGCCGCGGGGCTGTGGATGAGGGCCCGGCCCGCGCTCCTGGCCGCGCGGAAGCAGCGGCCGCAGCCGGCCCGTGACGACAAGGTAGTGGCGGGCTGGAACGGGCTCGCGGTGGCCGCCCTCGCAGAGGCCGGAGCGGTGCTGGACAGGGAAGACTTCGTCGCCGGGGCCGAGTCGATTGCGGCGTACCTCGAACGTGTCCACTGGCACGCGGGAAGTTCAGTGCTGCTCCGCGTTTCGCATACAGGAACCGCGCGGGGGATTGAAGGGCTGCTCGAGGATTACGCCTTCTGCGCTGACGGCCTGTTTGCCCTCTACTCCGTGACTGGCCGGCAGCGGTGGTACCGCTTCGCCGAGGAGCTGGTGCAGGCTGCCGGCAGCCGGTTTGTGGTGGCCGGCCGCCTGGTGGACACGGCCGGGGGAGACGGCCGGGTCCGGGCCGCCCAGGGTGGCCAGACGGGCCTGGACCCGTTCGACAACGCCACGCCCAGCGGCGCGTCGGCCTTTGCCGGTGCCCTGCTCAGCTACGCTGCGCTCTCCGGATCCGCGGAACACCGCTCGCTCGCCGCCCAGGTACTCGCGCTTTTACCGCCGTTGGCGGAACGCGCGCCGCGGGTGGCGGGCTGGCTCCTGGCGACCGCCCAGGCTGCCCTCGCGGGCCCGGTGGAGGCCGCCGTTGTGGGAGCTCGAGGTCCTGCAAGGACCGCACTGCACCGTGAACTCCTGAACTCCGCCAGTCCCGGCCTGGTGGTGGCTGTGGAGGACGACGACGGACCGGGAGTGCCGCCGTCGGCCGGTCCTCCCCGGGGGGAGCCCGTCCCGCTGCTGGCAGGCAGGCCGGCGGGTCCCGACGGATCACCGTTAGCGTATCTGTGCCGGAACATGGTGTGTGAACGTCCTGTGTCCACGCCGGAGGAGCTGCGGCAGCGGCTCCTGGTGATGACAGGGGAGGACCCCGTCAGCTGAGGACGGCGATAAGGATCGCCGCGAAGTGCGCGCCGAACGCAAGGACCGTCAGGGCGTGGAAAAGTTCGTGGAAGCCGAAGTGCTCATAGCTGAAGTTGGGCTTCTTGAGCGCATAGAACACGGCACCGGTGATGTAGAGGACGCCGCCAACGCAGATCAGGACCGCGGCCGGCAGGCTGGCCGCAAAGAACTCCGGCATGTAGAAAAGTGATCCGCAGCCCAGGGCGATGTAGATGGGCACGTACAGCCAGCGCGGGGCCTCCGTCCACAGCAGCCGGAAGAGGACGCCCAGAATTGCGCCGGACCAGATGACCCATAGCAGCAGGACGGCCTTGGGCCGCTCCAGCAGGGACCATGCCAGGGGTGTGTAGCTCCCGGCGATCACCAGCATGATGTTGGTGTGGTCCAGGCGCTTGAGGACCATCTTTACGCCGGGGGACCAGTTGCCCCGGTGATAAATGGCGCTGATGCCAAAGAGGAGGACCCCGGTGGCGGCGTAGATGGCCGAAGTGATCTTGCGGTCGGTGGTCGGGGCGACGGCTACGAGGATGATGCCGGCCGCGAGGGCGAGCGGGGCAGCCACCGTGTGGATCCAGCCACGCCACTTGGGTTTGATCATCAGGAGTTCGGCCAGCCGGACCGCGGCGTCGTCCACCGGACTCTGGCCGCCGTCCGGTCCGGGTGCGCGGCCGCCGTCGGGGGTCTGGCTTTTCATGCCTCCAGAATATCCTTCGGCGCAGTAAGTTACTCGCAGGTAACACGATGTGACGGTTGATGCGCCGGTCTCCGGCGCGTCCGGACCCCCTGCGGACGGTAGCCTAGGATGTGCAATGCCGTCGGACAGTATGGGAAGTCAGGTGAGTCTCCTCGTGGAGTTGGGCGGGTTCCTTTATGGCTTCTACGAGAGGCGACTGCTCCGCGAGCTGGCCGGGGGACGCATTCCCAAACACATCGGCGTGATGGTGGACGGTAACCGCCGGTGGGCCAAGCAGTTCAACGCGCCCACCAGCCAGGGCCACCAGGCCGGCGCGGACAAGATTCACGAGTTCCTCGGCTGGTGCCAGGAACTCGGCGTCAAAGTCGTCACGCTGTACATGCTGTCCACGGACAACATGAGCCGCTCCAGTGAAGAGCTGGACCTTCTGATGGGCATCATCGCCAACACCCTGGACCGGCTCGACGAGGACGCCGACATTTCAGTGAATGCGATGGGCGCCCCCGAGTTGCTCCCCGATTATCTGGCGGACCGGCTCAACAAGCTGACGGCCCGGACACCGGTTCATGAAAAGATCCATGTCAACGTTGCGGTGGGGTATGGCGGGCGCCGTGAGATCGTCGACGCCGTCCGGGAGCTGCTGCACGACGCCGTCGCCAAGGGCTCGGACATCGCCGCGCTCGCGGACAACCTTTCCGTGGACGATATCTCCCGCTTCCTCTACACCCGGGGCCAGCCCGACCCGGACCTGGTGATCAGGACCTCCGGTGAGCAGAGGCTCTCCGGGTTCCTGATGTGGCAGAGCGCCTACAGCGAGTTCTACTTCTGCGAGGCCCTGTGGCCGGCGTTCCGGAAGGTGGACTTCCTGCGCGCCCTGCGGGACTACGCCGGCAGGCAGCGGCGCTTCGGCACCTGAGCATCGCTGCTCGTGAGGGCGGCACCCGGGCGGGTTCCCGCCGTCGTCCGCGTTCATCTGGAATTCACAAACCGGCAACAGGAATCGCCGATCGCAGATTCGTGAAATTACTGGCGGTGGATTTACGTTGTAATCATCAGCAGGCAAAACCGCCGGCTGTTCGGGGAGGCCAGTACATGGAGCGAACTTTCGCACCGGTTGTATGGGAGGCCGCGTCCGGCCTCCAGGCCGAACCGCCTCACCAATAACACATCCGGGCATGTGCCCGGGGCTGGAGTCGATGTGGCTACTTCTGAACACCTGCCCGAGGTTACCTCCGAGGGACAGAAAGCTACCTCTCGCACCACGCGAGCCACCTCAAAAACCGGTGCAGTCAACAAAACTGCGGCCGGTTTTGCCGTCTCCGGAAGGGAAGCCACCATCAGCAGCTTCGTCATTGACACCTCTGTGCTGCTCTCTGATCCGCGCGCGCTGCTGCGCTTCGCCGAGCACGAAGTTATTGTTCCCATCGTTGTGATCACCGAACTTGAGGGGAAGCGGCACGACCCCGAGCTGGGCTACTTTGCCCGCAAGGCCCTCCGGTTGCTCGATGACCTCCGGGTGAAACATGGCGGCCTCAGCCATCCGATTCCCATCGGGGACGACGGCGGCACCCTGATGGTGGAGCTGAACCATGTTTCCGCTGAGGTGCTTCCGCTGGGGTTCCGCAGCGGTGACAATGACAGCCGCATCCTCGCCGTAGCCAAGAACCTGGCCAACGAGGGCCGGAACGTCACCGTGGTGTCGAAGGACCTGCCCATGCGGGTCAAGGCCTCCGCGATGGGCCTCACGGCCGACGAATACCGCAACGAGCTGGTGAAGGATTCGGGCTGGACGGGCATCGCCGAGGTGGAAGCGACCGAGGACGAGGTCAACACCCTCTACGGGCACGAGCCGGTCTTCATCCCGGCAGCCGCGGAAATGCCGGTCAATACGGGCCTGGTCATCCTCTCCAACCGGGGCTCGGCCCTGGGTAAGGTAGGCGCCGACAAGCAGGTCCGGCTGGTCAAGGGAGACCGCGACGTCTTCGGTCTGCACGGACGCTCGGCCGAACAGCGTCTGGCCATCGACCTGCTGATGGATCCCGCCGTCGGCATCGTTTCCATCGGCGGACGGGCAGGCACGGGCAAATCAGCTCTGGCCCTGTGCGCGGGCCTGGAAGCGGTGCTGGAGCGCCGCGAACACCGTAAGGTGATCGTCTTCCGGCCGCTCTACGCCGTGGGCGGCCAGGAACTCGGCTACCTGCCCGGCTCAGAGTCCGAAAAGATGAACCCCTGGGCGCAGGCGGTCTTCGACACCCTTGGCGCCCTGGTCAGCCAGGAAGTGGTGGAAGAAGTCATGGACCGCGGCATGCTCGAAGTGATGCCCCTGACCCACATCCGCGGACGCTCGCTGCACGACGCCTTCGTGATCGTCGACGAAGCCCAGTCACTGGAGAAGAACGTCCTGCTCACCGTGATGAGCCGCATCGGCCAGAACTCAAAGATCGTCCTGACCCACGACGTTGCCCAGCGCGACAACCTCCGGGTCGGCCGGCACGACGGGATCGCCGCCGTCGTCGAAACCCTGAAAGGACATCCTCTCTTTGGTCACATCACCCTGACCCGCTCCGAACGCTCACCGATCGCAGCCCTGGTCACGGAACTGCTGGAGGGCGCCGAGATCTAGCTCAGCGCCAAGGGCCGTGGCTCCGTTCGTCGGGCCACGGCCCGGCACACGTTAAGCGCCGAGAGACGCCGCTGCGGCTTCGTGGCCTTCGACCTTGAGGGTCCAGTCGGGGCGCTTGAACGTTGCCGGGGTGAGGCGGACTTTCTGGACGTCGACGGCTTTGCCGCCCCAGGACGTGCGCGTGGTGCCGTTGAGTTCGTAGCCGAGGGAGCGGGAGACGCCCAGGGAGGCGGCGTTCCAGGCGGCGGCTTCCGATTCTGCGACCTCGGCGCCGAGCCGGTCGAAGGCGTACAGCGCGACGGCGGCGCGCATTTCCTTGCCGAGCCCCCGGCCGTGGACGGACTGCTTGAGCCAGGATCCGGTGCTGACAGTTTTGAGGATGGCGAACTCCTTGGCACCAATGTCCTGGCAGCCGATGAACTGGCCTTCGTGCCAGATGCCCAGGAGAAGGGTCCAGTCCGCAGGGGTGGCTTGGCCGCGGCAGCGCCAGTACCACTGCGCCATGTTGCTGCCGAGTGTTTCCGCTGGAAGTTCCGTCCACGGGTTGCTGAAGGGGTTCCGCCCGGGATCATGGATGCCACTGGCTGCCGCTGCGACGGCGGCGGGAATGTCGTCGTCGGTGATAGGCCGGAGCACCAGCCGGGGTGTGGTCAGGGTGAGGCCGAAAACCGGCCAGAGTGAAGTCAGCGGGGTCATCAGGGAAGCGTAGCGGACCGCCGGAGCGGCCTGCATGTCAACGGCGCAGGTTAGGCGCGGATATCCCAACTGATGTGGCGCCGGACGTCCGTGAGGTTCATGGACTCCGCCAGGAAGAGATCGTCCAGCATGTACTCGTCGACCGCGATGATTCGAAGCCAGTGTCCGTAATCCGACGTTTCGGATTCCAGAGACTGGCTTGCCACACACACGGCCGTCTCCAGGTCGATCCTCACCCGGTTCCTGCCGGGCTGGCACAGCGGTGCTGCAGAATCAGCGGGGCGGTAGGAGACGGTTGTGTTGACAAGAGCCTCGAGTGCCGGCCGTCCCTCGTGCTCGACCCGCCGGACTTCGCTTATTTCCAGCGGGTTGCTGCCGGGAAATTCCAGGGGGACGGGAGCGTTGCCCGCCAGCTCCACGGGATCGAGTGCAGCCGAAAAGCGGCCGTTTCCGAAGCCCGGTTCGCCGTACGCCGCCTCGGGGCGGCGCCTGACCAGCCCGCCGTCGTCGTAAACGGGCGCCACCAACTGCGGGGGAAGCAGCCACGACTTCCGTGTGGCGCTGATGTAGAGCCCGTCCTTCGAATCGTTGATTCCAGTGGTGCTGTGGAGGACCAGTCCGTCCGAGGTTTCCAGGCGGAGGGCGCCCGGCCTGCGCAGCCACGCGCGAACCAGCGGCGCGTCGGCGTCGGGGGCATCGGTAAATGGTTCGTCCCGGTATTCGAAGCGAAGGCTCTGCCATTTCCAGGGTGAAGACCTGCAAAGATTCCGGAACACCGTGGTCAGGTCCGCGGCCGGTTTGCCGCTGTCCGGATCCGGCCGGCGCCTGGTGTCCCATGTCGACATATCCACAGTGTACGCGTGGGTGCCGCCGCATGGACGGGCGGAATCCAGTAGCATCCGAGGGGTGATCCGACGACTGGACGAACTCTTGGATGTGGCCCCGCTGGCCTTCTGGCTGGTCCTGGCAGCGTGCCTCTATTTTGTCGTGATGGCTGCCCGGCTGACCGTCATCGACGTACGCCACCACCTGTTGCCCAACCGGATCGTTTTCCCGTCCTACGCTGTGGCTGGAGTGCTGCTCGTGACGGCCGCTATCGTCCTCGCTGTGGCCGGTTCCGGGACCCAAGGGGCGGCACTTGAGGGTGGGGCGGAGATCCTGGGCGTGCCCGCACTGCGCATACTCGGCGGGGGAGCGGTCCTCTGGGTCTTCTATTTTGTCCTGCGGCTGGTCTATCCGCCTGGAATGGGATTCGGTGACGTGAAACTGGCCGGTGTTCTGGGGATGTATCTGGGATACCTTGGCTGGGGCCACGTCTTTGCCGGCACCTTTGCAGCCTTCCTGCTGGGTGGACTGTGGTCCATTGCCCTGCTTGCGGCACGGCGCGGCACCCTGAAGTCGTCCATACCTTTCGGCCCTTTTATGCTCGCCGGTGCGGCCGCTGCCATGTTGCTGCCCGCCTGAGGCGTGCATTTTTGCCGGGTTATCCACATAGGCTTTTATCCGCACCCTAATTCTCAGTGCCCCGCAGGATGATGGGGGTATGGAAAGCGCGACGGCGGACGAGGTGTTGGAACCCATCACGGCCTCCACCGTCCCCGCCGCAGTCCGTCCAGATCACGGCGGAGCCGGCGGCGACGAATCCGGGGATGAGGTACTTTTCCCGTCAGATCCTTTACACCGGCGGAAGGACCGTTGCCTGGAACGGTTGGCCGGGATTGCACGGCTGGAGGCCCGGACCGCGGCGGAAAAGGTTCAGGTCATCGCGGAATTAGTCGAAGTCTCCACGGCGTTGGACCCGCCGGCGCAGTCGCCGCAGGAGGCCGCCGCACAGGAAATGGCGTTGGTGGCGGAGGTCGCGTGCGCCCTCACGGTCGGCGAACGGACCGCTTCAACCCTGCTGGCCGAATCGCACACCCTCACCGCTGACTTACCGTTGACCCTCGCCGCCCTGCAGGCCGGGGCAATTTCGTGGCAGCACGCGCGGGTCATGGTGGACGAGGCCACCAACCTTGACCCCTCCGCTGCGAAGGCTCTGGAAGCGCACTTCCTGGACCCCGACGCACCTAACCCTGCCCGTGGCCCCGCCGGGGAACTTGTTCCCTCCCGGTTCCGGCACAAGGCCCGGATCTGGCGGGAACGCCACCACCCGGTCAGCATCGAAAAACGCCATACCCGCTCCGTCGCGGACCGGCGCCTGGAATACCGCCCGGACCGGGACGGCATGGCCTGGCTCTCCGCGTACCTGCCCGCTGACCGGGCCGCCGGGATCTGGAACCGGGCCACAGCCGCGGCCCGGGCGTTGCAGGGCCCGGACGAGGACCGCACCCTGACCCAGATGCGTGCCGATGTCGCCGCCACCCTGCTCCTCGGCGGGGCCGCTGACGATCCCCACGCAGGTGTCCCGTCGCCGCGGGCGCAGGTCCTGATTACCGTGCCCGTCATGTCCCTCCTTGGCGCCACGGACGAACCCGCCATGCTGGACGGGCATGGGCCGATTCCGGTCACCATGGCACGCAGGCTTATTGCCGATGGTGCCGAGTCGTTCCATCGCGTCCTCATCGACCCCCGGGACGGTGCGCCGTTGGAGATCGGGCGGACCAGTTACCGGGTCACCAAAGCCCAACGCCAATGGCTTCGCATGCGCGACGGGAAGTGCCCGTTCCCGGGTTGCAGCAACCCTTCCCTGGACAATGAAGCGGACCATCTTCTCGCGTGGGCCAACGGGGGAACTACCGGCATCAGCAACCTTGCCCAGCCCTGCCCGAAGCACCACAAGCTGCGGCACAGCACCGGCTGGACACCCGGCCCGGCTACCGCGGATCACCCTCCAGGCTGGATCTCACCCACCGGCAGACGCTACGCGAGCGAACGGCCCGACTGGGAACCGCCACATCTGCCGGACGAGTGGATCGCGGACCTTCAGCCGGGCCTTGTCGAAGCAGCGCCACGCCCGGATCCCTAATACGAGGTGTTCTCTGGAGGGCGGATATTGGGCTCGCCGAACATCCAGGCCGGGCGGCCGGACGCGAACAGGGGCGCCGCAACCCCCAAGATCGCGGCGCCCTGCGGGTCAGGCGCCCCTGCGGCTGAGTTGGTACTGCGTGAAACGGGGAGTCAGCTGCCTGCTCCGGTAAACCGGTCAACCTCCTGAGGTCTACCTCCTCCGGTCTACTTCCTCCGGTCTACCTCCTCCGGTCACCGAGGCTGGGAAACCAGTTCGCCGTGGTCGTCCTGTGTAACCTCAGAGCCGGGGCCGGCAGAAGCATCGGGAGTTCCTTTGTGCCCGGGAGCAGAAACCGTCTCAGACTTCCCGGTTAGCATGGCCAGATGCTCTGCCTCCAGCCGGTCGGCTTCCTCTCCGCCCACAGCTTCACCGCGGGCCACCATGCCGGCAGTGTCGGACAGGGGAATCTGCTTGAGGGTGATGGCAAGCAACAGGGCGACGGCGATGAACGGAATAAGGTACCAGAACACCGGCGCCAAGGATTCGGCGTAGGCATTGACCACGGCGTCCCGCAGCTGGTCCGGCAGTTGGCTCAGAGCCTGCGGATCCAGCGAACTGGTGGACTGAGCAGCCTGCTCCGATGACGCCCCGGCACCTGTGAAAGCGCTGGTCAGGGACTCCGAAAGCCTGTTGGTGAAAATGGCACCAAAGACTGCAACGCCCATGGCCGCACCCACTTCACGGAAGTAGTTGTTGGTGCTTGTGGCGGTGCCGATCTGGTCCGCCGGAACGGAGTTCTGCACCACGAGGACCACCACCTGCATGATCAGGCCCAGGCCGGCTCCGAAGATGAACAGTTGGATGCAGATGACCCAAATGGGTGTGGCGGCGGTCAGAGTGGTCATCCAGAGCATGGCGGCCATGGTGAAGGCTGATCCGAGGATGGGGAACATTTTGTACCTGCCGGTTTTGGAGATCCGGATTCCCGAGTAGATGGACGTGCCCATCAGGCCCACCATCATCGGAAGCATCAACAGGCCGGACTCCGCGGCGGAGGTGCCGGACGACATCTGCAGGAACGTGGGGACAAAGGCGATGGCGGAGAACATGCCCAGGCCCAGCGTGAACCCGATGGCCGTGGCATTAACGAAGATCCGGTTCTTGAAAAGGCTCAAGGGAATGATGGGATCCTCGGCGCGGCGCTCCACCATAACGAAGGCGGCGGCCGTGACGATGAGCCCGGCGCCGAATGCCCAGGTGAGCGGTGAATCCCAGCCCTCGTCCTTCTTGCCGCCGAAGTCGGTGAAGAAGATCAGGCAGGTTGTAGCGGCGGACAGGAGCACTACGCCCAGGATGTCGATCCGCTTTTCAGCCTTCTTGTTCGGCAGCGTCAGCGTGAACCACGCAATGGCAAACGCAGCGATGCCGATCGGGATATTGATGTAGAACGCCCATTCCCAGGTCATGTGGTCCACAAAGAAGCCGCCGAGCAGCGGGCCTGCCACGGCCGAGAGGCCGAAGACGGCTCCCAGCGGGCCCATGTACTTGCCGCGGTCCTTTGCGGGAACAATGTCGGCGATGATGGCCTGCGAGAGGATCATCAGGCCGCCGCCGCCCAGGCCCTGGACGGCGCGGAAGATGACGAAGCCCCAGAAATCGGTGGCCAGGGCGCAGCCCACGGAGGCCAGGGTGAACAGGGCGATGGCGACCAGGAAGAGATTCCGCCTGCCCAGGACATCGCCGAACTTGCCGTAGATAGGCATGACGATCGTGGTGGCCAAAAGGTAGGCGGTGGTGATCCATGCCTGGTGCTCCACACCGCCGAGCTTGCCCACAATGGTGGGCATGGCGGTGGAGACGATGGTCTGGTCAAGGCTGGAGAGCAGCATGCCGGCGATCAGCGCCGAGAAGATGATCCAGATCCTTTTCTGGGTCAAAAGCAGCGGTGCGGCCGCCGTTTTGGAACTGACGGGGGTGCTCATGGGCGTCCTTCTGAGGGTGCTGGTTTGTCAAAATGCTGGGAGAAGAGTTGGCTGGCGGCTGAGAAGTTTTCCATCAGCAGCACGGCGTAAGGGCGGGTGTTGCCGTCGGAGAAGTAGGCCATGCTGCTTTTCCGGGCGATAGTGCCCAGCAAGGCAACAGCCATCTGCACAACGGGGTGGTCAGGGGACACGCCCTCACGGCGGGCCACGTCGCGGGCGAACTGCGCTTCCCGTTCCTCGGTGGCACCAATGATGCGGAGCATGAGCTGAGGTTCTTTTTTGATCACTCCGATCAGCTGACGGGTTTCCTCCTCCGAGGCCGCCATATTTTCGGAGAGTTTCAGCGAGAGCCCGATCAGGTCCTGCAACAGGGTGGGGGAGATCTCACCGGACGCGGACGGTGCGCCGCCGGCGATGAAGACCTCGATCACGTCCTGGGGTATTTCGTCGTCCACATGGCCCAGGATGGCGTCTTCCTTCGTGGGGAAGTAATTGAAGAACGTGCGGCGGGAGATTGCTGCCAGTTCGCAGACCTCCTCCACGGTGTAGCCGTTCAGGCCGCGCTCCGCTGTCAGTTTCCGGGCGACGGCGGTTATCGCGGCCCGCGTGGCGGCGCGCTTACGCTCCCGCAGACCGCCTTCGATTTCTGCACTTTCATTCACAGAGTAAACTTTTGCACTAAATCAGAAATAGTGCAAACTTACGTCTGCATCCGGAAGAGGGCGAATCAACACCGGGACCCTTGCCGGGCGCCGCGGCCTTAACGCAAAACGGCCCCCCACCTTCGCGATGAAGGTAGGAGGCCGCCGTCGTAATTAAGGAGCCGGTGGGAACTATGCCTTGTGCGGCGGGCGCGTCATGGACATAACGTCCAGCGCGGTGTCCAGCTGCTCTTCGGTGAGTTCGCCGCGCTCCAGGAAGCCCATGGCCACCACGGTCTCGCGAATGGTCAGGCCCTCAGCCACAGCCTTCTTGGCGATCTTGGCTGCGTTCTCGTAGCCGATGTGCTTGTTCAGCGGTGTGACGATGGACGGTGAGGCTTCTGCCAGGAAGCGGGCGCGCTCCACGTTGGCGGTGATTCCGTCGATCATCTTGTCGGCCATGACGCGGCTGGTGTTGGCCAGCAGGCGCACGGATTCGAGCAGGTTGGCGGCCATGACGGGGATGCCGACGTTCAGTTCGAAGGCGCCGTTGGTGCCGGACCAGGCAATGGCGGTGTCGTTGCCGATGACCTGGGCGCAGACCATGATGGATGCCTCACAGATGACGGGGTTGACCTTGCCCGGCATGATCGAGGAACCGGGCTGCAGATCCGGGATGGCGATTTCGCCGAGGCCGGTGTTGGGGCCGGAGCCCATCCAGCGGAGGTCGTTGTTGATCTTCATAAAGGAGATCGCGATGTTGCGCAGCTGGCTGGAGGCCTCGATGAGGCCGTCGCGGTTGGCCTGGGCCTCGAAGTGGTCGCGGGCCTCGGTGAGGGGGAGCCCGGTGTCGGTGGCCAGCAGTTCGATGACGCGCTCCGGGAAGCCGGCAGGAGTGTTGATACCGGTGCCCACTGCCGTGCCGCCGAGCGGTACCTCGGCAACGCGGGGGAGTGAGGCGTTGATGCGCTCGATGCCGTAGCGCACCTGGGCTGCGTAGCCGCCAAATTCCTGGCCGAGCGTCACCGGGGTGGCGTCCATCAGGTGGGTACGGCCGGACTTGACGACGTCCTTGAACTCAACAGCCTTGCGCTCCAGCGACTCGGCCAGGTAGCCGAGGGCCGGGATGAGGTCGTTGATCAGGGCGGACGTCGCGGCCACGTGGACCGAGGTGGGAAAAACGTCGTTGGACGACTGGGAGGCGTTGACGTGGTCGTTCGGGTGGACAACCTTGTCACTTCCGGCGGCCTTGAGTGCGCGGGTGGCGAGCTCGGCGATGACCTCGTTCGTGTTCATGTTCGAGGAGGTGCCGGAGCCGGTCTGGAAGACGTCGATGGGGAAGTCGCCGTCGTACTTGCCGGCAGCAACCTCATCGGCGGCCTCTGCAATTGCCTTGGCCAGCTCGCCGTCGAGCACTCCAAGTTCTGCGTTGGCCTGGGCAGCCGCCTTCTTGACCCGGGCGAGGGCTTCGATGTGCGCGCGTTCCAGCGTCTTGCCGGAGATGGGGAAGTTCTCAACTGCACGCTGCGTCTGTGCACGGTACAGGGCGTTCACGGGGACGCGGACTTCGCCCATCGTGTCGTGTTCAATGCGGAATTCTTCAGTGGAAGTCATGGGGCTAGCTTAGGACGATGTGCGCCCGGGGCTAAAACCGTGAACCGCATTGCTACGGGGCCCGGTCAGGGGCTGGCTTAGATCTCGCCGATCCCCGAAACCACGTTCGCCCGGCCCTCGGCGAGGCTGTAGGACAAGCCGATCACTGCGGCGCGGCCGTCCTCGATTGCGGCGGAAATCACACGCGAGCTGTCCACGAGGCGCTGGGATGTCTGCTTGACGTGCTCCACCACCATGTCGTTGACCTCATGTTCGTCGTTGCGCAGGGATGTCAGGACCGAGGGGGTAATGCGCTCCACGAGGTCCCGGATGAAGCCTGCCGGCATCTGCCCGGTTTCGACAGCATCCTTTGTGGCGCTCACCGCACCGCAGCTGTCGTGCCCAAGGATGGCGATCAGCGGCACGCCCAGCACGCTGACGCTGTACTCGAGGGAGCCGAGGACAGCGTCGTCAATCACCTGGCCGGCGGTGCGCACCACAAAGGCGTCACCCAGCCCCAGGTCGAAGATGATTTCCGCGGCGAGCCGTGAGTCGGAGCAGCCGAAGATCACAGCAAAGGGATGCTGGTTCTCGACAAGCGAGGAGCGGCGGGACGCGTCCTGGTTCGGGTGCGACGATTCGCCGGCAACGAAGCGTTCGTTGCCTTCGCGCATGCGGCGCCAGGCGAGGGCAGGTGTCAGGTATGTGGCCACTGGCCTACCTTACGGCGCCGGGCTGGCTGACGGTGAAACCGTTACGGCCGGGTTGCTGTCCATGGATCTCACGACGGCGTCTGCCAGGACAGCGAACTCGTCCAGTTGCGCGGTGCCTGTAAGGACAACGGTGGTTCCGCGGTAGTCCAGGATCATGCTCTTCTCGCCTTTTCCGGCGTCACGGAGTTCCCAGGCCTGTCCGCCGGCGTCGCGGGTTCCTGTGACCGGCGCGCTCTTGGTCTGCTGCAGAAGCCACGTGGGGTTGGACTGCCGGGTCTGGATCAGCCCGATGAAGGAGTCCTTCGGGGTGATGTAGCCCACCTCCCACATGGGAACGCCACTGTCGCTTCCGGACTCCCAACGGGCGTAATTTGGCCGGTAGGCGTTTGCGGTGTCGGGCGCGGCGGGTGTGAATCCTGCCACATCGGCGGCGTTCCGGGCTGACGCGCTGACGTCGATGTCCGGGCGGAAGCCGTCGCTCTTGGGGAGCGGGTTCATCAGGACAATGGGCAGGAAAGCGGCAATGCTGACAAGAAGGGCAATGATCATGCCGATCACCGACGCATTGGCGCGCTTGGCGGCGGCAGCCGGGATAACGGGCTTTACGGGAGGGTAATCACCGTTCGGCGCGTCGTGCCTGTCGGGCCCGGAGTCCGAGGGGTCTTGTCCGGCGTTGGTCTTTTCCTGCATTTCACTCACCCCTCTATAGTCGCGCATGCACAGGCCCAACTCACATTCGGCCTTGTGGACCGGTGAGACGGTCCATGTTGCGGGCGGACGTCATGGCGGCGCCCTCGGCTGGCGCCGCGACTATGATCAGTAGCAGAGGAATCATCGCTCGGCTGAATCCGGCTGAACGGGTCCAATGATCGCCACTCGAAGAAGAGGTTCACGTGCCAGCAACGCCTATGACCCAGCAGTACTCCACGCTCTCCCCCTCACTTGCTGTGGGTATTGACGAGCCGGACCGCAACCTTGCCCTTGAGCTCGTCCGCGTCACCGAAGCCGCAGCCATCGCCGGCGGCCACTGGGTCGGTTTCGGCGACAAGAACAAGGCTGACGGCGCCGCTGTCGACGCCATGCGCTCCTTCCTCCACACCGTCCACTTCAACGGCGTTGTGGTCATCGGCGAGGGCGAAAAAGACGAAGCCCCCATGCTGTTCAACGGCGAGCACGTCGGCGACGGCACCGGTCCCGAGTGCGACGTCGCCGTGGACCCGATCGACGGCACGCGCCTCACCGCCCTGGGCATCAACAACGCCCTCGCGGTACTCGCAGTGGCTGAACGCGGCTCCATGTTCGATCCCTCCGCCGTGTTCTACATGGAAAAGCTCGTCACGGGCCCGGAAGCTGCCGACATGGTCGATCTGCGGCTCCCGGTGAAGCAGAACCTGCACCTGATCGCCAAGGCGAAGGGCGTGAAGGTCAACCAGCTCAACGTCATGATCCTGGACCGCGACCGTCACCGTCCGCTGGTCGAGGAGATCCGCGAAGCCGGTGCCCGCACCAAGTTCATCATGGACGGCGACGTCGCCGGCGCCATTGCCGCAGCCCGCTCCGGCACCGGCGTTGACGCCCTCATGGGTATCGGCGGCACGCCTGAAGGCATCGTTGCCGCCTGCGCCATCAAGTCCCTCGGCGGCGTCATCCAGGGCCGGCTGTGGCCCACCAGCGACGACGAGAAGCAGAAGGCCATCGACGCCGGCCACGACCTGGACCGCGTGCTGTCCACCAACGACCTCGTGTCCAGCGACAACTGCTACTTCGCGGCCACGGGCATCACCGACGGCGACCTCCTCAAGGGTGTGCGCTACTCCAAGGACAAGGTCCTGACCCAGTCCATCGTGATGCGCTCCAAGTCCGGCACCATCCGCTTTGTCGACGGCGAGCACCAGGCCAGCAAGTGGGAAGGCTACGCCCGCAAGAACTAGTTCCGGGCATAGCGGAACAACGCCACACCGCTCCGGCGGTGTGGCGTTTTTCGTGCCTGTGCCACGGTGTGCCGGCATCCGGGGGCAGCCGCCGCAGGGCCGGGCACACCAAGGCGTTGGTATAGGGTTGAATTCATGAGTCTTGCCGTTATGCCCTGTACTGACCGCGCCGTCTGGGACGGATACGTTGACCAATTTCAGGGCCATCCGCAGCAACTGTGGGGCTGGGGTGAGACCAAGGGGATGCATGGCTGGTCCGTGGACCGGGTCCTGGTCACCGACGACGAAAACATCCTCGGCTGCGCCCAGTTGCTGATCCGCAAGCTGCCGTTCCCGTTCCGGGCACTCGTGTACGTGCCGCGCGGCCCCATGTGCTCCGCCGACCACGCCACCGCCGTCCTGGAACAGCTAGCAGCGCATGCTTCCAGCCGCCACCGGGGCGTTGCGCTGAGCATCGAGCCTGACTGGGACGCCGAGTCCGCCTTCGCCCCGGCGGTGGCCGCCGCCGGCTTCACCCCGTCCAGCAACACCGTGCTGATCCCCCGGACCCTCATCCTCGACCTGGCCAAGAGCGACGATGAACTCATGGCAGAGATGTCCAAGTCCACACGTGCCAACATCCGCAAAGCCATGCGCAGCGAGGTGGAGTTCCGGAAGGTGCAGACCCCGGCGGAACTGGAACAGGTACTGGGCATCTACCACGAGACGGCGGACCGGGCCGGGTTCGGAATCCACGAGGACCAGTATTACCGCGACATCTTCGCCAACCTGGGCGAGGGGTCACCTATTATCGGAGCCTTCGACGGCGGGCAGCTGCTGGCGTTCGTCTGGCTGTCCCGAAGCGGGGCCACGGCGTTTGAGCTCTACGGCGGCGTCTCAGCCGAGGGGCAGAAGCAGCGCGTGAACTACGGCGTGAAGTGGGCCGCGCTGCAGGCCATGCGCGAGGACGGCTGCGCGCGCTACGACTTCAACGGCCTGCTGAATGACGGCATCTCGGACTTCAAGAAACAGTTCGCCAAGCATGAGAACTTGCTGATGGGCACGTGGGAGAAGCCGCTGTCACCCCTTTACCCCGTGTACGCCCGGGCAATGCCGGCCGCCCGCAAGGGGCTGCAGGCAGCGCGAAAGGCCCTGCCGGCAGCCCGGAGGGGGCTACAGAATGCCCTGCCGGCAGCTCGGAAGGCCCTGCCCGCGGCACGGTCGTTCCTGGGACGGGTCACACAGCGCTAGGCGCCTTTGCCGGCCCCGGTGGTGACCGCGAAAGCAACGGCTGCCTCCGAGGCGCCCGCCACCGGATGCGCGTTGACCGGAGCCTCGGAGGCGGCCAGGAATGCGCTCCCGCCGCGGGCCAGCTTCAGGTCACCCTTGGGGGAGTCCAGGTACACGGCGCCCGAGACCACAAGCACAACGGCGGCCCCTGACTGGGCGATCGGGACCGGTGCGGCGCCGGGGGCCAGCTCGATCCGCTGAAGCTGGAATTCCCGGAACGGCGGGCGGTAGAGTTCCTGACCCAGCGCGGAAAATTCCGGGGTGAGCATCGGCACTGCCACCGACGTGAAGTCGACGGTGCGCAGGAGCTCGGGCACGTCAATGAACTTGGGTGTCAGTCCGCCCCGGAGCACGTTGTCGGAGGAGGCCATGACTTCCACTCCCAGCCCCGAGAGGTAGGCGTGCACTTTGCCCTCGGGCAGGTAGACGGCCTCGCCGGGAGCGAGGGAGATGCGGTTGAGAAGCAGCGAGATCAGGACGCCAGGATCACCCGGGTACTGCTCGTTCAGGCTGACCACCGTGGACAGCTCCGCTTGGTACGGTGCCAGCGGGGCGCCGGAGGCCAAGGCAGCAGCCACCATGGCCGTGGCCTCGGAGACTTTTTCGCCGCCGTTGATCAGCCGTTCAAAGGCGTTCCGGAGGCCGACGCCTTCGTTGGGTGAACCAAGGTCGTCCAGCAACTCGTTGAGCAGAGCCGGCACGTCGCCTTCCACGGGGTCGAAACAACCGGCCACGTGCAGCAGGATCTGCCGTGTGGCCGCCGGCGCACGGAATCCGCACAGTGACTCAAACGGCGTCAGCGCAAGGATCATCTCCGGCTTGTGGTTGTCATCACGGTAATTCCGGTTGGCCGCATCCTGGGCGATACCGGCAGCGTTCTCGCGCGCGAAGCCCTCCTTGGCCTGCTCAATGCTGGGATGAACCTGAAGCGACAGCGGCTGGGCGGCGGCAAGGAGTTTTGTGAGGAACGGCAGCCGCGGCCCAAACTCCGCCAAGGATTCACTGCCCAGGAAATGCTCCGGATCGGAGGAGATCAACGCGTCCAGTGGTGCTTCGGAGCCGTCAGGACGGCGGGCCTTTGACGGGGCGCCGGGGTGTGCACCGATCCACAGCTCGGCTTCCGGGCCGCCGGACCCGGGGCGTCCCAGCAGGCCTGCGATGGCTGTCCTGGAGCCCCAGGCATAGTCGCGAAGGGCGTTTTCAAGTTCGTACACAGCCGGGGTCCATTCCTTTGTATTCAGTCAGGTAAGAGTTCGGTGGGGCGGAGTGGGGCAGCATGCCTACATGGGCGCACATTGGCCGTTGGTGGCCACGAGTTCACGGATAGCTTCCTCATTACCCGCAAGCTTGAGCTCGGTCAGCAGCTCCTCGGTGATCGGCTCGCCGTCGGGCGTTGTAGTCACCGGGGTGAAGTCCGGCGACGGCGCCGGGGTTTGCTGCCCGGGCACGCCTGCGCGAAGGCCCGCAACAGGCCGCAGCGGCCCGGACGCCTGCGGGTGGCCGCCCGCAGCTGATGCCTGCACGATCCCGTCGCCGGTCACACGGTCATCCATCACGCCGTCCTGCGGTGCGGCGGCCTGCGGGCCGGAGGCTGACGCCAGGAGCTGGTCCACCCTGGTGTGGATGACGTCGAAGTCAGGCACCGTCGAGAAGGACGCGTCGAAGTCGGGCGGGCCGATGGTCAGCCGCTTGGCTTCCTGGCCCTTGGCCTTAATGGCGAGGTCCAGGAAGCTGCCGAGCTGGGACGACGAGATGTTGGAATCCACCACTTTGGTGCCTGCGCTGGCGATGTCCTCGAACTTGGACAGCAGCGTCGCCGGGTCGAGCTGCTTCAGCATGGCCTGCTGGACGCACTGCTGACGCTGGATCCGGGCGTAATCGTCGACGTACTCGCGGGACCGTCCGTACCAGAGTGCCTGGTCGCCGTCGAGCGTTTGTTCACCGGCGGGAATCCAGCCCAGGGGCATGCCATGAGTACGCGTCACTTCGTCGAAGTAGCCGCTCATCGGAACCCAGCCGCCGGCCTTGATCCTGATACCGCCCATAGCGTCAATGAGTTTGGCGAAGCCCTCCATGTCCACCAGGACGTAGGCCTGGACGGTCAGGCCCAGGGTCCCTGAGACTGCTTCCAGGGTCGCCTGCGCACCGGGGTCTGCGACGCCGGGGTAGAGGTCAGCGTGCTCATTCGTCACTTCGGTGTTGATGGCATTGATCAGGCACTCATCGCCGCAGTCGTAGCCGTCAGGGTAGATCTCCCGCATGGGCGAGCCTTCGCTGAACTGGGCGTTCTGCAGGTTGCGCGGGACAGAGATGATGGCGGTCTGGCCGGTCTTGGCGTCCACGCTGAGCACGGAAAGGCTGTCCGGGCGGCGGCCGGTGCGGTCGTCGCCCGCATCACCGCCCATCATCAGGAAGTTGTACCGGCCCTCCACGGGGTCGATCGACGGTCCGGCCGAGAAAATATTGCCAATGGCGTTGCGCCCCACGTTCAGCAGGTAGGCCGCGTAACCCAGTGTCCCGCTGCTGAGGACCAGGGCAAGTACGAGGGAAATCACGACGGCGGGACGCGCCCCCGGTGCCAGCAGGACCGGGCGGATCAGTCGCAGGGTGTTGATAAAGAGGAACGCCCACCACAGTGCCAGGGCAACCAGAACCACGATGATGACCAGCGAGGCGTAGGGGTTGGTGATGATGCTGATCAGGAGCGTTCGGTTGAAGACCAGAAGCAGCACGGCCACCACCAGCAGCGCCCATACGCCCAGGGTTACCCGGAGGGCGGTGCGGCCGAGTTTGCGGTCGCCGGCCACAATCTGCGCACTGCCGGGCACCAGAAGTGTCATCAGCAGCAGGACAAAGGCCCGCTTGGTCCGGACGGGGGACGAGGCGCCGGACGGATACCGAACGGGGTCCGTCATGGCCGTGCCGGTGGCGGGGTGCTGAACGCTTCGGGACATATTCCGGTACCCTAGCGGCTGCCCCGGAGAACGCCATTGCCGTCAGCGAAGACTTCACTGACTTTCTGCCTGAGGCTGGCTCCCTTGCGCGTGGCGGCGTCGTTGAGTTCCTGGGCGAAGTCCACAAGGTCCGCGCGGAGTGATGCCGCCAGCCCGTCCGTGCCGGAAGCCAGGATGCGGACAGCAAGCAGGCCGGCATTTCGCGCACCGGCGATGGACACGGTGGCTACCGGAACGCCTGCCGGCATCTGGACGATGGACAGCAGGGAATCCATGCCATCGAGGGTCTTCAGCGGCACCGGAACACCAATGACGGGCAGGGGAGTGACACTGGCGAGCATGCCGGGCAGGTGGGCTGCTCCGCCTGCGCCTGCGATGATCACGCGCAGCCCGCGTTCATGGGCGGTCTGGCCGTACCGGATCATCTCGGTGGGCATCCGGTGCGCGGAGACCACATCTGCTTCAAAAGGTATGCCGAATTCAGCCAGCGCGTCGGCTGCGGCCTCCATGACCGGCCAATCGGAATCTGAACCCATGACCAGCCCAACGATGGGGCCGGTGCCGGTGCCGGTGCCGGTGCCGGTGCCGGTGTGGCCGGGTCCGGGCGTAGTTTCGGTGCTCATGCGTTCTCCTCGGAAATCCGTGCTGGTCCTTCGGCCGGAACCCGGCCGTCGCGGATGGTGTCAGCCACGCGGGTGGCGCGCTGCCGGACCGAGTCCACGTCGCCGGTGGCGTCCCCCACCAGGTTGACGTGGCCAATCTTTCGGCCGGGGCGGACTGACTTGCCGTAGCAGTGAACCTTGGCAGCAGGCTCGAGTGCGAGGGCAGCCGGATAGGCGGAGAACAGGTCCTGGTTATCGCCGCCGAGGAAGTTCTTCATCACCACCACCGGGCCAAGAACGTCGGTGGCACCCAGGGGCAGGTTAAGGACTGCCCGCAAATGCTGCTCGAATTGGCTGGTGACGGAACCGTCCTGCGTCCAGTGGCCGGTGTTGTGCGGCCGCATGGCAAGTTCGTTGATCAGGAAGCCGGTGCCGGTTCCGGGAGTTTCGAAAAGCTCCGCGGCCATGACGCCGGTCACTCCCAGTTCGTGGGCGATCCGCAGGGCAGCGTCTTCGGCGGCCGCAGCCACCTCCAGGGGAAGGCCAAGTGCGGGCGCAATAACTTCATCGCAGACGCCGTCCACCTGGATGGTGTGGACCACTGGCCAGGCCCTCGCTTCACCACCGGGAGTCCGTGCCACCAGGGCCGACAGCTCGCGGCTGAAATCAACCTTGGCTTCGACGAGCAGAGGGTTCATGGCCTCAAACCACTCGGCGGCTTCGGCGGCATCCTCGGCGGAGTCGATGATCCGGACGCCCTTTCCGTCGTACCCGCCGCGGGGCATTTTGAGGACCACCGGCCAGCCGGTCCTGTCGCCGAAGCTCACCAGCCCGGCAACGTCGGAAACAGCTGCCCACGCCGGATTCGGGAGACCCAGGCTGTCGATGGCGGCCCGCATTACCAGTTTGTCCTGCGCGTTGACCAGGGCATCGGGACCCGGCTGGACGTTCACGCCGGCAGCCAGGAGCTCACGCAGGTGGTCCGTGGGGACATGCTCGTGGTCGAACGTCATAACATCCAGGCCGTCCGCGAAGTCGAGGAGGGTTTGGAGGTCTTTGTAGTCACCGACCGGTGACGTGGAGACTGCTGAAACGGCCGAAACATCCTCGGCTTCAGCCAGGACACGCAGTTCAAAACCAAGGGCGGTGGCGGCTGGGGCCATCATGCGCGCGAGCTGGCCGCCGCCAACCACGCCGATTACTGGAAAAGTCACATGTGCCAGCCTACAGAAAAGCTCGCGGTATCCCGGCTTTCGGGCCGCCACGGGGCCCGGAAGCAGGTAATGCGGCCGTCGCGTGACCGGGCGGGAGGGGGCGGTTCGCGGTTTTGGGGGCTAAAATGGCCTCTGGCCGTGTGGCCCACAGAACGGACGGCCATGGAGGGTCATGATTAACTCACTCGCAGATCGTATCCGGGGGCTAGCCTCGCTGTTTTGGCGCGAGGTAGCCAAATTCGGTGCCGTCGGCGGAGTGGCTTTCGTGATCGACAACGGCCTGACGTACTACCTGATGCACGGCCCGATGACGGACAGTGAAGCCAAAGCGCGCTTCGTCGGGGCAAGCATTGCGACTGTTTTCTCATGGATCGCCAACCGGCTGTGGACGTTCCGGCATCGGCGGCAGGCCAACGTGCTGCGCGAATTCCTGATGTTCATTCTCATCAACGGTATCGGGATCGGGATTTCCACCGGTTTCACTGCCCTGGCGAAGTATTCATTCAACGTCACCGACAAAAACATGCTGTTTGCCGCCGGGGTTGTCGGCATCCTGGTCGCAACGGTGGTCCGCTTCTTCGCCTACCGCTTCCTTGTGTTCAATCAGGAACTGGACCAGGAGCCGGAGTTCTCCCACGACCACGAAATCATCGAACTGCACCATCATGAGAAGGCATCGGCTGCGGCCGTGCAGAGCGCGGACCTCCCGGAGAAGGATGCTCCGGACGCCACGCGGCAGCCGTAGCCGGGCGCTGACCCGGGCACTGAGCCGGGCAGCCTCGCAGGCCGGGGTGCGTCCTCTGCAGGGCTACTTTCCCTGGACGCGTTCTGCGGCGAGGAGCTGATCCGTCAGCTGCACGTCGGCGTGGGCCAGGACCACGGAGCCGCCGTTCTGCCAGGCGCCCAGGGAGTTGGCCAGGGCTGCTTCCAGTCCATCTGATGCCGGTACCAGCAGCCTGACTCCTTCATCGTGCTGAGCGGCGAAGCCGGTCAGCAGGCCTTCATGAAGGTGCCGTTGGCCGTCGCTGCCCGCAATGGCGCAGCCCGACGCCGACGGATCCGAATGTGCCATGAAGACATCACCGTGGGAACGCACCTCGGCGGCATAATCGATCACTCCGGCAGGGAGGTCCCCGGGCCACCGCATTGCCAGCGCCGGCAACGCGACGGCGATTACGGCGTCGTACGTTCCCGTTACATTTCCGGGCTTGTCGGTGACGAGCAGGTCCGCCTCGCTCCCGTTAAGGACGGTCTCCATGCCAATCTGCCAGGCAGCCAGGGCCCAGATCAATGATTTCCAGTGCGCGGGGAGATCAAGGCCGAGGCGCATGCCTGGTTCGGCGTCGAGCTCGTCCTGCAGCAGGTTGCCTGTCTTAGCCACCCAGTTGTCCAGGACACGGCCGGAGAGCTCCACCCGCTCGGAGTCGGGGCCGTACCAGGTAAGGCGGGGCGATGTGGAGTGGCCGGAACGAAGGGTGGTCATCAGGTCGATCGCCGGGATGCTCATGGCACTATCTTGCCACGCGGGATACGCGGTTACCGGGGGCGCGGGGAAGCTGCGTGACCGGGCAGGATGCGGCCCGCAGGCACTCGTCGGCCTGTGATGTTACTCACATTGTTTTGTCATCTCATTTGTCTTATTGGCTTCGGCCCTGTATTTTCTGCCGGTATTCCTTAGGCGCAGGGGCTTCCGGGGACGACTGGCCGCAGTGAGGCCTCCGCCGTGCCGGACTGCAGAAAAATTTCCGGGCGTGGCGTGACGGCGTTTCGCCCGAAAGGTTGATTATTATCCCGTCGGCGGCTTGACTCACTGCTAGTTACACACGTGTAATTAGATATCGAAAGCGACTGCATAAATCCCGGCACACAACCGAGTGTCAAAGGGATCCAGCAGTGGCTGAAAACATTCAGGAGGGTCGCCGTGGGGCAAGCAGAGCGTATCCATGAAGATGCCGTCGCCGGCCAGGCAACGGCTAAATACCGCGCACGGGGCGTACCGAGCGACTGGTATGTGGATCCCGCCGATCCTGACGCCGCAGACCGTTACAACCGGGACGTCAAAGACCCCCGCCAGGACCAGGCCACGGCATTCCTGGCGGCACACGAGGCGCTCCTTGACGGCGGGCACGACCCGGATGATGACCATCTGGACCCGCCCATGGAACTGCGCACTTCCGGGCCGGAGACCACTCAGCCGGTGTGGATCGGCTTGCCGTTCAGGCAGGATTTTGACGACGAAGGCGAACTAGGCTGGCAGACTGATGCCTTGTGTGCCCAGACTGATCCGGAAGCCTTTTTCCCGGAGAAGGGCGGATCGACCCGCGACGCGAAGAAAGTCTGCGGAGCATGCAATGTGCGCTCACAGTGCCTCGAATACGCGCTGGCGAACGACGAACGGTTTGGTATTTGGGGTGGCCTTTCCGAGCGTGAACGCCGGCGGCTAAGGAAGCGAGCAATCTAATTCTTCAGGAAGTACATGTCACTGCCGTTGTGGTGTCCCACAACGGCAGTGACTATCTACCCAGAACCCTGGCCGCCCTGGCGGACCAGACCAGGCCCGTCGATTCAGTTATAGGGGTGGACACAGGCTCGCGTGACGACTCCTTGGCCCTGCTGGAGCGGGCCCTGGGAGCCGGGAACGTCCTCAGCTTTCCCCACGGCAGGAGCGGCATGGGGGGTGCCGTACGCGCCGGACTCAGTGCACGGTCGCCCTGGGAAGGCCAGTCCAGCCGCGCAGCGGAGTGGATCTGGCTGCTTCACGATGACGCAGCCCCCGCCCCGGAGGCGCTGGCTGAACTCCTCGGTGCCGTGGAACGCGCACCATCGGTGACGGTCGCCGGCTGCAAGCAATTGGACTGGCACTCCGGACGCCGACTGATCGACGTCGGGCTGTCCACCAGCCGGTGGGCCGAGCGCCTCACCATGATTGACGCCGACGAGCTCGACCAGGGCCAGTACAACGGCCGTACGGACACTTTCGCAGTGAACTCAGCGGGCATGCTGGTCCGGCGCGATATCTGGGAACACCTTCAAGGGTTCGACCCCGCACTTCCCGGCACGGGTGATGACGTCGACTTTTGCTGGCGCAACCGCCTCGCCGGGCACCGCGTAGTGGTTGTTCCCACTGCGCGGATGTTCCATGTGGCCCACCGCCCCCATGCCCAAGGCAACCCCTCGGCCGCCCGCAAGGCGCAGGTCCACCTTCGGCTCAAGCACGCACCGCTCTGGAAGGTTCCCATCCATGCTGTGGGCGCCCTGCTGGGCAGTATCTTCAAGCTCGTCCTGAGCATCGCGGTCAAGGACCCGGGACACGGATTCTCCCAGCTCGTAGCGACGATCGCTGCACTGGGCCGGCCGGCCGCTGTGGCAAAATCCCGGCGGACGGCAGCCAGTACCCGCCGGATCAGGCGTTCGGTCATCAAGAAGCTGCAGACGCCCCGGCGTGACGTCTGGAACCACCGGCGTTCCCTGATGGAGGCCCTCGGTGCAGACAGGTCCACAGCCGACGGCCTGCTGCACGACCCCCTCGCGGACCAGCCCACCGGCGACTCCACCGATGACTTCGCAGCACTGACCACCACCGAACGCGGTTGGGTGGGCGCTGGTGCACTCGCCGCCATCTTCATCGCGGCCGCAGCTTCCGTGACCGCCCTCAGCGGGTTGTTCCGTGCCGAGGCCGTCTCCGGCGGCGGCCTGATACCTGTGTCCGCCACCCTGGGCGAAATCTGGCACCATGCATCCAGCTGGTGGATCAGCCTGGGTGCGGGGCTTCCCGGCAAGGGAGACCCGTTCGGTTACGTGCTGTGGATCCTTGGCGTGTCGGGCGGCGGAGATGCCAACGCGGCCATGTCCTGGCTGCTCCTGCTCGCCGCGCCACTGTCCGGCCTGACAGCCTGGTTTGCCGCCGGCGGTGTGACCACCAGGCGCCGCTTCCGCTTTGCTGCCGCACTGTTCTGGGCTGCCGCTCCGGCGTTGCAGGTGGCCCTCAATCAGGGCCGTGCCGGTGCACTGGTGGCCCACATCATGATCCCGTTGCTGGTCCTGGCCCTCCTGCGCGCCGCGGGATCCGCCGTTGGCCACGGGCGGTTTATCCTTCCGGCCCCGGGTGAGCGACGGTTTACCGAGAAGCCGCCGACGCATCCGGGCGTCAACGGAACACCGTCCTGGACCGCTGCTGCCGCGGCGGGCCTGGCCCTGGCTGTTGTTGCCGCAGCTGCACCCTCGCTGCTGATCCCCGCCGTGGTGCTTATCGTGCTCTGCGGCCTGATGCTGGGACGCCGCGGACGCACAGTCTGGTGGGCCCTGCTGCCCAGTGTGGCCCTCTTCCTTCCCTTTGGACTTTCCGTCATCGACAGGCCGCGGGCGCTCCTCGCCGATCCCGGCGTGCCGCTGGCATTCGAAGCGGCCCCCCTGTGGCAGCAAATCCTGGGCCAGCCCCTGCTGTTCGCACCCGGGGGTGGCCTGTCCGGGCTTCCCTTCTTTAGCGGTGGGGTCATCCCATGGGCACTCGTTCTGGCGCTTCTGGTTGCGGTTCCGGTCCTGGCGCTTGCCGTGGCGGCACTTTTCCTGCCAGGCAAACGCAGCCGGACTGCGCGTGCGCTGTGGGTGGCGGCGCTGGTGGTCCTGGTTGGGGGCTGGCTGGCCGGGCACGTCGCCACCGGCGTCCTTGGAGACGCCCTGGTCACACCGTTCACCGGTCCGGCTGTCTCGGCCGCAGGGTTCGCACTCCTGGCAGCGGCGCTGATCGGCGCCGAGCGGCTGCTTGATGCCGCGGACCGTTCCATGTCGTCGCGCGTCCGGCAAAATGTGATGCTGCGGTCCGCGGTAGCCCTGGGCATGGTGTTGCTGCTGGCAGGCCCCTTGGCCGGCATGGCGGCCTGGTCGGCGCAGAACGTCCTCCGGCCGGCCGCTGCGGCGCAACCGGCCGACGGTTCGGCCGGCCCGCCGCTCGGCACCCCCCGGCTCGTGGAGGCCGGCAACGCCCGCACGCTTCCGGCAACGGCGATCGACCGCGGCACCGGGCCTGAACAGTCACGGACGCTGCTGATCAGTACCAAGGAGAACGGCACCTTTGACGCAGCCCTGATGCGCGGTGCCGGAACAACCCTGGACAGCCTTTCCACCATTGCCGCCGCCCGGAACATCATGGGCGCACCAGGCCAGGAGACAGTCCGGGACGATGACGATGTCACCGCCTCCATCCGCAGCGTTGTGGCCACTCTTGTGGCCGGGCAGGGCGTGGACCCGCGGCCGCTGCTCGAACGCCTGGGTGCCGGATTTGTGGTGCTCCGCTCGGCAGATACCGCCGCCCAGATCACTGCCAGCCGGATGGACGCCGTGCCGGGCCTCGTTGCCGTCGGCCAGACGGATGTTGGCTGGCTGTGGCGGATCACGCCGCTGAACCAGCCTGCGCTCCAGCCTGCTGATGTTGCCCACCGGGTGCGGATTGTGGACCCGGCCGGCGCCACGGTGGCGCTCGTGGCCTCCAAGTACGACGACGTCGACACCACCATTGCGGAAGGGCCGGAGGGCCGGCTTGTGGTGCTCGCGGAGCGGCCGGATCCGGGATGGAGCGCCTGGTATGACGGCCGGAAGCTCACCGCCACGACCTCGGGCTCGGCCCAGGCCTTTACGTTGCCCGCGTCGGCGGGCCAGTTGACCATCCGCTACGACGCCCCGTGGGCACTGTGGGCCGGCATCGCGCAGGCAACGGTGTTCGGACTCACGCTGATGCTCGCCATTCCCATCCCCGCGCGCCGGCCCAACACGGGACTGTCCCGGGACGAGGGATCATTGCGTAAGGAACACCAGAATGCATAAGGACGCTGCCCAGCCCGGACCGGCCGGGTCAGAAACGCCTGCCGCCGGCCCGGAAATGCCTTTGGCACGCACGGGCGCTCCGGCAGCCACAAAACCCGCCGCGGATACGCGTCCTGGGGCGGATCCGCGCACTGCACCCGGCTCCGGTGCGGAAGCGGACACGCCAGCCAAGACGACAGCTGCGATAGCCGCGCCGCCTGCCGGCCGCAAGACCCCTGCCAGGGAACTGCTGGCCGGCCTGGTTTCTGCGGTGGCCATTGTTGCGGCGGCAGGAGGCATCGTCGCGGCTGCGTCCTTTGCCCCCCAACCGGCCGGCAGCCGCAGCATTCCTGCTGTCCTGGCCTCCGTTCCGGCGGGCGCCAGCGTGGGGGTATGTCCGGGACCGGCCCGCCTGCTCGAAGGGACGGAAGCGGGTACGGACCCGCAGTTCAGTCCGGAATCAGCGACGGCCAGGAGCGTCGTCACCGGCGCCGTCCTCAGCGCCCCCGGCGGTGTCCTTCCGGGAAGCGCGCTGTCCGCGCTCAACGGTACGCCCGCCGTCGAAATCGCCAAGGGTGGCGGCCAACCCGGCCAGGAATCCGGCCCCCAGGATGTAAAGGCCGGTGTGCTCAACGGGCACAATGTGGACGGCGCCACCGTCCTGGGCGCCGAGGCCCTGGAAGGCCAGCAGCCCTCCGCGGCCGGTGTTGTGAAATACACGGCCACCGACGGTGACCTCCAGGGTTCCGCGGCAGCCAACTGCCAGCCGCCTGCCAACGACCTGTGGCTCAGCGGTGCCAGCACCACGGTGGGCCGCAGCTCCGTCCTGGTCCTGAGCAATGCCTCCAGTACGCCGGCCACGGTCAGCCTGGAGCTCTTTGGGAATAAGGGGCAGATCCAGGCTCCCGGCAGCCGGGGCCTCCTCGTCGCGCCGGGGACGACCCGCTCCGTTGTCCTTGCCGGCCTGGCGCCGGGGGAGGCGCAGCTGAGCGTGCACGTCCGCAGCGCCGGCGGTCCCGTGGCCGCCGCCATTCAGCAAAGTGTGCTCCGTGGGCTGACGCCCGGCGGTGTGGACTTCATTGGGCCTGGAGCTGCTCCTGCCGCGAGGCAGGTCCTGACCGGAATCGACATCCAGGACGCCGGCGGAATCGCTGCCGTGACCGGCACCGGCGGCTTCGACGACGCCGGACCGGCATTGGCCATCACCGTCCCCGGTCCGTCGGACGCAGTAGTGGAAGTCAAGCTCTTCGGCCGGGATGGGCAAAAGGCCCTGCCCGGCGGCGGTGTTGTGACTGCCAAGGCCGCCGCGGTCACAGAGATTTCGCTGGCCGGTGTCCCGGCCGGCCACTACACCGTGTCCACCAGTTCGGACGTGTCATTTGTGGCCTCGGCACGGGTCACCCGCGGGGTCAGCAGCGACAAGGCCTCCGATGTTGCGTGGGCGGCTTCCGGTACCAGGCTGGGGAGCCAGCACGTCGTCCCGGTGCCGAAGGGGGGAGACAGGACCCTGGTCTTCGGCGTATTGGAGAACCGGGCAACGATCTCCTACAGCCCCGTCACAGCGGACGGCAGGATCCGGCCGGCGGCAACGGCCGATGTCGCGGGCGGCACCACCACGTCGATCAAACTTCCCGAACAGGTGGATGGTTCAGAAGTCGTGGCGTACGTCGTCGCAGCATCAGGGGACGCTGCCTACGGCGCGTTGCTCCTGCAGCAGGAAGGCCGCGAGGATATTTCAACGTTGGCCTTTATGCCGGCAGCGTCAGGACAGGAAAAGGTAGCCGTCACCCTGCGCTACTGAGAGTGCGCGGCGGGTCCGGCCAGGTGCAAATAGCCGGGCCTCAGTTGCCGGGTTCAGTACCTGCGGCGGTAGACCGGATCGAGCGTTTCCGGTGCCACACCGAGCATTTCGGCGGTGTGTTCCACAACAACATCGTGAACGAGGTCCTGCAGCTCCTCCCGGCTACCGCAGCCCTGCTCCACCACCCGGCGGTACAGCGTGATGACCGGGCCTTCCTCCTCCGTGGCGGGAGTGTAGGAGCCCATGGGAGGTGGTGCGGAATTGGCCACCAACTGCTCGAGCTCCGGCGGTATCTCGTCGACGGCGAAGCGTACGCCGTCCAGCGTCTTGCCCCAGATGTCGTGCAGCCGCTGCGCCGAGTCAAGCACCATGTCATCAAAGCGGTCGGATCGTGTCCGGTACCCGGGGTGTGTGGGCAGCACCAGCTCACCCCGGAGGCCGCGGCCGTGGCGGTTCCTGCGGCGCGTCGCGAAGCTTCGGCCCGGTGAAGCCGGTCCCGTTTCGCCGATGCGGGCGTCCGGGTCAGCCAAACGGACCGTAAAAGCGGAATCATGGTTCGATGACTGCATACATTGACTGTAAACCCGGCCGCAGATTTACGCGACACCACCCGGTGAAACGCATCAGGACGCGGCGGCAGCGGCCGCAAATACCCGGAAAAGTCCGTGCGACGGAGTAGTCTGTGATGTCGTGGGAGCTATCCGTGAGTGTTCAAGATCAGCCTGCCGTCAGTCAGCGGTAGCTACTTTGACGTACGTCTATGCCGACTCCACCGCAGTCCTGGGTCCGCTTGCCACCTACGCTGAGCCGCATTGTTACGATTTGTGCGAGCAGCATGCCGGCTCGCTGACGGTTCCACGTGGCTGGGAAGTACTTCGCCTGGCCATGCCCGCCAACCCGCAACAGCCTGGCCCCGACGACCTCCTGGCACTTGCCAACGCGGTCCGGGAAGCGGCGGCGTTGCCCCCTAAGCTGCAGACAACGCAGGCCCAGCGGGCTTCCCATTCGGCGCTGGAGGCGCCTGCCCCGGCGGAAGGCACCCGCCGCGGTCACCTCCGTGTCCTGCGCGAACCTTCCTGACCGGGGCCGTTGCTGACTGCCGTACGCCCGGCCGCCTGCGTCCCCGAACCGTCGGGATACTCATCTGGCGGTAGGCTGGAACCTGCTAATCAGTCAGCCACCGGCGCGAATACGCGCCCTTCCGGGAGCATCAACCATGGCAAAGCTCGACCCTGACCTGTTGTCCGTCCTGCGCTGTCCCGTGACCGGCTCGCCGCTGGTCCAGGAAGGCGACGAGCTTGTATCGACGGCGGCAGGAGATTCCGGCGTGAAGCTCCGCTACCCGATCCAGGACGGGATCCCGCTGCTGCTGCCCCCGGAACTTCTGCAGGCCGCCAACGCAGCCGGCTCCGACCAGCACGATTCGGTGGCTCCGCCTGCCGACGGCACGCGCCCGGCCGGTGCAGCCTAGGCAATTCCGCCAGGCCCCTGCCGTTAGCGGCCGGACCTCACCGGGAGCTTGCCAGCGCAGTTGCCATTCACCACATAACTTCTACGCAGACGCTTTAGCGTCGTTGCCGACATCGGACAGAGCAAAGGAATCCCATGACATTTGACTACAAGGTTGCCGACATTTCGCTGGCCGAAGCCGGCCGCCACCAGATCCGCCTTGCCGAACACGAGATGCCCGGGTTGATGTCCCTCCGCAAGGAGTTTGGCGCCAGCCAGCCGCTGAAGGGTGCGCGGATCGCCGGTTCCCTCCACATGACGGTGCAGACCGCCGTCCTGATCGAGACCCTCACCGCGCTCGGCGCCGAGGTCCGCTGGGCCTCCTGCAACATCTTCTCCACCCAGGACGAAGCCGCCGCCGCCGTGGTGGTGGGCAACGGTACAGTTGAGGACCCGCAGGGCGTGCCGGTGTTTGCCTGGAAGGGCGAAACCCTCGAAGAGTACTGGTGGACGGCCCAGCAGATCCTCACCTGGCCCGGCGCGGATGCTGCTCCGGAGCTGGGCCCGAACCTGATCCTGGATGACGGCGGCGACGCCACCATGCTGGTTCACAAGGGTGTTGACTTCGAGGCAGCCGGTTCTGTGCCGGCAGCAGCCGAGGACGAATCCGAAGAAGGCAGGATCTTCCTGGACGTTCTTCGTGCGTCCCTGCAGGAGGACCCGCAGCGGTGGACCCGCATCGGTTCCCACCTGCGCGGCGTCACCGAGGAAACCACCACCGGTGTGCACCGCCTCTACCAGCTGGCTGAGCAGGGCAAACTGCTGTTCCCGGCCATCAACGTCAACGACTCGGTCACCAAGAGCAAATTCGACAATAAGTACGGTATCCGCCATTCCCTGCCGGACGGCATAAACCGGGCCACAGACGTCCTGATGGGCGGCAAGGTGGCGGTTGTCTGCGGTTACGGCGACGTCGGGAAGGGTGCTGCAGAAGCCTTCCGCGGCCAGGGCTCCCGTGTGATTGTCACCGAAATCGACCCCATTTGCGCACTGCAGGCAGCGATGGACGGCTACCAGGTTGCCAGGCTGGAGTCCGTGCTGGGTGAAGGCCACATCTTCATCACCACCACCGGGAACAAGGACGTCATCATGGCCGAGCACATGGCCGGCATGCGTGACAAGGCCATCGTGGGCAACATCGGCCACTTCGACAACGAAATCGACATGGCCGGCCTGGCCCGCATCCCCGGAGTCAAGAAGGTGGAAATCAAACCCCAGGTGCACGAGTGGGTGTTTGACCAGGGCACGGACGCCGAGAAGTCCATCATCGTCCTGTCCGAGGGGCGCCTGTTGAACCTGGGCAACGCCACCGGCCACCCTTCCTTCGTCATGAGCAACTCCTTCGCGAACCAGACCATCGCGCAGATCGAACTGTGGACCAAGCGGGACCAGCCCGAAGGCGACCGCGAATACAACAACCAGGTCTATGTCCTGCCCAAGATCCTCGACGAAAAGGTGGCCAGGCTGCACCTGGGCGCACTGGATGTCGAGCTGACGGAATTGTCCAAGGAACAGGCCGAGTACCTGGACCTCGACGTCGCAGGCCCGTACAAGCCCGAGCATTATCGTTACTGAGGTGTGACTCCCCGGGCGCGGACCGCGCCCGGGGTTGTTACCTTCAACCATTAAGATCGGACTATGGAGCCTGAAGTAAAGCCACGCCGTATGTCGACCGCCAAGAAGATTCTCGTTGTGGCAGCCGTCTGCGCCTTTGCTGCTGCAGGCGGTGTTTTTGCGGCGGTTGCGCCCGGCTTCGCGCGCGGGGCGCTGGAGTCGGAAGCAGCATCCGCCGTCCGCTCGGCTCCGGGCCTGGCCTCGCCGGTGGTGGCTCCCGTGAAAGTGGACATCACCCCCGCGGACGCCGCCAAACAGGTGAACCCTGCAACCCCGGTTTCAGTCACAGTGGGTAATGGCAGGATTGAGAGCGTCACCCTCACCAGCACCTCCGGTGAGGCGGTCGAGGGCGCGTTCGCGGCTGATGGCAGCAGCTGGACTGCCACGGCCCCGCTGAAGTTCAACACAGAGTACAGCTACACCTATGTGGTCACGGACAGCGCGGGACGCGAAACAACGGCCACGCAGTCGTTCAATACCGTGTCCAGCACGCATGAAGCCGATGCCGCCATCTATCCTCTGGACGGTATGAAGGTAGGTGTGGGGCAGCCCCTGCAGGTTGTCTTCAGTGAGCCCGTGCTCAACCGGGAGGCGGTGGAGAAGGCCATCACCATTACCTCCAGTGCCGGCCAGGCGGGGGCCTTCCACTGGTTCAGCGACACCATGGTCCGCTACCGTCCCGAAGCCTTCTGGGCTGCCAACTCCACCGTCACCATGGACATGAAGCTCTTCGGCGTGGACCTCGGCAACGGCCAGATCGCCAACTTCAACAAGAAGGCGAACATCCGTTTCGGCGACAAGAAGGTGGCCATCGCCGATGCCGCCGCGCACA
Organism: Pseudarthrobacter sp. BIM B-2242; assembly: GCF_014764445.1. Classification (NCBI taxonomy): domain Bacteria; kingdom Bacillati; phylum Actinomycetota; class Actinomycetes; order Micrococcales; family Micrococcaceae; genus Pseudarthrobacter; species Pseudarthrobacter sp. BIM B-2242. The sequence goes on from NZ_CP061721.1 coordinate 1,221,482, forward strand.
CGTTTACCCTCAGCGTCAATGACCAGGTAGTCAAAACCCTCCCGGTCAGCATGGGGGACAAACGCTTCCCGTCGGCCCGGGGCTACGCGGTGCTGATGGAAAAGAACCGCTACGACCACTTCCGGGCCGCCAGCATCGGGCTCAAGCCCGGCGACCCCGCCTACTACGGCAACGTGGACGTGGAGTACGCCATCCGCCTGACACTCAGCGGCGCCTACATCCACCAGGCACTCGAGTCCGCCTACCCGTTCATCGGAAACACGAACGTCTCCCACGGCTGTATTGGCTTCGCTCCCGACGGCGCCGCCTGGGTCTTTGACAACATGACCACCGGCGACGTCGTTCAAATCATCAACACAGAGGGCGACTACGCGGCCGTCGACGACGGCTACGGGGACTGGAACATCCCTTGGGCCGAGTATGACAACTAGGCCGGTAGGCTCAAGACCAGACACATCGCGCTGCCCGGACCAGAGCCGGCAACGCGGACCTCAACGGAAGTGACGCTGCTGTGAACGACAATTCGCCGACCCCTGCCAAACGCTCGGAGCCGCAGCCGGATCCGGTCCTCGACACCTCATCCGACTCGGACGAACCCGCTTTTTCCTGGATGACGGGTCAACCCGAAAGTCGCGCGGACCGGAAGGCCGCGGAGGCCGCCGCCGAACCTTCCGGGGCGGAGACTTCCGCTGCGGAGCCTGCCAACGCTGAGGCATCCAGCCCTGCATCTTCCAGCCCCGACAGCGCCAGCCACGAACGTTCCACCGCTCAACGTTCTACCGCCGAACCCACCGCCGTGGAACGCGCCGTTGCCGGGCGCCGCGGAGGAGCCGAACGGTCTGGATCCGATTCTGCTGAAACCCAGCGCGCCGCCGTCGGGTCTTCAGGGGCCAGGACCGGGAAGGAAGCTCCCCTCACCGGCGCAGCCCGGCACGAGGCAGCTCCCTTCCATGAACCGCTCCCGACGTCCGCGCTTCAGGTCCGCCCGCCGCAGGACGAAGTGGAGCGCCGCAATGCCGAGCGCGAGAGTGCCGCCAACGCCAAACCTGTTGCGCCGCGTATCTGGCAAGTCCTCCTGGCGCTTTTCTACCCCGTCATTCTCCTGGTGCTCGCCGTGCGCGCCGTGACTAGCCCGCTGTTCCTCTGGGTCGAATACAACAGGCCTGGTTTTCCCGGTGACGGGTACGGCTTCAGCACCGAGGACCGTATGACGTACGGCTCCTACACCGTGGACTACCTCAGCAACTGGGCGGGCCCGCGGTATCTCGGTGACCTCGTCAACCGAAGCGGTGACAGCCTGTTCAAGGACGGCGAAGTCAGCCACATGGCGGACGTGAAGCTCGTTATCCTTTCCGCCTTCGGGGCGGGGGCGCTCCTGATAGTGCTCAGTATCGTGGCCATCGCCTACCTGCGCCGCAAGAGCACGGGTGGCGTGCGCCGGGGCCTGTTCGCCGGATCCATCATTTCCCTGGCCATCATCCTGGCTCTCGCGGCTCTGGCTGTGCTGGGCTGGCAGCAGTTCTTCACCGAATTCCACCGCCTCTTCTTTGCAAGCGGTTCGTGGACCTTCGCCTTGGAAGACACCCTGATCCGGCTCTTCCCCGGTCAGTTCTGGATTGATGCCGGGATCGTGATCGCCGGGCTGGTGCTTCTGGCCTCACTGGTGACCCTGATCCTCACCTGGCCCACACGCCGCCGCCGCGGGCTCGCCAAGGTTGAGAAGGATGCCCCCGGCGTTCCCGCCTAGCTGCCGTACAGCCCGGCGATCTCCGCTTCAAAATCATTGACGACGGCGGCCCTCTTGAGTTTGAGGGAGGGCGTCAGGTGGCCTGATTCTTCCGTCAGTGCTGCGGCCAGGACAGTGAATTTCCGGACGGCCTCAGCATGGGAAACCAGCGTATTCGCCTGGTCCACGGCCGTTTGAATGGACTGCCGAACGCGGGGATCCCGGGCGGCTTCGGGCAGGGACAGGAGCGGCATCTTGTTTTCCTGGCACCAGTTTTCGAGTCCGGCAGGATCCAGGCTGATGAGGGCGGCAACAAACGGCTTCCCGTCGCCCACCACGACCGCATGGTCAACCAGTTGGTGGGCTCGGATTTTCTCCTCAAGCGGACCCGGCGCCACGTTCTTCCCCCCGGCGGTGACGATCAGGTCCTTCTTGCGGCCGGTGATGGTCAGGAAGCCTTCCGGGTCCAGTTCGCCTAGATCCCCGGTGCGGAAAAACCCGTCCACGAAGGCTTCCGCGTTGGCGGCGTCGTTGGCGTGGTATCCCTTGAACACGCCGATGCCTTTCACCAGCACCTCGCCGTCCTCCGCCACCCGGATGGTGGTTCCCGGCAGGGGGATGCCCACGCTTCCCACCCGGGTGCGGGTTAGAGTGTTGGCTGTGCAGGGTGCGGTGGTCTCGGTGAGGCCGTAACCCTCAAGGACCGGTATGCCGGCACCACGGAAGAAGTGCGCGTCGTCGGGTGCCAGTGGGCTGGCCCCGCAAACCATATGCTGCACCCGGCCGCCGAAAAGCTGGCGGATTCTGGAGTACACCAGCCGGTCAAAGAGGGCATGCCTCAGCCGCGACGTGATGCCCGGCCCGTTTCCTTGGCCGCGGGCGGCGCTGTCCTGTTCGGTGGAATAGCGGATGGCGACAGCGGTTGCCGCAGCGAAAATCCTGGATTTACCGGCCACGGCAGCTTTGTGCGCGGCGCCTGCCCGGACCTTCTCGAAAATCCGGGGCACCGCGAGGAGGAAGGTCGGTCTGAACGTGCCCAGAGCCTCCAGCAACGCCGCGGAACTGTTGACATGGCCGAGCGTGGCGCCGGCATGGAGGCACGAAACCTGGACTGCACGGGCAAGCACATGGGCCAGTGGCAGGAACATCAAGGTGCGGGCATGGGGTTGCTTCAGGATCTCCGGCAGGAAAGCCACCACGTTGACGGCCACGAGAGCAAAATTGCCATGGGTGATTTCGCACCCCTTGGGGCGGCCGGTGGTACCCGAGGTGTAGACGAGGGACGCGACGTCGTCCAGTCCGGCGGCCGAGCGGTGGCGTTCCAGTTCGGCGTCCGTCACGCCCGTGCCGGCGGCGGAGAGGCTGGCGAGGTCCGGGGCATCGCCGTCGTAATCCATCCTGACTACGCTGACCAGCCGGTCCCGCAGGAGCGTCGAGCCTTCCACTACACGGGCAATCATGGCCACCTTCTCGCGGTCCTCGGCGAACACATGCCGGGCACCGGCGTCGTGCAGGATCCACTCCACCTGACTGGGCGGCGACGTCTCATAGATCGGCACTGTCACGCCGCCGGCGAACCAGACGGCGAAGTCCACCAGCGTCCACTCATAGCGCGTAGCGGACATCACTGCCACGCTGTCTCCCGGCTCAAGGCCGCCGGCAATGAGCCCCTTGGCCAGGGCGCAGACATCCTGGAGGAATTTGTGCGCCGGAACGTCGGTCCAGCCGTTGGGACCCTTGCGGGCGTAGAGCGGGTGGGCGGTGTTGGCGGCTTCCTGCTGGAGCAGGAGATCGGTGACATTGCTGTCCGGCTCCAGCTCCACCAGGAGTTCAGTGCTTGCTTCTCGCACGGGGGTGTCTCCGTTCCGCTGCCTTCCCGCGGCGTTCAAAGGTCTGATGCAATCCTGCCTTAGATCCAGGACGGCATCCACATCCTGATGCGCCATTCCTGGTACGGGATGGTCTCCGCAGTCCATAACGGGTAGAAAAATGCGGACAGCAGGACCGCCGCAGCTACAAAAAGCGCAACGAGGTAAAGGCCCGACCGCCGGCGCCAGAGCGGCTCGGTTTCCCGGCCCAGGACCAGGCCAAGGCAATAGACCAGGGCGAGGATCAGGAAGGGCTCAAAAGAGACGGCGTAAAAGAAGAACATGGTGCGCTCCGGGTACAGGAACCACGGCAGGTACCCGGCCCCCACACCGGCCAGGATCGCCCCGGCGCGCCAGTCACGGCGTCCGGCCCACCAAAAGAGCAGGACCACCAGGGAGATTGCCGCACTCCACCAGATCACGGGGTTTCCCACGGAGAGGATGGCCGAGGCGCAGCGGGCTGCCTCGCACTCCAGGGTTTCCGGTCCCGGCTGCTGGTAGTAGAACGACGTCGGCCGGCCCATCACCAGCCAGCTCCAGGCACTGGCCTCATACGGGTGTTCCGAGCCCAGGCCCTGATGGAACTTGTAGGCCTCGAGATGGTAGTGCGCCAGCGAGCGGAGCGAGTCAGGCACCCAGCCCCACGTAGAGGAGGGGTTGTCCTGCGCCCAGCGGCGGAAGTAGGCGTCCCCGGAACGGAACCAGCCGGTCCATGTGGCGGTGTAAACCAGGGCAGCGACGGGAACCATACTGGCAAAGGCCGGCAGGCCGTCCTTGATGATTCCGCCGCTGATCCAGCCCCGGATGCCCGCCACCCGGCGCGCGTGCAGGTCCCAGAGGACCGTCAGGAGGCCGAAGACGGCAAGGAAGAACAGGCCGGACCACTTTGTCCCCACGGCCAGCCCCATGCATACGCCGGCGGTGACGCGCCACCAGCGGATCCCCAGCCACGGTCCCGCGAGCAGCTGGCGCCCGGACGGACGTCCCGCCGTCGACGCCGCCGCCAGCCGTGCGAGCCGCGCCGCGAGGCGCCGCCGCCCGTCGTCGCGGTCCAGGAGCAGGGCGCCAAAGGCGGCCAGGAGCCAGAACATCAAAAAGATGTCCAGCAGCGAGGTCCGTGACATCACCAGATGATGGCCGTCGACGGCGAGCAGCAGGCCTGCTGCGGCCGCCAGGGGCAGGGACCGGAACAGCTTGAGGGCGATCAGCGTCAGGAGCAGAATGGACAGGGTGCCCGTCAGGGCCGCGCCGAACCGCCAGCCGAAGGGATTATCCGAGCCGAATAGCCACATGCCCCCCGCGATCATCCATTTGCCCACCGGGGGATGAACCACGTATTCCGGGCTGTCCAGGAGGATGGCCGGGTTGCCTGCATTGAAGGAATCGTTGGCCTTGTCCGGCCACTGGCGCTCATAGCCGCTGACCAGGTAGGAATAGGCGTCTTTGACGTAGTAGGTTTCGTCGAAAACCAGGCTGGGAGGGCTGTCCAGACGGACGAAACGCAGGATGCCGCCGATCACGGAGGTCACAACAGGAACCAGCCAGAACCAGAACTGCAGCGACGGCGGGTAGTGGCGCCAGCTGCGGACGTTGCCGATGAGCCGCTCGCGCAGGGCTGCCGCGGAGAACGCCTCCGCCGGGCGGGCAATCCAGGGGCGGCCGGTCGGGGGAACATGTTCTCTGGCCTCGGCAGGCCGCATCCAGGTCTGCGTCACGTGCCCCATGCTACCTTTTGACGCTTACGCCACCTGCCGGCAGTAGGCTGGTGGGGTGGACCCTAACCCCAGCACCTTTGCCGATTCCAGCCCTGCCGAACCTTCGATTGTGGCTGAGGCGGGGCCGGAGACCGGTGATGACGTCGCAGCAGGAACGGCCGCATCAGGTGCGGTGGCAGCAGGGCCCGGCCGGATCGTCCTGGCGGCCACGCCCATCGGAAACACCGGAGACGCGTCGGCCCGCCTCATCGAACTGCTCGGCACGGCGGACATCGTCGCTGCCGAGGACACCAGGCGCCTGCACCGCCTGGTCCAAAGTCTCGGCGTCACTGTGGCAGGCAGGGTTATCAGCTACCACGAGCACAATGAAGCCACGAAGACAGCGGAGCTGCTGGAGCAGGTCCGTGCGGGCAAAACCCTTGTTATGGTCACCGACGCAGGCATGCCCGCCGTGTCGGACCCGGGCTTCCGGCTGGTGGAGGGTGCTGTAACAGCCGGACTCACAGTGACTGCGGTGCCGGGGCCCTCGGCCGTGTTGACCGCTTTGGCCCTCTCCGGCCTCCCTACGGACCGCTTCTGCTTTGAGGGTTTCCTTCCCCGGAAGGCGGGTGAACGCGCGTCCCGGCTGGCGGACCTCTCCGCCGAGCGGCGCACTATGGTGTTTTTTGAAGCCCCGCACCGCCTGGAGTCCATGCTGCGGGCGCTCCGCGAGCGTTTCGGCGCGGAGCGGCGGATCGCTGTCTGCCGTGAACTGACCAAGACCTACGAGGAAGTCATTCGCGGAACGGTGGGGGAGCTGCTGCTCTGGGCGGAAAACAACGAGGTCCGCGGCGAGATAGCGGTTGTGGTGGGCGGTGCTCCCGAGAAGGCTCCGGGCGCCCCGGAAGACCACGTTGCCGCCGTGAACGAACTGATGGCCCAGGGGATCCGGCTCAAGGAAGCGGTGGCTGCCGTTGCGGAGGACGTCCGGGTGAGTAAGCGCGAGCTGTATTCGGCGGTGCTCGCAGCGCGCTGATGGCAGCGCTGATGTTTGCGCGGCGCGGGGTTGAACAGGGAGTGACCAGGCTTCGCCGCAGGGCATGATGGCAGGTCAGCCCACGCCTGTGCAACTGCACAACCTGGCTTCGGACGCGTGGTGCATCCGGGCGTAGACCGTCGGTTCGGCCCGGCAGTACTGTGAAGGAAATCAGCCAGGGCACGGCCGCTACAGCCCCGTGGTCCTGGGAACGTACTTTACTGACGAGGGAGTCATTGTGACTGTCACTGCCCACACAACTGTTACTGCGGAACGTGAGAGCGGGCTGCTGGCTTCGGTCCCCAGAGGCTTGCTGATCAATGGCGAATGGCGGCCGGCCGCGTCGGGAAAGACGTTCGACGTCGAGGATCCCGCCACCGGAAAGGTGCTGGTGAGCATTGCCGACGCCGGCCCGGAGGATGCCATTGCTGCCCTGGATGCTGCCGCGGCGGCCCAGGAGTCCTGGGCCAAGGTCCCGCCGCGGGAGCGCGGTGAGATCCTGCGCCGGGCCTTTGACCTGGTGACGGAGCGGGCCGAGGATTTTGCCCTGCTCATGACGCTGGAGATGGGGAAGCCGCTCGCCGAGGCCCGGGGCGAGGTCACCTACGGGTCGGAGTTCCTGCGCTGGTTCTCCGAGGAGGCCGTGCGCGCGTTTGGCCGGTATTCCGTATCTCCTGACGGGAAGTCCCGGCTGCTGGTGACGAAGAAGCCGGTGGGCCCGTGCCTGTTGATCACACCCTGGAACTTCCCGCTGGCCATGGCCACCCGCAAGATCGCTCCGGCTGTCGCCGCGGGCTGCACCATGGTGCTGAAGTCTGCGAACCTGACGCCGCTGACCTCGCAGCTCTTCGCTGCGGTCATGATGGAAGCAGGGCTGCCCGCCGGTGTCCTGAACGTCATTCCCACGTCCACGGCCGGTGCCACCACGGGCCCGCTGATCAAGGACCAGCGCCTGCGCAAGCTGTCCTTCACCGGATCCACCGAGGTTGGCCGCCGCCTCCTCGCCGATGCCTCCGAAACCGTGCTGCGGACCTCGATGGAACTCGGCGGCAACGCCCCGTTCGTGGTGTTCGAGGACGCCGACCTGGACGCCGCCGTCGCCGGGGCCATGCTGGCCAAGCTGCGGAACATGGGCGAGGCCTGCACCGCAGCCAACCGGTTCATCGTGCATGAATCGGTGGCGGATGAGTTCGCAGAGAAGTTCGCTGCGAAGATGCGGGAGATGACCACCGCCCGGGGCACTGAGCCCGAATCCAAGGTGGGCCCGCTGATCGATGCAAAGAGCCGGGACAAGGTCCACGAACTCGTCACCGACGCCGTGGCGTCGGGCGCGAAGGCCGTCCTGGGTGGTGCGGCAGCAGAGGGCCCCGGCTACTTCTACCAGCCCACCATTCTCACCGGCGTCACCGAAGGCACCCGGATCCTGTCCGAGGAAATCTTCGGCCCCGTCGCGCCGATCATCACCTTCGGCACCGAGGACGAAGCCGTACGCCTTGCCAACAACACCGAATACGGGCTTGTGGCCTACGTCTTCACCAGGGACCTGAACCGCGGCATCCGGATGGGCGAACGACTGGAGACCGGCATGGTGGGCCTGAATGCCGGCGTCATTTCCAATGCCGCCGCACCTTTCGGCGGCGTCAAGCAGTCCGGACTGGGGCGCGAGGGCGGACTTGAAGGGATCGAGGAGTACCTCTACACCCAGTACATCGGCATCGCGGACCCCTACGCAGGCTGACCGGACCCGGCAGCAGCCCGCTAGCCGCGTCGGGGCCGCACGAAGCCGTCGCGCACTCTCGACCAGGAGCGCGCGGCGGCTTTTGCCGTGCGGCGGGCGAGCCTGCCGGCTGCCTGGAAGGGCGCTGCCAGCAACGCGGCCCACCGGCCCAGGACCGACGCCGGGAGCCAGGTGGCGCGCAACCGCCCCGGAAGCGATGCATTCTCCTGCAGCGACTGCTGCACGGCAGCGATGCGGGGCGCAACGGGCCCGGCCTTCCGCACGCCGGTCACGGGGCGGCCTGCCGGGAGGCCAGCGGGTGCGGGGTTGGCGGCGGGACGGTCGGCGGGCGGGCCGTAGTGGCGGCGTTCGAAGTCGGAAGTCAGCGAGCGGACAGCCTGGTGTGCGGCGTCGTCCAGCCCGCCCGTCCCGCCGAGCACAGACGAGTTCCGGAGCCGCGCCGAGTACGCCCTCGGCGTTTCGCTGGGCTCCGGCGGCAATCCGTAGTCGGTGCCAAGATCGCGGAGTTCAGCCCATGCGAGTGGAACCGAAGCATCTGTGCCCGGAGCGTCCCTGCCCGGATCCGCGCCACGGAGCCGCCGGGCGCGGATCCCTGTCCGGACCAGCCGCGGCGACGCGACGAGGAGCAGGACAAGCAGGACGAGTGCTGTCCCCGCCAGCCACGGCAGGAGAAGCTGCCCCGCGTCGTTGCCGCCACCAGGACCCGGAAGGGGTGCCGGTGTGGCGCTCGGAGCCGGGACGGGCGCCGTGGATTCGGACAGCAGGTCGTCGTTGTTTTCGATGAGGTCGGGGGAGCCCGGGCTCACCGGCTCGGTGGCGTAATCGGGGACCACGCCGCGTGATGGCGTGGGCTCGAACGGCACCCAGCCCAATCCCTGGAAGTAGAGTTCCGGCCACGCGTGCGCGTCACGGGCGTCCACCTCGTACTCGGGCAGCGCACCCTGGCCAGCGAGGGACACCGTCTCGCCGGTGGACCGGCCGGGCGCGTAGCCCACGGCGATGCGGCTGGGGATTCCCTCCAGCCTGGCCATGACGGCCATGGCAGAGGAATAGTGGATACAGTAGCCGCTCTTCTGGCTCAGGAAATCGGCCAGCACCGAAAGCCCGTTCCCGTCATAGCCGCCCTGGACCGGAGACTGCAGTGAGTAGGTGAACTCCCCTGAACGAAGGTACTTCTGGATGGCCATCGCCTTGGCGTAGGCGTTATCGCCGGAAGCAGTCACGGCATCAGCGGTGCTGCGGACGATGTCCGGAACGCCGCCGGGAATCCTGGTGAAGTCGTCTGGAATTCCCCGCACTTCCCGGGACGACTGCTGGAGCATGGTGGCGGTGAGCTTCGGCACTGAGGATGCCACAATGTACTGCTGGCCGCGGGAGCTGGTGTTTCCTCCCTTGACCGCGAGCGTTGCAGGGTCCCACGTCCAGGAGCCGTTGAGCCCGCGGATTGTTTCCGGGGCATAGGGCAGCGGCAGGTACTGGCTGGTGAAACTGCCGGTGTCCACCGCGGTCACTTGGCGCACCTGTTCGTCCGCCGTGATTTCGTAGCCCGGCTGGATCTGTCCCGCCACCGGCCGGCGCTCGCCGTCCCGGTCATCGGGCCCCCAGGTTTCGCCGTCGAAATTGTCCACTGTCACGGTCCGCAGATAGACCGGTGCGGACGCGTTGGTGGCGTAGGTGATGCGACCTGTTCCGGCGGGCGCCCGGAGGCTGTTTCCCAGCGTGATCATGGGATTCAGGCCCGTTGCGTTGCCCCACGGGTTCAGCCGCGAGCCCTGGGGAAACGTTCCGTGGTCGAAGCCCGGGATGGCCAGCGGAACTGCCAGGGTGGCCACCAGGGCAACGGTTCCGGTCAACACGGCCCGGCGCAGGTTGCCGGGCGTCCGGCCGCTGTCAGCGGACGTCCGGGCATCAGGGGCAAACCATTGGCTGCAGGCCAGAATCAGCAAGTATCCCGCTACCGCGGTGCTGAAGCCCCACACCCCTACGCTTTGCGGTTTCACCATTGCCGGGACCACCAGGATGGCCAGCAGGCCCAGCCCGGTTGTGGCCGGCATCCCCAGCGGCACGGCGAGGGCATCAATGAGGATGACGGTCAGGCCAAGGACGGCGCAGGTGACCATAACAATGCCGGCGTTGGGGGCCACCGGGGCCGTCTCGGCCAGTACAGTCTCACTGGCCCTGCGGAGGAACCTGTCCAGTTCAGCCATGGTTGCGCCGGAGGGAATGAACCCGGCGATGCCCGTGCTCCGGAAGAAGGTCAGGGTGAGGATGGCGATCAGGGATGCGAAGCCGCCGGCAGCAACCAGCAGGGGCTGGGCGCGGAGGGCACGAAGTGCCGCAAGTGTCAGGCAGACCACCACTACCGTGGTCAGGACCGGCAGGTACCAGGCCCAGCCACGCAGCACGCCGTTGAGGGACAACGCAGCCCCGGCCACCGACAGGGCGACAGCCCCGGCCATGGCCCACGGGTACGGTCCCGCCCTGTTCCGTGCAGGAGCCTGTCCGGTGCCCCCCGGGGAGGTTGAAGCGGGCCGCGGGTCGCGGGGGGTGCTGCGTTCCGGGGCGAGCGTCATCGTCCCACCCCCGCCCCGCGGCGTACGTCGGCTGCAGCGGTGGCCGGCGCAGCTCCGCCCTCGTCAAAGTGGCTCCAGGCCACAGGAACGGGCACCGAAGCCTGCACGGCAACGGCCCGCCAGCCGCCCCGGCGGAGGGCCTCCAGCGCTTCTTCGGAATCTGCGGGCCTGTCGCACACCATGATGGCGAAGGCGTTTGCCCCGTACCCGGCGGCGGGAGCCAGAGCTTTGGCTTCGGCCGTGGAAATCCTGCCGAGCAGGGCAATGATGGGTCCGCGCATCCGATGGGCTGAGAGCTTGTCCATCAGGTAGTCGTCGAAAACGTCCGGACCGGAGTCCTGGCTGCCGTGCTCCCGCGCGGCGGACCCTTCCCTGGCCCCATGCCGTTCCCGCACGCCGTGATGCGCGCCGGACAGGTGGATGGCGGCCAGGCTCTCGGCGATGGATTGCAGCCCTGACGCCCCGGTGTACTCCTCTGTCTCCGGCTCCGGTGCGGAGGGGGATCGGAGGAAGGCCGGTTCGCCGCGGGGGTCCAGGAGGCGCAGCGCATAGTTCCGTTCCGCGAGGTGAGTGCAGACGGAGATCGCTGCCACCACAGCCCACTCAAACGTACTGCTGACCACGTCGTCGCTGTCCCGGGCCGCCGTCCCCCCGTGACCGGAGCCGGAGCTAGCCGGGAAGGCCACGAACCGCTGGTCCAGGATGACAGTGGCTTCCGGCGTCGTGACCGATTCTTCCTGCCGCACCATCAGCTCACCGTGGCGGGCCGTTGCCGCCCAGTGGACCCGCCGCATGGGGTCTCCCGGCCGGTATTCGCGGGTCATCACATCATCGTCGCTGGGGTTGGCCCGGATACGAGTGGCGGTGATGCCATCGTTGCCGCGGGCGCCGGCGAGCCCCGTCACCGGGAGGTCGACGGCGGCAGGAGTGACTGTGAGGATGTCGCCGTCGTCGATGGCCTGGCGGTGCAGCGACAGGCCGAACGGATCAGTGAACTCTGCTGTCACCGGGCCGATCAGGTACTGCCCCCGTCTGCTGGAACGCAGGTGGTATTCGTATCGGCTGGTCCCGCCCGTGGCCGAGCGTGCCGGAAAACGGAAGGCGGGGGACTGCCCGAACTTCGGCGGCAGCTTTTCCTCCATGATCGCCCGTCCGCCGCCCGCGCCGCTTCGGGCAACCGCCAGCCGGACGGTTGTGGGTGCGGAGGTCTCCACCGGTGTGGGGTTGAACTCGCGGTACACCTGGAAGCGGGGCCTCACGAGCCTGATCCCGGCCAGGGCAACCAGGGGAAGGACGATCAGCAGGACACTGAGGCTCAGGAGGTCCCGGCGTCCCATGATCTGCGCTGCCAGCAGGGAAACCGCCCCCGCAGCCAGGAGCCCCCAGCCGCGCTGGCTGAAGAGGTGCCGGGGAACCCGGTCAAGGAGCGCCACGGAACGGCCCCGCCTAGTGGTTCCGCCGTAACCCGGCCTGCGGGACGGAAGACCGGGCCGGAGTGTTGACAGGCTCCTGGTTCACGGGGAGCCGGGACAGGATTCCCCGGATGACGCTGTGCGGAGTCTCCCCGGCGCCGGCAGCTTTGCGGTCCAGGATGATGCGGTGGGCCAGCACGGACTCCGCCACACCCACCACGTCGTCGGGCAGCACGAAGTCACGGCCGTCCAGGGCTGCCGTCGCTTTGGCGGCCCGGAGCAGCTGAAGCATGGAGCGGGGACTGGCGCCCAGCCGGAGCAGGGGACTTTCGCGCGTGGCCCGGCCCACGGAGACCGTGTATTCCTTCACCGCCTGGGAAACGTAGACCTGCTGCACGGTGGCGATCATGGCCGCGACGTCCGCCGCGGTGACCACGGCAGATACCCTGGCCAGCGGCGAGGTTGCCTGGTGGGTCTCGAGCATTTCGATCTCGGATTCCTTGTCCGGGTAGCCCATGGAGATCCTGGCCATAAAGCGGTCACGCTGGGCCTCCGGCAGGGGGTACGTCCCTTCCATCTCGATCGGGTTCTGGGTGGCCACCACCATAAAAGGCTCATCAAGCCTGTACGAATCTCCGTCTACCGTGACCTGGTGTTCCTCCATGCATTCCAGGAGCGCCGACTGGGTCTTGGCGGAGGCACGGTTGATCTCGTCACCGATGACAATGTTGGCGAAGACGGCGCCCGGGCGGAACTCGAAGAGGCGCGTCGACTGGTTGTAGATCGAGACGCCTGTGACATCGGAGGGCAGCAGGTCAGGGGTGAACTGGATCCGGCTGACCGTGCAGTCAATGGTCCGGGCGAGGCTCTTGGCCAGCAGCGTCTTGCCGACGCCGGGGACGTCTTCAAGCAGGAGGTGACCTTGCGCGAGCAAGACCGTCAGGGCCAGCCGGGCGGCGTCGGATTTTCCGTCGATGACGGTGTTGATGGAGTCCAGGATCCTGCGGCTGGCGGCGTGGAATGACGCCGCGTCCATGGCGGTTGTCCGGTGTCCGTTGAGCTGGCCCACGTGCTCCGAGACGGCGGTGAAGATCCGGCCGGCGGGGGTCACCTCGTTGACGGCGGTGCGGCGGTGGGGGTCCATCTGCAACCTTTCAGCCCGGGGATCACCTGGGACGGGACAGCCGGCCTGCCTTCGCCCGGCGGTGGGCGTTCGCATCTGTTCGTACCAGACTACTAACACAACTGCCCGCGCTGACAGAGAGTTCCTGTAATTCTGCGGGCATTCGGCGACGCTAGGCTGGAAGGATGTGCAATTCGCTGATTCCCGCCGCTTACCGCGCTGCCGGTGCGGAAGCCGAAGCTTCTTCCGGCCGGCAGAAGCGGCCGAATTACCCGCCGGCACCGGAACCGCTGCCGGTCCCCGTGATGGACAACCACACACACTTCGATTTCCCCAACGGCGATAGCCCGGTAGCGATCGGCGAGGCGCTGGATGCCGCCCAGGCTGTTGGCGTGCAGGGGGCGGTCCAGGTGGGTACCGATCTCGAGTCCTCCCGCTTCGCCGTCCAGGCAGTCGATCTGGACACCAGGCTCCTGGGGGCTGTGGCGCTCCACCCCAACGACGCCCCGGAGTACGCGCAACGCGGAGAGCTGGAGGAGGCGCTGGCGGAGATTGAGCGGCTTGCCGCGCATCCGCGAATCCGTGCCATCGGCGAAACGGGCCTGGATTTCTTCCGCACCGAGGGGGAGGGCCTTGCTCACCAGCGCTATTCGTTCCGCCGGCATATCGAGATTGCCAAACGGCTGAACCTCACCCTCCAGATCCACGACCGGGACGCGCACGACGACGTGGTGCAGGTCCTGCGCGAAGAGGGGGCTCCGGAGCGGGTGGTGTTCCACTGCTTCTCCGGTGACGGGGAGCTGGCCAGGATCTGCAACACGGCGGGCTGGAACATGTCGTTCGCCGGAACGCTGACCTTCAAGAACGCCGCGAACCTCCGGGCTGCGCTCGCCGTGGCTGACCCGGCGCTTGTGCTGGTTGAAACCGATGCTCCGTTCCTGACACCCCATCCCCACCGGGGCCGTCCCAACGCCAGTTACATGGTCCCGTACACCGTCCGGGCCATGGCCGAATTGACAGGTACGGACCTCGCGGAGCTCTGCACCACAATCGCCGAAAATACCGTGCGGGCATACGGATCCTGGGACTGACCCGGACCCTCTCCAAGGCATTCCCGGCCATACTTCGTATGCAAGTTTCTTGGCCGCTTTATAACGCTACGGTTACAGTGGGTAACTATTAGCCGGGGTCGGGGAAGGCCTTCGGATAATTTCACTTCACTCTCGGCAGGAAATGGACGAGCTTCACTGCCTCCTGCCTGCAGAGCGAAGTGTGGCGGCGCAACGATGCCCGGAGCTGTCCCCAGGGTCATGCGCCGGCTATTTCACTGCGTTTTTCCCCGTGCCCGGAAGGATCTAAAGTTACGGGCAATCGTGGTCAAGCTCTTCACAACGGACGGCAAGTTCAGTTTTATCAAGATCGGCACCCAACTCGTGGTGCTCTGTGCGCTCGTCGTAGGCCTCGTAGCCTTCGTGGGAAATAACAAAACCGTTACCCTCAACGTCGACGGCAAAGTGACCACTGTCCAGTCCTTCGGCGGCACCGTGGGCCAGGTCGTCAAAAGCGCAAACGTGGAACTGAAAGCCGCCGACCGCGTCTCGCCCTCGGCTGACGTCAAAGTGGAGAACGGCACGGTCATCAACGTCAACATGGCCAAGGCCGTAAAGGTCAGCCTGGACGGTGCGGAGAAAACCGTCAGCACCACGGCTCCGGATGTCGCGGGCCTCGTCACTGAACTCGGAGTGGCCAGCGCCTCCTCGGTTTCCGTACCCAAGGAAGCCCAGCTCGCAGTCGCAGGCTCCTTCGTCTCCATTTCCACCCCCAAGAACATCAGTATTGTTGCTGACGGCAAGGTCTCCACGGCCACCACAACGGCGGGGACCGTCGCGCAGGTGCTCGAAGATGCCGGCATCACCCTCGGCGTCGACGACCGGACGTCCCAGCCCGGCAACGCACATGTGGTGAACAACATGGTTGTCAAGGTCTCCCGCGTGGACACCAGCCAGACCGCCGCCACCAGCGAAGACGTCGCTTTCGAGGTCCTCAAAACGGAAAGCGCCGAACTGCTCAAGGGCGAGACGGAAGTCACCCAGGCCGGCGTCGCCGGAAAGGTCGACAAGACCTTCAAGCTGGTTCTCGTGGACGGCCGCGAGGCCTCACGGACGCTGGTTTCCGAATCCGTTTCTGTCCAGCCCGTGACCGAGAAGGTCACCATTGGCACCAAAGCCAAGCCGGTCGCCGCAGCACCCGCCGCAGCACCTGCGGGAACCAACACCGGCGCCGCGGCTCCGGCAATGATGAACGAAGCCATGTGGGACAAGATCGCGCAGTGCGAGTCCACTGGTAACTGGTCCATCAACTCCGGCAACGGATACTACGGCGGCCTCCAGTTCGACATCCGGACCTGGATCGGCGCGGGCGGCGGAGCGTACGCCCCGAACGCCAGCCTTGCCACCAAAGCCCAGCAGATCGACATCGCCAACCGCGTTTATGCACAGCGTGGCCTGCAGCCGTGGGGCTGTGGCTGGGCCGCTACCAGCTAGCCACCCGCCAGGCACCTGTCTGTGCCGGCGGCAGCTGACCACAGCCGCCAGATCCGCAGGCATCAGTGGCCGGCCCCGGGACACCCGGGGCCGGCCACTGACGTTAACCCGTGATGTCTTTCGCGCAAACAGCCCTCCCCGGGCAACAGTCATGGCCGGAAAGTCGCAGGACCGGCGATGAAACGGGCGGTCGGATAAGGCCGCCGCGATAGGATGCCTAAGTGACTGAACCGACTGCCGCCGCGCCCGCACCCCTCTTCGGCGCCTCCGACATCCGCCGGCTGGCAGAGGAAATTGGCATCCGGCCCACTAAGACACTTGGCCAGAACTTCGTCATCGACGGCAACACCATCCGCCGGATTGTCTCAGTGGCCCGTATCGGATCCGATGAAACGGTGCTGGAAGTGGGGCCCGGCCTAGGTTCGCTCACGCTGGGCCTGCTGGATGCGGCGAAGGCGGTGGTCGCCGTCGAAATCGATCCGGTCCTGGCAGCGAAGCTGCCCGACACCGTACGCTCCTGGCGGCCGGAAGCAGCGGACAACTTCCACCTCGTTCAAGCCGACGCCATGAGGGTGACCTCCCTCCCGGTTGAGCCCACCGCGCTGGTAGCAAACCTTCCCTACAACGTTGCCGTTCCGGTGGTCCTCCACCTGCTCCAGCATTTCCCGAGCCTGCAGCACGGGCTCGTGATGGTCCAGGACGAAGTGGCCGACAGGCTGGCCGCCGGCCCGGGGTCAAAGACCTACGGCGTACCGTCCGTCAAAGCGGCCTGGTACAGCAGCATGCGCAAAGCCGGGGTCATCGGCATGAACGTCTTTTGGCCTGCACCGAAGATCCACTCCGGCCTTGTGGCTTTTACCCGCCGGGAAGCGCCCGTCACAACAGCTACCCGCGAGCAGGTGTTCGCCGTTATTGATGCCGCGTTCGCCCAGCGCCGCAAGACGCTGCGTGCCGCACTGGCAGGCTGGGCCGGCGGAGCGTCCGAGGCCGAACGCTGCCTCGTTGCCGCCGGTGTGGACCCCACGGCCCGGGGCGAAGTGATCGACATCCACGCGTTTGCCCGGATAGCGGAAGCCCGCGAGGCCACGGCATGAGGGCATCCGCCGGCCGGTTTTCCGCAAGGACGGTCCGGGTAAAGGCGCCCGGCAAAGTCAACGTTTCCCTGGATGTGGGACCATTGCGGCCCGACGGCTACCACTCCGTGGCCAGCGTCTACCTCGCGGTGTCACTCTATGAGGAAGTTTCAGCCACCAGCACGCAGACGCCGGGAATCACCCTCAGCATCAGTCCGGAGAGCACGCTCGACCTGGACGATGTGGACATCCCGCTGGACGAAAACAACCTGGCGTACAAAGCCGCGGCCATGATGGCTGATGTCTCAGAACATGCCACCGGCGTCCACCTGGAGATCACCAAGCGCGTCCCCGTGGCCGGCGGGATGGGCGGCGGATCGGCTGATGCCGCCGCCACCCTCCTGGCCTGCGACGCACTCTGGAACAGCGGGCTGTCAAGGGACGAACTGGCACACATCGCCGCTGACCTGGGTGCCGACGTCCCGTTTTCCCTCCTCGGCGGTACGGCCGTCGGACTCGGCGTGGGGGATGAACTCTCGCCGGCGCTCGTCAAGGCCCGGACGGACTGGGTCCTTGTGGCCGCAGACTACGGCCTGCCAACCCCGGAGGTCTTCCGCACGTTGGACCGGCTCCGGGACGCGGAAGGCCTCGAAGCGGCAGAGCCCACGGCCGTTGACCCCAGGATCCTGCAGGCGCTCCGCGGCGGTGATGCCGTGGCCCTCAGCCGGGTACTCGTCAACGACCTCCAGCGGGCGTCCATTGATCTTGCCCCCAAGCTCCGCCATACGCTGGGACGGGGCGAAGCGCTCGGCGCCCTGGCCGGGATCGTCTCCGGTTCCGGACCCACGGTGGCACTGTTGGCCCGCAGTCCGGCCGCAGCCGACAACCTGGCCGAGGACCTGCGGCACTACGGCATGACGGCGTTCCCTGTGCACGGCCCCGTGCATGGCGCCCGCATCATGTCCGATACCCTCCTTTAAGCGACCGTTTCTTTACCCAGCAGCAGAAAGCAGTCCCCTTTGGCACACCTTCTTGGCGGCGAGAACCTCACGGTTTCGTACGCAACGCGCACCGTCCTGGACGGCATCACCCTTGGACTCGAGGAGGGTGACCGGATCGGCATGGTGGGCCGGAACGGTGACGGCAAGTCAACGCTCATGCGCCTGCTGGCCATGCGGTCTACCCCCGACTCCGGCCGGGTGACCAAGCGCAGCGAAGTCAACATCGGCTACCTGGACCAAAGCGACGTGCTCGACGGCGACCTGACCGTCGGTGCCGCGATCGTCGGGGATCAGGCCGATTACGAATGGGCTCGCAACCCCCAGATCCGCGAAGTCATGGGCGGCCTGGTGTCCGACGTCGACTGGCACGCCAATGTCCACGCCCTTTCGGGCGGGCAGAAACGGCGCGTGGCGCTGGCCAAGCTCCTCATCGAGGACCATGACGTGATCATGCTCGATGAGCCCACGAACCACCTCGACGTCGAAGGCGTCGCGTGGCTGTCGCGGCACCTGAAGACCCGCTGGCGCCCCAACCAGGGCGCGTTCCTGGTGGTCACCCACGACCGCTGGTTCCTCGACGAAGTCTGCACCAAGACCTGGGAAATCCACGACGGCATCATGGACCCGTTCGACGGCGGGTACGCCGCCTACGTGCTCGCACGCGCCGAACGGGACCGCGCGGCGAACGTGATGGAAAGCAAACGCCAGCAACTCGTCAAGAAGGAGCTCGCCTGGCTGCGCCGGGGCGCCCCGGCACGCACGGCCAAACCCAAATTCCGCATCGAGGCCGCCAACGCCCTGATCGCCGACGTCCCCGAACCCCGTGACTCGACGGCCCTGAGCAAGATGGCAACCGCCCGGCTCGGCAAGGACGTCCTGGACCTCGAGAACGTATCGCTCGACTTCCTCGGGGGCGACGCCGGCCAAAAGCTGTTCGACAACATCACCCTGCGGCTCGCCCCGGGGGAGCGGCTCGGCCTGGTGGGCGTCAACGGCGCCGGCAAGACCACCTTGCTGAAGCTCCTGAACGGCGAGATCCAGCCGAGCTCCGGCAAGGTCAAGCGCGGCAAGACCGTGGTCACCGCGGTGCTCACCCAGGAAGTCAAAGAGCTCGACGACGTCTCCGACCTGCGCGTCATCGAGGTCATCGAACGCGAGAAACGGTCCTTCAACGTGGGCGGCAAGGAATTCACGGCCGGCCAGCTGGTGGAGCAGCTTGGCTTCACCAACGAAAAGCAATGGACGCCGGTCAAGGACCTCTCCGGCGGTGAGCGCCGCCGCCTCCAGCTGCTGCGCCTGCTGGTGGGCGAACCCAACGTCCTGATGCTCGATGAGCCCACCAACGACCTCGACACCGATACCCTCGCCGCCGTCGAAGACGTCCTGGACGGTTGGCCCGGAACCCTCGTTGTGGTCAGCCACGACCGCTACCTGCTGGAGCGCGTTACCGACCACCAGATGGCGCTCCTGGGCGACGGCAAGATCCGCGCCCTGCCGCGCGGTGTGGACCAGTACCTCGAGCTCCGCGAATCCGCCCTCGCCGGCTCCACCATCACCGGCGGCGGTAACCCCGTGACGGGCGCGAGCGGCAGCGCCACACCGGCCGCCACGGGCTCCTCCGAGGCCGAAAAGCGCGACGCCCGCAAGGCCAAGAACCGCATCGAACGCCAGATGGGCAAACTCGAGCAGGCCGAAAAGAAGATCCACGACCAAATGGTCAAGAGCACGGCCGGCTCCGACTTCGACGCCCTGGCAGAGCAAAACAAGAAGCTCAAGGACCTCGCCGGAGAACGCGAAGCCCTCGAACTTGAGTGGCTCGAAGCCCTGGAAGTCCTCGGCGAGTAAGTACGCAACCACTCAGCCTTCCCCGCGCAGCTCCGGGTCCTTCTGAAGGCCGGTGAGGCCGTTCCAGGCGAGGTTGACCAGGTGGGCGGCAACGGTCTGCTTGTCGGGCTGGCGGCTGTCCTGCCACCACTGGCCGGTCATGGCAACCATGCCGACGAGCATCTGGGCGTACATGGCGCCGTCATCGGCGCTGAGGCCGCGGCGGTCGAATTCGTCGGACAGGATGTGTTCCACGCGGGCGGTGACGTGGGACAGGAGGGTCGAGAACGCGCCTTCCGGCTGGGACGGGGGAGCGTCGCGCATCAGGATGCGGAAGCCCTCGGTGTGGTCTTCGATGTAGGTGAGGAGGGCCAGGGCTGCGCGTTCAACGAGGACACGCGGTTTGGCTTCCTCGGTCAGGGCAGCCGTGATGGCGTCCAGGAGAATGTGGAACTCACAATCCACCACCTGCGTGTACATGCCTTCTTTGGAGCCGAAGTGCTCGTAGATGACGGGTTTGGAAACGCCTGCGCAGGCCGCAATTTCCTCGATTGTGGTTCCGTCGAGTCCGCGTGCGGCGAACAGGCCACGTCCGACGTCGATCAGCTGGCGGCGCCGCTGGACGCTGGTCATCCGTGTCCGGGGTGGGTTGTTACTCACATTTCCATCATGCCCCAGGGCCGGTCACCGGCGCCGTTGAAACGGCCGGATCGGGTGCCGGGCGGGCGGCGTGGACGCCACGATTACTGCTCATGTCGCGGGCTGCCCTGAACCCATGGCAAAATAACTACTTGTGCCTTGGCCTTGCGCCGGTGGCATGGTCCGCCCTGGTGTAATGGCAGCACCCCGGCCTTTGGAGCCGTGGAGTATAGGTTCGAATCCTATGGGCGGAACTGCTGCGCCAAGAGCGTCCAGTAGTATGAACTCGGTGCCCCGCCAGGCCTACGGCAGGACAGGCACCGCGCCCAGCGCCACGCGCAACGAAGCAAGGAGAACCCGTACGTGATCCCCGAGAATACCGGCCCAGCCGCCGTCATAGTTCTGGCAGCAGGCGCCGGTACGCGGATGAAATCCCGTACCCCCAAGATCCTGCATGAGATCGGCGGCCGCTCGATGGTGGGCCACGCCCTCCTCGCGGCCCGCAGCATCAACCCCGGCCGGTTGGCCCTGGTAGTCCGCCATGAGCGCGACCTGGTCGCCGGCCACCTGAACGGGCTCGACCCTGAGGCCCTCATCGTGGACCAGGACGACATTCCCGGCACCGGACGTGCCGTGGAGGTCGCACTGGAAGCCCTCGATGCCCAGGAGAAGCTCGAAGGCACCGTCGTGGTCACCTACGGCGATGTGCCCCTCCTCACGGGGAGCCTTTTGGCAGACCTGGTGGCCACCCACGAACGCGAAGGCAACGCCGTCACGGTGCTCACCGCGCTGCTCGACGACGCCACGGGCTACGGCCGCATCCTCCGCGGCGAAGACGGCTCCGTCACCGGCATCCGCGAACACAAGGACTCCACCGAAGCCGAACGCCTGGTCCGCGAAGTCAACTCCGGCATTTACGCCTTCGACGCCGCAGTCCTTCGCGACGCGCTGGTTCACGTCACCACGGACAACTCGCAGGGCGAAAAGTACCTCACCGACGTGGTGGGCCTCGCCCGCCAGTCGGGCGGCCGGGTTGCCGCCGTCGTCACCGAAGACCGCTGGCAGGTGGAGGGCGCCAATGACCGCGTGCAGCTTGCAGCCCTCGGCGCTGAACTTAACCGCCGGACAGTTGAAGCGTGGATGCGGGCCGGAGTCACCGTTGTTGACCCCGCCACCACCTGGATCGACTCCACGGTCACCTTGGACGAGGATGTCCGTATCCTTCCCAACACGCAGCTGCACGGCACCACCACCGTGGCGAGGGACGCCGTCGTCGGCCCCGACTCCACCCTGACGGATGTCCGCATCAGTGAGGGCGCCAAGGTGACCCGCACACACGGCTCCGGCGCTGTCATCGGCGCGGGAGCCTCCGTCGGCCCCTTTACCTACCTGCGGCCCGGCACTGTGCTCGGCGACACGGGCAAAATCGGTGCGTTCTACGAAACCAAAAACGTCACGATCGGCCGCGGCTCCAAGCTGTCCCACCTCGGCTACGCCGGAGACGCCGAAATCGGCGAGGACACCAATATCGGTTGTGGAAACATCACAGCCAATTACGACGGCGAGAAGAAGCACCGCACGGTGATCGGCTCGGGTGTCCGTACAGGTTCCAACACAGTGTTTGTTGCACCGGTCACCGTGGGGGACGGTGCCTACAGTGGCGCCGGCGCGGTGATCCGCAAGGACGTCCCGGCCGGGGCGCTCGTCCTGTCTGTCGCTGCCCAGCGCAATACCGAGGGCTGGGTTGTTGCCAACCGCCCCGGCTCGCGCTCGGCAGAACTGGCCCAGGCAGCCATGTCAGACTCCTCAAATACCCCAGCATCAACAGAAGAGGGCAAGTAATAATGAGCGAAATTACCGCACACGGCGAGAAGAAGCTGGTGCTTGCCGCCGGGCGGGCGCATCCCGAGCTGGCGCGGGAAATCGCCAAAGAGCTGGGGACCGAACTGCTCCCCATTGATGCCTACGACTTTGCCAACGGGGAAATCTACGTCCGCGCCGGCGAAAGCGTCCGGGGTACCGATGCCTTTGTCATCCAGGCCCACCCGGCGCCGCTGAACAACCACCTGATGGAACAGCTGATCATGATCGATTCGCTGAAGCGGGCATCCGCGAAGCGCATCACGGTGGTCTCGCCTTTCTACCCGTACGCACGGCAGGACAAAAAGGGCCGCGGCCGCGAACCCATTTCCGCCCGGCTGGTGGCAGATCTCTATAAGACTGCCGGCGCCGACCGCATCATGAGCGTTGACCTGCACACCTCGCAGATCCAGGGCTTCTTCGACGGCCCGGTGGACCACCTGATGGCCATCCCCCTCCTGGCGGACTACATCCGGACCCGGGTGTCCGCCGATAACGTCACCGTGGTGTCGCCGGATACCGGCCGCGTCCGCGTCGCCGAGCAGTGGGCCGAGCGCCTGGGCGGGGCGCCGCTGGCGTTTGTGCACAAGAGCCGTGACCTCACCGTTCCCAACCAGGCTGTGTCCAAAACCGTGGTGGGCCAGATCGAGGGCAGGACCTGCGTCCTGATCGATGACATGATCGACACCGGCGGCACCATTTCCGGCGCCGTCCAGGTCCTGAAGAACGCCGGGGCGAAGGACGTCATCATCGCTGCGACCCACGCTGTGTTCTCCGAGCCCGCCGCGCAGCGGCTGGCTGAATCGGGAGCCCGCGAAGTGGTCGTCACCAACACGTTGCCCCTCGGCGCCCACCAGCACTTCCCGCAGCTCACGGTGCTGTCCATCGCGCCGTTGATTGCCCGCGCCATCCACGAAGTGTTCGACGACGGTTCGGTCACCAGCCTGTTCGACGGCAACGCCTGACCCTGATACTTGAGCCTGTCGAATTCGGCAGGCCGGCCAGCGCCGGTTTCAGTAATGGGGACCGGCGCTGGTAAGCTTCTTCACGATACCTTGGCGAGGGAGATCAGTCTCCGTTATCGACTGGGTCTGCATCTCCCTTCGGAAGGGCGCCACATACGGCCGCCCGGCGTTGAAGGTCGTACCAGACCTCCGCCCTTGCTGAACACCATTTATTCTTCCGAGGAGATACACATGTCTGAGCAGAAGCTCGCAGCAGAAGTACGCACCGAATTCGGCAAGGGCTTTGCCCGCCGCGCGCGCATGGCCAACCTGATCCCCGCCGTTATCTACGGCCACGGCGCCGAGCCGATCCACATCACCCTTCCGGCCAAGGCCACCACGCTGGCAGTCCGCACCGCCAACGCCCTGCTGTCCCTGGACGTCAACGGCGAAGAGCACCTGGCCCTGGTCAAGGACGTCCAGCGCGACCCCATCAAGCAGATCATCGAGCACATCGACCTGCTGACCGTCATCAAGGGCGAGAAGGTCACCGTGGACATCCCCGTCCACGTTGTTGGCGAGCTTGCTCCGGGCAACGTCTTCAACCAGGAACTGACCGTCATCTCCCTCGAGGCTGAGGCAACCCACCTGCCCACCGCCGTCGAGGTGAACATCGAAGGCCGCACCGCCGGACAGCACATCCACGCTTCCGACCTGGTTCTGCCGAAGGGCGCCACCCTGCTGGCCGACGCCGACGCACTGGTTGTCAACATCTCCGAGGCCACCGAGGTTTCTGACGAAGAGGCCCAGGCTTCCACTGAAGCCGCAGCCGAGTAATACGGCACAGTAGTCTTCGTGGCCGGGCCCTCCTGGGGTCCGGCCACAGCCATGTCCGGACCACCTTAGGATTGAACAATGACTGACACCTGGCTGATCGTTGGGCTCGGAAACCCCGGGGCCGAATACAGGGGCAACAGGCACAACGTCGGCCAGATGGTTCTGGACGAACTCGCGGGCCGCCTGGGCGGGAACTTTAAAATCCACAAAGCCCGGGCCCAGGTCCTCGAGGGGCGGCTGGGGATTGGCGGTCCCCGCGTGGTGCTGGCCAAGCCGCTGACCTACATGAACGTTTCCGGCGGACCGGTGGCCGGCCTGGCAAATTTCTATGGCATCGGACCGGACCACGTGGTGGCTGTCCATGATGAGATCGACATCCCGTTTAACACGGTAAAGCTGAAATGCGGTGGTGGCGAGGGCGGCCATAACGGACTCAGGGACATCTCCAAGGCAATCGGCACGAAGGACTATCTCAGGGTTCGCGTGGGCGTGGGACGCCCGCCGGGCCGGATGGATACAGCGGATTATGTCTTAAAGGATTTTGGCACCGCCGAACGCAAAGACGTCCCGTTTTTGTTGGATGAGGCCGCTGATGCCGTGGAGATGCTGGTCAGGGAGGGGTTGACCGCCACCCAGCAGAAATTCCACCCCGCAAAAACAGACGTGTAGTAATAGGACTAAAAATGCGGTTTCCCTGTTCACCGTTCGTTGCCAAGGGGTAGTCTTCTTCCTAAGCGGGGGAGCGATGGGGCTTGTTCCCGCTTTAGGGGATGTAGGGGATAAGTTCATGTCAATTGAGCCACTCAGCTGGGGACGTGGGTCACCGCGAAACGACCTTGAGCTGCGGACAGAAGCCGGCGGTACGTCCGAGCCGCAGCGCTGGTCCGTGCCTGCCCGCAGCGCCAACCTTGAAGCCGTCCGTAACGCCATGACCAGCCCCGACTCCCTCGGCGTGGTAGTTACCGGCGGACGCGGTGTTGGAAAATCATCCCTGGCACGGACGGCCGTGTCCGAGCTTGGCCCGGATGTCTGGACGCTGCAATTGCGGTGCGGGTCCACAACCGGTGACACCCCGTACGGATGTCTGGCCTTCCTGCTGGCACGCCTTCCCCAGGCCTACATGGGTTCCCCAACCGCCATTCTGCGGGGCATAACTTCGCTGATCCGCAGTGACGCCGCCGGGCGCCAGTGTGTTATCACCCTGGACACCGCCGGCAGCATCGATGACATGAGCGCCGGCGTGCTGCTCAACATCCTCCTCACGGGCACTGCGCGCATCGTTGCCGTGGCGCCCAGGATCAGCGACCTTCCAGCAGACTTCCATTGGCTGCTCACCGATCGCCGCCTGACTGAGGTGAGGCTGGATAACCTCAACGAGCTGCAGACCCGCCAGGTTCTGCTTTCGCTGCTGGGGCACCGCGTCTCCGCCTCCCTCGTCAGCACCTTTCACACCATGGTGGGCGGAAATCCGCTGCTGCTCAAAGCGCTCGTGGCGGAGCAGCAGCAGTCCGGGAACCTTGTCCTGTCGGATTCGGTCTGGACCCTGCGGGACAAAGTAGTGCTTGACGGAGCGGCGAGCCTTGAGGACATCGTGCGGTCACGCTGGTCCCGGCAGTCTCCCCAGGAGCGCGAAGTCATCGAAATGCTGTCCTGCGCACGGAGCGTGGAGCTGTCCAGGCTGACCGCTGTCTACGGTGCCGGCATCATTGCGGACATGGAAGATGCCGGCCTGCTTGAGATCGATGACTCGGAAAACCGTTGGGTGTCACTCCGGGAAATGTACCTCGGCGACGTCGTCCGGTCCTGGCTGAGCATCACCCGGCGCCGGGAACTGCGGAGCCTGCTCCTGGACGGCCAGGTGCAGGACCCCTCCACCATGACCATCGACGAGCTCATGGCCTTCGCCGCCCTGACCCACGAATGCGAGGCCGAGCTGAGTCCGCCCATGGCGCTGGCTGCAGCCGAAGCCGCCGTCCAGGTCTTTGACCCCCGCTTTGCCCTCAAATACGCCGAGTCGCTGAAACGCACTGACCCGGAATGGGTGCCCGGCCAGCGGCAGAAAGCCGCCGCCTACTTGCTGCTGGACCTCCCCGGGCAGGCCATGGCGGCCCTGGATGACATCTCACAGCCACAGCTGGACACCCTGGAGGCCGACGAATACGCCCAGGTCATTGCAGCCAAATCGCAGGTGATGGTTTGGCTCCCCGAACACGCCCACAGGGTGCCGGCACTGCTGCAGACTGCGCGGGAACGGCTTGGCGCCGAGCCAGGCATCGCAAAGGGCTGGCCCGATCCGCTGGCCGTAGCGGCCAACCGGATCAGCCTCTGCGAATTCGAATATCAGGCCTTTGTGGGCGACTACGCCGCCGCCATCCCGGCCTTGGAAGCCGCCGCCGACCCCGCGCAGAACCCCGATACCTGGTTCCGGATGAACTCAGCCCTGATCCTTATGAGCGCCCTCTCCATGACGGGCCGCGAAATGGACGCCCTGAGCCTGATGCGGCAGCTGGGCGGGCAGATTTCCGACGCCGGCGAGATTGTGGGCCTGCGGGAAAAGTTCACCGGAAGGGCATTCAACGTCCTCCTGACCGCCGGGCAGTGGCGCCGCTGCATCGATCTCCTGAGTCCTCCTCCGGGGCGTGACATCCACCAGCTTCCCTACCGGAGTGCCGCCGCTGAACTGGCAGCGGGCATCGCCTACGCGTACGCCGGGAGGGGTGCGGTAGCACTTGATTCACTGCTTTCAGCCGCAGCCCAGCTGGAGCTGAGGCCGGCCCAGGGCATCCGCCGGGCAGCCTACGCAGCGGTTGCCTTCGCGTATGCCCAGATTGGCAACGCCGGGCAGTCCCGGAAATACCTGGACAAGTTGCAGCGGACCGGGGGCGCCGCAGATCATGCCACGCAAAACATCACGGAGTTCTGCGCTGACATGGCCGGCCGGTGGCTCGGCGACGTCGATGCGGTCACCCGGTTGAAGGAGTCGGCGCGGCGCGACATCGCGGCCGGCAGGTACACGCTTGCCTGGATCAGCCTGCTTGGAGCAACAGTCCACGGTACGGAAGCTGACTTCCGCCTGCTCGAAGAAGTGGCCGGCCACCGCCAAGGCCCTCTAGCGGAAATCTCGCGGCTCATTGCCATCGGGAGCAGGACCCGGGATGCCAAAATTCTTCTCGCCGGCGGAGAGCTTGCCGCCACACTTGAGCTGGACGCCGTTGAGGCCCGCTGCATGGCACTTGCCGTTGACTCCGCACGCCAGGCCGGAGACCCGGCCTCAGCCAGGACCGCCCAGGCCCGGCTTGACGTCCTTGCAGCCACCGTGGCCAGCCTGCCAATCGTGCCGAGCAGCGGCAGCCCCCTCCTGACGAGCAGGGAGCGGCAGATCGCGCGGCTGGCCGGCCGTGGCGCGTCCAACCGCGATATTGCGCTGGACATGGGCGTTTCCGTCCGCACTGTGGAGGGCCACCTTTACCAGGTCTTCACAAAACTGGGAGTAACCTCCAGGGGTGATCTGACTGGACTCGTCTAACGGATACTCACCGAAACCCGGAACCGCACACCGTCCGCTGACAGGCCGTCGGCAGCCGCTGGACCGGATCTGCAACATCATCCGGACCCGCACCAGCCAGGCCGTGTTCCTGATGGCGGGCCCGGGCATTGGCAAGAGCACCCTGATCGAGGCCATTACCGAGCGTCTGTCCGCCGAGATGATCGTTGTCCAGATCCACGGAAGCTCGGCGCTGTCGCGCGTTCCCTTCGGTATCCTGGCGCCCTACACGGCGGAGTTGACCGCAGAAGACTCGGTGTCACCCGTGGCTGTCCTGAGGTCGGTCTGGAGCTACTTCGAGAAGCTCAAAGCAGGCAAAAACACCCCTCTGCTGCTCATGATGGATGACGCCCACCATCTGGATGAGGCGACCGCCGGAATCGTGGCAGACATGATTTCCGCGGGCTGGGCCAGTGTGGTCGCAGCAGGCAGGCCGCGGCCCGGGCTGCCGCAGGCCCTCGCACAGCTCTGGTACGACGGCCTGGCCGATCGCGTGGATCTGCGTCCTCTGAACCGGGAACAGATTGAGGAAGTCCTCGCCCATGCCCTGGACGGCACCGTTCCGGCCGGAACCGTTGACACCATCTGGAACGCTTCCGGGGGTAACCCGCGAATTCTCGATGCCCTGCTCCACGACGCCGCCGAGGGCGGCCAGCTCGCAAAGCGGAACGGAATCTGGATGCTGCTGGGGCCCTTGCCGGCCGATGGGCCCAGGCTCTCCAACGTTGTGGTGAAGGACATGCTTCGCCGCACCCCGGAGGAACAGGAGGCCCTGAAGCTGATTTCCCTTGCCGGGCCGGTGAGCCGCAAGGTCATTGAGGACATCAGCGGTGCAGAAGTTGTGCGGTCCCTGCTGGACCAGCAAATGGTAGTGGAGAGCCAGGGCAGCCCCGCTGATCTTCGGATTTGGAATGCCCTGTTCGGTGATGCCCTCCGGCTGACCATCTCGGTGTCGCGGAGCCTGCAGCTCCGGGAAAGGATCCAAGGGCACCTGGGCAGTTCACCCACCGGTTCCGAGGGCAAGCTGAGGGCTGTTGAATGGGCGCTCGAATGCGGGCTGAAGACACCCGAGCCCGAGCTCCTCGAGGCAGCACACACTGCCCTCGACCACTTCAGGAGCCGGAGCAGCCGGACCATGGCAGCCAAAGTAGTGAGCCCTGCCCTCGTGCCGCAGGCGCACGCCATCCATGCGAGGGCTCTCTACAATGAAGGCGACTTCACCGGCGCGGCAAAGCTCCTTGATGGCTGCTGGCTGGAACTGGGAAGCGGCGCCGGGGCCGCACCTGTCCTGATGCTCAGGGCTCTGGCCCACCAGGCCCTGGGAACACCGCTGGCAGTGTTCGCAGCCGAGTCCCGGGAATCGCTCGGCGGCTTTGGTGCCAAAGACTGTGCTGAAACCCGGAACGACGATGCTCCCCAGGATGACTCCGATGCTGATGCCCGCCCCGGCACGGCCTGGCAGGAGCAGCTGCTGCGCCTCCTGGAGCTCGGGGAAGCCGGTAACTGCGAAGGTTTGGATCGTGAGGTGCAGGACCTCCGGATCCGGACTCCCGGGAGCACCACTGATGACGCACTGCGGGCGGTCGGGGGTGCCTTGCTGGCTCAGTCCCTCGCTGCGTCCGGGCGGGCCGTCCAAGGCCTGGATGCCGCGCTGAAGGCAGCCGCGGAGCTTCCGGCTCTGGAAGGTGGAGTCTTCTTTTTCAACGAATACGTGCTGGGCCGCCTGGTTGCCGGCCACCTAGCCACGGGGGACTGGGAATCAGCGGAACGGGAACTGGCGGACTACGCTACAGAACACCCGAGGGCCGCAGCTGCCTTTGGCGGCAGCCTTGAGGTTCTCCGCGGCTATTCACTGCTGCGCCAGGGGCGGATAGAACGGGCCTATCAAACATTGCTGCCGGCCGTGGAGACGCTCAGGCTCAGCGATCCACTGCAGTTTTTCCGTTTTGGCTCCTCGCTGGCATTTTATGTGGCCTCTAGGCTGGGCGATGCCGCCCAGTCCAGCCGGCTTGAGCTGGACTACAAGGATGCGGCCCAGGGTTCGGCGGTCCAGGAGCTCCTGGCCACGGCCTATGCGGCCGCGGGGTCGGAATACGTCGCCCGTGACGGGAAAGGCCTGGCAGCCCTCCACACCCTGGCAACCATCCCGGAGGTATCTGCCAGGTCGGGCACGCTCCTGGAACTTTTGTCCCTCTGCTGGGACTTGGGCGATCATTCCGTCATCCCCCTCGTTCACTCCCTGGCCGGGAACGTCGAAGGCCGGTGGGCGGCGGCCATGCTCACTCTGGCGGAGCACTGGGAGTCCGGGGACGCTGATTCCCTCATGGAGACGGCAGCAAAGCTGGAAACCGAGGGATTCGTCAACGTGGCACGGGAAGCCTACGCGCGGGCCAGCTCTGTCCTGGAGAGCGCCGGCGAACGCCGTCGTTCCCGCCAGGCAGTCGCCCTGCGGGAGAAATGCGACCATGAACTGGGGGAGCGGTTCCGCGAGGGCCGGTTCATCGCCGCAGCACCCACGGTGCACCTCACCCGGCGTGAACAGGACATTGTGGAACTGGCTGTCCAGGGCCTCACCGACCGGGAGATCGCCCAGCGGCTGATGGTATCCGTGCGGACGGTGGAGGGCCATTTGTACCGTACCTACGTGAAGCTCGGGGTGCGGAGCAGGGACGAGCTGTCCACTGCCCTGGCCCACTAGCCAGCCTCCAGCTCATCCTGAGCGGCAGGGCTGACGGTACCCTTGCCATTTCCTGCGCAGTGCTGCCCCGGAACGGCGCAGTACCGCCCCACAACGCCTCTTGACGGCGCCATGCCCTTCTGCCGCCCAGGCCTTGGCCGGCCTGACCCCAGGGGGAGGCGACCGGGATACGCGTATCACTTCGGGCGTACCCCGTAGTCGGGCCGTCGAAGTAGAGTACTGCCTACTCGTGCCGCCGGTGTCCGCATGGGATTAACTTGAAGAGGCAGAAAGAAGCGGCCGCAAAGGTCCGCTAACCCAGCCAAACAGACTTTCCAGGTCTTGTCTCACTAGTGATTTTCCGGCCCGTGGGCCGGAACGAGACTGGGCCGGCGACGTCAGAGTCTTCTGAGACCGAGGCTCTCCCCCCAGCCGTCGCCGGCCCTCCTATCCGCGGGTGAAGCCCGGAGCAACTGTGGCGGACGCCCCCGGCGGCCGCCACAGAGGTGTTGTGGGACAATTGAATGTCAATCTGTTGGCATCTCAAGGAGTTCACTTTGGCCTTAGTTTCAACGCCCGCCACGCTGGAACGTGCCGTTCCTGCCATGGACAACGCCGAGGTTCTCCGAATCAGGAATGATTTCCCCATACTCAACCAGCTGGTGAACGGGCAACCGCTGGTGTATCTGGATTCGGGCGCCACATCCCAGAATCCGCTCAGCGTCATCGAGGCCGAGCAGGAGTTCTACGAACAGCGCAACGCCGCCGTGCACCGCGGCGCACACCACCTTGCCGTGGAGGCCACCGAGGTCTTCGAAGATGCCCGCCAGACCGTCGCGGACTTCATCGGCGCGGACTATGAAGAGACGGTGTGGACGTCCAACGCCACCGAAGGCCTGAACCTTGTCAGCTACGCGCTGTCCAATGCCACGCTGTGGGCTGCCCAAGGGCGCGGTGACAACCGGCTGAAGGAACTCGCCGTTGGACCGGGGGACCAGATTGTGGTCACCGAAATGGAGCACCACGCCAACCTCATCCCGTGGCAGGAACTGGCTTTCCGCACCGGGGCAACTTTGCGTTATATCCCCATCGACGACGCCGGATCGCTTCGGCTGGACATGGCCGCTGAAATCCTCGGGAGCAGGACCAAGGTGCTGGCCTTCACGCACGCGTCCAATGTCCTGGGCACCATCAACCCTGTGAAAGAACTGGTGGCCCTAGGGCGGGCGGCGGGAGCGCTGGTGGTCCTGGACGCCTGCCAGAGTGCGCCCCACCTGCCCCTGAACGTCAAGGAACTCGACGTCGACTTCGCCGTGTTCTCCGGCCACAAGATGCTGGCGCCCACCGGAATCGGTGTGCTGTACGGCAAGCAGGCCCTCCTGGATACGCTGCCGCCTTTTCTGACCGGCGGATCCATGATCACCACCGTCACAATGGAACGGGCAGAATACCTGCCCGCGCCGCAGCGCTTCGAGGCCGGCACCCAGCGCATCTCCCAGGCAGTCGCCCTGGCCTCGGCTGCGAGCTACCTCACCGAAACCGGCCTGGCCCGGGTTCACCGCTGGGAATCAGAACTGGGCCAGCGCATGGTGGCCGGGCTGGAGGCCATTCCGGGAATCCGCGTTCTGGGGCCGGCGGCAGGCCAGGACAGGATTGGCCTTGCCGCGTTCGACGTCGACGGTGTGCACGCGCACGACGTCGGGCAGTTCCTGGATTCTCGCGGAATCGCCGTCCGGGTGGGGCACCACTGCGCCCAACCGCTTCACCGCCGCCTGGGCCTGACGGCCACTACCAGGGCGAGCGCTTACCTGTACAACACTACCGACGACGTCGACGCCTTCCTCGAAGCAGTCGCCGGCGTCCGTTCCTACTTCCGCGTCTGACGCGGGCACCGAAGGTAT
The DNA here is from genome assembly GCF_014764445.1 of Pseudarthrobacter sp. BIM B-2242. Taxonomy (NCBI): domain Bacteria; kingdom Bacillati; phylum Actinomycetota; class Actinomycetes; order Micrococcales; family Micrococcaceae; genus Pseudarthrobacter; species Pseudarthrobacter sp. BIM B-2242. Next base: position 1,253,495 of record NZ_CP061721.1, read on the forward strand.
ACACATGAGCCTTGACCAGCTGTATCAGCAGATCATTCTTGACCACTCCAAAGCCCGGCACGGCAGTGGCCTGGCCGGCATCGACGCCCCGGCAGGGGCGTCCACTGGCCAGTCACACCAGCTGAACCCTGTCTGCGGGGACGAAGTCACCCTCCGGGTAGCCGTGGAAGACGGTAAAGTGGCGCAGATTTCCTGGGACGGAGCGGGGTGTTCCATCTCAATGGCCTCGGCCTCGGTCCTCAGTGAACTCGGTGAGGGGCTGACCGTGGACGAACTCCACGCGATCATTGGCAATTTCCGCGAAGTATTGCGCTCGCGCGGGAAGATCCATGCTGATCCCGAGATCCTGGGTGACGCTGCCGCGTTCGAGGGTGTGGCGCGCTATGCGGCACGCGTGAAATGCGCCATGATCTCGTGGGTAGCGGCCGAGGACGCGCTCAACCAGGCGGCTTAGCCCGGCACTCATCAGCCAGGCAGCTTAAACAGACAGGCGCCTCCTCTGCCAGCGGCAGGGGAGGCGCCCGCGTTAAGCCCTAGCCCAGCAGGCCTAGAACGCCGATCACCGCGGTGGCAGCCCCCAGCACCATGGAGATGCTGACGAGGACGACGTGGACCGTAAGGAACTTTGTGGCTTTGCCGTGGGAATCGCGCGCCCGGGGATCTTTCATGACCCGGCGCAGGAACTGCGGCCAGACCACCAGCGACCAGACGCCGGCGATGATCAGCAGTAAGGCTGCGAAGAGGGGAAGCTGCATCGGGCTCAGTGGCTTTCGAGCCAGGCCTGGGCCCGCTGCGACTGGATGTTCAGGGCCTTGGCCACCATGGGCTCGGCCGCCTCGGCGATCTTGCTGCCCAGGAACGGCACGGAGGAGGTCACATTCCCTTCAAGCTCTACCCGGGTGCTGCCGCCCTCGGCAACGAGCCGCTGGACTGCGGTTACGTCGAGGGGAGCGCCGGCTATTTTCAGCGTGATGTTGCTCTGCCGGGATCCGTCCGCGGCCGGGGCATCCCAGTTTTCAACCTGGGTCACCGTGAGGTTCTCGCCTACGAACTTGCGGGCGATCTCCGGCAGGCGGGAGGTGGGGAGGGTGCGGACCGAGGTGGTGCTGAAGGCGCCGGCAATGTCGCCGTCAACGGCGAAGGACTCCAGCGTGCCGCCAACGTATTCGCTGGTGTGCCGCTGGAAGTCCTCGTTAATAAAGACAGCAGCGACGCTGTCGACGGCATGCGGAAGGGTGGTGGTTGCACTCAGTGCCATGGATCCTCCAGTGATACGGGGTCAGTACGCTTTTTGCTCCCCACATCCTACGGGGAGCCCGGCGTGATTCCAGAACCGGCCTCCGCACGCTCGGCTTCTACCAACTTCTGCGCGGCAGTTGTGATGTTGCGTGCCATCGCCGGAAAAATGAGGCTGTGGAAGGGCAGGACAGCGAGCCAGTAGAGCCTGCCGCTGAGTCCTTTGGGGAAGAAGATGGCACGCTGCCGGTAGCGGCTCCCGCCGCCGTCGGGCTCCACGGACAGCTCAAGCCACGCCCGTCCGGGCGCACGCATCTCGGCCCGCAGGCGGAGCAGTTTCCCGCGGTCAATCCGCTCAACGCGCCACCAGTCCACCACCTCGCCGGAAACGAGGCTGCCGGGGTGCCGCCGGCCCCGCAGGAGCCCTGCGCCCCCGGTGAGTTTGTCCAGCCAGCCACGGACCTGCCAGGCCAGGGGCAGGGAGTACCAGCCGTTCCGGCCCCCGATTCCCTCGATGATCTTCCAGACGTGCGCGGGATCAACGTCCCCGTGGAACGTCCGCTCATCCACGAAGACCTTGTGCCCTGACCAGTCCGGATCGCTGGGCAGCGGATCGGCATCGGCGCCGGCATTGGCCCACGTGGTTTCCACCTGGCCGTCGCGTTCCTTGCCCAGTGCCAGAGCAACGGCCCGGCGGTACGGTGTCAGGCCGCCCTCAGGTGCGGGAATGACGGAGTCGATATCGTGCTCCCGGGACACGGCGTCGTGCTGCAATGACTGCACCAGCGGAAGCGACATGGACAGGGGAATCGGAGTCGTGAGGGCCACCCACAAGCCTGCGAGTTTCGGCGCAGGAACCGGCAGCGCGAGCACCACCCGGTACGGCAGACCGGCTTCGGCGGCGTACTCCTTCATCATGCCGGCATAGCTGAGGACCTGGCGGCAGCCGATGTCGAACGTGCGGTTGATGGGCCCTGTCAGGGACGCGGCTCCCACCAGGTAGTGCAGCACATCCCGGACCGCAATGGCTTCAATTTTGTTCCGCACCCAGCTCGGGGCCGGCATCAGGGGAAGGGTTTCGGAGAGGTGCCGGATCATTTCGAAGGACGCGGAGCCGGAACCGATCACCACCCCGGCCTGGAAAACTATCGCGTCAACCGGGCTGTCCAGAAACACCTTGCCCACAGCTTCCCGGGACCGCATGTGCGTGGACAGTTCCACGTTGGACGGATGCAGGCCGCCCAGGTAGACGATCCTGTCCACGCCTGCCTCGGCTGCAGCCTTCGCGGCCGTCTCCGCCATCGCTTTTTCCTTGGCCTCAAACCCTGACCCTGCGGCCATGGAATGGACGAGGTAGTAGAGCACATCCACGCCCTCCAGCGCATCGCGGAGGGCGGCGCCGTCGTCGAGGCCGCTCTGGACCACCTCCACCTGGTCCAGCCATGGCACGCCGGAGATCTTGGCCGGCGTCCGGACCAGCACCTTTACGGTGTGCCCTGCCTCAAGCAGCCGTGGAACCAGACGGCCACCGATGTAGCCGGTGGCGCCGGTCACCAGGACGGTCCTGCGGATGCCGTTCATGTTGATCTCCTCGGAAGCTGGTTCAAGGCGGAATTGCTAAGCCAGCGTAGCAATTTCAACTGGGAGGGCCAGGCGTTGAAGTCGGCGGCCCAAGTTTTTCCAAAGGCCGTTCCTCGAAGCTGGGCGCATCCAGTAAGCAAGCTGAGCGACCACGATGAGGGGGAAGCCGGTGGGTATTCGATGGAGGAAAGATCATGGCACAACATCGCAAGTCTCGAAAGGGGGGCAGCATGCCGGGTTCAAAGGCTTCAGTTACGGCAGTGACGCGTAAAGTCACCGCGAGTGCGTTAGCTTTCATCATCGGGGCGGGGGTCATACCCTCCGTGCTGGCGCCCGCTGTTTACGCCGCTCCGACCGGTCAGGGCTTTACGCTGAACGCCGGCGATATGCGGTTCATCCTCAAGCAGATCAAGATTGCAGAAAACCACGCCACTAAGGAGAACGCGCAAGGTCAGGATGTTCCGGGCCAGCCGCTCGTCGGGCCTGGCGCGAATCAGATAGCCAACCCGCTCCTGCCATACGGCCTTCGAACGGTAGACGGGACTGAGAATAACCTCATCGCCGGTCAGGAGGACTATGGCTCCGCGAGCCGGGAATTCCCCCGGCTGGCAGAGCCGCAGTGGCGCACCACGCCTGACGGCCAAAGCTACGAATCCGTCAACACCAGCGTCACTGACAACGGTCCGCGGTTTGTGAGCAACGCGATCGTCGACCAGACCATCACTAACCCGGCTGCAGTAGCAGCAGCCGGCAAGGCCCACCGGACAGTTAATGACGGTCCCACCGCTGTACCGTGCGAAAGCGAGGGCGTGCCGGAGAACTGCGTTCCGGAAGGTGAGACCCTTGATATCCCCAACGTCACTACCGACTTCGGCCTGTCGCCGCCCTACAACGGCATGTTTGCGCTATTCGGTCAGTTCTTCGACCACGGTGTCGACTTCACCAAGAAGACCAGCAACTACGTCATGATGCCGCTGTCCGAAGATGACCCCCTTTTTGTTCAGGGTGGCCGGACCAACTTCATGCTGCTCAGCCGTGCGGAAAACCAGCCCGGTCCCGACGGCATCCTAGGTACCGTCGACGACGTGCAAAACGCAACCAACACCGACTCACCATGGGTGGACCAGAGCCAGACCTACTCGTCACATTCGTCGCACCAGGTGTTCCTGCGCGAATATTCCCTGAATGAAGCCGGCGATCCCGTTGCAACGGGCGAGCTCCTCGAAGGCGGACCGGGAGGAATGGCCACCTGGGCCGACGTCAAGCAGCAGGCAAGGACACTGCTTGGTCTGGAGCTGTCCGATTACGACATTGCCGATATTCCCAAGCTGGCGACGGACCAGTACGGCCGCTTCCTGCGTGGCCCGAGCGGCCTGCCACAGTATGAAACCGCCAGCGGTCGCGTTGAAGGCAACCTGCAGGCACCCGTGGCGCCGCCGGCCGATGTGGAACGGATTGGCATCGCATTCCTGGACGACATCGCCCACAACGCGGCTCCGTTCAATTCGCAGACCGGCCGGCCTCTGCCGGCAGACACAGACAAACTTGCTAACCCGGTAGCCCAGCCGCTCACAGAGCCCGGGGTCTACGACAATGAGACGCTGGAAGCGCACTTTGTTGCCGGTGATGGACGAGTCAACGAAAACATCGGCCTTACTGCTATCCACCAGATCTTCCATTCAGAGCACAACCGGCTGGTGGACTACATGCAGACTCTTGTTACGTCGGAGAATATCGACGTCAACGAGTGGAAGCTTCCGAACGGGCAGTGGAACGGTGAGAGGCTGTTCCAGGCTGCACGCTACGTGACCGAGATGCAATACCAACACATTGTGTTCGAGGACTTCGCCCGCAAGATCCAGCCCGGCATCAACGCGTTCAACCCCTTCACCCAGTCGGACACGGCGATTGACCCGGCCATTATGGCGGAATTTGCACATGCCACATACCGGTTCGGCCACTCTATGCTGACTGAAACTGTTGACCGGAAGACGAACAATGGCACGGACATTGGGATGCCACTGCTAGATGCCTTCCTGAATCCGGCAGCCTACTACTCAAGTCCAACTGGCCCCTTGACCCCGGAGGCGGCGGCCGGTGCCATCGCCATGGGCATGACGGACCAGGTCGGTGCCGAACTCGACGAGTTCGTCACCGATACGTTGCGCAATAACGTCCTGGGCCTGCCGCTGGACCTCGCCTCACTGAACATTGCCCGCGGCAGGGAAACCGGCGTCCCGTCACTGAATAACTTCCGTACGCAGCTGTACGCATCCACCGGTGAATCTTCCCTGAAGCCTTACACGAGCTGGGTCGACTTCGGGCAGAACCTGAAGCACCCGGATTCCGTGGTGAACTTCATGGCTGCCTACGGCGAGCACGACACGATCAAGGCGGCAGCCTCCATTGCGGACAAGCGCATCGCTGCTCAGCGGTTGTTCGACATGGACACCAAGGACGCGGCCACACCGGCAGACGCCTATGACTTCGTCAACGCCACGGGAACGTGGGCGGGCACTGCCACCGGCCTTGACAGTGTTGACCTGTGGGTCGGAGGCCTGGCCGAATACCAGAACCTGTTTGGCGGCTTGCTCGGCTCGACCTTCAACTACATCTTCGAGCGCCAGATGACGGACCTGCAGGACGGGGACAGGCTTTACTATCTGTCACGCACTTCCGGCCTGAACCTGCGTACGCAGCTGGAAGGTAACTCCATGGCCGAACTCATCATGCGCAACACGGACGCCGCAGCGCTCAAAGCAGACGTCTTCGGCGTGGCGGACTGTGAGTTTGAGATCGGCAGGATTTCCGCCAGCACCGGTAACTCCGTGGCTGACGACTTGCTCTCCGCCTGCGACGAGTCCGCGCTCCTGATGAGGATGTCCGATGGCACCATCCGATACCGCCTCACCAACTCGGTGGACCGGCCGGGTCTTAACGCCCAATCCACGTTCAACGGAACGGAATTGGGGGACCGGATCTGGGGCGGCATCGACAACGATACGTTCTGGGGCAACGGTGGCAGCGACATCATCGAAGGCAACGACGGCGCCGACACGGTTCTGGGCGGCGACGGCAACGACCGCATCACCGACTCACATGGTGACGACGTCCTCAAGGGCGGCAACGGAAACGATGCCATCGACGCCGGGCCGGGACTGGACATCATCATGTCCGGTGAAGGCCATGACTTCTCCAATGGCGGCCTGAACGGCAATGAGACCTTCGCTGGAGAGGGTAATGACCTTGTCATCGCCGGCGACGGCCCCGACACTGTGTTCGGCGGTGGCGGCGATGACTGGCAGGAAGGCGGAAACGCCAACGATCTGCTGCAGGGCGACAGTGGAGCACCGTTCTTCGACGATATTAATGCTCCGGGCCATGACGTCCTGATCGGTGATTCGGGTGAGGACGATTATGACGCCGAGGGCGGCGACGACGTGATGGTTGCCGGGCCGGGCATCGAACGCAACCACGGCGTCTTCGGCTTTGACTGGGTCACGCACGCCCGCTCGGTCGAAAGGGCCGATGCGGACATGCGCCAAATCATCGTGGACGGGCCCAACGCCCTCAAGGACCGCTTCCTCCTGGTTGAAGCACTCTCGGGCTGGGACAAGGACGACGTGCTCCGGGGCGACGACGAAGTGCCGTCCGAACCGAACGGGGAAGTCAACGTCCCTGGCCTGACAAATGAACTGGATGCCGCCGGAATTGCGCGCATCAGGGGCCTGGCCGACCTCCTTCCTTCCGGAGCCACCAGCTTCGGTGCAGGCAACATCATCATCGGCGGTTCAGGCAGTGACGAGATTTGGGGCAATGGCGCCGACGACATCATCGACGGCGACAAGTGGCTCAATGTCCGTCTTAGCGTCCTTGATGCAGCGGGTCAGCAGATCAGGACAGCAACATCCCTGACGGAGATCCAGGCAGACATCATGGCTGGCAAAATCGACCCTGGCAACGTGGTGATCGTTCGGGAAATCCTCTCCACACCGGGCGCTTCCGACGTCGATACTGCTGTCTTCTCCGGAGCGCGGACCGAGTACGACATCACCACTGTCAACGGGGTGACCACCGTGGTGCATGCCCGCGGTTCAGGTGACGACGGTACGGACCGGATCACCAACGTCGAACGGTTGCGGTTCACCGACCAGACTGTGAACGTTGTGCCCGTCGAAGTTCAGGCTCCGCTGGCTCCGGCCATCGGGACGGCTGAAGCCGGTGACACCACCGCCACAGTGCGCTTCTCGGCTACTGCCGGTGAGTTCGCTGCCGACACATTTACCATCCTGGTCCGTGAGGGGGAGACGGTTGTCCGAACGATCGCGGATATCGCGTCGACGCAGTCCAGCCTCACGGTGACAGGCCTGACCAATGGTACGGCCTACAATTTCCAGGTGATTGCGGTCAATGCCGGCGGTCAAAGCCCTGCTTCGGCCGCATCCAACGCGGTGACGCCAACGGCATCTGTGGTTGTTCCTCCCGAATTCGTTCCGCCTGCGGTCTCGCCGTTTGCGGACGTGGCCACAGACCACACCTTCTACAAGCAGATTGCGTGGCTGTGGGACCAGAAAATCTCGCAGGGATGGAGTGAAAACGGAGTCGTGACCTTCCGTCCTGCAGAGCAGATCAACCGGGACCAGATGGCGGCGTTCCTCTACCGGATGAGCGGCACGACCGACGCCCAGTACACGCCGCCTGCGGTCTCGCCGTTCGCAGACGTGTCAACGGACCACACCTTCTACAGGCAGATTGCATGGCTGTGGGACAAGGAAATCTCCCGGGGATGGGTCGAGGGCAACCAGGTGACCTTCCGTCCTGCAGAGCAGATCAACCGGGACCAGATGGCGGCGTTCCTCTACCGGATGAGCGGCACCACCGACGCCCAGTACACGCCGCCTGCGGTCTCGCCGTTCGCGGACGTGTCCACGGACCACACCTTCTACAGGCAGATTTCGTGGCTGAGGGCACAGGGCATCTCCGAAGGATGGGTTGAGAACGGAGTGCGGACCTTCCGTCCCGCAGAACAGATCAACCGTGACCAGATGGCAGCCTTCCTTTACCGGATGAGCAACCCTACGGCAGGCTGATAAACAGCAGGCACAGGCAGGCCCCGGAGAAATCCGGGGCCTGCCTTTTGCCGCTTTCACCCACTTTTTGTACTTAGCGGGCTACTTACCTGCCATCGGTGATAGGCGGCAACGGTACTTGTTCGGAGCAATAAGTACCTGCCGGGGCTGCGGGCGGGTTACGGGTGCTCAGGGACCGTCTACGCGTCTTTGGCTCCTCGGCAAAAACAGGTACTGGCGAACCTTGTTGGCCACATCTCCCCGTGTCACGGTGGTTCTGAAAAGCCGGAACCAGCAGCACGCACTTCTGCTCTTCCGACCGGAAAGCCGCACTCAGTTTTGGGTGGCTTGGGGGATATGGGGACAATCGTGGGGAATACTCCTGTACCAAAAGAACTGGTCGCCGTACGCCTGTTCGGCACCTTTGAACTGCGCCGCAGGGGAGTTGCGCTTTCCGCGGCAGACATCGGCGGCCGCAAGCCAAGGCAGATACTGGAGATACTGCTGCTGAACCTGGGCAACCCGGTGTCCAAGGACCGAATCATTGAAACATTGTGGGGCTCCGGGGCCGGCAAGGGGACGGTCGCAACGCTCGAAAGTTATATCAGCGGTATTCGGCGCGCAATTCAGCCGGGAAACACCAAGACCGGACCGCTCCGCACCGCGAACGGGGGCTATGTTATCGACCCGGCGCTTGTGGACCTGGACCTCTTCCGGTTCCGCCAGCTAGTTGGGAAGGCGACTCAGGCACCGCCCTGCGAAGCATACTCATTTCTGACGGAGGCCCTGGAACTCGCTGCTGAGCCCTTTCTTGCTTCAGAACTGGCCTCCGACTGGGCCGACGAGGCAAGGGCACACCAAGGGGCAGAACGGCTGGCCGCGCAAATCCAGGCCGCGGAGACTGCTGCTTTGCTGGGCCTCGCATCGGATGCTGTCGGCTGGGCACGGCTGGCAGTGGCCTCCGATCCACTCAACGAGCGGGCCTGGACAGTGCTGGTGACAGGCTACGAGCAGTCCGGGCTGCCGGCAGAGGGACTGTCCGCTTACGCGCGGTGCCAACTGATCTTCGACCGCGACCTTGGCTGCGCGCCCGGTCCGTCGTTGCAGGCCGCGCACCTGAGGCTTCTGCACCAGCGCGCTGACGCAAATACTGAGCTCGCGGAGGCGATGGCGGCGTTGGTATATCTAGGGGACAGACTGTCCGGCCAAGGTCACACCCGCCGGTCCACAACCGACTACGGCTTCACCCATGAAGATGCGGGCAGGATTCTCGCCTCATTTCTCCAGAGGGCCAGGGCCGCAGTCTGACCTACAACACGTGGGGCGGGTCGTCCGTGGAAGCAGAGACGCGTTCCGAGTGGGCGCCGGGGCAGGAGTAGGCTGGGAGGACCCGGCATTCGCAGCGAATCTCGGGTTTTCGCGTTGCCTGCGCTGCCCACGAATCCCACAGGAGTTTCTGCCATGAGCCCGAGCGCCTCCCGCACTGGTGCCTCCCTTTCCGGTCCGTCGCTTGCCGGACTGCGCAGCGCCCTGGCCGAGGACCACACCTTCGCCCGGGTCAGAGCCGAGGCTGCACGGGGGTTCGATGTCCGCGGCCAGGACTACCAGATCAGCGCACCGGCCGGCCTCCGCGCCGCGCTGCTGGCGGAAATGGCAGACGGCCTCACCGCCGCGGGCGCCAGTGCTGCGGACGGACCGCCCGACGGCGGGATCCCGGCCGTGGTGCTCGCCGTCACCGCTACGGGACGTGAGGCTGAGGACCTGACGGCGGCCCTCCGGGCCTACCTTCCGGCGGATGCTGTGGCCGAGTTCCCCAGCTGGGAAACCCTGCCGCACGAGCGGCTCTCACCCCGCTCGGACACTGTGGGCCGGCGGCTGTCCGTCCTGCGCCGGCTGGCACACCCGGAAAGCTCGACGGCGGGTCAGCTGCGGGTGGTGGTTGCCCCGGTCCGCGCGGTGGTGCAGCCGATTGTCGCCGGGCTGGGTGAGCTGGTTCCCGTGACCCTGAAGGTTGGCCAGGACATGCCGTTCACCGATGTGGTGCGCCGGCTGGCAGACGCTGCCTATGCACGTGTGGACATGGTCACCCACCGCGGCGAGTTCGCCGTGCGCGGCGGCATCATCGACGTGTTTCCGCCCACCGAGGACCACCCCATCCGCGTTGAGTTCTTCGGCGACGAGGTGGACCAGATGCGCTGGTTCGCCGTCGCGGACCAGCGCTCGCTGTCGGCTCCGGGCATCCACCACCCCACGGAACTGCACGCGCCGCCCTGCCGCGAAATCCTGATTACGCCGTCGGTGATGTCACGGGCGGCCACCCTGAAGGCCCAGCTCCCGGCCGCCGCGGACATGCTGGAGAAGATCGCCGGGGGCATTGCCGTGGAAGGCATGGAGTCGCTCGCGCCGGTGCTGGTGGACGCCATGGTTCCCTTTGTGGAGCAGCTGCCCGCCGGATCGATCTCGGTGGTCATTGAACCGGAAAAGGTCCGCACCCGGGCGCATGACCTCGCGGCCACCAACGAGGAGTTCCTGGAAGCGGCCTGGTCCACAGCCTCGGACGGAGGCACGGCTCCCTTGGATCTGAGCTCGCAGGCGTCCGCCGCCCTGCACTCCGCCAGCTTCCGCTCCCTTGCCGAAACCCGCAGCTTCGCCCTGAACCATGAGGTGTCCTGGTGGTCCATCACGTCGCTGGCCACTGATGAGGAGCTGCTGCCGGAGATCGACGTCCTGAACCTGCATGCCCGGGAACCCCGGGGATACCAGGGCGACGTCGCCGAAATGATGGAGTTCATCGGCTCGCACGTCCGGGACCAGTGGCGGATCGTTGTGGTCACCGAGGGCCCCGGTCCCGCGCAGCGCCTGGCGGAACTGTTCCACGACGCCGACATTCCGTGTGCCCGGGTGGACACCCTGGAGAAGGAACCGCAGGCGGGCATCATCGAGGTGACCACTGCCGCCGTCGGACGCGGTTTTGTCCTGGACAGCCTCAAACTCGGGCTGCTCACCGAGGCCGATCTGCTGGGACGGACGTCTGCAGGCTCCACCAAGGACATGCGGCGCATGCCGTCCAAGCGCCGGAACGCCGTGGACCCCCTGCAGCTGGTCAACGGAGACCACGTGGTGCACGAACAGCACGGCATCGGCCGGTTCGTTGAACTCATCCAGCGCAAGGTTGCCGGAGGCGGGGACGGCGTCCGCGAATACCTGGTCCTGGAGTATGCCCCGTCCAAGCGCGGTGCGCCGGGGGACCGGCTCTTTGTTCCCACCGACCAGCTGGACCAGGTGACCCGGTACGTCGGCGGCGATACCCCGGTGCTCAGCAAGATGGGCGGCTCGGACTGGGCCAGTACCAAGTCCAAGGCACGCAAGGCCGTCAAGGAGATCGCGGGCGAACTCATCCGGCTGTACTCCGCACGGATGGCCTCCCGCGGCCACGCCTTCGGTCCGGACACCCCCTGGCAGCGCGAGCTGGAGGAAGCCTTCCCGTACGTTGAAACGCCGGACCAGCTGACCACCATCAACGAGGTCAAAGCGGACATGGAGCGCGAGATCCCCATGGACCGGCTCGTCTCCGGCGACGTGGGCTACGGCAAGACCGAGATCGCCGTGCGCGCAGCTTTCAAGGCGGTCCAGGACGGCAAGCAGGTGGCGGTGCTGGTGCCCACCACCCTGCTCGCCCAGCAGCACTACGAGACGTTCACCGAGCGCTTCTCCGGTTTCCCGCTGCGGGTCAAGGCCCTTTCCCGATTCCAGAACGCCAAGGAATCCAAGGAAACCGTGGAAGGTGTCAAGAGCGGCTCCGTGGACGTGGTCATCGGCACGCACCGGCTGCTCTCCAAGGACTTCGCATTCAAGGACCTTGGCCTGGTGATCGTGGATGAGGAGCAGCGCTTCGGCGTCGAGCACAAAGAGGCGCTCAAGAAGATGCGCACCAACGTGGACGTCCTGGCCATGAGCGCCACACCGATCCCGCGAACGCTTGAGATGTCCCTGACCGGCATCCGGGAAACGTCCACCCTGGCCACTCCGCCCGAGGAACGCCACCCCGTGCTGACCTACGTGGGCCCGTACACGGACAAGCAGACCTCGGCGGCCATCCGGCGTGAGCTCATGCGGGAAGGCCAGGTGTTCCTGGTGCACAACCGAGTGTCCACCATCGAACGGACCGCCGCGAAGGTCCGCGAACTGGTTCCGGAGGCGCGCGTGGAAGTGGCGCACGGGCAGATGTCCGAGAGCCGGCTGGAGCAGATCATCGTGGACTTCTGGGAGAAGCGCTTTGACGTGCTGGTGTGCACCACCATCATCGAAACCGGCCTGGACATCTCCAACGCCAACACCCTGATTGTGGACGGGGCGGACAAGTACGGCCTCTCCCAGCTGCACCAGCTCCGCGGCCGTGTGGGCCGTGGCCGCGAACGCGCCTACGCCTACTTCCTCTACCCGTCCGAGAAGCCGCTGGGCGAAGTGGCGCTGGAACGGCTCAAGGCCGTCGCCACTCACAACGAGCTGGGAGCCGGCATGCAGCTGGCCATGAAGGACCTCGAGATCCGCGGCGCCGGCAACCTGCTCGGCGGCGAGCAGTCCGGGCACATCCAGGGGGTGGGCTTCGATCTGTACATCCGGCTGGTGGGCGAGGCCGTGGCGGACTACCGCGGCGACGCCGAGGAAAAGGCGGCCGAAATGAAGATCGAGCTGCCGGTCAACGCCCACCTCCCGCACGACTACGTACCGGGGGAACGGCTGCGGCTGGAGGCGTACCGCAAGCTGGCCTCAGCACTGACCAACGAAGCCATCGAGGAAGTCCTGGCCGAGCTCGTGGACCGCTACGGGGAGCCGCCGCTGCCGGTCCAGAACCTGATCGCCGTGGCCCGCTTCAGGGTAGGGGCCCGCGAGGCCGGCCTGTCCGACGTCGCGCTCCAGGGGAACTTCATCAAGTTCTCACCTGCCCAACTGCCTGAGTCGAAGCAGATGCGGCTGACCCGGATGTACCCGGGTTCGCAGTCCAAGCCGGCCCTGGACGCCGTGCTGATTCCAAAGCCCAAGACCGCCAGGATCGGCGGCCGGGACCTCCAGGACGCCGAAATCCTGGAATGGGCCAACGGCGTCATCCGCAACATCTTCTCCGACACTCCTTTATCAGCCACGCAGGCGGTGAGCTGACCGTTGATGGGAGGACATCACGCCGCGTCGGGAGCCGCGGCGTGGGTAGCTATTGCCTCGACAGGGCCGTACACCCTGGGCTGGTATCCGTTGGATGCCACCGGCATCCTGATCGGGGGCATGGCGACGGCGGGCACAGCCCTGGTGTGCGACTGGGACCACCGGCACAGCACGGTGGCGAACTCGCTGCCCCCGCTGTCCAACGTCATTGCCAGGGGAATTGAGAACGCCAGCGGCGGACACCGTCAAGGCACCCACTCCATCCTCGGAGCGGCCTTCTTTGTGGTGCTGGCCATGATGGCGGGACAGATCCAGCTCCAGACCGACTGGGGCCTGCTGTCCGTCGGTGCCGGCCTGCTGTGTATGTTCATGATCAACATCGCCGCCAAGGCGCTGAAGCTGTTCCCCAGGTCGGGCTTCATCAGCAACTGGATTTTCGCCCTCACAATGGCCGGGCTGGTGACGTGGTTTGCCCCGCACCAGTGGACCTGGCTGCCGGTGTCCATGCTGACCGGCGTGGTGGTCCACATTGTGGGGGACATGATCACCACCGGCGGCGTGCCTCTGCTCTGGCCAATCGTCATCAAGCCACCCCGGTTCCTGCGGAAACTCCCGGTGTTCAACGACATCTGGAAGTCCAACGGCGCGTTTTCCCTGCCTCTCCTCGGCCGGGCAGGATCACGGCGGGAGTGGCTGGTGCTGATCCCCGTGAGTGCTTACGCCATGGTGGGGATGTGCGTGGCGGCCTGGTCTGCGGCAAAGCAGCATGGCCCGGGAGTTCTCGCCGCGCTCGGCAACGTGATCCGCACTTAAACAACCAACGCGGGGTCACATAATGCCCAATGCATCCTTGAGGATGGGCATTATGTGACCCCGCGTTGCTGTGGAAAGCAGGTCTTACTTCTCGCCCGCTGAATCGGAGCGGCCCAGGATGGTCTGCGGAATCCAGTACGCCAGGAAGAAGAGGCCCAGGCAGACGGCCATCGGCCACGGGTTGTCCAGGGTGAGGAAGGACAGCGAGTAGACGGAGCCCAGGAACAGGGCAATCATGACCAGAAACAGGCCAATGCTCGTGACGAGGCTGTTCTCGTTCTCCGGGGTCTGGACTTTCGTAACGCCGGACGCTGTGGTCTTGCTGGACATTCGTTCCTCCTCGGCCCCTGGGGGCTCAAATCTAGGGCGGCTCCGGCAGCGTCAGTAGCTGGTTGAACCCTGTTCACCCTTGACGATTGCAATGCCGGAGCTGGCACCAATACGTGTTGCACCAGCAGCAATCATAGCCTGAGCGTCAGCCAGGGAGCGCACGCCGCCGGAAGCCTTGACGCCCAGATCAGGGCCGACGGTCCGGCGCATCAGGGCGATGTCTTCTGCCGTGGCGCCGCCGCCGCTGAAGCCGGTGGAGGTCTTCACAAAGTCTGCCCCGGCCTCAACCGCAGCCTGGCAGGCAAGGACTTTCTGGTCGTCGGAGAGAAACACAGTTTCGATGATGACCTTCAAGGCGGCCCCGCTCGCGTGGACAGCCTCGGCGACCGCCGAAATGTCCTCCACCAGCGCGCCCTTGTCCCCGGCCCGTGCAGCGGCGATGTTGATGACCATGTCGATTTCATCTGCGCCGTCGAGTACGGCACCGCGGGCTTCGAATGTCTTCACATCGGTGGGCGTGGCGCCCAGTGGAAAACCGATCACCGAACACGTCAGCACCCCGGAACCCTTGAGGGCCGTCTTGACCGTCTTGACCCACAGGGGATTCACGCAGACCGACTTGAAATGGTATTCGGCGGCCTCGGCACACACCTTCAGGATGTCCGCTTCGCTGGCTTCGGGCTTCAGCAGCGTGTGGTCAATGTAGGACGCTATGTTCCCCGGTGCTGAGTCCGTGCCGGCTCCGCGCTGGCCGGCAGAAGTGGCTTCGTTGCTCATGGTGGTCCTTTTCCTCGTGGCCTTGCGGGCCGTCGGCGGGCTGCAGCGTGCAGGGCTCTTTCGGGAACCATCTTGCCACAACGGCGATGCCGCCATGAGGGGTGCGCGCAGGAGCTCAGGCCGCTGCCTGCAGGACCGTTCCGGCCGAGGACGCCGACATCAGCTGTGCGGCGCAGGCACCGGCTGCAGAGGCCGCGGCCACCAACAGGCCCAGCCGGACGCCGTCGAACGTTGCGGCGTCACCAATGGCCCAGATCCCCGGTACGGAGGTCCGGAAGTCCTGGCTGATGGCAATGCCACCGCCGGGAGCCGTGCGGAGGCCGGCGCTGGCAGCGAGCCCGTCCCGGGAGACGCGTTCCTCCGCCAGGACCACAATGTCGCCGTTCATGCTGCTGCCGTCGGCGAAGACGATCCCTGCGGTGTTCAGCTCCGGGCCAGGCTTTCGCGGCTTCACCACGGCAGGCCGCACCGTGGTCCGGACCGGGCGGACGCCGCGGGCGCGCAGCACCGCCTCGGCCTGCCCCGCGGCGGCACCGGTGCCCACCAGGATTCCCAGCGGCCGCCTGCCCAATTCACTGGTCAGGTCCTTCACCGCTTCGCCGATCCGGGCGGCGTCATCGATTGTGGAGTAGCTCAGGCAGTGGCCCGAACCCTCAACAGGGGCTTCCTCCGGCGCGGAACCCGTTGCGATGACCAGCTGGTCGTAGCTGAATTCCATCCCGTCAGCCGTGGTCACGGTCCGCGTTGCGGCCTCGATGAAGCTGGCGGGCTGGCCGAACCGGAGCGAGACCTGCGGCAGGGCTGCCACCTCCAGGAGTTCCTCAGTCACGTCGTCACGGTTGCTCAGGATGGTGATGGTTCCGGTGAACCGTGCACGGTCCAGCTGCCTCGCAAGGGCCTGGGCCGCCGGGCCGGCACCTGCAATGACGATGCGTGGCGCGGTGCTGGAGATGGCGGCGGAGTGGGAGATGGAGGATGCCGGAGCGGACATGTGCTGGCCCTTTCGCTGGCGGCCGCAGGCTAGCCCCGGCCGGGAAGTTCGTGATGTTCCCCAGCGTAGGGTGCCCGTTTTTCCAGCGTGTTTCGCCCCAATTACGGGAGCGGGAGTTTTTGTCCAGATGATGTGCTTACCGTATGGCCTTGGTCACATTATTCGGACAAAAACTCCCGTGGGGACGGTTCAGACGCGGATCCGGTAGCCGCGCTTGACTACCGTCTCCACCAGGCGGCCGTCCGGCAGCGAGGAACGGAGCCGGCTGACAGTCATGTCGAGGGCGTGGACGGAGCCTTTGAGTTCGAGCAGGTCGGAGAGGGCCTCCCGGGAGAGGACCGCCCCGCCGGCCCCCAGCAGCGCACGCAGCAGCAACAATGGCGCGGGCGCCAGCTCAACGGGCTGGCCATCGATCCGCAGGCTGCGGCCGCGGAGTTCGATGTTGCCGGAGGTTGTGTCGAGGCGCCGCACGTGGTTCAGGGCGAGGTGCTCGCACACCAGGCGGATCAGGGCGCCCATCCGGAACCGCTCGGGAATGAGCGGGGTGACACCGGCGTCAAGGAGCGGCTGTGCCGTTACGGGGCCCACCACGGCCGTAGTGACGTTGGTCTTCAGGCTGTGGATCAGCTCTTTGTACAGGCCCATCTCGTGCGCGGTGCTCCACATCGCGTCCACGGCCGGCGCGCTCGTGAAAGTGAGCACGTCCAGGTTGCCGCTGCACGCGGCCTCAATGAGGCGCGGAAGCCGGTCTTCGCCGTCGGGCTTTACCCAGCGGTAGGGGGTCACGGTGAGGACGGTTGCCCCGGACATGCGCAGGCGCTCGAGTTGACGGACGTCGGTGTAGCCGTGCAGCTGCACGGCCACGGTCTTGCCGCGGACGCCTTCGGCGAGCAGCATGTCCACCAGCGTTGCGGTGGTTTCGTCGCTGCTGATTCCGACGTCGGCGAGACCGGCGGCGCGGACGGCGCCGCGGGCTTTGGGGCCGCGGACGAACATCCGGCAGGCGCCGAGTGTTTCCAGTAGTTCCTCACCAATCCCGAACGAATCGGCCGCCTCGCACCAGCGGCGCATGCCATACGCGGTGGTGGCGATGCAGAGGTCAGGGCGGGCCGCGATGACGGCCTTGGTGTCCTCAATCAGGCGGATGTCTTCCTGGACGGGCGCGATCTTCAGTGCCGGGGCGTGCAGTACTTCAGCGCCGCGCCGTTCCAGGGCCTCGATAAGGTCGCGGGACCGGCGGTGCGAGGTCACCCCGATGCGGAAGCCCTCCAAGGGGGAGCTTCCGGCATCCGATGCTTCGTCTGCCTCGGGTTCAGCTGGTGCCAGTGCGTTCATGGGGGTCAATCCTTTCACGAACCCAGCAGCGAGGCCGCCAGCCTGTCCAGGTCGGCGGCGGCCTCAGCATGCCCGCGGTTGGCTTCAGCCACCCGGACCACCTCGCCGATGACCAGCACGGCGGGGTTGTTGCACCCGGCCGCGGCGGAGGTGATGGTGCCCAGGTCGGCGATGGTGGTGCGCTGGCCGGGACGGTAACCGCGTTCGACGACGGCCATGGGCATATCGGGGCGCATGCCGGCTTTGCGCAGCCCGGCGGCGAGCTGGTGCAGCGTGCCGATGCCCATGAGGACCACGATGGTGCCGCCCAGGCCGGCAAGATGCATGTGTTCTTTTTCGGTGAGCGGGGCGTGGCCTGAAACCACGGTGAACATGTGGCTGACCTCGCGGTGCGTGACCGGGATGCCTGCCGCCGCCGGGACGGAAATCGCACTGGTAACGCCCGAGATGACGCGGACGGGTACGCCGGCGGCGACGCAGGAGGCAACTTCCTCGCCGCCGCGGCCGAAGACGTAGGGATCGCCGCCTTTCAGCCGGACCACATTGTTGCCTTCCAAGGCGGACGCGACCATCAGCTTTTCGATGTCAGCCTGGCTGACCTTGTGGTGGCCGGGCTTCTTGCCCACATCCACCAGTTCGGCCGAGGTCAGGACAGGCAGGTCCTGGCACGGCGCGAGGCGGTCGTAGAACACCACATCGGCATCGCGGAGGGCGTTGACCGCGGCGACGGTCAGCAGGTCCGTGGTGCCGGGACCGCCACCCACCAGGGTTACGTGGCCTACGGGGCCGGCGGCCGGTTCGGCCGCGACCGGGATACCGGTTACGCGGCACCGGCCGAGCAGGGCCTCCCAGCCCGGCTGGCCGTCGTCGACTGCTGCCACCAGGAAGGGACGCTCGGGAAGCGGGCCGTCATGCGCGGCACCCTGCGGGGTGCTGAGGCGGTAGACGACGGCGCCCGCGGCTTCGTAGCGGCGCACCGCCTGGCGTGCGGCGTGGTCGGAGCCGGTGACCAGGACTTCCCGGCCGGTCAGATCAATGCTGAGCTGCATGGCTATACCTCGTTCTCGTCGCGGGGCCGCATGGGGATGGAAGCGCCAATGAGGACCTTCCCTTTTTCTTCAGCGGTGGCCGGCCGGAACTGGCCGCGCTCGTCGGAGACGAACGTGATGGAGTCGTCCTTCTGGTCCGGGGCGTTGACGAAGGACCGGAACCGGCGCAGGCGCTCGGGGTCCTTCAGGGTGTCGGCCCATTCGTCGACGTAGGTGTCCACGTGCTTGGCCATGGCTGCTTCGAGTTCCTCGGCGATGCCCAGGGTGTCCTTGACCACCACGTCCTCGACGTGCTTGATGCCGCCGTCGAGCTCTTCCTGCCAGCGTGCGGTGCGCTGCAGTCGGTCGGCGGTGCGGATGTAGTACATGAAGTACCGGTCGATGTACTTGATCAGCGTCTCGTCGTCCAGGTCCTTGGCCAGCAGCTGGGCGTGGGCCGGGGTGGCACCGCCATTGCCGCCGACGTACAGGTTCCAGCCGTCGGCGGTGGCGATCACGCCAACATCCTTGCCGCGCGCTTCGGCGCATTCGCGGGCACAGCCGGAGACGCCCATCTTCAGCTTGTGCGGGCTGCGGAGGCCGCGGTAGCGCAGCTCAAGCTGGATGGCCATGGCCACCGAGTCCTGGACGCCGAAGCGGCACCAGGTGGAACCAACGCAGGACTTCACCGTGCGCAGGCTCTTGCCGTAGGCCTGGCCGGACTCGAAGCCTGCGTCCACCAGTTCCTTCCAGATTTCCGGCAGCTCTTCGAGGCGGGCACCGAACATGTCGATGCGCTGGCCGCCGGTGATCTTGGTGTACAGGTTGTACTTCTCGGCCACCGCTGCGATGACGCCGAGCTTCTTCGGGGTGATTTCGCCGCCGGCGATGCGGGGGACCACCGAGTAGGTGCCGTCCTTCTGCATGTTGGCGAGGGCACGGTCGTTGGTGTCCTGCAGGGTACCGCGGCCGGCGTCCAGCACGTAGGCGCTGTTCTGGCTGGCGAGGATGTTGGCGATGGTGGGCTTGCAGATGTCGCAGCC
This sequence comes from Pseudarthrobacter sp. BIM B-2242, assembly GCF_014764445.1. Taxonomy (NCBI): domain Bacteria; kingdom Bacillati; phylum Actinomycetota; class Actinomycetes; order Micrococcales; family Micrococcaceae; genus Pseudarthrobacter; species Pseudarthrobacter sp. BIM B-2242. Next base: position 1,272,858 of record NZ_CP061721.1, read on the forward strand.
GGCGCCGGTGCCGTACTTGGCCATGATCTCTTCGAAGGAGGTCAGTTCCAGGACGCGGATGGCGTCGAACAGTTCCTGGCGGGAGAGCTCGATGTGCTCGCAAAGGGCCTTGGAGACCTCGACGCCGGACTTGGTGAGCTCGGTTTCCAGCAGCTTCTTGAGCATCGGCACGCAGGAACCGCAGCTGGTGCCGGCGCGGGTGCAGCCCTTCAGCTCACCGAGTTCCTGGACCGGTGCGTTGCCGTCGCAGGCGCCGCAGCCGTTGACCGTATCGCGGATGGTTCCGGCGGAGACGTTGTTGCAGGAGCACAGGATGGCGTCGTCCGGGAGCTCGGTTTCCGGGGCCTCGCCGCCGCCGGCCGCGGTGAGGTACGCGCCGGGCTCGGCGCTCAGTTCGCGGCCCAGGAGCGGGCGGAGGCTGGTGTAGGGGCTGGCGTCGCCCACGAAGATGCCGCCCAGGAGGGTCTTGGCGTCGTCGGTGGTGACAATCTTCTGGTAGACGCCGCGGGCGGGGTCGGCATAGACGATCTCGAGCGAGTGCTCGGTCCTGGCGAAGCCGTCACCGAAGCTGGCGACGTCCACGCCCGAGAGCTTGAGCTTGGTGGCGGTGTCGAAACCGGGGAAGGTGGCCTCGCCGCCGTGCAGGCGGTCGGCCACGATCTCGGCCATGGTGTTGGCGGGGGCAACGAGGCCCAGGCACATGCCTTCGAAGTTGGCGACTTCACCGATGGCCCAGATGCCGTCTACTTCGGTGGCGCAGTAATCGTTGATGACCACACCGCCGCGCTGGCCCAGGCTGAACACCTGTTCTTCGCCGTCGGCGGCGCGGAAGAGTTCGTCGCGGGGCCGGACGCCGATGGCAACGATCACCATGTCGGCGTCGATGATGCGGCCGTCCGCCATCAGGACACCGGTGACCTGGCCCTCGTCGTCGGAGAGGACTTCCGAAGGAAAGACGCCGCCGTGAACTTCGAAACCCTTGGCTTTGATCAGCCGGCCCATTGCCTGGCCCGCACCTTCGTCCAGCTGGGTGGCCATCAGCCACTGCGAACCGTCGATGACGATCGGCGTGGCCCCGAGCTGCTCCGTGCCTGCGGCCGATTCGAGCCCGAGGAGGCCGCCGCCGATGGTGACGGCGTTGACCTTGCGGCCGAGCTTCTCAGTGAGTTCGGTGATGGTCTTGTTAATGGCCCAGACGTCTTCGAGGGTGCGGTAGACGTGGGTGAGCTCGTTGCCGGGGATGGGGAGCCGCGCAGCATTCGAACCGGTGGCGACCACCAGGTCGTCATATTCGAAGGTGCTGCCGGCGGCTGTTTCCACCGTCTTGGCCCCGGCGTTGATCTTCACAACGCGCTCGCCGGTCTTAAGGTCCAGGGAGGCGTGGTCCCACATGGACGCTGATCCAAGCGTCAGGTCGACGTCGGTGTCGGTGAGGGCCTTGGACAGCGCCACGCGGTCGTAGGGGAGGTGGGCTTCCTCGGTGAGGACCGTGACATGCCAGCCTTCGAGGCCACGGGAGTGCATGGCATCGGCGAAGCGGTGGGCGGCTGGACCGCCACCGGCGACGACGATGCGGCGCGTGTTCTCTGTGCGTGAAGTCTGTTCGGTCACTGTGGGCCTTTCGCATGGGCCGCAGACGGAGTTCTGCGACCTTCTCTGACGAGGTATGCATTCAGACTACGGAGACGCAGTTTCGCTTCAGTTTCCCAATTGTTTCGTGATCTTAACTTCTGCATCACGAACGCGTTTCCGACCGGGTGAGGTCTCTTTTACCCGCCGGACACATTTACTGCACGCCTTTGAAACACCCGCTGCCTAGGTTGTTAGTGCGGCCATAAACGTGGCCGGGCAGACAGCCAAAACAGACAGACAAGCACGGGGAGTTGAACCGGACATGACGGCAACACTGGAAATTGGGGCGCTCACCGCCGACACCACCGAAACCGCTGCCGGCTGGCACCGGGTTTGTGCCGTTGCCGAACTTGAGCTCGCCTGGGGCGAAGCGGCGCTTATTGCGGGCCGCCAGGTGGCGCTGTTCCGGACCGGCCCCAGTGAGGTTTTTGCCGTCGCCCACGAGGACCCGGCGACGGGTGCCCACGTGATGGCGCGCGGCATCCTGGGGTCCCGCGGCACCAGGCCCACCATCGCGTCGCCGCTGCACAAAGAGGTCTACGACCTGGAAACCGGCGAATGCTTCGGAACAGCAGCCGTGCGCCTCGAGACGTTCCGCACCCGCATTGCCGACGGCTTCATCGAAGTGGCGGTCTAGCAGGATCCGTCACAGCCCGAGGGCCTCACGGACATCACTGATCACGGCATCGAGGGCGAGGCGGGCCGCCTGCCGGGCTTCCGGCAGTTCGGCCGCGGACTCCACCGGGTGGAGGACTTCCAGATAGCACTTGAGCTTCGGCTCTGTTCCGCTGGGCCGGATGATCACGCGGGTCTGGTCCCGGGTCAAATACAGCAGGCCATCCGTGGGCGGCAACTGGCCGCTCCCTTCGGCCAGGTCCACAAACGATTCAACCGCCGATGATCCGAACGCTTCGGGCGGGCTGACCCGCAGCCGGTTCATCATGGCATCGAGCAGGCCCAGGTCCGCCACCCGGATGCTCAGCTGGTCACTCGCGTGCAGGCCATGGCGGAGATAGAGCTCATCCAGCGTGTCGAAGATGGTTTTGCCTTCAGCCTTTGCGGCCGCAGCCATTTCGGCGATGAGGACAGCGGCCGAGATCCCGTCCTTGTCCCGGACCAGGTCTGGCGCAACGCAGTAGCCCAGGGCTTCCTCGTAGCCGTACAGCAGCCCCGGCACGCGGGAAATCCACTTGAAGCCGGTCAGCGTTTCCTCGTGCGCGTAGCCTGCCGCCGCGGCAATCCGGGCGAGCAGCCGTGAGGACACAATGGAATTGGCGAACACGCCGGCAGTCTCGGTGTCGGCGGCTGCCTGGCCGGTGTCGCCGGGTTTGTCGGGGCTGTCAGCCGCGAGCCGGGCCACGATGTGCGCCCCCAGCAGTGCCCCCACTTCATCCCCGCGCAGCATCCGCCAGGCGCCGGTGTCAGGATCCTTTGCCGCCACGGCAGCACGGTCGGCGTCGGGATCGTTGGCCAGGACAATGTCAGCATCCAGCCGGGCGGCTGTCTCCAGCGCCAAGTCCAGGGCACCCGGCTCCTCCGGGTTGGGGAAGCTCACCGTGGGAAAGTCCGGATCCGGTTCGGCCTGCTCCGCCACGAGCGTGACATCACCGAAGCCGGCCGCCTTCAGCACCGCCACGGCCGTTTCACCGCCGACGCCGTGCATGGGGGTCAGGACAATCCGCAGGTCGCGGGAAGGGAAGCGGGCAGGGTCGGCGAGCGCCGCCGTCGCGCGTTCGTAGTCAGCGGCAACTGACTGGTCCAGCACAGTCCAGCCGTCCGCGGCGAGGCCGATGGACTCGAGCGCTCCCACGGCCTCGATCCGTGCGGCGATGCGGGCGTCATAGGGCGCCACGATCTGCGCGCCGCGGCCGCTTTCCTCCACTGCGTGGCGGCCAAGGTAGACCTTGTAGCCGTTATCCTGCGGCGGGTTGTGGCTGGCTGTGACCATCACGCCGCCGTCGCAATCCAGCGCCCGCACGGCGAACGCGAGCAGGGGAGTGGGCAACGCGGCAGGCATCAGGAAGGTGTCAATCCCGGCAGCGGTGAAGATGGCTGCCGATTCCTCGGCGAAGATGTCCGAGTTGTGGCGGGCGTCGTAACCGACGACGGCGCGTGGCCGTGTTCCCGGCGCAGCCTCACCTACGGCGTCAGCGAGGAAGGCAGCAAATCCGGCGGCGGCCCGGCGCACCACCACCCGGTTCATCCGGTTCGGGCCGGGTCCGAGGGCGGCGCGGAGGCCTGCGGTGCCGAACTGCAGGGTGCCGCTGAAGCTGTCGGCCAGTTCCTGCATGGCGGCGGGGGAACCGTCCTCGGCGAGCTGCAGCAGCTCCGTGAGGGCGGCGGCTGTGGCGGGATCCGGATCTTTGGCAGCCCATTCGCGGGCGTGGCTGTACAAGGAGGCGGCATCGGAGGACGTCATGGGGTCCACGGTATCGTCATTGCTCCCGGAACGGTCCTGAACACTCGGTGGCGGCCCCGCTTTGACTTAGAGTTTGGCGATGATGCCTGCCAGTAGCTTGGAGATGCGCGGCCCGGCTTCCTGACCGGATTCGAGGACTTCCTGGTGGCTGAGCGGCATGGGGCTGATACCCGCGGCCAGGTTGGTCACCAACGAAATGCCGAAAACCTCCATGCCCGCGTGGCGGCCAGCGATTGCTTCCAGGGCTGTGGACATGCCCACCAGGTCCGCGCCGATCCGCTTGGCGTACTGCACCTCGGCGGGCGTCTCGTAGTGCGGTCCGGAGAACTGGACGTAGACGCCCTCGTCAAGTGAAGAATCCACTTCACGGGCGAGGGCCCGGATGCGTGGACTGTAGAGATCTGTCAGGTCCACGAACGTGGCGCCTTCCAGCGGGGACGTGCCGGTGAGGTTTATGTGATCTTTGATGAGCACCGGGGTGCCGGGAACCCAGCTTTCGTTGATGCCGCCGCAGCCGTTGGTGAGGACCAGGGTCTTGCAGCCGGCGGCGGCGGCTGCGCGGATGCCGTGGACGACAGCGCGGACGCCCTTGCCTTCGTAGTAGTGGGTCCGGGCGCCGAGGACCAGGGCGCGCTTGCCTTCCGTGGTGAGCACGGAGCGGATGGTGCCGACATGCCCCACCACGGCCGGGGCGTGGAAGCCGGGGACCTCGTCCGCGGCCAGGGTCGCGGTGGTCTCGCCGATGAGGTCGGCGGCTTCGGCCCAGCCCGATCCCAGCACCAGGGCGACGTCATGGCTGGCCACACCGGTCTTCTCGGCAATGTACTCAGCGGCTTCACGGGCGGCGTCAAAAGGGTCCATGGTCAGGAAGTCTGCATTACTCACTGGTACAAACTATCGTGCCGCCACCGATGTGCACAGCGTCACGGGTGCCGGTGATGCGCCCCATGAATCAGGCACTTTATTGATGTCCCGGCGCAATTGGGGAGAGAATGGTTGATTGTGACTACGCACCCAGACTTCAGCGCACCCCGGATCGCAATCCTCGGAGGTGGACCTGGCGGATACGAAGCCGCCATGGTCGCGGCCTCCCTCGGAGCGCAGGTCACCATTATCGAACGTGCCGGGCTCGGCGGCTCGGCGGTGCTCACCGACGTCGTGCCTTCCAAAACGCTGATCGCGACGGCGGACCTGATGACCCGCGTCGGTGAGGCGGGGGAGCTGGGAGTGAAGTTTGACGTTGACGGCGGGGACTTCGTGCCGGTGATGCGGGCCGATCTCAAGCACATCAACGACCGCCTGATGGGCCTGGCCCGCCAGCAGTCCCGCGACATCACGTCCGGTTTGGAACAGCACCAGAACATCCGCATCCTGCTGGGCTCGGGCAGGCTGGTGGACAACCACACCATTGAAGTGCTGACGGCCGACGGAACTGAAACCGTCGAAGCGGACACCATCCTGCTGGCTGTTGGCGCGCATCCCCGTGAATTGCCCACGGCGCGGCCCGACGGTGAACGCATCCTGAACTGGGCCCAGATTTACGACCTCGACGAGCTGCCGGAGGAACTCATTGTGGTGGGTTCCGGCGTGACCGGGGCCGAGTTCGCCTCCGCGTACAACGGCCTGGGCTCCAAGGTCACCCTGATTTCCAGCCGCGACCGGGTGCTGCCCGGTTCGGACACCGACGCCGCAGTGGTGCTGGAGGAAGTGTTCGAACGCCGCGGCGTGCACGTCCTGTCCAGGGCCCGCGCGGAGAGCGTTGAGCGCACGGACGACGGCGTGGTGGTCACCCTTGGGGACGGCTCGAAAGTCACCGGCAGCCACTGCCTGGTCTGCGTGGGGTCCATCCCCAACACCGCGGGCATCGGGCTGGAGGAAGCCGGCGTGGAGCTCTCAGAGAGCGGCCACATCAAGGTCGACGGCGTCTCCCGCACCAGTGCGCCGAACATCTACGCCGCAGGTGACTGCACCGGCGTCCTCGCGCTGGCTTCGGTCGCGGCGATGCAGGGCAGGATCGCGATCGCCCACTTCCTGGGTGACGCCGTGACGCCCATCAAGCTGCACCAGGTGGCATCGAACATCTTCACTTCACCGGAAATCGCCAACGTGGGCGTCTCCGAGGCCGAGATCCAGTCGGGGAAATACCAGGGCGATGTGGTGAAGCTGTCGCTGAAGAGCAACGCCCGCGCCAAGATGCGCAACAACAAGGACGGCTTCGTCAAGATCTTCGCCCGCAAGGGTTCCGGCACCGTCATCGGCGGCGTTGTGGTGGGCCCGAACGCCTCGGAGCTGATCTTCGCCATCTCCATCGCGGTGAAGCAGAAACTGCACGTGGACGATGTCGCCAGCACCTTTACGGTGTACCCCTCCCTGAGCGGTTCCATCTCGGAGGCGGCACGGCGCCTGCACGTCCACATCTGACCGTTCTGCGGTAGCGTGGCCACATGACTACAGCACTGGAGCGGCCCCGCAGCGGAAAACTCATCGGTGGCGTGTGTGCCGCGCTGTCTGCCCGTTTCGGGGTTCCGAAGTTCCTGGTCAGGCTCGGCTTTGTCATCTTCGGCCTGGTGGGGATCGGTGAATTGGTCTACATCGCGCTGTGGATCATGATCCCCAAGGCCCCGGCCTAGGCTCAGTTTCCTGCGGGACGTTTGGCCCTGTTTGCCCTGCTCCGTGCGGGGACACAGTGGAGCATGGCCAAGATCTACATCCCGTATGGAAGCGTTGAGGGGCAGACCGCCCGGATTGTGGAGTACATCGCCGAGCTGGTCGGGGCCCACGGGCACGAAGCGGAAACCGTGGACCTCAAACACGCCGGAGACTCACTCCCGGACGGTCAGGATGCCGTCATCGTGGCAGCGTCCGTCCACATAGGCAAGCATGAGAAATATGTCGTCGACTTTGTCCGGAAGAACCGCTCAGAACTGGAGCGGTTGCCGTCGGCCTTCATCTCAGTCAGCCTGGCCGCCCACGGAGACGAGCACGGTGGGGAGGGCTATGTGGCGGAGTTCGAGGAACAAACGAACTGGCATCCCGCCCACGTAGGAATGTTCTCCGGGGCGCTGTCCTACACCCGCTACAACTTCCTCAAACGCCAGATGATGAAGAAGATTGCCAAGGACAGGGGCTCCACAGATCTGGATACGTCCCGCGATTACGTCTACACGGAGTGGGACGGGGTGAAGCATTTCACCGAAGACTTCCTGGCGGGGCTGCCCGCACCATCCGGGGCAGCACAGGCGTAGTGCCCGTCAGGACAGTTCCCGTCAGGACCGGGCGTAGGCCGGGACCACGTCCCCTGGTGCAAGGGGCTTGAACCACTGCTCGACGTGCAGATCGCCGCGGTCTTCTGATGGAACGTCGGGGCCGTCCGGGTGCGGCCCGGTGTAGAGCGCCTGGCTGTCCGCATCCTCCAACAGGATTTCCTCAACCTGTGCCCGCCAGTCTTCGGGCAGCTCCAGTTCGTAGATGTCCTCGGTAATTTCCGCCTGGTCAAGCAGGCAACGGACAGCCAGCTCTGCTGCGAGGCATCCGGGGGCGGTCCAGCCGCGGCCCAGGGATGCGGCGACGTCGGAGGCGACCACGATGAACTTCTGCGTGAACGTCGTGTCGTAGCTGGCCGCGAATTGGGGCGGCAGCGAGGACAGCACCGACGAGGAAACGATGTCCGACGGCGTAACGGCGTCCAGCCCGCGCAGCGTTTCGAGGTCGCGGAAGAGCTGATCGAGGAGAACGCCGGATGAGTTCCAGAGGAGGCCCGCCAGCAGCCGGGTCTGCGTCACGGCCTTCTGGCGCTCGCCCGCAGGGACGGCAGCCATTTCGGCCAGGTCCTCCGGATCGAACAGGAGCCGCTGGTCTTCGGTCATGTCATCCGGATGCGGATCAAGGCCCAGCAGCTCCAGGCTCAGCCCGGTCAGCTTCTGCGCGTCGGCAAGCAGTTCTTCGGTGATGTCGTCGTCTTCGTCGGCATTCATGGCCCCGATGCTACCTTCCGCACGCCACCGTGCCGATTCGCGTTACGCACTCATGTCCGGCCTTTCCGACTTCAGCTCACGTCAGGCGGCGGGAGCCGCCTGGAAGTGTTTTTCGATGAGCCCCTTGATGTCGTCGTGGCAGCCGCCGCAGCCGGTGCCGGCGCGGGTTGCCTTGGACACCTCGGCCACGGTGGAGCAGCCCTCTTCGACGGCGCCCTGGATCTTCGTCCCGCTGACCCCGGCGCAGCGGCACACCGTCCCTGCAGGATCGGCCGGGCCGGCGGACGCCAGCTGGTCCGGACCGTCCAGCCGCAGCAGCAGGGACCTGTCTGCCGGCAGCTCCGCACCACGTTCGAACAGTCCCGCCAGCTCCGCGGCCGTCCGCGGCATTCCCACTGCCACCAGGCCCTCGAGCACGCCGCCGCGGGTGGTCATTTTGACATAACGGCCGTGCTCGGGATCTGCCCACTGGGCGATCTGCAGGCGCGGGCGGCCGTTGACAGCGCCGGCCGTCAGGGCTTCCTCGTCCCACGGATCGGCCGCGTTGTCCCCGGCCACTGCCATGTTCATGCCGCGGGCCTTGAGCACAATCACGCCGGCCTGTTCCTGGGGCAGCTCCGCCAGAGCGTCGGCCTCGTCCTGCGTGGCGGTGGCCAGCAGGGTCAGGTATTCGGCCAGCCATTCGGCCTGCCGCCACCCCGGTCCCACCAGACCGGACGGGCCCTTCGCGGTGCGGCACTCATTGCAGGCGGGGTCCGGGCAGCGCACCTCGGCGCAGTCACCGATGGCAAAGATGTGCGGCTCGTGGTGCGCACGGAGCCGGTGGTCAACGAGGATTCCCGTGCCGGTGGACAGGCCGCAGCCCTCTGCGAGCTCGGTCCGCGGCCGGACGCCGCACGACAGCACCAGGAGGTCGCCGTCGATTGCGGAACCGTCATCGAGGAGCAGTGCCGAGAAGCCGCCGTCGGGAGCGTTGTGCTCTACCCCGGTGGACCGGGCATTGCCGGCCATCCGCACGCCGCACCGGCGCAGGCTGGCCGCGAGAACGGCACCGCCGCCGCGGTCGATGTTGCGGCCCAGCGGGTGCGGACCGTTGTGGACCACGGTGACGGTGGCACCTTCCTCGGCCGCGGCGAGGGCTGTCTCGAGGCCCAGGACACCGCCGCCGAGCACCACCACGCGCTTGCCGCCGTCGACCGCTGCGCGCAAAACCGAAGCGTCGCGCAGGTCCCGGAGTGCCGTGACGCCGGCCGGAAGGACGGGGGAGGCGGGGTCCGGGTTGATGCCGGTGAGGTTGGGAATGACAGGACGGGAACCCGTGGCGAAAACGAGGCGCTCGTAGTGGGCCGTGCTGCCGTCCGTGAGGAGCACCTGCTGGCGAGCCCGGTCCACGCGGCGGACCCGCACCCCGAGGCGGACGTCCACGCCGTCGGCGATCAGGGCAGCGGCGTCGGAAAGCGCCAGGGCATCGGCCGTGGTGCGCCCCACGCCCAGGTCGGCAACCAGGACGCGGTTGTACGCGGCTTCTGCTTCTTCGCCCACCACCGTCAGGCGGACGTGCCCGTCGCGGACCGCAGGCAGCAGTTCATCGATCAGGCGGGCTGCCACCGGGCCGAATCCGACAATGACAATCTGCTCGCTCATGAGGCCTCCGTCGTTTGAAGAACGTTGTGCTGAAGATCGGCCGGAGCCGCGGCCCGGACCCAGACCTTGTTGAACTTGAACTCGGGCATCCCCGAGACGGGGTCCGTGGCGGCCTCCGTGAGGCGGTTGGCGCTTTCGAGTTCCGGGAAGTGGAAAGGCAGGAACACCGTCTCCTGGCGGATCGCGGTGCTCAGTTCGGCCCGGCAGACCACCTCGCCGCGTTCGTTGGCCACCGAAACAAAGGAGCCCTCGGTGATGCCCATCGCGCTGGCGGCGGCCGGGTGCAGCTGCACCTTCGCCTCGGGCTGGGTTGCCAGCAGCTCGGACACTCGCCGTGTCTGGGAGCCGGACTGGTAGTGCTCCAGGAGGCGGCCGGTGATGAGGGTCATGGTTGTCGCGGCCGGATCAGGATTGACAGCAGGCGTACGACGGCGGCGTGGCGTCACCGCGGTCATGACCGCCTTTCCGTGGGGGTGCGCAAAGCTGTCCAGGAAGAGCCGCGGCGTGCCGGTGCTACCAGCGGGGTACGGCCAGTAAGCCGCCTCGCCGCGGTCCAGCATGGCGTAGTCGATGCCCGAGTAGTCGGCCAGGCCGCCGGCGGAGGCCAGACGAAGCTCCTCGAATACCGTTTCCGGGTCCTCGCTGTAGGTGGAGGGGGCATCCAGGGCCTCGGCCAGCCGGGCCATGATCCACAGCTCGCTGCGGGCGCCGACCGGCGGCTGGATGGCCCGGCGGCGGCGCAGGACACGGCCCTCAAGGTTGGTCAGTGTGCCTTCTTCCTCGGCCCACTGCAGGACCGGCAGGATGAGGTCGGCTTCGGCGGCGGTCTCGGACATAAAGAAGTCGCACACCACCAGGAAGTCCAGGCTGCGGAGCCCGGCGATGACGGCGTTCGCGTCGGGGGAAGCCACCGCGATGTTGGAGGCATGCACCAAAAGGCAGCGGACGCCGTCGGGCTGTCCCAGTGACTTCAGCAGCTGGACGGCGGGGAGGCCGGGGCCGGGAATGGATTCCTCCGGGACGCCCCAGACGCCGGCCATGTGGGCGCGTGCGGCGGGGTCGGTGATCTTGCGGTAGCCGGGGAGCTGGTCCGCCTTCTGGCCGTGCTCCCGCCCGCCCTGGCCATTGCCCTGGCCGGTGAGCGTGCCGTAGCCGCTGCGACGTGAGCCGGGCAGGCCGAGGACGAGGCTGAGGTTGATCGCTGCAGTGGCGGTGTCCGTGCCGTCGACGTGCTGTTCCACGCCGCGGCCGGTGAGGATGTAGCTGCCGCCCTTGCGGGCGCCGTCGGCAAGCCTGCGGGCGGTTTCGCGGATGAGCTCCGCCGGGACGCCGGTGATGGACTGGACCCGCTCGGGCCAGAAGGAGTTGACGCTGCGGACCACGGCGTCGTAGCCGGTGGTGCGGGCCGCGATGAAGCCTTCGTCCGCCAGGCCTTCGTGGATGATCACGTGCGAGAGGCCCAGCAGGAGGGTGAGGTCGGTGCCCGGGAGGGGCTGCAGGTGAAGTCCGCCGCCGTCGGCCGTGAACTTCGCCGTGGCCGACCGGCGGGGATCCACCACAATCAGCCCGCCGGCGTCGCGGGCGCCCTGGAGGTGCTGCACAAACGGCGGCATCGTCTCGGCGACGTTGGAACCCAGCATCAGGATGGTGCTGGCGGCGTCCAGGTCCGTGAGGGGGAACGGCAGGCCGCGGTCAACGCCGAAGGCCCGCATCCCGGCGGCCGCCGCTGAGGACATGCAGAACCGGCCGTTGTAGTCGATACGCGAGGTGCCGAGGGCCAGGCGGGCGAACTTGCCCAGCATGTAGGCCTTCTCATTGGTGAGGCCGCCGCCGCCGAAAACGCCGACGGCGTCCTTTCCGTAGCGTGCCTGGGTGTCCCTGACCGCTGTGGTGACCAAAGCAAGGGCCTGGTCCCACCCGATGGGACGGTGGATGCCGTCTGCGCCCTTCAGGAGCGGTTCGGTGACGCGTCCGGCGTGGTTCAGGAGCGTGGCTGAGGTCCAGCCCTTCCGGCACAGGCCGCCGCGGTTAGTGGGGAAGTCGCGTCCGGATACCTCGAGGAGAGGACCCGATACAGCGGCAGGGTCGGCGGGCACGGGGACTGACCCCGGCTCGGAAGCCGGGGTCAGTTCCGCTGGAGACGTCAGCGTCATGGCGCACTGCAGGGCGCAGTAGGGGCAGTGCGTGTCGGCGCTTTTGGTCATGTTAGACGTGTCCCATCGCGTTTCGGTTGGCGTTGCGGATGTAGAAGAACCAGCAGACTGCCAGCATCAGGACGTAGGCTCCGACGAAACCGTAGAACGCCGGGGTGTAGGAGCCGCTGGCTGTGTTGGAGGCGTTGAGGACCTGGGGGATCACGAAGCCGCCGTAGGCGCCGATGGCCGAGATGAGGCCGAGGGCCGAGGAGGCGAGCCGCTGGGTGGCCACCGAATCGGCACCCTTCCGGGCGGCCCGGCTGTTCGTGGCGAAGATGATGGGGATCATCCGGTAGGTTGCGCCGTTGCCGAAGCCGCTGGCGGTGAAGAGCATCAGGAACAGGACCAGGAAGAGCCAGAAGTTCTTCAGCGGCAGTGTCCAGATCATGGTCAGCGTGATCACGGCCATGGACGCGAACGCAGCCACGGTCATCCGGGCGCCGCCCATGCGGTCAGCCATCCGTCCGCCGTAGGGGCGGGCCAGTGAACCGACCAGCGGCCCGAGGAAGGCCAGCGACAGTGCCACGGTGCCGACTCCGATGGAGGAGAACGCCGGGAAGTAGTCCTTGATGAGCTTCGGGAACACACCGGCGAAGCCGATGAACGAACCGAACGTGCCGATGTAGAGCAGGGCCATGATCCACAGGTGCGGTTCCTTCAGGGCGGCCACGGAACCGGCCACGTCCCCCTTGGCGCTGGTGAGGTTGTCCATGTACTTCCAGGCACCAAATGCGGCGATCAGGATGAACGGGACCCACATCCAGCCGGCCATCGGCAGGTTCACGCTGCCCACCGCGAGCAGGGTGATGACAATCGGGACGGCGAGCTGTGCCACGGCGGCACCCATGTTGCCGCCGGCGGCGTTCAGGCCCAGCGCCCAGCCCTTTTCGCGGGCGGGGTAGAAGAAGGTGATGTTGGCCATCGAGCTGGCGAAGTTGCCGCCGCCGAAGCCGGCCAGGGCTGCCACGAACAGCATGACGCCGAACGGGGTTTCCGGGTTGGAGACGCAGAGTCCCAGGCCGATGGCGGGGATCAGGAGGAGGAGCGCGGACACGATGGTCCAGTTCCGGCCGCCGAAGCGGGGAACCATAAAGGTGTAGGGGATGCGGAGCGTGGCGCCCACCAGGCTGGGCATCGAGATCAGCCAGAAGATTTCCGAGGTAGTGAAGGTGAAGCCGGCTGCCGGGAGCTGGACCACCACGATGGACCACAGCTGCCAGACGACGAAGCCGAGGAACTCGGCGAAGATGGACCAGTTCAGGTTGCGGCGGGCGATCGCGCGGCCGGCGGACTCCCACTGCTCTTTGTTCTCGGCGTTCCAGTTGCCGATCCAGCGGCCGGGAAGGAATTCCAGGGCGGGTGCATGGGTTGTACGGGTGGAGCCGGGCTGTGCGCTGGCGGATGAAGACACGCCTTTGTGCAACGGGTCGGTGTCTATATCTACGGAATTGCCGGTGCCGGCATCTGCGCTGCGATCAACAGTCACGGTGTACCTCCTCTTGGGGATGTTGTTCTTCCAAGGTAGGGACAGCGCGTTTCGCGGACGGTCGCGCTTTGTTAACGCGCTGTGACATTTGCCTATCTGGGGGTCCCGCAACGGTGTGAGGCGGCGTAGAGTAGCCCGAAATGAGACGAAGCCCACAAGTCCACATCCTGGACCTTTTGTCCATTGACTGGACGCCGGGAACTAATATTGAACTCTAACTAAACGCGCGCCGGGCTGCCCCCATGCCCGGGCCGGTTCTCATGAAAGTGTTCATAATGTCATCCACACAAACCACCGCGGAGCCAGGATCGCCCAAGGCGGTGAACTCGCGCGGCCGCGTGATTGTGGCCAGCCTGATCGGCACCACCGTTGAGTTCTATGACTTCTACGTCTACGCGACCGCCGCTGTGCTGGTCTTCCCGGCGCTGTTTTTCCCCAACCAGAACGAGACCACGCAGCTGCTGAGCTCCTTCGCCGTCTTCGGCGTGGCCTTCGTCGCCCGCCCGCTGGGGTCCATTGTCTTTGGCCACTTCGGTGACAAGTTCGGCCGCAAGGGCACCCTGGTGGCCTCGCTGCTGACCATGGGCATCGCGACCTTCCTGATCGGCTGCCTGCCTACGGCGCTCGTTCCGGGCTGGCAGTTCTGGGCCCCTGCCCTCCTCGTGGTGATGCGCTTCGCCCAGGGCCTGGCCCTCGGCGGCGAGTGGAGCGGCGCGGCCCTCCTGGCCACCGAGAACGCCCCCGCCAACAAGCGCGCCATCTACGGCACGTTCCCCCAGCTTGGCGCGCCCATCGGCTTTATCATCGCCAACGTCATCTTCCTCGTGGCCAGCTACGCCCTGTCACCGGCCGACTTCCTCGCCTGGGGCTGGCGTGTGCCGTTCCTGCTCAGCGCAGTTATGGTCATCATCGGGCTGTACGTCCGTCTCAAGCTGATCGAAACGCCTGCTTTCACCAAGGTCCTCGAGTCCAAGGAAGTTGCCAAGCTGCCCCTGGCCCGCGTCTTCAAGACCAGCTGGCGCAGCCTGATCCTGGGTACGTTCATCATGCTCGCCACGTACGTGCTCTTCTACCTGATGACCACGTTCACACTGACCTACGGCACCCGCGCCTCAAGCCTGGACGCCGCCAAGGCAGCCGCAGAAAAGGCCGGCAAGCCCATGTCCGAAGCAGCAGCCGCTGCATTCGTTCCGGGGCTGGGCTTCACCCGCAACGACTTCCTCTGGATGCTGATTGCCGGCGTTGTGTTCTTCGGCATCTTCACCCTGGTCTCCGGGCCGCTCGCCGAAAAGTACGGCCGCCGCAAGATGCTGCTTGCCGTAACGGCCGGCATCTTTGTCTTCGGCCTGCTGTTCGTCCCGCTCTTCAGCGGCGGCTTTGTGGGCACCATGGCCCTGCTGATCATCGGCTTCTCGCTGATGGGACTCACGTTCGGACCTATGGGCGCCATCCTGCCGGAGCTGTTCCCCACCAACGTCCGGTACACCGGTTCGGCCATCGCCTACAACTTCTCCAGCATCCTGGGTGCGGCCGTTGCACCGTTCATCGCCGTGTGGCTGTGGGAAATGGCGAAGGGCAGCCCGGTGCTGGTGGGCGTCTACCTCACCTCGATGTCGGTCCTGACGCTGTTCGCGCTGTTCGTCAGCAAGGAAACCAAGGACACGGACTACGAGAACAACGTAGCCTGACGTTCCAGCCCGGTTAGTGCCGGAAAGCCCGGCGCGTTCCCTGATATTCCGGGGAACGCGCCGGGCATTTCTGCGTCCGGGGCCAGGCAACCGGGCAGGAACGCACGACGGCGGTGCGCACCCTGCGTGCGGTGGCTCAGCTTGCGTAGCGGGCGGCGAAGTTCTTCAGGATGGTCATGGGCTCCGTGACCGTGAACCGGCGGGCCGCCGCCATGAGGTCCTCCGCGGACTCGGGCGGGAAGTACCCGGCATGGCGGTAGATATCGATCCGGGTGACCAGGCCCTCAACATCCAGTTCGGGATGGAACTGCGTGGCGTACAGGTTTTCTTTGATCCGGAACATCTGGACGGGGCAGGCCTGGGAGGACGCCAGCAGCACCGCATGCGGGGGCAGCGAGGTGCAGGCCTCCTTGTGGCCCGTGAAGGCGGTAAACCGGCGGGGCATCCCGCGCAGGACAGGGTCCGCTGCGCCGGCGTCCGTCAGTTCGATCTCCACGCCGCCCAGGGGCTCGCCGAACGTCCTGTCGATGACCGCACCCTGGTGGGTTCCCAGCGTCCCCACCCCGTAGCAGGCGCCGAGGAACGGAAAGTCCTGGTCCACGATCCGGTCCAGCAGCGCGGCAAGTTCCCGCTCCACGCGGTGCTGGGTGGCGCTCTTGTGGTCGGCAGGATCACTCGAGGTAAAGGGACTGCCGCCGACAATCACGCCGGAGTATTCCGAGAGATCCAGGTCCGGCAGGGGAGCAGCCTCCAGCCGGATGCGCCGGAGCTGTTCAGGTGCCAGGCCGCCGTACCGGAGGTAGGCGGCATACTCGTCCTCGGCGGCGGCGTCTTCGGCCCGGGAGGCCAGGAGCAGGAAAGGCTTCACACGCTAAGTGTGCCCGCGGCCCCAGCTCAGCGCCAGAGCGCGGCCCCGCCCTCCCAAGTAGGTAGCGCTATCTGTCGTTGTGAGCACTCGTAACGACAGATAGCGCTACCTAGTTGGAATGGACAGTGGTGTCAGTGTCCGGCAGGCTGACCTGTCGGCTGAACGAAGGACCGCCGGGACTGCGGCCGGGCGGCGGGATCGGCATGCCGGTGGACCAGCTTCCAATAGCCCTCTTCGCGGCGGAAGACGCTGGTCACCCGAAGCGCGAACTCCTCGGTCAGCGGGGCGCCCTCCAGGCGGGCCCGGAAGTGTTCGGTCTCCACAAGGAAGGCGGTGTCGCGTGCGGTATAGGACGTGATGGTGTCAAAGCCCAGCATCTCGCCGTCCTGGAACTGCCGGGAGGCCTGGTCCAGCCGGGCCTCCACCTGGGCCCAGCCGCGGGCTATGCCGCCGAACGGATTGGCCAGTGTGACGTCGTCAAGCCGGGAGTAAAGGTCCTTGACCGGCCCGGGATTGCCGCGGGTGATCTCCGGAACCGCCAGGTGGTATCGGTCAACTTCTTCTTCAAAACTGGGTGCGAGCATGGATGCCTCCGGCGGGATCTAGTCTTCGATCGTGGCGATGACGGCGCCGGCCGAAACCGTCTCACCGGCCACGGCACCGAGTCCGGTAATGGTTCCGGAACGGTGGGCGGTGAGGGGCTGTTCCATCTTCATGGCTTCCAGCACCACCACAAGGTCGCCTTCGGCCACAACGTCGCCGTTGGCCACGGCAACCTTGACGATGGTGCCCTGCATGGGCGAGGTCAGGGAATTGCCGGTGGCGGCCGCCGCAGCGCCGCCCGAGCGGAGCCGTTTTTTGGACTTGCCGGCCTTGGCGTTGCCGCCGCCGGAACCGGTGCTGATGGCGCCCAGGGAGGCCGGCAGGACCACTTCGAGCCGCTTGCCGCCAACTTCAACCACCACTCGCTGGCGTTCCTCAGTGTCGTCGGCGGACGCGCCGGTTCCATCCGGCGTCCAGGCGGGAAGGTTGTTGACGAATTCGGTTTCGATCCAGCGGGTGTGGACCTTGAAAGGTCCCTCGGCCGGGGCAAAGTCGGGGTCGCTGACCACGGCAAGGTCGAAGGGGATAACAGTGGGGATGCCTTCCACCACCATTTCCTCCAGGGCACGGCGGGAGCGCTGCAGGGCCTGGGCGCGGGTGGCGCCCGTAACGATCAGCTTGGACAGCATCGAGTCGAAGTTGCCGCTGATCACGTCGCCCTGCTCCACGCCGGAGTCGATCCGAATGCCCGGGCCCGTGGGGTTCTTCAGGGTGGTGATGGTTCCCGGGGCAGGCATGAAGTTGCGGCCCGGGTCCTCGCCGGTGATGCGGAATTCGATCGAGTGGCCCCGGACTTCGGGGTCGCCGTAGCCCAGTGCCTCGCCGCGGGCCAGCCGGAACTGTTCGCGGACCAGGTCGATGCCGGTGACTTCCTCGGAGACGCAGTGCTCCACCTGGAGGCGGGTGTTGACCTCGAGGAAGGAGATGGTGCCGTCCTGGCCCACCAGGAATTCGCAGGTGCCGGCCCCGAGGTAGCCGGCTTCCTTCAGGATGGCTTTGGAGGATTCGTAGAGCCGGCGGTTCTGCTCTTCAGTGAGGAAGGGCGCCGGGGCCTCTTCGACCAGCTTCTGGTTCCGGCGCTGCAGGGAGCAGTCGCGGGTGGATACCACCACCACGTTGCCGTGGGCGTCGGCGAGGCACTGGGTTTCGACGTGGCGCGGGGCGTCCAGGAAGCGCTCGATGAAGCACTCGCCGCGGCCGAAGGCGGCCGTCGCTTCACGGACGGCGGAGTCGAACAGTTCGGGAATTTCCTCGCGGGTGCGGGCCACCTTGATGCCGCGGCCGCCGCCGCCGAAGGCGGCCTTGATGGCCACGGGCAGGCCGAACTTGTCCACGAATTCGAGGATCTCCTCGGCCGACTCCACGGGGTCGGCGGTGCCGGGGACCTGGGGTGCGCCCACTTTCTCGGCGATGTGGCGCGCCTGCACCTTGTCGCCGAGGGCGGAGATGGCCTCGGGGGAGGGGCCGATCCAGGTGATGCCGGCTTCGATGACCTTGGCGGCGAACTGGGCATTCTCGGCCAGGAATCCGTAGCCGGGGTGGATGGCGTCGGCACCGGACTGGCGGGCAGCGTCAATGATCTTGTCCATCACCAGATAGGACTCGGCAGCGGTGTTGCCGCCCAGCGAGTAGGCCTCGTCGGCAAGCCGGACATGAAGGGCGTCCCGGTCGGGATCGGCGTAGACAGCCACGGAGGCGATGCCTTCATCACGTGCCGCGCGGATGATCCGAACTGCGATTTCGCCGCGGTTGGCGATCAGCACCTTGGTGAGGTTCGACTGCACGGGACTTGCGGACTGCTCCAAAATTGCTGACAAGGCGTCTCCTTCTTTCCTTCAGGGAGCCTAGCGCGATTTTGAGGGTTCCGCCGATATTACTTGCGGTTTCCGCGTGTAAACGGGCATGGCTTTGTAGGGAACCTACAAAGCCATGCCGAATCGGCCCGATTATTGGGCAGGTGACCGCGCAGGCCAAAGCTCCGTGATGCGCACGTTCGCCTGGCCCAGGAGTGCGCGCAGCGTCGAAATGGAAAGCCCGACGACGGTGTGCGGATCCCCGTCCACCTTCCGGATGAAGGCCCCGCCGAAGCCGTCGATAGTAAACGAACCCGCGCAGTGCAGCGGCTCGCCGGTGGCGATATAGGCGTCGATTTCCTCCGGGTCCATGTCGGTGAAATGGACCTCGGCGGAGGTGACCGCCCCGAGCGTGGCGCCGGACCCCGGTGCCGTGATGCCGTCGTCGTGCGTTTCGTCCGCGGCCGTCGCACGGCAGTCCACCAGCCAGTGTCCGGTGTGCAGCACCCCGCTGTTGCCGCTCATCCGGAGCATCCGTTCGCGGGCGACGTCGGCGGTATACGGTTTGCCGTGCGACTCGCCGTCGAACTCGAACACCGAGTCGCAGCCGATCACCAGCGTGCCCTCCGCGTCGGGCAGCGCGGCGACGGCCTCGGCCTTGGCGCGGGCCAGCAGCAGCGCGGTATCGTGCGCATCCGTGACTCCGTAGCGGGCCTGGATGGCGTCCTCATCCACGTCGGACACCAGCACGGTGTGCTGGATACCGGCGTCGGTGAGGAGTTTGGTGCGGGCGGGGGACTGGGATGCAAGGATCAGTCGGGTCACGGATTCAGCCTAGTGGACCGGCTGGTCCAGCTTCTGCGGCGTTGTGTCCAGGCGTTCGAGCCGGGCGCCCTCGACGTCCACGTCCGGCAGGATCCGGTCCAGCCACTTCGGCAGCCACCAGGTCTTTTCGCCGAGCAGGTACATCACGGCAGGCACGATGGTCATCCGGACCACAAAGGCGTCCAGCAGCACACCGAACGCCATGGCGAAGCCGAGGGGCCGGACCATGGTCAGGTGGCTGAAGATGAAGCCGGCGAACACGGAGACCATGATGATGGCGGCGGCCGTCACCACGGCACCGGCATGGCTGAAGCCGATCCGCACGGCGTTTTTGGCTGAGGCGCCGTGCATGTAGGACTCACGCATGCCGGAGGCAATGAAGACCTGGTAGTCCATGGCCAGGCCGAACAGCACGCCGATCAGGATGATGGGCAGGAAGCTCAGCACGGCTCCGGGGTTCGCGACGTCGAACACGCCGCCGAGCCAGCCCCACTGGTAGACGGCCACTACCAGGCCGAAGGCAGCAGCCAGCGAGAGCAGGAAGCCGCCGGTGGCCAGCAGCGGGACCACGATGGACCGGAACACCAGCAGCAGGAGGATCAGGGAGAGCCCGACGACGATCGCCAGGTAGGGCGGCAGGGCATCGCCCAGTTTGGTGGAGACATCGATGTTGCCGGCCGTCTGGCCGGTCAGCCCGATGGTGACACCGGTTTCGGCCTGGATCTGCGCGCCGCGTTCGCGGAGCTCGCTCACCACTTGGACGGTGCCTGCCTTGGCGGGGCCCTCCTCCGGGATGACCTGGAAGACGGCGGTGCGCCGGTCGTCACTCAGTGCCACCGGAACGGCGGCCACCACGTTGTCCACGCCCCGGATGAGGTCAGCGACGTCGTACTGCAGCTCCTGGGCCCGGGTTTCGTCCAGGCCGGCCGGGAACTCGCCTACCACCACGATGGGACCCGTGACGCCTTCGCCGAAGCTGCGGGCCGTGACGTCGTAGGCCTGGTAGGCCTCGGAATCGACCGGCTCGGATCCGCCGTCGGGCAGTGCGAGCTGCAGCTGCGCGGCAGGCAGGGCCAGGGTGCCCAGCAGAAGCACACCGGCGACGAGCGCCACGATGGGATGCCTGGTCACCAGCCCGCCCCAGCCGCGGGTGCTCTTGGCTTCGTCCCTGGCCTGGTCGGCTGCTTCGTGGCCGGCTTCGGCGTTGTGGGCCTCGGCTTTGGCCCAGGCCCGCCGGGAAATGATGCGGCGGCCGATCAGGGACAGCATGGCCGGGGTCAGGGAGAGCGCCACCAGGACGGCTACCGCCACGGTACCTGCTGCCGCCAGGCCCATCACGCTCAGGAACGGCAGGCCCGGAACCACCAGCGCGGCCAGGGCGATGATGACGGTCAGGCCGGCAAAGAGCACGGCGTTGCCTGACGTTCCGGTGGCACGGGCCACGGATTCCTCAGGGTCCATACCCGCGAGCAGCTGGGTCCGGTGCCGGTTGACGATGAAGAGGGAGTAGTCAATGCCCACGGCCAGGCCAAGCATCAGGGCGAGCATGGGGGAGATGGAGCTCATGTCGAACGCTCCGGACAGGGCGAACGTGATGCCCACGCCCACGCCGACGCCGATGATAGCCATCAGCAGGGGCAGCCCGGCCGCGATCAGGGTGCCGAGCATCAGGATCAGGACCAGGGCGGCCACGGCGATGCCGATGATCTCGGCGGTGCCGAAGAGTTCCGAGATGTCCTCGGTGATTTCCTTGCTGGCCAGCGCGGTGACGCCGGCTGACGAGGTTTGATGCGCGAAGTCCTGGACCTGCTGGCGGATGGCGGGCGTCAGGGCATTGATGGAGGTGGTGAACTGCACCTGGGCCACCGCGGCCTGGTTGTCCAGGGAGACGAACCGGATACCGGCGGAGGCCTCAGCCTGCCGCTTGCCCAGATCCAGCTTGGCCTTCGCGGCCTCGAGTTCCTGGGCGCCGGCAGCAAGCTGTGCCTGACCTTGGGCCAGAGCTGCCTTCTGCTGTCCCAGCCGCGCCTCGATGACCGCTGCGGGAGCGCCGGCGGCGGTGAGCTGCTGCTCTGCGGCACTGAGCTGCGCTGCCCCGGCGTCGAGCTCTGCCTTTGAGGCGTCCAGTTGGGACTGGCCGGCGGCGAGCTGCTGCTCACCGTCGGTAATCGACTGTCCGGCCTGGTCCAGCTGCGCCTGCGTGGCAAACGGATCGGTGGTGGCCTTGACGTCCGGCAGTTCCCCGAGCTCGGTCAGCGCGGCCGTGACGGCTGCGCGGCTCTCGTCGGTAAAGCCGCCGGCGGGGGCTTCGAAGACGATGCTGGCCGAACCGCCCGACGCCGCCGGGAGTTCCTCCTTCAGTTTGTCCGCGATGCGCTGTGTTTCGGTGCCGGGAATCTGGAAGTTGTTGGAGAGCGTGCCGTGGAAGGCGGCAGCCGAGCCGCCGACGGCCACCAGGACGGCAAGCCAGAGCGAGATGACCAGCCAGCGGTGACGGTAGGAGAACTTGCCGAGGCGGTAGAGCAGCAGGGCCATGTCAGAGCCGTTCTTTGAGGAGGGTGGGTGCAGTAATGGGAGCGGAGGTGGCTGGACCGCCGAAGCCTGTGCCGAGGTGGCCCATGGCATCAATCAGCAGCTGGCGCAGGACGGCGAGCGAGGCAGGCGAGAGGTCGGCGCCGCGTTGGGCGAACCACACGTCCATGGCGGCTTTGCCGCAGGAGATGACCGAGCCGGCCAGTGCACGCAGATAGAGTTCGTCGACGGCGGTGCCCGGGGTTTTGGTGAACCGGTCGCGGGCGGCAGCGATGATCTGTTCGGTGCAGTGGTCCCATGCCTCAAGTTCGGAGCGGGACAGGAGCGCGTTCTCCTGGGTGAGGGTGGACAGTTCCGCAAGCGGTGCCACGGTCATGGGATCTGCCAACTGCATGAGGGCTGCGCGCGCGGACTCAAGGATTGGTTCATCGGCGGGGCGCTGCCGGAACTGCTGCAGCGCGCTGTCCAGGAACCCGTGCGTCACCGAGGCCAGTGCCGCTTCGATGCTGGAGAAGTAATTAAAGAAGGTGCGCCGGGAAATCCCTGCCGTCTCGGCGATGTCTTCCACGGTGAAGTTGCCCGGACCTTTTCCGCGCAGGAGTGCCAGGGCGGCGTCAGTGATGGCCTGGCGCGTGGCCGCTTTATTCAGCTCACGGCGCGAAAGGAGTTCGGGCATGAAGTTACACTACGTGCAAGTTTGCACGCCGCGCAAATTCATTCACAGGAAGATGAAAGGTTCCCGACAGGTCCGCCTGATGCTGCCGTTTGAGACTGGAAGAGTCCCCGTCGGGACACACCACCAGCCGTCACCGGACGGCAGATCCAGGAGACAGAAATGGTACGGACAAAAAGAGTTGCCGTTGGCCTGACGGCCACCGCCCTGGCCCTCGGAGCAGGGATCGGAATCGCCGGGGTGGCGTCAGCCACCACTACGCCGACGCCCGCCCCCAGCTCCAGTTCGACTGCGCCGTCGGATGGCAGCACCAGCCCCTCTGAAGGCAAGGGCGGACGTGGCGGCCATGGACATGGAGGGTTCCGCGGCGTCGACGCTGCCGCCCTGGCCACCAAGCTCGGGGTGGAGGAAGCCAAGGTGACCGATGCGCTGAAGGCATTCCGTGAAGCCAACAAGCCTGCAGCCGGTACGGAGAAGGCCAAGCCGGCGGAGGGGACACGGCCCGACCCCGCGGTGCAGCAGGCTGAGCTTGCCAAGTCCCTCGGGGCCGCACTTGGCGTGGACGAGGCGAAAGTGACGGCGGCGCTGGCGGAACTGCGGACCGCTGACCAGGCAGACCGTGCTGCGGCGCTGAAGACGCGTCTGGACCAGGCCGTTACCGACGGCAAGCTGACCCAGGCCGAGGCGGATGCTGTGACCAAGGCAGTGGAGAACGGGGTGATCGGCGGCCGCTGACTGGCGGGCAGGGCGTAGCAAACAAAAGAAGCCCCCGGGGAACAGTCAGTTTCCCGGGGACTTCCTTTGTGTGCACTTACCGGCTGGCGTCAGGCCTTCGCGTCGGCGAGCTCACGCCCGGCTTCGGTCGGGTCAGTACCCCGAACGGCGGCGGAGGGATCCGCAACCGTGGAGTCGTCGTCGTCCGCGAACGGGTTGCCGTTACGGGGCGCGTTGTAGAGCGTCTCGTCCAGGATGCCCTGGCGCTTGGACACGATGGCCGGGACCAGCGCCTGGCCGGCCACGTTGAGGGCGGTGCGGCCCATGTCCAGGATGGGGTCAACTGCCAGCAGGAGGCCGACGCCGGCGAGCGGCAGTCCCAGCGTGGAGAGCGTCAGGGTGAGCATCACCACGGCGCCGGTGGTGCCCGCGGTCGCTGCGGAGCCGAGGACGGAAACCAGTGCAATGAGCAGGTAGTGGCTGAGGTCCAGCTGGACGCCGAAGAACTGGGCCACGAAGATGGCGGAGATGGCCGGGTAGATCGCGGCGCAGCCGTCCATCTTGGTGGTGGCGCCCAGCGGCACGGCGAAGGAGGCGTACGCACGGGGAACGCCCAGGTTGCGTTCGGTGACCCGCTGGGTCAGCGGCAGCGTTCCGATGGACGAGCGGGACACAAAGGCCAGCTGCACTGCCGGCCAGACGCCGGAGAAGTACTGCTTGACGGAGAGGCCGTGGGTACGGACGAGGACCGGGTAGACAACAAACATCACCAGGGCCAGGCCAACGTAGATGGCGAACGTGAACTTGCCCAGCGCCCCGATGGTGTCCCAGCCGTACACGGCCACGGCGTTGCCGATCAGGCCGACGGTACCGATGGGAGCGATGCGGATGATCCACCACAGGACCTTCTGGATGACGGCCAGGGCGGCGACATTGAGGGTGAGGAACGGCTCAGCGGCCTTGCCCACCTTGAGGGCGGCGACGCCGACGGCGATGGCGATGACCAGGATCTGGAGCACATTGAAGCTCACAGCCGTGGTGACGGCACCGGATTCAGCCACCGTGGAGCTGGCACCGAGGCCAAGGAAGTTCTTGGGGAACAGCCCGGTGAGGAATGCCCACCAGTTGCCCACCTTGCTGGGTGCTTCGCCTTCGCCGGTGATGCCGGTGTTCGCACCGGGCTGCAGGAGCACGCCAAGCCCGATGCCGATCAGGACCGCGATCAGGGATGTGATAGCGAACCAGAGCAGGGTGTTCCAGGCCAGCTTGGCGGCGTTGGACACCTGGCGGAGGTTGGAGATGGAACTGACCACCGCGGTGAAGATCAACGGCACAACGGCAGTCTGCAGCAGCGAGATGTAGCTGGAACCGACGGTCTGCAGCGTGGCGCCCAGGCCATTGGGCTCTGCCTTCGTGCTGCCGGTGTACTTGGCCAGCAGGCCGAGGCCCAGGCCCACAATGAGGGCGGCAATGATCTGGAAGCCGAACGAGCCAGCCCATTTGGGAAGCTGGAAGCCGGTCTTTCCTGCGGATTCGGGGGTGCGGGTTTGAGTGCTCACCAGAACACGCTAGGTCCGAAGCCCTTATCACTCCGAAAGGATGTTGAGAAATGTTACGGGGCCATGAAGCCACGTCAAGCGCTAAACGCCCGGATTCCCGCCGTCATCCTAGGTAATTGTGAAGTTATTCCCGGCGGCCGTGTGGCAAAGATCTCTAGGAAAGCAGTGCCCTGCGGAGGGTGTCCAAGCCCACCGAGCCGATGTTCAGTGCCTTGGTGTGGAAGGCCTTGAGATCGAAGCCGGACCGGGATTCGAGGTCGGCACGGATCTGTTCCCAGAGGCGCTGGCCCACCTTGTAGGACGGTGCCTGGCCCGGCCAGCCGAGGTAGCGCGTGAATTCGAAGTTGAGCTGGCCTTCGCTGATAGCCAGGTTCTCCTGGAGGAAGCCGTAGCCCTTCTCCGGCGTCCAGGTCCCGGAGCCCCAGCGTTCGGGCATCTCAAGTTCCAGATGGACGCCGATATCGAAGACCACGCGGGCTGCGCGCATCCGCTGCATGTCCAGCATGCCCATGTGGTCGCCCGGGTCGGAGAGGTAGCCGAGTTCCTGCATCAGCTTTTCGGCGTACAGGGCCCAGCCTTCGCCGTGGCCTGACGTCCAGCATACGTTGCGCCGCCACTTGTTCAGAAGCTCCCGCCGGTACGTGGCCGTGGCTACCTGGAGATGGTGGCCGGGGACGCCTTCATGGAAGACCGTGGTGGTTTCGGCCCAGGTGGTAAATGTGTCCTCGCCTGCGGGAACGGACCACCACATCCGGCCGGGCCGGCTGAAATCATCGGAGGGGCCGGTGTAGTAGATGCCGCCCTCGTCGGTCGGTGCGATCAGGCACTCAAGTTTCTTCATAACGTCGGGGATCTCGAAGTGCACCCCGGCAAGGTCGGCCACAGCCTTATCGGAGAGTTCCTGCATCCATGCCTTGAGGGCGTCCGTGCCCTTCAGCTGCCGTGCGGGGTCGTTGTTAAGGACGGTCTTCGCTTCCGCAATGGTGGCCCCCGGCTTGATGGCGGCGGCCACCTGCTCCTGCTCGGCGATGAGCCTGTCGAGTTCCTGCACTCCCCAGGCATAGGTCTCTTCGAGGTCGACGGCGGCGCCGAGGAAAGAGCGCGAAGCCAGCTCATAGCGTTCCCGGCCTACAGCATCTTTCGCCGGCGCGGCAGGCAGCAGTTCCGTGCGGAGGAAGTCCGCAAGGTCGAGGTAGGCGGAGCGCGCAGCGGCAGCACCGGCGTCGAGCTTTCCCTGCACAGTCGCCGGAAGGGGGCCCTCGGCGGTCCGCGCCCCGGCGGCGAGCTTGGCGAAGAAGCCATCGTCCGCGGCGTGTTTGGTGGTCTGCTCGATGACGATGGAAACCTGGCGGGCGGCGGCAACCTTGCCGTTGTCCCGTGCCTTGCGGAGGGAATCGGTATAGCCGGCGAGGGCACCGGGAACATTCAGCGCGCGCCCGGCGATGTGCTCCCAGTGCTCGGCGGTTTCTGTGGGCATCAGGTCGAAGATGGCCCGGATGTCCTGTGAGGGGGAGGCGATGTTGTTCAGGTTCGCTTCGTCCCACCCGGAGGCGTGGATTTCCAGCTGTAGGCCCAGGCGCTCGCGCATGGCGTCCAGGGTGACGGCGTCCACGTCATCCTGCGGTTCCAGTCCGGCCAGGGCGGCCAGGGCCTTGACGGCTTCCGCCGCGAATCCGGCGATGCCTGCAGGGGAGTAATCGGGGTACTCGGTCTCGTGGCCGGGGAGCCCGAGCTCGGTGGCGAAGGACGGATTCAACCGGATAAGCGTGTCGGTGTACTCATCTGCCACGGCATCGATGGCGGAGTGCGGACGGACAGCGGACGGGGTTTCGGTAGTCACCCCACGAGCCTAACCCCGGCTTCGCTTCCAGGCGCCGGGACCCGGCGTCGGCGCGAGCCGCAATTGCTGCCGGCGCACCCAGTGCCGGACCGTGGGCTTGTCCGACTCCGCAGCATCCATGCCGCCGAGGGAAAGTACGACGGCGGTCAGGGCCGCGAGTTCCTCGGCCGACGGGTCGCCCTTAACAACAGAGAGCAGTGGGCTGCTTTCCGGGACCGGTGCATCAATTGAGGCCTCGGACACCGGGTTCCGGTCCTCGTTCACAGCGGGATGTTCCCGTGCTTCTTGGTGGGCAGGGCGGCCCGCTTGTCGCGGAGCGCGCGCAGGCCCCGGATGATCTGGACCCGGGTCTCTGAGGGGGCGATGACCGCGTCCACGTAGCCCAGCTCGGCGGCCTGGTAGGGGTTCAGCAGCTCTTCTTCGTACTGCCTGATCACCTCGGCACGGCGGGCCTCAACATCCCCGCCGGCCTCGGCAACGGCCGCAAGGTCGCGGCGGTACAGGATGTTGACCGCGCCCTGGGCGCCCATGACGCCGATCTGGGCCGTGGGCCAGGCCAGGTTCAGGTCAGCGCCGAGCTTCTTCGAACCCATCACGATGTAAGCCCCGCCGTAGGCTTTGCGGGTGATGACGGTCAGTTTGGGGACAGTGGCCTCGGCATAGGCGTAGAGCAGCTTGGCCCCGCGGCGGATGATGCCCTGGAACTCCTGGTCCTTGCCGGGCAGGAAGCCCGGAACGTCCACCAGCGTGATGATGGGGATGTTGAAGGCGTCGCAGTGGCGGACGAACCGGGCGGCCTTCTCGGAGGCGGCGATGTCCAGGGTGCCGGCAAACTGCAGCGGCTGGTTGGCCACGATCCCCACCGTGTGTCCCTCCACGCGGCCGTAGCCGATCATGACGTTGGGGGCGTACAGGGACTGCATCTCCAGGAAGTGCCCGTCATCCACAATCTGCTCGATCACGGTGCGCATATCGTAGGGCTGGTTTGCCGAGTCCGGCACGAGGGCATCCAGGGCGAGGTCGTCGGCGTCGGGCTCCAAATCCTGCTGGTGCTCCAGCACCGGCGCCTCGGCGAGGTTGTTCGACGGCAGGAAGTCCAGCAGTTCGCGGACGAAGCCGATGGCGTCGGCCTCATCGGAGGCAAGGTAGGTGGACGTGCCCGTGGTGGCGTTGTGCTGCCGGGCGCCGCCCAGGGTTTCCATGTCCACGTCCTCGCCGGTGACGGTCTTGATGACGTCAGGCCCGGTGATGAACATGTGCGAGGTCTTGTCCACCATCACCACGTAGTCGGTGAGTGCAGGGGAGTAGGCCGCGCCGCCGGCGGAGGGACCCATGATGAGGGAGATCTGCGGGACCACGCCGGAGGCATGGACGTTGTTGCGGAAGATGTCCGCAAACATGGCCAGCGAGGCAACGCCTTCCTGGATGCGGGCGCCGCCGCCGTCCAGGATGCCCACCACGGGGCAGCCGTTGCGCAGGGCGAATTCCTGGACCTTGACGATTTTCTCGCCGTTGACCTGGCTCAGGGATCCGCCGTACACGGAGAAGTCCTGGCTGTAGACCGCCACCGGACGGCCGTCCACGGTGCCGTAGCCGGAGACCAGGCCGTCACCGAGCGGCTTTTTCTTGTCCATGCCGAAAGCGGTGGAGCGGTGGACCGCCAGCGCATCCAGTTCCACAAAGGAGCCTTCATCCAGGAGGAGTTCGACGCGCTCGCGGGCCGTGTTCTTGCCGCGGGCGTGCTGCTTTTCGACGGCTTCAGGACCGGATGGCTGCTCTGCACGGGCCTGGCGGTCGCGGAAGTCGGCGATTTTTCCCGCTGTCGTGGTCAGATCGTGGCTCATCAAGTGTCTCCGGCTCTGTAGCAGATTGGTGCGTAACAAATATGGTGCTGCGTGCGGTGGTGGCAGGCCGGTCAGGTGCGGGATTTAAGTAGCTTCCACACAAAAAACGAACCCTGCTGGCTAGTCTAATGACGCATCTGCGCCGCACGGCTGTAGAAAACCTACAATTTTCCGTCCCTTCCGGCGGCCAAGACGTATGTTACTGGTCAGTAACATAACTCGGCTACAGTGGAGCCCATGACTTCCAGCAACGATGCCGCACCTCCGTCCCGGGCCGCCGTCGAAACTCCGTACCGGGCTGCCGGTTCCCTGCGTGGCCGCACCATCCTGATGTCCGGCGGCAGCCGCGGGATCGGGCTGGCGATTGCCATCAGGGCCGCCCGGGACGGCGCCAACATTGTCCTGCTGGCCAAGACCGGCCAGCCGCACGCCGCGCTAGCGGGCACAGTGCACAGCGCCGCCGAACAGATCGAAGCCGCCGGCGGCCAGGCGCTCGCCATCGTGGGCGATGTCCGAAACGACGGGGACGTGGCCGGCGCCGTGGCGGCCGCCGTCGAACGCTTCGGCGGGATCGACGTCGTCCTGAACAACGCCTCCGCCATCGACCTGTCCACCACGGACAACGTCGACATGAAGCGCTATGACCTGATGCAGGACATCAACGTCCGCGGGACCTTCCTGCTGTCAAAGCTGGCGTTGCCTGCGTTGCGCAAGTCAGGCAACGGCCACATCCTGACACTCTCGCCGCCCCTGAACCTCGACCCCAAATGGGCCGGCAGACACCTGGCGTACACCATGGCCAAATACGGCATGAGCCTGACCACCCTCGGTTTGGCCGAGGAGCTCAAGAACGATGGCATCACCGTCAACTCCCTCTGGCCGTGCACCCTCATCGATACCGCCGCCATCCGTAATATGCCCGGCGGCGAGGCGATTGTGCAGGCAGCCCGCGGGCCGCAGATCATGGCCGATGCGGCCCATGCCATCCTGACCGGCGGCAATCACGGCGGCGCTGCGCTGCCTGGTGCCGCCGCTGCCGGAGAGATGCCGGCCAGTGGCAACTTCTACACCGACGAGCAAGTGCTCGCGGCTGCGGGAGTCACGGACTTCCGTCCCTACAGTCTCGGGGCCGCCGAGGACCAGCTGGTTCCGGACATTTTTCTCTGACACCGTTCCGGTCATGTGCCGCCGGAACAGCCGCCGGTGGTCCGTGAGTCGATAGGATTCAACCATGGCTGACACACACACCCCAGGAAGTCCATTGAACCGTGGGGCCCTGGCGGAGCAGGATTTCCTGGCCGCCAGCGGCATCGCGAAAATGGTTGTGGTGGACTCCACCGGATCCACGAATGCAGACCTCCTGCGGGCCGTGACTGTCGAGCCTAAAGAGTGGCCTGATCTGTCTGTGCTGACGGCTGAGTACCAGACCGCAGCGCGCGGCCGGCTTGACCGGAGCTGGGAAGCGCCGCCGCTGAGTTCCGTGTCAGTTTCCATCGTGCTGCGACCGGTCAACGCGGAGGGAAGGCCCTTGCCCACGCAAACCTATTCGTGGCTTTCATTGTTGGGCGCGCTGGCGCTGCGGCAGACGCTCCTGGAGACGGCCGGCCTCCCGGCTGAGCTCAAATGGCCCAATGATGTCTTGGTCCGCGGCCGCAAGATCGCCGGGATCCTGGCGCAAATGGGGCCGATGGGCGACGGCTCAGTGCCGGCGGTCATTCTGGGGACCGGGCTGAATGTGACTCTGACGTCCGAGGAACTGCCCGTGCCCACCGCAACGTCCGTGGCACTCGAGCAGCCGCTGACGGTTGACCGGACCCAGCTGCTCAAGAGCTACCTGGCGCACTTCGCGGTGCTCTACCGCAGCTTCTGCAACGCCGATGGCGATCCCACAGCCGGGCTGGCAGGCGGCCCGTCCCTCCACAAACGGGTGGAGTCCGTGATGGTGACGCTGGGCAGCCAGGTCCGCGCGCAGCTGCCGGGCGACCACGAGATCATCGGGCATGCCACCAGGCTGGATGAGTACGGTTCGCTGCTCGTGGTGGATAAGGACGCCCGGGAACATGTGGTGACCGCCGGGGACGTGGTGCACCTGCGTCCTTGGACCCCGCCGGGCCAGGGTACCGATGGCGGGTATGCGTAGAGACCTCGCGCCGGGCGAGCAGGTCATTACGATCACCCGTCCGCAGCCGAGGAAACTGGCCGGTCCGGCCGCTGCCTTCATCGCCGCACCCGCCGCTGCTGCGTTTGCCAGTGCCTGGACGCTGCGGGGCGAGGCTACCCGCCTGGTGCCGGCGGTTTCCGCAGACTGGACGCCATGGATCGTTCTTGCCTGCCTGCTGGCCGCCGCCTGGGTCTGGCTGGCGTATTGCCTGCCCGGGCTGCTCCGGTGGCAGGGAACGCGATACATCCTCACGAGCCGGAGGGTTATGGCGCGTTACGGCATGATGCGCCGCCGGGACGAACAGGTTAATCTGGCCTCCGTCCGCAACGTGACGGTCCACCAGTCGGTGGTGCAGCGGATATTGCGCTCCGGGAATATATCCTTGGAAACCGGGTACCAAAGTGTGGTGACCATCCCGGACGTCCCGGAAGCCGCACGGTTCCGGGACTTTGTGCTGGATGCCGTTGCTGACCTGCCCGTGGGCAGGGATCCGGAGACTGACGACGTGTCGGATTATGCCGACGACATCCTGCCGTGGGAATTGAGAGAAGGTGGACACGATGAACGATGAGGACGAAGAGGGCCAGGCCGCCCTGCCAACCCCCGCAGCCGGGAGTGCCCACCCGCCAACCGGCACGCTGTCCGTCGAACGGCTGGCGGCCAAGGCACTTGAGGCCAGGCTCCTCGGCGGGGAGCGGAAGCTCCGGCGCCGCGAAGTGGCGGCTGGCGCCGGTTTGTCGCTCCTGTCTGCGCGGAAGCTGTGGCGGGCCCTCGGTTTCCCGAACTTCGGCGACGATGACGTGGCCTTCACCGAACGCGACCAGGCAGCGCTCTCCACTGTGGTGGACCTGGTCCGCTCCGGGGTCCTCACCGAAGAGGCCGCCATCTCGGTGACGCGCTCCATCGGGCAGATGACGGACCGCATGGTGGTCTGGCAGATCGAGGCCCTGGTGGAGGACATGGTCCACGAGCAGGGTGTCACCGATGCCGTGGCCCGCAAGCGCCTGGTCCAGGAACTGCCGTCCCTGCTGGACGCGCTCGAGCAGATGCTTGTTTATTCCTGGCGGCGCCAGCTCAACGCCGGCGTCCAGCGGCTGGCCGTCCGCGCCGAGGCCGGTCTGCAGGCCAGCGAGGAAGGCCGTGAGGGCGACGAGGATGACGCTCCGCTGCCCCTTGCACGCGCAGTAGGGTTCGCTGACCTGGTTTCATACACGAGCCTGTCCCGCCGGATGAACGAAAAGACCCTCGCCCGGCTGGTCCAGCGCTTCGAGAACAAATGCGCCGAGATCATCTCGGTGGGCGGTGGCCGGCTGGTCAAGACCGTCGGCGACGAAGTCCTGTACATTGCGGAAACGCCGGCTGCCGGCGCCGAGATATCGCTCGCCCTGGCGCAGGCATTCACCGAGGATGAGATCCTTCCCGAAGCACGCGTGGCCATGGTCTGGGGACGGATCCTGTCACGGCTGGGTGACATCTACGGTCCCACGGTGAACCTCGCGGCCCGGCTCACCACCCTCGCTGACCCGGGCACGGTCCTGATCGACTCCATGACGGCATCAGCGCTGGACCAGGACGAACGCTTTATCCTGGTTCCGCAGCCGGCCGAAAATGTGCGCGGGTTCGGCGAAATCCACCCTGTGCTGCTGAAGCGCGGCGCGGGCAGGGGCCTGGTGCTCGACTAGTTTGGCGGCTCCGGAAAAGCTGGTGCGGCGTACGCCGGGGGCTGGGGGATCCGCTGACCTGCGGGTTTATCCAGTTGTTGGTGTATCGCGCTATAGTCGTCTGTGGCGGCTGGCAGGTTTCTGCGGGGTGAGGGTCGGGAGCCCCATCGCAGACCGTCAGGCAATGTCAGCATTATTCCGGCGTCTCTATGGGGGAGTGGCGGAACCGGCCCGTGGTGGCTACCAGGGGCAATGTAGCTGCCATCAGGCAGCGGTGATTTCAGGGGAATAGTAAAGCTGTGACAAGTCTGCTGGGGAAGCTTGGTCTCAAGAAACGCCACAACAAACTGGTTACCGGTTCGGCTTTTGCCGCGGCTGGTGCTGTGTTGGTGGCCGGGGCGATCATCTATCCGGGGTTTAAGACCACTGAGGTGGAGTTGAACGACGGCGGTGTGTGGGTTGTCAGTAAGTCCAATAACGCGGTGGGGCGGTTAAATTATCCGTCGCGTGTTCTTGATGGTGCTGTGACGCCGGCGAGTACGACGTTCGATATTCTCCAGCATGCCGGGGATGTGTTTGTGGATGATGAGACGGGTTCGACGTTGAACCAGGTTTCTCCTGCGAACATGCGCCTGGGCGGGGACAAGCAGCTGCCGGGTTCTGCCGACGTCAGTTTTGGCACCGAAGTCATTTCCGTTACCGACGCCGCCAGGGGCAAGGTCTGGGCCCTCTCCCCGTCCACAGTAAACGGGTTCAATGAGGAATCCACGGAACCGGTGCTAGCCGCATCGCAGGGAACCGTCTCCGCGGTGGGGGCTGACGACCGGATTTACAGTGCCGATCCCAAAACCGGAGCAGTGACCGTCACCTCGGTCAGCGCGGACGGCCAGGCCACGTCCGACTCGAGCACCTGGGGTGAGTTGAAGGGTGCGGGGGATCTGCAGATCACGGTGGTGGGGGATGAGCCGGTGGTGTTGGATGCTGCGGCGGGGAACCTGTTCCTGCCGGGCGGGAAGCGTTTGCAGTTGGCTGAGGCGCGGGATGCGAAGTTGCAGCAGAACGGGCCGGCCGGTGATTTTGTGGCTATTGCGACGCAGAAGGCGTTGTTGAAGCAGCCGTTGGATGGTTCGACGGCGAAGACGGTGTCGTTTGACGGCGAGGGGGTGCCGGCTGCGCCGGTGCAGTTGGGCGGGTGTGTGCATGCGGCGTGGTCGGGGGCGAATAAGTATGTCCGTGATTGTGTGAATGATGCTGATGATAAGAATGTGGACGTGCCGAAGGCGAGTGCGTCGCCGTCGTATGTTTTCCGGGTGAACCGGGACCTGGTGGTCCTGAACGATGTGAACTCGGGGAATGTGTGGCTGGAGGGTGTTTCATTGAGTGTGTAAGGGTCCGGTCTCTAACTAGGGTGTGACCTGCGGTTTCGCCCCTGAAAGGACGGGCCCTCTTGGCCGAAATCAGTATGACCACCAACCCCCTTGAAGGCGTTTTGAGCGCCGATCAGATCGATGCCCTCGTCACGGCTGCGGAGGACCTCGGGGAGGGCCGCAACGGAGTTGAGGAACTGCTCTCCCGGATGACCCGTGCGGTCCTGGAACGGGCCCTGGAAACCGAGATGAGCGACCACCTCGGCTACGAGTCCGGGGACCCCGCAGGGCAGGGCACGGGCAACTCCCGCAACGGCAAGACCACCAAGAGCGTTCAGACCCTCCAGGGGCCGGTGCAGGTCACCGTGCCGCGGGACCGGAACAGTTCCTTCGAGCCGGTGATCGTGCCCAAGCGGGCCCGCCGGCTGGGCAAGGTCGAGGACATGATCCTGTCCCTCTACGCCCGCGGGATGAGCACCCGGGACATCGGCTCCCATCTCGATGAGATCTACGGGACCAAGGTCTCCGCGGCGACGATTTCGAGGGTGACCGACGTGATCGCCGATGAGGTCGCCCAGTGGCAGAACCGGCCGCTGGAATCGGTCTACCCGATCGTCTACATCGACGCGATCTGGCTGAAAATCCGGGACGGCGGCGTGGTGGTGAACAAGGCCTGCCACGTGGCCGTGGGCGTGGACGTGGAGGGCCGCAAGCAGGTCCTGGGCCTGTGGCTGGGCACCAGCGAAGGGGCGAAGTTCTGGGCCAACGTGCTCACCGAAATCCGCAACCGCGGAGCGACCGACATCCTGATCCTGTGCTGCGACGGGCTCACCGGGCTGCCGGCAGCGGTGAACAGCATCTACCCCCAGACCGTCGTGCAAACCTGCGTGGTGCACCTGCTGCGCTCGGCCATGAAATACGCCTCCTACGGCGCACGCAAAGCCATGGCCCGGGACATGCGCCCGATCTACACCGCACCGACCGTGCAGGCGGCCGAGCTGGCCATGGAGGCCTTCGCGGAGACCTGGCAGAGCACAGCTCCCGGGGCGGTATTGGCGTGGCGGAACGCGTGGGAGGACTTCACGCCGTTCCTGGCGTTCACCCCGGAGATCCGCAAAGTCATCTACACCACCAACCAGATTGAATCGATCAACTACCAACTGCGAAAAATCACCAAAACCAGGGGCTCATTTCCCTCCGACGAGGCCGCAATCAAGCTGGTCTACCTGGGGATCCGGAACATCGAGACCACCCGCGGCGGCGAGCTCGGAACCGGCACCCAAGGCTGGCACCAGGCCCTGAACGCTTTCGCCGTTCAATTCCCCAACCGACTTCCGATCTGACCACCCGGCAGACCGGATAACCGACCGGTCCCTTACACAGAAAACTTGACACCCCCTGTGGCTGGTGAACCAGAACATGCAGCTGGTGAACAACTGGGAGGACGTCATTCCGCCGAAGGAAACCTCCGATGACGCGGACAAGGATTCCGCCGACGAAGTCCAGCAGACCGTCCTGCCGGACCGCACCAAACCCAACAGTGCACCTGTGGCAAACCCGGATGCCTTCGGTGTCCGGGCAGGCAAGACGACCGTGCTCCCTGTCCTCGACAACGACACCGATCCCGACGGCGACATCCTGACAGTCCGGGCGGCCGCAGACCT
This sequence comes from Pseudarthrobacter sp. BIM B-2242, assembly GCF_014764445.1. Classification (NCBI taxonomy): domain Bacteria; kingdom Bacillati; phylum Actinomycetota; class Actinomycetes; order Micrococcales; family Micrococcaceae; genus Pseudarthrobacter; species Pseudarthrobacter sp. BIM B-2242. The sequence goes on from NZ_CP061721.1 coordinate 1,308,000, forward strand.
GAAATCCGGCGCACTGTCGCCGATCTACGGTTCAACGGGTTTCCAGATCGCCGTGCCCGCCGACAAGTCCGGCAGCGAAACGTTCAAATACACCGTGGATGACGGCCGCGGGCTGTCTTCCACCGCGGACGTGGCCCTGACCATCTTGCCGCCGGGCGAGAACACTGCGCCCCGTCAGAAGCCGAACCGCAACACCACGCTCGTCCTGCAGGCCGGAAAGAGCGCCACCCAAAACATCCTCACCGACTGGATCGACCCCGACGGCGACGATCTCTTCGCCGTTGCCGCCACAAGCACGGATCCGCTGGACCAAGTCAGGATCCGGCCCGATGGCCAGCTGACCTTCCAGGACTCAGGCTCTGCCCCGGGACGTAAGGTCCTCTCGGTGACAGTATCCGACGGGCAGGCGACCTCCGAAGGCAAAATCACTGTGGACGTCCGCTCCCCGGGCGCCCTTCCGCCCATCGCCAACGCCGACCACGTGATCGCCGTCGCGGGAGCGGACACGGTGGTCACCCCACTGAAGAACGACTCCGACCCGCAAGGGGGCGTGCTGAGGCTGGCGCAAGCGACGGCAGACGCGCAGTCGTCGGCAACGCTGAATCCCGACCAACAGACATTTACGTTCAATTCCAACTCGGTGGGCGCGCATTACGTCTCGTACCTGGTGACCAACGGGCCCGCCAGCGCGCAGCAGCTGGTTCGGGTTGACGTTGTGGCAGGCGATTCCGAGGGCGCTCCGGTGGCGGTCCGTGACATCGCACTGCTGCCCACTGGCGGCGACGTCCTGGTGGATGTGCTGGGTAACGATGCCGACCCGTCGGGCGGGGTTTTGGTGGTGCAGTCTGTGACCGCGGACGCAGACCTTCCGGTCAGCGTGGCGGTTCTGGACCACTCGGTGGTCAGGATTACGGATGTCCGGGCCGAGGGCAAGCTGACTATCAAGTACACGATCTCCAATGGGCGCGCCTCCGCGACCGGCGAGATTTCGGTCCTGGTGGTCCCGGCACCCACCAAGCTCCAAGCGCCCCAGGCCAAACCGGACGAAGCCACTGTCCGGACCAACGATGTTGTCAGCATCCCCGTGCTGGCCAACGACACGGACCCGAACGGCCGAAAGCTCACCCTCCTGCCCGAACTGGCGCAGCAGCCGGACGCCGCCGACGGCCGAATGTTTGTCTCCGGCGATTATCTGCGGTTCATTGCGGGCGCTGAGCCCAAAACCGTCTACGCCATCTACAAAGTTCAGAACGAGTCCGGCCAGGTGGACTCCCAGCAGGTCACCATCCGCATCCAGGCCCGCGACGATGAACGAAACTCCCGTCCGGAGCCGAGGAACCTTACTGCCCGCGTAGTGGCGGGAATGATGGTGAAGATTCCCGTTCCGATGGACGGCATCGACGCCAACGGCGATTCAGTCCAGCTCCTGGGCATCGACAAAGCACCCGGCATGGGCACTGCTGTGGTCAGGGACGGCTATCTGGAGTTCACTGCCGCAGGCGACGGAGCCGGAACAGATTCTTTCACCTACCGGGTCCGGGACCGGATTGGCGCCGAAAACACAGGCACAGTGATCGTGGGCATCGCCCCGCCCGAACCCAACAACCAAAAGCCGATCGCCGTGGACGACGCCGTGGACATCAGGCCGGGCAGAAAAGTGGCCGTTGAGGCCCTCTCCAATGATTCAGACCCTGACGGTGATCCGTTGAGCCTGGTGACGAACGGTTTCGAGGCAAAACCTGAACTGCAGGTGGAGGTATCCGATGGCGCCAAGGTTCTTTTCACCGCGCCCGATGCCGCCGGCAACGAGAGCATCAGCTACCGGATCCAGGACGACAAAAAGGCGTCAGCCGGCGCTGTCATCCGGATCCGGGTCAGCCCTGACGCCGAGCTGAAGCGTCCCGTCGCCAAGGACGACCGCGTCACGGTATCGGAGACCCTTGGAAAAACGGCTGTTGACGTTCCGGTCCTGAAAAATGACTCGGACGCCGACGGTGTGGCGGCAGATCTCAAGATCAGCCTCCCGGACGGCAACCCAAATGCCCGTGATGGCGGCTCCGGGAACGTGGTGGTCACCCTGACTCCCCAGGACCAGCTGATTCCTTATAGCGTCACCGACATCGACGGACTCTCCTCAACGGCCCTCATGTGGATCCCGGGCCAGGGGGAGCAATACCCGACGCTCGCCAAGATCGAACCGGTCGAAGTGATGGCCGGCAAGGAGGTCATCCTTGACCTTGCCGAATACGTCCGGGTGCGCGATGGCCGGCGGCCGCGGGTTACCGTGGCGGATGCGGTCCGTGTTCAGGGTGCATCGTCCGAGGACGTCATCCAGTCCGACGGTTCGGCGCTGCGGTACGCTGCGCGGGCGGACTATGTCGGTCCCGGATCGGTGACCTTCGAAGTCACCGACGGTGCCGGACCCGACGATCCTGCCGGCCTGAAGTCAACCCTGGTAATCATGACCTCTGTGATTCCGGACCCCAACGCCAATCATCCGCCCACCTTCAGCGGCACGTCCGTGGACGTTCCGAAGGCTGAGAAGGCCTCCGTCGACCTGTCCGGGCTCGCCCGGGACGTGGACGAACAGGACAAAGGCAAGCTCACATTTGCGCTGGACGGGACCCTGCCTGCAGGCTTCACCGCCACGATCGAGGGTGCTGTGCTGACCGTAGGGGCGGACAGCTCACTGGGCATCGGGTTCACCGGGAACATCCCGGTGAAAGTCACTGACGGCCGCTCTCCGGCAGTCACGGCGTCCATGCTGGCCCGGCACGTTGCCTCCAACCGGCCCATGCCGGTGGCCAACGACGACGTGGTGGACAAAGCCAATGCGGGCAAACCGGAGACCATCAACGTCCTGGCCAATGACTTCAACCCCTTCCCGGACACGTCTCTCAAAATCGTGGCGGCCACTGTTGAAACCGGGTCAGCTTCCGGCCAGCCCGCCGCAGTGGGGGACTCCATAGCCGTGACCCCGGCAGTCGGCTTCAAGGGCGTTATGGTGGTCCGCTACACCGTGGCCGACAAAACCGGCGACCTGTCACGCCAGGTTGACGGCAGGCTCCGGCTGACCGTGCGGGATGCCCCCGATGCCCCGTCCGCCCCCAGTGCCACAGAGGTCCGCAGCCGGACCGCTGTGCTCAAATGGGCGCCGCCGTCGGACAATGGAGCCTCCATCACCGGCTACACGGTCCGCTCCAACAACGGCTTCGAGCAAGAGTGCGCCACCACTACCTGCACCTTGAACGGACTGACCAACGACGTGAAGTACGTCTTTACGGTTACCGCCACCAACGAGGTGGGGGATTCCCCTGCCTCCGCACAGTCCAACGAGATCCGGCCCGACGAAAAGCCGTCGCCGCCGGAAGCGCCGAGCGTCAAGGCCGGTGACAAAAACATGGTGATCAACTGGCCTGCCGCCAAATCCGAGGGCTCGGCCGTCAAGCACTACAACCTGGAGATCTCGCCGCCACCGGCGACCGGCATCGCCGTGAAAAACGACGTGGCAGGGCTGAACTACACCTGGACCGGGCTGACCAACGGCGTGAAATATAAGGTCCGGGCCCAGGCTGTCAACGAATTGGGTCCCTCCGACTGGGGAACGTACTCAGCAGAAGACAACCCCGCCGGTGTTCCGGCCGCGCCCGCCGCACCCAGCTCCGCAGTGACAGAATCCGTGGGCACACAGAACCAGCTCAAAGTGAGCTGGGCCGAACCCAACACCAACGGTGATCCCATCAGCAACTACTACGTCACCATGAGTGGCGGCGACGGTCCAGCCCAGACGCAGACCGTTGCCGGGACGGTACGGACGGCCAACTTCTCGGCCAACAACTCCGAGGCCGCTTACGCGTTCACCGTGCAGGCAGAAAACAAGGCAGGCAAAGGCGGGGTCAGCCCCGCCTCAGCACCACGCCGTGCCACTGGCAAACTGGGCCAGGTCTCGGGCGTCAGCTCCACTCCAGCCAACACCGGGGGCGCAGGAAGGTCGGTGACCGTTGACTTCCGGCGGCTCACTGCGGCCGAGCGCAACGGTTCCGCCGAAAACGAGGTCAGCTACAGCTACAACGCCAGCAACGGCACCAGCGGACCCATTGCTCCGGGACAGACCATTGCGGGGTTCGCCAACGGCGCCTCCGTCAGCATCACGGTGATCGCCAACTCGGCAGTAGCGCCAAGCTCGAACGCCAGCGCCCCTGCCTCCGCCACCCCGTACGGGTCACCTGGAACGCCTTCAGCGTCTGGCCAGGACGGTGCCATGAACCAGAAGTCCGTCACGCTGAACTGGTCATCGCCGTCTCCAAGTTCCTTCGACGTCGCCCGGACAAAGATCAATGTCGGCGGCCGCGGATGGGAAGACGTGGCTGCATCGGGCAGCAGGACCGTCAACACCAATGGCTACGAAGAGACCGTCACCATCCAAGTCCAGACCTTCAATTCCGTCGGGACCGGCGGCCCTGTCGCGGGTGCCAGCGCGAAATCCGGGCGAATCGGCCAGTGGACCACAACCCTGGTTCAGGACACCGGACTAGTCCGGACCTGCAGCTACACCCTGGGCGGGTCAAACTACCGGCCCAACCCCTACTTCGACTGCGACCGCGTCACGGGCGACAACCCGCCGTGGTTCTACGTCAGTACGCAGGACACCATCGTTGTGAAGTGTTACGTGGTGCAAAACGACAACTGGTCCGGCGGACCCGACCAGCCGTATTACCGTGTGGAGTCCGGTTCCTCCCGAAACGTGGGACGTTATGTAATTTCGGGGCACACCAAGCTTGGATGGCCTGGCGGGCCGGGGGTTCCGCATTGCTGAAGCCTATTCTGGGCAGCACCAAACGTGCCGCGGTGGGGGAGCGCTCCCCATCGCGGCCGCCATCCTGCTTCGGTAGGCTAGCGCGGGAACAGAGAGCCCTATACCGGGTCTTTGGACGGGCTGGCCTGGGGGCCGCCACAAATTTCAGGGGAAAAGAAACACTGTGACAACTCTGCTGGGGAAGCTTGGTCTCAAGAAACGCCACAACAAACTGGTTACCGGTTCGGCTTTTGCCGCGGCTGGTGCTGTGTTGGTGGCCGGGGCGATCATCTATCCGGGGTTCAAGACCACTGAGGTGGAGTTGAACGACGGCGGTGTGTGGGTTGTTAGTAAGTCCAATAACGCTGTGGGGCGGTTGAACTATCCGTCGCGTGTTCTTGATGGTGCGGTGACGCCGGCCAGTACGACGTTCGACATTCTTCAGAGTGCCGGGGATGTGTTTGTGGATGATGAGACGGGTTCGACGCTGAACCAGGTTTCTCCTGCGAACATGCGCCTGGGCGGGGACAAGCAGCTGCCGGGTTCTGCCGACGTCAGTTTTGGCGCCGGGGTGATTTCGGTGACCGATCCGGCGGCCGGGAAGGTCTGGGCCCTCTCGCCGTCGACTGTCAATGGGTTTGACCAGGAATCCTCTGAGCCGGTGATGGTGGGCTCTGAGGGCCTCGTGTCAGCGGTGGGTGCCGACGACAGGGTGTACTCGGCCGACCCGAAATCCGGTGTGGTCACGGTGACCACTGTGGATGCCAACGGCGAGGTGGTCAGCTCCGATTCGAGTACCTGGGGTGAGTTGAAGGGTGCGGGGGATCTGCAGATCACGGTGGTGGGGGATGAGCCGGTGGTGTTGGATGCTGCGGCGGGGAACCTGTTCCTGCCGGGCGGGAAGCGTTTGCAGTTGGCTGAGGCGCGGGATGCGAAGTTGCAGCAGAACGGGCCGGCCGGTGATTTTGTGGCTATTTCGACGCAGAAGGCGTTGTTGAAGCAGCCGTTGGATGGTTCGACGGCGAAGACGGTGTCGTTTGGCGGTGAGGGTGTCCCGGCTGCGCCGGTGCAGTTGGGCGGGTGTGTGCATGCGGCGTGGTCGGGGGCGAATAAGTATGTCCGTGATTGTGTGAATGATGCTGATTATAAGAATGTGGACGTGCCGAAGGCGAGTGCGTCGCCGTCGTATGTTTTCCGGGTGAACCGGGACCTGGTGGTCCTGAACGATGTGAACTCGGGGAATGTGTGGCTGGTGAACCAGAACATGCAGCTGGTGAACAACTGGGACGATGTTGTCCCGCCCAAAAACGAGTCCGATGAGCAGGACCAGGAATCGGCGGACAACAACACCATCAACGTCCTGCCGGACCGCACCAAACCCAACCGGCCGCCGGAGACAAAACCGGACGTTGTCGGCGTCCGTCCCGGACGCACCACCATCCTCAGTGTCCTGGACAACGATTCCGATCCCGACGGCGACGTCCTGACCGCCGCCGTCGGCGAATCCGGCCCTAAGACGGGAACGCTGCAGAGCATCTACGGTGGCACGGCCTTCCAGATCGCCGTCCCGGCAGACGCCCGGCCCGGCACCGAGACCTTCAACTACAACGCTGCTGACGGCCGGGGTCTTTCCGCCGGCGGCCAGGTCACGCTCAACATCGTGGGCGACGAGGAAAACCGGCCGCCCGTCTTCAAACGCGGCGGTGACCCCACCACCATGCTGGTGGAACAGGGCAAAACCGTCAGCCAGAACATCCTCACCGACTGGACCGATCCCGACGGCGACGACCTCGTCCTGATGGATGCCAAAGCCGACAACGACCAGGACCAGGTCAAGGTCCGCCGCGACGGACTGCTGACCTTCCAGGACTCCGGTGCAACGGCCGGGAAGAAGAACGTGGAAGTCACTATCTGGGATGGCCGCGCCTCGGTCACGGGAAAGGTTGTGATCAACGTCCAGCCGCCCGGTGCCCTGGCGCCGGTAGTCAACGCCGACCACGTCACGGCGGTGGTGGGCCAGGACCTGGTGATCGCACCCCTGAAGAACGACGTCGATCCCAACGGCGGTGCCCTCCGCCTGGCGCAGGTGGAGGCGAACGGACCGGCCGAGCTGGGTCCCGTCACCGACGGCGGAACCTTCACTTTCCGCAGCACCACTCCCGGTCCGGTCTACCTGACGTACATCGCCAGCAACGGACCGCAAAGCAGCCAGGGACTCATCCGCGTTGACGTTGAGTCCGGTAATGACTCCGGCGATCCCGTCGCGGTGCATGATGTTGCGCTGATGCCGACCGGCGGCAGCGTCCTCCTGGACCCGCTGGCGAATGACTCGGACCCGTCCGGCGGCGTGCTGGTGCTCCAGTCCGTGCAGCTCCCGGAGAACAACACCGCTTCCGTGAGCGTGATCGACCACGGCGTCCTGCGCATCACCGATGTCCTGGGCACCAAGGAACCTTTCCGCTTCGAATACACCATGTCCAACGGCAAAAAGTCAGCCACCGGCAGTGTCTCCGTGGTCCCGGTTCCGGCTCCCGCCGTCGTCGAAGCACCCCAGCCCAAACCGGACGAAGTGAACGTCCGCGTCAACGACGTCGTCACCATCCCGGTGCTGGAGAACGACACCCACCCCCAGGGCCAGGAACTGACCGTCGACCCGGTCCTGCCGCAGGCCGTGGACGAACTGGACGGCAAGAGCTTCGTCTCCGAAAATACGGTGCGGTTCATCGCCGGTGCCCAGCCGAAAACGGTGCGGGCCATCTACAACGCGGTGGACCCCCAGGGACAGAAGAGCGCCGCCGCAGTGACCATCCACATCCTTCCCCTGGAAGGCGCGGAGAACTCCCGTCCGCAGCCGCGTAACCTCACGGCCCGCGTGGTGGCCGCCGGCACCGTCCGGATCCCCGTCCCGCTTGACGGGATTGATCCCGACGGCGACTCCGTCCAGCTCACCGGCATCGACAGCACCCCCGCGATGGGTACCGCAACCGTAGGAAGCAACTTCATCGATTTCACGGCCGCCGGCGACGGCGCCGGAACAGACACTTTCCGCTACAAGGTGGTGGACAGGCAGGGAGCGGTCAACACCGGAACGGTGACCGTCGGGATCGCGCCCCGCGGCGAAACCAACCAGAACCCCACACCCGTCGATGACGAGGTGAAGGTCCGTCCGGGGCGGCAGATCGCCGTCGACGCCACGGGCAACGACACCGACCCTGACGGGGACCGCATCCGCATCCTCACGGAAGGGATCGAGGCTGACGCAGCCCTGCAGGCCACCGTCAGCAAGACCAGCGGACGCATCATCCTGCTGGCCCCCAACGCGGCAGGAACAGTCAACGTCCGCTACACGATCGCCGACGACCGGGGGGCCACCGCCCAGGCCGCCATCCGCGTGGTGGTGGACAACGAGGTTCCCCTCAAAGCCCCCATCGCCCGTGACGACCGTGTGACCTCCGCCCAGGCCATGGGCAAGACCGCCGTTGACGTGCCCGTCCTCAAGAACGACGAAGACCCGGACGGCGTGGGCGAGAACCTCAAGATCACCACCGAGGCCCTGACCGCGCGCCCCGGGACTGAAGGCAACATGATCGTGGAGCTCACCGAACAGCCGCAGCTGATCCCGTACTACGTCGAAGACGTGGACGGGCAGAAGTCCACGGCGATCATCTGGGTGCCCGGGCTGGGACAACAGGTTCCTACCCTGGCCAAGGACGAGGTGATCGAGGTCGTCTCCGGCCAGTCCATCGACGTGGACCTCAAGGAGTGGGTGAAGGTCCGCGAGGGACGCTCTCCCCGCCTGACCCAGACGGACCGGATCAAGCTCATTGGAGCTGACGGCAGCAACCCCGTCTCAGGCGACGGCACCGCCCTGAAGTACATGGCGGGAACGGACTACGTAGGCCCTGGCTCGCTGAGCTTCGAAGTCACTGACGGTACCGCCGTTGATGATCCGGCCGGGTTGAAGTCCACCCTCAGCATCCGCACCAAGGTGCTGCCCGATCCAAACCGGAACAACCCGCCCGAACTGCTCGGCGCCACCGTTGAGGTGCCGAAGGGTGAGTCCGCCGACACGGACCTGAGCCGGCTGACGTCCGATCCGGACCGTGACGACGTGGACACCATGAAGTACGAACTGGTGGGCGGCAGCCCGGCCAGCTTCAACGCCCGCATCGACGGAAAGGTCCTCAAGACCTCCGTGGACGGCGCAACCGCCACGGGTACCTCGGGTGCGGTGCAGGTCAAAGCTACGGATTCGCGTGGTCTGGAGGCAACCGCCACGTACCAGCTGGCCGTGATCGCCTCCAACCGGCCCAAGCCGGTGGCGAACGACGACCTTGAACCTAACGCTGCGGCGGGCAAGCCGCTCACCGTCAATGTGCTTGCCAACGACTCGAACCCGTTCCCGGAAACGCCGCTGAAGATCATTGCTGCGGCCACCGAAACCGGCAGCGGCAACGTTGAAGTATCCGGCGATTCGCTGACCGTGACGCCCGCCCCGGGATTCAGCGGGTCCCTGGTGGTTTCCTACACGGTGGCCGATAAAACCCAGGAAGGCTCACGGCAGGCCACCGCCCGGGTCCGGCTCACTGTCAAGGACAAGCCGCTGGCACCGAGCACTCCGCAGGCCCAGAGCGTGGGGGACCAGACGGCCCTTCTGACCTGGAGCGCGCCCGCCGACCGCGGGGCGCCCATCACCAAATACACGGTGTACGGCGCCGGCTTCAGGCAGGACTGCCCGGCCAACACCTGTACCCTCACCGGGCTGGTCAACAACACCAAGTACACGTTCGAGGTGACGGCCACCAACGAGTTCGGCGAGTCTGACCGCTCACCCGCCTCCGCGGAGGTCCGCCCTGACGTCAAACCGGACACGCCCCTGGCTCCCACCCTCAAGTTCGGTGACAAGCAGCTTGCCGTGAACTGGGTGGCACCGGCCAGCAAGGGCTCGCCGGTCAAGTCCTACGACCTTGAGATTTCGCCTCCGCCTGCCGGACAGAATGCCCAGATCCAGAACCTGACCGCTGTCAGCTACGTCTGGAAGGGACTCCAGAACGGCGTGTCCTACAAGGTGCGGGTCCTGGCCCGGAACGACGCCAAGGAACCGTCCGAGTGGAGTGCCTATTCGGCCGCTGAGGTGCCTGCCGGTGTGCCGGCCACGCCTGCGGCTCCCACGGCATCACAGGCTGCACAGCTTGGTTCCACGAGCCAGCTAAAGGTCAGCTGGACCGCGCCGAACAACAACGGCGACGCGATCTCCTCCTACACGCTCAACACCTTGCAGGGCGGGGCCGTGGTTGCCACGCAGCCGGTCACGTCGGGCACCACGCAGAACGTCACCGTGAACAACTCCGAGGCCAATTACACCTTCACCGTCTCCGCCACCAACAAGGCCGGAACGTCCGGGACCAGTGCTCCCTCCGCTGCCATCCGTGCAGCCGGCAAACCGGGTCAGGTGAGCGGCGGAACGGTAACCGCGACAGGCACCAGCGGTCAGTTGCGCGTAACGTTCACGCCGCTGACCCAGGCCCAGCGGAACGGTTCGACCGAAACTGAGATCCAGTATTCCTACAACGCGGATGGCCGCTCCGGCGGTATCCAGGCCGGCGGCGGTACCATCGGCGGCCTCACCAACGGCCGGGACATTACCGTCACGATCGTCGCCACGTCCACCAAGAACAACATTTCAGGCGACGCCCAACCCATAGGTACCGGTAACCCTTACGGTTCGCCCGGCGCGCCCAACGTGGACGGCAGAACGTCGGCCAAGGGTGATGGCGACGTGCACTGGACCTGGAATGACGCCGCCCCCAATGGCCGGCCACTGAGCCACTACGAAGTGAGCTATGAAGGTGGCGGCTGGATCAACGTCGGCAGGGTTAACCGCTACGATCGTGCTGCCGGTGGCTGGGACCAGCAGCGCAACCTAAAGGTCCGGGCAGTGACGGTGGACCCCGGTCCGGCAGGTTCCGCGAACTCACGCTCCGGTGCGGACCCGACGCCTCCGCCCCCAACATCGTGGAGCGTTACTGCACCCGTGCGCACCTGCACTGAACCGCGTTACGGCACCGACAGCTACCGCAACACGAATCCGGATCAGTGCCTCAGCCCTGGTATTTGGTTCAATTCCGGTGTTGTGGCCCAGACCGATGCCTACGTGGTCTGGTACAAGACCACGTCCAACCCCTCGGGCATTTGGTACCACCTGACTTCGGGCGGAGCGGCAGGAAACTATGCCCGCTGCGACACTGTTTCCCTTGGCTGCAACCCGCCAAACAACATGCCCAAACGGTAAGCCGGCCCCATGACATCCAGCACCATTAGAAAAGGAACATTTTCATGACGATGACCACCGAGCAGGCCGAATGGTTTGCAGGCACTTTCGAAAAGCTCGTTGCCAACGTGGGGCAGGCGGTGCTGGGTAAGGAACACGTCATCCGGCTGACCTTCACCGCCATGCTGGCTGAGGGACACGTGCTGTTCGAGGACGCGCCCGGCACGGGCAAGACCATGCTGGCCCGTGCCATGGCCGCCACCGTCCAAGGGTCCAACAACCGCATCCAGTTCACCCCCGACCTCCTGCCGTCGGACGTGACGGGTGTAACCATCTACGACCAGAAGACGCAGAAGTTCGAGTTCCACAAGGGCCCGATCTTCAACAACATCGTCCTCGCCGATGAGATCAACCGTGCCTCGCCCAAGACCCAGTCGGCGCTGCTGGAAGTCATGGAAGAGTCCCGTGTCACCGTGGACGGCGTAACCTACGAGGCCGGCCGGCCGTTCATGGTGATGGCCACCCAGAACCCCATTGAGCAGGCCGGTACCTACCGCCTGCCCGAGGCCCAGCTGGACCGCTTCCTGATCAAGACGTCCATCGGCTACCCGGACCACGCGTCCACAGTGCGGCTGCTGGGCGGCAACAACCTCAAGGACCGGTCGAAGGAACTCTCGGCGGTCATCACCACGCAGGCCGTGGCTGACATGGCTGACCTCGCGGCCACCGTTCACGTGGATACGGCCGTCCTGGAATACATCTCCCGGCTTTGCGAGGAGACCCGCAACGCCCCGGAGAGCCGGCTGGGCGTCTCCGTCCGCGGCGCCATCGCCATGGTGCGGGCAGCCAAGGTCTGGGCGGCGGGGCAGGGCCGCAACTTCGTCCTCCCGGACGACGTCAAGGACCTGGCCGCTGTGGTCTGGACCCACCGCTTTGTGATGGACCCTGAAGCGGAGTTCTCCGGAGCCACGGCCGAGGCGGTCCTGGCACGGGTGCTGTCCGACGTTGCGGCACCGCAGCAGCGCGCCGCCGTCTAACGCTCCCCGGAGCCCCAGACCAACCATCCTCCAGCGCGAACAAAGGTACCTCTATGTCCAGCAGCACTCCGTTGATCCGGCTTGCTGAACGCCTCCGGGAACCCTTCCACCGGAACGGCAAACCCACCAGGCTGCATCCGTCGTCTGTCTGGTCTGAGGCCACCGGCACGGCCGCCCTCGCCCTCACCCCGGCGTGGGAGAAGGTGCGCGGCCTATGGCTGCAGTATGCGTGGCCCGTGCTTTCGGTGGTCAGCGTCCTGGGCTGGTCCGTCCTGGCCGCCTCCATCCTGCTGTGGACTGCGGGCCAGGCCTTCGGCTGGCAGGAGGCCAAAGCCGCGGCCATCGCTGCCTTTGTCTTGTTCCTGATCGCCATCGGGTTCATCCTGGGCCGGTCCTCGTACGGCGTGATCCTGGACCTTGCCCGGACCCGCGTGGCAGTGGGGGACAGCGCGGTGGGAAGCATCGCAGTTTCCAATACCTCCACGCGCCCCCTGTTGCCGGCAGCGCTGGAACTGCCGGTGGGCAACGCCACCGCCGTCTTCCACCTGCCCCGGATGAAGCCGCAGCAGGTTCACGAGGACCTCTTCACCATCCCCACGGCCCGGCGCGCCGTAATTGTCGTGGGACCGGTCCGCTCTGTCCGGGCCGACCCGCTGCACCTGCTCCGCCGCCAGGTCATGTGGACGGAACCGGAGGACCTCTTTGTGCACCCCAAGACGGTTGCCCTGGCCGGTTCAGCAGCCGGCTTCATCCGCGACCTTGAAGGCATGCCCACCACCGACCTCTCCAGCGCGGACGTCTCCTTCCATGCCCTGCGCGATTACGTCCCGGGCGATGACCGGCGGCACATCCACTGGAAGACCACCGCACGGACCAACAAGCTGATGGTTCGCCAGTTCGAGGAGACCCGGCGCGCCCACCTGGCCATCTCGCTGTCCATCAACACTGACGAATATGCGTCGGAGCAGGAATTCGAAATGGCCATCTCTGCGGCCGCCTCGATCGGCCGGCAGGCCATCCGCGAACAGCGCGAGCTCGATGTCCTCACCCAAAAAGGGCCGCTCCGCTGCGAAACGGGCCGGAACCTGCTGGATGACATGACCCGGATCGCCGGGGCACCCATGCGCCGCACCGCCGTCGACCTCGCCCGGACACTGGCAGACACGGTGCCCAACGCGTCGGTGGTCTTTTTTGTTGTGGGCAGCAATGTAACGCCCACGCAGCTCCGCTCTGCGGCGGCATCCGTGCCGCCGGGCGTGCGCAGCCTGGCCGTCCGCCTCCAGATCGGGGCGGCCCCCGGCCGCGCCAACATCGCAGACCTGACCGTCCTGACCCTCGGCGACCTCGCCGACCTCGCGATCGTCCTCAGAAAGGCGGCCGCATGAGCTCCGCATCCGACCTCCGGCCCCGGACACCGTCACGGCGGCAGAACGAGTCAGCTTTCGCCGACGGCCAGCCCGCCTGGCATTTTATGCTCGACGCCGGCGCCCTCACCGTGCTGCTCGGGCTCGGCCTCCTGGGTTTCAGCCTCAGCTTCGGCGGCGACCCCTACTACCTTGTCTCCGGGTTCGGCGGCATCATCCTGGGCCTCGGCATCGCGGCGGCCAACGCGCACCTGCGCCTCGGCCTGCTGATCACTGCCGCCCTCACCCTTGGCGCCTACCTGGTATTCGGGACGCTCCTTGCCGTGCCGGATGCCGCGATTGCCGGGTTCGTCCCCAGCCTCGACTCCCTGCGTACCCTCCTCCTGGGTGTGGTGTTCGCGTGGAAGGACATGCTCACCGTGGGTGTCCCCGTAGGCACCGCCGGCGGGGTCCTGATTGTGCCCTTCCTGAGTTCACTGCTCACCGCCCTGGTTGCCGGCCTGCTCATTTGGCGGCTGAAGAGCCCCTACTGGCCGCTACTCCCGGTGCTGGTCCTGTTTGTCACCGGCATTGCCTTCAGCACCAACGCTGCGTTCCTCACTGTTGAGCGCGGTATTGGCCTGACGGTCGTCGCCATTGCCTGGGCAACCTTCCGCCGGGACGCGCTGCGCCGCAGCGACACCCGGAAAGTCTCGGTCAACCGCCCGCAGGCGGACACTGCCACAGCCCAGCGGGCCAAGCTCCGCCGGATCGGGATGGCCGCGGCTGTCATCGCAGCCAGCGTGGCCATCACCGCAGTGGCCGCGCCCCTGGTAACCGCGGGCAGCGACCGCAAGGTGCTGCGCAACGTGGTGGTCCCGCCCTTCGATCCCAAGGACTACATCACCCCCCTGGCCAGTTTCCGGACCTTCGTCAAAGACCAGAAAGACGACACATTGTTCGTGGTCAAGGGACTGCCCAGGGACGGCAGGGTCCGCTTGGGTGCCCTGGATGCCTTCAACGGCACCAACTACAACATGGACCCCAACGGCTCGGGCAGTTTCAGCAAGGTTGGCGACACGAAGTCCATCAACACGCTGGCTGACACGTCCAGTGTTGTGCCCACCAATGACTACTCGATGGACATCACCATTGAGGACTACCAGGGGTACTTCGTTCCGGGCGGCCGGAAGACCACCGGCCTGAGCTTTGACCAGAGTTCGTCCGCCGCAGCCTCGGGCCTGTACTTCAACGCAGGCACGGACACCGCAGTGACCACCCAGGGCCTGTCCCAGGGGGATTCCTACAGCGTCCAGGTATCGGATCCGGTCAAGCTCGAGCATGGCCAGCTGACCCAGTACGACTTCGCCAAAGTCACCCTCCCCGAGGCTCTCGAGGTCCCGCCGGTGATTGGCTCCCAGGCCAACGACCTCTCGGCTGATGCGCCCACCCCGATTGACCGGGTGCGGCAGATCGAGGCGCACTTCCAGAAGACCGGTGCCTTCAGCAACGGGCTGGTCACCGAGGGCCAGTTGCCCAGCGTGTCCGGCCACAGCTCGTCCCGCATCAGGAACCTGCTGACGGCCAAGCAGATGCTTGGCGACGACGAGCAATACGCCGTCTCCATGTCCCTGATGCTCCGGCACCTGGGCATCCCCTCACGCGTGGTGATGGGTTTCTACCCCGATCCCACCAGCCCGGAAAACGGAGCCGGTGAAGTCAGGATCACGGGTAAGGACGTCCATGCGTGGGTGGAAGTGGCGTTCGACCGGGTGGGCTGGGTCAGCTTTGACCCCACGCCCCCGAAGGACAACATCCCCATCCCGCCGGACCCCGAAAACAAGTCCAAGCCCAAGCCCCAGGTGCTGCAGCCGCCGCCCCCGCCGCAGGAGCCCGTGGACCTGCCCACGGATTCTTCGCCGGATGCCCTGGACGCGGATGAGAAGAAGGACAACCCCTGGCTGTTCTGGGGTGCCCTGCTCGGGGCCCTGGGTGTTGCGCTGATCCCGTTGGCGATCCTCGCGCTGCCGCTGCTGCTGATCGCGCTCCTCAAATCACGACGCCGGAAGGCGCGTTTCAGCGACGGGCACCCTGCGCAGCGGGTCGGCGGAGGCTGGAACGAGGTCCTCAGCCTTGCGACAGACATGGGTGCCGGCATCGATGCGCGCTCGACCCGCCGCGAAAGCGCGGCCGTGGTGGCGGCGGCCTTCCCCGGCACAGGACAGACCACAACCATGCTGGCGCACCGGGCGGATGCGTCCATCTTCGGAGCCGGGCAGCCCACGGAGGATGAAGTCCGGGAGTACTGGTCCATCGTGGACGGCTCGCTGAAGGAGATCACCGGGACTGTAGGATTCTGGCGCCGGCAGCGGGCCAGGTTCTCGCCCCGGTCACTGCTGGCCGACGGCCGTGCCGCCCTGAAATCGCGCAGTGCGCGGCTGGGGCGTCTGCTGCCGTCCCGTTCCGCCGGCCCGGGTTCGGCGGCACGGCCGTCCCGCACCGGTAGGGTGGAGACCGGCCCGGACGTTACAGCAGGGCCTGGTCCTGCTGTGCAGGGCGGCGGAGCCGGTATGGCGGCGCCCGCGTCCGAAGCTGATGAGACCACCGTTCTGCGGAACCCTGGCAGGAAGAACCACACTGAGTCATGATGAACGAGCCTGAGCGCTGCCAGCGGTGCCAGCAACTGATCCGCGGCGGTGCCACGTTCTGTACGGCCTGCGGCGCTCCGCTGCCCAACAGGTCTGCGCGCAGCGGCCGCAACGTGGACCATGCACAGCGGGCCGTGATGGAAAGCGCTGCGGCGCACGGGGGACAGAATCCCGGTACTATCCCGGTAGTACAAACGGCTCCAGGGGGAGGAACGGGAATGGCAGCCAATCTTGAGCTGGTTCCGGCCACGGCCGGCAAACGGCTCGGCGCCGCAGTGCTGGACTGGCTGGCCCCCGTCGCAGTCCTGGTGGTGACGTTCGCCATCGGCTTCGCGGGCATCACCCGCACCCTCAGCGGCGGGTTCATCATCTATGACACAGCCTCCGTCGTCCTGTTCGGCAGCATCGGCCTGGGCCTGACGATCGTCTACCTGGTGGTCCTGCTGGGCATGGAAGGCCGTTCCGGCGCCACCATCGGCAACCGGGTCATGGGCATCCGCAGCGCTGACACGGACGGCTACGCCCCCGGCACCGGCGCGGTGTTCCTGCGGGGCCTCATCACAGGCGCCGGTATTGTTCTGGCGTTTGTGGCGGCCGTGCTCATCGTCATCTTCAAATGGTTCGACATTGCCCTGTTCATCCTCGGGCCGCTGGTCCTTCTCGGTACCGTCTGGGCTGTCCTGGTGGTGGTTTCCAACACCTGGGACGCCAACGGGAAACTGCGCGGCTGGCATGATGCCGCCGCTAAAACCCTGGTCTTCGACGTCAGCGCAGGCCGCAACCCCATCACCTCGGGCGGGATCCAGGGCCCGTACAGTTTCGCGCCGCTGGACCTGCCGCCCGTCCAGCAGGTCGCTTCGCCCGTGGCCCGGCAGGCCGCTCCCGTCCAGCCATATGCTGCACCTCCTGCCCCGGCACCCGCACAGTCGGCAGCCGCACAGCCGGCCACCGAACAGCCCGCACCCGCGCAGGCGTACGCAGCGCCGCAGCCACCCGCCGCACAGCCTGCACCCTCGCAGCCTTACGCAGCGCCGCAGCCCTATGCGCCGGCGTCGTTCTCCCCACCTGCCGCCCCCGCGTCCCACATACCCGAAACTCCTGCGGCCACTCTTCCCGTACCCGCCGCCGCCACCGCACATCCGGACGACGACCTGGACCGCACGCAGATGCGCGGCGGTGCGCCGTATGCGCCTCCGGTCGCGGTGCTGCGGATAAAGCTCGACGACGGCCGGGACTTCCAGCTCGATCAAAACGTCCTGGTGGGACGGAACCCCGTGGGCCAGGCGGGCGAGCAGCAGGCGCAGCTCCTGGCGGTCAACGATCCGGGCCGCTCGATTTCCAAAACGCACCTGCACCTGCTGACCGACGGCGCGGGCATCTGGGTTACGGACCGAAACTCCACCAACGGCAGCGCCGTCACCACGCCGGACGGCCGGCGCACGCCCCTTCAGCCGGGCGTACCCGCCTTTATCAGCCCGGGATCCACAGTCCACTTTGGTGACCGCTCCTTCCACCTAGGACAGGCATGAACTCACAGCCCGAAAGTGACTCTTCCGACGCAGAAACCCGGTCCGGCCTCAGCCTGAGTTACGGCTACGGTACGGACCGCGGACTCCGCCGGGAACTCAATGAAGACTCCTTCATCGCCTCGGACCCTGTCTTCGCCGTGGCAGACGGCATGGGCGGGCACGAAGCCGGGGAGATCGCCAGCGGTATGTGCGTGCGCGCGCTGGCCGCGATGCCGCAGCTTGCCAGCGGAGAGCGCAGCGTCACGGCGGCTGTGCTGCAGCAGTACCTGCTCCGAGCCGACAGCTCCATCCGGGAGGTGACCGGTGCCCGTGCCGGGACCACCCTGACGGGCGCCGTGGTGGTGGAACAGATGGGCATGCCGTACTGGCTGGTCATGAACATTGGTGATTCCCGGACATACCGGCTGAGCCAGGGAAATTTTGCCCAGGTCAGCGTGGACCACTCGGAGGTCCAGGAACTTGTGGACGCCGGCGAGATCACCCCGGAGCAGGCCACGGTCCACCCGCGCCGCCACGTGGTTACCAGGGCGCTTGGCACCGGCGACGAAACTGAAGCGGACTACTGGCTGCTGCCCGTGGAGGAAGGCGACCGGATCCTGATCTGCTCGGACGGCCTCAACGCCGAACTGACGGACGAACACATCCACCGGATCCTGAGCACCGTCGGTCATCCCCAGGACGCCGTGGACGCCCTGATCCAGGCAGCACTGCGCAACGGCGGACGGGACAATGTCACCGTCATTGTGGTTGACGCCAAAAACCTGATGAACGACGCCGGCATGGCCACCACAGCGCCCAGGCCCTCTGCCGGCGGCGAAGACGAGGACACGCTGCCCAGGTCGCAGATTGTTGATGCCAGCCGGCGGGCTGCCGAAGATGACGAACCCGGGGAGCGCTGAGATGGCCACCGTCGAATACACCACAGGCGCCTGGCTGGGTCTGCTCCGCTCCCGCACTGCCGTTTTCCTGGGGCCCGAGACCCCGCCGGCCCTCGTCCGGTCCCTCTGGGACCTGCTCGAGGATGCTCCGGAAGTGCACGAGGTACTGCACGCCGTCACCAGTAGCTTCGGGGTCTCGCTCGCGCAGATCCCGTCCTTCGGCATTGTGGACTACCGTGACGAGCTCCGGGTCTTCCTGCGCGGTGACCTGGACCTGACAGTGCAGCTGCCCGGCGGACCGGTGGAACTGAACGGGCGGGACGTCACCACCTGGGCGGAGCGTCGCCTCGACCTTCCTCAGTGGTACCGCCTTACTGTCGCCGGGGAAGCCCCGGCCGGACCGGCCCTTCCGCTCACTGAGGGCGTTGTCCTGTTGCAGTCGTTGACTGTGGCACTGACTGATGCGCCGGCTGACGCTCCGGCCGCGGCACCCGTTGTGCTTGCCGCCGCAGGTCTGGAGGCAGCCGGACCGGACGCCGCCGTTCCATCCGACCCTGCCGTTGTGCCCGCGGCTGACGTTGCTCCGGCCCCGCCCGTTGCGGACTTGCCGGCTGTCCCGGAATCAGGCCCCGAGGCCTCCGCCGAGACAGTGATGGCGCTGGATGATGACGCACATTATGACGCTGAAACGCCTGAGCCGGAGCAGCAGGCCGTGGCGGCCGGGGAGCTTGCGGAGGTCCCGCAGGACGGCGGGCTTTCAGAGGATGCCGGGCCCTCACAGGATATTGAGCCGTCCCACGCTATTGAGCCGTCCCACACTATTGAGCCATCCCATGCGGACCAGGTGCCCGCCCACGAGTTGACCGGCACCTACGACCACCTCTGGGAGAAGACCGTGGTCCGCCGCATCGAGGATGCTGCTGTTCGCGACGAGCCCGACGAAGCGGACGCCGGCGCACCACGGCAGGAAGATACGCCTGCGCCTGCAGCCGAACCTGATGCACCGGAAGCCATTAACCTTGTTCCGCCAGCACCCGCACAGCACGCACCCGTGCCCCTGCCAGGCGCAATCCCGGCCACCGGCCCGGGTGGCGGCCTCATCGACTCGGTCCCGTGGCGGACCAGTGGGGGCAGCCTACCGGCAGCCCAGGTCCCGCCGTCGTTCGAGCCTTCAGTTCAGGTCCCGGCGCACGCCCCGGTACAACCCCAGGCGCACGCCCCGATACAGCCACCGGTGCCGGACGCTGGAGCCGGTTCAGCAGATGCCGCCGGCTTTGACGGTGACCACGACGGCCACACCATCATGAAGAGTGATCTCGCCGGCATGGCAGCAAGCCCGGCACCGGCAGCAGAGACTGACGCGGGCACCGGAACCCTGGTGCTGGCACGGGTCTGCGACCGAGGCCATGCCAACCCGCCCACCCATGCCCAGTGCTCTGCCTGCAGCCTGCCGCTCCCGTCGGATGCCGTGCAGGTGGCGCGGCCACGGCTGGGCAGGATGCGCGTCTCCACCGGTGAACTGGTTGACCTTGACCAGTCCTTGGTGATCGGGCGGCAGCCTTCTGTGTCGCGGGTGCAGGGCGGCGTGATGCCACGGCTCGTTCAGGTGTCCAGCCCGAGCGGGGACATTTCCCGTTCGCACGTCGAAGTCCGGCTTGAGGGCTGGCACGTCATGCTGTGCGATCTAAAGGCCACCAACGGGACCGTCCTGGTCCGTGAGGGCCAGCAGCCCCGCAGACTGGCCCAGAACGAGATGGCCATCCTGCTCGACGGCGATATCGCGGAACTGGGTGACGACGTCTCATTGCGTTTTGAGGAGATTCTTTGAGTTCCAAACGGCCGGTTGCGCCGCCGCCCCCTATCCCGGGGTTTACGTACATCAGCCTGCTCGGCTCCGGCGGGTTCTCCGACGTCTACCTTTATGAACAGGACCGCCCGCGGCGCAAGGTGGCCGTCAAGGTCCTCCTGTCCGACCTGAAGACCGAAGGCGCCCGGCGCAGGTTCGAGTCCGAGGCCAACCTGATGGCCCAGCTCTCGTCGCACCCGTACATCGTGACCATCTTCGAGGCTGAAGTCACCGAGGCCGGGCACTCCTACCTGGCCATGGAGTACTGCTCCCGGCCGAGCCTCGACGTCCGCTACCGCCGTCAGCGTTTCAGCGTGGACGAGGTCCTGGCCGTCGGCATCCAGGTGGCGTCAGCCGTCGAGACCGCCCACCGCGCCGGCATCGCCCACCGGGACATCAAGCCCGCCAACATCCTGGTGACCGATTACAACCGGCCTGCCCTGACGGACTTCGGAATCTCGGGAACCCTTGGCGGGGACACCGACGAAGACGCCGGAATGTCCATCCCGTGGTCGCCGCCGGAACAGTTCACTGACGGCCCCGTCGACGGCGTGATGGTGGATGTCTGGGCGCTCGGCGCCACGCTGTACACCCTGCTCGCCGGCCGGTCGCCGTTCGTTATGCCCGGCACCGACAACTCACAGCGCGAACTGATTTCCCGCATCACCAGCGCGCCGCTGCCGCGCCTGGGCCGCGCCGACGTGCCGGAATCACTGGAACGTGCACTCTCCACGGCCATGGCCAAACCGGCTGCGTCCAGGTACTCATCCGCCCATGCCTTCGCCCTGGCCCTGCAGCGGATCCAGGCGGAACTGAATTTGTCGGTCACGCCCTTCGAAGTGCTCGAAGAGCCCAACCACGATGACAGCCACCCCGATGACGGCTTCGAGGAGACCCGGGTCCGGAGCATTGCCGCCATCGATCCGGAACGGACCGGCAGCGCCCCCACTTTCCCGGCACGCACCCGGCCGCAGGGCCCCGGTGCCGGTTCGCCGCCGTCGGACTCTCCCGCTGGTGGATTTGCCGCAACAGGTGCACCCGCGGCGGCGCCCCGCCCGCAGGTTCCGGGCAGTCTGTTTGCCGGTCAGCCGGAAGGAAATCAGGCTGCAGGCAACCCCGCAGGGGAATGGGCCCACGCCACCATGCTCCGCGGGAGCGCGCCTGCCGACGCCGACTACGGCTCCGCGCCGGACTCCACTGTTCAGCGGCCGGGACTTCTCCCGGCACAGGCAGGGCAGCAGGCAGCACACCAGGCCGGACGGCTGCCGGGCCGGCCGGAACCCGAAATCGACGCAACGGTCAGCCGTCCGGCCACTGTCCCGGACGCGGCACCGGAAACCGCCCCTGACCACGGCAAACGCAACCTCTGGCTCGCCCTGGCCGGCGGGACGGCGCTGGTCCTGGCCATCATTGTGGGGATAGTGCTGGCATCTACGGCATCGGAGCCAAAAGTGATCGAGACCGACCAGGTCAGTAAGCCCCCGGCAGATGCCCTGGACAACGGGATCGTTCCCGACGTCGAGGACCTGGCCGGAACGGCTGACGGCGGCCGGGCCACCTTCACCTGGACCAACCCGCAGCCTAAGACCGGGGACGCGTACAAGTGGCGGGTGTACGCCCTGGGCAGCCAGGGCGAGTACCAGTCCGCTGCCGAGCCAACCGCCCAGGTGGCGTTGAACCCGGGAGAACCCACCTGTATCCAGGTGATGATCGTCAGGAGCGACGGCACGTCCTCGCCGCTGGAGGATGAATCGATCGCCTGCGTCGGCCAGTAACGGCACGGCACACCGAAACGACAGTGAACGCGGGCGACGCCCGTCGAGGAGGCACGGAAAATGGGGGATCTAGCAATAGATTTCTGTGGTGAATGGTACGAACCGTCCGATGAGGAGATCTTCAACATCGGCCGCGAAGGCGATCTCGAGGTTGACGACAACCCGTACCTGCACCGTCAGTTCCTGCAGGTGGCCCGCTACGACGGCATCTGGTGGCTCAGCAACGTGGGCAGGATGCTCTCGGCCACCGTTGCCGACGGCTCCGGCGGCATGCAGGCCTGGCTCTCACCCGGGGCCCGCATTCCGCTCGTGTTCAGCCACACCAACATCATCTTCACCGCCGGGCCCACCACCTACGAATTCGCCGTGCACCTCAAAACGCCGTCCTTCCGCCAGCAGTCACGCGAGGACGACAGCAACGGCGACACCACCATCGGCCCCGTCGTTTTCACCGACTCACAGAAGGCGCTCATCGTGGCCCTCGCCGAGCCCATGCTGCGGCGCGAGGGGACCGGCTTCAGCGCCATCCCGTCGTCGGCCGCCGCCGCCAAGACCCTGGGCTGGGCCCTGACCCGTTTCAACCGGAAGCTGGACAACGTCTGCGACAAACTCGACCGCGTCGGCGTGGTGGGGCTGCGCGGCGGCGGCGGAAAACTGGCCACCAACCGCCGTGCCCGGCTCGTCGAACACGCCGTAACCACCCACCTGGTTACCGCCGAGGATTTGTACCTTTTGGAAAAGATGAGGGGCGTGGACGAAGGATGAGGATCCGGCTGACACTCCGCCGGGATCCGGCGGAAACCAAGGACCTGGCCGTAACGGTTGACGGCCTTGCCACCGTGGCGGACATCGCCACCCAGCTGTGGGTGGCCGATCCTGACAGGAAGGGCTCGCCGGCTCCGGAGAACCTTTCCTTGCGCATCGATGAGGCATTTGTGGGCGGCGGAATCCGCGGCAATGTCCTGACCCGCACGGACAACCTGCTGGAGTCCGGGCTGCGTCCGGGGTCCGTGGTTTCGCTGGCCGAGGTCAGCGAACACTTCAATGCCCCCGGCGCCAACCGCGGTCCCGCTGCCGCCACCCTGCGCATTCTGTCAGGGCCCGACGTCGGACAGGAATTTTCGCTGCCCTCCGGCACCAGCTACATCGGCCGGGACCGGGACGTGGACATCCGGCTGTCGGACCCCCTGACCTCCAAACGCCACGCCCGCATCACGGTGGGCGAGAGTGTGGAGATCGTCGACACCAACTCGGCCAACGGCCTCCTGATGGACGGCCTGCCCGTCACCCGGGCCACCCTGAACTCCTCGGACACCGTTACCCTGGGGGAGACCACCGTGACGGTGGTGCCGCTGGGACATAACCATGCGGCAGCACCGACGTCGCCCCTTGTCGATTTCAACCGCTCCCCGCGGGTTGTTCCCCGCTTTGATGCGCCCAAGCGCGTGCCCCCTGCCGGGCCCAAGCGGCCGGACCACCAGGCATTCCCGTACATCATGCTGATGGCGCCGCTCCTGATGGGCGCCATCATGTTCGCGGTCACCCGGAACATGCTCTCCGTCATCTTTATGATGATGATGCCGCTGTTCATCGTGGGCCACTATGTGGACCACAAAATGCAGTCCCGGCGCCAGCAGAAGGAACAGCTTAAACGGTTGCGGGAGTCCATGGCCGCCTTCCGGGAGGACATCACCGAACTCCAGCATGTGGAACGTGCAGTCCGCCTGCAGGAAGCGCCGTCCGTCAGCGACACCGTGGATTCCATCTATAAGCTCGGCCCGCTGCTGTGGACCCACCGCCCCGAGCACCTCGGCTTCCTGGGCCTGCGGTTCGGGCTCGGCACCAGTCCGTCCCGCATCATGTTCGAGGAACCCAACAACAACGAGACCGAAGCTGAATACATGCGCGAGATCCAGGACTGCCTCAAGCAGTTCCGGGACATCGAGGGTGTGCCTGTGGTTTCGCAGCTGCGGACGTCGGGCGCTTTCGGTGTGGCCGGAGCACGTGGCCTCGTGGATGACGTTGCCCGCGGCATGGTGCTGCAGTTCGTCGGGCTCCACTCGCCGGCGGAAGCGGTGGTCACAGCCATCACCTCGGCGCAGTCCAGGCAACGCTGGGAGTGGCTGCAGTGGCTGCCCCACGTCGGCTCGGGCCACAGCCCCCTCGCGGGCGACCACCTCGCCGCGGGTTCTGCCAGTGGCTCCACCCTCCTGGCCCGGCTTGAAGACCTGCTCGATGCCCGGGAGGCTGCGGCCAAGCGTGCCGCGCCGCAGCACAGGGGCTCCATCGACCCGGCCAAGCACGAGGTGCCCGCTCCGGTGCTGCCGGCCGTCCTGGTCATTGTGGAGGACGACGCCCCGGTGGACCGCGGCAGGCTGACCCGGCTCGCCGAACGCGGGCCGGACTCCGGGGTCCATGTCATGTGGGTTGCCACCGATATCCAGGCCCTCCCGGCCGCCTGCCGCGACTTCATGGTGGTGGACGGCGAAAACGGCACCACCACGGGTCAGGTCCGTTTGGGCCGGCACACCTATCCCGTCAGCTGCGAAAGCCTCGACGCCGACCTGGCCGCCCAGCTGGCCAGGATGCTCACCCCGGTGGTGGACGTGGGCAAGCCGGTCACGGATGATTCGGACCTGCCGCGCGCGGTTTCCTACGCCACCCTGATTGGCAAGGACTTCCTGGACAATCCGAAGGCCGTCGCGGAGCGCTGGGAAGAGAACAATTCCGTCCATGCCTCCGCAGTGCCGAACCGCAAGGACAACGGAACCCTCCGGGCGCTGGTGGGTTCGAAGGGCATCGAGCCTCTGTACCTTGACCTGAAGAACGAGGGTCCGCACGCGCTGGTGGGCGGTACCACCGGCGCCGGCAAATCCGAGTTCCTGCAGTCCTGGGTCATGGGAATGGCCGCGGCCTACAGCCCGGACAGGGTCAGCTTCCTGTTTGTGGACTACAAGGGCGGCGCCGCGTTCGCTGACTGCCTCAACCTTCCCCACACCGTTGGCCTGGTCACCGACCTTTCCCAGCACCTGGTCCGCCGCGCGCTGACGTCCCTCCGGGCGGAACTGCACTACCGGGAGCACCTGCTGAACCGGAAGAAGGCCAAGGACCTCCTGGCACTCCAGCGCGAAGCCGACCCCGAAGCCCCGCCGTACCTGATCATCATTGTTGACGAGTTCGCTGCGCTGGCCACCGAAGTGCCCGAATTCGTGGACGGGGTGGTGGACGTCGCCGCCCGCGGCCGGTCCCTTGGCCTGCACCTGATCCTGGCCACCCAGCGTCCGGCAGGCGTCATCAAGGACAGCCTGCGCGCCAACACCAACCTCCGGGTGGCGCTCCGCATGGCCGATGAAGACGACGCCACCGACATCCTGGGCGTCCCGGACGCCGCGTATTTCGATCCGTCCATTCCGGGCCGCGGTGCGGCCAAGACCGGCCCTGGCCGCATCCAGGGTTTCCAGACCGGCTACGCCGGCGGCTGGACCACGGAAAAGCCCCAGCGCCCGCAGATCGACATCGTGGAAATGGCGTTCGGATCCGGGCCAAGCTGGGAAGCACCCGCTCCCGAAAAGCCGGTCAGGGAAGCACCTGCCGGTCCCAACGACATTGCCAGAATGACCACCAACATCGTCCGGGCAGCCGAATCACTGGCCATCAGTCCGCCGCGGAAGCCCTGGCTGGACGAGCTCGCCACTACGTACGACTTCTCCAAGCTGCCCAACCCGCGGACCGACGAGCGGCTGCTGCTGGGCGTCGCGGACGATCCCACCCGCCAGGAACAGCCCACCGTGTTCTATGAACCGGACAAAGACGGCAACATGGCTATCTTCGGCACCGGCGGCTCCGGCAAGTCCGCGGCCCTGCGCGGGATCGCGATTGCTGCCGCTGTCACGCCGCGCGGGGGTCCGGTGCACATCTACGGGATTGACTGCGGATCCTCCGGGCTGAAGATGCTCGACGAGCTTCCGCACGTCGGCGAGATCATCGACGGCGACGACGTGGAACGTGTTGGCCGGCTCCTGCGCCTGCTCCGCGACATTGCCGACGAACGGTCCGCCCGCTTCGCCGACGTCCGGGCCTCCACCATCGTTGAGTACCGCACCCTGGCGAACCGTCCCGATGAGAAGCGCATCTTTGTCCTGCTCGACGGCATGTCTGCCTTCCGCGAGACGTATGAATACAGCCGCTTGTCCGTGCTCTGGGATATCTTCCTGCAGCTGGCCACGGACGGCCGGCCCCTGGGCATCCACCTGGTCATCACCGGCGACCGGCCCAACTCGGTGCCGGCCTCCCTGCTTGCCTCCATCCAGCGGCGCCTGGTGCTGCGGCTTTCCTCCGAAGACGACTACATGTCCATGGACGTCCCCAAGGATGTCCTCAGTGCTACTTCACCGCCCGGACGCGGCCTGCTGGACGGCCTTGAAGTACAACTGGCCGTCCTGGGCGGGAACTCCAACCTGGCCCTGCAGGCCCGTGAGGTGCACAAGCTGAGCCAGGCCATGCTGCGGCAGGGACTGGACCAGGCGCCCAAGATCCAGCGGCTCCCGGAACAGGTGGACCTGGACCTGCTGCCCGCCGGCGGCCCGGACCTCCCGGTCATCGGCGTGGACGACGAAACCCTGCAGCCTGCCGAGATCATGGCCCAGGGCCCGCTCCTGCTGGCAGGGCCTCCGGGTGCCGGGCGCACCGTGGCGCTGGTCAGCCTCGCCTACGCGCTGCGCCGTTCCAATCCGGACACGGAGCTCATCTACATCGGCTCGCGCCGGTCCGCGGTGGCGTCCCTGCCGCTCTGGAACCGCTCGGTAGTAGGCGCGGACGACCTCTCCGAGGTGGTGGAAGACCTGGTGGAGCACTCCAGCGGCAACCCGGGCAAGGTGGCCATCTTCATCGAGGGCCTGACCGAGTTCACGGATACCGTGGCGGAATCCGGCGTGTCACAGCTTGTCACCGCCTCCATCAAGGCTGACCAGTGGGTTGTTGGCGAGTCCGAAACATCCACGTGGTCCTCCGCCTGGTCACTCTCCCAGCCCTTCAAATCGGGCCGCCGCGGGCTCCTGATGAACCCGGGGGACATCGAAGGAGACAGCCTGCTCAGCACGCCGCTGGGCCGGGTCAGCCCGGAGTTCATCCCGGGCCGCGGGTACATTGTGGGACGCGGCAAGGCCCGCAAACTGCAGATCGCTTTGCCGCCGGAAAACAGGGACTGACGCCGGGTGGTTGCTGCGGGCCCGCAAATCCAGTGATTTGCGGGCCCGCAGTGCGTTGTAGGAGACTACGGGAAACACTCGTTCGCCGCGGAAGGGTGCCGCGCGCCTTTCCCAAAGGTAACCATGATCCGATCCTCTTCCGTGCTCCGCGACGCCTCCGCCGCGGCGGTCCTCGCTTTCCTGGCGCTCACCGTGGGACTGTCGGCGGCCGTTCCCGCCAGTGCGGACGACGGCGATCCTGGACCGTCCTGCGGAATCGGAATCGTCTGCGAGCTCCTGCCCGGGGACCAGAAGCCACCGCCGGACACACCCGGCACGGGGAAGCCCACCGAGCCGTCGTCGGAAACTCCCGCCCCGCCACCTGCCGTGCCGGCGCCCGCTCCGACGGTTCCTGCCGTTCCGGTAGCACCTGCCCCCGCTCCCGTCGTCACCACGGACCCTGCGGTTGCTGCCG
This sequence comes from Pseudarthrobacter sp. BIM B-2242, assembly GCF_014764445.1. Classification (NCBI taxonomy): domain Bacteria; kingdom Bacillati; phylum Actinomycetota; class Actinomycetes; order Micrococcales; family Micrococcaceae; genus Pseudarthrobacter; species Pseudarthrobacter sp. BIM B-2242. Next base: position 1,335,783 of record NZ_CP061721.1, read on the forward strand.
ATGAGGAGACGCCGACGCCGGAGGCCACCGCCAGCCCGGTGTCACCTACGGCGACTTCCGCGGGCCCGTCCGCTGAATCCAACTGGGACAAACCCGTCACGAAGTCGGCAAGGCCAACCCAAGCCGCCGCCGTGTCCCGGAACGATGGCTCCGGGCTGTTCGGCGGTCCGAAGCTGCTGGCCATCATGGGGGGCGTGCTGCTGGTGGGTACAGCCGGCCTGGCGTTTGCCTGGTTGGGCAGGAACCGCTTCTCCTCCCACTGAGTGCCTGGGGGTGCCCGCTTATGGGGAGTGGTGCATGGGCAGCGGTGCCCATCGACAGTGTTTTGGGGCCGGGATAGGTTCTAGGTAATGGATCTTCCGGATGAGCCGGGGGCCGCTGGGGATGCCGATCCGGATCGGATCCAACGAACACATGAGGAGAAACTGATGGCTATTTGGGGCGCAGATGTAGAGCAGCTCAGGACTCTTGGCACGAAGCTGCAGGCCGGTGCTTCGGAGATCGAGCAGCAGCGGACCAACCTGTCCCGCCTGCTGGACAGCACCACCTGGGAAGGCCCGGACGCGAAGCACTTCCGCAGCGAATGGTCCGGCACGCACACCAGTGCACTGAACCAGGTCATCCAGGCGCTGAAGGATGCCGGCACCAAGGCAACCAAGAACGCCAACGAGCAGGACCAGGCTTCACGCTAACCACAGCATGAACCGAGGGCCCGGACACAGCAAAGTGTCCGGGCCCTTCGTGTGCCCGTTGCAATTGTGGACGGCCGGCCGGGACGGACCGGCGAGACAGCGTTTACGCCCAATGTCCGGGCCGTAAGGCAAGATAGGTCTGTGAGCACAGCACCGGGCCCCGCAGAGGCAACAGCCGCCAGTACTGAGACCCTGACAGAACCGGACGCCGTCCCTTCCGGGTCTGTCCGCGAAGAGTATGAGAACCTCGTGGACCTCGTCAGGAAATACCGTTTCGCGTACTACCAGGAGGACGAACCCCTGGTATCCGACGCCGAGTTTGACGCACTGTTCCGGCGCCTGGAGGAGATTGAAGCGCTGCACCCGGAACTCGTTGCGAATGACTCGCCCACGCAGGAAGTGGGCGGCGAAGTCTCAGCCGCGTTCGCCGCCGTCGAACATCTGCAGCGGATGTACAGCCTCGAGGATGTCTTCTCCCTGGAGGAGCTCGAAGCCTGGATTACCAAAGCCGAGGCCGGCATCGCCAAACTCGGGGACAACGGCAGGCCCGCCTGGCTGACTGAACTCAAGATCGACGGCCTCGCCGTCAACCTGCTCTACCGCGACGGGAAACTCGTTCGGGCGGCAACCCGCGGTGACGGAACCACCGGCGAAGACATCACGCACAACGTGCTGACCATCAAGGAAATTCCGCAGGAACTCACCGGCAGCGGCTTCCCGCCGGAGATGGAAGTCCGGGGCGAGGTCTTCATCCCGTCCAAGGCCTTTGCAGAGTTCAATGAAGCGCTGATCGAGGCCGGCAAGGCACCACTGGCCAACCCGAGGAACGCAGCAGCCGGTTCCCTCCGGCAAAAAGACCCCGCGGAGACGGCCAAGCGACCCCTGCGGATGTTTGTCCACGGCATCGGCGCGCGTGACGGCCTGGAGACGGTCAGCCAGTCCGAGACGTATGCCTTACTGGAGAAGTGGGGACTGCCCGTCAGCCCGTATTTCGAGGTCCTCGGGAGCCTGGACGAGGTGCTGGCCTTCATCAAGCGCTACGGCGACAAACGGCACAGCCTGATGCACGAGATCGATGGCATTGTGGTGAAGGTCGATGACCTCGCCACCCAGCGCGCCCTCGGTTACACCACACGTGTGCCCCGGTGGGCTGTGGCGTACAAGTACCCGCCCGAAGAAGTCCACACCAAACTGCTGGACATCGACGTCAACGTGGGCCGCACCGGACGCGTGACCCCGTTCGGGGTGATGGAGCCCGTAAAAGTCGCCGGATCCACGGTGGCGATGGCCACGCTGCACAACCAGGACGTTGTGAAGGCCAAGGGCGTGAAGATCGGCGACATTGTTGTGCTGCGCAAGGCCGGCGATGTGATCCCGGAGATTGTCGGCCCCGTGCTGGCCCTCCGCGACCAGCAGCAACCGCCGGTCAGGGACTTCGTGATGCCCACCGAATGCCCCTCGTGCGGAACGCCCCTTGCCCCCGGCAAGGAAGGCGACGTGGATATCCGCTGCCCCAACGCCAGGTCCTGCCCGGCCCAGCTCCGGGAACGGGTCTTCCACCTGGCCGGCCGCGGCGGGTTCGACATCGAGGCGCTCGGCTGGGAAGCGGCCATCGCGCTGACCCAGCCTGCCGAGCCTGAGGTTCCGCCGCTCGTGTCCGAGGCGGCATTGTTTGACCTTAAGCCTGAAGACCTGGCCGATGTCCGGATCCGGCGCGAGAAGCGCTCCAAGGGCGTTGCCACGGGCGAGTTTGAGTTGGTCCCGTACTTCTACAGCAAGGGCACGGCCAAGTCCCCGTCGAAACCCACCGCCACCACGGAGAAACTGTTCAAGGAGCTTGAAAAAGCCAAAACCCAGCCACTGTGGCGGGTCCTCGTGGCATTGTCGATCCGGCACGTGGGTCCCCGGGCATCGCGGGCCCTGGCCACGGCTTTTGGCAGCATGGAGGGCATCCGGAATGCTTCGGAGGAAGACCTCGCCCATGTGGATGGCGTCGGACCCACCATCGCTGCGGCGCTCAAGGAGTGGTTCGCCGAGGACTGGCACCTGGAAATCATCGACCGCTGGGCTGCGGCCGGCGTCCGGATGAAGGATGAACGTGATGAGTCCACGCCACGGACTTTGGAAGGGCTGACCATCGTGGTTACCGGTTCCCTTCCTGACTTCAGCCGCGACGAGGCGAAGGAAGCCATCCTCATCCGGGGAGGCAAGGCGGCGGGCTCAGTCTCCAAAAACACCAGCTATGTGGTGGCCGGCGAGAATGCAGGCACCAAACTCGACAAAGCCGAGCAGCTGGGCATTCCTGTGCTGGACGAAGACGGCTTCCGCGAGCTGCTGGCAAACGGCCCGGCGGCGGCGTCGGACGCTGCCGGCGCCTCCGATGATGAATCCGAAAACGCCCTTGAATCCCAGGCAGCTGCCGAATCAGAAGAGGTAACAGAATGAACCAACCGAACCTTATAGCGGAGTTGCTTGCGGTGGCCCGCCAGGCGGCAGCTGCCGGCGCAGCAGTACTGGCAGAACGCAATGGCGAGGCCCTGGACGTCAGCAACAAGGGCGACGCCGGTGACTGGGTCACAGCCTTTGACGTCGCCGCCGAAAATGCGGTGCGGGAAGCCATCACCGCCGCCCGGCCGCAGGACACCATTACCGGCGAGGAACACGGGACCACGCGGCCCGACGATCCCAGTGGCTACCGCTGGTCAATCGACCCGCTGGATGGGACCACCAACTTCATCCGGAACATTGTCTACTACGCCACCTCCGTGGCAGTGGCGGATTCCGACGGCGCCTGGCTGGCCGGCGTCGTGAACGCACCCGCGCTGGGCCGCGTCTACTACGCCGCCCGCGGCCAGGGCGCGTGGCTGGAAGAGGGCGGACGGCTGACGCGGCTCCAGGGTCCGGTGGCGGGACGCACCGGCCAGATCCTGGCCACGGGCTTCAGCTACGATCCCGCGGTGCGCATCGAACAGGCCGCGCTGCTGGGGGAGCTCATGGACGGGTTTGCGGACGTCAGGCGGCTGGGTTCAGCAGCGCTGGACCTGTGCCTGGTGGCTGACGGAACGCACGACGCTTTTGGCGAACGAGGGCTCAACGAACACGACTACTCGGCCGGGGCACTCATCGCGGAGGAAGCGGGCTGCTGGGTTCGTCGTCCGCGGCTGGACAGCCCCCTCGACGGCGGTCCCACCGATGCGGACCGGTTGGCGGCATGGACCTGTGCCGGGACACTGGAGCTCGCGGGCAAGTTTCCGCTCTGACCCTGATGCGGCACTAACATTGACAAGTGCAATCGCAAATAACCATCCGACCGGCCGTTGAGGCAGACTTTTCCGCCATCGCCAGGATAACTGTCGATTCCTACCTCGCAGCGGGTCACTTCGACAACGCAGACCATCCCTACATGCAGCAGATCCAGGAGGTGGCCGCGCGGGCGGCCAAGGCCACGATTTGGGTGGCCGAGCGAGCGGGGCACGTGGTGGGCTCCGTGACGCTGGCGCTGGCCGGGGAACCTTACGCCGACATCGCGCTTGACGACGAGCTGGAGTTCCGGATGCTCGTGGTGGACCCCGCCGTGCAGCGCAGCGGGGCAGGCCAGGCGATGGTGGAGGCCATCATCGAGCACGCCAGGTCCCTCGACGGGATCAGGGGAGTCGCACTGACCACCGGCCGGACGTGGGAGAGCGCCCATGGCCTGTACCGGAAAACGGGCTTCCGGCGCGCCCCGGAGCGGGACTGGCTGATCCCGGGCACCGACATAAAGCTGCTGGTTTATCGGCTCGACGTGTAGTCACCCTAAAGTGGTGCCGACTCATTTTCCGCACTGAAAGGCCCTCCATGCGCAAAACATTCGGCACTGGCTCCGTCTGGGAACAGACCCTCGGCTACTCCCGGGCCGTCCAGGTGGACAACACCCTCTACATTTCGGCCACCGCGGCGAGCGGTGAAGACGGCATCGTGGGCGAGGACTTCTACACCCAGACGCGGTTCATCCTCCAGAAGCTGGGAACCGTCCTGGCCGACGCCCGGGTTCAGCTTCGAGGACGTGGTGCAGTCCAAGCTGTACCTGACGGACATCAGCAAATGGGAAGAGGCCGGCCGTGCCCACGGCGAGGTCTTCGGCGGGATCCGCCCCACACTCTCCTTAGTGCACGTCCTACCGTTCCTGGACCCGAAGATGCTTGTGGAGATCGAGCTTGTAGCCCAGAAGAGCGCCGCCTAAAGCGGGTTATCCACATAGGGGTAATGCCTCCGCGCTGTTGCCGTACCGCTCTGTGATGCTGGAGGTATGGATAGCGCAGCGGCTGCGGAGATTTTGGAGGCCATCGCGGCTTCTGCTTTGCAGCTGGCCGGTGTGCTCCGCGGGACGACGGCAGATCCGCGTGCCCGTCTGGCCGATGGCATGGCTCATGACATCCCATCGGGCCCGGCGGGCCGCTCGTCCTCAACGACGTTTCCGTTAGCCACGGTTCCGTCAGCCATTGGCTCGTCAGCAGCCGGTACCTCGGCCGTAGATCCGGCTTGGGACTCGTTGCGTTGGCAGGCTGAGGCGTGTCTGACGGTCCTGTCCGGGGCGGCGGGGTTGGAGGCGATGGTTGCTGGGGTGAAGGTCTATGCCGCCGGCGGGTATGACGAGGCCGCCCAAGTGATCGCGGGGCCCATCATGTCCCCGCAGGAGCAGGCCGCCCAGGAAATGGGCACGGTGGCCGAGGTCGGCTGCGCCCTGATGGTCAGTGAACGTACGGCCGGCGGGCTGCTGGGCGAAGCCCACCGCCTCACCACCGCACTGCCGCTGACGTTGGCGGCCCTTCAGGCCGGGACGTTGTCGTGGCAGCATGCCCGGATCATGGTCGACGAAACCACCAACCTCGAGCCCGCCGCCGCCCATGCCCTGGAGGCGCATTTCCTGGACCCCGAGGCGCCGAACCCGGCCCGCGGCGCGGCCGGTGGGATGGTCCCGGGCCGGTTCCGGGCCAAAGCCCGGACCTGGCGGGAGCGGAATCACCCGGAAAGTATCGAAACACGCCACACCCGGTCTGCCGCGGACCGTCGGGTCGAATTCTGTCCGGACCGGGACGGGATGGCCTGGCTCTCGGCTTACCTGCCCGCCGATCAGGCTTCCGGGATCTGGAACCGGGCCACCGCAGACGCCCGCGCCCTCCAGTGCCCTACCGAAGGCCGGACCCTCACCCAGCTACGCACGGACATCCTCGCCGGCTTACTCCTCGGCGCCGACCATCACACGGGCGGGACCACCGGTGGGGCAAGCGGCCTGAACAGCACTCGGGACGGCACTCTGAATGGTGCTTCCGGGATGATCCCGTCGCCGACAGCCCAGGTCCTCGTCACGGTTCCGGTGTTCGCGCTGATGGGCCTGACCGGTGAACCCGCCATCCTCGACGGATACGGACCGATCCCGCCCTCCATGGCCCGCGCTCTCGTCGCTAATGGTGCCGAGTCGTTCCGCCGGGTCCTGACCGATCCCCGGGACGGGGCACCGTTGGAGATCGGGCGGGAAAGCTACCGGATCCCCAAGGCACTGCGTCAATGGCTCCGGCTCCGGGACGGCAAATGCCAGTTCCCCGGCTGCTCCAACCCATCCCTGGACAACGAAGCCGACCACCTGAACGCCTGGGCCAACGGCGGGGACCACCGGGATTTCAAACCTGGCCCAGCTCTGCCCAAAACATCACCGGCTCAAACACGCCAGACCCTGGCAACCCACCGAAGCCACCAAGGATGAGCCGCCCGGCTGGATCTCACCCACCGGCCGCCACTACAACAGCGAACAACCCGACCAGGAACCACCACACTGGCCAGATATCATGACCGCCGGGGGCAGCCTGAAGGATGACACGTTGGTGCCCACCTGACTGGCTACTGGGTGGGCAGACCGTAACGGTGTTCGGGGCGCCCGGTGGTTCCGTACCGGAGTTGAATGTCGACGGCGCCGTCGTCAGCCAGCGAGGACAGGTACCGCTGTGCCGTGGCCCGGGAGACCCCCACCCTGGTGGCCACCTCCGCCGCCGAGTACTGCTCGCCCGCGACCAGGGATTCCAACACCGCAGCCTCTGTGGCGGACCTCGGCTTGGCCGACGGCGTCACGTCCCCGGGAATCAGCGCCCGCTTGGCCCGCTCCACTGCGCCTTGGTCCAAGACACCGGGCTGGGCCAACAGCCTCCGGTAGCGGGCATAGGAACGCAGCTGCTGCGAAAGCGACTCGGACGTGAACGGCTTCAGCAAGTACCCCAAAGCCCCGCGACGGAAGGCTTTGCGAAGCGACTCTGCGTCGGACGCTGCACTGAGGATGATGGTGTCCACGTCCAGCTGCTGCAGCAGGTCCAGCCCCGACGCGTCCGGAAGGTAGACGTCCAACAGCACCAGGTCGGGGCGCAGGCTGTGGATCGTCTGCAGGGCCAGCGAGGCCGTACCCACCGGCGCCAGCGCCAGGAATCCCGCTACCGAATCCACATAGGCTGCGTGAAGCTTGGCCACGTGGAAGTCGTCGTCCACGATCAGCACCCTGAAATCCTCAGGCATTGTTCTCCTTTTCAGCTGTGGTGTTTCGGGCACCGGTTGAGGCCGTGGTGCGAGGCAGGGAAGCCATAAACACGGCACCGGGTCCACCTTGCGTGCCCGTTTCCAGAACTTTGATCTCCCCGCCACGGCGCCTGGCCAGTTGGCGGGCTAGCGCCAGGCCCAGGCCTTGGCCGCCACTCCGCCGGGTACCCCTGTCCAGAGCAGCACCTTTCAAACCAGCACCGTTCAAACCAGCACCATCCAAACCAGCACCATCCAAACCAGCACCGTCCAAACCAGCACCATCCAACCCGTCCGACTGCGCCGCCGTCGTATACCCCTCGGCGAAGACAGCCTCCGCATCCGTCCCGGGAGCCAGCCCGTCGCCTGAGTCTGCGACGACGATATGAAGTGTCCCGCCGTCGTCGTGCGGTTCGTCCAGCACCTCCAGCTCCACCCACCGGTCCGCGGAGGAGCCGGCAACGGCGGCATTCACGGCGTTGTCGATCAGGTTGCCCAGCACAGTGGTCACATCCTGCGGCTCCGTGACCTGCCCGCGGATCAGGGTTTCCGGCCCGATCCGCAGCGTGACACCGCGTTCATCGGCCTCCACCCCTTTGGCCCCCACAAACGCCTGAAGGTAGGGATCCTGGAGGAGCTCTGCCTGGTCCACCGGAAATTTCAACGGGCCCGTGGCAGCCAGGCCGGCCAGGTAGTCGCGGGCCTGCTGGTGCTGCCCGATGCTCATCAGGCCGGCGATCGTGTGCAGCTGGTTGGCAAACTCGTGGCGCTGGGCCCGAAGAGCCGTGGACATGGTGCCCACAGCGTCGAGCTGCCTGGTCAGCTGCTGCAGCTCGGTGCGGTCCCGGAGCATCACCACCCAGCCCAGGTCCTCCCGGCGGTGCAGTGCCTTGCGGGCGCTGGCCACCACAACGCGCCCGCCCGCCACGAGCTCAATCGCGTCGGCCTCCGCGGCGTCCGCCCTGGTGAGGGCCTTCAGCTGGCCGGGGACCGGAGCAGAGGCCCAGGGGGTCCCGGCGAGGTCCGGCAGGTCCAAAAGCCGGCGCGCGGCTGCGTTGAACACGCTGATCCTGCCGTCGGCACTGACGCCGATGACGCCGTCGTCCACACCCTGGAGGACGGCCACCTGGTCGTGCACCAGGGTGCTGATTTCCTCCGGCTCCAGGCCCAGCGTGAGGCGCTGCAGCCGCCGCCGCAGCAGGAATGAGGCCAGGACGCCCGCGAGCAGGGCCCCGGCAGCGGTCAGGGCGACCGGCCCGATGTCACGCTCCAGGCTCTGGCCGACGGTTTCCATGGAGTAGCCCACACTGACTTCACCCACCACGGTGTCAGTACCGGGCCCGTAAACCGGCACCTTGGCGCCGGCCGACGGACCGAGCGTGCCGGTGTTCCGTGTGGTGATTTCCTGCCCCGCGAGCGCCTCAGACGGGTCGGTGCTGACTTTTTCCCCAAGCCGCGCAGGATCGGGGTGGGCCAGGCGAAGGCCGGTTTCGTCGGTGATCACCACAAAAAGAGCCCCCGTCCGGAGCCGCGTTGCTTCGGCGGCAGCCATGAGGGGTCCGGTGCGGAGCTCGGACGGCGGGGGAGTGCCTTCCCGTTCACTGATGGCCAGGACGTCGGCCTGGATGGAGGCGTCGGCAGCGACAGCACGGGCGAGGGTCAGTGCCTGGTTTTCGGCTTCCCGGCCCACCCTGTCGTATGTCAGCCAGGCGTGGACAGCAGTGCTCAGCAGCACCACCAGCAGGACCACTCCAAGCTGCAGCAAGAGCGTCTGGGTGGAGAACCGCAGCGGCAGCGTGCGAGCGGGACGGTGCATGGTCCTCCTCCCTTGGTGGTCCGGTTTCATCAGGTAGTTCAGAACGGCACGGCTCACAAACCCGACGGTGTGAGCACAATGCGCAAAATGCTCCGAATAAGCAGTATGCCAATCAATTGAGCCAAAGGCACGGCCGTGACGGCGGCCACTCTACAGTCTGTAGCACGCGTCACACCGCTGTGCCGCTGTTCACAAAGAAGGAGCCGGCCGTGCTGGTATTACTTGGATTCGCAATGATCGCGGTATTCATGGTGCTGATCATGACGAAGAAGTTGACGCCAGTGCTGGCGCTGATCATCGTCCCCACAGTTTTTGGACTTTTCGCGGGCGCCGGGCTGGGCATTGGCGACATGGTGATGGACTCGATGAAGTCCATGACCTCAACCGCCGCCCTGCTGATGTTCGCCATTATCTACTTCGGCCTGATGATCGACGTCGGGCTGTTCGATCCGCTGGTCCGGTTCATCCTGCGCAAGCTCGGCAATGACCCCGCCAAGGTAGTCCTGGGCACTGCCCTTCTGGCGGCCGCCGTCTCCCTCGATGGTGACGGTTCCACCACCTTCATCCTCACCACCGCCGCCATGCTGCCGATCTACCTTCGGCTGAAGATGAGCCCCGTTGTCCTCACCTGTGTGGCCGGCCTGGCCAACGGCACCATGAACATCGTGCCCTGGGGCGGCCCCACGGCCCGCGCCGCCAGCGCCCTGAAGATCGACGTCAACGACGTCTTCGTCCCCATGATCCCCTCACTCATCGCCGGCCTCGCCATTGTCCTGGTCTTCGCCTGGGTCCTCGGCCTGCAGGAGCGTAACCGCCTCCGCGCCACCGAACCGGAAATCTGGGGCGTGCCGTCCTCCGCAGAACCCTTCACCTCTGACGCGTTCGACGGCGGCACCACCGCAGGCGGCAGCCGCACCTCCCGCGGTGGTTCAGGCCGCAGCGGTTCCGCACCTGTTCCGGCAACGGGAGGCCCCGCCGTCGGAGGCGCAGCTCCCGTGGCTGGCGTCGCGCTGCTGGAACGCCCCGAAGAGCACGTGGATGACAGCGCCGCGATGGCCGGCACTGCCCTGGACCCCAACCGCAAAACCCTCCGCCCGAAGCTGCAGTGGTTCAACCTGGGCCTGACTGTGGCTGTCATGGGCATGCTCATCGCTGACCTCGTGCCCCTGCCGTACGTCTTTATGGTGGGCTCCGCGATCGCCCTGCTGGTGAATTTCCCGCACGTCAAGGACCAGGCTGCCCAGATTGTTGCCCACGCGCCGTCCATCGTCGCAGTGGTCAGCATGGTCATGGCCGCCGCAGTCCTTACCGGCGTCCTGACCGGCACCGGCATGGTTGAGGCCATGTCCGCGTGGCTGGTGCAGATCATCCCGTCCAGCATGGGCCCGCTCATGGCCGTCATCACCGGTGTGCTCAGCATCCCCATGACGTTCTTTATGAGCAACGATGCGTTCTACTTCGGTGTGCTTCCGGTCCTGAGCGAGACGGCAGCGCACTACGGCATCAGCAGTGCCGAAATGGCCCGCGCCTCCATCACAGGACAGCCGTTCCACATGCAGAGCCCCCTGGTTCCGGCCATCCTGCTCCTGGTGTCGCTGGCCAAGGTCGACCTCGGCGACCACCACAAAAAGGTCCTGTGGCGCGCCGCCGTGGTTTCCCTCGTCATGTTGGCAGTGGGAATGCTGACCGGAGCCATCGGTATCGGTTAGTCTTATGCTGCCTGTGCCCGGTCCCTGACCGGGCCCACGGCACCGAGGTGCCCGTCTGACGCCCGCTGGGGGTCGTCAGACGGGCACTGACGTTTCCCCACTAGACTGGTTCGGAAAACAATCCGAACTTGCAGGGGAGATCCATGGCTGCGATCAACCGTGACGATGTTGCGCACCTCGCGCAGCTCGCTCACATCGAGATGAGTGCTGAAGAGCTGGACAGGATGGCCGGCGAACTCGCCGTCATCGTGGATTCAGTGAAGTCCGTGAGTGAAGCCGCCGGTGATGACGTCCCGGCAACCTCCCACCCGATCCCGCTGACCAACGTGTTCCGCGAGGATGTTGTGGGCCACACTTTCACCGCGGAGCAGGCACTCTCCGGGGCTCCTGATTCCGATGAGAACCGTTTCAAGGTCCCGGCAATCCTGGATGAGGCATAACCATGACAGACAACAACGAACTCATCCGCCTCTCGGCTGCCGAGCTGGCCGTGAAGCTCCGTGCCGGGGAGGTCACCTCCGTCGAGGTCACGCAGGCTTTCCTTGACCGGATCGCAGCGGTCGACGGCGGCGAACGCGGCGTGAACGCCTTCCTGCACATCAACTCGGAAGAGGCCCTCGCGGTCGCCGCCGAAGTGGACGCCATCCGCGCCGCCGGCGGCGCCGCAGCCGGGGAGCTGCACGAACTCGCCGGAGTGCCGATCGCGGTCAAGGACCTCATCGTCACCATCGGCCAGCCCACCACGGCCGGCTCCAAGATCCTGGAGGGCTGGCACAGCCCGTACGACGCCACGGTGGTCAAGCGCCTCCGTGCCGCCAAGATGCCCATCCTGGGCAAAACCAACCTGGACGAGTTCGCCATGGGGTCCTCCACGGAACACTCCGCGTACGGCCCCACCCGCAACCCCTGGGACCTGGACCGGATCCCCGGCGGTTCCGGCGGCGGTTCGGCAGCCGCCGTCGCCGCTTTCGAAGCTCCGCTGGCCCTCGGCACCGACACCGGGGGGTCCATCCGCCAGCCCGGCGCCGTCACGGGTACCGTTGGCGTCAAGCCCACCTATGGCAGCGTCTCGCGCTACGGCGCCATCGCCATGGCCTCCTCCCTGGACCAGATCGGCCCGGTCTCCCGCACCGTACTGGACTCGGCACTCCTGCACCAGGTCATCGGCGGGCACGATCCGTTCGATTCCACCTCACTGCCGGATCCCTTGGAGGACCTGGTGGCGGCTGCCCGTGTGGGCAACGTGGAGGGGCTGCGGATCGGCATCATCAAGGAACTGCACGGCGAGGGTTTCCAGGCCGGCGTCGAGAACCGTTTCAACGACTCGCTGGACCTGCTCCGTGAGGCAGGTGCGGAAATCGTTGAGGTGTCCTGCCCCAACTTCCAGTACGCCCTCGGCGCCTACTACCTGATCATGCCGTCGGAGGCCTCCTCCAACCTGGCCAAGTTCGACGGCGTCCGCTACGGCCTGCGCGTCCTTCCCGAGGACGGGCCCATGACCATCGAACGCGTGATGGGAGCCACGCGTGCCGCCGGTTTCGGCGACGAAGTAAAGCGCCGCATCATCCTGGGCACCTACGCCCTGAGCGCGGGCTACTACGACGCCTACTACGGCTCGGCCCAGAAGGTCCGTACGCTGGTGCAGCGCGACTTCGACGCCGCGTTTACGGTGGCCGACGTCCTGATCTCGCCCACCGCCCCCACCACGGCCTTCAAGCTGGGGGAGAAGCTCAACGACCCGCTGGCCATGTACCTGAACGACATCGCCACCATCCCCGCCAACCTCGCCGGTGTCCCGGGCCTGACCCTTCCGGGCGGCCTGGCGGACGAGGATGGCCTGCCCGTCGGCATCCAGCTCCTGGCACCGGCCCGCGAGGACGCCCGCCTCTACCGGGTGGGTGCTGTTTTGGAATCACTGCTGGAGGCGAAATGGGGCGGCCCGCTGCTGGCCCAGGCACCGGAACTGGCTGGCTCACCGGTTATCGAAACCCAGGAGGCAAAATAATGAGCACCGACACAATCCTGAGCTTCGAAGAGGCCATGGAGAAGTACGATCCTGTCCTGGGCTTCGAAGTCCACGTGGAACTCAACACCAAGACCAAGATGTTCTCCTCTGCACCCAACGTCTTCGGCGACGAGCCGAACACCAACGTGAACGAAGTGGACCTGGGCATGCCCGGCGTCCTGCCGGTGGTGAACAAGACAGCGATCGAGTCCTCCATCAAAATCGGCCTTGCCCTGAACTGCAAGATCGCCGAGTCCTGCACGTTCGCCCGGAAGCAGTACTTCTACCCGGACACCCCGAAGAACTTCCAGACGTCACAGTACGAAGACCCCATCGCGTATGACGGCTACCTGGACATCGAGCTCTCGGACGGCACCATTTTCCGTGTGGAAATCGAGCGCGCCCACATGGAAGAGGACGCGGGCAAGCTGACCCACATGGGCGGGGCAACCGGCCGCATCCAGGGCGCGGACTTCTCGCTGGTGGACTACAACCGCGCCGGCGTGCCGCTGGTGGAAATCGTCACCAAACCGATTCAGGGCGCCGGCAGCCGCGCCCCGGAACTGGCGAAGGCGTACGTCGCCGCCGTCCGGGAGATCGTGAAGAACCTCGGCGTGTCCGACGCGAAGATGGAACGCGGCAACGTGCGCTGCGACGCGAACGTCTCGCTCCGTCCGCACGGCCGCGAACGCTTCGGCATCCGCTCGGAAACCAAGAACGTCAACTCGCTGCGCGCCGTCGAACACGCCGTCCGCTACGAGATCCAGCGGCACGCTGCCGTGCTGGACTCCGGTGAGCCGGTCATCCAGGAAACGCGCCACTGGCACGAGGACACCCGCACGACGACGTCGGGCCGGGCAAAGTCCGACGCCGACGACTACCGGTACTTCCCGGAGCCGGACCTGGTTCCGATCGTTGCGTCCCGTGAGTGGGTTGAGGAGCTCCGCGCCACCCTGCCCGAGCCGCCGGCAGCCCGCCGCAAGCGCCTGCATGCGGACTGGGGCTACTCGGACCTGGAATTCCGCGACGTCGTGAACGCCGGTGTTATGGACGAGATCGAGGAAACCATCGCCGCCGGCGCCTCGGCGACCGTGGCCCGCAAGTGGTGGATGGGCGAGATCGTCGGCCGCGCCAAGAACGCCGACGTCGATCCCGGCCAGCTGGGCGTGAAGCCCGCCACCATCGTCGAGCTGAACAAGCTGGTGGAAGACGGCAAAATCAACAACAAGATGGCCACTGAAGTCCTGGACGGCGTGCTCGCCGGCGAAGGTACTCCTGCGGAAATCGTCGAGAAGCGCGGCCTGGCCGTGGTGTCCGACGACGGTCCCCTGCTGGAAGCCATCGATGCCGCCCTGGCCGCGCAGCCCGGCGTCGCGGACAAGATCCGCGGCGGCAAGCTGCAGGCCATCGGTGCGATCGTCGGCGGAGTCATGAAGGCCACCCGCGGCCAGGCCGACGCCGCCCGCGTGCGCGAGCTGATCCTCAAGAAGCTCGGGGTGGAAGGCTAAGCCACCCGTTTTAACCCAACTGGGTAGCGCTAACTGTCGTTTTGAACCCTCATAACGACAGTTAGCGCTACCCAGTTTGGCGTTAAGTACTCACTTTTCCGTGCGCGCAAACTACTCGTGTGCAGAGGTGGATCCCCGTCCTACACTGAAGATCCGGGGCGCCCGTGCCCTGCCTGTGCTCGGGGAGGTCTGGCCATGTCAGTTCGGGAGCCGTCGAGGCTGCGCAAGGCATTGTTGGCCGGAGCTGTGGCGCTGGCGCTGACCGGCGCGGGCTCAGCCATAGCCTGGTCCGCCTCTGACACGCCTACTCCGACGCCGTCGCCGTCGCAGCCTGCCCCGGGGAAGTCGGACAAAGCGCCGGGCAAGGAGAAGCCGGCGAAGTCACAGCGCCCCCAGCACCTGCACAGTGAAAGCGTGGTGAAGAAGGCGGACGGCACCTTCGAAACGCAGCTGACCCAGCAGGGCACGGTGGAATCCGTCAGCGAAACCTCCGTGACTGTGAAGAGCGAGGACGGTTTCACCCAGGCCTACACGGTCAACGCCGAGACCAGGATTATCAAGTTCCCGGCAGCCGCGGCTGACGGCTCGCCCGCAAAGGACGCCGACGGCAAACGGCTCAGGCCCGCAGAAGTTGCCATCGGGGAAATCGCCACCGGTGTATCGGTCCGGGTCTCCGGGGTAAAGAGCGGCGACACGGTCACGGCTGAAGGGATCGTGGAAGGCTCCGGGACCGGCCCTGGCAAAGGCATGGGGCTGGGCAAGGGGCTTGGCCTGGGCCAGGGGCACGGCAAGGAGTCAGCCAAAGGCCACGGGCGAGGGCTCGAAAAGTAAGCAGCCGGGTCAGCTGTCTTCCACCAGACCGGTCATGATCGCCTGCAGCGCCTCGCACACAATCATCACCGCCCGGCGCTTCAGGTTCTCCGGGCGGGCAAGGATGTCAATCCGCCGCCGGGTGCTGATCCCTTCAAGCGGCCGCAGGACAATGCCCGGATTGAGCACCGGCCGCGCGGTATGCCGCGGCAGCAGCCCCACCACGCCGCCCGCCGCCACCAGCGCCGCCACGGTGGAGTAGTCGTTGATCCGGTGGACGATGTTCAGTTCTTTGCTGGAGACGGCCGCGACGGCGGACAGCACATCGGCGGGGGAGTACCCGGTGTGGCTGGTCACCCAGGGTTCCCCGACGACGTCGGCCGCGGTCACCGTGCCCTGGCCGGCCAGGCGATGGTCCGCCGGGAGGGCCACGTCCAGCGGTTCGTGGGCCAGCGGGATCACCGCCACCCGTTCCTCCGGCCACCGCGGGCTGTGGTCCATCCGGTGCGCGAGGACCAGGTCATAACGTGCGGTCAGCGCCGGGAAGTCCTGCTGCGCCACGTCCTCGTCCGAGAGCTGGATTCTCGGCTGTCCCGGCGCGTCCAGCCGCCGTGCGAGCGGCGCAAACAATGCCTGGCCTGCGCTGTGGAAGCCGCTGACCGTCACGGGCGCAACCGGTGAGCCGTGATAGGCGCCGATCGCGGTCCTGGCATCTGCCATGGCGCTGACGACGGCGGCGCCGGCATCGGCGAGCACCTGGCCTGCCTCGGTGAGCACCAGGTTCCGCCCCTCCTTCCGGGTCAGCGGCACCTCCACGTTGCGCTGCAGCAAGGCGAGCTGCTGGGACACCGCAGAGGGCGTCACCATCAGGGTCTCAGCCACTGCCTTCACGCTGCCGAGGGCGCCGAGCTCGCGGAGGATTTCGAGCTGATGAATTTCCATCCGTCCAGTCTACGCATTAGCAAAACCTTCATCGTCGATTGAGAAAATACTGCTTGTGCTAATGCTTTGGAATGGCTCTAATGAAGGTAGATTTCCGCCCTGGACCACCGAACGCAGGGCCCCCGCCAACAGTCAGGAAGCCAATGAAGGCCCTCTACAAGTCCGGCGCCCACGCAGGGTTCGAGCTGGTTGACCGCCCCGAGCCCGAAGCCGGCCCCGATGACGTCAAGATCCGGGTCATGACCACCGGCATCTGCGGCACGGACCTGCACATCCAGTCCTGGGACTCCTGGGCACAGGGGATGATCGAAGCGCCGCTGATTGCCGGCCACGAGTTCTACGGCGAAGTAGTGGAGACGGGCGCGGACGTCCGGGACGTCAAGGTAGGGGACCGGGTGTCCGGGGAAGGCCACGTGGTCTGCGGGATCTGCCGCAACTGCCGGGCCGGCCGGCGGCAGATGTGCATCCACACTGTCAGCGTGGGCGTCCAGCGGGACGGGGCCTTCGCCGAATACGTGGTCATCCCGGAGACCAACGTCTGGGTCCACCACGATCCGTCCATCACCCCGGAACTGGGCGCCATCTTTGATCCATTCGGCAACGCCGTGCACACGGCCCTCAGCTTCCCCCTGGTGGGCGAGGACGTCCTCATCACCGGAGCCGGCCCCATCGGACTCATGGCCATCGCCGTCGCCCGCCACGCCGGAGCCCGCAAGATCGCCATCACCGACGTCTCCCGGCCGCGGCTGGACCTGGCCCGGCAGTTGGGCGTGGACCTCGCCATCGACGTCTCCACAACCCGCGTCCGCGACGCCCAGCGCGAGCTCGGCATGCGGGAGGGCTTCGACATCGGGATGGAAATGTCCGGCCACCCCACCGCACTGCCTGAGATGATCGACAACATGAACCACGGCGGACGCATTGCCATGCTCGGCCTGCCCAGCCAGGACATCACCATTGACTGGGGCAAAGTGGTCACGCACATGCTGACCCTCAAGGGCATCTACGGCCGCGAAATGTACGAGACCTGGTACGCCATGAGCGCCATGCTCTCCTCGAACCCGGTGCTCCACGCCGGCATCTCGGCCGTCGTGACGGACAGGCTGCCGGCCCGCGAGTGGGAAAAAGGCTTCGACATTGCCCGCGCCGGCGTCGGCGGAAAAGTTGTCCTCGACTGGACCGAACTCTAAGGAGCACCATGTACACCGCCATCAAGGACCAGCTGCAGACCGAGCTGGACGAGATCCGCACCGCCGGGCTCTTCAAGACAGAGCGCCACATCGATTCACCCCAGTCCAGCCACGTCACCGCGGGCCAGATCGGCAAGCCGGGCACAGCCGTTCTGAATTTCTGTGCCAACAACTACCTGGGCCTTGCCGACCACCCGGACATCATCGCCGCAGCCAAAGAAGCCATGGACACCCGCGGCTTCGGCATGGCCAGCGTGCGTTTCATCTGCGGCACCCAGGACCTGCACCTGGAGCTCGAGGCCCGGGTATCGAAGTTCCTGGGCACCGAGGACACCATCCTGTTCTCCAGCTGCTTTGACGCCAACGGCGGCGTGTTCGAGTCGCTCTTCGGACCCGAGGACGCGGTCATCTCCGACGCCCTCAACCACGCCAGCATCATCGACGGCATCCGGCTCTGCAAGGCCCAGCGGTTCCGCTACGCCAACCAGGACATGGCGGACCTGGAGGCCAGGCTCATCGAGGCCACCACGCAGGACCAGCCTGCCCGGCGCAAGATCATCGTCACCGACGGCGTCTTCTCCATGGACGGCTACCTCGCCCCGCTCGAGGCCATCTGCGACCTCGCCGACAAGTACGACGCCCTGGTCATGGTGGATGACTCCCACGCCGTCGGCTTTATGGGTTCCACCGGCGCCGGAACCCCGGAACACGCCGGCGTTTCGCGCCGGGTGGACATCTACACCGGGACGTTCGGCAAGGCGCTGGGCGGCGCCTCCGGCGGCTACGTGTCCGGCCGCAGCGAAGTGGTGGCCATGCTCCGCCAGAAGGCCCGTCCTTACCTGTTCTCGAACTCCCTGGCACCCGCCATCGTGGCCGCCACCATCAAGGCACTGGACCTGGTGGAGAACTCCGGCGAGCTGCGGACCAAACTGTTCGAAAACGCGGGCCTGTTCCGCCGCCGGATGACCGAGGAGGGCTTCGATCTCCTGGACGGCGAACACGCCATTGTCCCGGTGATGTTCGGGGACGCCGTGCTGGCCGCCAAAGTGGCGGACCAGATGCTCCAGCACGGCGTTTTTGTCACCGCTTTCAGCTTCCCCGTGGTTCCGCGCGGCGCCGCCCGGATCCGCGTGCAGCTCTCGGCATCACATTCAGCGGACGACGTCGAAGCCTGCGTGGGTGCCTTTGTCGCCAGCCGTGCCGCTGTAGCGGGCTAAAAACCGTCCGCGCGTGAACCGGTGATGGTTAGATGGAGCCATGGCAGCACAATATGACGTTCTGATTGTCGGCGGCGGCATAGCCGGCCTCTCCCTGGCATCCGCGCTCGCCGGCACATGCAGCGTGGCCCTGGTGGAAGCAGAGCAGGATCTGGCGTATCACTCGTCCTCCCGCTCAGCCCGCCAGCTTCACGTCCACGGCCCGGAAGTGGTCCAGCAGCTGACCCTCCGGTCCTTGGAACTGCTGGCGGCGCGGGACGCGGAACTTCCTGAACCTGTCCTGTCGCCGCGCAGCTTTATGCTGATCGGCTCGGAGGACGCCGTCCGGGCGGAGGCCGGCGGCACCCTGCAGCCCATCACGCACGCCCGGGCTCTGGAGCTGTGCCCGGTCCTGGTGCCGGAATCCTTCGCTGCCGCCGGCCTGGACGAAGGATCCTTCGGCTGCGATGCACGGCTGTTGATAGCGGACCACCGGGCGCGTGCCGAAGCTGCCGGGGCGGACATCATCACCGGTGCCCGGGTGCATTCGGCCCAGAGGCTGGGCTCGGGCTGGGAGATCGGGGCCGGGCAGGAAGGGTTCCAGGCAGCGGTCCTGGTCAACGCCGCCGGGGCGTGGGCTGACGAACTGGCGGTGATCAGCGGGGTGGAGAAGCTCGGGCTGCAGCCGTACCGGCGCACAGCGGCGATTGCCGACGTCGAACACTCCCTTCCCGAGGGCAGCCCCATGGTGGCGGCGGCAGACAACTCGTTCTACTTCCGCCGCGAGCGCGCAGGGGTGCTGATCTCGCCGTCGGAAGCGGTCCCCAGCGGCCCTGAGGATGCGCGCCCCCGTCCCGGCGACATCGAACGCCTGATCGAAAAACTCAACCAGGTGACCACGCTCGGGATCCGCGGCGTTCGGAGCGCCTGGACCGGCCTCCGGACCGAGGCGGCCGACGGCCTCCCGGTGGCAGGTTTCGATGCCGAGGCCCCCGGCTTCTACTGGCTCGCGGGACAGGGCGGCTATGGCCTCCAGATCTCGCCGGCAATGGCGGAACTTGCAGCCGCCCAGATCCTGGCAGGCCAGGGCGCGGCGCAGGGACAGGAGCCACGAGCGCAGGGCCAGGATCCACGTGCCGATACCGGCCCGGGTCCGGAATCCCGGACAGCGGAGGCAGTGGCTGCCACACGCTGGTCCATCCGGCGCTGAAGAATGGGTGCATGAGTACCCTGATAACCAACATCGCCGAGCTGATGACCCAGGACCTGGAACACCGGGTCCTGAAAAACGCCGCGGTGGTGATCGACGGTGAGCGGATCGCCTGGCTTGGTTCGGCGGCGGATGCTCCGGCGGCCGACGACGCCGTGGACGCCGGCGGCCGGGCAGTGCTGCCAGGCTGGGTGGATTCCCACACGCACCTGGTGTTTGCAGGGGACCGCACCGCGGAGTTCGAGGCGCGGATGGCAGGGGAGGCCTACTCGGCCGGCGGCATCGCCGTGACGGTGGACGCCACCCGGCGCACCTCCGACTACGACCTCACCAAACTGGCCATGGCCCGTGTCTCCGAAGCCGTTGCGCAGGGAACCACCTATGTCGAGACCAAAACAGGGTACGGGCTGGATGTCGAGCACGAGGCACGCAGCGCCAGGATTGCGTCCACGGTGGCCGATGAAGTGACCTACCTGGGCGCGCACCTTGTGCCCGCCGGCATCGATGCCGACGCCTACACCGACCTCGTCTGTGGCCCCATGCTGGACGCCGTCCGGCCCTATGTCCGTTGGGCGGATGTCTTTTGTGAGGAAGGCGCATTTACCGCTGAACAGTCCCGCCGGGTTCTTGAGACCTGCCGTGCTGCCGGGCTGGGTATCCGGGTCCACGGCAACCAGCTCGGCGCCGGCCCCGGCGTCCGGCTGGCCGTGGAGCTGGGCGCGGCGAGCGTGGACCATGCGAACTACCTGTCCGCCGGTGACGTCTCGGCGCTCGCGGACAGCTGGTCGGGCTGGAGTCCGGCGACCGGGACGGGCGCGCGCGGCACCGTCGCCACCTGCCTGCCCGCATGCGACCTGTCGACGCGGCAGCCGCTTGCCCCGGGACGGGAACTGCTGGATGCCGGGGTGCAGCTGGCGCTGGCCTCCAACGCCAACCCGGGCACGTCGTACACAAGCTCCATGGCATTCTGCGTGACCACCGCCGTCCTGCAGATGCGGCTCAGTGTCCACGAAGCCGTGCGTGCCGCCACCTACGGCGGGGCGCTCGCGCTGCACCGGGAGGCAGGGAACGACGCCGACGGCGAACGGGCGGTGGGCTCGCTCGCCGTCGGGCACCGGGCAGACGTGCAGATGCTGAATGCTCCCTCCGCCACGCACCTCGCCTACCGTCCGGGCATGCCGCTCACGTACGCCGTGTGGCGGGCAGGGGTCCGGGTGCGGTAGCCAAAGTGACGTTTGATGATTGTTTATCTCTGTTATGATCAAAAACGTCACATTTCGGTGATTGTTTGATGCTGGAAGGCCCCCATGACCCGCACTGACCGCCTGACGGCCATCCTGGATATCCTCGCCAAGACCGGCCAGGTGGAGGTGGATGAGATCGTCTCGCAGCTTGGCGTTTCACCGGCCACGGCGCGCCGGGACCTTGACAGCCTCGCCAACCGGCGGCTGTTGACCAGGACCAGGGGCGGTGCCACCATAGGGGCCCTCGCGTATGACCTGCCGGGGCGCTATAACCGTGACGACCACGCGGAAGCGAAGGAGCAGATAGCCCAGGCCGCTTCGGCGCTCATCCGGCCAGGCGCTGTGATCGGACTCTGCGGCGGCACAACCAGTACCGCACTCGCGCAGATCCTGGCCACCCGCGAAGACCTCAACGCACCCGCGAACCAGCCCACGCTGACCGTCGTCACCAACGCCATCAACATTGCTTCCCAGCTTGCCGTCCGGCCCAACATCAAAGTCATGGTGACCGGCGGCATCCTCAACCCCCGCTCCTACGAACTGGTGGGGCCATACACGGACATCATCATGCAGAAGGTGGTCCTGGACATCGCTTTCATCGGTGTCAACGGCATCGACCCCGAGGTGGGACCCACCAACACCGGCGAGGGCGAAGCCTCGGTGAATGCCCTGCTGGCCAGCCGGGCAAGGGTCTCCTACGTGCTGGCAGACTCCTCCAAGGTGGGAGTCCGGGCCTTTGCGACGATGGACGGCTACGCCTTCACCCGGCTTATCACCGACTCCGGCATTTCCGCCGCGGACAAGGCCGCGTTCGAGGCGAACGGCACCGAAGTGATTGTGGCGCCGCACTAGCCACGCCAGTGCGTTAGCGGCACTAGTACAACACCGGCGGCGCATCCAGGACGGTCTCATCCACCCGCCGCTCCACCCACTGGGTGAACGGAATATCCAGCTCATACTTATCGAGTTCCGTGCGCACCAGGGTCCTTACCTCGGCGTTGTTCGGGTTGTTGAGCGATTCGAAGTACTCCACCGACCAGTGGAACCAGCGCATGCAGAACAGCCGCATGGTCAGCCCGTGGGTCACCAGCAGCGTGTTCGGGGCGTAGTCCGGTTTGGACCAATGCCGGTAGAGCGTTTCCATAAACGATGAAATCCGGTCGTAAACGTCCGACCCTGATTCGCCCTCCCGGAACCGGTAGAAGAAATGGCCGTAGGCGTTGCGCAGCTCCTTCTGGTCCTCAATTTCTCCGCTGATCTGGAAGTTGGCCCAGTCCTGCTCACGGAGGCGCGGCTCTTCGATGACCCGCTCGGTGAGACCGCCAAGGTTGAGCGCCTCCAGGGTCTGGTAGGCCCGCAAATAGGGAGATACATAGACGCACACCTGCCGCCCGTCCAACTCCCGCCGGATCTTCTCGCCGGCCGCGGCGGCCTGCTCAAGCCCGAGCGGAGTCAGCGGAATCCGGTAGTCCGGGACCCTGTTGTAGATGGAGGTATCGACGTTGGCCGTGGACTGGCCGTGCCGGATCATGATGATTTTCCCTGGCGCGCTCATAAGCCCCAAGCATAAGTCTCCACTCCGGACGCTCTCTCACTTGATGTGGGTTTTTGGCGAACGCTCTCTCACTTGGGTGTGCCCGGCGGGCCGGGCTGTCGCTAATCAGCGAAGAACCAGCCACAGCAGGCAAGATGGAACCATGTTGGTTCCCTCCCGCCGTCGGCTGCGGATCGAAGTCTGGATTGTCCTGGGACTGTCCCTTGGTCAGTCCGCCGTGTACTCCGTTGTTCAACTGCTCGACAAGATGTCGCGGGCGCCACTGGCAGAGGGAACCTCAACACTGAACCAGTCGCGGAGCAGCCGCGAGTATTTCGACCTCACATACCAGTTGCTGGACATTGTCTTTGCCCTGGTGCCCGTGCTGCTGGTCATCTATTTCCTCACGGACCAGCGGCAGCCCGGAACTGGCGCGGACGGACACGGCGGTTCGGCCTTCCAGAAACTCGGCTTCAACTTCGCCAGGCCGGGCCGTGACTTGCTGCAGGGCCTGGGCCTTGCAGCACTAATCGGGATTCCCTCCCTCGGCCTTTACGCCGCCGGCCGGGCACTGGGGATCACCACCGCCATCATTCCCAGCGCACTGGACGCCCACTGGTGGACCATTCCGGTCCTGATTCTCTCCGCGCTGCGGCATGCCGTGGTGGAGGAGGTTATTGTGGTGGGCTACCTTTTGGACCGCTTCGGCAAGTTCGGCTGGAGCATGCCCCTGGCCATAGTCACAAGTTCCGTGCTCCGGGGCACCTATCACCTGTATCAGGGCTTCGGGCCGTTCATCGGCAACGTGGTGATGGGGCTGGTGTTCGCCTGGCTGTACACCCGGACCAAGCGGGTGATGCCGCTGGTGATCGCGCACGCACTGCTGGACATCGTGGCGTTTGTTGGCTTCAGCCTGTTCGGCAGGGCAGTGGGCCTGGGCTGACCCAAGGGCTGGCCGGCCCGGACTGATGAGAAGCGGCTCCGGGCTTAAAGCGATTCGGCCGCCGTCAGCGGGTGGCGTCGTTGACACCCGCTGAAGGCGGCCGAAGTTGTTGCCCGGGCGGCGCTGCCCGGGAGAGTAGGGATTCGGTCAGGTGGAACCGTCAGATGGTGACGGCCCCGGTGGCGGTTTCGAAGGTTACGGACAGGATGCCGGGGGTGCCCTTGGGAGCGACCCACTCAACAGCGACGTCCTCCAGCGGCTTCTCCACGGGTTCCCCGAGCCACTCCGTAACGCGCTCGGCAGAGCCGGCGATGGTCAGGCAGCTCATCTTGACGTTGCTTTCGTAAGCATTCGACGGATGGAGGGCGGGGTCGCCTTCCCACTTGAGCATGTACGGAACCTGCGGGTCCGCGATCAGGCCAAGGATGCCGATCTGCTTCCAGATCAGCTCGCGGCCGTCCGGAAACTTGCGGTTGCCGTTGACCGCCGCACGGCCCAGACGTTCCTCGAAGGGGGCGAGATCGTCCACTTCGACGCACCAGCCCATCCAGCCGCCGCCGGCTTCGGACCGTGCCCGGACAGCCTGCCCGAAGGGAGCCTTGTCCGAGGCCGGGTGGTTCAGGACCTCCACAACTTCCAGGTATTTGTGTCCGGCGAGGGGAATGATCATGTTCCGGGTTCCGAAACGGGGGTGCACTCCACCCTTCACGGCTTCAACGCCGAGGGCGGACGAAATACGTTCGGTGGTGGCAACGAGGCCATCTTGTTCACAGGCGTAAGAGACGTGATCCATGCGCATGCCATCATCTTGGCACTTTGTGATGAGCCTCTCAGCTAAGGGTAGCCTTACTGGGATTTTGTGTTGCGGCCGTTGAGGAAAATCCGGCACCGGGACACCGGAGACAGCCTTTTGACCACCTTCGTCACAATCATGTTCCCTGTCGGGAAGTCTTCCTATGCTGAACGCAACCGAGCAGTGCCACACCACGTCAAGGAGCATTGAATGTCGAACGGATGGTCTTTCGAAACCCGCCAGATCCACGCTGGCCAGGAGCCGGACAGCGCCACAGGTGCCCGTGCCCTCCCGATCTACCAGACGACGTCGTTCGTCTTCCCCAGCGCAGAAAGCGCCGCCAACCGCTTTGCCCTTGCCGAGCTTGCGCCGATCTATACCCGCATCGGCAACCCCACGCAGGACGCTGTGGAGCAGCGCATCGCCAGCCTGGAGGGTGGTCTCGCCGCGTTGCTGCTGAGTTCCGGGCAGGCCGCCGAAACGTTTGCCATCCTGAACATTGCCGAAGCAGGGGACCACGTGGTGGCCAGCCCGAGCCTGTACGGCGGCACGTACAACCTGCTGGCGCACACCCTGAAGAAGTTCGGCATCTCCGTGACGTTTGTGGCGGACCCCGACAACCTGGAGCAGTGGCGCGACGCCGTGCAGCCCAACACCAAGCTCTTCTTCGCCGAAGTGGTCTCCAACCCGCGCCAGGACGTGCTGGACATCGAAGGCGTGTCACAGGCCGCCCACGACGCCGGTGTGCCGCTGATCGTGGACAACACCCTCTCCACGCCCTACCTGATCCGCCCCCTCGAATGGGGCGCGGACATTGTTGTCCACTCGGCCACAAAGTACCTGGGCGGGCACGGCTCCGCAATCGCCGGCGTGATCGTGGACTCCGGCAAGTTCGACTTCGGCAAGGACCCCGCACGGTTCCCGGGCTTCAACACCCCCGATCCCACGTACAACGGACTCGTCTATGCCACGGATCTTGGCGCCGGTGGGGCGCTCGGCGCCAACCTGTCCTACATCCTGAAGGCGCGCGTCCAGCTGCTTCGCGACCTCGGTTCGGCAGTGTCCCCGTTCAACGCCTTCCTGATTGCCCAGGGGCTGGAGACGCTCAGCCTGCGCGTGGAACGGCACGTCGCCAACGCCGTCCACGTTGCGCGGTGGCTGGAGGCAAGGGACGACGTCGAATCGGTCGCCTACGCGGGCCTGCCGTCCAGCCCCTGGTACGAACGGGGCCGCAAGTACGGCCCCAAGGGCACCGGCGCGGTGGTGGGGTTCAACCTGGCCGGCGGGGCGGAGGCAGGCAAACGCTTTGTGGACGCCCTGGAGCTCCACTCGCACGTGGCCAATATCGGGGACGTCCGGTCCCTGGTCATCCACCCGGCATCCACCACGCACAGCCAGCTCTCGGCCGGGCAGCAGGCCATCGCGGGTGTGACGCCCGGGCTGGTCCGGCTGTCGGTGGGCATCGAACACATCGACGACATCATCGCCGACCTCGAAGCAGGCTTCCGGGCGGCCAAGGATGCCACCGGGGGCGGGCCCGGGGAGTAATCACCCGAAAGTCACAACCAGTCACACGCTTGGCCATAGGCCGGGGCTGTTTCGTACACTCATGGAAGGTCATGAGTGCCAGCGACAGCCCCGGCTTGCTGGCCGGCAACCCTCTTTCGTGGCGGGGTGCCCCGGGTGAGGACCTGGCCTGCCGGTCAATTGACGGCAGGCAAGCGCGTAGAAGAGGTCCTTTCCATGACGATCACCATCTCCCGAACAGCGGCTCCCGGAAACGGCGTAGTGCGCTATGCCACCGTTGGCGCCCTGCAGCTCGAGGCCGGCGGTTACCTTCCCGAGGTCACCCTGGCGTATGAAACATGGGGAACGCTGAACGCTGACGGCTCCAACGCTGTCCTGATTGAGCATGCCCTGACCGGCAGCACCCACGTGACGCGCGGCGACAGTGACGAGCCCGGTTGGTGGGAACAGCTCGCCGGACCGGGTGCACCAGTGGATACCGACCGGTTCTTTGTGGTCTCGATCAATATTCTGGGCGGCTGCTACGGGTCCACCGGGCCGTCGTCGGAGGCGCCGGACGGAAAACCCTGGGGCTCCCGGTTTCCGCTGGTGACGCTGCGCGATACAACGGCCGCTGAGGCGCGGCTGGCTGACCAGCTGGGCATCCATAGCTGGTTCGCCGTGCTGGGAGGTTCCATGGGCGGAGCCCGTGCCCTGGAGTGGGCAGTCAGTTATCCGGAACGGGTGCAGCGCTGCGCTGTTATTTCCGTGGGGGCCGCGAGCACGGCTGAACAGATCGCCTTCGCCCAGGCCCAGACACTGGCCATCCGCCAGGACATCAATTTCAACGACGGCGACTACTACGGCGGTCCGCTGCCCGAGGACGGACTGGCCCTGGCCCGGCGGATCGCCCACATCACCTACCGCTCCGCGGAGGAATTCGACGGCCGGTTCGGGCGCTCGGCGCAGCTCCCGGAATCGCCGCTTCGAGCCGCAGCGCTGGGGGAGCGCGGCCGCTACCAGGTGGAAAGCTACCTGGACCACCAGGGCAAGAAACTGGTCAGCCGGTTCGACGCCAACAGTTACATCGCCCTGACCGATGCCCTGATGAGCCACGACGTCACCCGCGGACGCGGCTCACTGGACGAGGCGCTCAGCCGCGCTACTGCCAGGTTCTTCGTCGCAGCTGTGGACAGCGACAGGTTGTACTTTCCGTCGCAGTCCCGCGAACTGGCCGATGCGCTGCCGGGTGACGTGGACGTCCACGTCATCGAGGCCCCCATCGGCCATGACGGCTTCCTGACCGAAATCGGCCAGCTGGGCAGTCAGCTGCGGAGCACGTTCCTGGTCTAGGTTCCGGCAGGATTCAGCGTCCTGGCCGGCATCAGCGTCGTGCCCCGGATCAGCCGTTCATGATGTCGGAGCGGCGCTTCATGTATTCCTCCATGGCCAGCTCGCCGTTGCTGTACTGCTGGTCCAGTTCAGCGAGCTTCCGGGCGCGGTAGCCCTGCGGGGCCGACGGCGGCGCAGGAGTTCCCGGGGCAGCGGGCGCCTTGGGTGCTTCTGCCCGCTGGTCGGGGAACTGCTGATCCATGGGCGGAACGGGTTTCATGGGAGGCAGCGGCTCGCTCGGCGGCAGGGGCTGCGGGCTCATGATCTGGCGGAAGCCGCCGCTCATGTAGTCCTGTTGGGTATAGCCGTCGCGGGGCTGCCGGTTTTGCTGTCCCGGGTTTTGGCCGTCCCCGCCGAGACCACCGCCGGGGAACTGGCCGGGGTAACCCCCGGAGAAGCCCTGGCCCTGGTTCCGTTTGTTGACAGACTTCCGGTACATCCGCATCGCCATCGGTATCACAAACGACAGGATGATGATCCAGAAAAACAAGCTGTTCACGGTGTAACGCCTCTCATATGTGTCCTTCCAGCTTAAACCCCGGCGGGCTTAAGTCCCCGGCTTCACCCGGACGGCCGGGATTCCAAGGAATGTTCCATATCGCTCCACGGCGAGTTGCACCGCGCGCTCCACGGCGTTGCTCCGGTCTGAGTCCGGACGCAAGCCCGGTTCCGGCGGATCGAACAGCCGGATGTCCAATTCACAGCGGCCCGGAAACAGGGTGTGCCGCCAGGAGCCGGCCATCCGCCCGTCCAGCAGCACAACGTGCATGGGTGCCCCGCCCAACGGGAACGCCGGGGCGGTACCGCCGAAATAGTGCCGTGTTGACGAATATCCCATCACGTACTCGTCATAGCACTGGATCAGGTCCATCCGCGGGGCTTCACCCGCAGCCCCGCCGTGGTGCGCGTGAACTTCAGTACCCGCCGCCACGTAGTGCACGACGCCGTCAATCACCGCTGTCTCCAAAACCGCCGGAGCCGAGTCGAGGACGCGCGCGAGGCCGTGACGGACATCGGTGGAGGTGAGGCCGGACCAGTTGGCGCAGTCCTTGACCGTGGCGGGACCCCGGCTCGCAAAGTACCGCCGGACAAGCTCGCCGAGGTCCTCGTCCCGGTCCAACGTCCCACCGGGTCCGGCCGGTACGCGCTCGTCGAAATGGGCATACGTCTGTTTCAAGGCGCCACCGGGACTGCGCACGGGCGTTCCGCTGGTCAATACTCCGCTGATCTCGGCGTGCATGATCAGGTAAGCCAGGCCCAGGCCGGTTGCCGAAAACCCGGCACGCTGCAGCTTCTCCGCCAGCTGCTCACGGGTGAGGTGCCGTCCGCCTTGCACGGCGTCGGCCAGCACCCGTCCGCTCCGTTCCGCGGCAGCAGCGTCGATCCCTGTCCGCCGGTATGTGCCGGCATTGATCTGATGGAGCCGGGGTGCTGACAACGCAGTCAGCCAGCGAAGATCATCCCGGTGCACAAAATGCCAGGTTGGCCGCAGAATGTGGGTGCGGAGGATCCGGCCGTCTGACACCGCCTGCTCCACATCCGCTGCGGAGGCGGTCCCGGCCGCCCCGGCAACTCCGTGCCCGCGGGTGCGTTGCGCCAGGCTCCACCGGGCGTAGGGAAACTCCTGCGCCTGGACAGCCAGGAGGTGGCGGACGACATCGTGCGGGAACTGAGCCCGGGACCCTCGCAGCAACTGCGCATGCAGCCGGCGACGCACAGCCTCATCCTGTTGCATGGCCGGTGGCGCATCTGTCACGGGGGATCCTTCGCCTGCGGCTAGCGGCGGGCTCCGGTGGTGCCCAGGGGACCTTCACCGGAACCCAAGGGGACGCCCGGACCAAACACGGGGCCCGGCGTCGGACGTTTTGCCGTGATGCCGTCTCCTGAGGACCGGTTGCGCAGCCGCCGCACCACCCACGGGACAAAGTGGGTGCGGGCCCACACCAAATCGCCGGAGCGGGCCTCCCGCCATGTGCGCTGCGGCAGGGACTTGGGCAGCAGAGGCTCCAGCGTGTGGTTCACATTAAGCGAATCGAGCACCATGGCAGCAATGGTGTGGTGGCCCAGCGGCGAAAAATGCAGGCGGTCCGCATCCCACATCTGCGGATCATTCAGCTGTTTGAGCGACCACATGTCGGCGATGATGGCGTCGTGCCGGGCCGCGACCGTGCGGAGGTTCTCGTTGTAGATGGCCACCTTGCTGCGGATCCGGCCCAGGACAGAGGAACCCGTGTCCGGGCCGTTGAACAGCACTACCGTGGCGCCGCCCATCGCCAGGATCTGGACGACGGAATCAAGCTTCTCGGCGAGGGCATCCGGGTCACCGCCCGGCCGGATGAGGTCGTTGCCGCCGGCCGAAAGTGTCACGAGGTCCGGCTTGAGCGCCAGGCACGGGGCGAGCTGCTGGTCCACGATCTGCTGCAGGAGCCGCCCGCGGACGGCCAGGTTGGCGTAGGCAAAATCTTCCTGGCCACGGCCCAGCTCCTCGGCTACGCGGTCGGCCCAGCCACGGTAACCGCCCGGGCTCGACGGTTCAGGGTCCCCGATGCCCTCCGTAAACGAATCTCCCATGGCTACATAGCGGCTCCACGGGTGGGATTCCGTGGCCGTGTCCGGGGTATACAGGGCTTTCGAGTCAGTCACGGTCCTATCCTGCCTCTTCGTTCGTAAGCTACGCCAACGTAGGTAGTTACCGGTGGGTAACTGTAAGAATGGAAACCATGACTGACGCCCAAGTATTTCCAGCCCCTGTTGTTTTGTGGTCCCGGCCCGAGGACCAGCGCTCCGGACGGCCGCTGCTGGTGCTGCTCCACGGCTATGGCGCCAACGAACAGGACCTCCTGAGCCTGGCGGATATGCTGCCCCAGGAATTTGTTGTTGCCTCGCTCAGGGCGCCGCTGCCCACCGGACCTGGCTTTATGTGGTTCCCGCTGACCGCGTCGGTCGACTACTCCCTCGACGCCGTGAAGGAAGCGGCCAGCTATGTGCAGGACTGGATCGACTCCGTCAAACCCAACCACCCGTCGGTGACGCTGCTCGGCTTCTCCATGGGCATGGCCATGGCCACCACGCTGCTCCGGTACCGGCCCGCGGACTACGCTGCCGTCGTCGGGCTGTCCGGTTTTGTGATCAACGCCGACGGCGATCCTGCCTTCCGGGACAGCGAACTGGACGGATCCGTGCCGCTGTTCTGGGGCCGCGACCAGCAGGACCCCGTGATCACACCGGACAAGATCGACTACACCATGGGCTGGGTGCGCAAGCACGTCCACCTGACGAAGGTGCTTTACACGGGCATGTGGCACGGGATCAACCAGCAGGAGATCGGTCATGTATCCGAGTTCCTGACCCATGAGGTCCTGAACAAGTAACTACAGAACGCACGACGGCGGCCCCCGGCATGGTGCCGGGGGCCGGGCTGTTGCATCAGGCTTCCGGGGCCACGACTTTCACGGTCTGCCCGTTCACCGTGACGGTATCCCCGTTGTGCAGCTGCCGGCCGCGCCGTTCGTCGATCTCGCCGTTGACCTTGACCAGTCCGTTCTTGATGAGCTCGGCGGCTTCCACACCGTCTTCCACCAGGCTGGCGAGCTTCAGGAGCTGGCCAAGGCGGATCATGCTGTCGCGGATGGGGATCTCTTCAATGTCCTGGTTGCTCATATAAGCAATGATGCCCGACGTAAGGTGGATTCAATGACGCACACCCCACGGCTGCCACTGCTTGCCGGCCTTCCGCTGGCAGTCGGCGCGGGGCTGGCCATTCCCGTCCAGGGGCGTATCAACGGGGCCCTCGGCGTGCGGCTGAACGACGGCATCGCCGCAGCCGTTGTCAGCTTCAGTACGGGCCTGATCCTGATCGCCGTTATCGCCGTGCTGCTGCCCACGGGCCGGGCCGGGCTCACGCGGATTATCCCCGCCCTCCGGGACCGCCGCTTTCCCCGGTACTACGCCCTTGCCGGCGGCGTGGGCGCCTTCTTCGTTTTTGCCCAGTCCACCACCGTGGGCCTGCTCGGCGTGGCCCTGTTCACTGTTGCCACGGTCACCGGCCAGACCCTGAGCGGCCTTTTCGTTGACCGGCTCGGGATTGGCCCGGGCGGCAAGCGGGGCATCACGGGAGTCCGCGTCATCGGCAGTGTGCTGACCATCATTGCCGTGGCCTGGGCCGTGTCCCCGCGCTTTGGCAACGCCGCCGACGTCGGCCTGCTGCTGCCACTGATGTTGCCGCTGGCAGCGGGTTTCCTGATGAGTTTCCAACAGGCCATGAACGGGACCGCAACCCTCCACTACGGCACGCCGATCGCGGCGACCCTGGTCAACTTCGTCGCCGGCGGCCTCCTCCTCTGGCTTGTCTGGGGCATCAAGGTTGCTGTCGCGGGTACGGGCAATCCGCTGCCGGGGGAGTGGTGGTACTACCTCGGCGGGCCCATGGGGTGTATCTTCATCGGCCTGGCTGCCGTGCTGGTCCGTGCCCTGGGCGTCCTGGTCACGGGCCTGGGCATGATTGCCGGCCAACTGGTGGGCTCCCTGATCCTCGATGTTGTGCTCCCCGCGCCCGGCTCGGTGGTGGCCCTGCCCACCGTCCTGGGGACCATCCTGACCCTGGCCGCGATCGTGGTGGCCACCTTGCCGTGGCCACGGGGAGCCTTCCGGAGGTAGCGGCCGGTAGGCTAGGACACGCAGCCTCTGCACCCTGATTGCTGCACCCTGTTTTCTTCGTCCGCCCTGCCCGCACCCAGCGGGACCGCACCCGTGTGCGCCGGGGCCAAGCTAACCGCGGACCGCACCCAGCGGCCCTGTAGAAATTGGAGTTCCACCATGGCACCAAAGTCCGTCCTCGACCAGGTCATTTCCCTCTCCAAACGGAGGGGCTTCGTGTTCCAGGCCGGTGAGATCTACGGCGGCTCGCGGTCAGCCTGGGACTACGGGCCCCTCGGTGCCGAGCTGAAGGAAAACATCAAGCGCCAGTGGTGGCAGTCCATGGTCCGCGGCCGCGAAGACGTGGTCGGCCTGGACTCATCCGTCATCCTGCCCCGCCAGGTATGGGAAGCCTCCGGCCACGTTGAGGTCTTCTCCGATCCGCTGGTGGAGTGCCTCTCCTGCCACAAACGCTACCGCGCCGACCACCTCGAGGAAGAGTACGAGGAGAAGAAGGGCCGGCCGGCCGAGAACGGCCTGAAGGACATCGCCTGCGCCAACTGCGGCACCCGTGGCGAATGGACCGAACCGCAGGAATTCTCCGGCCTCCTCAAGACCTTCCTCGGCCCGGTGGCCAACGAGGAAGGCATGCACTACCTGCGCCCGGAAACGGCCCAGGGCATCTTCGTGAACTTCAGCAACGTGCTCACCACGTCCCGGAAGAAGCCGCCGTTCGGCATCGGTCAGATCGGCAAATCCTTCCGCAACGAGATCACCCCGGGCAACTTCATCTTCCGCACCCGCGAGTTCGAGCAGATGGAAATGGAATTCTTCGTCGAGCCCGGCACGGACGAAGAATGGCACAAGTACTGGATGAAGGAGCGCATGTCCTGGTACACGGGCCTGGGCATCCGCGAGGAAAACCTGCGCTTCTTCGAACACCCGCTGGAGAAGCTCAGCCACTACTCCAAGGGCACCACGGACATCGAATACCGCTTCGGTTTCCAGGGCTCGGAATGGGGCGAGCTTGAGGGCATCGCCAACCGCACCGACTTCGACCTCTCCACGCACTCCAAGGCATCCGGCCAGGACCTGAGCTACTTCAACCAGGCCACCAACGAGCGTTACACCCCGTACGTGATCGAACCGGCCGCCGGCCTGACCCGGTCCTTCATGGCCTTCCTGGTGGACGCCTACACCGAGGACGAGGCACCCAACGCCAAGGGCGGCGTCGACGTCCGTACGGTCCTGCGCCTTGACCCGCGCCTGGCACCGGTCAAGGCAGCCGTCCTGCCGCTGAGCCGCAACGAGGACCTTTCGCCCAAGGCCAAGGCCCTGGGCACGCAGCTGCGCAAGAACTGGAACATCGATTTTGACGACGCCGGCGCGATCGGCCGCCGCTACCGCCGCCAGGATGAGATCGGAACCCCGTTCTGCATCACCGTGGACTTCGACACCCTCGAGGACCAGGCCGTGACCATCCGTGAGCGGGACACCATGAGCCAGGAACGCGTCTCCCTGGACAAGGTGGAAGGCTACCTGGCCGCCCGCCTGATCGGCGCCTGAGCATGGCCATCGAATACCGGGAGTGGCGCGAGGGCGATGACCTGACGCTGCTCGAAATCTGGGGCGGTCCGGAGACCGAACAGGCCCGGCAGTTCCGTGGTGCCCTGACGGTCTCCTCGGCCGGCACGGACGGCAGCCCGTGGCGCCGGACCATTGTGGCCGAAGACGTCATTGACGGCGTGGGGATTCCCGTTGCTGCCGGCGTGGTCTACGAGGCGTCCCTGCATCCCGACCGGCTCTGGGCGTACATCGAGGTGGCGCGCGATCACCGGCGCGCCGGCATCGGTGCCACGCTCCTGACCATGCTGCGCCGCGAGGCCGGGCAGGCGCCGTCGGGCGTTACCCGGCTGCGCGCCAAAGTGGAGCCGGGCAGCCCGGGAGCCGCGTTTGCCGAAGCGTTCGGGCTGCAGCCCATCCAGCGCTCGCGGCTGGTCGTGGTGGAGCCCGGCGCCCTCAAGCTGCCCGTGTTCCCGGCCAAGGACAACGGCGGCCGGCCCTCGAACGATGAAAACGCCGGGTCCGATGTGGTGATGGACCTCGCCACCGGTTCGGTTGAACTCACCGACGTGGTGGGGCGGTACTACACGTCCATCCACGGCTGGGATTCGCCCGGTGTCCTGTCGGTGGGGCAGGTGCAAAAGCTGTTCCTGGACGACCTCACCGGTGCCCACGGCGCCATTGTGCTGCGCGCCGAGCCGGCCTCCGCTTTCGGTGCCGGAGTTGCCCCCAGCAAAAAGGGCCGCATCCGGGCCTTTGCGGTGAGCTACGCGGCGCCTGCCCAGGACCCATCGGCGGGAGCCCCCGCCGAGGACAACCAGGCGACGGATGTCTTTGTGGGCCACGAACCTGCATTGGATGCCGACGACGCCGCGGCAGCGGTCCGCGACCTGCTCGCGCTGCTCGCCTACCAGCACCCGGTCATGCTGGAACTGGACGATTCGATGACAGCGCTCCGCGCCGCCGTCGAGCCCTTGCTGGAAAGCGGCAAGGCGCACCAGCAGGGGCATGACACCCTGGTCGTCTCCGACTGACGGGTCCAAACCCATGTAAGTAGCGCCATCTGTCGTTGTGAACCCTCAAAACGACGGATGGCGCTACTCAGTTAACGGGTGCCCGAGCAGCCACACCAGCAGCAGTCAGAGATTCACCTGCGTGGCGGCCGGCGGCAGCAGCTTGTCCAGCGTGCGGGTCGCCGCGTGGGCTGCGCCTGTGTGCTCCGCGAAGGCCTTCAGCACAAACCCCGTGGCCAGGGAGTGCCAGAGGCGGACCCGCCGGACCATAAAGTGCCCGGCACCGCTGAGCGACACGTACTGCATGGACGCGGCTGCGCCGGCGGCACGGCGGGCAAACTGCAGGGATTGCCTGGGGCTGGTCATCCGGTCTCCGGTGCCGTGGACAATCAGGACCTTCCGCCCGGCAACCCGGCCGGCCGGTGTCTCCGGACCCAGCCACGGGGCGAGCGCCACCACGGCTTCAACCTGCGGATGATCCGCCGCGCAGACTGCGGTGAGCCCGCCCATGGAGTGGCCCACCAGATACACCGGAACACCGGGGTGCTTTGCGCTGATCTGTTGCAGGGCCCAGCGGGCGTCGTGGAGCGCGGACATGTCCTGCCCGTTCCAGCCGCGCACGCTGTTCCGCAGGGACCAGACGGCCAGGCCGTCGTCCTTGCCGGCCCGGTGCAGGTGGCGGGCGAAAGGGATCATTCTGAGGGGGCTCAAGTGCCGGGCCTCCACCGGCTCATAACTGTGAGCCTTGCCGCCGTGCAGCACCAAAGCCACACCCTTCGTGGCACCGGTGGCTGCCAGGACGGTGAGCGCCGGCTGGTGCCTGCCCGCGGGCACCCTTGCGGCGGCTGCGTTCCTGTCGGGTGCGTTCCTGTCGGCTGCGTTGCGGGGGGTGTTGCGGTGCTCCCCGGTCTTGTGGTCCATCACGTGTGGTTCCTCCCGCTTCCTGCCATTTATCAACCCTAAGATGACCGACGTAGAGTTCAAGGTATGAGGATTAGCTGCTGATGGGATCCGGTCACTCCCACGCTTCCACCGGTCATTCGGAGCCGACAGCAGAAGCGATTGCCGCTCGCCGGAAGGCAAACCGGATACTTGCCGCCATCCTGGTGCCGCTGACGCTGCTGACCCTGGCAGGAATGGCCATGCTGTGGCCGTCCGGGTCCAAGGAGGGTATCTCCCTCGCCAGCCCGTACTCGGCCGCGCCCGGTGTCACCTTTGACACGGGCAAGATCCAGAGCGTGGTGGAAGAAAGCTGCATGCAGGGCTCCACCGCGGCGGGCCCGTCCTCCGACGGCACGGGCCAGCCTGCCCCGGAGGGTTCCGAATGCATGTTTGCCTTCACCCAGCCGGATCAGGGCGGCAGCCCCGTCAAGGTGGTGATCAACCCCGAGGTCGCTCAATCCCACGGGGTGCGGCCGGGGGACCAGATCCGGTACCTGAACCTCTCCAATGCGCAGGGCGCAGCGGCCTCGCAGGGGTCACCGGCCTACATCTTCGTTGACTTCGTACGGACCCTGCCCATCGTGATGCTGGCACTCCTGTACGCCCTGGTGGTGATCGCCGTGGCACGCTGGCGGGGACTCCGGGCACTCCTGGGCCTGGTGGGCGCCTACTTCGTCCTGGCTGTCTTCATGCTGCCGGCGCTGGTGGAGGGGAAGCCGCCGCTGCTGCTGGCGCTGGTGGGATCCACCGTGATCATGATCGGGGTCCTCTACTTTGCCCACGGCTTCTCGGCCCGGACCTCGACGGCCCTGCTGGGCACAATGTTCGGCCTCGGCATCACTGCCCTGCTGGCGGCCTGGGCCACGGATGCCGCCAACCTCGCCGGCGTGGGCAGCCACGACGCCACCACCCTGATCAATACCTCCGCCAACATCTCCATCTCCGGGGTGATCCTGTGCGGCCTGATCATCTCGGGCCTGGGTGTGCTCAATGACGTCACTATCACGCAGTCGTCCGCCGTGTGGGAGCTGTACGAGCTGGCGCCGGGAACCAGCGCCCGCAAGCTGTTCAGCTCCGCGATGCGGATCGGCCGGGACCATATCGCCTCCACCGTCTACACCATCGCGTTCGCGTACGCGGGTGCAGCCCTGCCCATCCTGATCATCGTGATGCTCTACAACCGGCCGCTGGGGGACACCCTGACAAGCGCTGAGCTTTCCGAAGAGGTCATCAGGACGCTCGTGGGCTCCGTCGGGCTGGTGCTTGCCATCCCGGTAACGACGCTGATCGCCGTGCTGGTGGTCAAGGCCACCGGCATCCAAACGGCAGCCGGGCCCGCGGATGCCGGCGGCAGGGTGCACGTGAACCCTGATGACATCGACGATACGGGCGCGCTCGCCGCTGCAGTTGCGAGCAACCGCCCGCGCCGTGCAGCGGTGGCGGACACGGCACCGGGCCGGGCGGAAACCGGGGAAGAGCCAGGGGCACCCGCAACCCGGCGAGGCCGCCGCGCGGACCGGGGCTGAACCGGCCTCGACCCTGCGCAGGAGCCGATCCCGCCGATTTGCCCGCCTTTGCGACAATGGACAGGTGACTGTTACCGCAACCCCTCCTGCCCCCAAGCTGGAACTCCCGCCCCTGAAGCTGGGCAACATCACGGTGGACACCCCCGTGATCCTGGCTCCCATGGCGGGCATCACCAACTCCGCCTTTCGCCGGTTGTGCCGTGAGTACGGCGGCGGCATGTATGTGGCAGAGATGGTCACCTCGCGTGCCCTCGTGGAGCGGACGCCTGAATCGCTGCGGATCATCTCGCACGACGACGATGAAAAGGTCCGTTCCGTCCAGCTGTACGGCGTGGACCCCGTGACCGTGGGCCAGGCCGTGCGCATGCTGGTGGACGAGGACCGGGCGGACCACATCGACCTCAACTTCGGCTGCCCCGTCCCCAAGGTGACCCGGCGCGGCGGCGGCTCCGCCCTGCCATGGAAAATCGACCTCTTCACCTCCATCGTCCAGACGGCGGTCAAGGAAGCGTCCAAGGGCAACATCCCGCTGACCATCAAGATGCGCAAGGGCATTGACGAAGACCACCTGACGTACCTCGACGCCGGCCGGATCGCCCGCGACGCCGGGGTCGCCGCCGTCGCACTCCACGGCCGCACGGCCGCGGAGTTCTACTCAGGCCAAGCAGACTGGACCGCCATCGCCCGGCTCCGCGAAGCGCTGCCGGACATCCCCGTGCTGGGCAACGGCGACATCTGGTCTGCCGAGGACGCGGTCCGCATGGTCCGGGAAACGGGTGTGGACGGCGTCGTGGTGGGCCGCGGCTGCCAGGGACGGCCCTGGCTGTTCGGTGACCTGATGGCGGCCTTCGAGGGAAGCGACGTCCGCCACAAGCCTGACCTCCGCAAGGTGGCCGAGAGCGTCTACCGGCACGCCGAGCTGATGGTGGAAACCTTCGGCGACGAGGGCAAAGCCCTGCGTGAAATCCGCAAGCACATCGCCTGGTACTTCAAGGGCTACGTGGTGGGCAGCGAACTCCGCACTAAGCTGGCGCTCGTGACAAGCCTGGAGGTCCTCCGTGAGACGCTTGACCAGCTGGACCTGGACTCGCCCTACCCGGGGGTGGATGCCGAAGGCCCCCGCGGCCGGGCCGGCTCACCGAAGAAGCCGGCGCTGCCCAAGGACTGGCTGGAATCCCGCGCACTGAACGATGCACAGTCCAAGGACATCTCTGCCGCGGAGCTGGATGTTTCCGGTGGCTGAAACCCGCACCACGGCACCGGTCCTGCCCGGGTATGAAGCCCGGGACTCCGCCCGCTGGGTGGAGGAACCGCCCAAGAGCACGTACCGCTCCGATTTCGAGCGCGACCGCGCCCGCGTACTGCATTCCTCGGCCCTGCGCAGGCTCGGTGCCAAGACGCAGGTTGTGGCGCCGGACACCGACGACTTCGTCCGCACCCGCCTGACCCACAGCCTGGAAGTCGCGCAGGTGGGCCGGGAGCTCGGCCGTGCCCTGGGCTGTGACCCGGACGTGGTGGACACCGCGTGCCTGAGCCATGACCTGGGCCACCCGCCCTTCGGACACAACGGCGAGTCCGCCCTCAACGAGGTGGCGCACGCCATCGGCGGGTTCGAAGGCAACGCCCAGACCCTCCGCCTGCTCACCCGGCTCGAACCCAAGGTACTGACGGAGGACGGCCGTCCGGCGGGGCTGAACCTCACCCGCGCCAGCCTGGACGCGGCGTCAAAATACCCCTGGTCGGCGCTGGACGCGCCGGTCCTCCACGGGCAGCGCACCAGTAAGTTCGGCGCCTACGAGGACGATCTGCCCATCTTCAACTGGATCCGGGAAGGTGCGCCGGAGCGACGGTCCTGCCTCGAAGCCCAGGTCATGGACCTCGCCGACGATATTTCCTACTCCGTACACGATGTCGAGGACGCCATTGTGGCAGGCCACTTCCAGCTGCGCTGGATGGACAACCCGGACCACCGCGCCCGCGTGGTGGGCTATGCCAAGCAGTGGTATCTGCCGCACAACGATCCCGCAGCAATCGACGCGGCCCTTGCCCGGCTGGAGGCCACCGACGTCTGGGTCCGCGAGGCTGATGGCAGCCGCAAATCCATGGCTGCCCTGAAGAACATGACCAGCCAGCTGATCGGCCGGTTCTGCCAGAGCGCCCTGGAGGCCACGCGTGCCCTCTACGGCCCGGAGAACCTCACCCGGTACAACGCCGAGCTGATGGTCCCGGACGAGACCGTTATGGAGATCGCGGTGATGAAGGGCCTGGCCACCACGTTCGTGATGACCACCGAGCACCGCCAGCCCATCTACGAGCGCCAGCGCGAAGTCCTGCACGCGCTGGTGACGGCCCTGAACGCCACGGGGGACCGCCACCTCGAGCCGATGTTCGCGGCGGACTGGCGGGACGCGCCCGACGACGGCGCACGGCTGAGGGTGGTCATCGACCAGGTGGCGTCACTCACGGACGGGTCGGCGCTGGCCATGTACGAGCGGCTCGTGGGGAGCCTGCCGTCGCTTTGGTGAGGAACAACACCAGGCGCTCTTCCCGGCGGCACCCCGGGGCTAGGATGGCTCTGTGGCTGGCCTGATCAAACGAGAAGATATTGACGAAGTTCGCCAGCGCACGGACATCAAGGAAGTGGTTGACGGCTACGTCACGCTCAAGGGTGCCGGCCTGGGGACGTATAAGGGCCTCTGCCCTTTCCACGACGAGCGCTCGCCGTCATTCACCGTCCGCCCCCAGGTAGGCAGGTACCACTGCTTCGGCTGCGGCGAAGACGGCGACGTCATCGCTTTTGTCCAGAAGCAGGACCATACGTCTTTCCATGAGGCCGTCGAAAAGCTTGCCGCCCGCATTGGCTATGAACTGCGCTACGAGGACGGCGGAACCGGTCCCAGCCGCGAAGAAGTGGGAAAGCGCCAGCGCCTGCTGGACGCGCACAAAATTGCCGACGAGTTCTTCCGCGCCCAGCTGCTGACTCCCGGCGCCGCTGAAGGCCGGAACTTCCTGTACAACCGCGGCTTTGACCGGGCCGCCTCGGAACAGTTCGGCGTCGGTTACGCGCCGCAGGGCTGGGATGCGCTGCTGAAGCACCTCCGCGGCCGGGGCTTCACTGACGCTGAACTCAAGCTCACCGGCATGTTCTCTGAAGGAAACCGGGGAATCTACGACCGGTTCCGTGGCCGCCTGATCTGGCCCATCCGCGACATCGCCGGGGACACCATCGGCTTCGGCGCCCGGAAACTCTACGAGGACGACCAGGGCCCCAAGTACCTCAACACCCCCGAAACGACGCTCTACAAGAAATCCCAGGTCCTTTACGGGATCGATCTGGCCAAAAAACATGTTGCCAAGGACCGCCAGCTGGTGGTGGTGGAAGGCTACACGGACGTGATGGCCTGCCACCTTGCGGGAATTCCGACGGCGGTGGCCACCTGCGGTACCGCGTTCGGCGCCGAACACATCAAGATCGCCCGGCGGCTCCTGTCCGACGACGGCACCGGGGGAGAAGTGATCTTTACTTTCGACGGTGACGCCGCGGGGCAGAAGGCCGCGCTGCGGGCTTTCGAAGAGGACCAGCGGTTCGTGGCCCAGAACTATGTGGCCGTAGACCCCACCGGCGCCGATCCCTGCGACCTGCGCCAGACCAAGGGCGACGCCGCTGTCCGGGACCTCATCAACAGCCGGCGTCCGTTGTTTGAATTCGCCATCAAGGCAACACTGAAACGCCATAACCTGGACACCGTGGAAGGCCGCGTGGCAGCCCTTCGCGAATCTGCCCCGGTGGTGGCCCAGATCCGGGACGCCGCCATCCGGCCTGCCTACGCCCGGGAACTGGCAGGCTGGCTTGGCATGGCCGTTGAAGAGGTCAGCCAGGCCGTGGCCGTGGCAATGAAACGTGCTGCTGCAGGATCGCAGGCTACAGGCGCGCCGCCGGCGGGCGGACCGGCCCAGCCCGGCACCCGTACAGGGGCGCCCAGGACGCAACCCGGCGGACCCGGAGTAGCTGCCGGACCGGCGTCGGGCGCTGTTCCCTCCTATCACCGGCCCGATCCCCGCGATCCGGTGGCGTCCATGGAGCGGCAGGCGCTGGAGGTGGCGCTGCAGGAGCCCGCGCTGCTGGGCGGCGGCATCTGGGAACGCTTCTCGGCTGCGCGGTTCAGGACACCCGCCTTCCAGGCCGTTCATGACGCCATGCGCGCCTCCGGTCCAGGATCAATCGGGGAGCCCGTGCGCT
The DNA here is from genome assembly GCF_014764445.1 of Pseudarthrobacter sp. BIM B-2242. Lineage (NCBI taxonomy): Bacteria > Bacillati > Actinomycetota > Actinomycetes > Micrococcales > Micrococcaceae > Pseudarthrobacter > Pseudarthrobacter sp. BIM B-2242. The sequence goes on from NZ_CP061721.1 coordinate 1,376,732, forward strand.
GGGTGGAGCAGGTGATGAACGAAGTCCCGGAACCTTTGCGTCCATTGGTGTCCGAACTGGCTGTGGTGCCGCTGCCGGCCAGCACCGCCGACGCCGTCCAGAAATACTGCAAGGACATCCTGGCCCGGCTGTTCGAGCTCCAGATCACCCGGGTGAAAGCAGACAAGATGGGCCAGCTGCAACGGCTGGACCCGGCAGCCAGTCCCGAGGAATTCCAGCGGCTCAACCGCGAACTGATGATGCTGGAAATGGAACGGCGGGCGCTCCGTTCGGACTCCTGATCCGGGCGCTGCAGTCTGGATTTCACGTCCGATTTCGCTTCCAGCCGTTGGGTTTGCTAGGCTGATACCCGCTTCATTCCTCCTTAGCTCAATTGGCAGAGCATTCGACTGTTAATCGAAGGGTTGCTGGTTCAAGTCCAGCAGGAGGAGCGCACAATCCCCGTTCCGGGTCACCGGAACGGGGATTTTTTATACCCGGGGAGGGTATTGCGGGGACGTGACAGCGCCGATTTCACATTGGCGGGAAACCTTTGCTAAGGTCATACCTGCTTCATTCCTCCTTAGCTCAATTGGCAGAGCATTCGACTGTTAATCGAAGGGTTGCTGGTTCAAGTCCAGCAGGAGGAGCAAACAACAAAAATTCCCCGTCCTCCGTGTGAGGGCGGGGAACTTTTGCTTTCAGACGAAATCCATTTCCACCTGCAGGAAACGCTCGGCCTCGGCGATGGCGGCGAGGAACGCTTCCTGTTCGGTGGGGGACTTGCGGGGTTCGCGCGGGTGCCATTCATGCGGGGCGGAGTGCACCCTGGCGAAGCCGGCGCCCGGTGGAGCGTAGAAGATGCCGAAGCGCTGCACGGGCCACTCGGGAGACGTCTCAGGGGCTACCAGGAGGGCTGCGCTGAAGGCGGGGTTGAACCACTGGGCAATCGGGCGGCGCCGGTCTTCGGTAAAGAGCCCGGCCGCGTAGAGGGCCGCTGACTGCTCGCCCGTCTGCGCACACAGCCGGTCCCACCACAGTGGCAGGATGCCGGAATCGCACCGTTGCCATGTGGCCGGAAGCGGCGAGGAGTACTGCCAGCTGGGCACGGATTTATTTTATCGCGGCAGCATGCGCCACGTCAGGGGCGGACGGCCCTGGCCGCGGGCCTGTGCGGACCGTCTGCGCCGGGGCTGAGCCTAAACCCGTGGGTTCACTTATTTCCGGTTCCAGGGACCAGGGTTCACCCGATAGAGCAGCGCCGAACCGACGAGGGCGCCGAGGATAATCCCCATTGCAGGGCTGCCGACCATCCGGCCGGCAAAATAGCCGGCGACGGCGCCCAGCACTGCCCCGAGGAACAGTCCCCGGGGGTTGCGGTGCGGTGTGCGGCTCACTGGATCGACGGGACTGTCCGTGGCCGCACGATAAGCCACAGACCGGCAATGGCCACCAGGATGCACGCGGCCTGGACGGCGCCCATGGGAGTGGAGCCCGTGATTCCCAGCCAGCCAACCACCGGTGAGATCAGCCCCGCCATCATGAAGGTCGCGGCTCCTAGGAGCGAGGCAGCCGTGCCGGCCTGGGCTCCGTGGCTGGACAGTGCCAGCACCTGCACACACGGGAACGTAAAGCCCGTACCCATGATGTAAAGCCAGAGCGGGACAAGCACGCCCCACAGCCCCAGTCCGGCCTGGTCGAAAATCACGATCAGCAGGGCCATCAAGAACATCCAGGCCGTGGAACAGGCCAGGATCCACTGGGGCGGGACCCGCCGGATAAGCCTGGAGCTGATCTGGACGCCGGCCACGATGCCCAGGGAATTGATCCCGAACAAAAGGCCGTACTCCTGCGCCGAGAAACCGAAAATGTCCTGGAACAGGAACGGCGAGGCGGACAGGTAGGTAAAGAGGCCGGCGAAGTTCATGCCGCCCACCACCAGCAGGCCCACGAAGATCCGGTCCGTGAAGAGGACTTTGTAGCGCTGCCCGGCAGTCATGCCGGATTGGCCGCGCTTTTCGGGCGGGAGGGTTTCCCGGACCAGGAAGAGCGCTGCAGTGATCACCAGGGTGCCGTAACCGGCCAGGAACACAAAGATGCCGGGCCAGGGCATCACGAGTAGCAGCTGGGATCCGATGACCGGTGCAAGGATCGGTGCGAGTCCGTTCACCAGGGCCATCCGTGAGAACATCCGTACCATGGCGTAACCGGAGAACAGATCGCGGACCATTGCCATGGCCACCACGCCGCCGCCGGCCGCGCCCACGCCCATCAAAACGCGGAAGAGGCCCAGCGTGGCGATGTCGGTGGACAGGGCCGCTCCCAGCGAAGAGGCAATGTGCAGGGCAGTGGCCAGGATCAGCGGGAGGCGCCGGCCGAACTTGTCGCTGAGGGGGCCCACCACCAGCTGGCCGAGCGCGAAGCCTACGGTGGTGCCGGCCAGGGTCAGCTGGACCTGTGCCTCTGACACTCCCAGGCTGGCTTCGAGCGCCGGGAAGGCCGGCAGATACAGATCAATCGTGAAGGGCCCCAAAGCGGTAAGGGCACCGAGGAGGAGGATGTACAGCAACTTCCGGCGGCGGGTCAGGGAATCGCCCGGATTGAGGGGTGTGGTCACGGAGACCAATCCTAGGCCCCGGCAGGTCACTCGTTATGGGATTGCAAGCGCGCCGTTGGGCCGGCACGGGAGTTTGGCCTGACCCTGAATGATAGCTTTGGGGGCGGGACCGTGCTGGCGCACGCTCCCGTAGACGAAGCCGGACCGATAAAACAGCAGACCAGCAACAAGTAAGGCGGGAACCGATGAGCGGACGTCACACCGGGCGCACCAGCCAGGGATTGCGTATCACCGCACTGCCCAAGACGCTGAAACTACTCTTTCGCCTGGCGCCCCGCCAACTGAACGACGAAATCGCGTTTGCCAAGGTAGAGCTCAAGCGCAAGGGCGTCCAGGTGGGAGTGGCGGCAGCCTTTTTCGCTGTCGCGCTGGTGTTCGTGGCGTTCCTGGTTGTTGGCCTGATCGTTGCCGCTATCATGGGCCTGGCCACCATCATGCCCGCCTGGCTGGCCGCGCTGATCGTTTGCGCCGTGTTCCTGGTTATCGCCCTCATCGGCGGGCTGATCGGTCTCCGGAAGTTCAAGAAGGCGATGCCCCTGATGCCGGAGGAGACCATTCGCGGGATCAAGCATGACCTCGGCATTGCCAAGGAAGGTTCGGACTTCAATGCCGCCATCCTGGATCCGGCCAGCCCGGAGGCAAAAGCAGCCAAGGCTGCCAAGGCCGAGGCCGCAGCGAAGGCCAAGGCTGAGAAGGAAGCCAAGGAAGAGGCACACAAGGTGGAGTTCCCGCACGCGTCCGAGCCCGAGCTCCACCGCAGGCTGGACCAGCGGCGGCGCCACATCGCCGAAGTCCGTGACGAGCTGGACACCGAGCTGGACCTCAAACCCCAGGTCAACTTCCTTGTGGGCGCGGCCAAGGTAAAGCTCGGCGAGGGCAAGGCCGTGCTCGACCACGGGAAGAACGCGGCCGGTCAAAAGTTCGCAGCGTTCTCCGAGTCCGCTGAAGGTGCCAGCCTCCGTTGGAAGCCCCTGGCCGCTCTCGTGGCTTCTGCCACTGTTTTTGTGGTGCTGCTGCGCAGGCTGCTTCGGAATCCATAACTGACCAACACGTCCACGCAGTGCTGTGAGGAGGGGAGCGGAGTGAGGTTCATCGGCGCTGGCGCGCGTCCCGGCCGCCCCCAGATCGATCACGACCGCGTCTTCACCATCCCCAACGCCCTCACGGTGCTGCGCTTTATGGGCGTACCGCTGTTCATCTGGCTGGTTCTCGCGCAACAGGAGTACGGGATCGCCGTTGTTGTCCTGGCAGTCATGGCTGGCACCGACTGGATTGACGGCTATGTGGCACGCCGTTTCGACCAGGCGTCCAAGCTGGGCCGGGTCATGGACCCGCTGGCTGACCGGCTCGCACTGATCGCCGTAGCAGTCACCCTGGTGATCGCCGGCGTCGTCCACTGGCTCTACCTTGCCGCGCTCCTGGTTCCAGACGCCGTGCTCCTGGTCCTGACACTCTTCTATTTCCGGGGCCATCCCGATCTGCCGGTGAGCAGGGTCGGCAAGGTCCGTACCGGTCTCCTGCTGTTGGGCACTCCAATGCTGGTCCTCTCCCGGCTGGATACTCCCTTTGGGGAGCCGCTGTTCATCGCCGCCTGGATCGTGCTGGGTCTCGGACTCGCCGGTCATTGGATTGCCGCCTACAACTATTTCTGGGCCATTCTGCGAAAGGGCAGAATGCAGTCACATCAGGGCGGCGTGCAGCAGGATGGCGCAAAGCACGACGGCGGCAGCGCCTGATGGTGTGGGTGGCAGTCCTGCTGGCGGTGCTGGGGGCGTTCTGCCTTGCCTTGGGAGCGCAGAAGCAGGGGAGTGCCGTTAAGGCCGATACCGGTGGGCTCGCGCTGAGTTCCAACGGGTTCCTGCGCCTGCTGCGCAATCCGCGGTGGGTGGTCGGGCTGCTCCTGCTGTGCCTTGGAATGGCCATGAACGCAGTGGCGCTGGTTTCTGCGCCGCTGACCGTGGTGCAGCCCATCGGGGCGATCGCCCTGGTCATTACCACCGTTGTGAACGCCCGCGACCAGGACATCACAATCAACCGCGCCACCATGGTGTCCATCGCCGCGTGCGTGACCGGGTCCGCCCTGTTTGTTCTCCTTGCCGTGAACGTGACCCAGGAAAACCATCATGTAAATCAGGAGGATGAGCTCACCATTGTGTTGCTGCTTGCCCTGGCTGTCGGGGTTTTCGGGACCCTGGCGGTGATGTTCCGGCACCGCATGAGTGCATTTGTCTACATCCTCGGCGCCGGTGTTCTCTTCGGCTTTGTGGCGGTGCTGACCCGGATCATCGGCAAACACCTGCTGGACCCGAACGGGCTGTTCCTGCTCAACGTCCAGTGGTATTCGGTGGTGGCAATCGCCGCAGCCGGCGGGCTAGGCTCCTGGTTCGTCCAAAGCGCCTACTCGGGCGGCCCGCCTGATCTGGTTATCGCCGGCCTGACAGTCATCGATCCGATTGTGGGGATCGCCATCGGGATCGTGATCCTGGGTGAGCTGCGCCCTGACGTCCACGCCGTGATGGCGATTGCCATGGCCACGGCAGCTTCCCTTGCTATCGTGGGGGTGATCGCCCTTTCCAGGCACCACCCTGAGGTCACCAAGCGCAAGAAAGATGCGCGGAAGGCGGCAGGCAGGGCGTCCCACTAGCCTGTCTCACCAACAAGCCATGTCCAGTAGTCTCAACCGATTTCCGACCAACAAGTCTTGACCCAGCCAGTTTTTGAACAAACCGACTTTCACCACGAGGCCCCGTGCTACCGCGCATGCGGCTACCGGTGTCTCAGCGTCAGGTGCCCGCACCGTGACCTTCAGGAGCTCTCAACGTGACAACGCCCTCTGACCAGCGCCCCCTGACCATCTTGATCGCCGCGGATACGTATCCGCCCCACATCAACGGGGCGGCGCAGTTCAGCTACCGTCTGGCGAAGGGCATGACCGGCCGCGGCCACAACGTGAATGTCCTGGCTTGCCGTGCGGACAACGGAGCCAGCTTCACTGAGTTCCGCACCGAGGCAACAGTGCACCGCCTCCGCTCGCATGGCGTGTTCACCCACGAATACTTCCGCATCTGTTTGCCCTGGGAAATCAAGAAGGAGATCAGCCTCCTGTTTGACCGGGTCAAGCCTGACGTGGTCCACATCCAAAGCCACTACATGATTGGCGAACACGTCCTGTATGAGGCTGTGAAGCGGGGCATCAGGATCGTGGCCACCAACCACTTCATGCCGGAAAACCTCAACCCGTTCCTGCCTTTCCCGCAGTGGTTCAAGGACATCATCGGCAAGATCTCCTGGAAGGACATGGGGAAGGTCATGGGCCAGGCGGATGTGGTCACCACGCCCACGCCGCTGGCCGCGAAAGCCATGCACCAGCACGCCTTCCTCCGCAAGGTCCTGCCCCTCTCCAACGGCATCGACTCGGCCGCTTATGAGTTGCAGCCCGGCGAGGTCATCGAACCGCATGCGAACCCGACCGTGGTGTTTGTGGGCAGGCTGGCTGAGGAAAAGCACATCGACGTCCTCATTAACGCGGTGGCCAAAACTCCTGCCGAGTTGAATGTTCACTTGGAGATCGTCGGCGGCGGCGAAGTCCGTCAATCCCTCGAAGCGCTAGCCAAACGGCTTGGGCTCGAGGACCGGGTGCGGTTCCTTGGACTGGCCAGTGATGAACAACTCCGGGAGACCTACATCAAGGCGGACCTGTTCTGCATGCCCGGCACTGCCGAACTGCAGTCCCTGGTCACCCTGGAAGCCATGTCGGCCTCCACGCCGGTCCTGCTCGCGGACGCCATGGCGCTGCCGCACCTCGTGCGCGACGGCGAGAACGGCTACCTTTTCACCCCTAACGACAGCGACGACCTCGCAGCCAAGATCACCCGGATCCTGCAGTTGCCCGCGTCGGAGCGCGCAGCGATGGGCCAGGCCAGCCGGCGCATGGTGGAACCGCACAGCATCCAAGGCACTTTGCAGACCTTCGAGGACCTCTACCGCGGCGCCAGCTTCGAAGACAAAGTGGTCTAAGGGCGGGCAAATCGGTGGCCAGGCGGCCGTCGACCTGGCGTGCCAGGCAGCAGCGGTGGTCAGATGCGGCGTCCCCGTTTGCTAGAGTGTTTTTGCCCTGCTGAATCCGAAGTCCTTCCGGATCCGTTCAGTCATGGGCATGGGGCTATAGCTCAGCTGGTTAGAGCGCGGGACTCATAATCCTAAGGTCCTCGGTTCAAGTCCGAGTAGCCCTACGAACGTTAATAGGCATGCCGGGTCAGATCCCGGCAGTCAGATGTCCACCGCCGTAAGCCTGTTACGGATGAGCGGTTCTTCCCCGCTCCCGGTGGTAGGCAGCCGCAGGAGCGGAATACTGTGCGCGCTGCAGATCGCATCCTTCAGGCCGTCCCGGACTTTTTGCAGGGGGTCAGCTTCGTGGAAGGCGAAGCCGTCCACTTCCACCGCGAGGATGGGCATGTTGGTAATCCGGTTGTAGATGACGAAATCCATTGTGGCGCGGTTCCTCACATAGTCCGCCTGCCGGGGCGTAAGCCGGGACAGGTCCGGGAGCAGATTGCGCAGGACCACCTGTTGGGCAACGGCCAGATGCGTGTGGGCGTCCTCGGCAAGAATGTCCAGGAGCAAGGTCCACACGATGTTCTCTGAAGCGAACTTGGACGTGGTGTGAAGGCGGGCAGCCAAGGGCCCCAGCACCGCTGAGTACTCCTTGTACAGGAGATCGAACACGGAGAGGACTGAGCTGTCGAACACGCCGTGTTCGGGGTCTTGGTACTGAATGAATCGGATCAGGTCGCGGAGATGGCGGCTGGCCGGCAGCATGTCGTAATTCGTCACCAGGACAAACCTTTTGACCGCGCGGGAAACCGCCACATTGACCAGGTGCGGGTTGTCCACGAACTGAACCCCGAAACGTCCGTTCCTGGTCTCGTCCAGGACTGTGCTCATGATGATGACGTCCTTGGCGCGGCCCTGGAATTTGTGGACTGTGTCAGCCTGGATGGTATTGACGATGGCTGCTGCCACTTTGTCCACCTGCAGCCGGTACGGGGTCACCACGCCGATGTCTTCGGGGTCCGTGTCCGAACAGAATTTCCGCAGCACCTCCTCGGCAATGACATCCGCTTCCCGCTGATTGGTGCGGCCACCGGCATGTTGCCTCATGTGGTTTCCCTGGGCGGTCCGTACCACTACCAGCGGCCTATTGCCCGGATCGCTGGTGGTGAAGGGGATCAGCTGGCCGCCGTAGAACTTCTTGTTGCAAAAGTCGATGATGGCAGGGTCGCAGCGGTAGTGCTCCCGAAGCATGGTCCGGGGGAGGCCGGTGCCGAATCGTTCGATGATCGAGGACAGAATGCTGTGCCGTTCATAGTCATAACTGGCCGCCGGTGACGGCCGGGCACGCTGGGCTGCATCCGGCTTGGGAATGTGGGGGAGTTGCTGCAGGTCGCCCACCACAATGAGGTTCCGAGCGCGGGAAAGCGCAGAGCCGGCAACCAGCAGGTCCACTTGTGACGCTTCATCAATGATCAGGTAGTCCAGCAGGAAGCCGTCAGGGATGCTGCCGGGCAGGGAGTGGCAGGTGCTGAGTATGACCGGGTAGTCATGGGCAAAAGCGCTGAAGTGCCGGCGGTAGCTCCCCACCGAATAACTTTGTGACCCTCCCGTGGCGTAACGCTCATGCAGGCTGGCATCCAGCGCCTGCCTCGACAGCCGCCGCAGATCGCCGTCGAGCCCGGGAGCGTGGTTCTGGTCGCTTTGCCTTTCCAGCTGCAGGACCTGCTGTTCGAGTTCCGCAATCCGCTTGTCGTAAAAGGCGGCCTGGAGGCGGAGTACCACGTCCGTGTCATAGGGATCGATGTGTTTGGTTGGACCGTACCGGAATCGCCCCCTCACGCGGCGAAAAAGTCTCTGGAACGGACTTTCATTGGCCGGAACGGACGCTGTCTCGGCCAGGAATTCGAGGATACGGACTGACGGCCGCTGCAGGATGGCCAAGGCTGGCAGTGGTGGCAGATCGTGGCTGCCGATGTGCTGGCCGAAGTGACGCCGCTCCAGTTTGAAGGCAGCCAGCTCCTGCCGACGCGTGGCCAGCTCCCTGGCCGTGGTCTGCGCGTGCTGGACTCGCTCGTCGAGGTCTGAAATCTGTCCTGCGGCAGGCCGCGGTACAGGTGTCCTGCCGGCCTTGCGTTGCACCTCTGTGTTGCCGGGGTGGTCGCCGGTGAAAAAATTGACTTTGACTTCGTTGTTCCCCAAGTCTGCTGCGACGTGGCCGAGCCCTTCGGCTGTGAGTTTGTCGCGGACGTTCCTCACCGCAGCGTTGTTGGAGGATACAACGCCCACTGTTTTTCCTGGAGTGCGGATGATGTTGGCCACCAGGGTGAGTATTGTTTCCGTCTTGCCCGTTCCCGGGGGCCCATCGATCACTGATATACGGTGGGTGAGGCCTTTTCTGAGGGCTTCACGCTGGCTGAGGTTTGTAGAGAACGGGAAGATGAGCTCGCCAGGATCAGCCGAGGCATCAGGAGCCGCTCCGCGAAGATACAGATCCAGGACGCTTCCCTGCGGAACCGTCCTGAACTTTTCATAGAGCGGACGCAAAGGATCCTTCGTTTCCAGGTGGGAAACGACGTCGTGCCAGTAGTTGAGGACGTCATAAGCTGCGGGTGGAAGCTCAGCGGCCGGAACTATGGCGAACTCGTCCTGCACGCACATTTGATGTGTCTCGTGCCCGCCGTTTAGTGAAAAGACCCGCCACCAGGTTTGGCCGGGACCATCGAAGCGCCAGACTTCCGTCACTCCCTGCACGAACTGGCCCCGCACGCTGACACAGTCCCTATCGCCGAGGCGTTGCCTTTCGGGATTGCTGAGAACCAGAATTTTCCGGGTGGAGTACCGGTACTTTTTCGGACTTCCCTTGGCCGGCTGGAACGTGAGGTAGGTGTAATCTGCGCCGGCAACGCATTCCACGACGTCGGAGGTCCTGTCGTCAAAACCAGACTCATCCGGGCGACGGATAAGGATGGCCTCGCGGCGTGGGTCAGTCATGTCCATTCCCCCAAGCAAATGATCCCAGCGTCCTTGCAATCCTGACCTTACCCAAGTTAGGTCTCAGGCCTCCTGCCGCATCCACCCACCGTTGCGGGGAAGAGGTCCTTGCGGTAAGTTACTCACCAGTAACTTACTGAACTCCGGGGTTCGTGATCCTCGGAGTTCTGTTCGCCAGAACTGATCCCGAGCGAGGAAACCATGGCCAAGAAATCCATTGACATCAACGATCTTCCATATGCCGACGGTGACTTCTTTGCCTTCGAGCAATTGCTTACGGGCAAGGAGCAGGACCGCCTGGCCGAAATCCGCGGCTTCCTTTCCCGCGAAGTCCGGCCCATCGCCGTCGACTGCTGGAACCGCGGCGAATTCCCCATGGACCTCATCCCCAAGCTGGCTGAAATCGACCTTGTCAGTCCGGTGCGGCGCCAGGGCTATTCGAATCTGTTTGCCGGCCTCGTCCACGCCGAGGCCACGCGTGCGGACACTTCCATCGCCACCTTCCTTGGCGTCCACGACGGACTCTTCACCGGATCCATCGAGGCCCTGGCCTCCCAGGAACAGCAGGACGCCTGGCTCCCGGACATCTATTCATTGAAGAAGATCGGTGCGTTCGGCCTCACTGAACCCCTGGGCGGCTCCGACGTGGCAGGCGGCACCCGCACCACGGCGCAGCGCGACGGCGACACCTGGATCCTCAACGGCGCCAAACGGTGGATTGGCAACGCCACCTTCTCCGACTGGGTGGTCGTCTACGCCCGCGACCTTGCCGACAATCAGGTCAAGGGCTTCCTGGTTGATACAACGCTGCCCGGCTTCAGTGCCTCCAAGATTGAAAACAAGATCTCACTCCGTACCGTCCAGAACGCCGACATCGCGCTGGACAACGTTGTGGTCCCCGACTTCTTCAAACTTGCCGGCGCCAACAGCTTCCGCGACACCAACAAGGTCCTCAAGGTCACCCGGCTGGCCGTGGCCTGGCAGGCAGTGGGGCAGCAGCTCGCCGCGTTCGATGTTGCCCGCCGCTACGCCGTGGAACGCCACCAGTTCGGCCGCCCCCTGGCCTCCTTCCAGCTGGTCCAGAGCCAGCTGGTGCAGATCCTGGGCAACGCCGTCAGCTCGATGGGCATGATGGTCAGGCTTTCCCAGTTGGAGGACGCCGGCCAGGCCAAGGATGAGCAGTCTGCCCTGGCCAAGGCATTCACCACCGCCCGGATGCGGGAAAGCGTGGCGATCGGCCGCAGCCTCCTGGGCGGCAACGGGATCGTGACCGACTTCGAAATGGCCAAGATCTTCGCCGATGCGGAAGCCATCTACTCGTACGAAGGAACCCACGAGATCAACACGCTGGTGACCGGCCGCGCCATCACCGGAATCTCAGCCATCGTCTAGGGCAGCCGGAGCGGAACCGCTGCGGTGACCGGCAGGAGGATCGACGGCCGGAGGTCGATGACGAATTCCAGTGGATTGACGTAGTCATCGCCACGCCTGACCCCCCAGTGGACGCAGTGCAGCGCGCCGCAGTGACCCGGCATAAGCGTTCCGATGACCTCGCCCTTCGCTACGGCGGTTCCGGCCGTTAGGGTGCTCTCCACGGGCTCAAAGCTGCTGCGCAGCCCGCCGCCGTGATCGATGGTGATCACGGGACGGTCAACCACCACGCCGACGAAACTCACAGTGCCGGACGCAGGCGAGGTGACCGGGACGCCGTCGTGCGCTGCGCCAAGGTCCACGCCGCGATGCCCGCTCATCCACGGCTTGTCCGGCGGGTCGAAGGTCCGCACCACTGCAGGCCTGGGCGTGAGCGGCCAGTCCCAGTCCGGGCGCGGAGCCGATGCCTGGGGAACCGTGACTGCCTGGAGCAGCAGGACGGCGGCAAGCACAAGATTAGCTGTCATCCGCCCAGCATTCCGCTGCCGGCCGGCTACCGCGAGTGCCCGGTGCTGCCATGTGGAAAACGGCGGCCGGACGGGCGGAGGCTGTCCTGGGAATATCGGCGCCTGTAGTACACTTGGTGGAGCAGTTTGCTGTGCCCTCAACGCGTTTGCGTCGGCACGCCTCATTCAGGAATGCGGGGGAGCAGCAACTGACTACGCGCATCCAGACCTCCAATTCTAGAGCCCCGGCTTAGTTGAGGAGGATTGCGCCTCTTACGGTCAGGACCCCGGTCCTGATGAGAGTCGCAAGGGATGCCAGGAGCACGGCCCGCCCTGGGCCACGCTAATCAACCGTCAACTATTGGCAGGGTAAGAGGGCCGCGAGGCTTTCTCATGAATGACCTGCCGGAAGGAGCGCCGGCATGCCCGTCGTAACTATGCGCCAGCTGCTTGACAGCGGCGTCCACTTTGGACACCAGACCCGCCGTTGGAACCCGAAGATGAAGCGCTTCATCTTCACGGAGCGCAACGGCATCTACATCATTGACCTTCAGCAGTCGCTGTCCTACATCGACCGCGCCTACGAGTTCGTGAAGGCCACCGTTGCACACGGCGGCACCGTTCTCTTCGTCGGCACCAAGAAGCAGGCCCAGGAAGCAATTGCTGAGCAGGCTACCCGCGTGGGCCAGCCCTACGTGAACCAGCGCTGGCTCGGCGGTATGCTGACCAACTTCCAGACCGTCTCCAAGCGCATCCAGCGCATGAAGGAACTGGAAGAGATCGACTTCGACGACGTCGCCGGTTCCGCGTACACGAAGAAGGAACTGCTGCTCCTTCGCCGTGAACTGACCAAGCTGGAAACCAACCTCGGCGGTATCCGCAACCTGACCAAGGCACCTTCCGTGCTCTGGATCGTGGACACCAAGAAGGAACACCTCGCCGTTGACGAGGCCAAGAAGCTGAACATCCCGGTTGTGGCCATCCTGGACACCAACTGCGATCCTGACGAAGTCGACTTCCCGATCCCGGGCAACGATGACGCCATCCGCTCCGTAAACCTGCTGACCCGCGTTGTCGCCGACGCCGTTGCCGAGGGCCTCATCGCCCGCAACCAGCGTGCAACCGGCACCACCGAGGCTCCGGAAGAGCCGCTGGCTGAGTGGGAGCGCGAACTCCTCGAAGGCAGCAAGACCGAAGAGGCTGCTGCCGCTCCGGCTGCAGAGGAAGCTGCCGCTCCGGCTGCCGAGGAAGCCCCGGCTGCTCCGGCTGCTGAGGAAACGCCCGCCGCCGACGCGGACAAGTAAGACAAGTAAATCCCGGATTCTCCGGTGCTGCCCGCAGCGCCGGATCACTGACAGGATGGCGGCTCACCCGGTGAGCCGCCATCCTGTCGGTCCGTACACCACATAAATTTTCTAGACAGAGGGGTTCACATGGCGAACTACACTGCCGCTGATATCAAGGCTCTCCGCGAGCGCACCGGCGCCGGCATGATGGATGTCAAGAAGGCACTCGACGAAGCCAACGGCGACGCCGAAAAGGCCATCGAGATCATCCGCATCAAGGGCCTCAAGGGCGCTACGAAGCGCGAAGGCCGCTCCACCGCTGAAGGCCTCGTGGCCGCAAAGGTCAGCAACGGCGTTGGCGTCATGATCGAGGTCAACTGCGAGACGGACTTCGTTGCCAAGGCTGACAAGTTCATCCAGCTGGCCGACAAGGTCCTGACGGTTGCTGTGGAGTCCGGCGCTGCCGATCTCGACACCCTCCTCGCCACCACGGTTGACGGCAAGCCGCTGTCCGAGGTTGTCGTCGAAGAGGGCGCAATCCTGGGCGAAAAGGTTGTTGTCCGCAGGATCTCCCGCATCGAGGGCGGCACTGTCGACGCTTACCTGCACAAGACCTCCAAGGACCTCCCGGCCCAGGTCGGCGTCCTGTTCGCTGTCGACGGTGAAGGCGAAGCCGCTGCAACCGCCGCACACGACGTTGCAGTCCACATCGCCGCCATGTCGCCGAACTACCTGACCCGCGAAGACGTTCCGTCCGAGCTGGTCGAGTCCGAGCGTCGTATCGCCGAAGAGACCGCCAAGGCTGAGGGCAAGCCCGAGGCAGCACTCACCAAGATTGTGGAAGGCCGCGTTACGGGCTTCTACAAGGGCGAGGTCCTGGTAGACCAGGCATTCGCCAAGGATGCCAAGAAGTCCGTGGCGCAGGTTCTCGAAGAGGCCGGCGTCAAGGGCACGTCCTTCGCACGTTTCCGCGTCGGCTCCTAGTCGAATCCGCAAAGGGGTGGCCACTTCGGTGGCCGCCCCTTTTGCATGCACCCGGCAAGGGCCGGATGAGACCTTTGGCCGCCCAGCACGATAATCTTTTTCAGAGTCCACAACGGGAAGGCACCCATGGAAGCCGTCAATACTTCAAGCCAGCCAGAAAAGAACCGGCGCCGCGTCCTCCTGAAGCTCTCAGGTGAGGTCTTCGGTGGCGGAAAACTGGGCGTTGACCCCGACACCGTCCGCGGTGTGGCCAAGCAGATCGCCGCAGCAGTTCCCGACGTCGAGGTTGCCATAGTGGTGGGTGGCGGCAACTTCTTCCGCGGGGCCGAACTGTCCCAGAGCGGCATGGACCGCTCACGCGCGGACTACATGGGCATGCTGGGCACGGTCATGAACTGCCTGGCCCTGCAGGACTTCCTGGAGCAGGCCGGCGTTGAAACCCGGGTCCAGAGCGCCATCACCATGGGCCAGGTGGCCGAGGCCTACATTCCGCGCCGTGCCATCCGCCACATGGAAAAAGGCCGCGTTGTCATCTTCGGCGCAGGTGCCGGCCTGCCGTATTTCTCCACCGATACCGTAGCGGCCCAGCGGGCCCTTGAAGTCCACGCCGACGTTGTCCTGATGGCCAAGAGCGGTGTGGACGCCGTCTACACAGCCGACCCCAAAAAGGATCCGGAGGCCGAGCGCCTGGACACCTTGAGCTACGACGAAGCCCTGCGCCGGGACATCCGCGTGATGGACCAGACCGCAATGACCATGTGCAAGGACAACAACCTGTCCATGGTCGTCTTCGGGATGGAAGGCGAAGGGAACGTTACCCGCGCCATCCGGGGCGAAAAGCTGGGTACGCTGGTGACCCCCTAGCTACGGCTAGGATGATCTGAGCACGGTTCCATCCCGCTGGCCGGGGCACCAATGGAACCAGGAACACTGAACCAAGATTGTGCATGGAGCCGGTAGCCGGACTGCACTGATTTCTGAGGAGAGACCGTGATCGAAGAAACCTTGCTCGAAGCCGAAGAGAAGATGGACAAGGCAGTAGAGGTAGCCAAGGAAGACTTCGCCTCGATCCGGACCGGTCGGGCAAATCCGGGGCTCTACAACAAGGTGCTGGTGGACTACTACGGTTCACCCACCCCGCTGCAGCAGCTCGCGTCGTTCGCCATCCCGGACGCACGCACCATTCTCATCACCCCGTTCGATAAAACTGCCCTGCGCGATATTGAACGCGCCCTCAGTGACTCCGAGGTGGGCGCCAACCCCTCCAACGACGGCAACGTCATCAGGATCACCATCCCGGACCTGACCCAGGAACGCCGCAAGGAATACGTCAAGATCGTCAAGACCAAGGGCGAGGACGCCAAGATTTCCATCCGGAACATCCGGCGCAAGGCGAAGGAAACGCTGGACAAGCTGGTCAAGGATGGCGAAGCCGGCGAAGACGAAGGTAACCGCGCTGAAAAGGAACTCGACGCGCTGACCAAGTCTCACGTGGACGGCATCGACGAGCTGCTCAAGCGCAAGGAAGCAGAGCTGCTCGAAGTCTGATGAGCCAGGCAGAGCAGGCCCCGGCACAACGGGCGCGCACCAAGGGGAAGCCGCGGAGCAACCCGACCCCTAAAGCCGGCCGGAATCTTCCGGCAGCCATAGTGGTGGGCCTGGCCATGCTGATCGGTGTGCTGGGCGGGCTGCTTTTCCTGCCCCTCGGATTCGTTGCCGTCACCACAGGGTTCGCAGTCTTCGGAGTGTGGGAAATCTTCCGCGCCCTGGAGGCAAACGGGACCCGGATGCCTATTGTCCCGGTCATGGTGGGCACCGTGGGCATGCCGTTCTCCGCGTACTTCGGCGGTGTGGAAAGCCTGCTTTTCGCCATGCTCCTCAGCTGCGTCGCCGTGCTCCTCTGGCGATCGGTGGAAAGCCCCGCCGGTTCGGCGAACAGCATCTTCGCCGGTGTATTTACGCTTGGCTGGGTGCCGTTTTTCATCAGTTTCGCCGCCCTGCCGCTCCATGCCACCGGTGTAGCCGCCCCCCTGGGACTCTGGCCCGGCGGATCAATCCCGCCCGGAGCCTGGCAGGTGGCAGTGATGCTCCTGCTGGTGGTCTCGAACGATACCTTCGGCTACCTTGTGGGAGCCTCGCTGGGCAAGCACCCCATGGCCCCGAAGATCAGCCCCAAGAAATCCTGGGAAGGGTTCGCCGGATCAATCGCCGGCGCCATGCTGATCGGCATCCTGGCCTGCCTTTTCATCCTGGACAAACCCTGGTGGGTGGGAGTGGTCCTGGCCGTGGGCCTGGTCGCTGCGTCCACCGCGGGAGACCTGGCTGAGTCCATGGTCAAGCGTGAACTCGGCATCAAGGATATGAGCAGTATTCTGCCCGGGCATGGCGGTGTGATGGACAGGCTGGACTCCATCGTCTTTGCTTCACCGGTGGCGTTCGTCCTCTTTTCGATGGTTTCGGGGGCCTGATCCTGCACGTCCCCGGATGGCCGCCCCGCCCGTCCGGCACCGGCCGCGCCAATAGACTGGTACAAAACCCGGCTTCACAGCAACAAAGGAACAACAGTGGCTTTGGATTTTCAACGGAAAATTCCCGCGTCGTTTGAGCGAGTGCGGGGCAACGAATTTGGTTACAACGCCAAGCAGGTGGACCAGTTCCTCAAGAGCGCCAGGGTGGCGCTCGAGACACCCCAGGCCGCCATCAATGCCATCAGCAGCGCCGATGTCCGTGGCGTTTCCTTTGATCCGGTCAAGGGCGGCTACTCCGCAGCCGTGGTGGACGCGGCGCTGGACCGGCTCGAAGACGCGTTTGCCCGCCGTGAACGGGATGAGCTGATTGCAGCCCGGGGTGAAGAGGCATGGCTGCGGGAGATCGGCAAACTCTCGGGGATTCTCCGCGGCCGCCTGCACCGCCCTGACGGCGAACGTTTCCGCCGGCCCGCCAAAAAGAAAGTCCGCAGCTACAACATCGCGGACGTGGACAAACTTTGCTACGACCTGATCGGTTACCTCGAAGAGGACCAGCCGCTCAGCGTGGACAGCGTCCGCCGCGCCGTGTTCCGCCCGGCGGCGGGCCAGGACGGATACGAGGAGACCCAGGTTGACGCCTTCCTGGACCGCGTTGTCGAACTCATGGCAGCCATCGACTAGTCCCGGGTGTCCGGCCCCGCGCAGGTAGCCGTCAACCGAAGAGCCGGCGAGGCTCAGCGTTCCGTGACCAACGGCCGTTCCGGCGTGTGCAGCCTTGTCATGACCCGGGTCATGGTCTTGGGAATCCGGTCTTTGGTCCCGCGGGAGACGAACACCATGACGGCGAACGCGGCGGGCACGGTCCACGCCGCCGGTTGGGCCAGCCAGAACGGCGTTCCCGTGGCGCCCAGGACAGTGCCGCACACCATGGCGCCACCGCAGAGGACACCGCCTGTGACCATTCCGGCAATCGCACCGGTGTCGGTGAGGCCCCGCCACCAGATTCCCAGCAGGAGGACCGGGCAGACCGTGGAAGCGGTAAAAGCGAACACGAGGCCCACGCTGCCGGCCAGCGCCAGGGAATCGGTCATCACGGCGAAACCCAGGGGCACGAGGGCGGAGATGACGGCGGCGAGCCGGAATCCGCGGACACCGCCGCCCAGGACGTCCTGGCTGATGACGCCGGCGAGCGACACCACCAGCCCGGATGTGGTGGACAGGAAGGCGGCAAACGCCCCGGCCACCACGAGGGCCGAGAGCAGGTCACCGGCAGTTCCGCTGATCAGCTGCCCCGGCAGGAGCAGGACCACCGCGTCCGCCCGCCCGGACCGGGCGAGCTCGGGCGCGAACATCCGCCCTGCCAGGCCATAAGCAGTAGGAAACAGGTAGAAAACCGAGAGCAGGCCGAGCACTATCAGGGTGGTCCGCCGTGCCGAGCTTCCGTCGGGATTGGTGTAGAAGCGCACCAGGACGTGGGGGAGGCCCAGGGTTCCGAACAGCAGCGCAACCAGCAGCGAGATGTTCTGGTACGCGCTGGCAGGAGCCATCGCGGTGGGGTTCACCGTTGCAGGGGCGACGGCGGCAGTCCCGTTGCCGGCAAGGGTGAAGACGATGAAAAGGACCGGCACTGCGAGGGCCGTGAGCTTCAGCCAGTACTGGAATGCCTGCACAAAAGTAATGGAGCGCATGCCGCCTGCCACCACGGTCAGGCACACCACAATGACCACGGCCACGGAGCCCACCCAGGCGGGAAGCCCGGTGGTGATCCGGATGGTCAGCGCCGCGCCATGGAGCTGGGGGACGATGTACAGCCAGCCCACCACAACCACCACCAGGCTGGTAACGCGGCGGACGGCCCGCGAATCCAGCCTCGCCTCGGTAAAATCCGGGATGGTGTAGGCCCCCGACCGGCGCAGCGGGGCCGCCACAAACAGCAGCAGCATCAGGTAGCCCGCGGTGTAGCCGACAGGGAACCAGAGGGCGTCAGTACCGGAGAGCAGGACCAGCCCGGCCACGCCAAGGAAACTCGCCGCGGACAAATATTCGCCGCCGATGGCCGAGGCATTCCACCACGGCCGGACCGTGCGGGAGGCGACATAGAAATCCCCGGTGGTGCGGGAAATCCGCAGGCCGTAGAAACCGATGACGGCAGTGGCGACGGAGACCACAACCAGAGCCACCACACCGACGGCGGGATTCATCAGGAAGTCACCTGTCCCCGGCCAGGTCGCGGTACCGGGCCTCATTCCGGGAAGCCGTCCGGATGAACAGCCAGGCGCTGAGGCCGATGACCGGATAGATTCCGGCCCCGAGCAGCAGCCAGTCGAAGGGGATGCCCGCAATCCGGGTTTCAGCCAGGCCGGGCACGGCGGCCAGCAGCACGGGGAACGCGCCAAGAATCAGCATGAACCCGACAGCCACCACCAGGGCCAGCCGCAGCTGGGAACGGATGAGGGACCGGACGAAGACCTGTCCCACGTCCGATTCCTCGGCAGCTTCGCGTGATTCGCCGGCAGGGCGCGGAGCCGACCTCGGTGCCGACCGCGGTGCCGTGACCCGGACGCGGGTCATGCCTGCGGCCGGATGCGGGTGGCCTCCAGCTTTTCCCTGACCGTGGGAAGGTGCCGGCGGCTGATGGGGAGGCTGGCGCCGGCCACCGAGACGCTGGGCTTATCCGCCGCCAGCTTCATGGACGACACGTGTTTCAGTGCCACCAGGTAGGACCGGTGTGTCCTGATGAAGCCCGCCTCCGCCCATTGCTGTTCCAGGTCGGCCAGCGGCACACGGATGAGGTAGCTCGCGTCGACGGTGTGCAGCCGGGCGTAGTCGCCCTGCGCCTGGACGTACGTGACGTCGTCGCGCCGGATCATCCTGGTGGTCCCGCCCTGGTCCACGGTGATCATCTCAGGTGCGGCGGCGCCGTCGCGCATCAACTCACTGATCCTGCCCACCGAGCGGGCCAGCCGCTCGGCCCGGATGGGCTTGAGCAGGTAGTCGATGGCCGCCAGCTCGAAGGCTTCCAGCGCGCAGTCCTCATCGGCGGTGACAAACACCACCGCCGGGGGTTTGCTGCTGCGGGCAATGGCGCGGGCAACATCGAGGCCGGACACGGCGGGCATGTGGATGTCAAGGAAGACGGCGTCAACGGATTCGGTGGTCAGGGCACGCAGGGCCTCGGAACCGGAGGAAGCGCGGTGGATGGTGCCGATGCGGTCGTCCCTGCCCAGCAGGTACGCCAGTTCCTCCACGGCGGGTAACTCGTCGTCTGCGACGAGGACGTTAATCATAGGTCCTACATTAGCCGCCGGAGTCGGATGGAAGGAGGCGGCCGGGATCAGGGAAGCCTGAATCAGGCGTCATGGCCGGGCTGGGACTTCGGGACGCGCATGGTGATCAGGGTCCCCTCACCGAGGGCGGTCTCGATCACCAGGCCGTGCTGGTCCCCATAGACCTGGCGCAGGCGTGCGTCGACGTTCCGCAGCCCCACGTGGTCCCCGTCCCGGTGGCCGGCCAGCATGGACTGGAGCTCGGCAGGATCCATCCCCACGCCGTCGTCCTCGATGGTCACCTCCGCAAAGGCCCCGGAATCGTTGGCGGTGATGGTGATGTGGCCTTCTCCTTCCTTCGCCTCCAGGCCGTGCCTTACGGCATTCTCCACGAGTGGCTGCAGGCTCAGGAATGGGATGACGGTGCTCAGCACCTCCGGCGCGATCCGCAGGCTGACCTGGACGCGCTCCCCGAAGCGGGCCCGCTCCAGCAGGAGGTACCGGTCGATGCAGCGCAGTTCCTCGGCCAGCGTGGTGAAGTCACCGTGCCGCCGGAAGGAGTACCTCGTGAAATCGGCGAACTCCACCACGAGTTCGCGGGCACGCTGGGGATCGGTGTTGATGAACGACGCGATGGCGTTGAGCGAGTTGTAGATGAAGTGCGGGCTGATCTGCGCGCGCAGGGCCCGCACCTCGGCTTCCATGAGCAAGGTCCGGGATGCATCAAGTTCCGCCAGCTCCACCTGGACGGCCACCCAGTCGGCCACTTCTCCTGTGGCACGGACCAGCCCGGCGCCCGCGGACGGGGCAAACGCCGCCACCACGCCCACCACCCGCGATCCGGCGCGCACCGGGGCGATGACGGCGGCGAGGCCGCCGGCGGCACGTTCGGCGCCCAGGTCCCGAGGCTGGAGCACAGCTGTCCGTCCTCCGCTCAGGACGTCCGCGGCAAGGTCCATCAGCCGCGGTTTCAGGTCCTCAGCGGCGCCGTCCCAGGCGAGGACCCCTGCGGTATCGGTGATGGCCAGCGCGTCACAGCCGAGGAGATTGCGGAGCTGGCGGCTGGCCTTGGCTGCCCCGGCAGGGTTCAGCCCGGTCCGCAGGTGCTGCCCTGCGCGGGACGCGGCGTGCAAAGTGTTGTACGTGGCGCGCTCGGCATCGGTGCCCAGGTCACGGAAGGACCGCAGCACCTTGATGCCCACACCGACGACGACGGCGATCGCCAGGACGATCACGGCGATGGCTGCTGCGGTGAGGAGTGGGGAGTCCGGCATGGTGCCCAGCGTAGTGGCGGGTGCCGTTTGCCGCAGCATCGCGACCGTTGAGCGACCATTGCACCCGCTGCTCTGGAATGTAGCGCCCGTCACGGCGCAAGGTGATTGCAGTCACATTGGCGATATCCCGGTTGTCGGGGGCAGCCGGTGGGCCACTCAACTCTCAATGAGGAGGAACGATGGGTAACGATGCCCACACTCCGGACGCAGCGGCGTCCGTGGACTTCGAACAGGTCCAGTCGACGGCGCGGTTCCAGGAACTGCGCAGACGTCACCGTAGCTTTGTGTTCCCCATGGCGGTCGCGTTCCTGTTGTGGTACTTCGCGTACGTCCTGCTCGCAGACTACGCAGTAGGTTTTATGTCCACCAAAGTGTGGGGCAACATCAACATCGGCCTGATCCTTGGCCTGCTGCAGTTTGTCTCCACCTTCGCCATCACTGGCTGGTACGTCAGCTACTCCAACCGGAAGCTTGACCCGATCGCGGCCGAGATCCGCCACGAAATTGAAGGCCATGAATTTGATAAGGACGGCAACCGCGTGACTGGAGTGAACAAATGATCGGCATTGCCACGGCGGTCAACGTCGCCGACCTTAAGGAAACCACCCTTCTCAACATGGGCATCTTCGGCCTGTTCGTCGCGGTGACCATGGTGATCGTGATCCGGGCCAGCCGAAACAACAAAACCGCCGCCGACTACTACGCCGCCGGCCGCTCGTTCACCGGTTCCCAGAACGGGACCGCCATTGCCGGCGACTACCTGTCCGCCGCCTCGTTCCTGGGCATCACCGGGGCCATCGCCGTCAACGGCTATGACGGCTTTATGTACTCCATCGGCTTCCTGGTGGCCTGGCTCGTGGCGCTGCTGCTCGTGGCAGAGCTGCTGCGGAACACGGGCAAATTCACCATGGCCGATGTCCTCTCCTTCCGGCTCAAGCAGCGGCCGGTCCGCATCGCGGCCGCCATTTCCACCCTGGCTGTCTGCTTCTTCTACCTGCTCGCGCAGATGGCCGGAGCCGGCAGCCTGATCTCGCTCCTGCTGGGCATCAGTGACTGGGGCGGCCAGGCGCTGGTGATCATCGTCGTCGGCGCCCTGATGATCATGTACGTCCTGATCGGCGGGATGAAGGGCACCACCTGGGTCCAGATCATCAAAGCTGTCCTGCTTATTGCCGGTGCAGCCGTAATGACGCTCTGGGTGCTGGCCATCTACGGCTTCAACCTCTCCAGCCTCCTCGGTGCCGCTGTTGAAACCTCGGGCAACCCCGCGGTACTGAACCCGGGCCTGCAGTACGGCAAGTCGGAGACGTCCAAGCTGGACTTCATGTCCCTCGGCCTCGCGCTGGTCCTGGGGACCGCGGCGCTGCCGCACGTGCTGATGCGCTTCTACACGGTGCCGACAGCCAAGGAAGCCCGGAAGTCCGTGGTGTGGTCCATCTGGCTGATCGGGCTCTTCTACCTCTTCACGCTGGTGCTCGGTTACGGTGCAGCCGCACTGGTTGGTGCCGAGACCATCAAGTCCGCTCCGGGTGGCGTTAATGCTGCGGCACCGCTGCTGGCCTTCTACCTGGGCGGCCCGCTGCTGCTCGGCTTTATCTCGGCGGTGGCGTTCGCGACCATCCTCGCCGTTGTGGCCGGCCTCACCATCACCGCGGCCGCATCCTTCGCCCACGACATCTACGCCAATGTCATCGCCAAGGGGAAGGCCGACGCCGATACTGAGGTCAAGGTGGCACGGCGCACCGTAGTGGTCATCGGCATCCTCGCCATCCTGGGCGGCATCCTCGCCAACGGCCAGAACATCGCGTTCCTCGTGGCCCTGGCCTTCGCCGTTGCAGCGTCGGCCAACCTGCCCACCATCGTCTACTCGCTGTTCTGGCGGCGGTTCACCACCCAGGGCGCGGTGTGGAGCATGTACGGCGGCCTGGGCTCGGCGATTCTCCTGATCATCTTCTCGCCCGTCGTCTCCGGCGGAGCGACCTCCATGATCAAGGACGCGAACTTCGCCATCTTCCCGCTCAACAACCCGGGCATTGTGTCCATTCCGCTGGCGTTCCTGCTCGGCTGGCTCGGCACCGTGCTGGACAAGAAGCGCGAGGACACCACCAAGCAGGCCGAGATGGAGGTTCGCTCACTCACCGGCGTCGGCGCGGAGAAGGCCGTGGATCACTGATCCCCGGACAATAGATCCAGCCAAACGTACGACGGCGGCCCGCAGCCGCCGTCGTACGCTTAAGGAAAGGCCCGCGTCCCCTTCAGGGACCGCGGGCCTTTCCTCTATCCGGGGGAGCCCCTACGCCTTGGGCTTGATCTTGATGTTCATCATCTTGAGCTCGTCGGTGCCCTCAAAGCGGTAGACGAGGTCGATGTTCTTGTTCCCGCTGCAGGTGATGAGCCCCACCACATCAGCTGCCTTGGTGCCGTTCTCGGTGTTGGCCGTGACCTCGTTGTAGGTCGGCTTGCACGTGTTGTCCATCTCCAGGGTCTTGATGCCGGCGATGAACGTTTCCTTGCTTACCTGCTCCTGGAGGGCAGGGTCGAGGTATTCGTCGTACGCCGTGGAGGTTTCGCCGTTGATCACCAGTTTCGTAAAGTCGTCGGCAAGGCCCCTGGCGTGGTTGGTGGGGCCTGCCACTACGTTGACCAGGATGACAACGCCCAGGATGACCAGCAGCAGGACGCCGCCCGCCACCCCCAGGATGGTCCACAGCCTGCGGCGGCCGCGCGCGGGGGGCTGTTCGCCGGGAAGTCCGAACGGCCCGTCGGCCGGGGGCTGGCCGGGCGCGCCGTACTGGCCGGGCACCCCGTATTTCCCGGGTGTCGCGGGCTGTCCCGGTGCCGCGTGCTGCGCGGACGCGCCGTAACCCGGAGCCGCGGCGAACTGGCCCGCCGGCGGCTGGGCCTGTGGCTGTTGCTGCGGCTGCTGGGGCCAAGGTGCAGGCTGGACCGGCTGATGCGGTTCCTGAGGATTGCTCACATGGAGCCTTTCCGGCAACGCGGTGGCACTGCCTTTTTGCTGGGAGCCGCCGGGCGGTCCCGTGGGTTTACCTTGGACCAGCCTATAACCGAGTTTGCGGCGGGCGCGCACCGGTCCGACCCGCACGGAAATACTGGCCGAATCAGTTCCCCGCCGAGGTCAGTGCGCCGGCTCCGGATCCGGGCTGTCGCCGGATCCCCGTTCCAGGAGGGGCTGGATGCGGAAGGGAATGAGCTCACCCATGGCCAGGGCGGTGTCCGTCCGGTCCACGCCGTCGCACGCAAGGATCTTTCCGTTGATCCTGAAGAGGTCCTCCGCGTCCACTGCCACCACGCGCAGCAGGAGATCGGCCGAGCCGGTCAATCCGTACCCTTCCAGGATTTCCGGAATGCCGGCGAGGTCGTGGGCCAGCTGTCCCAGCTTCTGCTGCTGAACGTGGACCGAGATAAAAGCCATCAGCGGATACCCCAGCGACGCCGGGTTAATCCTGCGTTCGAAGGACAGGAAGACGTGTTTCTTTTCCAGCTGGGCCATGCGCGCCTGGACAGTGTTCCGGGAAAGCCCCAGTTTCTGGGCGAGGGCCACCACCGTCCGGCGAGGGTCGCGGGCAAGGGCTGAAAGCAGGCGGGTGTCAGTGCCATCCAAAGCTTGCATAATGCGCAACATTAGCACGGGCACGAGGCTTCAAACAGGGCATTATGCTCAGTATCCGCGGCGGTAGTTGTACCCAATGAACATTGTGAGTAGGGTCACAATTATCCGGGGTAACGGCGCCCGGGCGGCTGGCTGCCGGCGGGACCACAAGTCCCCAGGCGCCGGTCAAACGACGTGAGAAGGTTGCGTGCCATCGTGTCTACAGACGAAACGGGCCAGGGCGGAACAAGGGCAGGTGCCCCCGCCGGCAGTGCGGGAACCCAAGGTGCATCCGGCCGGAATCTGATCCAGCTGATCACCCCGGAGGGTGAGCGGATCAGCCATCCGGAATTCGATCCCTGGGTGAAAGACATCGGGGATGAACAACTGTGTTCCCTCTATGAGGACCTGACAGCCGTCCGGCGCATCGACGTCGAGGCAACCGCCCTTCAGCGGCAGGGCGAGCTTGGCCTGTGGCCGCCATTGCTGGGCCAGGAAGCGGCGCAGGTCGGTTCGGCCAGATCCTTGCGGCAGGACGATTTCATCTTCTCCAGCTACCGCGAAAACGGCGTGGCGTACTGCCGGGGCGTGGACCTGACCGACATTTTGCGTGTCTGGCGCGGAAACGGCTCCTCCGGCTGGGATCCGTACTCCGTCAACATGGCCACCCCGCAGATCATCATCGGCGCGCAGACGCTGCACGCCACCGGCTACGCCATGGGCATACAGAACGACGGCGCCGACTCCGTGGCGGTGACCTACTTCGGCGACGGTGCCACGAGCGAAGGCGACGTCAACGAGGCCATGGTGTTTGCAGCCAGCTTCCAGGTGCCGCTGGTCTTCTTCTGCTCCAACAACCACTGGGCTATCTCGGAGCCCGTACGGCTGCAGTCGCACGTGCAGCTTGCGGACAGGGCCGCCGGCTTCGGCATCCCGAGCCTGCGGGTGGACGGAAACGACGTCCTGGCCGTTATGGCCGCGACGAGGCTGGCCGTGGACCGTGCCCGGCACGGCGGCGGGCCGACGTTCATCGAGGCCGTCACGTACCGCATGGGACCGCACACCACAGCCGATGATCCCACCCGCTACCGCGATGCCAACGAACTCGAAGACTGGGCCGCGAAGGACCCCATCGACAGGGTCAAAGCCCTGCTGGACCGCAAGGGCCTCCTCACCGGGCAGTTCCAGCAGCACGTCAAGGACAAGGCGGACGCCGTAGCACGTGAACTCCGCGCCGGGTGCATTGCCATGCCGGAGCCGGAGCCGCTGGATGTCTTCAAGAATGTGTACAGCGCCCCGAACTCGTGGCTGGACCGCCAGCAGGACCACTACGCCCGATACCTTGCCTCCTTCGGTGATCCCGCAGGAGCCACTTCCCAGGAAGGTGCACGCTGATGACCCGGATGACCTTTGCCCGCGCCATAAATTCCGGCCTGCGCAAATCGCTTGAAAATGATCCCAAAGTCATACTGATGGGCGAGGACATCGGCGTCCTCGGTGGTGTGTTCCGGGTGACCGACGGCCTCCAGAAGGACTTCGGCACACACCGCGTGGTGGACACGCCGCTGGCCGAATCAGCCATTATCGGCACCGCCGTGGGTCTTGCGTACCGCGGCTACCGTCCGGTGGTGGAGATCCAGTTCGACGGCTTTATCTATCCTGCTTTCGACCAGATCGTCAGCCAGGTGGCCAAGATGCACTACCGCACCCAGGGTGCGGTGAAGATGCCCATCACCATCCGGGTGCCGTTCGGCGGGGGCATCGGGTCACCCGAGCATCACTCGGAGTCACCCGAGGCGTACTTCACCCACACGTCCGGCTTGCGGGTTGTCACGGTCTCCAACCCGCAGGATGCCTACACCGTGATCCAGCAGGCCATCCTGTCCGATGATCCGGTCCTCTATTTCGAACCCAAGCGCCGCTACCACGATAAGGGTGACGTGGACGAGACCATCGACGTCCGCACCGCGCTGCCGATGGGTGCAGCCCGTGTGCTGACTGAGGGCACGGACGTCACGCTGGTGGCGTACGGGCCGCTGGTCAGGACTGCCCGGGACGCCGCCACTGCGGCGGCCGACGAAGGCATCTCCATTGAGGTCATCGACCTGCGCTCGCTGGCACCGGTGGACTACGCCACAGTTGAAGCATCCGTGCGGAAGACAGGCCGGCTGGTAGTCACCCACGAAGCCGGCCAGTCAGGCGGGCTGGGCGCCGAGGTGGCTGCCAGCATTACCGAGAGGTGCTTCTACCACCTCGAAGCAGCGCCCGTCCGCGTCACCGGGTTCGACGTGCCCTACCCGTACTCCAAGGTGGAAATGCACCACCTGCCGAGCCTGGACAGGATCCTCGACGGCGTGGACCGTGCACTCGGACGGCCGAACTCACTCAGCGGGCTGGAAGGATGAGCGCCACCATGATCAAGGAATTCAGGCTCCCGGACCTTGGTGAGGGCCTTACGGAATCCGAAATCGTCAGCTGGAAGGTCGGCGTGGGGGACACTGTCACCCTGAACCAGGTGATCGCCGAGGTGGAAACAGCCAAGGCCGTGGTGGAGCTGCCTTCGCCGTTCGCGGGCGTGATCACCGCACTGCACGAGCAGCCCGGCACAGTGGTGGAGGTGGGCAAACCGATCGTCTCCTTTGAAGTACCGGACGACGCCGGCGCGTCACCCACGGGGGCAGCGCCGGCTGAGGGGGAGGCACCTAAGCGGCAGCCCAACCTTGTGGGGTACGGCGCCGTCGTCGAAAGTTCCGGCCGGCCGGTGCGCCGGCAGCGCACCTTTGCAGCGCCGGTTGCTGCGCCTGTAGAAACCAATCCTGTCGAAACCACGCCTGCGGAAACCAAGCCTGTCGAAACCACGCATCCCGAACCCCAGGCCTTCGAACGGCCGCGCTCCACGCCGCCCGTGCGGAAGCTGGCCAAGGACCTGGGCGTCGAGCTGGCCGCTGTCCCGGGCACCGGAGCTCACGGACTGATCACCCGGGAGGACGTCCGGAACTTTGTTGGCGGCGGTGATGTCCCGGCGGCCGCCCGGCATCTGTCTGCTGTGTCAGAAACCGCCGTTCCAGCAGGCCTGACGGCTGCTCAGGGTGAGCGCGAAGTCCGGACGCCCATCAAGGGAGTCCGGAAGTACACGGCCGCGGCGATGGTTGCAAGCGCGTTCACGGCACCGCATGCAACCGAGTTTCTCACGGTCGATGTCACGCCCACCATGGACCTCCTGGCGAAACTGAAAGCAAGCCGGGCGTTCCAGGACCACAAGCTCACTCCGCTGACCCTGGTGGCCAAGGCCGTGCTGATTGCCCTTCGCCGGAACCCGTCGCTTAACTCGCGGTGGGACGAGGCCAACCAGGAAATTGTGCAGTTCAACTACGTGAACCTCGGGATCGCCGCAGCGACGCCCCGCGGCCTCACCGTTCCCAACATCAAGGACGCGGACACCCTGTCCCTGCCCGAACTGTCAGAAGCCCTCACTGATCTGACGGGGACAGCCCGGGCCGGGAAGACGGCTCCGGCCGAGTTGGCTGACGGCACCATCTCCATCACCAACATCGGGGTCTTTGGGATCGACGCCGGCACGCCCATCCTGAACCCGGGCGAGGCCGCCATCCTGGCTGTAGGGGCGGTCCGCAAGATGCCATGGGAATTCCAGGACGAGGTGGCGCTGCGCCAGGTCATGACCTTGAGCCTGTCCTTTGACCACCGCCTGGTGGACGGGGAGCAGGGCTCGCGATTCCTGGCCGACGTCGGCGCCATCCTGGCAGACCCCGGCATGGTGCTCACGATGGTCTAGCGGGCGGGTGCCGTGAGGAAGGGCCGGGCTGTCAGATTCCCGGAACCTTCGCCGTGAGGGCCGCCAGCGCCATGCTCTCCAGCAGCGGGCGGGCGGCTTTCGGCGCGATCCTTCGGCCATGGTTCCGCACGGAGTGCGGCGTGGAGTTGATCAGGCCGAACGTGGCGTGGGCCCGCATCCGCAGTTCAGCAGCGTCGATCGCGGGATCCAGGCGGGCCAGCACCTGGACCCAGAGCTCCACGTAGGTTCGCTGCAGCGCCCTGACCTCGGCCTGCTCCTGCGTGGCGAGATTGCTGAAGTCCCTGTCCTGGACCCGGATCACATCGGGCTTACTCAGCGCAAAATCCACCTGGAACGCCACCAGCCTGCGGAGAGCCTCGAGCGGATCCGTGGTTTCCGCCACCACACTCTGCCCGCCTGCCAGGAGGTCCCGGCTGACGGTCAGCAGCAGATCGCCCAGGACTGCCTGCTTACCGGGGAAATGACGGTATACGGCCGGGCCGCTGACGCCGGCCGCCGCACCCAGGTCCTCAAGTGACACGCGGTTGAACCCGTTCACCGCGAAAAGCGATGCGGCAGCGGAGAGCAGTGCCTGACGCCGAATCTCTTTGGCCTGGCTTCGCTGGGTTCCCGGGGCGGGCGGTTCGGGAACAGGTTGGCTGCCTGGAGCGGGCCGGTCTGACGGCGGCGGCTGGGATGGCTGCGCAGGTCGGGTGATGGGCACGCTTTCCTCCTCGGACCTGCAAATTCTAACAACGCGTCCGCGTGTTGGACATCACAGTTAATAGAGACTAACCTAAATTTCAGTTACATGACACTAACCGAGTCGGAATCCGGCTCGTGCGGACATAAGTAGTCAACGGCCCTCAAACCACTAGGAACGGACCGCGTCGATGGAGACCCTCACCAGCCGGCTTGAGGCTGACAGTGACGTGTTTGCGGCCAACAACGCCGCGCAGCGTTCGCTGGCCGTGGAACTGAAAGCCAGGCTTGCCGAGACGGCCCTCGGAGGGCCGGAGAAGTCACGCGAGCGCCACGTGGCCCGGGGGAAGCTCCTGCCGCGCGAACGCATCGACCAGCTGCTGGACGACGGCAGTCCGTTCCTGGAAATTGCTCCGCTGGCTGCCAACGGCATGTACAACGATGAATCGCCCGGAGCCGGGGTGATCGCGGGCATCGGCTTGGTCCATGGCCGGCAGGTCCTGGTGATTTCCAATGACGCCACGGTCAAGGGCGGCACCTACTACCCGATGACGGTGAAGAAACACCTCCGCGCCCAGGAAATCGCGCTGGAGAACCGTTTGCCCTGCATCTATCTGGTGGATTCCGGGGGCGCGTTCCTGCCGAAGCAGGACGAGGTGTTCCCCGACAAGGAACATTTCGGCCGGATCTTCTACAACCAGGCCCGGCTGTCGGCGGCGAAGATCCCGCAGATTGCCTCGGTGATGGGCTCCTGCACGGCCGGTGGCGCCTACGTCCCGGCGATGAGCGACGAAACAGTGATTGTCCGGAACCAGGGCACCATCTTCCTTGGCGGCCCTCCGCTGGTGAAGGCAGCCATCGGTGAGATTGTCACTGCTGAGGAACTCGGGGGCGGTGACGTTCATTCAAGGATTTCCGGCGTCACCGACCATCTGGCCGAGAACGACGAACACGCCCTGCAGATCATCCGCGACATTGTCGCCACGCTTCCCAGGCCGGCAGCCCCCGTGTGGGAGGTGGAAGACGTCGTCGCGCCGACAGAGGAACCCGGTGAGCTTTATGGAGCCGTGCCCACGGACGTCAACGCGCAGTATGACGTCCGCGAGGTGATTGCCCGGCTGGTGGACGGCAGCAGATTCCATGAGTTCAAGAAGGAGTACGGCACCACGCTTGTCACCGGCTTTGCCAGGCTGCATGGCCACCCGGTGGGGATTGTGGCCAATAACGGCGTGCTGTTCAGCGAGTCCTCACTTAAGGGGGCGCACTTCATCGAACTCTGCGATCAGCGCGGTATCCCGTTGGTCTTCCTGCAGAACATTTCGGGCTTTATGGTGGGCAAGGATTCCGAACAGGGCGGCATCGCCAAGAACGGCGCCAAGATGGTCACCGCGGTGGCCACAGCCCGCGTCCCTAAGCTGACAGTTGTCATCGGCGGCTCTTTCGGGGCGGGTAACTACTCAATGTGCGGGCGGGCCTACTCGCCGCGGTTCCTGTGGATGTGGCCCGCGTCCCGCATCTCGGTGATGGGCGGCAACCAGGCCTCCAGCGTGCTGGCCACCGTCAAACGCGACCAGTACGAAGCAGTCGGCCAGGAATGGCCCGCCGACGACGAAGAGGCGTTCAAGGCCCCCATCAAACAACAGTATGAAGACCAGGGCAGCCCGTACTACTCCACCGCCCGCCTATGGGACGACGGCATCATCGATCCCGCGGACACCCGCACCGTCCTGGGACTGGCGCTTGACGTCGTCTCCCGCACCCCGCTGCCGGAAACCTCCTTCGGCCTTTTCCGGATGTGAGCCAGTAATGCCTACTTCGCCGACCTCCCCCCTGGCCACAGGCACCCCGGCGCCCGGGACCACCCTTTTCGGGACGGTCCTTGTGGCCAACCGCGGGGAAATCGCCTGCCGCGTCATCAGGACCCTGCGCGCCCTGGGCATCCGGTCCGTGGCCGTCTACAGCGATGCCGACGCCGGTGCCCGGCACGTGCGCGAAGCCGACGCTGCCGTGCGGATCGGCCCCGCCTCCGCGGCGGAGAGCTACCTGAACATCGAAGCCATCATCCAGGCCTGCCGCGATACCGGAGCAGAAGCCGTCCACCCCGGTTACGGCTTCCTCAGCGAAAACGTCGACTTCGCCCGGGCTTTGGAGACAGCCGGTATCACGTTCATCGGCCCCGGTGTCGAATCTCTGAACATCATGGGCGACAAGATCCGGTCCAAGAACCATGTGGCGGGCTACGGCGTTCCCGTGGTTCCGGGGATAGCCAAGCCGGGCATGAGCGACGCGCAGCTGATGGAGGCCGCGGCCGCCGTCGGCTTCCCGCTGCTGATCAAGCCCTCCGCGGGCGGGGGAGGCAAGGGCATGCACATCGTGGATCGCCCCGGGGAGCTGGAAGCAACGTTGGGCACCGCCCGGCGCGTGGCAGCCGGCGCCTTCGGGGATGACACGCTGTTCCTTGAACGGCTGGTCCGCACGCCGCGGCATATCGAGGTTCAGGTCCTGGCGGACAACCACGGCAACGTGATCCATCTGGGGGAGCGCGAGTGCTCACTGCAGCGGCGCCACCAGAAAGTCATCGAAGAGGCGCCGTCGCCGCTGCTGGATTCATTGAACGACGACGGGGCCACCCGTGCCCGCATCGGTGAGGCCGCGTGCCAGGCAGCCCGGAGCGTCCACTACAGCGGTGCCGGCACCGTCGAATTCCTGGTCTCCGACGATGCTCCGGATGAGTTCTTTTTTATGGAGATGAACACCCGCCTCCAGGTGGAGCATCCGGTCACCGAGATGGTCACCGGTGTTGACCTGGTCGAATGGCAGGTGCGGATTGCCGCCGGTGAGGAACTGACCGTCCGCCAGGAAGACGTCGAACTTAACGGGCACGCCGTCGAAGCGCGCGTCTATGCGGAAATTCCGGAACGGAACTTCATGCCCTCAGGCGGGACGGTGTTCCTGCTGGACGAACTGCCCCGCCACTCCACCGGCAGGATCCGGGTGGACTCGGCCCTCCTTGAGGGTCTGACAATCTCATCAAGCTACGATCCGATGATTTCCAAGGTCATTGCGTGGGGCCCGGACCGCACCGCCGCCCTGGACACGTTGGATGAAGCGCTCGCCGGCTACACCGCGCTTGGCGTCGACACGAACGTGGAGTACCTGCGGCTGCTGATCAACGACGACGATGTCCGTGCAGGGCACCTTGACACCGGCCTGATCGAGCGCAGGATGCCGGCCTTCTCCTTCCGGCAGGTGGGCGACGCAGAATTGGTCGTTGCAGCCCTTTACGTCCTGATGAACAGGGAGCATGAAGGCACACCCGTCCCGTCCGGGCCCTGGGGGGTCCGGAACGGCTGGCGGATCGGAGCGCCGGCGCCGCAGCGGGTCAGCCTGGGAACGCCCGACGGCGGCACCGCAACAGTCAGCGTCACAGGCCGCGTGGCCGGCGGCACTGTCACGGCCCGGGTCGGGACGGGGATCCGGCGTACGGCGTCCCTTCGCTTTTCCAGGCATGGACACGTGGAGGTGACTCTCGACGGCGAGGCAACGGAGTATGCGCTGGCCCCGGTGGCCCGGGGTCAGGAACTGTTCATGGGCAACGGCGGCTGGGCATGCCGGCTTGAAGTGCTGACGAGGGAGTCGCGGCTCGCCCGCGTGCTCGCCGCCATCCAGCGCGAGGAGGGCGCCGCCGACCCCGAGGTGCGTTCGCCCATGCCCGGCACGGTTGTGTCCGTTGCCGTCAGCGACGGCGACACCGTGGAGGCAGGCCAGGTCCTCCTGTCCGTGGAAGCCATGAAGATGGAACACCAGCTGGTGGCCGAAGTGGCCGGCACGGTGCATATCAGCGTCAAGGCCGGGGACCTGGTAAAAGCCGACCAGGTCCTGGCCACCATCCACCATTCAAGCCATGAAACACCCGAGGGAGCCTAGCAATGCCGGATTTCGAACTCAGCGAGGAATACCAGGACCTCAGCGACACGGTCCGCGACTTTGCGGACAACGTGGTGGCCCCGGTGTCCGCCAAGCACGATGAGGAACACAGCTTTCCTTACGAAATCGTGAAGCAGATGGCGGACATGGGTCTCTTCGGGCTGCCGTTCCCGGAGGAATACGGCGGGATGGGCGGGGACTACTTCGCCCTGGCGCTCGCCCTTGAGCAGCTGGGGCGGGTGGACCAGTCCGTGGCCATCACGCTCGAAGCGGGCGTCTCCCTGGGCGCCATGCCCGTCTACCGGTTCGGTACAGAAGCCCAGAAGGAGGAGTGGCTTCCGGTGCTCGCCTCGGGTGAGGCGCTCGCAGGCTTCGGCCTCACCGAACCGGAAGCCGGGTCCGACGCCGGCGGCACTAAAACCCACGCCAAACGCGTCGGCGGACAGTGGGTAATCAACGGCCACAAGGAGTTCATCACCAACTCCGGGACCGACATCACCCGCCTGGTGACGGTCACAGCGGTCACGGGCCAGACGGAGCGCGGGGACGGCAGCGTCAAGAAGGAGATCTCCACCATCCTGGTGCCCACCGACACGCCGGGGTTCAAAGCGGAGAAGGCCTACAACAAGGTGGGCTGGAACGCCTCGGACACGCATCCGCTCACGTTGACGGACGTCCGGGTGCCGGAGGAAAACCTGCTCGGCGAAGAAGGCAGGGGCTATGCCAACTTCCTCTCCATCCTGGATGAAGGCCGCATCGCCATCGCCGCGCTGGCCACGGGAGCCGCGCAGGGCTGCGTGGACCTGTCGGTGAAATACGCCAAGGAACGCAGTGCCTTTGGTCAAAACATCGGCAAGCACCAGGCCGTCGCGTTCAAGATCGCCCGCATGCAGGCCAGGGCCCACACCGCCCGCCTGGTGTACTACGATGCCGCCTCGAGAATGCTCGCCGGCAAGCCGTTCAAGACGCAGGCGGCCATCGCTAAGATGGTCGCAGGCGAGGCAGCCATGGACAACGCGCGGGATGCCACCCAGGTGTTCGGCGGCTATGGCTTCATCAATGAATTCACCGTGGCACGCCACTACCGCGACTCCAAGATCCTTGAAGTGGGGGAGGGCACCACGGAGGTCCAGCTGATGCTGATCGCCCGTGAACTCGGACTGTAGTAACAGGGACTGAAGCCGGCCGGAGAGGATCACTGATGATTAACAAGGTTGTTGCCAGCGCCGAGGAAGCCATAGCGGACATCCCGGACGGTGCGTCGCTCGCGGTGGGAGGGTTCGGCCTGTGCGGGATCCCCGTGGCCCTGATTGACGCCCCGCACAGGCACGGCACCCGGAACCTGGAGACCGTAAGCAACAACTGCGGCGTGGACGACTGGGGTCTGGGCGTCCTCCTCCGCGACGGCCGGATCCGGCGCACCGTCAGCTCCTACGTCGGCGAGAACAAGGAGTTCGCCCGCCAGTACCTGGCCGGTGAGCTGGAAGTTGTGCTGACCCCGCAGGGCACCCTCGCCGAGAAACTCCGCGCCGGCGGCGCCGGCATCCCCGCCTTTTACACCAAGGCGGGCGTGGGCACCCAGGTGTCCGAGGGCGGGCTTCCCCAGAAGTACGACGCCGACGGCGGGGTTGCGATCGCCTCCGCACCCAAGGAGGTGCGGACGTTCAACGGGGTTGACTACGTCCTTGAGGAGTCACTGACGCCCGACTACGGACTGGTGCACGCGTGGAAGGGCGACCGCCACGGCAACCTCGTCTTTCACGCCACCGCCATGAACTTCAACCCCCTCTGTGCCATGGCCGGCAGGATCACCATCGCCGAAGTGGAGCAGCTTGTGGAACCGGGCGAACTCGATCCGGAGCACGTCCATGTACCCGGCATCTTCGTGCAGAGGGTGGTGGTGGTGCCCGACGGCGAGAAGCGGATTGAAAAGCGGACCGTGGCCTTCCCGCCGGCATCAGCACCTGGGCAGGCCACAGACACATCACAGGCAGGAGCGTAGCCATGGAGTCGAACAGCACGCAGGGAGCGCCTCCCCGCCCCGAAGCAGTCCGGCCCGAATACCGCCGTTCCACCGCAGGGCACCCGGAGGGCATCAACCCGGACACAAAGGGCTGGACCCGCAACGAACTCGCTGCACGCGTGGCGCGGGAGCTCAGCAACGGGCAATATGTCAACCTGGGCATCGGCATGCCGACGCTGATTCCCAATTACATTCCCGCCGGTGTGGAAGTGGTCCTGCACTCGGAAAACGGGATCCTCGGCGTCGGGCCCTACCCGGCCGAGGATGCCGTGGATCCGGACCTGATCAATGCCGGCAAGGAAACCGTCACCGTCAACAAGGGGGCGGCCTTCTTTGATTCGGCCGCGTCGTTCGGCATGATCCGTGGCGGGCACGTGGATGTGGCAGTTCTGGGTGCCATGGAAGTGGCCCGGAACGGTGACCTGGCCAACTGGATGATCCCCGGCAAGATGGTCAAAGGCATGGGCGGCGCCATGGACCTGGTTTTTGGGGCCAAAAAGGTGATCGTGATGATGGAGCACGTTGACCGGAACGGCCGCCCGAAGATCGTGGAGCAGTGCACCTTGCCGCTGACGGGGAAGGGCTGCGTGGACCGGATCATCACCGACCTCGCCGTGATCGATGTTGTCACCGAAGGCGGGCAGTCCCGTCTGGTGCTCCGCGAACTCGCACCCAACGTGTCCGTCGAGGAGGTCGTTGCGGCCACGGGGGCGGAGCTCTTCGAAGAGGACCAGGAGCTCACTGTATGACAGGCCGGCGCGTCATTGAACAGCGCGGCCTCTACTTCGACGAGCTGGACGAGGACGTTGTCTACGCGCACCGGCCCGGACGCACCGTGACAGAGGCGGACAACGTCCTCTTCACCACGCTGACCATGAACACCCAGGCCCTGCATCTGGACGCCGCCTGGAGCGCAGGCCAGCCATTTGGCCAGCGCCTGGTCAACTCCATGTTCACGCTGTCCACTGTGGTGGGGCAGTCAGTATCGCAGCTGACCCAGGGCACCATCATCGCCCAGCTGGGCCTGACGGACGTTTCCTTTCCCCATCCGCTGTACCACGGCGACACGCTCTACACCGAGACCGTGATCACCCGGAAGCGGCTCTCGGAATCACGGCCGGGCCAGGGAATCGTGACAATGCAGCATACCGGCAGGAACCAGGACGGCACCGTGGTGGCCCTGGCCACGCGGAGCTGCCTGATGTGGACGCGGGACGCCCACGCCGGGCGTCCCGCGGAACCGGAAAAGGGGAGCGAAGAGGGCAGCGAAAAGGGGACAATGTCCGTATGACATTTGTGATGGGTCCCGCCCTTCTGTTCTGCCCCGCCGACCGTCCCGAACGCTTCCAGAAGGCAGCCGAACGCGCCGACGCCGTCATCCTGGACCTGGAGGACGCCGTGGCTCCCGCGGACAAACAGCGGGCCCGCGGCGCGATCCTCGCCCAGCTCGGTGCTGCGGGCGTCGGCCCCGAACTCGATCCCAGCCGGACCATCGTCCGCCTCAATCCGGCGGGCACGGACGAATTCGAGAAGGACCTGCATTGCCTGGCCCATACGCCGTACCGCACGGTGATGCTGGCCAAGGCGGAGGACGCGGGGCAGCTGGAAGCACTCAAGGATTACCACGTCATTGCCCTGTGCGAGACCGCCGCCGGAATCCTCAATGCACCCGCCATCGCGGCTGCCCCGAACGTGGTGGCCCTGATGTGGGGCGCCGAGGACCTGCTCGCCTCCCTGGGCGGCACCTCCAGCAGGAGGGACGACGGCGGCTACCGCGCCGTGGCGCTGCACGCCCGTTCCGCGGTTCTCATCGCCGCCCGGGCGTTTGGCAAGGAAGCCGTGGATGCCGTCTACGTCAACATCCCGGACCTTTCCGGGCTCGCTGCGGAGGCCGCCGACGCTGTTGCGTCAGGGTTCAGTTCCAAGGCCTGCATTCACCCCAGCCAGTCGAACGTTGTCCGCGGCGCCTATGCGCCGTCCGAGGTGGACGTCACCGCTGCCCAGGAACTGTTGCGGGCCGCCGCGGCGGCAGGGTCGGGCGTTTTCCAGTTCAACGGCAAGATGATCGACGGGCCCATCCTCAAGCACGCCGAAGCCACGCTCCGCAGGGCCGGCACGCACGCCTGAAACATCCCGGGTGATCACCAACATCCCGGGTGATCACCGCCGCCGCCCGCGGGAACCGCGGAGTGAGACCGGCGGGATGGCCTCATACAGCAGTGTCCTGACCCACCGCTCCCGGGATTCCCGAAACTCGCTCCGGGTGGCGAAACGGTACAGGTAACTGTTGACGCGCACCCAACGTGGCGGTTCGCCGTCGAACGGGTCCTCGCGAAGAAGCCGCAGGGTCCGCGGATCGGCCTCCAGGAGCTTGCCGAGGAAGGCGTAAAACCACTCCTCGTGCACCGTCCGCAAAGGCAGGAACCACATCAGCCAGTCCAGCCGCAGGTGGTAAGGCGCCCACTGCCGCGGCAGCCTGCGCACGTCCCCGGGCTTGCCCTTGAACCCGTACTCGCGCCAGGCCGCCGCATCATCCGGGTCCGCGTCGAGAGTGCCTTCAACCACAATCTCGATGCGCTGCCTGGTCACTGTGCCGAACGCGCCGTAGGTGTTGACAAGCTGCCAGCGGTTGAAGCTGGCATTCATCAGCTGGCCCTTGGAGATGAGGTTGCGCAGCGGCCAGTAGCTCAGCACCACCAGCAGGATCGTGGCGGCGAGAGTGAGGGCAAGCCAATATGGCGGGTTCCCGCGCGTGCCCGCACCAGGGTGCCAGTCCAGGGGCAGGAACGGGAACACAGCATGGGCAACGGGGTCGCTGACGGCGGCGAAAGCCAGCACAATGGCGATCCAGTTCAGCCACGCAAAGTTGCCGCTGGCCACCAGCCACAGCTGCGTGAAGACGATAATTCCGGCGGCAATGCTGGCCAGGGGCTGCGGGGCGAAGAGGAAAAACGGCACGATCAGCTGCGCGAAGTGGTTCCCGAGCACCTCGAGCCGGTGGAAGGGTTTGGGCAGCAGGTGCGCCTGCCGGCTCAAAGGACCGGGCATTGGCTGCGTCTCGTGGTGGTAGTACAGCGCTGTCAGGTCACGCCATTCCCGGCCGCCGCGGATCTTGATCATGCCGGCGCCGAACTCCAGGCGGAACACCAGCCAGGCCACCAGGATCAGGATGGTTCGGGGCGGCTCTGTCTGGTCTGAGCCGAGGAATGCGACGGTGAAACCGGCTTCGAGGATCAGCATTTCCCACCCGAAGCCGTAAAAGGTCTGGCCCACGTTGACGATCGACATGTAGAGCAGCCACAGGGCAAGGAAAGCGAGCATCGGAACCCAGGGCGGGCCGAGCTGGGGGAGGCCGGCCATTAGCAGCGCGGAAATAACCAGACCCGCCGCGCAGACCCATCGCAGCAGCCGGTCCGAGTAGCGCCAGCGGAAGAGCGTGGGCCGGCGCCGGACGCTGAACCCCTCCAGATACCGCGGAACGGGAAGGAGCCCGTGTTCGCCAAGTAATGCCGGGAACTGGTTGAGGGAGGACAGAAACGCCACGAAGTACAGCACTGCAATGCCGCGCTGCAGCACTTGCCGCGCGAATTCGTAGTCCGGCGCATCGAACCAGGAAACCCAGTCCACGCAATCCACGTTACGCCTGGCCGTTCCCGGCTCCTAGGGCCGGACGGCAGATCCGGACGGGCCCCGGAGTGCGGGATACTTGATCCATGCAGCCTCGCAGAATCGTCCTCCTCGGATCCACCGGTTCCATCGGCACCCAGGCGATTGACGTCGTCGACGGCGCCCCGCACCTGTTCGAGGTGGTGGCACTCAGTGCAGGCGGCGGGAACCTGGAACTCCTTGCCCGCCAGGCGGTCCACACCGGCGCTACCGCCGTCGGCATCGCCTCCGGTGATCCCCGGCGCCTGCAGGAGCTGATCGCCGAAGCCGCACGCCGTGCCGGCAAGCAGGGCTACCGTCCGGAGATCATCCACGGCCCGGATGCCTCGGCGCGCATCGCAGCCGTGGACGCGGACGTGGTGCTCAACGGCATCACCGGTTCCATCGGCCTCGCCCCCACGCTCGCTGCGCTGAAGTCCGGTGCCACGTTGGCACTGGCCAACAAGGAATCGCTGATTGTGGGTGGCGCGCTGGTCAAGGCCGCAGCCCGCGAAGGCCAGATCGTCCCGGTGGACTCCGAACATTCGGCCATCGCGCAATGCCTGCGCTCCGGCTCGGCGGCCGAGGTGGAGAAGCTCATCCTGACGGCGTCCGGCGGGCCGTTCCGCGGACGGACCCGGGAGCAGCTGCACGATGTTTCGCCGCAGGAGGCCCTGGCACACCCCACCTGGGATATGGGCCTGATGGTCACCACCAATTCGGCAACCCTGGTCAACAAGGGCCTTGAGCTGATCGAAGCCCACCTGCTGTTTGACGTGCCGCTGGACCGGATCGATGTTGTGGTGCACCCGCAGTCGGTGGTCCACTCCATGGTCCAGTTCATTGACGGGTCCGTCATCGCCCAGGCCTCACCGCCGGACATGCGACTGCCCATCGCCCTGGGGCTTGGCTGGCCGGACAGAGTGGCGAACGCGGCGTCCCCGTGTGACTGGACCCGGGCCACCAGCTGGACCTTCGAACCGCTGGACAGCGCAGCGTTCCCGGCCGTGGACCTGGCCAAGGACGCCGCCAAACAGGGCAGCACCTACCCTGCCGTCTTCAACGCGGCCAACGAGGAAGCAGTCCTGGCGTTCCATGCCGGCCGCATCCGCTTCACCGACATTGTGGACACCATCGATGCTGTCCTCAGCGAACACCCAGGATCCTCGGAGCTGACCCTTGAGTCGGTGCTGGATGCTGAAGGCTGGGCACGAACACGCGCCCACGAACGTTTGGCAGTAAGCAGTCTCTAGGAAGCAGCAGATCCACGCATGAGCCCCATCCTCCTTTTTATCCTCGGCGTCGTCTTTGTGGCGATCGGCATTGCCGTGTCCATTGCGCTCCACGAAGTGGGGCACCTGGTGCCCGCCAAGCTGTTCAAGGTGCGCGTCACCAAGTACATGATCGGCTTCGGCCCCACGCTCTGGTCCAGGCGCAAAGGCGAGACCGAATACGGTGTGAAGGCAATCCCGCTGGGCGGCTACGTGTCCATGATCGGGATGTACCCGCCCAACAAGGACGACGGAACGGTCCGGCCTTCCAGCACCGGCATGTTCCAGACACTGGCCACGGAGGCGCGATCCCTGGCCCACGAGGAGGTTGGCCCGGAGGACGGGAACCGCGTCTTCTACCGCCTGCCGGTCTGGAAAAAAATCATCGTGATGCTCGGCGGCCCGGTCATGAACCTGCTGATCGGCGTGGTGCTGACCGCTGTCCTGTTGATGGGCTTTGGCGTGGCCACAGCCACCACCACCATTTCCGATGTGTCCAAGTGCCAGGTGGCTGCGGGGCAGACGGTGGACCCCGATTCGCCGGACTGCCAGCTGACTCCCGCTGCGGCTGCCGGGCTCCTGCCGAACGATGTGGTCACCTCCTTTGACGGAAAAGCAGTCACGGGCTGGGACCAGCTGACCGAGTGGATCCGCGCCTCCGCCGGCAGGGAAGTCGCCATCACCGTGGAGCGCGACGGCGGACCGGTTACCACCACGGTGACCCCCGTCCTGTCCGCCCGCCCCGTCGTGGGCGTGGACGGACGCCAGGCAAAGGATGACGCCGGCAATCTCCTGTACCAGGACGTGGGCTTTCTCGGCATCGGCGCGCAGACCGAACTGGTGGCCCAGCCGGCGTCGTCCGTCCTGCCCATGGCGGGGGAGAACATCAGGCAGGTGGCCGGGGTTGTCCTCAATCTGCCCGCGAGGGTGGTCGGTGTGGCAAAGGCCGCCTTCAGCGAGGAAGAGCGCGATCCGAACGGTCCCATCAGCGTGGTGGGCGTGGGACGCGTAGCCGGCGAAGTGGCGGCCATGGAAGAGGTGCCGCTCCAGTCCAGGCTTGGCGCACTGGTGGGCCTGCTGGCCGGCCTCAACTTTGCGCTCGCGGTCTTCAACCTGATCCCGCTGCTGCCGCTCGACGGCGGGCATGTGGCCGGAGCGCTCTATGAGGGGGCACGGCGGCAGGTGGCCAGGCTGTTCGGCAAACCGGACCCGGGAGCTTTCGACATCGCCAAACTGCTTCCCGTGACCTATGTGGTGGCCGTGCTGCTGATGGGCATGAGCGCGCTGCTGATCTACGCGGACATTGTGAAGCCGGTGAACCTCTTCGGCTGAGATGCCTCGCGCTGCCTGATGCCTTCGCGGAGAAAGGTGAACAAAAATGAGCCCGCAGAAAGTAAGCCGTTGGGTCCAGGCCGGTTTGTGGGCGCTGGCCGTTGCCTGGCTCGTTACGGCCTGGTCCTCGCTGGAGCCACAGCCGGACGCGGCCCGGGACCCGGAAGCCTGGGCCAGGTTCGTCAGCTCCGATTCGTACCAGATGGGCCATCTGCTGGGCGGCACCGGCGGCACCATCCTGGCCATCTTGGGGACCTTTGCGCTGGGGTGCTGCCTTGCCGGCAGCCGGACCGGAGGCCTCGCGTTGACAGCAATGGTCAGTGCAGTGGCCGGTACCGCACTGCTGCTGGTGCCCGCTGTGATTTCCACGTTCGCCACTCCCGCCATCGGTAAGGCCTACCTGGCTGGAAACCAGGACGTGATGCAGTTGGAATTCCCGGGATCGATGAACGGGGCGTTCCTGCTGGGCCTCCTGCTGGCCTGTGCCGGCAACCTCCTGCTGGGGATCGCAGTATGGCGTTCCCGGGTCCTGCCGCGGTGGGCCGGGGTGCTCTGGGCGGCAGGAGCCGTGCTGTTCTATGTCCTCGGCGTGATCCTGGGGCAGGCCACCACCGGAAGCAGCCTGCCTACCCAGAGTGCCGGGGGCCTGCTGATGGGAGTTGCCGCGGTGTGGATGGCGTGGGAGGCGACCCGGCGGAGCGCTGTTCCGCCGGAATCACAGCGGCTGACGGCTGATTCCAGCTAATCAGCCATATATGGCTGATTCTTAATAATCAGCTATTAGTGATTGATTATTTCCTCTTGCCTGCGTACGGTTTATGGCATGTACGTACTGACCATCGACCAGCGCGGAAGCACTGCAGACATGGACCGGGTTCCAGGCCTGATTTCCGCATTGGGC
Organism: Pseudarthrobacter sp. BIM B-2242; assembly: GCF_014764445.1. Classification (NCBI taxonomy): domain Bacteria; kingdom Bacillati; phylum Actinomycetota; class Actinomycetes; order Micrococcales; family Micrococcaceae; genus Pseudarthrobacter; species Pseudarthrobacter sp. BIM B-2242. Next base: position 1,418,731 of record NZ_CP061721.1, read on the forward strand.
AGCCTCACACCTGCCCCGTTCGAGCGTTCGGTAGGCGACGAGCTCCAGGGTGTCGTGGAACACGCTGCGGACGTCGTGGACATAGCGCTCCATGCGCTCCGGGACGGACACTGGTACGTCGGGATCGGGATCGGGGCGGTGCAGCTGGTTCCCGGCGGCAGCCCCCGGGAAGGCACCGGCAGCGGCTTTGTGGCAGCGCGGAAGGCAGTGGAACTGGCCAAGGGCGCGGCGGCCCAGGTGCCGTTGTCGGTGGTGTCCGGCAGTATGGGACGTGGCCGGGACCTACGTCCCGATGCCGGGAAGGGAGCCATGACCAGTGCACACGCCCAGGCGGTGCTCCGCTTGCTGGGACGCGTTGTGCAGCAACGCACGCCGGCCCAGTGGCGCGTGGTGGACAGCCTGCGCGCCTACCAGGGCGGCGAAGGCCGTCACGGCAGCCAGAAACATGTGGCCCGGGAGCTGGGGATCACCGAGCAGTCGGTAAGCCGTGCCCTGCTGCGGTCCGGCTGGCCGGAAGAGGCAGCTGCCAGGCCTGCCGCCGCCATGCTCCTGGAGTGCGCCCACGCCCGGATCCTTGCTCCGTCGGGGACACCTGCGCCGTGGACAGTCCAGGTAGGGGATACTTCGACCGAGGGGAACCGGTGAACGCACTCTGGATCGCAGCGGCCCTCCTGGTGGCGGGTTTTGCGGGCTGGCCTGTGACCTCGCTGGTGTTCCGGCTGGCCAGGACCATCGATGACAAGGCCGACGCCGCAGCGAAGGCCGGCGGTGCCGCAGGCCGTGACTCCGGCCAGGATCCGTCAGCAGATGTGACGGTGGACAACCTGCCGGACATTCCGGCGGATGATCAGCAGCCCGGTCAGACCGTTGACGGCGAGCTGACAGCGGGCGGCGACAGGCCGCCGTCGGACGCCACCCACCCGGAAGCTGAAGGTCCCGGGCAGCCGGGTCCCGCAGTTCCGGCCCAGCGAATTCTGCGCGGCGGTGCCATTATCGGGGTGCTCGAACGCCTGGGCGTCTGCCTGGCCATCCTGACCGGGCAGCCGGTGGCTATTGCCTACATTGTGGCCATCAAGGGCCTGGGCAGGTTTGCCGAACTCAAGGGAAACGCCGGTGGCTGCAGAGCGGTTCATCATTGGAACGCTGACGTCGATGCTGTGGGCGGCCGGCACCGGAGCGATCGTGAAGGTGTTCTTGCTGCAGTAGGTTTCGGATCGGCGGCAGCCCGCCCCGGGCGATAGGGTGTCCTTATGACTGTTTTTGCCGTTGAGTACGTGTACGCCGCCGATTCCACCGCCGCCCTTGATGAACACCGCCCTGCGCACCGCGCGTGGCTGGCAGGCCTGGCGGAAGGCGGCCAGTTGCTGACCAGCGGACCCTATGGTGACGGGGCGGGTGCGCTGCTGATCTTCAAGGTCCAGGACGAAACCCGGCTGAATGAGCTGCTCAAGCAGGACCCGTTCGCCATTGCCGGAACCATCGCCGGGATCCGCACTGCCGAATGGACCCCCGTGATAGGCCTCCTGGCCCCGCACGCGTCCTGATCTCCGTACCACTTTTCCTCCCGAAATACCTACCCAAGGAGTCCACGTGACCTCGGTCAGCCTGGGAATGCCGTCAGCACCGCCGCCTGTCCTCGCCCCCCGCCGCAAGACGCGCCAGATCAAGGTGGGATCGGTGGGAGTCGGCTCGGACTCGCCCATCAGCGTGCAGTCCATGACCACCACCCCCACAACGGACATCAACGCCACACTGCAGCAGATCGCGGAGCTGACTGCGTCAGGCTGCGACATTGTGCGCGTTGCCTGCCCGTCAGCCGACGATGCCGAGGCGTTGCCCATCATCGCGCGCAAGTCCCAGATCCCCGTGATAGCGGACATCCACTTCCAGCCCAAGTACGTTTTTGCGGCGATCGAAGCCGGCTGCGCGGCAGTGCGGGTGAACCCGGGAAATATCCGCAAGTTCGATGACCAGATCAAGGAAATCGCCCGCGCGGCAAAGGACCACGGAACGTCCATCCGGATCGGTGTCAACGCCGGCTCCCTGGAGCCCGGCATCCTCAAGAAATACGGCAAGGCCACACCGGAAGCCCTCGTTGAGTCGGCAGTCTGGGAAGCATCGCTGTTCGAGGAGCACGGATTCCACGACTTCAAGATCTCCGTCAAGCACAATGACCCCGTCATCATGGTGGCGGCCTACGAGATGCTCGCGGAGAAGGGTGACTGGCCGCTGCACCTGGGCGTCACCGAGGCCGGACCGGCCTTCCAGGGGACCATCAAGTCCGCTACCGCCTTCGGGGCACTCCTGGCCAAGGGCATCGGCGACACCATCCGCGTTTCCCTCTCGGCCCCGCCGGTGGAGGAAATCAAGGTGGGCAACCAGATCCTTCAGTCCCTGAACCTGCGTCCGCGCAAGCTGGAGATCGTCTCGTGCCCGTCCTGCGGACGTGCCCAGGTGGACGTCTACACTCTGGCCGAGCAAGTCACCGCCGGACTGGAAGGCATGGAGATTCCGCTGCGCGTGGCCGTGATGGGCTGCGTGGTGAACGGACCCGGTGAAGCCCGTGAAGCCGACCTCGGCGTGGCCTCGGGCAACGGCAAGGGCCAGATCTTTGTGAAGGGCGAAGTCATTAAGACTGTGCCTGAGAGTGAAATTGTTGAGACACTGATCGAAGAGGCCATGCGCATTGCCGAGGAGATGGGGGAGGCCGATGGCGAAGATGCTGTCAAAGGTAGCCCCGTGGTTAGCGTCTCATAAACCCGACGCCGAACCGGAGGGGGTCACCGTCCGTGCCCTTTCCGGCGCGGACACCCCGGCCCTTCGGCGCCTTGCCCTGCAGGATCCGGTAGCCAATGTCTTCATCCTCGCCCATCTCAGGACGGCGGGGTCAGCGGCGCCCACCACTGGCGGCGCTGCTGTCCTGGGCGTGTTCGACGACGGCATCCTCCTGGGCGCGTGCTGGGCGGGAGCGAACCTCGTTCCGGTGGAACTGGACCCCGGGTTTGCCGGGCTGGTAGCAGAAACGGCGAGCGCGTCCGGCCGCCGCTTTGCCTCCGCGTTCGGTCCTGCGGCCTCAGTCCTCGCCCTCTATGCTGAACTGGCTGAGTTGGGGCATGCCGCCCACGAGGTGCGGGACGAGCAGCCGCTGATGACTCTCTCCGGTCCGCCGGCGGTGGAGCCGAACACTGATCTCGCGCTGGGCAGGCTGGCCGATTTTGACCGCATTCTGCCGGCCTGTGCTGCCATGTTCGAAGAGGAAGTGGGCTACTCGCCGTTCCTCGGCGGCAAGGAGTTCTACAGCCGCCGTGTGGAGGGCCTCATCCGCCAGGGTCATTCACTGGCACACGTCAACGACTCCGGTGAAGTGGTGTTCAAGGCCGAACTCGGAGCAGTCACGGCCGACGTTACACAGATCCAGGGTGTCTGGATGAACCCCGGCTACCGCGGCCAGGGGCTGAGCGCGGGCTACATGGCAGCAGTAGTGGAGAAGGCCCGTGCTTTGGCGCCGGTGACCAGTCTTTACGTCAACGGCTTCAACCTCCGCGCACGGTCCACCTACGAACGGGTGGGGTTCCAGCAGGTCGGCACGTTCGCAACCGTCTTGTTTTAGGCTTCCGTGCCCCTCAAAACCTTCGAATGGAGAAATTCCTTGTCAAAGGTGCCCGCCATCACATAGGTTCGATCTAGCTGCGCTGGAGTGGGTGGGCGGTCTCACCAGTCCTCACCAGTATCTAAGCGTCAACGGCCGTAGAGCCACGCCTGAATGCAATGACCAGCCGTTCACGGCCAGGGGCTCTGTATTCCGGGCGTGGCTCTATTGCGTGACTGCGTGACTGCGTGACTCCGGGGCCGGGGGACTGCGGACTGCGGGACGGAGCGCGGATTGCCGGTAGATTAGTACCCAGACGAATTGCCCGGCTCTGCTTCCAGCAGCCATTCCCCAGAAACGGATACCCGCCCGTGGTCACAAGACTGTCCCAGCTTTTCCTGCGCACCCTGCGTGAAGATCCCGTCGATGCCGAGGTGGCCAGCCACCGGCTCCTGGTGCGGGCCGGCTACATCCGGCGCGCGGCACCGGGCATCTACACGTGGCTGCCGCTCGGGCTGAGTGTGCTGCGCAAGGTCGAAGCGGTGATCCGCGAGGAAATGGCGGCGATCGGTGCCCAGGAAGTGCATTTCCCGGCCCTGCTGCCGCGGGAACCCTACGAGGCCACCAACCGCTGGACCGAATACGGCGAGGGCCTCTTCCGGCTCCAGGACCGCAAAGGTGCGGACTACCTGCTGGCTCCCACGCATGAGGAAATGTTCACCCTCCTGGTCAAGGACCTGTACTCCTCGTACAAGGACCTGCCCCTGAGCCTTTACCAGATCCAGAACAAGTACCGCGACGAAGCGCGGCCCCGGGCAGGCCTGCTGCGCGGCCGCGAGTTCATCATGAAGGACTCTTACTCCTTCGACGTGGACGACGCCGGCCTGGACGCCAGCTACGCGGCGCACCGCGCGGCATACATCCGCATCTTCGAGCGGCTGGGCCTGGAAGTCATTCCGGTCGCAGCCACCGCCGGTGCCATGGGCGGCTCCAAGAGCGAGGAGTTCCTGCACCCGACTGAGGTCGGCGAGGACACCTTCGTGCGGTCCGCGGGCGGCTATGCAGCCAACGTCGAGGCAGTGACCACGGTGGTGCCGGCGGACATCGACTTCAGCGGTGCCCCGGCGGCCGAAGTCCTGGACACTCCGGATACCCCCACCATCGACACCCTGGTGGCCTCCGCCAATGTACTTGCTCCCCGCACCGAGGCCGAGGGCGGCCCGTGGACTGCCGCTGACACGCTCAAGAACGTTGTCCTGGCCGTCACCCTGCCCACCGGTGAACGCCAGCTGGTGGTCATTGGCCTTCCGGGTGACCGCGGGGTGGACCTGAAGCGCGTCGAAGCCAACATCGGTTCCTTCCTGCCCATCGCCGGCGAAATCGGACTCGAAGCCGCCAACGACGACGACCTCAAGAAGCAGCCCCTCATCGTCAAGGGCTACCTTGGCCCCGGCATGACGCTGGAGGAACCCCTGCTGGGAAGCGACAGCGCGACCAAGCTCCTCTACCTCGTCGATCCCCGCGTGGTCAGCGGTAGCGCGTGGGTGACCGGTGCCAACGAGGCCGGAAAGCACGTGTTCGGACTCGTTGCCGGACGCGACTTCGGCTGGGACGGCGTCATCGAATGCACGGACGTCCGCGAAGGCGACCAGGCCCCGGACGGGTCCGGTCCGCTGGAAATCGCCCGCGGCATCGAGATGGGCCACATTTTCCAGCTTGGCCGCAAGTACGCCGAAGCCCTCGAGCTGAAGGTCCTGGACCAGAACGGCAAGCAGGTTGTTGTCACCATGGGTTCCTACGGCGTGGGCGTGACGCGCGCCGTCGCGGCCCTGGCCGAATCCAACCACGACGACAAGGGCCTGACCTGGCCGCGCGCCGTCGCCCCCGCCGATGTCCACGTCGTGGCTGTGGGCCGAGGCGAGGAAATCTTCGCAGCCGCGGAGAAACTGGCCCTCGACCTGGAGGCCGCCGGGCTGGACGTTATTTATGATGACCGTCCCAAGGTCTCACCGGGCGTCAAGTTCGGCGACGCCGAACTGGTTGGTGTCCCCACCATCCTCGCCGTCGGCCGGGGCCTGGTGGACGGCGTGGTGGAGATCAAGGACCGGCGCAGCGGCGAAGCGGAGAACGTAGCGGTGGACAAGGCCGTCGACTACGTGGTCACCGCCGTCCGTAGCTGATCTCCGGAGGTGATCTCCGGGTTCGAATCGATCCAGCTCACCACCATCATCCTGATCGTGGTGGCTGGATTTGCCGCGGGCTGGGTGGATGCGGTGGTGGGCGGCGGCGGGCTGCTCCAGCTGCCCGCCCTGCTGCTGGTCCCCGGAATCACGCCGGTCCAGGCGCTGGCGACCAACAAAATGGGATCAATTTTCGGCACCACCACCAGTGCTGTGACGTACTACGGGCGGGTCAAACCCGACCTGCGGACGGCCATCCCCATGGCGGTTATCGCCCTGGCCGGCAGCTTCGGAGGCGCGGTGCTGGCCGCTACGCTGCCGGCCAGTGTCTTCAAACCGATCATCGTGGCCGCGCTGGTCGCCGTCGCACTCTTCACGGCCCTCAAGCCCAACGTCGGTGACATCACCCTGCTGCGTCATGACGGCCACAAGCACTATGTGGTGGCATGCCTGATCGGTGCCGTGATCGGCTTTTACGATGGCCTGATCGGTCCGGGAACCGGTTCCTTCCTTATCATCGCGCTGGTCTCCGCCATGGGCTACGCCTTCCTGGAAGCCAGCGCGAAAGCCAAGATCGTGAACATGGCCACCAACGCCGGCGCCCTGCTGTTTTTCCTTCCCCATGGATCGCTCCTGTGGGGTGTGGGCCTGGTGCTGGGCGTTTCCAACATGGCCGGCGGCTATCTCGGGGCACGCACCGCCGTGAAGCAGGGCAGCGGTTTCATCCGGGTGGTTTTCCTGGTGGTGGTGGGCGCCCTGATCATCAAACTCGGCGTCGACGTGTGGCAGGAAAACTTCGCCTGACAGGGTAGGCGGAACCCTCGCAGCCCCCTCTGGCCCGGCGTAGCATGCAGGTATGTCCGCAGGCGGCGAACCCTATTCGGAAGCATTGTCGGCCGCGGCCCGTCGGGCGGCCGAGTGGTTGGAGAGCATACCCGCGCGGCATGTGGGGCCGGCCCAGAGCGCCCGGGACCTCGCAGCAGCCTTCGGCGGTCCCCTCCCTTCCCGGGGCCTTCCTGCCGCTGACGTCGTGGAGTACCTGGCGGACAAGGCCGAACCCGGGCTGATGGCCATGCCCTCCGGTCGGTTCTTCGGCTGGGTCATCGGCGGAACGCTGCCTGCCGCCCTGGCCGCCGACTGGCTGGTCAGCGCGTGGGACCAGAACGCGGTGCTCCGGGTCTCGGCACCCGCCATGGCGGCCATCGAGGACGCTGCGGGCCGCTGGCTGGTGGACCTCCTGGGCCTCCCGGACGGATCCGACGTCGGCTTTGTCACCGGAGCCACGATGGCCAACTTCGCCGGCTTGGCTGCCGCGCGCTGGAGCCTCCTCACGGGCGCCGGCTGGGACCTGGAACGCGACGGGCTCTTCGGCGCACCGCGCCTCCGCTGCCTCGTAGGCCAGGAACGGCACGACTCGGTTGACCTCGCCCTGCGGTACCTGGGGCTGGGGCGGCCGGCTGTTGTGCCCTCCGACAGGCAAGGCAGGATTGTGCCAGGCGGGCTCGACCGGCAACTGTCAGCAGGCTCCGGTCCGGTCCTCGTCTGCCTGCAGGCGGGGAACCTGCATTCGGGGGCCTTTGATCCCTTCATCGAAGCCGTCGGCGTCGCGAAGGCACACGGTGCCTGGGTCCACGTGGACGGAGCGTTCGGGCTGTGGGCAGCCGCCGTGCCCGAACTTGCTGCGCTCACTGCCGGGATGGACCTGGCGGACTCGTGGGCCAGCGACGCGCATAAGACCCTCAATGTCCCCTATGACTGCGGCATAGCCGTTGTCAGGGACGCCGCCGCCCTGCGCTCCGCCATGGGCGTGCATGCCAGCTACCTGATCCAGGCCGCCGACGGTGCTGCCGACCCGCTGGAAAAAGTGCCCGAGCTCTCACGCCGGGCCCGGGGCGTGCCGGTCTGGGCAGCGCTGCGATCATTGGGCCGGGAGGGTGTGGCGCACCAGGTCCGCGGGCTGGTGCTGCGCGCCGGTCAGCTGGCGGAGCAGCTGGCTGCGCTTGAGGGCATCGAGGTACTCAACGAGGTCGGCTACACCCAGGTGTCGCTCGCCTTCGGCGATGATGCCACCACACGCGCCGTCACGGCGAAGGTCATTGAGGACGGCAAGGTCTGGATGTCCGGTTCGCGCTGGCAGGGCCGGGACGTCCTGCGCGTCTCGGTCAGCAACTGGAGCACTGATGCGGACGACGTCGGGACGGCCGTCGAGGCGGTCCGCTCGGCTTTCGCAGCAGTCAGGGCCGCGGGCTGACGCTCCCACCGGACGCCGCCGACGGCTCGGGCAAATCGTGCGCTGCGGGAAGGCCGTCCAGGGTTCGCCCGGCCAGCGTGCTGGCCACCCACAGCGAGCGTTGCATATCCCCGCGATGGCCTGGCCGGGAGGCGTACCAGAGCGCGTTCTCCACTTCCCGGGCCACCGCCCACTGGCGGGCGGCGTCCGCATCCAAGCCTGCGGCGGCGCTGAAGTCCAGGCACCGTTGGTTCAGCCCTGCAGCGGGATCGCTCCGCGGCAGGTCGCCCAGGCGGTTCCACAGCAACGGGGCCACCGCGAATTCGGGTTCGCCGATCATGGGCTGCGGGTCAATTGCCACGTAGCTCAAGCCGGCAGACCCGCCGGCGCCGTCAGCAGCGGATGCCCGGGGCCGGGCCAGGATATTCATAAAGTGGAAGTCGGTGTGCACCAGGACGTCCCGGCCCGAGCGGCGGCCCACTGCCCCGCGGGTCTGGCAGACCTCCAGTGCGGCCTCGAGCAGCCATCGCGGGAATGGCCTGCCCTGCTGTTCCCAGTCGGCGGGCAGGTCATCGCTCCACTGTTCTGCCCGCCCCGCGATGTGGTCGAACTCCTGCCAGGCGGGCCGGTGGTCGGGCACCAGGCTGAGCTGCCGCACGAGGCTGCCCCATACAGCCGCCGCTTCGTCCATTTGCACCGTCTGGAGCGAGGAGCCGGCATCCAGCCGCTCGAGCAGCATGGCGCACGTTCCGGCGTCGGCATCCAGCATGCGGACGGCGCCGGCTCCGCCCCACAGGGCAAGCGCATGGCGTTCCAGCCGGGCCTCGTCGTGGGGAAAGGCAACCTTGAGGGCCGCCGGGCTCCCGTCCGGAAGCCGGACAGGGATCACAACGCCGCCGTGGCCATGCCACGGGGATGCTCCCGCAGGCAGGTCCGCAGTTAGATCCCAATGCTCCAGCCGCCCCTGGATCAGTCCGGGGAGGGAGCCCAGCCACGCCCGTCCTGCGCTGTCGTGGCTGTACCGCACGCTGAGGGCCGGCGGGATCAGGACAGTGCTTCGGACGCTCACGGGAGGCTCACAGGACGCCGCTTGCCCCGAGCAGATTACCGATGGAGAACGTGGCAACCAGGGCCAAGGCGCCGCCCACCACCACCCTGACAGCGGCCCGCCACTTCGACCCGCCGCCGATCCAGGCGCCAAGCGCCCCCGTGGCGGCAAGGGCCACCAGGACGGCGGCGAAGGTGAGCGGGACCCTGATGTCCGCGGGCGGGAGAAGAATGGCCAGCATGGGCAGGACGGCGCCCACCAGGAATGCCATGGCGGAGGCAAACGCGGCGTGCCAGGGGCTGACGATGTCCGTCTCGTCGATGTTGAGCTCAGCGGACAGATGGGCACCGAGCGCGTCGTGAGCCGTGAGTTCCCGCGCCACGGTCAGGGCAGTCTCCACGCTGAGCCCCTTGGACTGATAGATCGCAGCGAGTTCGGCGAGCTCCTCTTCGGGCTGTTCCAGCAGCTCGCGGCGTTCCTTTTGAATCAGTGCCTGCTGGCTGTCCTTCTGGCTGCTGACGGACACATACTCGCCCAGGGCCATGGAGATAGCGCCGCCAACGACGCCGGCAGCGCCGGCCACCAGGATCGGACCCGGTTCGTTGGTCACGCCGGCTACACCAACCACGATGGCTGCCACCGACACGATTCCGTCATTGGCACCCAACACACCGGCACGAAGCCAATTGAGGCGGTGGGCGATGTCGTTGTGGTGTGGCTCGTCCTCATGAAGAGCGGGCACCGGTGCGTTGTCCATGCCTCCAGCAAATCATTAGTGCAGGTGGCTGGCCACTGCAGGCGGGTTCCGCGACGACATTTCGGCCGCCGGAGGCAGGGGTCAGGGCTGCCGGGAGCCCGCGGGCGCAGTGCCGTTGGCGGTAGTTGTCCCGGGCTGTTCCGGAAGCACTGGCTGTTCCGGAAGCTCTTGCTGTTCCGGCGGCCCGGGTAGCTCCGGCAGCCGTGCTTCGTCAAGGACCACGCCGGGGATCGGGCCCAGCGGGGCGCCCCAGTGCGCCGTCCTGCGGGTGGCGGCCTGCAATGCGGATAACGCCCAGGCCCGCACGGCGCCGTCGCTGAGAGCAATTGCGTCGCCGTAGACAGGGAGGGCTGCCGCCTCCATGGCGCCCAGGGCGGCTGCCGGGTCTGTCAGGAACGGCTGGTCCAGCACGTAGCCCGCCGGCGTCGGGGGAAGCACGGCGCACCGGGCAGCCATGCCTTCCGCTTCGTCGCGCAGTGCTTCGTGCCGGGCCAGGAAGTCCGACGCCGGAGCAGCGGAGCCGGGGCCAAGCCGCGGGAGGGCAGCCTGGTACGCATACACCAGCTCCAGCTCGGCGTCGAGGATGGCGGTGAGGGCGGACGCCTGGCCGGCAACGCCGCCACCTGAAGCCGCGCTGCTGCCTGTCGCCGCACTGCTGCCTGTCGCCGCACTGCCCCCCGTCGCCGTGCTGCCGCCTGTCGCCGCGGGGGTACAGCCCGCGGTTGCTGCCGACCCTGGAGAAGCCGACACAGGGGAGGGTAATGCAGGGGAGGGCAATGCAGGGGAGGGCAATGCCTCATCAGCAGATGCCTCCAGCGGAATACCGGCGGCAACCGCCAGTTGCTCGGCTGCCAGAATCTGCGCGGTACCCACGCCGGCGAGCAGCCGGGCGGGGCCGCCGTCGGCCGTTTCCGCGTCACTGATGCGACGCACACCGCTCGCGTGCAGGGCAGCCGCGAGTCCGGCGGTGGTGGACTGCGGCGTAACCGGCGGCGTAACCGGCGAAGCAGAAGCGGAAACATACGCAGACGAAGTGGCAGCCCCGGCGGCGGCCAAATTATCGGGCAGCATCAGGGCCCGCGCCTGGACAGTCAGCAAAGTCACAGTGCGGCCCAAAGCGAAGGATAGGGATTCGGAAACAGCGCCGGCCTGACCAGCCGGGGAGCCGGCATCGGACGCGACTTGCAGTTCGTGCACAGCAGCCCCGAGCATCACTGCATCCGAGTACGCCGCGGCCCTGGCCTGCTCGGAAAACGCCGGCGGCGCGGGATCGTCAGGCTCACGGGGGATCAGGACGAATCCCAGGCTGACCACAAGGACTGCGGCGAGGGTGAAAACGGCGTACCGGAAATAGCGTCTGCGGCGGCCGGATTCCTGGGTGTCGTCGTTCACAACAGACCATGTTGTCACGCTTGGGGGGCGCCGCCGTGCACCACTGCGGCCGGAAAATCGCTAGTCTAGTAGTCACAACATCATCTATTGGAAGGCGGCCGGCATCGTGAGCAATGCAGAAGCCACGACTTCATCAGACCCTACCGGATCGGGTACGGCTGAAGCTGCGCCCGCCTATAATCCGGAAGCCGCACGGCTCCGGGCCCTGCTGGAACCCGCGGTCCAGGCCAACCGCCTTTACCTCGAAGACGTCTCCATCATTCCCGGCTCGCACCGTGTGGTCCACGTGGTGGTCGACCTGCCGCAGGAGGAAACCGGCGGCGTGAACCTGGACGTCATCGCAGACATTTCCAGGGTCCTGTCGGACATCCTGGACAACGATCCTGCCGACGACGGGCGTCCCTACGATCTCGAGGTGTCCTCCCCGGGTGTCGGCCGTCCCCTGACCGAACCCAGGCACTGGCACCGGGCCAAGGGCCGCATGGTCAAGGTCAATGTGATCCAGGGCGAAAACGTCATGGGCAGGGTCCAGTCAGTGGACGACGCCGGCGTGACCATCGTTCCCGAGATCGCGGTCAAGAAGGGCATGAAGCCCAAGCAGGGCGAGCCCCAAACACTTCCTTTCGACAGGATCCGTAACGGAAAAGTCGAGATCGAATTCAGCCACCTTGAAGAAGCTGGTCTGGAACCTGAGCACAATGGACCTTCTGAGGAGGCCTGATGGATATTGACATGAGCGCGCTGAGACTTCTGGAGCGTGAGCGCGAGATCCCGCTGGACCTCCTGATCCCCACCATCGAGCAGGCCCTTTTGGTGGCGTACCACAAGTCGCCCGGTGCTTTCGAGAAAGCCCGTGCCGAGCTTGACCGCAAGAGCGGCCACGTGACTATTTGGGCTGTGGAAATTGACGACGACGGCGCCCCCATCGGCGAGTTCGAGGACACGCCTGCCGGGTTCGGCCGGATCGCGGCAAGCACCGCCCGCCAGATCATCCTGCAGCGCCTGCGCGACGTCGAGGACGACAACATCCTCGGCGAATTCAAGGGTCGCGAGGGCGAACTGGTGGCCGGCCTGATCCAGCAGGGCAACAACCCGCACATGATCCAGGTCAACCTGGGCACTGTCGAAGCCCTGTTGCCGCCGCCCGAGCAGGTACCGGGGGAGAAGTACACCCACGGCAACCGGCTCCGCGCCCTGGTCATCGATGTCCACCGCGGCACGAAGGGCCCCTCCGTGACCCTGTCCCGGTCCCACCCGGGCCTGGTCCGGAAGCTCTTTGAACTGGAGGTCCCGGAGATCGCGGACCGTTCCGTGGAAATCGTCGCCCTGGCCCGCGAGGCAGGACACCGCACCAAGATCGCCGTCAAGGCCAACACCCCGGGCATTAACGCCAAGGGTGCCTGCATCGGCGAAATGGGTTCCCGCGTCCGCGCGGTCATGAACGAACTGAACGACGAAAAGATCGACATCGTCGACTTCAGTGAAGATCCCGCAACCTTTATTGCCAGCGCGCTGTCCCCGTCGCGCGTGAATTCGGTCACCATCATCGACGAAGCCACCCGCTCCGCCCGTGTGGTGGTCCCGGATTACCAGCTCTCCCTGGCCATCGGCAAGGAGGGCCAGAACGCCCGCCTGGCGGCCAAGCTCACTGGCTGGCGGATCGATATCGTCTCGGACGCCGCCGCGCCACGCGAAAGCTAACCCGCTTCCGGTGTGCCGGCCGCCTGCTGATACCGGCGGCCGGCACATCGGTTTCGGGCAGAACGGCCCGGAGGGGCTAGAATAGACATTGGCCGTGCCTAACGGCCGGTATTTGTGTGCCCTGAGTTTTCCCGTTCCGCAGACTTGCGGCGGGGGGCTCTAGGCCGGCAGTAATGAACGTCAGGAAGATGCTCACCGTGGTAGAAGTGCTTCACAGCGCGAATCAACACAGCGAGGATCAACCGCAGCGTACCTGCATCGGATGCCGGAAGAAGGCTCCACGGTCTGAGTTACTCCGGCTCGTCGCCGAAGGCAGCGGTTCCACCGCAGTGCTGGTAGACGTACGACGCCGGATGGCTGGCAGGGGTGCATGGCTGCACCCCAGCGAAACGTGCCTGGCCCTGGCGGTCAAACGGCGAGCATTCGGAAGGGCCCTTAACGGCGCAACCGGGGCCACCGCCGTCGAACGCTGGATCCTGGCAGGTCAGCAGGCCGCCGGCCCGCTGCAAATGCCACAGCACATGCCTCTGGCAGATGCAGCAAAAACCGTCCAACCTGAAAGCGGGTCAGAAAACTGATGGAAACCCGATGAGTTCCCAGCGATGAGTGCGCAACGATGACAACTTTGTTGCGCTCTGCAATGGGCCCTTCAGACGCAACCGCGGCTGGGGCCCGCAGTAAGAAGTAGACGGTTCGTGCCTGGCTCGGTGCGGACCGAGACAGGAGAAATGTGGCCAAGGTCCGCGTACACGAGCTCGCTAAAGAGCTCGGTATTACTTCCAAAGATGCAGTGACAAAACTGCAGGAACTGGGCGAATTCGTTCGCTCCGCCTCTTCCACCATTGAGGCCCCGGTGGTGCGGAAACTCCGCAACGCCTACCCCGACGCCGCGGCAAAAACCGCAGCTCCGGCAGCCGCGCCCAAGGCGCCTGCCCCGTCGGCAGAATCACGTCCCGCAGCACCCGCTCCGGGTCCCGCAGCTCCCAAGGCTCCGGGAGCACCGGCCCCCGCAGCTCCCGTTGCCGCCGCTCCCGCAGCGCCGGCAGCAGCAGCTCCGGCTGCACCCGCCGCGCCTGCAGCCCCTGCCGCCGCAGCACCCGCTGCCCCGGCTCCGGCCGCGAGCGCCCCGTCCACCGGTGCCAAGCCGGGTGCCCGTCCGGCACCCAAGGCTGAAACCCCGGCGGCACCCTCCCGTTCCGGCGGATCTTCGCAGGGCGGCTCTGCTCCGCGTCCCGGCGGTCCCCGTCCGGGCAACAACCCGTTCGCCACGTCCCAGGGCATGCCCCGCGGCCGCGGCGGCGACGGAGAACGCGCTCCCCGTCCGGGTAACAACCCCTTCGCTCCCTCGCAGGGCATGCCCCGCGCCGGTGGCCGTCCCGACGGCGACCGTCCCGGTGGTCCGCGCCCCGCAGCCGGTGCAGGTGGCCCCCGTCCGGGTGGTCCCCGTCCCGCAGCCGGTGCAGGCGGGCCCCGTCCCGCTGCCGGCGCAGGTGGACCCCGTCCGGGTGCACCCCGTCCCGCGGGTGCCGGTGGAAACCGTCCGACTCCGGGCATGATGCCCAACCGCACTGAGCGTCCCGCACCGGCTGGTGCAGGGCGTCCCGGTGGCGGAGCCCGTGGCCCCGGACGCCCCGGTGGCGCTCCAGGTACAGGTGGCGCTCCCGGTGCCGGTGGCGGAGCTCCCGCCGGTGGCGGCTTCGGCAAGGGTGGCCGCGGTCGCGGTGGCACCCAGGGTGCCTTCGGTAAGGGCGGCGCAGGCCGTGGCAAGCAGCGCAAGTCGAAGCGCGCAAAGCGCCAGGAACTTGAGCAGATGAGTGCCCCGTCGCTGGGTGGCGTGAGCGTACCCCGCGGCGACGGCAACACCGTAGTGCGGCTCCGCCGCGGTTCGTCCATCACGGACTTTGCCGACAAGATCGAGGCAAACCCCGCAGCACTGGTCACTGTCCTGTTCCACCTTGGTGAAATGGCCACGGCCACGCAGTCACTGGATGAGGAAACCTTCGCACTGCTCGGCGAGGAGCTTGGCTACAAGCTCCAGGTCGTGTCGCCGGAGGACGAGGAGCGCGAGCTGCTCTCCACCTTCGACATCGACTTCGACGCAGAGCTGGAAGCTGAAGGCGACGAAGACCTGGAGGCACGTCCTCCGGTTGTGACCGTTATGGGCCACGTTGACCACGGTAAAACCCGCCTGCTCGATGCCATCCGCAAGTCCGATGTTGTAGCGGGCGAGCACGGCGGCATCACGCAGCACATCGGTGCCTACCAGGTCACGCACACCCACGAAGGCCAGGATCGCAAGATCACCTTCATCGATACTCCGGGCCACGAGGCGTTCACCGCCATGCGTGCCCGTGGTGCGAAGGTCACTGACATCGCCATCCTGGTGGTCGCAGCGGACGACGGCGTGATGCCACAGACCGTTGAAGCCCTCAACCACGCGCAGGCAGCAAATGTGCCCATCGTGGTGGCCGTGAACAAGATCGACAAGGAAGGCGCCAACCCGGACAAGGTCCGCGGCCAGCTGACCGAGTACGGCCTGGTTCCCGAAGAATACGGTGGCGACACCATGTTCGTGGAGGTCTCTGCCCGCCAGAACCTCAACATTGACGAGCTGCTCGAGGCTGTCCTGCTGACCGCAGACGCTGCCCTGGACATGCGCGCCAACCCGAACAAGGACGCCCGCGGCATCGCGATCGAAGCCAACCTGGATAAGGGCCGCGGTTCCGTGGCCACCGTCCTGGTGCAGTCCGGTTCACTGCGCGTCGGCGATACGATCGTTGCCGGTACGGCCCACGGCCGTGTCCGTGCCATGTTCGACGACGACGGCAGCGCCCTGACCGAGGCCGGTCCGTCCCGCCCCGTGCAGGTCCTGGGTCTGTCCAACGTGCCGCGCGCCGGCGACACCTTCTTTGTGACCGCTGACGAGCGCACCGCCCGCCAGATCGCCGAGAAGCGTGAAGCAGCCGACCGTAACGCCGCCCTGGCCAAGCGCCGCAAGCGCATCAGCCTGGAAGACTTCGACCAGGCCGTGGCCGATGGCAAGATCGACACCCTTAACCTCATCCTCAAGGGTGACGTGTCCGGTGCCGTGGAAGCCCTCGAAGACGCACTGCTCAAGATCGACGTCGGCGAAGGCGTGCAGCTGCGCGTCATCCACCGCGGCGTTGGTGCCATCACGCAGAACGACGTCAACCTGGCGACGGTGGACAGCGCCGTCATCATCGGCTTCAACGTCAAGCCTGCCGAGCGTGTTGCCGAACTGGCAGACCGCGAAGGCGTGGACATGCGCTTCTACTCCGTCATCTACGCAGCAATTGATGACATCGAGATGGCCCTCAAGGGCATGCTCAAGCCGGAGTACGAAGAGGTCCAGCTGGGCACCGCCGAGGTCCGCGAAGTGTTCCGTTCCTCCAAGTTCGGCAATATCGCAGGCTCCATCGTCCGCTCGGGCATCATCCGACGCAACACGAAGGCGCGCATCAGCCGCGACGGCAAGATCATCGGTGACAACCTCACCGTTGAGACGCTCAAGCGCTTCAAGGACGACGCCACTGAGGTCCGCACGGACTTCGAGTGTGGTATCGGACTTGGTTCGTTCAACGACATCACCGAAGGCGACATCATTGAAACCTTCGAGATGCGCGAAAAGCCGCGCGTCTAAGGTTCGTTGCTTGACGGGTCGGGGGCGTCGGATTCTTTCCGGCGGCCCCGCCCTCAGCCCAACCCGGGAGCCTCCGAGTTTTGGGGGCACCCCGCCCCTTCGCTGGGCGGCTGGGGATCTTCGATCCCGAGCCGCCCAGCTTCGGCAGGCCCGATGCCACTCCCGGGCGCCCCCAAAACCCTCCGGCATCGTCTTAGACTCACCTCATGTGCGCGGCAGCAAAGACAACTCAAAACGCTGAACTGTTCCGGCGCCGTCGTACATCCCAAATTTTTAGGAGTGGAAATGGCTGATCCCGCACGGGCTGCCAAGTTGGCGCAGCGGATCAAGGTTGTTGTTGCGGAGGCTCTTGGCCGGAAGGTTAAGGATCCCCGTTTGGAGGGCATCACTGTTACTGATGCCCGGGTGACCAATGATCTGCAGCATGCCACCATCTACTACACCGTCTTCGGCGACCAGGCTGTCCAGCAGGACGCGGCCAAGGGGTTGGAGAAGGCCAAGGGTGTGCTCCGCCAGGAAGTGGGGCGCAACGTTACTGTTCGCCTGACCCCGACGCTGGAATTTGTGGCCGACCAGATCCCCGTGGTTGCCTCCAACCTCGAGGAACTTCTCCGGGAAGCCAAGAAGCGCGACGCGGAAGTGGCCGCCCTTGCGGAAAACGCCAAGCACGCCGGCGATGCCGACCCGTACAAGAGCGACATCCCCGCCGATGTGGAAATCGATGAGGACGACTTCGACGAAGAGGATATTGACCTCGGCGGCGATGACGACCTCGACGAAGACGCCCACAAGTAACCGGTCCAGCACATAACCGGCTACGAGGAAGGCCCGGACCGCAGCTGCTGCGGTCCGGGCCTTCTTTCGTCCGCCGGGCGGGGCCGGCAGGATCTATTTGATGTCGGTCTTGATGACGGTTCCGGTCGGTTGCCCGAAGCTGAAGCCCGCCGTGGCGTAGAGGGTATCCCCGCTCAGCTCGACAGCCGCGGGTCCGTCGACAGCCAGGAACTGCGAAGACTCGCGGGTCCAGGCATCGATCTCGACAATCTCATTGCCGAACATCGAGGCTGCGTAGACATCCCCATGGTCCGACACGGCGATGCCGGTGGGGCTCAGGATGTCCTCAGCCCAGAGGCGTGTATGTCCGGTCCACGGGTTGACCTTGAAGATCGCGCCACGCTCGCCCAGGGACCGGTCCTCCGGGCCGCCCGGGAGCGATGACACGTAAAGCCAACCATCAGGGCCGAACTCCACGTCCGTGGGCACAGACTCAAAGGCATACTCGTGGCCAACAACGCAGGCAGGGACTTCAACTGTTCCTCCAGCCATGTCGATGGGGATCCTTGTCCCGGCGGGGATGGCGGCCGGCCGTGGCGGCAAGACAGCGAGGGTCGAGACGTCACCGGAATCCAGGTCGACTTCGAGGACGGCATTCATGCCGGCGTCCGCAACGTAGGCTGTGGACCCCTTGACCGCGGTGGCATAGGGGTGCGAATCCACCGCCCCTGTGTACTTGGCCGGCGGGAAAACAGGCCACTGCTGCAGGCACTCAGCCGGGACATCGGAACCGAAACCATATTCCTCGTCGCCGTCCGGGTTGTGTTCGCGTTCGTAGGCGGCGAGGTCGGCGATGGCCTCAACCGTGCCCCATTCGTCGATCGACTTCAGGTAGCCTTCGAGCGCATCCGGATTGCCTCCGCCGGCGCCCACGCTCTCTACAAAGTAAGTGGTCCCGCGGCGGGTTTCTACACCGCCGACGTCCCAATTCGCCTTTGTGTAGACGTTGGCGATTTGGCCGTTATCCTCCACGCGGTCAAGCCGGCCCACGAAGTTCTGGGTCACAAGGACAGAACCGTCCCTGCCGACCGCGAGGCTCAAAGGGGTGACCAGTCCGTCGGCCAGGACCGTTGGATCCGGCGATGTGGAGCCTGCCGCGGCCGGCCCCATAGGAACAAACAACGCCGCTGCGGCCAGGCAGGCGACGAGCGGGTACTTCTTCTTCATTGCATCCTCCGGGGTTGAGGTGCACCACCCCGCAGACGGGGCTGGGCAATGAGACCAAAGCAGATATGGATTTATAGAGCCCCCGGGCGCAAGATTAGTCCTCCGGACAGACGACGTCGACGGAATTTCCCTTTTCTAAGCCCCCTATTTTCGCGCCGTGATCCATGGTCATGGCTAGGATCTAGCTATGACCCACGCGAGCGACAACCACGAGGCCACCCGATACCTTGAACAGGCCGTTGAGCTGGCCATCCGGAACGTTGCAGACGGAGGGGGTCCGTTCGGTGCGCTGGTGGTGACTCCGGACGGCCGGGTCCATGAAGGGACCAACCGTGTCACCCGGGACAACGATCCCACGGCCCACGCCGAAGTGGTTGCCATCCGGACCGCGGCCGCCGCCACGGCGAACTTCGACCTCAGCGGCGCAGTGCTCTACACCAGTTGTGAGCCGTGCCCGCTCTGCCTGTCCGCCGCGCTGTGGGCGAGAATCGACCGCGTCTATTTTGCCGCCGACCGCCACGGCGCCGCCGCCGCCGGGTTCGACGACGCCGTGTTCTACGAGTATTTCGACGGCACCAGGCCCGATCTGCTGCCGGTGGCACACGAGGCGGTTCCGACGTCGGACGCACCGTTTAATGCCTGGCGCGCCCACGCGCAGCGCACTGAATACTGAGACCGGGGGCACCTGTGGAACCCATGCTGATCACCTGTCCCGGCTGTGGCAAGACCAACCGTGTTCCCGCCGCTGCGTCCGGGCGGCCCCGGTGCGGGAACTGCAAACGGGGGCTGCCCTGGATCACAGCCGCCGGGGATGACGACTTCGCCGCGGTGGCCGAACAATCACCGGTCCCCGTGCTCGTTGACTTCTGGGCAGCCTGGTGCGGGCCCTGCCGGATGGTGAGTCCGGTCCTGGATAAGCTGGCCACGGAACGGGCCGGTGCCATCAAGCTCGTCAAAGTTGATGTGGACCGGGCGCCGCGGCTCTCGAACCGGTTCGATGTCCAGGCCATTCCCACCCTGATGGTCATGGACGGCGGAAAGGTGCTGGCCAGGCAGGCAGGGGCAGCCCCGGCAGCAGCCCTGCGGTCCTGGCTCGATGCGGCGCTTGCGGGCCGGGTCTAACGCCTGGGGCTGAGACACCCCTGCCTGAGCTGTCCGGTTTTAGCTGCGTTGAGGCAACCGGCTGACCCCTTCGACGAGGTCCGCCTGGCTGCCGCACAGCGCGATGCGTACCCAGCCTTCGCCGATGGAGCCGAAAGCAGTTCCCGGCGCCAGCGCCACGCCGCTGTCACCGAGGAACTGTCGCGTCCAGGCCCGCACATCGCCGTCGCTCGCATGGGAAACGTCGGCCCAGAGGTAAAACGCACCCTGCGCACTCAGGAAGGGAATGCCCTTGGCTGCCAGCACGGCGGAGGCCGCGTCCCTGTTGGCCCGGTAGTGCGCGTGAGCCTCGCTGACGTAGTCCTGCGGACCGGTCAGAGCTGCCAGGGCAGCGTACTGGGACGGCGACGCCACGCAGGAGACGATCGCTTCCATCACGTTATTCATGGTCCGCTCCAGGCCGGGCGGGCAGACCAGCGCGCCGATCCGCAAGCCGGTGAGGCCATACGTCTTGGACAGGGTCAGGGACGTGAAGACCCGTGCCTCGCCGGGAACGTCGCTGTCAAAGCGCGCCGGGCTCACGTGCGGCACGTCGTAGGTGAATGCTTCATAGCATTCGTCCGAGATGATCCAGAGGTCGCGCCTGCGGGCAAGGTCCACCAGGTCCCGGGTCAGGTCCTCGCTGAGGACGGCCCCCAGCGGGTTCGAAGGCGAATTCAGGATCAGGACGCGCGTCCTGTCCGTGATTAGTTCCTCGATGTCCTGGATCCGGGGCTGGAAGTCGTGATCCGGATAGAGCGGGTAGCGCACAGGCACCGCGTTCAGGAGCCGGCCGGTCATGGCGAAGGTGGGGTAGCCCGGGTTGGGGATCAGCACCTCATCGCCGGGGGAAAGGAGGAGGCTCATAACAAAGTGCAGGCCCTGCTGGGCGCCGTCCACCACGTAGACGCGGTCGGCCCCGATTCGGCTCCCGTCCAGGCCGGCGCGTTCACGGAACCTGGCCGCAAAGGCCTCGCGCAGTGCCGGAATTCCGGCGTTGGGCGTGTAGTTGGTCTCGTCCCGGTCCAGGCAGGCCATGCCGGCGTCCAGCACATGGCGGGGGAGCGGGAAGCCGGGTTCGCCGATGCTCAGGACGATTGCGCCTGGTGTGCGCCACGCCGCCTCGGTGATTTCGCGGATCTGGTTGACGGGGACCTCGGGCACGTGCGCAGCAAGCTCAGGCATGCCTGCCATCCTAACTGCCGCCCGTCCAGGTGGGCGGGGCCGGTGTTTGGCGCCGATATACTGGGGAGCGTGCTTTCTGGACTGGTGATAGTGGACAAACCGCAGGGATGGACCAGCCATGATGTGGTTGGTCGGATGCGGCGCATCGCCGGAACCCGAAAAGTGGGGCACGCGGGCACTCTCGACCCCATGGCAACAGGTGTCCTGGTGGTTGGCATCAACAAAGCCACACGCCTGCTCACCTACATCGTGGGCACCTCCAAAACGTATACGGCCACCATCCGACTGGGCGAGTCCACCATCACGGACGACGCCGAAGGTGACGTTATCGCCGCCGTCAGCGCCGCCGCCGTCGCGGACGCAGCGATTTACGACGGCGTCGCCGCCCTCACCGGGGACATCCAGCAGGTGCCCAGCAGCGTCAGCGCCATCAAGGTGAACGGTGAGCGTGCCTACGCACGTGTCCGCTCCGGTGAAGAAGTGAAGCTCGCAGCGCGTCCTGTTACCATCCACCGCTTCGAAGTACACGGCATCAGGCGGGAACAAGGCAACGATGTTGTTGACCTCGACGTCACCGTGGAGTGCTCCTCCGGAACGTACATCCGGGCGCTGGCCCGCGACCTCGGCGACGGGCTTGGCGTGGGCGGACACCTGACAGCCCTCCGCCGGACCCACGTGGGTCCTTATTCCCTGGACCAGGCCCGGACCCTTGAGCAGTTGGCCGAAGAGCTTGAGGTCCTGGAGATGTCCCAGGCTGCGCGGGCACTGATGCCCAACCGCGAACTGACAGCCGAGGAGACCACCGAGATTTCGTTTGGCCGCCGGATCGCTGCGGGGGCGGCAACGGGCAGCCCCGGGCACGCCACCGTGGAGCATCCCGCGGCGGCCTTCGCTCCGGACGGCAGCCTGGTGGCGCTCCTGGCTGATGCGGGCAGCTTCGCCAAGCCGGTACTGGTGTTCGCTCCCGGGAATGCTGCGCCCGCTGATCCCATGTCCGCTGATCCCGCAGCCGGGGACGCCTAGGGCATGGACGCGTTTTTCTACATCATCCTTGTAGTCGGCCTGCTCTCGAGCGTAATCTGCCTGGTTGCCGGCGTCCTCAAGAAGGCGCCCAACGACATCACCATCCTGTCCGTGGCGGCCGTCGAACTGGCACTCATCGTCTACCTGGTGGGTTCGGTTGTGCGGGTCATTGCCGGGGAGCCGATCGCCGGGGAAGCCTGGGAGTTCTGGGGTTACCTGGCCACGGCCATGCTCCTGCCGCCCGCCGCGGTCTACTGGTCCATCCTGGAGCGGACCCGCTGGAGCAACTTTGTCCTCGCCGCCGTCGGTGTCACCGCCCTGGTGATGGCCGCCCGAATGAATCAGATCTGGTACTGACACATGGAAGAAGCACCCAACGTGAAAGCCTCCCGACCCGCAGCGTCTCCGGATAACGCGCCCGTCCCCGCCAAGGACACGCGCAACACCGGGCCGGGGAGGCTCCTGATCGCCGTCTACGCCGTGTTCGCCATCTCGGCCACTGCCCGGGCCGGCTATCAGATCCTCACCAAGTTTTCCGAGGCTCCGCTGGCATACCTGCTGTCCGCCTTCGCCGCTGCTGTGTACCTAGTGGCCACCGTTTCCCTGGCCAAAGCCGGGGCCACATGGTTCAAGGTTTCGTTGGCCGCCGTACTCGTTGAGCTCGTGGGGGTCATTGTGGTGGGCGCGCTGAGTGTCTTCGACCCGGTGGCCTTCCCGCACGAAACGGTCTGGTCCCTGTTCGGCCGGGGCTACGCGTTTATTCCGCTGCTGCTGCCCATCCTGGGCCTTGTCTGGCTGTACCGCCGCCGGCCGGGCCAACGCCCGGCCGGCTTCCAGGCGTAAGCCCTACTCCAGGCGTAGGCCTTACTTCTTACCGAACAGGCCCCCGAGCAGGCCGCCGAGTCCGCCTTCCTTCCCGTGTCCCTGCTGCTGTGCCGGTTCTCCGCCGGGCAGGTCAACCTGGATGGCCTCCGACGGCTGGACGGAGGGCTCCCCGGGCCGGCGCTGAAGACCGGGCTGCTGGCCACCGTCCGCTCCTTGGCCGGCCGGTGATCCAGCCGGTGATCCCGCCGACTGGTTAGTCGGCGAGCCGTCCGGCGAACCAGCCCCGGTTCCACCCCCGAGCAACCCGCCCAGGCTGCCCAGAATGCTGTCCAACACCGACCCCTGGCCGGTTCCGGCGCTTCCCCCTGTCCCGGCACCTGCACCGCCACCGCCACCGGCACCGGCACCTGCACCGCCGAGGATTCCGCCCAAAATGCTGCCGAGGTCGATCCCGCCTGCCTGCGCGCCTCCCGCTCCACCGGCCTGGCCGCCTTGCCCCAGGATCTTCTTCGCCAGGTAGGACATCACGATCGGGGCGAGGATGGGCAGGGCCTTGCGGATCAGGTCGCCGCCGATGCCACCCAGTCCGGCGGTACCCGCCAGCTGTGCAGCCACCTGATCCTGCCGGCCGCCGAACACGTGGCCTACAATCTTTTCGCCGTCCGCGGTGTCAACCTGTGCCGCGTCCACGCCACCGTCAACCAGACCGTCCTGGTGCTGTACGAGGGCCGACTGAAGTGAGGCGGCGCCGTCGGGAGCCTGCACATTGGTATGCATCCCGGCCAGCAAGGTGGGCAGTGCGGCTTCGACGGCGGATTGCGCGGACGCCGGATCGGTGCCCAACAGGGCAGCCATCTGGTTCACGTCGATCTGGTTCAGGAGGTCGTGGATCTCGGTCATGAGGTACTCCTTCGGCGCCGCGACGGACCGCGGACATGGGTCGATGCGGCACGCGCGGCGTACCGCCGGAGGTCTGCCCCTGAATCGTAGTCCCGGGCCCCGGCCGAATACTAGGAGACGCCGCGCACGTTTGCCTCTCGCGTTGTGCCCGCCCGGCGCCGTCCGGCAGCGATGCCGAATGCGGGTAATCTTAGATAGTTCCGGCGCCGGCGCGTTGGGAGTGATGTCAGTGCACGCAGTAAAAGGCGAGGTTGATGGTCTACATCTGGAACGATCCGTCCGAAGTCCCGGCGGACTTTGGTCCCTCTGTTGTCACTTTCGGCAACTTCGACGGCGTCCATCGCGGCCACCAGCAGGTGCTCTCCGAGCTCATCCGCTCTGCCCGCATCAACGGGACCAAAGCCGTGGCCGTCACCTTTGACCCGCACCCGGCCCTGGTTCACCGCCCGGAGTCCGCGCCCGAGATGATCATGGGCCTGGAGGACAAACTGGTGGCGCTGGGGGAGTTGGGCCTGGACGGCATCCTCGTGATGAAGTACTCGCTGAACCTGGCCAGCCTGACCCCGGAGGAATTTGTGGGCCAGGTCCTGGTGGACAGCCTCCATGCCAGCCATGTGGTGATTGGTCACGATGCCCGGTTCGGCCGCGGCAATTCCGGCGATCTGGACACCATGAAGCAACTGGGCGAAAAGTTCAACTTCGACGTCCAGGTCATCAGCGAGTTCGGTTCCGAAGGCTACCCGCTGCATACCGACGACGGCACGGACCGCCGCTGTTCCTCCACTTGGGTGCGCGAAGCACTCCAGGAGGGCGACGTTGCCACCGCTGCTGCTGTGCTTGGCCGGCCGCACCGCATGCGCGGCGAAGTCGTGCACGGCGCGGCCCGTGGGCGGGCCCTCGGCTTCCCCACGGCCAACCTCGCCCACGAGTCCAGCGGATTCGTTCCGGCCGATGGCATCTACGCCGGCTGGTTGGTTGACCAGGCCGGCAAGCGGTGGCCGGCGGCCATCTCGGTGGGATCAAACCCCACGTTCGACGGCGTGAGCCGCCAGGTCGAGGCCCACGTGATCGACCGTCCGCACGAAGACGTCGAGGACTTCGATCTGTACGGCCAGACAGTAGTTGTGGAGTTTGTGGCGCGTCTCCGCGGCATGGTGGCCTACCGTGGGCCTGAGGCTCTCGTTGACCAGATGCGGCTGGATGTCATCCAGGCCCACGATCTCCTGGCGAGGCGCTGACCGGCCAGCCCGGTAACCAGTGCGCGGCCGTCGAGGACACGAAAGGCACCGCAGTGACCGTTGAGAAGAACACCCGCAAGCTGGACAAGGGAATTGTCCGGGATTTCAGTTCCCGGATGAGTTACGCGTCCTACCTCCAGTTGCCTACCCTGCTCAGCGCCCAGCAGCCGGTCAGCAAGCCCGAGCACCATGACGAACTGCTGTTCATCATCCAGCACCAGACCACGGAACTGTGGCTGAAGCTGGTGCTGCATGAGCTCCGCAGCGCGGCAGCATGGCTCCGCGCCGACGATCTCGGCTCCGCGCTCAAGGGCATCGCCCGGGTCAAGCACATCCAAAAGACACTCACGGAACAGTGGTCTGTGCTGGCCACGCTGACGCCCACGGAGTACTCCCAGTTCCGTGGTTTCCTGGGCAATTCCTCAGGCTTCCAGTCGAGCCAGTACCGCGCAGTGGAGTTTGTCCTGGGCAACAAGAACCGCAAAATGCTACCCGTGTTCGAATCCGACCCGGCCGCCCACGCCATGCTCGAAGAACTGCTGAATGCTCCCAGCATCTATGACGAGTTCCTGGCTTACCTTGCGCGTCAGGGCTATGACGTCCCGCAGAGCGTCCTGGCACGCGACGTCACCCGTGCCCATGAGTTCTGCCCGGAGCTGGTGCCGCTGTTCAAGCACATCTACGAAAATGCAGCCGATAACTGGGGAGCCTACGAAGCCTGCGAGGAACTGGTTGACCTCGAAGATAACTTCCAGCTGTGGCGGTTCCGGCACCTGCGCACGGTCCAACGCACCATCGGCATGAAATCGGGAACCGGCGGATCCAGCGGCGCCGCATTCCTGCAGAAGGCCCTGGAACTCACCTTTTTCCCGGAACTTTTCGCGGTACGGACGGAGATCGGCCAATGAGCAGGGCTACCGAGGCAACGACGGACAATCACGACGCCGCCGCCCTCCTGAAGCGGGCGGCGCACCTTGACGCCGTGGACCCGCTGGCCCGCTACCGGGACCTCTTCGTCGGCACCGACACGGACCTCTCCTACCTCGATGGAAACTCCTTGGGCCGTCCGCTGAAAAGGACCGTTGACGATATCAGTGCCTTCATCCGGGACGGCTGGGGCGGGCGCCTGATCCGCGGCTGGGACGAGGAATGGCTGGACCTGCCGCAGGCCATTGGCGACCAGCTGGGCCGGGCTGTCCTCGGCGCAGCCCCGGGGCAGACCATCATCGCTGACTCCACCACGGTGGTGCTTTACAAGCTGATCCGCGCGGCCCTGGCTGCCGTCGATGATCCTGCCCGCACAGAGATTGTCCTTGACACCGATAACTTCCCGACCGACCGCTACCTCGTTGAGGGAATCGCCCGTGAGGAAGGACTGACCCTCACTTGGATCGAGGCGGATCCCGCGACAGGGGTGACCCCTGAGCAGGTGCGCGACGCAACCGGACCGGGCACCGCCGTCGTACTCTTGAGCCACGTGGCCTACCGTTCGGGGTTCCTCGCGGATCTGTGCGCCATCACCGGGGTGGCGCACAGCGCGGGTGCGCTGGTGGTGTGGGACCTGTGCCATTCTGCGGGGTCGGTGGAGATCGAGCTCGACGCCGCCGGCGTCGACTTCGCCGCCGGCTGCACGTACAAGTACCTCAACGGGGGACCGGGCTCGCCGGCTTTCGCCTATGTCAACGCACGCCACCTGCCCGGCCTTCAACAGCCGATCTGGGGCTGGATGGGGCGCAAGGACGCCTTCGAGATGGCAGCGGGCTACGAGCCGGCGGCCGGCATCCGCGGTTTCCTCAGCGGGACGCCGGCCGTCTTCGGAATGCTGGCCATGCGCGGGACCCTGGACCTCATCGAGGAAACCGGCATGGCAGCCATCCGGCAAAAATCCCTGGCGCTGACCGCCTACGCCGTGGAGCTTTTCGAGGCGTGGCTCGAACCTCTGGGTGTGGCGTTGGCCTCGCCCCGTGAACCGGGGCTTCGGGGGAGCCACATCACCCTGGACCATCCGGCCTTCCGGACCGTGACCGCGGCGCTGTGGGAACAGGACGTTATTCCGGACTTCCGGGCCCCGCAGGGAATACGGATCGGGTTGTCGCCGCTGAGCACCGGCTTCACGGAGGTGCACCGGGGGATGGCCGCAATCCACGACCTCCTGCAGCGGTAAACGCCCACCAGCGGCGCTAACTGCCCGCCGGCGGCGGTGACGCTCGCGTGCGGCGGGGCGGCTGTTTCGACAAGTCTGCGGCGGTGCCGGTAAACTGAACGATGGATCCGGCTGCAGTCCGTGGCGGCTGGTTCCTGCCATGCATGGGAAGTTCCTGGAATCCAGGGGATTCCGGCGCAGGGCAGACCCGGCAGTGAGTTACTGATTCGGGCCTCACGGCACATCTCTAGGAGTTATTGTGGCACTTGACGCCGCTGTAAAGCAGTCCATCATCAAGGATTTCGCAACGTCTGAGGGCGACACCGGTTCGCCGGAGGTCCAGGTTGCAGTCCTGACCCAGCGGATCAAGGATCTGACTGAGCACATGAAGGAGCACAAGCACGATTACCACACCCAGCGCGGTCTGCTGGCTATGGTTGGTCGTCGCAAGCGCATGCTCACCTACCTCAAGAACACTGACATCGCCCGCTACCGTGCGCTCATCGAGCGTCTCGGCCTGCGCCGCTAGTCAGGCTTAAGGGGCGGCCCTTTCCCATGTGGATCGGGCCGCCTTCTTCAGAAGAAAACTAAACAGGAGGATCAACCGCATCACGCATTCGCGGTCCTCGGTAGTGATCCCCGGGAACGGCTTCCACGATGGAAGCCCCGGCCCGTGGGTCTCGATCGATGACCGGGTGCAGTGCAGGCCAGTAGACAGATGCTGGCCTGGGTTGATGCGGCTGGGCTCCGTTAATCATGAAACGGAGGTGACTCTCTTGGAGGGTCCCGAAATCCAGTTCTCAGAAGCA
The DNA here is from genome assembly GCF_014764445.1 of Pseudarthrobacter sp. BIM B-2242. Taxonomy (NCBI): domain Bacteria; kingdom Bacillati; phylum Actinomycetota; class Actinomycetes; order Micrococcales; family Micrococcaceae; genus Pseudarthrobacter; species Pseudarthrobacter sp. BIM B-2242. The sequence goes on from NZ_CP061721.1 coordinate 1,446,553, forward strand.
GTCATTGACAATGGCCGCTTTGGCAAGCGTGTAATCCGCTTTGAAACCGGCCGCCTTGCCAAGCAGGCAGCCGGCGCAGCCATGGTGTACATCGACGAAGACACCGCGCTGCTGTCCGCCACCACCGCAGGCAAGCACCCGCGCGAAGGCTTCGACTTCTTCCCGCTGACGGTTGACGTTGAAGAGCGCATGTACGCCGCCGGCCGCATCCCGGGCTCGTTCTTCCGCCGTGAAGGCCGCCCGTCCACCGAAGCCATCCTGGCTTGCCGCCTTATGGACCGCCCGCTGCGTCCGGCCTTCGTCAAGGGCCTGCGCAACGAGGTCCAGATCGTGGTGACCGTCCTGGCCATCAACCCCGACGAGCTCTACGACGTGGTGGCCATCAACGCCTCCTCCATGTCCACCCAGCTCTCCGGCCTCCCGTTCTCCGGCCCGATCGGCGGCGTCCGCGTTGCCCTCGTTGCCGACGAAAACGGCTCGCAGTGGGTTGCTTTCCCGAAGCACTCCCAGCTTGAGAACTCCGTGTTCAACATGGTCGTGGCCGGCCGCACTGTGTCCGGTCCGGACGGTGACGACGTCGCCATCATGATGGTTGAAGCCGAAGCGACCGACAACTCCTGGAACCTCATCAAGGAACAGGGCGCTACTGCCCCCACCGAAGAGGTTGTTTCCGAGGGCCTCGAGGCCGCCAAGCCGTTCATCAAGGCACTGTGCGACGCCCAGTCTGACCTGGCTGCACGCGCTGCCAAGCCCACCGTTGAGTTCCCGGTCTTCCTGGACTACCAGGACGACGTCTACGCTGCTGTTGAGGCCGCCGCCGCTGAGAAGCTCGCAGCCGTCTTCCAGATCGCTGACAAGCAGGAACGCGACGTTGCTACCGACGCGCTGAAGGACGAAACCACCGCTGCCCTGGCCGGCCAGTTCGAAGGCCGCGACAAGGAGCTGTCCGCAGCATTCCGCTCGGTCACCAAGCAGGTTGTGCGCCAGCGCATCCTCAAGGACCAGATCCGCATCGACGGCCGTGGTCTGACGGACATCCGCCAGCTCACCGCCGAGGTTGAGGTTCTGCCCCGCGTACACGGTTCGGCCATCTTCGAGCGCGGCGAAACCCAGATCATGGGCGTCACCACGCTGAACATGCTCAAGATGGAACAGCAGATCGACTCGCTGTCACCCGTTACGCGCAAACGCTACATGCACAACTACAACTTCCCGCCGTACTCCACCGGTGAGACCGGCCGCGTGGGTTCGCCCAAGCGCCGCGAAATCGGCCACGGTGCCCTGGCAGAGCGCGCGCTCGTGCCCGTACTGCCGTCCCGCGAGGAATTCCCGTACGCCATCCGCCAGGTGTCTGAGGCACTCAGCTCCAACGGTTCGACATCGATGGGTTCCGTCTGCGCCTCCACGCTCTCCATGCTCAACGCTGGCGTGCCGCTGAAGGCAGCCGTTGCAGGTATCGCCATGGGCCTGGTCTCCGACCAGGTCGACGGCCAGACCCGCTACGCAGCCCTGACGGACATCCTGGGCGCCGAAGATGCTTTCGGCGACATGGACTTCAAGGTTGCCGGTACCTCCGAGTTCGTCACGGCCATCCAGCTGGACACCAAGCTCGACGGCATCCCCGCATCCGTGCTGGCAGCAGCACTGAAGCAGGCCCGCGAAGCCCGCCTGCACATCCTGGACGTCATCAACTCCGCGATCGACACCCCGGACGAGCTCTCCGAGTTCGCGCCGCGCGTCATCGCGGTCAAGATCCCCGTTGACAAGATCGGCGAGGTCATTGGGCCCAAGGGCAAGATGATCAACCAGATCCAGGAAGACACCGGCGCTGACATCTCCATCGAAGATGACGGCACGGTCTACATTGGCGCCACCAACGGTCCGTCTGCAGACGCAGCACGTTCCGCCATCAACGCCATTGCCAACCCGCAGGTTCCGGAAATCGGCGAGCGTTACCTGGGTACGGTCGTCAAGACCACCACCTTCGGCGCCTTCATTTCCCTGACCCCGGGCAAGGACGGCCTGCTGCACATCTCTGAGCTGCGCAAGCTGGCCAACGGCAAGCGCGTGGACAACGTTGATGACGTTGTATCCGTCGGTCAGAAGATCCAGGTGGAAATCACCAAGATTGATGACCGCGGCAAGCTGTCGCTGTCCCCCGTAGTGGCTGAAGAGGAAGGCGCTGGCGACAGCGTTGACGCTTCCGCCGCGGAGGGCGCTGCAGACTCCGAGTAGTACACTCACGCGGAGTAGCATCTTCCCGCACACAGCATGAATCGGCGGGGCCGGTGGATGATCCACCGGCCCCGCCGCTGTTACGATGGCAGCCAGATCCGGCTGCCGCTCCCGAAAGGCTTCAATTGACTGTTGTACCCCTGCCGCTTGAGCAGAACCAGCCCGGCGACACCCTGGTCCACGGCTCCGACGGCGGCTCCGTTGTCCGGCGATCAGTGCTGCCCGGCGGCGTGCGGGTATTGACCGAGGCGATGCCGGGCCAGCGCTCGGCAACCATCGGGTTCTGGGTAGGGGTGGGCTCACGCGACGAAGCCCCTGGCCAGCACGGCTCTACGCACTTCCTGGAGCACCTCCTGTTCAAGGGCACCAAACGCCGTACTGCGCTCGAAATCGCTTCCGCCTTCGACGAGGTGGGCGGAGAATCCAACGCCGCCACGGCCAAGGAAAGCACCTGCTACTTCGCGCGCGTCCTGGACACCGATCTGCCCATGGCCATCGATGTCATTGCGGACATGATCACCGGTGCGGTTCTGGACCCTGCCGAAATGGAGCAGGAACGCGACGTTATCCTGGAAGAAATCGCCATGGACAGCGATGACCCGACCGACGTCGCGCATGAAAACTTTGTTGCAGCGGTACTTGGTACGCACCCCTTGGGCCGGCCCATCGGTGGCACCCCGGCCGCCATCCGCGCCGTTGCCCGCGACTCCGTCTGGGAGCACTACCGCCGTTACTACCGCCCGGACGAGCTGGTCATCACCGCCGCCGGCGGTCTGGAGCACGACGTCGTCTGCAACCTTGTGGTGGACGCGCTCCACACTGCAGGGTGGTCGCTTGAGCCCTCCGCAGCGCCCGTGGAGCGGCGCTCCACCGAGCGGGCTGACATTACCGGCACTGCCGGACTGCACGTGGTCAAGCGTGCGGTGGAGCAGGCCAACATCATCATGGGCTGTCCCACCATCGTGGCCACGGATGACCGCCGTTACGTCATGAGTGTGCTCAATGCAGTCCTCGGTGGAGGGATGTCGTCGCGGCTGTTCCAGGAGATCCGCGAAAAGCGGGGCCTGGTGTACTCCACCTACTCCTTCGCCTCGTCCTACGCCGACGCCGGCTACTTCGGCATGTACGCCGGGTGCACACCGTCAAAGGTGCGCCAGGTGCTTGACCTGTTGGGGCTGGAGCTGGACAAGCTCGCCGAAGGCGGGATCTCCGACGACGAGCTCCGCAAGGCTGTGGGCCAGCTCTGCGGCGGCATCGTTCTGGCGCTCGAGGACACGGGTTCCCGGATGTCCCGGCTGGGCCGCGCCGAGCTTGTCTCCGGCGAGTACCAGGACATCGACGAGACGCTCCGGCTGATCAAATCCGTCACGGCCCGGGAAGTCCAGGACCTCGCAAAGGAGCTCGCCGCCGCGCCGCGGACTGTCACCGTGGTGGGCCCCTTCGACGAATCTGAGACGTTTGGCCTCTAACGCCGGCCGACAAGTATTTCTCTGCCGGGGAGGTCGCTGCATTCTCTGTCGGGGAGCGCGCTGTCCGGCGATAATGTAGCCATGAACCCTCCGCAGCCGGGCACTGTGCACGCCGTGCTGGAAGACTTCCTGGGGCATTGGCAGGGAACCACGCGTCTTGCCGCATCGGCGTGGGCCCCGGAACGCTTAGCCTCGGCGGAAATCAGCTTTACCCGTGCCGCGGGAGGATTCGCCGTAGTGCAAAGCTACCGGCACACTGAGGCCAACGGCAGTCACTTTGAAGGCCACGGTGTGTTCACTGTCGATCCCGACCATAACGACATCCTCTGGTACTACGTCGACAGCATGGGCCAGCCGCCCGGAGCTCCCGTCCGCTGCACGTGGGTGGACGGTGTGCTGCGCGTGGAGCGCCACAGCGACCGGGGGACTGCCCGCCACACCTTTCGTGTCGACGACGGCATCCTGACCCACATCGCAGAGCTGCGGCTCGGCGACGGGCAGAGCTTTGTCCCGTTCATGTCCTCCGCGTGCCGCCGCGCGTGAGCACTGCGTTTTGCACACTGCCTCGGAGCTCCATGGGCCGCCGAGCTCAGCCGGCGTAGGCCCGCCCCTGGGAAAGTGAACATCATGCACGTGATCCGTCGGGGAAGTGAACCGTCATATACGTGATCCATCAGGCACCAGTGGACGGTGGATGGATGGACGCGCATCATCCGCCTCACTGTCATTGATCGCGCCACTCTCTTCAATTGCCTTACTGCCAGTGGTTGCCTTACTGCCAGTGATGGCCTCAATGCCTTCAAGGCCGTTGCCACTTTGTCCGTATGGCCAGTGTGGTGGTTCCTGGTCGGTTTGTTCGCTGTGGTAGCGGCGGCCGGTGGGTGAGATCCAGCCGGGCGGTTCGTCCTTGGTGGCTTCGGTGGGTTGCCAGGGTGTGGCGTGTTTGAGCTTGTGATGTTTGGGGCAGAGCTGGGTCAGGTTTGAGATCCCGGTGCTCCCGCCGTGGGCCCAGGCGTTCAGGTGGTCTGCTTCGTTGTCCAGGGATGGGTTGGAGCAGCCGGGGAACTGGCATTTGCCGTCCCGGAGGCGGAGCCATTGGCGCAGTGCCTTGGGTATCCGGTAGCTTTCCCGGCCGATCTCCAACGGGGCCCCGTCCCGGGGATCGGTCAGGACGCGGCGGAACGACTCGGCACCATTAGCGACGAGGGCGCGGGCCATGGAGGGCGGGATCGGTCCGTACCCGTCGAGGATGGCCGGTTCATCGGTCAGACCCATCAGTGCGAACACCGGCACCGTCACCAGGACCTGGGCTGTGGGTGAGGGAATGTCATCGGCGTTGTCCCCGCCGAGCAGCCACGCGGCGACGTTGTCCGCACGGAGCTGGGTGAGAGTCCTTGCCTCGGTTGGGCCTTGCAGGGCGCGGGCGGCTGTGGTGGCGCGGTTCCAGATCCCGGCTGCCTGGTCGGCGGGCAGGTAGGCCGAGAGCCAGGCCATCCCGTCCCGGTCCGGGGAGTACTCGACCCGACGGTCCGCAACGCTCCGGGTGTGGCGTTGTTCGATGCTGACCGGGTGATGCCGCTCCCGCCAGGTCCGGGCTTTGGCCCGGAACCGGCCCGGGACCATCCCACCGGCCGCGCCGCGGGCCGGGTTCGGCGCCTCGGGGTCCAGGAAATGCGCCTCCAGGGCATGGGCGGCGGCGGGCTCGAGGTTGGTTGTTTCGTCGACCATGATCCGGGCATGCTGCCACGACAACCTCCCGGCCTGAAGGGCCGCCAGCGTCAGCGGCAGGGCGGTGGTGGAGGGTGTTTCATTGAGTGTGTAAGGGTCCGGTCTCTAACTAGGGTGTGACCTGCGGTTTCGCCCCTGAAAGGACGGGCCCTCTTGGCCGAAATCAGTATGACCACCAACCCCCTTGAAGGCGTTTTGAGCGCCGATCAGATCGATGCCCTCGTCACGGCTGCGGAGGACCTCGGGGAGGGCCGCAACGGAGTTGAGGAACTGCTCTCCCGGATGACCCGTGCGGTCCTGGAACGGGCCCTGGAAACCGAGATGAGCGACCACCTCGGCTACGAGTCCGGGGACCCCGCAGGGCAGGGCACGGGCAACTCCCGCAACGGCAAGACCACCAAGAGCGTTCAGACCCTCCAGGGGCCGGTGCAGGTCACCGTGCCGCGGGACCGGAACAGTTCCTTCGAGCCGGTGATCGTGCCCAAGCGGGCCCGCCGGCTGGGCAAGGTCGAGGACATGATCCTGTCCCTCTACGCCCGCGGGATGAGCACCCGGGACATCGGCTCCCATCTCGATGAGATCTACGGGACCAAGGTCTCCGCGGCGACGATTTCGAGGGTGACCGACGTGATCGCCGATGAGGTCGCCCAGTGGCAGAACCGGCCGCTGGAATCGGTCTACCCGATCGTCTACATCGACGCGATCTGGCTGAAAATCCGGGACGGCGGCGTGGTGGTGAACAAGGCCTGCCACGTGGCCGTGGGCGTGGACGTGGAGGGCCGCAAGCAGGTCCTGGGCCTGTGGCTGGGCACCAGCGAAGGGGCGAAGTTCTGGGCCAACGTGCTCACCGAAATCCGCAACCGCGGAGCGACCGACATCCTGATCCTGTGCTGCGACGGGCTCACCGGGCTGCCGGCAGCGGTGAACAGCATCTACCCCCAGACCGTCGTGCAAACCTGCGTGGTGCACCTGCTGCGCTCGGCCATGAAATACGCCTCCTACGGCGCACGCAAAGCCATGGCCCGGGACATGCGCCCGATCTACACCGCACCGACCGTGCAGGCGGCCGAGCTGGCCATGGAGGCCTTCGCGGAGACCTGGCAGAGCACAGCTCCCGGGGCGGTATTGGCGTGGCGGAACGCGTGGGAGGACTTCACGCCGTTCCTGGCGTTCACCCCGGAGATCCGCAAAGTCATCTACACCACCAACCAGATTGAATCGATCAACTACCAACTGCGAAAAATCACCAAAACCAGGGGCTCATTTCCCTCCGACGAGGCCGCAATCAAGCTGGTCTACCTGGGGATCCGGAACATCGAGACCACCCGCGGCGGCGAGCTCGGAACCGGCACCCAAGGCTGGCACCAGGCCCTGAACGCTTTCGCCGTTCAATTCCCCAACCGACTTCCGATCTGACCACCCGGCAGACCGGATAACCGACCGGTCCCTTACACAGAAAACTTGACACCCCCCGGTGGTGAGGCGGTGGGCCTCGCCCAGCAGCCCGCCGGCCGTGCGTTCACTGACCGTCAGGGCGCAGGCGACCTCGGCCACGATACTCATGTCCTGGGCGGTGTGGTCTTCCGGCGACACCGCCGGTCCCGCAATGGCCCGGACGGTGGAGGCGAAATCAGACGCCGCATAAACCTTCAGGGCAGCGATCATCGCTTCCGCCCGGGCGACCGTAGCCAGCGCGTTCAGGCACTCGTCAGCCCGGCGCCGCAACGGATCAGCATCCGGATTCGACTCTGATCTAGGACCAGAGCCGGAACTAGGACCATGATCAGCGTCAGGACCAGGTCCAGAATCGGGCGCAGGACCACACGTACCAATAGATCCGTCCCCGCCACGGAGCCGCACGGCATGCTCAGCGAAAGTCCTCGCCAGGTCCTCCGCCGTCTCCGAAGCCGCTGTGCCATCCATACGTCAAGCTTCCCAGCACGCGTTACAACCACGTGCCAGGCAAACCGCCTATGTGGATAACTTCCCGGGAATCATGTCGCCAGAAACTAAAACGCGACTACCCGCCAGCGAAAGGCGGCAGCACATCCACAACATCGCCTGGATTTAACACAGCACTGCGGTCGCGAACAGCCACTTCGTTGAGCAGGTAACTGCT